>CBDAPT010000009.1:0-292808 GCA_965198665.1 Rhizobiaceae bacterium | reverse complement strand
TTCGCAATGTGGCCTTTGATATCGGGGTTACAGTCGGCACGGTTAGCCGGGCCTATTCCTTAGCACGCGAGCGGGGGCTTGTATCAGGCGAGGTTGGACGCGGCACCTACATACTTGATACGCAAATACCCGCGATAGAGGAATCTCCAACGCCAATCCAGGCAGGCATGGACGTCCAGATCGGCAATCTTCCCAAGCATCGCAATTCAGGCCGGACGGACCTTTCATTCTGTTCAGCCACAATATGTCGGACAGGCGGAGGAAATAGCTTCTATTGCTTCGAGGATTGCCGCCAGTGTACCGGAAAAAATGACTGACTTATATTCAGGGCGTTCCGGAGAATTGGCTGGCAGCGGGCAGTAAATGGCTTTTCGGTCGGGGACTGGACGCCCGAAATTGATTCAAATTGTACCCACAAACGGTGTTCGTGCCGGCGCGATTGCCATTATGGCCTCGATGACCCGTCCGGGTGACAAAATTGCATTCGAGGGGCTGGGTTATACTTCTGCGGTGCGCAGTGCCAGCCTGATGGGGCGGCGTATCACTCCGGTTGAGTTTGATGAACAGGGCATTGTCCCGGAAGCGCTGGAGCGCGGTATGCGCCCAGCAACACCCAAAATTGCTGTACCTGATGTCTGATGTTCACAATCCTACCCTGTCTGTCCTGCCGCTGGACCGGCGTCGGGAAATTGCAGACATCGCACACAAATACAACATGTGGATCGTCGATGATGCGATCTACTCCTCTCTTGCCGGTGCACACCTGCCTTCCTTCAACACGCTCGTGCCGGAACTCAGTTTCCGCGTTGACGGCATAGCAAAGAGTGTTTCCGTATCACCACGAAGTGGATGGATAGCCTGCCCTCCCCGATTGTCTGGCCGCATCTTCAAGGCACACAAGATGGCAACCGGAAGCGGCTCCTACTGGATGAGCGAACTCGCAGCAAGCCTGGTTTTGGAAGGCAATGCATTTGAAATTCAGGACCGTGTCCGGGGCGAAAACAGAAAACGCCTTGATATAGAGCGTGTTCGCATCACGTGAATTCACAGCCGACTGCCCTGAAGAAATTCCGGCACTCCATTGGCGTGAACATATGGCAGACCTCTCCGATTGCCTTCCAGACATCATCGAAGGTTCTGGCGCCTGCCTTCCTCAGATGAGCCTTGAGCTTCGAAAAGGCCATTTCAATGGCATTGAGATCTGGGGAATATTTCGGCAGGAACAAAAACCATGCGCCGATATCTCGCAAGATCTGCTCGGCTTTTTCGCTCTTGTGAGCGGCTAGGTGGTCAAGGATTACGACATCTCTCTTTTCCAGTTCTGGCGCCAACTGTGTCTCAACATAAATCTCAAAGATTTCTTTGGTCATGGCCCGGTCAATAACCCAGGGCGCAACCAGTCCATGACTGCGCAGGCCTGCGATAAGTGTCTGCTTCTTCCAGTGGCCATGAGGGACAAAATCTATGAGGCGCTCTCCTGTTGGGGCCCATCCAGTTTGCTTGGCCATTTTGGTGTTTGTGGACGTCTCATCAATGAAGACAAGTTTTTCAATCGACCGATTCAAAAACGGAACACGCCTTGTCTTCCAGAGTTCGCGGTCTTTTTTCACGTCGATGCGGTGTTGCTCCTTGGCATAAATAGTCTTTTTTTATGCGACAACCCGAAACTGCGCACAACATGCCAGACAGGCGAATGATGGACATTGAGGTTGAATTTTTCGTTCAGCTCCGCACAAAGCTTACGGATTGTAATGTCCTTTTGTTCATCAACCCGTTTTCGAAGCCAGTCTTTATAGGGTGAAAGCTTGCCATGGCCTGTTTTTCCCGGGTTATGTTTTGGAGCAAGCGAGCCAGTTTCACGTTTCAACTTCACCATATCATTCACAAATTTGACGGAGACTTTGAAATGGGCAGCCGTTCCACGATGAGTGTGGCCTTCTTCTACATGAGCTACAACACGTTTACGCAATTCAATCGGATGGGGCTTGGGCATTGAAAATCCTTGGCTTCGAACCGAATCAGGTCACCCCAATCAGAATCATATTCGCGCACGGAAAGAAACTGAATCTACTCGACACAAACACGCTCTAGCCCAATCCATCCTTCCTGCAGAAATGCTGACCAGTGCCGGTGAATGCCCCTATATCTGGCTGAAACTGCCCGAGCCCTGGCTTTCAGGTACCTTCAAAAATGCCGCTGCAGATCATGGCATCAGCATTTCTTCTGAAGACGATTACAAGGTGGCCAGACTGGACCAGACCTTTCATGGAGTGCGCATCGGCCTGAACGCTCTGGTCTCTCTGGATGACCTCAAAAGTGCGCTGCAAACCCTGCGCAACCTGCTGGACAGTGGCGTTGCGGGCTATGATCGCAATGAGTGATCCCGCAAACGGTTGATAATCGACGGAAACCGGCAGTACAGCAGTTCAAAAGAAGGCCGAAACAGTTTAAAAGCTTGGTGCAACCGCCACTCCTCAAGCAGAATCATGATTGTCGAAAACAACTATCCCATAACACCGGAATTGATTGCAGATCACGGCATCACACCGGATGAATACGAGCGTATTCTGGAACTCACCGGACGCGAGCCTACCTATACAGAACTTGGTATCTGGTCGGCCATGTGGAACGAACACTGTTCTTACAAGTCCTCCAAAAAATGGTTGAAAACGTTACCCACCGAAGGGCCTCGCGTCATTCAGGGGCCGGGTGAAAATGCTGGTGTTGTCGACATTGGCAAAGGCGAGGCAGTTGTCTTTAAAATGGAGAGCCACAACCACCCCTCCTTCATCGAACCCTATCAGGGTGCAGCGACTGGTGTCGGCGGAATTCTGCGCGATGTTTTCACCATGGGTGCAAGGCCGGTTGCCGCCATGAACGCTCTCCGTTTCGGTTCGCCAGATCATCCAAAAACCCGCCACCTTGTTTCGGGTGTCGTCGCCGGTATCGGGGGTTATGGGAACTCCTTTGGTGTTCCCACAGTTGGCGGAGAAGTGAACTTCCACGAACGCTATAATGGCAATATCCTGGTGAACGCTTTTGCAGCCGGCATCGCCAAAACGGATGGGATTTTTTACTCTGAAGCAAAGGGTGTTGGTCTTCCCATCGTATATCTGGGCGCAAAGACCGGTCGCGATGGTGTCGGCGGTGCGACGATGGCATCTGCTGAATTTGGTGAGGACATTGAAGAAAAACGCCCCACCGTCCAGGTTGGCGATCCATTTACCGAGAAGTGTCTGCTTGAAGCCTGCCTTGAACTGATGACTACCGGTGCAGTTATTTCCATTCAGGATATGGGTGCGGCAGGCCTGACTTGCTCGGCAGTTGAAATGGGTGCCAAGGGCGATTTGGGGGTTGAACTCAACCTTGACCTCGTCCCCATCCGTGAAGAACAGATGTCAGCGTACGAAATGATGCTTTCCGAAAGCCAGGAACGCATGCTGATGGTACTGAACCCGGAAAAGGAACAGGAAGCCGAGGCGATTTTCGTGAAATGGGGCCTGGATTTTGCCATTGTCGGCAAAACCACGGATGATTTACGCTTCCGCATCCTCCATCAGGGCGAGGAAGTCGCAAATCTGCCTATCAAGGAACTGGGTGACGAAGCGCCAGAGTATGATCGCCCCTACATCGAGCCCGAAGCTACCGCTCCCATGTCGGCAGCTGAGATAAAGGATACCGGCGATTACAACGCTGCACTGAAAACCCTGCTCGCGTCACCGGATTTATGTTCGCGGCGGTGGGTCTGGGAACAGTATGATACGCTCATCCAGTCGAATTCCTTACAGATCCCCGGCGGCGATGCCGGTGTGATCCGTCTGGTTGACGAAAACGGCGAACCGACCGGCAGGGCACTTGCCTTTACCAGCGATGTTACACCACGCTACTGCGAAGCTGACCCGTTTGAAGGTGGAAAACAGGCTGTTGCAGAGTGTTTTCGGAACTTGTCTGCAGTTGGTGCGGAACCCTTGGCCACAACAGACAATCTCAATTTCGGCAACCCGGAACGTCCTGAAATAATGGGGCAATTCGTCTTTGCCATCAAGGGTATCGGCGAGGCTGTCGGCGCGCTTTCCATGCCAATCGTATCCGGCAACGTGTCGCTGTATAACGAGACCAACGGACAGGCGATATTGCCCACACCAACCATCGGCGCTGTCGGGTTGATTGAGGACACATCCTGCATGGCCCGGATCGGCGGTATGCAGGATGGCGATGCGGTATTCCTGATCGGACAGGAAGCCGATCACCTCGGCCAATCCCTTTACATGCGTGAAATTCTGGGCCTCGAAAAAGGCCCCGCCCCGGCTGTGGATTTGCTGACTGAAAAAATGCGCGGGGAATTTGTGCGTGTTGCCATTGGTTCCGGCGAAATCTCGGCATGTCACGATGTTTCTGATGGCGGCCTGGCAGTTGCGCTGGCCGAAATGTGCATGGCCGCAGGCAAGGGTATGAACATAGACATCGAAAGCAACCAGATGCATGCCGCGTTGTTTGGAGAAGATCAGTCGCGCTACATTCTCACCATGCCGGAATCCTACGCCAATATGTTTGCTGCTAACGCTGAAGGTTCAGGCGTGTTTTTCAACCGGCTGGGGACAGTTTCAGGTGATTCTTTGACCATTGGCAAATCCGTGGCACTATCAGTTGCAGAAATGACAGCGCTTCACGAAGCCTGGTTCCCGTCCTATATGGAGGGAAACCCTGTAGCCGAAGCAGCCGAGTAGGAGAAAACGAGTATGCCAATGGACGCAGGCGAAATTGAACGCATGATCAAGGAAGCCATTCCAGATGCGGATGTTACCATTCGCGATCTGGCCGGAGACGGAGATCACTATGCGGCCGAGGTCGTATCAGAAAGTTTTCGCGGCAAGTCCCGCGTTCAGCAGCATCAAATGGTATACGAAGCTTTGCAGGGAAATATGGGAGGTGTTTTGCACGCTCTTGCCTTGCAGACCAGCGCTCCGCCTGAAGCATGAAAAAATCATCCGGTATCGAAAAAGTTCCAAGAATCCTGAAAGATCCGTTCTGGACAGATCGTTTCTTCTGGATCGGAATTGCCACCGCGTGTTTCTGGACCGCCTTGATATGGTGGATGTTTTTCAGCTGATCTCACATGAAAATGTGTTGGCTATAATTAAGCACTCGCGAAACCGGCTAAGGCTTTGTCTACATCGAATTTCTGACCTGAATGATTTACAGGAGGTGTTTCTCCATCCAAAAATTCTTTGGTGCATTTATCAAGAAACATCAGCACCTGAAAAAAAGCGCGCTTCAGCTGTTCGTCATCGAGTGCCTTGTCGTTCATGTATTCAACAATTTTCATTAATTCGCCATGTGCGAATTTATCCTGTTCAGTACGCCAAACTCCATTGTGCGCACGAAAACTAAATCCTGCATTTACGAATATCTGTCTGACGTTCTCTTCGCTGTGATACAGCGCCGCAGCTGTCGCCGGATCAGTATAGAACCAAACAAGATTTCCCTTCATATTCGGATGGAACGACACCCGGTCCATCAGATTCTTCAATACCGGATTTTCATAGAACTCTAACGGAATTATCAAATCTGGTTGAGCATCATAATTCAATTCGATCGCATTGTTTTTATCGGCCCGAACATCTGGATGATTAAGCATCCTGCCAAACAATTCCTGATGCCGGTCATAAGTTTCATTTCCTAACATGATTGAAGCCAATGTATGTGCAGAACTGATGATCTTTGTCCTCGCCCTGCCGACAGCATCCGAAAATTCTCCCAACGCTCCCGTCTCATGCGCCATAATAGCAGGTTCAAGCCGCTGTCTTTCGTTCATGAGCTCTTGATGGAT
Organism: Rhizobiaceae bacterium; assembly: GCA_965198665.1. GTDB lineage: Bacteria > Pseudomonadota > Alphaproteobacteria > Rhizobiales > Rhizobiaceae > JAALLB01. The sequence continues at coordinate 286,978 of CBDAPT010000009.1, read as the reverse complement.
GTTTTCGACACAGTCCAACGCACCGGCCTCATAACCATCAACATAGCATTTGGGATGTTTTGGCAGGCCAAGCGCCAGGCCGCCTTGATCATCCTCGGGCAACAACAACATGTTCCACGGTTCAGTCGGGTAAAGCTCAAGGGTTGACATAAGAAACTCTGCATAGGGCGTTTGCCACATCGTCCAGGGCATCATCGAAAACGGTACAACCGCGGCATTCTCACGTGCGTTGCTGTTGTATTTTGCTACAAATGCTTTCTGTTCTTCATGTTTGGCATCAAAAATTCGCTGATAGTCCGCTGCCGTTTTGATGATATTGTGATCGTCGTCAGGCGAAAATCCGAGTTCTCGCAGGAAATCTCCATTCCGGCCCTCCCATATTTCCTTGGGAATAACTCGTGTTATTCCGTCATCATCCGGTCCCGGATGTGGTGGAATTGCTGACCTGTGATTGCTGGACTCTTTCTTCCGCCGACCAAAAAGCATATTTTTCACCCCCTACGTGATGAAAAACATAATATTCAACAAATCCCATTTTACATTTAACAACAATTTATACTTACCAACTTGGTAAATGTTCAGTAAGCACAATTATTGCTGTAAAACTCTCCGTGTCAGGTATCGCTGAACATCTCAAAACCACCGAAAATCAGACGCTTGCCGTCAAACGGCATCTCGCCCATGCGCATGCGTTCATCCTGCATGACTTTCGGCATGCCTTCATCACGTGCTTCCTTCGACGGCCACTCGACCCACCCCATGCATACTGTCTCCCCTTCTTCGGCTTTTACCGCCAGAGGAAACGAGGTAGCTTCACCAGCCGGGATGTCTGCGCCCCAACAATCCACCGACCTGATTACGCCATAATCTTTGAATACCCGGCCGTAATTCTTGCAATGGGCCATATAGGTTTCGCGGTTGTCCGTGGGCACCGCAACGACAAAACAGTCAACAAATCTCATAGAATACTCCTTGAAACAGCCTATCAATTCATCATATGAGTGGATAAGAAACCCAAGACAGCAAGGATAACATAATGTCCGCGATAAACGAATATATTGATGGCGAGGTGAAGGGGAACGATGTTGTGCTCTTCATGAAAGGCACGCCTGACTTTCCGCAATGCGGATTTTCCGGGCAGGTAGTCCAGATTCTCAACTATCTCGGTATCGAGTATAAAGGCGTCAACGTGCTTGCAGACGATGATCTGCGTCAAGGCATCAAAGACTATACAAACTGGCCGACAGTGCCGCAGCTTTATGTAAAGGGTGAGTTTGTCGGTGGATGTGACATCATCCGTGAAATGTTCCAGGCCAGCGAACTGCAGAGCCTACTCACCGAAAAAGGCGTTCCCCAGCAAGGCCGCGCTGAAGCTTAGCAAGAATAAGTGCGGCCGCTATCTGACCGAATAAGCACTGGAACACCACGGATCACATCCGGTTTTGGCCAACACAATTGTTTACTGGCCAAAATTCCGGCTAGGCTTGGGAGCTGAATTCCCAGGCATCCATTGCCAGGAAATCATAGGTGAAGGATTCGTGTATCTTACGAGCGGAAAAATGTTCTCCCGCGGCACCCATCGCAACATAGATCGGCAGAAGATGCTCGTCTGTGGGGTGATTTTCTGAGGCAAATGGCGCTTTTTGCTTATAATCCAGCAAGTTGTCTGACTTTCCGGATTCAAGTTCTGAATCAAACCAACCGAGAAATTCATCAACCCAATGTTTCACCCTGGCAATTGCCTGCGGACTTTTGTCGGTTGAAAACAGCGCTTGCAAATTATGGGTAATATTGCCGGTTCCCACAATTAGTATGTTTTGCTGCGGTAATGTGGAAAGCGCCTTGCCCAATCGATAATGATATTGAGGGGTTTCGTCCGGATCTATAGAAACCTGCACCACAGGAATGTCGGCTTCGGGCCAGGCCAGCGAAAACGGCACCCATATTCCATGATCAAATCCCCGTTTCTTGATCACCTGAACAGGAATTTCGGCTGCATTCAGCAAATCGGCAATTTGCAACGCAAGCTGCGGATGGCCGGGGGCCGGATACTGTGCTTCGTGGAGTTCAGCCTCAAATCCGCGAAAGTCGTAAATCATTTCCGGTTTGGGGTCGGCAACGACCACCGCGCCTGCTGTCTCGAAATGGGCAGACACCGCGACGATCACATCAGGCTTTGGATATTTTTTTCCCAATCCGGACATAAATTGACGCACCGGTGTATCGTGCAGTCCCATATTGGGTGCACCGTGGGACAAAAACAGGGAGGAGACGGGCGTGGTCATTCAATAACTCCAATCTTTCGATTAGGAGAATGTAATCACTGACATAACAAAATACAGATACAAATCGTAAAACACACTGTCTACAAACGGTTTACGGCTCTTTGCGAATGGGCTTTCAGTCGGTAATTTCATACCAGTCCGGCATATCAGCCGTGAAAATGTGCTCTTCAATCTCCAGCCCGGTATCACCATCAATTGCGCCCACCAAAAGGGAAGTGAAATCATCGGCCTCATGTTTCCAGAACAATGCTGATCCACATTCCCCGCAAAAACCGCGCTTGGCTTCCGGTGAAGACTGGTACCATTTAAGCGTCCGGTCTTCGGTCAGCTTAATGTGTTTGTCAGGGGAATTATATACTTGCCTATGCATCCGGAAATGACTAGATTGGTGGCATCAGGAGGCGAATCACCATGACAAAGGCACCCGGCAAGTCCTACCGCGAAGGAATGTCACTCATCCAGCTTTTCAAGAAGTTCCCGGATGACGCAACCGCCGAACGCTGGTTTGAGGAACAGCTTTGGAGCGAAGCCGGAAAGCCGGACCATTGCCCCATGTGCGGCTGCGCCGACAGGATCAGGCCAGTGCCGTCACGGAAGCCCCTGCCTTACTGGTGCGGCGACTGCCGCCGCAACTTCAGCGTCAAGACCGGCACCGTCATGCATCGTTCGCACATCGGTTTGCAGAAGTGGGCAATCGCGACGTATCTGTGGGCCGTGTCCCTGAAAGGCGTTTCGTCCATGCGTCTGCACCGCGACTTGGAGATCACCCAGAAGTCCGCATACTTTATGGCGCAGCGTCTGCGCGAAGCATGGTCCGGTGCTGAAGACGGCATGGAAGGTCCGTGCGAGATAGACGAGTCCTATTTCGGTGGTCGTCGCAAGAACATGAGCAACGCCAAGCGGCGCGAACTGAAGGACACGGGCCCGGGTCCGGTCGGCAAGACCGCCGTTGTCGGCATCAAGGATCGTGAAAGCGGCAAGGTGACTGCAAAGGTCGTAGCCAATACCGACAAGCCAACCTTGCAGGGGTTCATCCGTGACAGCGTGGAAGCCGGATCGCAACTCTACACGGATGAAGCGGCAGCCTACAAAGGCATGGCCGATTACGACCACGATTTCGTCAATCACTCCGTTTCGCAGTATGTCAGCGACATGGCGCACACGAATGGAATCGAGTCGTTCTGGGCACTTCTGAAGCGCAGTTTTCACGGCACATTCCATCACATTTCGGCGAAGCACCTGCACCGCTACGTCAACGAGTTCGCGACCCGCCACAATCTCCGTCCGCAGGACACGGAAGCGATCATGGCGGAAACCGTGGCGCGAATGACGGGCAAGCGACTGACCTACGCCGAACTGGTTGCAGGCTGAAAGAGAGGATAGAAAGCATGAACGCAAGCATCGCATTGCCCCCGATCGACGCGAAGGCCGAAGACGTGGCGCGGGCCTTGTTCCCGCCGCGACCGCAAAGGCCGGACATTCTCAACAAGGTGCGCGAAGCCCGCAACGCGGGCTGGGATGGCAATCCGATGATACCGGATTGGGTGGATCCGGAGACGGTGGGCCTGGATCGTTTTTTTACGCGGCCAGGCGTTGCCAGGAAATGCCACGAAGCCTTGCTCCAGACGATGGCCGAAGACCATGCGGACACGCACCAATACAAGTTCGTGGACCCGTCTGCAGGAGAAGGCGCGTTCTACGACCTGTTGCCGAAAGATCGGCGGGTCGGCATCGAACTGGTTCCGGGTCGTCTCGAATTCGAATGTCAGGATTTCCTTGAGTGGGCACCGCACAGGAACAGGCTTCGCTATGCCGTGATCGGCAACCCGCCGTTCGGATATCGCGCATGGCTTGCGCTTGCCTTCGTCAATCACGCCGCGACTTTCGCGGACTACATCGGGATGATCCTGCCGATGGGCTTCCAGTCAAACGGCAAGGGCAGCCCGAAATTCCGGGTTCAGGGTGCGCAACTGGTAAGTACCATGCCCCTGCCGAAAGACGCCTTCATGTCGCCAGATGGCAAGACCGTTCAGGTAAACGCGCTTTGGCAGGTCTGGCGGCGCGGGGTGAACAACCGCGACCCCATACCGACCTGCGACGATTGGGTTGAACTGTTCACGGTGGACCATCGGAAGGAACGCCTTTGCGGGCAGGACAGGCTGCCCGAAGCGGACTGGCTGTTGCAGCGCACCTTCTACGGCGACCCACCCAAGCTCGTGACCGACTTCGCAGACGTGAAATACGGGTGCGGTTACGGCATCATCATCAAGAAGCACAAGCGGCGCGTGACGACCGCATTGCGTAAGGCCGATTGGGTAACGCACTCGAACCTTGCCGCGCACAACTGCCGACACATCAGCATGGAACACATTCGCGCCACGCTGGTCGAAGCGGGGTTCGTTGATGCAACGTGACCCTAGCGACCTTTTGCGGGAGGTGCTCGCAACATACGCTGACGCGGACAAGTGGACCGGGCAGCCGTTCGAGCACATCCGGCGCATCCCCAACACCAAGGTTGGGGACGTGGGGCAAGATTTCGTTGAAGTGCTTTGCCGCGAATGCGGACTGGAATGCACCTTCCCCGAGAAAGACGACGGCACACGGCTGCGCCAAAGCCCGTGGGACATCCGGATCGAAGGCAAAGCGTTCGAGTTGAAGACTGCCAGCGAAGACGTGTCCGGTGCGTTCCAGTTCAACCACATCCGCTATCATCGTCCGTACGACGCCTTGCTTTGTGTCGGCATCGCGCCTTCCAGCATTCACGTTGGGGCGTGGTCGAAAGCGGACGTGGCGACTGGTAGCGCGGGTGCGCTGGTGTCAATGGAAAAAGGGGCCAATGCGTCCTACAAGCTGACGAAGCGACCCGATCAACTGAACGAGATTGGAGAGTTTTGCGACTTGATCTTGGCGTTGGTGACTGATCCCAATGCATAGTCAAGTATGTAATTCCCGTATTTTGTTGGCAAACAGTCGAATATTGGGACGCTTGCGGGTCAGCAGTTCAAACAGCGCAAATGCATCCGGCAGGCCGTATGGATGGTTCGCAACAAAAACTTTTGGCCGCTCATCAAGGTTGTCAAGAATTTCAGGGTTCTGAATCTGATACTGAATATTCAGCCGCTCAAACAGATGTTGAATCATTGTGTTGGCATCCGGCCAGTCAGGGCCCAGATCGCTAGAGCGTGTTTGTGTCGAGTAGATTCAGTTTCTTTCCGTGCGCGAATATGATTCTGATTGGGGTGACCTGATTCGGTTCGAAGCCAAGGATTTTCAATGCCCAAGCCCCATCCGATTGAATTGCGTAAACGTGTTGTAGCTCATGTAGAAGAAGGCCACACTCATCGTGGAACGGCTGCCCATTTCAAAGTCTCCGTCAAATTTGTGAATGATATGGTGAAGTTGAAACGTGAAACTGGCTCGCTTGCTCCAAAACATAACCCGGGAAAAACAGGCCATGGCAAGCTTTCACCCTATAAAGACTGGCTTCGAAAACGGGTTGATGAACAAAAGGACATTACAATCCGTAAGCTTTGTGCGGAGCTGAACGAAAAATTCAACCTCAATGTCCATCATTCGCCTGTCTGGCATGTTGTGCGCAGTTTCGGGTTGTCGCATAAAAAAAGACTATTTATGCCAAGGAGCAACACCGCATCGACGTGAAAAAAGACCGCGAACTCTGGAAGACAAGGCGTGTTCCGTTTTTGAATCGGTCGATTGAAAAACTTGTCTTCATTGATGAGACGTCCACAAACACCAAAATGGCCAAGCAAACTGGATGGGCCCCAACAGGAGAGCGCCTCATAGATTTTGTCCCTCATGGCCACTGGAAGAAGCAGACACTTATCGCAGGCCTGCGCAGTCATGGACTGGTTGCGCCCTGGGTTATTGACCGGGCCATGACCAAAGAAATCTTTGAGATTTATGTTGAGACACAGTTGGCGCCAGAACTGGAAAAGAGAGATGTCGTAATCCTTGACCACCTAGCCGCTCACAAGAGCGAAAAAGCCGAGCAGATCTTGCGAGATATCGGCGCATGGTTTTTGTTCCTGCCGAAATATTCCCCAGATCTCAATGCCATTGAAATGGCCTTTTCGAAGCTCAAGGCTCATCTGAGGAAGGCAGGCGCCAGAACCTTCGATGATGTCTGGAAGGCAATCGGAGAGGTCTGCCATATGTTCACGCCAATGGAGTGCCGGAATTTCTTCAGGGCAGTCGGCTGTGAATTCACGTGATGCGAACACGCTCTAAGGAGTTCGTTGCAACGCTCTATTCCCACCAGTTTTTCGACTGCTGAAAGTACCCAGCGGTTTGCCTGTTTGTCATCGGAAATACCAAGCAGCTTGCCGGTATCAAGGTAATTGCGATCGCTGTCGGACACGTTGAGTGACATGCTGGTATTGCCTTAATTGATTCTTGTTTAAGCACAATGCCCGAACCATGCGCCTAAATTATGAAGCCTGTCTAACAGTAGCCGAATAATTTCGCAATCGGATCAGGTTCGGCATTCTGGGCCAGTTCCGGCATCTCCAAATTTTGGCGGTTGATAAACAGGCGCTGAACGGTAATTCTGTCTAAACTGCAACATCGGACAATTCCAAATGAATTCTTTGTCAAAACTTCTGTTATCCGTCGTTTTCCTGCCACTTGCGTTTTTTCCCGCTTCAAGTTTATCGGCTCAGCAGATCAGCGATTCTGTCGTACCGGAATTTTCATCAGGCAATACCGAAAAACAACTGGTTCAAGCGCAGCGTCAAATGGTTGTTACTGCAAACCCGCATGCGAGCCGCGCCGGCCACGAAATACTAAAAAAAGGCGGCAGTGCGATTGACGCAATGGTAGCGGTGCAGCTCGTCCTGGGACTGGTCGAACCGCAATCTTCCGGCATCGGTGGTGGCGCATTTCTGGTTTACTACGATGCTGAGAACAAGCGTCTTACAACCTTTGATGGTCGTGAAACGGCACCCAAGGCTGCCACGGCCGATATGTTTCTCGATGAAACGGGGCAACCGATGGGGTTCTTCGATGCGGTAATCGGCGGCCGTTCGGTTGGAACCCCGGGAACGGTTGCACTTCTGTTTGATACCCACAGAAAATACGGGAAACTTCCCTGGGCAGATGTTGTTGAACCGGCAATCAAGCTGGCGGAAAAAGGATTTGAGGTTTCTCCCCGCCTTCACGCTCTGATTACACGCGCTGCGGAAAGCCTCTATCAATACGAAACCACACGGAATTATTTTCTCACAGAAGAAGCGGTCCCGCTGTTCATCGGGACGGTTCTGCGTAACCAGCCTTATGCCGACACACTGACAGGAATTGCAAACGAGGGAAACGACTTCTTTTACAAAGGCGAACTGGCTAGCCGCATTGCCGAAACCGTGCAACGGGCACCGGGAAACCCCGGCTATCTTGCCGCTCAGGATTTGGCCGATTATCGGGTAATCGAACGGGAACCGGTTTGTTACAACTACCGTGGATTTGACGTCTGCGGGATGGGTCCCCCCTCGTCCGGCGCCCTGACTGTTGGCCAGATTCTTGGCATGCTGGAAGCACACGACCTCAAAAGTTCTGGCCCAGGAAGTCTGAAAAGCTGGCGGCTTATTGGTGATGCATCCAGAATGGGTTTTGCAGATCGTGGCCTCTATATGGCTGACAGTGATTTTGTGAAAATGCCGAAGGGGCTTTTGAACCGGGCTTATCTTAACAGTCGCGGCATGCTGTTAAACCGTTCCGATGCACTCTCACCTGCCGAAGTTGCGCCCGGGCAGCCACCGTTTGACCATGCCCTCAACTTCGCACCGGACAACTCACTGGAATTGCCATCCACAAGCCATTTTTCAATCGTTGATGATGCCGGCAACGTGGTTTCGATGACGACAACCATTGAAAACGGTTTTGGATCCAGGCTGATGGTGAGCGGGTTTTTGTTGAACAACGAATTGACAGATTTTTCCTTAGTTCCAGAGGTCAACGGAAAGCCCGTGGCCAACAGCATTGCACCAGGCAAACGCCCGCGCTCTTCAATGTCGCCCACTATAATCTTGAAAGATGGAAAACCGGTGCTAGCCATCGGGTCTCCGGGCGGCAGCCGTATCATCCCATATGTCGCCAAAACCGTTATTGCCTGGGTTGACTGGGACATGGACATTCAGCAGGCAATTGAACTGCCGCACCTGGTGAACCGGTTTGGAACCTATGATTTGGAAGAAGGTACCAGTGCAGAAAAATTTGCCGCACCCCTGGAAGAGATTGGCTTCGTGACTCAGGTTAGAGGCCTGAATTCCGGTTTGCACGGCATAGAAATTACAGACAACGGACTTGAAGGTGGTGCTGATATCAGAAGAGAAGGATTGGCAATCGGAGAGTGAGCATTGCCGCCATAGTGTGTTGGTGGATGAAGTTCCCTACGGAAGCTAATTAATCTAGCCGCGGATAATTCGCTTCATGTTCTCGACAAGGCGTTGTTGTTCGTTTGACATCATCTCGATTTCGGCCAGGTACTGTTTTTCCTCAACCCCGATGCGACTTGCAATGACTGCCATGAGATCGTCGGAACTGCCAGCCAGGGATTCCATGCGGGCGATCATCCGTGCTTTGGTACAACTTGCTTCTGAAGGCGGATATTCTATTTCACTTCCTGGACGGATCATGGTCATTCCTACTTAAATACTGGCTCTTTATCGTGGCGGACTTTCAGCCGATTGAATACCAGAGTGCCTAATCATGGTTAAGAATCCATTACGAATGTCACGCATTCAGACTTTGCAGCCATTGGTTGGCGTGATAGTCGAAGATATGTACAAGGGATTGATCACGTGACAGAAAAAATTGCTTTTTTGGCGAGTCAGACGGAAGACGCTCAGGTTGCGCTGGAAAAACTGGTCGCAATATACGGGAACAACGATCCGGATGATGCTGATCTGATCATCGCCCTTGGCGGGGATGGTTTCATGCTGCAAACCCAACACGACTTCATGAATTCCGGCAAACCGATCTATGGCATGAACAAGGGTACGGTTGGTTTTCTGATGAATGAATACCGAACCGATAATCTTCGGCAACGCCTGACCAGTGCCATGCGGAGTAAAATATATCCCCTGCGGATGTCCGTCGTGGATATGGAAGGCAACAGGCATGAGGCTATGGCAATCAATGAAGTTTCCCTTCTGCGCCAGTCCTACCAGGCAGCAAGCCTCTCAATTCGCACAGATGGCAAATTACGGTTGGATGCATTGATATGTGACGGGATAATGGTTGCCACGCCCGCAGGTTCCACCGCTTACAATTTGTCAGCGCACGGGCCGATCCTTCCGCTTCAGGCTCCCCTGCTGGCTCTGACACCGGTGAGTCCGTTCAGACCCAGGCGTTGGCGCGGAGCGTTGATCCCCAATACGGTTGAAATCGTTATAGGTGTAAACGAACCGGAAAAACGTCCTGTCAATGCGGTGGCCGACCATACGGAATTCAAATCAGTCACAGAGGTCAGAGTTCAACAAGATCTGGAAAATTTCGGTGTTATATTATTCGATGCGGATCACTCGTGGGATGACCGCATCCTTGCCGAACAATTTCACTACTGAGATTTGCCTGAACGGAAACTAGGCCGCCTTTACCATCGGTGCATATGACGCATCTTCAGCCACTGTCTTCGCCGCATCTATTACCTCAGGCGTCAGATCAATGACGTCCAGATTGGGTTCCAGCGCAATATCCTCCAGATCGTTCGGATCTGTTGTCATCGGCAGTTGAACCACCTCGGCTTCAACATCTTCTACATCTTCGCCGATTGCAGAAACCTCATTAGCTAATACGGGTTCTGCGTCTGTCTCAACCTGTTCGTACTTGCGCTCTGTGATTTCGACTGCCTTGGCCCTTGAACTCTCCCGGGCGGTTTCGGCGGATAATTTTCTCAACAAAATCAGCAAGTCATCGATCACGCTGTCGCTTTTGCCGGCATAGGCATCGAGAACCTCTCTGGTAACAATGAACGGCAGCCGGGCCTGATTGATTTTTGAACCGGATGACAGAAGTCTTCTCCAGGTAGATAGTGCGGTCTGAAACACGACGAATGCTGATGCTGGCAAACCGGCCCGATCATAGACAGCTTTGAAGGCTGATTGCCGGTTGTTTGTCAAAATTGCCTCCACTCGAGAGAACCGTACGCCACTCAATTCCGCAAATGCACAGGCAACCAATGCGATGTTTCCCATGCATAGTGCGCGTACAAGGAAGGAAACGGTCAGCCGGTCCTGTGCCATCAGATTTCTGACAACGCTCACCATTTCCTCTTCACGGGTGTTCGCTGCAAAGATGATGGAAGCCTTGTCAAATGCTTCTCCGATTACAGCTTCAAGACGGTTTTCAGATAGCCAGGACTTTTGTTTAACCAAACTGCCGAGTGCCTCACCCAATTTTCCGAGAAGCACATGCCGCGTTTCAGCCGACAGGTCAGCACGGTCCAGCAGTATTATTCTGATATCGGTTGAAACCCCATGACGTTCTGCGATGTTATGCAAATCATCGCTGTCGAAATCTGCGGCCGCATTCATCAACAAACCCAGAGCTGCATCCTTGCAGCCGAATTTGCAAATGGCCGAAACCACATCCCTTGACAGCCACGGTCTGCAAGAAATCGCTATTTGGTTCTTTTCTGAGCCACGGCGAACAAAATTCACCAGTTCCGCATCATGAAATACAGGTGACTGCGAAAGTACAATTATTGAAATATCCGTATTGTCATTTGCCAGCGCGGTGATGATGTGACGGGGAGCGGCGGAAAATGCGCCCAAAGTTTCTGCGATCGCCTGTCTGACGGATGCGGCAGAATCGTCCAGCAATACCGTCAGCGCCGCTTCTATATCATCGCGCTAGTCTGCTTCGATGTCTTTTCGGGTGCAAGCCCTTGCAAGTGCAATCGCCGCATCTGTTCTTTTTGCCACAGGTGCTGTCTGCACCCACTCCATGAAAAACTCAATTACCATTTTTACTCCTGCCGAAAACTGATTTCAGCTTTTACTATGGAGTTTGTAACGGCTAAAAATTAATGACGGGTTTACCATACTTGAAAAGATTCGATTTACCATATTCGTAGCTGAAACGACTCCAACACAGGGTAAACTGGCTGAAAAATACCGCGGGTCGGTCATATTCGAGCCGAAATATCTAATTTGGCTGCTGTCGCGAAAAAGCACCAGAAGCGTCGACACACTCACATTAATGCTTCATTAACCACAATTTCAAAGAGATCATTTACCATAATTGCCTGGTGGCACTAGCACTGGAACATGCTGCCAGGTCTTCGGTGGCAGTTCGTTGATTTTATTCTGTCCAGTCAGGACGGGTCAGTTCGTGAACGCCCTGTGTAAATCCATAATCAAGATATCCAAGCCGCGTCACCGGATCGGCCAACATCACGTCAAACCGTCCGTCCCGTATCACCTTTTCATCGATATGAATGCCGACAACCTGACCAATAACAACTACGGCTCCGGTCTTGTTACCGGTGATATCCTGAGTTTCGACTACGCCTGTTGCCTTGCATTCCAGCGCTGCATAGGCGCGGGCAACCCGTGGCGGTGAAACCAATTTGCAGTCCGCCTTTTCGATATTGCAATGATCAAATTCACTGATGCCGTGGGGCGCAGGCGTGCTGGTTGCATTCATTTCGGCCTCAAGGTTCTTGCTCACATAGTTGAACACGAATTCGCCGGACTGGGCGGCATTGCGAGCGGTGTCCTTGTATCCCTCGGACGAAAACATGAGCATTGGCGGCATGCCGCCTATCGCGTTGAAAAAGCTGTAAGGTGCAAGGTTGGTTACACCAACCTCTGACACCGTTGATATCCAGCCTATGGGTCTGGGTCCAACAATTGCCTTGAACGGGTCATGCGGCAGCGTATTTCGATCAAGATTCTCAGGCGTGTAGAACATAAAGCCCCCGATTATATAGAAAAACTTTTCCCTCAATTAGGTAACTTGTTGATACAAGGCAATCGGCTGCCTTGAAATCCGCACGGTTTTCCGCTTTGAGTGCATCTGCAAACAGGATTCTCGCCGACTATGCGCGCAATATTTATTTTACTCGGCATGATGTTATGCCAACTACCCGCATTTGTTCCGGTTGTATTCGCACAATCGCAGGAAGGTGCAGGTGAGAAGCAACGCGTCTTACTGCAGGCCCGCCTGAGTGCAGACAGTCCTGTCATTCCCAAGGGAGTTGAGTGGCGCGTTTTCCTTGCAAAGGCAAATGCTGAAGGCGACCTGCCGGAACTTGCCCAGGCTGTGGGCGGCGCCAAAGCATTCGACATGGAACCGGGCGAATATCTCGTCCATGCAGCGTTCGGACATGCCGGCGCCATCAAAAAGATTTCGATTGGTGACGAGCCTGCAAAAGAAGAATTCATTATGAATGCCGGTGGACTTCGGCTCTCGGCAACAGCATCCGGCGACGTTCCAATTCCTGCCCGCATGCTTTCCTTTGACATCTATGAGGAACAAATCTCGGAAACCGGTGATCGCAAACTTCTCGCACGGAACATCAAGCCCGGCAAAATTGTGGCCTTTCCGGTTGGCACCTATCATGTGGTTTCGCGTTTCGGCAAACTGAATGCAACGGTTCGTGCCGACCTGCGGGTGCGTCTCGGCAAGCTCACAGAAGCCGGCCTTCAACATCGGGCAGCGATCCTGACGTTCCGACTGGTCCGCGATGCCGGCGGTGATGCGGTTGCCGATACCGCCTGGTCCATTCTCGCGGAAAACGGAGAAGTGATCAAAGAAAGCAACAGTACGTTTCCCAGCATGGTACTGGCGGAAGGAAATTATACCGCAATCGCAAAACACAATGACGCTGTTTATAGTCAGGACTTTCAGGTGCGTGCCGGATTCAACCGGGACGTTGAGGTCCTGGCCCCGAATTAGGCGTCCGGTGAAAAACGCGAAATTCAAAAAAGAACAAGATCCGGCAAGGCTGTTACCTACCGGATCTTATAGGGCTTTCCCGCGAAAATCATAAACGCGGGAAAAGGGGAGCTTTGTCACGCTGCCTTGCGCAGGGTTTCTTCTACCGTGATACCGATTTCGGATGGAGTTGCCGCGACATGGGCACCAACATCCCGTAAAATTTCAACTTTTTCGGAAGCACTTTCACCAAATGCCGAGATAATTGCTCCGGCATGGCCCATGCGCTTGCCTTTTGGTGCGCTCAGGCCGGCAACGTATGCAACCACCGGCTTGGTCATGTGATCGCGGATGAATTCCGCCGCTTCCGCTTCCTGTGGGCCTCCAATTTCGCCGATCATAACAACTGCAGAAGTGTCGTCATCCTCTTCAAAAAGCTGGAGAATATCTTTGAACGAGCTGCCGTTGATTGGATCACCACCAATCCCGACGCTGGTGGAAACGCCGATGCCCAGTTCCTTCATCTGGGATGCAGCCTCATAGCCGAGAGTCCCGGAACGGCCCACAATTCCGACCGAACCAGGCAGGTAAATATGTCCCGGCATTATGCCTGCCAATGCTTCACCCGGCGTAATGATGCCTGCACAGTTCGGGCCCAGCAGGCGCATGCGTTTTTCAGACTTGTAGTGTAGCGGCGCATGAAACGCTTTACCCGGATCATGTCCTGCGCGGGGATCCCGTCGGTTATGGATACGGCAAGCTCAAGACCGGCATCAGCGGCTTCCATGATTGAATCGGCGGCAAAAGGAGGTGGCACAATTACCAGTGAGGCCTTTGCGCCGGTCTCTTCAGCAGCCTCCTTAACGGTGTTGAAGACCGGCACGCCCAGTATCGTCTCACCGCCCCTTCCAGGTACAACGCCGCCAACGACATTGGTTCCATAGTCAATCATTTCCTGGCTGTGGAATGTACCGATACGGCCCGTAATTCCCTGCACGATGACAGGTGTGTCCTTGTTAATCAAAATGCTCATGATGCTACCGCCAGTTCCATGACTTCGCCTGAATTTTCGCCGCAGGCTGTAACCGCCTTTTCTGCCGCTTCGGACAGGGTGTTTGCTGTAATAACTGTCACGCCGCTATCGGCCAGGATCTCCCTGCCCTTTTCGACATTTGTACCAGACAGCCGCACAATGACCGGAATATCGACCGGATTTTCGGTAAGCGCCTGAACAACTCCTTCGGCTACCCAGTCGCAACGGTTGATGCCAGCAAAGATGTTTACAAGAATTGCCCCGACATTCTCGTCAGATTTAACAAGCCGGAAAGCTTTGGCAACGCGCTCTGGCGAGGCACCGCCGCCAATGTCGAGAAAGTTTGCAGGCTCACCGCCGGCAAGCTTGATCATGTCCATTGTGGCCATGGCGAGACCAGCTCCATTGACGATACACCCGATATTGCCGTCGAGCCCGACATAGCTGAGCCCACGATCTTCCGCCCTCGTCTCGCGAGGGTCCTCCTGGGTTTTGTCACGCAGTTCCGAAATCTGCGGACGGCGGAACATTGCGTTGTCGTCAAAATTCATTTTCGCATCCAGTGCCATTATTGTTCCATCGCCTGTTACAACAAGCGGGTTGATTTCCACCATGGTTGCATCAAGGTCGCGAAATGCGCGGTAACAACCCTTGATGGTGGACACCATCTGAGGAACCTGCGAAGGCTCAACACCCAGCTTGAACGCAACTTCTCGTGCCCGAAATTCAGACAGGCCGACTGCCGGATCAACGGTGCTGCGTACGATGCTGTCGGGTTCACTTTCGGCAATTTCCTCGATATCCATGCCGCCGCACCGCGAACCAACAATCATGATGCGCTGGCTGGAACGATCAAGGACCAGTCCGAGATACAGCTCGCGTGCAATGTCGACGCCACCTTCCACATAGACACGGTAAATCATTTTGCCTGCCGGCCCCGACTGGTGCGTGACCAGTCTCTTGCCGAACATATCGTTTGCCGCATCGAGAATTTCATTTTCGCTGGCGCACACTTTGACACCGCCAGCCTTTCCGCGACCACCGGTGTGTACCTGTGCTTTGACCACCCAGCGCTCACCTCCGATCTGATGGGCATGATAACTGGCCTGCTCTGGGCTGTATGCCAGCCCGCCCTTGGGAAAATTAACTCCAAATTTGGCAAGAATTTCCTTTGCCTGATATTCGTGAATATCCATAATGCGCTCCATAAAATACTGGTCGCATCCTGCAACTGTTCGAAAATTTTTCGAAGTTGATTAGCGTCACGATGTGGGCGAAGTAATTTACAAATTTGGAATTTGTAACTTTTGTAAATGTCGATGCAGATTTTTCTGCACTATTGTTATTTTGTCTTGACAGATCTCCACATTTGCCGATTAGACAAGGAAAATTAAAAGAAACTCCGGAGCCTCAAAATGAGTTTTCATTCCATCACCCAAGCTCCCGCAAGATTGAATCACAGTGAACTTGCGGTTCCGGGAAGCCAGCCTCAACTCTTTGAAAAAGCTGCACAATCTAATGCAGATGTGGTTTTCCTCGACCTTGAAGACGCTGTCGCCCCTGACGACAAAGAACAGGCGCGCAAAAACATCATTGAGGCCATCAATGAAATTGATTGGGGGACAAAAGCAATATCAGTTCGCATCAATGGTCTGGACACACATTACATGTATCGCGACGTGGTTGATGTGGTTGAACTGGCCGGAGAGCGGCTTGATCTGATCATGATTCCAAAGGTTGGGACGGCTGCAGATGTATATGCCGTCGACATGCTGGTCACGCAGATCGAAGACGCCCGGGGCTACACCAAGCGGATCGGTTTTGAACACATTATCGAAACCGCACTTGGCATGATGAATGTCAATGAAATTGCTGGCGCAAGTAGCAGGAACGAGTCCCTTCATTTCGGTGTCGCCGACTACGCGGCATCGGTTCGTGCAAGAACGACAGTCATTGGTGGCGTGAACGAAAATTACTCGGTTCTGACTGATGCAAAAGACGGGGAAACCCGTAATACCCATTGGGGTGACATGTGGCATCATGCGCTCTCCAAGATGATAATCGCAGCGCGGGCAAACGGATTGCGTCCGGTTGACGGTCCGTTCGGCGATTTTTCTGATCCGGACGGTTATCGGGCAGCTGTAAAACGAGCAGCTACTTTGGGTTGTGAGGGCAAATGGGCAATCCACCCGTCGCAGATTGCGCTCGCGAATGAAGTGATGAGCCCGGGCACCGAAGAAGTTGATCGCGCAAAACGAATTCTCATCGCGATGGAAGAAGCTGCCAAAGAGGGCAAAGGCGCTGTTTCGCTGGATGGTAGGCTGATTGATTACGCATCCATTCGTCAGGCTGAGGTGCTGGTTGAAAAGGCAAACCAGATTGAAGGAAAATCCGTCTAGTTTCGGCCCGATTTTTAATTCAGAACCTCTTCGATGTACCAACTCGAGAAAGAAATTTCCCGACGCGGTACTTTTTGTTTTCAGGTTGGCCGGGTTCCGTTATGGACGCTCAATTATGAATTCTGCATGTCACATGATCTGAAATGAACTCGAAACAATCCATGGACAATCCACACATCCTATTTCGCGACGACCTCGAGCAACGTGCTATCCTGTTTGAAAATCCCGATGAACTGATTGTCGCTCACACCCCGGATGAACTCTTTGCGGCGTTTGAGAAACTGGAAAATGCGAGAAAATGCGGTAAATGGTCCGCTGGTTATCTGAGCTACGAGGCGGGGTTTTGTTTCGAGGAAAAGCTAAAAGACAAAATACCACCCAATCGGGGTTTGCCATTACTGTGTTTCGGAATATTCAACAGTCCCTCCGACACGTTTTATCCGCACACTAAACCGGTCGAAAATCAGTGTGATCAGATATCCGAATTTGTGCCGGCCTGGGATTATGACTTTTACCGCAAACAGTTTTCCACCCTGCAAACTCACATCGCCTGTGGAGACTGTTATCAGGGCAATTTAACCTTTCCCATTGATGGACAATGGCGCGGATATCCAGCGAACATTCTCGACTTCTTAACTCAGAGACAGCCAGTGCGCTACGGAGCATTCTGTTCGCTGGGTGAACCGTTGATTGTATCGAGATCTCCTGAGCTTTTTTTCAAAGTCAATCGCGATGGCTGGATCGAAACCCATCCGATGAAGGGCACTGCACCCCGCCAGCCTCTGCCACAGGATGATCTCGATGAAATTGAAAAACTGAAATCACAGTCCAAGACGCTGGCGGAAAATGTCATGATTGTCGATTTGTTACGAAACGACATTTCACGAATAATACGCCCCGAAACCCTTGCGGTGCCGAAACTGTTCGAAGTCGAGACCTATCCAAGTGTCCACCAGATGATCAGTTGCGTCAGCGGCAAATTGCTTGATGGCGTGCGTGTCGGCGATATTTTCGAGGCGTTGTTTCCCTGCGGCTCAATAACGGGCGCTCCCAAACTTAGAGCCATGGAAATTCTGCATGAACTCGAAACTGTTCCGCGTGGCATCTATTGCGGTGCTATCGGTTACATTGGCCCCGGTCAGCAAATGTTGTTCAACGTTGCCATTCGAACGCTGGTTCTGTTTGCTGATGGAAGGGCGCGTCTTAATGTCGGTGGTGGCATAATATGGGATTCAGATGCCACAGCCGAGTATGAGGAAGCCCTGATGAAGGCAAAATTCGTGATGGACTGATGGCAGACTATTCTCTTATTGAAACTCTGGGATGGAACCGGTCTGAAGGATTTGTGCGGCTTGCACGACATTTGTCGCGGCTGCAAAATTCAAGCCTTGAACTGGGTTTTTCGTTTGATCGTGGCAAAGTACTGTCTTCGCTTGAAAATGCTGTCAGGGATCATGTTAATTCTAGCCTCAGAATTCGTATCGAATTGAACCGAACCGGGGATGTTGCGATCCAGTCCTTCCCATACCAGGCAATTGCGATACACAAGTCATTCAAGTTAGCAGTTGCCCAAACACGAATGTCATCATCGAATAACCTTGCCCGCCACAAGACTACCCAGCGATCAGTTTATGAAAGTGCGCGAGCGGAATATCCTGCCGACAAAATAGATGAAGTAATCCTGCTTAACGAACGCGGAGAGGTTTGCGAAGGGACCATTACAAACATCTTTTTGCAGAGACCAAATTCGCTTACCCTGCTTACCCCGACTCTGGCCTGCGGGTTGTTGCCTGGCATTTTGCGTCAGGAATACCTTGAGACCGGCAAAGCCGAAGAGGCAGTTTTGAATGCGCGTGATCTAGATGCACCACAGAAGATTTTCGTCGGAAACTCCCTGCGCGGATTAATTCCTGCACATTTAGGAGTGAAGCCGGGCTAGTCCAATTTGATTTTGGATGCGTCCGTGATGACACGAATTCCCAGAGCCTGTGTGCGCCCGCGAATTTCAGTTTCATGCCTTGGGAAAACGGTTAGATCGAAGCCTGACAGCTCAGCAGTTTTTTCTGACACCACAAGCTGAGCACCATGTTCCTTGGTAAGACTTTCAAGTCTACTGGCAGTATTCACCACATCTCCGATTGCGGTGAGCCCGATGGCGCGATTGTATCCCATATTCCCGACAATCGCTGTACCACTGTGGATGCCGATGCCTATTTTCAGCGGGTCTTTCATGTCTTCTGCCAGTACCTTGTTGAGTTCCTCCAAGCGCTCCGACATGGCTTTTGCACCTGCAATTGCTTCACGGAACCCTTGTTCCAACGGCTTGTCGATGCCAAACAGTGCCATCACACCGTCACCGATAAACTTGTCCAGGTGTCTCCTGCTCCTTCTATCGCCTGCCCCATTGCGGCGAAGTAACGGTTGAGAAGGAAAGCGGTGTCATATGGCAGTTGTGTTTCTGATAATTTGGTAAATGCTCGAATGTCAGCAAACAGCACTGCAATATCCTGTTCCTGCCCTTCCTGACTGCGTGGACGGGGAAGCCCTTCCCTTACTTCTGCCTGCGGATGTAACAACGCCGTTATAGAAAGGCTCGTATTGGGGCGCATCTGACAGGCAAGGCGAACATTTGGCGGCGCGCCAACACGTTCCAAAACGCGAAGTTCCTCGGCACCTGCCGGAACCAGCGCGGCCAAACCGTCATCTACCCTCACCCGACAAGTCGAACAACGTCCGCGCCCCCCGCAAACAGAAGCATGGGGGATATCTGCCTGTCGCAGCAGATCCAGAACAGAAGCGCCCTTCTGCAATTTAATTTCACGGTTTTGAGCCAACTGCAAATCTCTATATCGCAGAGTCTCACCGCCCGGCAGGCTGGCGATTGCCCAACGGACAATGTGCACCAGCAGCACAAAGCCGATTATCGAAAACACTCCCGTGTGGATATAGGTTTCGAAGGTTTCAGTGAATGTGCGAAACTCGTCATAAATACCCTCGATGTTCTTGAGCACTCGTGCTGTCCACTTTTCGCTCCGGGAGAGACGGAGGATTCTGAACCCAGCGGATACAAGGCCACTTAACGCAAGAATTGGAACCATCAAAGCCAGACTGAAGGCATAGATTCTGATTTTCTGATACCAGGGCTTAAGCCGTAACCAATAGTGCCACCCAATACATGAATGCACCCAAACCACCAGCAATGCCGAAGTGGTCATAATTCCGCGCATGGGAGCATCCACCCACTGGGCGTATAGGACCAGTGCATAGCCCTCCTCCAGACCGAATGCCTCATGGCCGCCCCGGGTTGCCAGAACATGGGAAGCGATAAGAATGGGTATTAGAAATCCCAAACCCGCCTGCACATACTCAGCCGGTTTCAGCCGCAGAGTTCTGCGCGAATACAGGGCCCAGACAGCCAACCCGACATGGGTCAGTAACGCGGATAGAAAAATGACCGTGCCCGGTGCAGTACGCCAGGGGGCAATTGTATAGTACCAGCCCTGATTCATCGCTGACAAAGACACAATGCCCAGGGAATGATTGAGAAAATGCCCAAGCACAAAGACAAATAACACGAGCCCGCTTGCGAGACGCAACCTGCCCAGCATGGAAGTTTCTCCCCTTCTTCTATCTCCTCATATCGGGCGGTGTCGCCTCTTCGACCAACGATGCAATGGCCTCTTCAAGCTTCATCGATGTCTGGTCTTTAGAACCGAGGCGTCGAATGTTCACACTACCCTCTTCTGCTTCTCTCATACCACAGACCATAATTACCGGCACTTTGGCAAGGGAGTGCTCGCGCACCTTGTAGTTGATTTTTTCATTCCGTATATCGGCTTTCGCCTGAAGACCCGCTGCTTTCAACATTTCCACCACCTCTTCCGCATACGGATCTGCTTCTGAAGTAATGGTAGCAACAACTACTTGCAGTGAGGCCAACCAGAGTGGGAAATGTCCGGCAAAATTCTCGATCAGAATGCCAAGGAAACGCTCCATGGAGCCGCAAATTGCCCGGTGAATCATGACCGGCTGTTTCTTCTCGCCAGCGCTGTCGATATAGAAGGCACCAAATCTTTCCGGCAAATTGAAGTCTACCTGTGTGGTACCGCACTGCCACGTCCGGCCAATTGCATCTTTCAGCGTATATTCGAATTTCGGCCCGTAAAATGCCCCTTCACCCTCATTGATGCCGGTTTTGATCTTGCCACCTGACTTTTCCTCAATTTCCTTGAGGACTTCCATCATGACGGCTTCGGCATGATCCCAGCTTGCATCGCCACCAACGCGTTTTTCAGGACGGGTTGAGAGAAGAACCGACATTTCCTCAAATCCAAAATCTGCGTACACTGACAAGATCAGATCATTGATGCGCATGCATTCGGCATGCATCTGTTCTTCGGTGCAGAACACGTGTGCATCATCCTGGGTAAACCCGCGCACACGCATCAATCCGTGAAGCGCACCAGACGGCTCATAACGGTGGACGTTACCGAATTCTGCCAGCCGTACCGGCATTTCACGATAGCTGCGCAATCCATGCTTGAAGATCTGAACATGCCCAGGACAATTCATCGGCTTAATTGCAAATACACGATGATCAGCATCTTCATCTTCCGGATTTGCCAGAGCATGTGCAGATTTCACCGCAAACATGTTCTCGTTGTACCAACCCCAGTGGCCAGAGGTTTCCCAAAGTGATTTGTCGAGGATTTGCGGCGCATTCACCTCTTCATAAGTTCCTTCCAGTCTCCGACGCATGTAGTTCACAAGACTCTGGAACATTCGCCAGCCTTTGGAGTGCCAGAAAACCACGCCTGGCCCCTCTTCCTGGAAATGAAACAGATCCATTTCCCGACCCAGCTTTCGGTGGTCGCGCTTCTCTGCTTCCTCGCGCATAAATAGATATTGTTTGAGCTGTTTTTCATCGGCCCATGCAGTGCCGTAGATGCGAGTCAACATGGCCTTGGTGGAATCACCACGCCAATAAGCACCGGCGACGTTCATCAGCTTGAAAGCCTGCCCAACATCACCAGTTGAACGCATATGTGGACCACGGCACAAATCAAGCCATTCACCCTGTCTGTAGATTTTCAGGGTCTGATCGTCAGGAATCGCATCAACCAGTTCAACCTTGTAGGCCTCACCCTTTGAAGCAAAGAACTCTTTTGCCTGATCACGGCTCCATTCTTCTTTTGTAAAGCGATCGTTTCGTCGAATGATTTCCTTCATCTTCTTTTCAATAACCGGCAAATCTTCCGGTGTGAACGGCTCGTTTCGCGCAAAATCGTAATAGAATCCGTTCTCAATAACCGGCCCGATGGTTACCTGCGTTCCAGGCCACAATTCCTGTACTGCCTCAGCAAGCACATGTGCACAATCATGACGGATAAGTTCCAGAGCCTGTTCATCTGACCGGGCAACGAGTTCTACAGTACCACTGGCTTCGATCGGGTCGGTCAGATCGCGCAATTCGCCATCCAGGGTGTAGGCGACTGATTTCTTCGCCAGGGATTTGGCAATGGATTCGGCAACCTCAAGACCGGTAACTCCAGCCTCGTATTCACGCGAATTGCCATCAGGAAATGTTAGGGAAATTTGTGCCATCGAAGGGCCAGTCCTTTCTCCAGTCCCGCACACGAACGCGGGTGGTTGATTGTGATTTCGATGCGTTCTTATTTGATTTGCCTGAAACCCGCAACCGTAAGCAGCACACCGACAACCGGCAGTGTATACAGGTCGATCGAGTGAGACAGAAAATCTCTATTCGGAATTTTGCTTTTTCTTCTTGAGGTACCGCACGCGCAAAAAGTAGTAGATGCCCACGGCGAGTGCTGCGGCATATGCAGCCAATACCAGAATTGTGGTTATTTGCATGTTCTGCAATGTTTCAATGAACGCTCCGGCGTTTGCCGGTGTCTGCATTGCGAGAACTATAGCCAGACCAGATGACATCATTTTTAAACACAACTTGGTAATGTAACTGAACTTTACGGGCATTTCACAAAACAACCAAACTGTAGCCTGTATTACTGGGTGTCCAATAAATTATTATTATGAAAATTTTTAAAGAATCACCCCTAATATTATTACTTTTGATATGTTTGATTCTAAATGTACAGGTATTTTTTTATTAGAATAAAAAATATTAACTCGTATTCGATTTTTGTAGAACTATTACATAATTCGACTTGATGATTATCATTGGGACAGTCTATTGAAGGGCATCGTTTTGAAAGAATTCCAGTGGCACGCAATGTGCAAATCCGGTTTAAAAACAGAGTAAGAACATCGCTGCAAAACCTTACGACAGGGTCCGAGAATTCGCACTGGCCGTTCAAAGACTGATACGTGCAGTGCCAACCTCCATATTGTTCCAGTTTTTAATTACCGGCTCGAGCAATGGCTTCATTGCTTGCGTCTGTGGTTCTGTTAATTCCAAGTATCGTGAAATTACCGTGGATACGGCGAGTTCGCAGGCACGGTAATTTCCATCCCGTGTTTTCATGGCAATGCCAAAACCGAGTTCCGGCAAACTTGCTGTATAAATTCCCTCAGCACCCACTTTTACGAATGCGCGGGTGCCCAGTGCCTGCATCAGTTGTGTGCACACACGCTTTGATCCTGCTACCATTTCTGGGTGTTTCATACAGGCGTCCCGCAACGTCAGCATCGCGCGTGAACGGATTATGTTTCGGTCATTTCCAACCCCGAATTTTGCAAATGCGATTGCCAGTTTTTTGAGTGGCATTGTATATGTTGGAATAGAACACCCATCTATACCGTGATTGTCAGCTCGATGTGGATGATCACAGACTTCTTCCATAACACCGGCAATCGCACCCTGAACCGGGTGCGAGATGTCGATATACCCCTTGGTCTGCATTCCGGAATGGTTGGCAAATGCCAGAAATCCAGCGTGTTTTCCGGAACAATTATTGTGGGTTGGCGTTGCGCCATCCTTCAATTTCACCTGATCTTCAGGAAAACGCGGCAGTTGTGCACCACACTCCAGGCATGCGGAAGATAGGCCTGACTTCCTGAGCATGTCAGTTGCGCAATCGACATGAACGTCTTCGCCATTATGGGATGCACAGGCCAAAGCCAATTGGGCGTCGTCAAATCCGTAAGCCTGTGAAGCACCGGATTCGATTAATGGCAAGGCTTGTAGTGCCTTTACGGACGAGCGTGGAAATATAAGCCGCTCAGCCTCACCCCACACACTGACTATATAACCGTCTGCATCCGCAACGACAATGTCGACCGTATGCGCACTTTCAACCCACCCGCCCCGGGTGATTTCTACTGTTGCGGCTGTTCGTGATTTCATAAATTCTTTTCTGAACCAGGTACCGGATCGATGCCGCTTGTACCCCAGGGATTGCATTTTGCAAGCCGAATTAACGTCAACCATCCACCCTGCAAGAGCCCGTGGCGTGCAATTGCCTCATACCCGTACTCCGAACAGGCCGGCAGATGCCTGCAGCCGTTTCCGACAAATCCGGACAGGGTTAATTGATAGAGGCGGATCAAGCCGGTACCGATTACTCTGCCGGGTGTTCTTGGCCAGCTACCCTGCCAGTTACGACTATGCGAATTTCGAGAATCATTAGAATCGCTTGTCCCCGCTTCCTTATGTTCTGAGTGAACGTCACACATTACTCGGCAGGCTCTCCGCTCAACTCGAGCTGGTCCAGGCAATCCACAACGGCATCGAATGTAAGCAAAGTCGACGCGTGCCGTGCCTTGTGGTCCTGAACTGGTTCAAGGAACCTGAAGTCCCCGAACTTGCCCTGAGGTGCAGGTCCGTTTTCTTTCAACATCAAATACATTGTTGTTTGCAAGTCACGAAGCTCGGAGGCCGAGCATCCTACAATCACACGCGCCATAATGGATGAGGATGCCTGCCCCAGCGCACATGCTTTCACCTTGTGAGCAAAATCCGAAACAATGTCTCCGTCCATCTTAAGGCTCACATCCACTGTCGAACCACACAATTTCGAATGAGCGCGAGCTGTTGCATCGGGGTCTTCAAGACCCCCGATACGCTCGATATTCCCCGCGTATTCGAGAATCTTGGCATTATAGACATTATCCAGCATTCATTTCCCAGTGCATTTGTTTCGCTCAAAATCTCAGGGCCAGTTTGAATATAATTGTCCAGTAACATTTCGTCGACAAATATGTGAATCTTTTGATACAACTAATCATTGAGCAATTGGGCCAAACGCCCTATATCAGAATTTGTGAGGTCACCGTGCCGGAGGAGTTGTTACTCCAAAAGCCCCGGAACCCGGCCAAAGCCAAACCCATGCACCTGTTGTTGTGCATTGGAAAAACGGCTGCGACTGGTCCGAACAGACTGAGAGACGCGGAGTTTAACCAATGTCCGAGCAGGAGATCAGCATGGATGCTATCCTTGAGAGTTTGAAGAAAGTCGAAAGTCGTAAACTTCTTGCGAAAGAAGAACGGCCAAGCCGCGAGGAAGCGGAAGCTGCCGTATCTACCCTTTTGAAATGGATTGGCGAGGACGTTGACCGTGAAGGCCTTAAGGATACGCCGAAACGGGTTGCCAAGGCTTATCTGGAGTTGTTCGGCGGTTACGATCTCAATGCTGATGAAGTTCTCGGGCGCACTTTCGAGGAAGTCGGTGGGTATGACGACATGGTTCTCGTACGTGATATCCCGTTCCATTCCCATTGTGAGCACCATATGGTGCCGATAATCGGCAAGGCGCACGTTGCCTATTTGCCGGACGGCTGTGTTCTCGGATTATCCAAAATTGCCAGAACAGTCGAAATTTTTGCCAAGCGTCTCCAGACACAGGAGAATATGACGGCACAAATTGCCCATACGATTGATGATGCGCTTCAACCCCGTGGTGTTGCCGTGATGATTGAAGCCGAGCATATGTGTATGGCCATGCGCGGCATCAAGAAACAGGGTTCCAGCACAATAACATCTGCATTTACCGGGGCTTTTCATGACAACCCGGCCGAACAGCAGAATTTTTTCTCCATGCTTCGTTTAGGGCGGGAGTAATTCCCTGTAATCTCATTTCGGGTTGTTTTTCGACGCGCGTTAGCTGGCTTCGTGCGGTTTTGATATTCGGCCGCATACCCACCAGATCAGAGCTGTCGCGACAATAGAGACATATCCGTCTATTGCATAATGCCACAATAGATGTACCGAACCCAAAAGGATGGCAAGACCGAAAACACTGTAAGCAATGCCGAAATACAAACCCTTTCGCCAACCGAACAAAACCAGCAGAAATGCGATTGACACATGCATACTGGGCATTGCGGAAATTCCTTGTATGGCGCCGCCCTGCTCCGGGTTCACATAAAACTGCCAGAGATATTCCTTAATCATGAACATGTAGAGTTCGTGCTCACGGTGCAGTTCCATAAGATAATTCATGGCAGGTGCATAAGTTTCGGGAGAACCTGCAACAACGCGCTCGAAATATATCGGTCCAGCTGAAGACATGGCCGTTGCCATGACATTACCGATGATTGCCCAGCACGCAACGAACGAGAATATGAATTGCATCCTTAGTTGCGGATCAAGACGTGTCCCCACCTGCCAGAAAAAGTAACGTAAATCACCGGGAACCAGAGGTAATAAAGTCGGTGAATGGACAGTGTTACCCACTCATAGCCCAGCAGCGGTTGCAACAATTCCCAGGGCTGATAGCCAAAATGCAAGGCCCGATCCAATTCTTCAAACGCAATGTCGTAGCTGAAGGGCACAATTTTAGGGATTAGGCCCTTTACCACCAGAAACGCGGAAATCACCAGGGATAATCCGATCACGCTAAACAGAATTCGCCAGATGTTGTCATGGCTGAATATGTCCCGTCGAAGCGCATGGTAGCTGTGTTTGATCGGGCTTTCCTTCGGGCGTTCAACGATCAGCAGTTTGGCTACATATATCCCGATCACCGTAGCGCCCAATACGGCCGAGTTCATAAGAAACAGGAAGAAGTTCGAAAAAATCCCGGTTTCGGCATAGTTTAATGTGAATGCCAGGAACAGGTAAGCCAGCGCATAAAAGTACAGGCAAAAATACAGGTAATTCTTGTGTTCGCGGAACGCATGAAGGGCATTTTCGCTTAGCCATGAATTCGTACCGCCAGCCTGGAGAATCTTTGTGTTCATTTCGGACCTGTTTGCATCCCGCTACTGACAGATTTCATAGGTTTATATGATTAAATTTCCTTTAAATCGGACCTCCCCCGTGACTTGTTCAGATACTCAATGTACTGCATAAAGCAGCATTACATCAGGAGATCGCATCAGTGAAATACGACCGGAAATCGATCGAAAATGGAGACCAGCTTATGCCGCGCTATAATGCCGACGGGCTGGTAACGGCAGTTGTGACGCAAAGCGGCACCAACGAAGTGTTGATGGTTGCACATATGAATGAAGAGGCCATCCATAAAACCCTTGAGACCGGTCAATCTCACTTCTGGAGCAGATCCCGTCAGGAACTTTGGCACAAAGGCGCTACCTCCGGGGACTATCAGAATGTCGTTGAAATGCGGATAGACTGCGATCAGGATGCCGTTGTTTTGAAGGTAGAAATGACAGGCAACGCAGCCTGCCACACGGGCATACGTTCTTGCTTTTATCGTAAGGTGACAACCATAGACGGCGGGTTCAGTTTGGTGATTGACGGCGAATGACTTTGGATATCTTGGCCTATGTTGCGGCCTGTGTCCTGCTGATTGTGACACCGGGTCCCGGTGTCCTGAGTGTTGCAGGTGTGGGTTCCGGCTACGGCTTTGCTAGGGGCAGCCGCTACCTATGGGGCTTGTGTATCGGCAACGCAATTGTCGCCCTTGCAGTGGCAAGCGGAATCGCAGCCGCGGTTTTTTCCATTCCCTATGTTCGTGAAAGCCTGCTTGCTGTCAGTGTTGCCTACATGCTTTACCTTGCGGCAAAAATTGCCTTTGCCGGCAGCAAGGTGGGATTTATTGAAGCAACTCGCGCACCTGCCCTTCGCGACGGACTGTTTTTGCAGATTGTAAATCCAAAGGCTTATGTTGCAAACTCGCCACTCTTTTCCGGGTTCGCGCTGTTTCCAGGACACATCGTAATTGAAACAGCTGTCAAGTTTGTGATTTGGGTGGCAATCTGGGTTCCGGTTCATTTCGCATGGCTCTTTGCCGGTGTGATGTTGCATAAACTGAACCTGTCACCGTCTCTTCAGCGGCTGATCAATATCTTCATGGCGGCCACGATGCTAATTGTAATAATTTTGGCTTTGTTTTCAGGAAGTAATGCTGTTTAATATACATTCTATAACCAACGCGTTTTTCCGCCGGTAATCATGGGTCAGGAAAAATTGCCGAGGTTCCAGTGGGGTTTGTTGCGTTTTGCATTCAACTGGTCGTCGCGGCTTAAGTGCAAAACGCTTAAAGAAGCGGCACCGGTCACAATGGGTTCATTTCACTGACACCATTGTGAAGAATGAAAACGAACTGAATAGCTGGAATTTTACCTTAACCATTTTCATATAAGCTATTCAAAGGGGAACAATTGAGGAGCCTGAAGCTGATGGCTGCATGCTCTTCTACATTTGAGGCTCTGACCATGGCAACAGAAGGTGATATCGTAGAATTTCCAGCCAACGGAACTGACGACGCAGTTCTTGACTCCGGGTTTCATGAGCCTTGCGAACCGGCCGTCATCAAAGAACTCCCACCTGCAAAACCAGCAGTTGCGCTGGCGCTCGGCGGCGGTGCCGCGAGAGGCTGGGCACATATCGGCGTCATGAGAGCGTTTGACGAAGCGGAAGTACCGGTATCCATGATTGCCGGAACATCAATCGGCGCCTTGGTTGGGGGCTGTTATCTGGCAGGAAAGCTTGATGAACTGGAAGAGTTTGCCCGTTCGATCACCCGCAGAAACATTCTTCGTTACATGGATTTTGCATTCCGGGCTTCAGGACTGATCTCGGGCAAACGGCTTGCTGATCGCATGGATACAGAAATCGGCGATATCAACATCGAAGATCTTGATCGTCGTTTTGTTGCTATCGCAACAGACATCGTTACCGGCAGCGAACTATGGATTGAGAATGGTTCTCTTTCCCAGGCAATTCGCGCCTCTTACGCTCTACCGGGTGTTTTTCAGCCTGTACAGCATTTCGGCAGGCAATTGGTGGATGGTGCTCTGGTCAATCCGGTACCGATTTCCGCTTGCCGTGCTTTTGAAGAACGTATCGTGGTTGCAGTAAATCTCAGCAGCGATGTGTTTGGTCGTTCATCGGTTGTGCGCAGCCCGACGCTTTCAAACATCCAGGTTGAAACGGAAATCGAGGAAGATGCCGAAACAAGCTGGATTCCGTTTATCAACGGTCGCGATCAAATGGAGACTTCCAGACTTGGCTTTTCCGGCGTCATGATCGAAGCGTTTAACATCATCCAGGACAAGATCATCCGTTCGCGTATGGCTGGAGATCCACCGGACATGATTATTCGCCCGAAACTGTCTGATATTGGCCTGTCGGATTTCCATCGGGCCGCAGAAGCAATTGAATACGGGTATGAAACAACGCGCATTCAGTTGGAGGCGCTGGAAGAGTCAAATTTTGCAGCCGTGATCTAACTGCTATTTCGGATCAAAATATTTGAACAACAGCAGGCCGGACAAAAATCCCCCTACATGTGCTTCCCACGCAATTGAACGCCCTGGCCCGGCAAAAAGCTCTCCCCCGAGCCCGAATACAAGGTTTATAGCAAACCATATAATGGTGAACATCAGCACCTGACGGTTTTGAAAAGCAAGCAGGAGTGGTTGGGCCGGCAAATCATACACCGCTGGCGAGAACCGGCCTTCCGACGGAAAAGCAAATCGAACTGCTCCCCCCATGCAGGCCGATACAACTGCAGATGCGCCCACCATCGGAACAATTGCTCCAGCGTGGAACACATAGTGCAACAATGCACCAAAACAGGGACCGGCAATGCAAAACAAAATAAACCGCCGGTTTCCAAAACGCTTCGCGACAACCGTGCCAAATACAAGCATCCAGATAGAGTTTACGATGATGTGGGCCCAGTCACCGTGTAGAAAACTGTATGTTATCGGCGTCCAAAAGTTAGCCGGATCAGTGAAAACAGAACCACCGAGACCGTATCTTGCCGGTATGAAGGCAAAGTTCACAAGCGT
This sequence comes from Rhizobiaceae bacterium, assembly GCA_965198665.1. Lineage (GTDB taxonomy): Bacteria > Pseudomonadota > Alphaproteobacteria > Rhizobiales > Rhizobiaceae > JAALLB01. Next base: position 257,187 of record CBDAPT010000009.1, on the reverse strand, counting down.
CCAGATTTCCCCTTCCGCATTCATCATGAAAGTTCGGGTGACGTGAACACCAAACAGGATTCCGATGAATGCCAGCAGGATTGGTGGCACATTGAAGAGGGGTTGATTTCCTGAGGAGTGTTGTTCGTTGTCAGACATTCGAGATAGGTGGCAATGTTAGCGGTGTTTGTCCAGTCGTTTGTGCACGCGGGACGGGTATGAATGCAAATTTTCCTGTTTCAAGAGGCCTCCAGCGGACAAAAAAACCCGAAACAGTTTCCTGTTCCGGGCATTACATGGTCAATCCCCTATTACCGGAAGTTCCGGCCCAGACCAATCAGTTAAGCAGCACATCTGTTAAGAATTGCAGTACTTTGAGTTGCCCGGAACATCCCATATTTCAACGTGTCTAACAAGCTTAACCTATTATTAAGGTTAACATAAAAGGCGCTGTTGCCTGAAATACACGGTCTTTAAGAAAAGTCTCAAAATTTTCTGCAATGTGGCACGCCCCTTGCAACTCTCCTCCCCATACTGCTGGCCGAAGCAGAACTGTTCTTTTTTGGGACTGCGGCAATTTGTTTTCGAACTGAAACCTTCAGTTGAATGCAATTCGTACCAAAACCAAAGGGAACTCGGGCATTTTCGTTTCTTCCGAGGGTCTCGGATCAGGTGAAAGCGCTTCAGCAACAAAATTCGGTCGCAGGGAGTGCAACCTTAGAGCGTGTTTGTGTCGAGTAGATTCAGTTTCTTTCCGTGCGCGAATATGATTCTGATTGGGGTGACCTGATTCGGTTCGAAGCCAAGGATTTTCAATGCCCAAGCCCCATCCGATTGAATTGCGTAAACGTGTTGTAGCTCATGTAGAAGAAGGCCACACTCATCGTGGAACGGCTGCCCATTTCAAAGTCTCCGTCAAATTTGTGAATGATATGGTGAAGTTGAAACGTGAAACTGGCTCGCTTGCTCCAAAACATAACCCGGGAAAAACAGGCCATGGCAAGCTTTCACCCTATAAAGACTGGCTTCGAAAACGGGTTGATGAACAAAAGGACATTACAATCCGTAAGCTTTGTGCGGAGCTGAACGAAAAATTCAACCTCAATGTCCATCATTCGCCTGTCTGGCATGTTGTGCGCAGTTTCGGGTTGTCGCATAAAAAAAGACTATTTATGCCAAGGAGCAACACCGCATCGACGTGAAAAAAGACCGCGAACTCTGGAAGACAAGGCGTGTTCCGTTTTTGAATCGGTCGATTGAAAAACTTGTCTTCATTGATGAGACGTCCACAAACACCAAAATGGCCAAGCAAACTGGATGGGCCCCAACAGGAGAGCGCCTCATAGATTTTGTCCCTCATGGCCACTGGAAGAAGCAGACACTTATCGCAGGCCTGCGCAGTCATGGACTGGTTGCGCCCTGGGTTATTGACCGGGCCATGACCAAAGAAATCTTTGAGATTTATGTTGAGACACAGTTGGCGCCAGAACTGGAAAAGAGAGATGTCGTAATCCTTGACCACCTAGCCGCTCACAAGAGCGAAAAAGCCGAGCAGATCTTGCGAGATATCGGCGCATGGTTTTTGTTCCTGCCGAAATATTCCCCAGATCTCAATGCCATTGAAATGGCCTTTTCGAAGCTCAAGGCTCATCTGAGGAAGGCAGGCGCCAGAACCTTCGATGATGTCTGGAAGGCAATCGGAGAGGTCTGCCATATGTTCACGCCAATGGAGTGCCGGAATTTCTTCAGGGCAGTCGGCTGTGAATTCACGTGATGCGAACACGCTCTAGTCGGAATGCGCGGCCACCAAATCCTCAAACCATGGCCATTTTGCAACAGCGGATTTGTTGGCCAGAATAAAACTGTTTCTTTCAAAAATTGGCGCTTCTGATAGCAGATGAAGCCTGCCCTCGGCGAGATATGGCTCCGCCACCCGCCTTGGCATATAGGCGGTGCCACCTTCGGCAAGGATATGATCGAGAGCAAGCGCAGCATTGCCAAACGAGATGCGCGCCGTGTCAGCATCTGAATAGGCGACCGCATGTTGCCGCCCAAACTCTTCACCGGCTTCTACATAAACGTAGCCAGGATCAAATTTCATTGGCCTGCCCGGTTCCGTTGAAACAAGAACCAGCTTGTCCGTAACAAGTGGCCTTGAAACCTGCGACTGCCCTGAACTGGGCCAGTATGTAAGACATACGTCAATCAAACCATCATTCAGCCAACGGCCCATATCCGTCTCGCTGCCATGCCAGACTGACAAGGCAACCTGCGGATAATCTTTCCTGATTTTGTCGAACATGGCAGCGCCCAGGCCGGGCCATAGATCCGGGTGACATCCGATGTTGCAAAGTGTGCTGAGTGCATCAGGCAAAGCCGTTTCCTGCCGGGCCTGGCGCCAGAGGTCTGAAATGGTATTGGCATACCGTCTCAGTCTTTCGCCGGCAGCGGTCACCGTCGCACCGGATTTTTGCCGATTGATCAGGGTTTGCCCAAGCTCGTCTTCCAGAGACTTAAGACGTGCGGTCACCGTCGACTGGGTAACGTTCAACTGCTCCGACGCCTTCACCAGACTGCCGGTTTCGATGATGGCAAGAAATGTTTGAATCTCGGTAAGTTGCACAAGTTTTCTCCATTCGAATTTAATATGCAATATTATTCGTTTTTCAAAATAAACCAACTTAATTATACAGAAATGAAAGGGGACTGGCCCACGGAACCGGAACATGAAATTGGAACGATCAGATTTTATTGCCGCAATGAGGCACGTCGCCAACAGTGTTTCTGTTGTTACCACTGCCGGCAAGGCCGGACGTCACGGCGCAACCGTATCCGCCTTTTGTTCGGTTTCTGCTGATCCGCCAACGGCGCTGGTTTGTCTGCATGCCAAATCCCGCATAGCGGATCTGGTTTTGAAAAACAGAAAGTTCAACATTCTGGCAGCAGACAATCGGCATTTTGCAGAGCGCTTTGCCGGGATGCACGATCGGCATGTCTCGGATCGGTTTGACGGTATCGACATTGATCAGCAGGCAGTTCCCGAACTCCCGGGTGCAACGGTTCTGGGATGTGTCATCGATCAATCTATCCACAGCGGTAGCCACCAGGTTGTGATTGGCACGGTTCAATCGGTGATCAACGGCAGGAACCACCCTTTGACCTATCTGGACGGAGCTTACCATCAAGTCCTGCCACTTAACTGTGAAATTGCCGAAGGGACGTCAGTATGACTGAGCTTGTACCATATTCCATGTTGATCAACGGCGAGTGGGTTTCCGCGTCTGACAGCTCTACGTTCGAAAGCTACGATCCGGCAACAGGCAAAGCCTGGTCAACCGTACCGGAAGCAACTGAGCAGGATGTCAATTCCGCCGTGAAAGCAGCCCATGATGCGCTAAATGGAGAATGGGGGGCGATGACCGCCACGCAGCGCGGCAAATGCCTGAGAACCCTGGGGGATCTTCTGGCTGAACATTCTGAACAACTGGGTCGCATTGAGACTCGCGACACTGGCAAGATGTTCAAGGAAACGGCCTGGCAGGCAACCTATATAGCCGAGTATTTTCACTTCTTCGCTGGCGCGGCGGACAAAGTTCACGGTGAAACGCTACCGATAGACAAACCGGATATGTTCGTCTTTACAGACCGTGAGCCCCTGGGTGTCATCGCCGGGGTGGTTCCCTGGAATTCACAGATGTTTTTGAGTGCGGTGAAAATCGGCCCCGCTCTGGCTGCTGGCAACACAATCGTCCTGAAAGCATCCGAACATGCCTCCGCCCCTCTGCTTGAATTCGGCAAGCTGATAGAAAAAGCCGGAATACCTGCCGGTGTTGTCAACATCATCACTGGACACGGTGACCCATGCGGCCGCGTCCTGACTTCTCATCCGCTGGTTGCCAAGGTGGCCTTTACCGGGGGACCGGTTGCAGCCAGACACATCATCCGCAATTCAGCGAACAACTTTGCCGAAATTTCTCTCGAACTTGGGGGCAAGTCACCCTTCATCGTGTTTGACGATGCCAATATCGAAAGTGCGGTAAACGGTTCAGTCGCCGGTATTTTTGCAGCTACCGGACAAAGCTGTGTCGCAGGCTCCAGGCTCTATCTTCAGGAAGAAGAAACAGAGATGGGGCCGCTGTGCACACAGGCACAGCTTGATCACGTCAAACATCAGGTGGCACTTGCCCAAACAGAAGGCGCAAGAGTTCTGACGGGCGGCAAGCAGCCAGAACTGGAAGGCCTGTATTTTGAACCCACAATAGTCGAATGCCCGAGCCAGAACCTCACAATCGTTGATACAGAACTCTTCGGGCCGGTCCTGAGTGTCCAGCGATTCAAAACCGAAGAGGAGGTTATTGCACTGGCAAATGACACCAAACATGGCTTGGCCGCCGGCATTTTTACTCAGAACAGCGCCCGCAGCGTTCGCGTCGCCAAAAAAATTCAGGCCGGTATTGTCTGGGTCAACACATACCGTGCTATCTCGCCGATTGCCGAATTCGGTGGCATGAAAACCAGCGGATACGGTCGCGAAGCCGGTTTGCAGGCCATGTACGATTACACACGGCCAAAAACCGTGTGGATGAACCTTTCTGACGAACCGATTGCCAACCCGTTTAAACCACGTTGAGGGAAATCTCATGAAATTTCAGATCGCTATCAATCTAGAGCGCATGGATGAAAACACCGACATCCGGGCTGTGCGCGACCACACACTTGAGATGGTACAAATAGCAGACAGGGCCGGGTTTGAAATTGCCTGGGCTGCCGAACATCATGCACTCGAAATGACGATTGCACCGAACCCGTTTCAAATCCTCACCTGGTGGGGTGATCATACCGACAACATCAGGCTTGGATGCGGGGTTGCGAACGCAGCTTACTGGCATCCCGTCAACATTGCAGGCGAGGCTGCGATGCTCGATCTGGTTTCCGGCGGCCGCCTGGAAATGGGTCTGGGTTCCGGCGCCTATCAGCGCGAGTTTGACCGGATGAAGCCCGGTCTCCAGCAACCGGACTCCTGGTGCTATATGCAGGAAATGCTCCCACTTGTCCGCAAATTGTGGAAAGGAGACGTGGAACACGATGGTGAATACTGGCAGTTTCCAAAAGCCACATCATGTCCCAAACCACTGCAGGAAGAAGTTCCAATGTGGGTAGCAGCGCGTTCGCCCATCACTTTTGACTATGCCGTAGCCAACGATTGCAACATCATGTGCTGGCCTTTGACGCTTCCCATGGCCGAAGCTGAAAAATACCGGCAACAACTGGATGATGCGATCGCCAAAGCGGGCGGCACCTGGAACCGAAAATTCTCGCTGATGCGTCACTCCGCCATCTACGACAACGAAAAAGACAGAGCTGCAGCGATTTCAGCAATACGTAACGTGCTTGGCAAGTTTGGCAATCTGATGATGAAAAAGGGCGATGTTGTAAACGGATTTGCCGAAAATGTGCCGCTTGAGGAGCTCGACGGTAATGTGCGCGTTGATCCGGAAATGCTCGAAGAAAACCTGATGTTCGGCAATCCGGAAACAGTGATCGCCAAACTTAAACAATACGAGAATATGGGCATAACAGCCTTCATCTATTACGCATCAATGGGGCTGGACATGGACATACAGAAGCGTTCACTAAAGCTCTTTATTGATGAAGTCATGCCTGAATTCACCTGAATTCGAAAAAACTAAGGAAACTCAATGACCGCAGAAATCCGCCGCACCCTGTTGCACATCCAGACTACGCATGTCGAGGAGGGGAAACCCGTCGATGAACCGACAAAACTGATAGCCGCACTTGCGGTGATTAAAAATCCGTGGCACGGGCGCGGTTTCGTTGAAAACCTGAGACCTGAAATTCAGGCCGTTGGTCCGGTGATTGGCAAACTGCTTACTGACATGATTCTGGAAGTTGCCGGAGACGGGGTTGAAGGTTACGGCAAGGCGTCAGTTGTTGGCATGGGTGGATATGTGGAACATGCCCAGGCCCTCACACATACACTGTGGTTTGGCAATCAGTACCGGGAAGCTGTTGATGCAAAAACCTATTTGGCTTTTACCAATACCAAGGGTGTTGCCGGACAACCGATCATGATCCCGTTGATGGACAAACATGATGCGGGACGCCGATCGCACTATCAGACCATTCATTTGAACATTCCCAATGCCCCCGCTCCGGACGAAATTGTGATGGCGCTGGGAGCTTCAATAGGCGGACAGCCGCATCATCGCATTGGCGACCGTTATCAGGACTTGAAAGAGATGGGCAGAGACGTGGATAATCCCGCCGGTGTTTGAGACTGATCCAAACGGTACCGCTTACGAACTGACCGGCGCTGAACAGGCGCCCACAGTGGCTTTGATTCACGGCCTTGGACTTTGCCGCCGTTTGTGGGACGAGCACCTGCCTGCCCTGGCCGGGCGATACCGCATTCTCACCTATGATTTGTATGGACACGGAGACAGTGCCCCCTGCCCTGAACCGGCCAGTCTTGCAGTTTATGCCAAACAACTGTCAGATCTGCTGGACAATCTTCAAATTGCCTCTGCCGCGGTAGTGGGGTTTTCAATCGGAGGAATGATCAACCGTCGCCTTGCCATGGATTTTTCCGACAAGGTGTCTGTGCTTGTCATTTTGAACTCGCCTCATGACAGGGGTGAGAATGCCCAGTTGCTCGTTGAGGAACGTGCGATGAAAGTGCGCGAACAAGGCAGCATGGCAACGCTTGACGAAGCTTTGAGGCGATGGTTCACGCCAAACTATCTGAATTCGGGGGAAATTGGATCAGATTTGGTACGCCAATGGCGCTCATTGGTACACCCGGAAAGCTATGCACAGGCTGCTTGGGTTCTGGCCAATGGGGTACGGGAACTGATCGCACCGCGACCGGCAATCGAAAAACCCTCACTGGTTGTCACCTGTGAAAATGACAGCGGCAGCACGCCTGATATGAGTCACGACATTGCCGCAGAAATTGATGGATCGGAAACGATCATCATCCCCGAACTCCAGCACCTCGGTTTGATGGAACAGCCCGATGCGTTTACAAATCCGATTCTGGATTTCCTCGAAAGGAAACCGACATGACCCGTTTGATGTCTGGCGGACAGGCCGCGGTAGAAGCCCTGAAGGCAGAGGATACAAACCATGTTTTCGGCCTCATCGGTTCTGCCACCATGGAAATGTTCGATGCGCTATACGATGCTGATGATATCAGTTTTATAGGCGTGCATGACGAACGAACCGGCACGCACATGGCTGACGGGTATGCACGGGTGTCCGGGAATGCCGGTGTCATTCTTGCCGGGCAGAACGGTCGCGGCGCCACCAATCTCGTAACCGGTCTTTCCCAGGCCATGGCAGCGTTTTCGCCGGTCGTATCCATAGCTGGCGCCCTGTCTTCAGGTCATGTGTACCGGGACGCCTTTCAGGAGGTTGATCAGCAATCCCTGTTTACGCCTGTTACCAAGAAAACCTGGACTGCGCCTTCCGCTGAGCGGGTTCCGGAACTGTTTCGCGAAGCCTTCAGAACCGCTCTTACCCCTCGACGCGGCCCGGTGCAGCTCAACCTGCCCCGCGACGTGCTTTCAGGCCAGGCAGAGTTCGAACCGATGCAATCTCCGGCAAGTTACCGCAACCAGACGCTTCCGGCAGCCCAGGACGATCAGATAACCGCAGCCGCAAAACTACTCGCGGGCGCTTCAAAACCGGTGATAATTGCAGGTGGCGGCATCAAGAATACCGAAGGCCATGACGCTGCACTTGGTCTGGCAGAAAAACTCAACTGTCCGGTAGTCACCTCCCCGGGACATGGCGATGCCATTCCTTTCGGCCATCCGCTCAACGCCGGGCAGATGGGGCCACGCGGAAATCCGGTCGCTTCGCGTCTTGTAAAGGAAGCAGATGTTATCCTGGGCCTGGGAACCCGGATCGGGTTTAACTCCACCTTCTACAGCTATGACAATATCAACCGGGATGCGAAAATCATCCATATCGAACTTGAGCCGACAGCCATCGGTCGCTTCTTTCCGGTGGAACTGGGGATATGGTCTGATGCACCCACAGCCGCCGTCCAATTGACCAGAGCGCTGGAAACAATGGAGAAAAAGAGCGCGGTTGAAGCCTGGACAAAGGGTTTCCAGACTGAACGACAGGCCTATCTGAAACAACGCGACGCCGATGCGGTGCTCACCCACCCTACCCATCCTACCGGTTTGTTCAGGACATTGCGGGAAGTCCTGCCAAAAGACGCTGCCATCACAATGGATGCAGGCACGCTGTGCCTGCAGGCAACCGATGCCCTGAACTACCGGCATCCCAAAAGCCTGTTCACGCCACTCGACTTTGGGCTGGTTGGCTTTTCATTCGCATGCGGATTGGGCATCAAATGTGCCAGGCCCGAACGCCCGGTAGTGAGCCTCATGGGGGATGGCGGATTTGGGATGACGGTTTCCGAGCTAAGCACTGCGGTGGATCATGGAATTAATACAGTCACTGTTGTCATGAACAATCAGTGCTGGGGAGCTGAAAAAGCCTATCAGCGTGACTTCTTCAATGGCCGTTACATCGGTGCGGATGTTTCCAGTCCCGACTTCGACAAAGCCGCAGAGCTCTACGGCGCGCGGGGCTTCAGGGCCGACAAATTGAGTGATATCGCCCCGGCAATCGAGGCCGCGCTGGCTTGCGAAATGCCGGCGATTGTGGATGTCGCCATCGATCCTAACGCGCTTTACAGCTTCCGAAGGGACAGCTTCAAACACCGGGGCGGCTGAAATTTGCGCATCAGGTAAATTATTTCCAAACCGAAAAATCACGATAATTAATAGAACGGTATTCCTGTTTTTCCTGTATTTAGAAATTGCATTCTAACAATGGAATATCCGGTTTGAAGATTTATCGCTAACTATCAAAGGGCTACCGAAATTTTGGAGGTTTGCTCCATCGAAGGAACCATCGACCCAAAATATGAAAAATGTCGCCTTTTTCTGCTCCGCAAAATTTCTGCGAAGAAGAAACCAATAAGATTCACTTTCAATAAACAGCCAAAAACGCTTACGCTTTTCCAGGTTTCTGGCTTGAGCGGGTTGTTTTACTCCCAGAAAACGTAGGTGCCCCTTTTGAAGGAGCGCGCAACGGTCGGAGACCGGCATTGCAAATTCAGACCCAAAAACTGGGTAAACTGTGCCGTTACAAAGTATCACACTGGGGAGGAGACATCATCAGCGATTAAATCACTGATTGCACCCGTGCAGGAACTAACCCAGGAAGGCGATGATACCGTGGTCTTCGAACTGGAAGCACCCAACGCGGATTTCCCGTTCATCTTGAGTGATTATCACGCAATCATCATGCCGACGGACAAGGATGGCAAAGTGGAAGTCGGCAAGGGCATCGGAACCGGTGGTTACGTCGTCAAAGACTTCAATCCGGGTGTGCGCGGACACTTCACCCGCAATCCGAATTACTGGAAGGAAGGCAAGGCGAATTTTGATGAGGTAGAAGCCCTGATTATACTTGATGCGGCTGCCCGTCAGGCTGCCCTGATCGGCGGTACGGTCGACACTCTGGATAGCGTTGATCTCAAAACCATCGGGCTACTGGAAAGAGCGCCGGACATCGACATTGTGGAAATTGCCAGCACTCAGCACATGAACATGCTCATGCGCCTGGACACACCGCCGTTCGACAATCTGGATCTGCGTCTGGCTATCAAATACGCTGCCAAACGTCAGCAGATGGTCGACAAAGTGCTGCTTGGCCATGGTGTCGTTGGTAATGATCACGACATCTCCCCAAGTCAGGAGTTTTACAATACGGAGATGGAACAACGTGAGTTCGATGCGGACAAGGCGAAGTTCCATATGCAGAAATCGGGGATCGGCAATACAGAACTCGAACTGTTTGCTTCTGCAGCAGCCCTCGAAGGTGCATTGGATGCTTATCAGTTGCTTCAGGCTTCATGCGCAGAAGTTGGCCTTAACGTGAAAGTCACGCGCTCACCGACTGATGGCTTCTGGTCAAACATCTGGAACAAGCAGGGCATCGGCTTCCTGACCTCCTATTGGGGCGGACGTCCAACCAATGACTGGATGTTCTCCACCTGCTGTGTTGAAGATTCGTCCTGGAATGACACTGCCTGGAAAGGCACACCAGCCGCTGACCGGTTCAACGAACTTGTCAAGGCAGCACGCAGTGAACTGGACAGGGACAAACGTCGTCAGATGTACTGGGAAGCGCAGAAACTGCACAACGAGGATGGTGGCGCACTGATCTGGGGTTTCACCAATCTGGTACACGCTGTCAGCAAAAAGATTGGACATCCGGAAAAGATTGCCTCCAACTGGCAAATGGATGGTGCTAGGGCTGCAGAGCGCTGGTGGACCGCCTGATCTGCGGACCTGTCTGTTCAAAAAAGAAACCGGCGGATTATCCGCCGGTTTTTTGTTGCCCCCGTGCCATTCCGAAGTGCACCAGTGAAAACGGCAGCGTGATGAGCATTCTTCCTTGCGGGCGGGCCAGGCGATGGCGAGAATCTTGTAGAAGGAGATTCGCCTATGCCTCGCGGCTACCACCACCTGACCCAAGATGAACGTTGCCAGATTTGGGGGTTGAAGAAAAGCGGCCTCTCGCAGAGAGACATTGGGCGTGAGCTCGGACGCCATCACACGACAATCCGTCGAGAGATGCAGCGCAACAGCGGCGGCCGGGGCTACCGGTACAAACAGGCCCATAACAAGGCGACAGAGCGCCGCCACAGGGCGTCATCGGTGCCAAGGAAGATGACACCCGCCCTGTGGCAATTGGTCGAGGAGAAGTTGGCGGCTGGCTGGAGCCCAGAGCAAATTTCGGGTCGGTTTCGTCGGGAAGGCCAAGCCATGGTGGGGCGGATGCGGATCTACGAATACGTCCGCGCGGACCGCAGGGCCGGTGGCAGCCTTTACAAACGTCTGCGGCGGCGTGGGAAGAAACCGAATTGGCGCGGCGGCCGGCACGCCGGGCGAGGACGCATTCCCGGTCGTGTCGATATCAGTGAGCGGCCCGCGATCGTCGAACAGAAGTTGCGGATCGGTGACTGGGAGGTGGACACGATCGTTGGAGCGGGTCAAAGCGGCGCAGTGGTTTCGGCGGTGGACCGCGCCTCGAAGATGACCCGACTGGTACGGCTCGACAGGAAAACGGCCGAAGATGTCGGAGCTGCGCTCAGACGCCGGCTGGAGGCAGATCGGCACCTGGTTCACACGATCACTGCGGACAACGGTAAGGAATTCGCTGGCCACAGCAGCCTGTCCAAGGCGCTTGATGCCAAGTTCTATTTTGCCCGGCCCTACCACTCATGGGAGCGCGGGCTGAATGAACACACCAATGGACTGGTCCGCCAGTATTTGCCGAAAGGCACGGATTTCCGGTCTGTGACCGATGCCGAGGTCCAGGCGGTGGAGGATCTGCTCAACGCACGGCCGCGCAAGGCACTCGGCTTCCGGACGCCGGAGGAGGTGTTCAGAGATGCGCAGGCACCGCCATGACCGCTCTCAAACCTCTGGGAAGCGCACAGCGTGAAATCTCTCTTCGGCACAGTCTGTTCGAAGAGGCGATTGCGCTTGTGCGCAATTCTGCGGTAGGGGTATTGGTAACGGCAATTCAAGTCATCGCAGGCTCCGCCTGGCGGTGGTGCACCTCGGAGCGGAAACGGCGAGGGCTTTAAAAAGTCAATATAAATCAACACTTTGTTAAATTTACATTTACGTAAAAGTAAAAAATCAATCGATTCCCGCACCCATATATTCCTTGGATTGCATCTCTGTTAGGCGTGAAGCTGTCCGTTTGAATTCAAATGCTTCGGTACCTGCTTTGGCTGTGTAAAGGTTTTCGGGGTTTTCTTCCGCTGAAATGATGGTTCTTACATGGCTGTCGTAAAGCGTATCGATCAACAATATAAACCGTTTGGCCAGGTTTCGGTGTTCATCTTTAATTACCGGAATGTCAGTAATCATGAGTGTATGCACTTGTCGCGCCATAGCCAGATAGTCTTCAGCACTACGCGGTTTTTCACATAATTCAGCAAAAGATATCCTGGCAATGCCCAGAGAATACTCCGGTAGTTCAAACTGCCGACCTTTCAGCTCCAGAGTCAGGGGTAGGCCAGTTTCGACACCGGTCAGGTTTTCCCAGATTTTCTGCATTGTCTGACTGGTCTTATGATCGAGCGGTGTATGATAAACAGGTGCTTTATTTAGCTTCTCAAGTCGAAAATCCGTCCGGGCACTGAGTTCAACGACATCAATATTGTTTTCCAGCATATCAATAAACGGTAAAAAGAGTTTCCGGTTCAGCCCGTCTCTGTAGAGGTTCTTCGGTTCCACGTTTGAAGTGGCGACAACGGTGACACCCTCTTCAAATAGGGTGGAGAACAGCCTTCCCAAAATCATTGCATCGGCTATGTCGGTGACAGTGAATTCATCAAAACACAAAACACGTGCTTCTTCGGCAAGTTGCCTGCCCACTATCGGTATTGGGTCTTCTTCATTTGTTTTACCAGCTTTGAACTCTTCCCGGTGTGCGTGGATACGTTCCTGGGCATCCTGCATGAAATCGTTGAAATGGGCCCGGCGTTTTCGTTTGTGCGGCAGAAGATCGAAGAACATATCCATCAACATGGATTTCCCGCGACCCACATCCCCCCGGATGTAAAGACCCTTAAACTTTTCTACCGGTGCATTCTTGTTAAACAGCCAGCCCAACGCACTGGATTTGCTCGAAAGTCGCTTACGGCCGATATTTTCCAAAAGCTGATCCAGCAGGATAACAAGTTCGATTTGGGCTGGATCGGATTCAATTTTGCCATTTGCAACCAATTGATCGTAACCGGTCTGCAGTTTTCCAGTTTGTATCTTGCTGGCGCTCATGGCGAATGGTCAAAAACCGTTTTTTTGAATTTCATATTCTTTTCACATAAACTGGAAATTTGGAAAGTGTTTATTTCAGTTATCAAGACCCTTTCATTATGGATAACACCAACGGTTTTGACTTTCCGACTTACAAGTTTGCGATATTTGCTTTAGGCTGACTTTCCTTGACGTTAGATATTTTTTGACATCCCCTGTAACCTGAAAAATGCCGCTTTTTGATATTTTACAAACAATGACCGTTTCAACCGGAAACAAATATCGTGCGTCTACCCGTTATCTGCGGACAGGTCTGACTGTGTTGACTGGATACTCTCCGTATGTTCCCAAGCACCTGTTGATCGCTCCCCAGGATTTGCGCACGGCTGATGCCTCCTATGCTCAGGAATATTATGGTGGGCGTTATGTATTGGCGGGCAAACTGGTTGAAACCGGAGGCAAAAGTCCGTTTGAAATCGAAAGCGCGGACCGGCAGTGGAAGCGTGAGCTGCATTCCTTTGGCTGGCTGTGCAACTTGAGTGCTGCATCGGACCAGTTGTCTGGAAACCATGCGAAATCTCTGGTTCGCGACTGGGTAAACCTTAATGGGAAAACTTCAGATGAGGACGCCTGGAACGTTGATGTGGCTTCTCGGCGTTTGATTGCATGGTTACAGCATTCCATCCTTATTTTGTCCGTTCCCGATCATTCTTTTCATCAGGAATTCATGCACAGCCTTGGTGTTCATGTAAGGTTTTTGAAACGCCACGCATCGGTTACTCCATCCGGTAGCCCCAGGCTGATTGCCTATCTTGCACTTGCCTATGCGTCGATCTGTTTTTCCGGTCATGCAAGTTCACTCGCGTTTTCCGAAGACAGACTGAACCAGGAGTTGGAACTGCAGATTCTCCCGGATGGCAGTCATGTTTCCCGGAACCCGGAAAAGATCCTGGAGGTTGCTTCCTATCTTCTGCCGTTCCGCCAGGGATGCCTGGCTGTTGACCGGGCGCCGTCAGATGAAGTCATGAATGCTTGCGAACGCCTGTTGCTTGGCCTGCGGTTTTTTAGACTCGGAGATGGGAATTTTGGGCGGTTTAACGGTTGCGGAGCAACAGAAGCAGATTTGCTTTCCACCTTGCTGCGATATGACGAAGCCGCGATTGCAGGATTTAACAATTCTTCTTCCGGCGGGTATCAGAGATTTGAGAATCAGAATGCAGTTGTTTTGATGGATGCTGGAACTCCACCAAAGGGAGAGTTGTCCCAGGAGGTTCATGCGGGGTGCTTGTCTTTCGAGTTTTCATCCGGTGTGGATTGCGTGGTGGTCAATGCCGGAACACCGCCAATCAGGAAAACGGGTGTTTCCGCCTTATGGCGTGCAACAGCCGCGCATTCAACTGCGGTCATGAACGAAACATCTTCGTGCAAGTTTGAAAATTCAGGTCAGTCGGAGAGCCTGATGGATGGACAGATGTTTTCTAATTCGCTGAAGATTGATTCAAGTCGAACCAGTGACAAAAGTCATGAAATAGTGGAAGCCAGTCATCTCGGGTATGTAAGGGAATTTGGTGCCAGGCATCAGCGCACCCTCAAGTTTGACAGGGATACCGGTCGGATTGAAGGTGAAGACTGGTTTACGGGACCAGACAAGGGAGACCTCTATTATACCACACGTGATACAGTGGCCATTCATTTTCATCTTCATCCCAACATAAATGCAGAGGTGCTGGAGGAGGAAAACACGATCATATTGAAAACCCGTTCGGGAAAGGTGTGGAATTTTGTTTGCAACGGACTTAAGCCAACATTAGAAGAAAGTATCTATTTTGCCAGCCTCACCGGTCCGCAGAATACCCACCAAATCGTTCTGCGATTCAATGCCTGTAAAACACCGTTGATAAACTGGACCTTCTCGCCAGTAGAACCCAGGAAAGAATCCATTGATGGCTCCAACACCCAAGAACCATGAAATCCCGGACTTGGCGACAATTTCCACCGCACTCATCTCAGTATCTGACAAAACTGGAATCGTTGAATTTGCAAAATCTCTTTCTGCTCGTGGCATTAAATTAGTGTCGACTGGAGGGACATCCAAGGCAATTGCAGACGCTGGTTTGGAAGTTGTTGACGTCTCCTCGATTACCGGATTTCCCGAAATTATGGATGGCCGCGTGAAAACCCTGCACCCCACTGTTCATGGCGGGTTGCTGGCTGTTCGTACAGATGAAGGACATCAGCAAGCGATGGCTGAGCAGGGCATTGCCCCGATCGATATGGCGGTGTTGAACCTTTATCCCTTCGAGGAAACGCGCGCAAAGGGTGGCGATTATGATGCCTGTGTGGAGAACATCGACATTGGTGGCCCAGCGATGATCCGTGCGGCAGCCAAAAACCACGGTTTTGTCACTGTTATTACGGATCCATCTGATTATGAAGAAGTGCTTCAGGAGCTGGATGCCAACAGCAATCAGACTACTTTGAATTTGCGTAAACGGCTTGCCCATAAAGCGTTTGCCCGCACCGCAAATTATGATGCTGCTATCTCCAACTGGTTTGCTGAGGAAGTCGGTGAACTGATGCCGTTGCATAGGAGTGTTACCGGAACGCTTTCAACTAAAATGCGGTATGGCGAAAACCCACATCAGGAAGCAGGGTTTTATCTGACCGGGGAAATGCGTCCTGGCGTTGCAACGGCGACTCAATTGCAGGGCAAGCAATTGTCGTACAACAACATCAACGATACAGATGCTGCTTTTGAACTCGTATCCGAGTTTTCGCCGGGTGATGGACCGGCGGTCGCTATAATCAAACATGCCAACCCCTGTGGAGTAGCAAGAGGCTCGAGCCTGGCTGAGGCTTACCAAAAGGCGCTGGCCTGCGATCCAGTTTCTGCGTTTGGCGGCATAATTGCACTGAACCAGAAATTGGATGCTGATGCTGCGCGTGAAATGGTAGAGATTTTTACAGAGGTTATTATTGCACCCGATGTCAGCGAGGAAGCACGGGAAATTGTTGCTGCCAAAAAGAACCTTCGCCTGCTGGTTACCGGCGGGTTGCCCGATGCCAGTGCTTCGGGATTAGCATTGAAAACTGTAGCGGGAGGCTTGCTGGTGCAGGATCGCGATTCCCGCGTGTTTGATGAGTTGGAATTGGCCGTTGTTACAAAGATAAAACCCACTGTCGAACAAATGGCTGATTTGAAGTTTGCGTTTCAGGTAGCCAAACATGTGAAGTCAAACGCAATTGTTTATGTTCGCGATCAAGCAACTGTTGGAATTGGAGCGGGTCAGATGAGTCGTGTCGACTCATCCCGGATTGCAGCAAGAAAAGCAGAAGACGCAATGTCGGCAGCTGGAGCAACAGATTCACTGACAAAAGGATCAGCTGTTGCCTCCGATGCATTCTTTCCGTTTGCCGATGGTCTGCTGTCTGCAGTGGAAGCCGGTGCTACCAGTGTTATCCAGCCAGGAGGTTCTATGCGCGATGATGAGGTAATTGCCGCAGCAGATGAAGCGGGAATTGCGATGGTGTTTACCGGTACCCGACATTTCCGTCATTGATCATTCGGAGGCTTTCACATTTTCGGCCGGATAGGGTGTTTTCAAAAGGACAATCAGGCCAACCACGAAAAAGACGATAATAACCGACATGCCGAGCCGGGCAGAGCCACTGGCTGCGGTGATAACGGCAACACAGGCTGGCGCAAGAAAACTTGTAGCCCGTCCTGCAAATGCATAGAGACCAAAATACTTTCCTGCCTCTTCCACCCGAACACTGCGTGCAAGATATGAGCGGGACGAAGCCTGGACCGGACCGAATGCAATGCCAATTAGCAGGCAGTAGACGATATAGGCTTTTTCGGCCGGAAGCGAAAAAAGCCCATCGGATGAAGCAGCTTCAAACGTCAGAAGTCCGAACAGCGTATAAGTCTCGCCGGTAGATAAAATTCCGACCGTTGCGATGATTAAAAGAATAATACATGTCGTAACAACCCGTTTGGAACCGAAGCGGGTGTCAAGACTAGCAGCAATCAGACAGCTTGGAATGGCAACAATGTTGAGGATGATACCAAACAGTCCCAGTTCCGTTGTACCCCATAGGAACATGCCCGCCGCGAAGGTACCGCCGAGTGCCAACAGCGCATTAACCCCGTCCTGATAAATCATTCGGGCAATCAAAAATTTGAATATCCCGATACGCTGTCTTGCTTCGTTAAAGGTGTTCTTTAACTCTCCCACACCGTTACGAACGGCTGAGGCAAAAGAAATCTTGCGGTCTTTTTTGTCAGGAGTAAACAGCAACATCGGCAAGATAAAAACAAGATACCAAAGCGCTGAAAGCGGTCCGGTTGCGCGTGCATCTTCACCCTCGGCCGCATCCAGTCCGAATATCGGTTCGTTACCAAGCAGGGTAAGGCCGCTTTCAGGATTGGCTGCCATTAGTAGCAGCACAGCTATCAGTACAACCATGCCACCGAGATATCCAAGTCCCCAGGCAATGTTGGAAACTCGGCCAATGTCCTTGGGTTTAACAATTGTCGACATCATGGAATCGTTGAACACTATGGAGAATTCGGCTGCGACGGTTGCCAGAATAAACGCACCCAAGACCCGGATGAGGCTACTCCCGGGTGCTGCATACCACAGCAGGCAAAGGCAGATGATTTTGATAACTGCAAAGAATGCAATCCAGGGTTTGCGCGGCCCCGTCTTGTCCGCAATCGACCCAAGAATGGGTGACAGGAGGGCAATAAATACTCCAGCTATTGCTATGCTAGTTGCCCAGGCCGCCTGCCCGGCATCTGGATCCGAAACCATCCGTGACACCACATAAGGGCCAAAAATAAAAGTGGTCATGACCGTGAAAAACGGCTGTGCAGCCCAGTCGAAAAACATCCATCCCCAAACACCCTTTTTACTGGTATCTGGTTCCCTGGCTACAGCAGCATTTGTCATGAGGCCTCCCTTGAACGCCCTTTTTGGACAGGGGCACTATTGCAGTCTTTGTTCGGTTTTGCCAGTGTCTGTGTGGACAGGAAAGTGAGATATCATGACAGACAAGCAAGAGCCGGGGGACGAACGACAGGAAGAATCCAAACGCATTCTTGAGCGCGTTGCAAGAGACACGGAAACGGTTGGCACTTCTTCCACCCGCCGGGTTGCAGAACGTTTCAAAGATCACCTGTCGGCCAGTGACAAAGACCAACATGAGTGGGCAGAGGTATGGGGAACCAGAATCGGCCGGATATTAAGTGTGATCTTCTTTGTCGGACTGGTGATCTATTTGTTCAGGACCTATATCCTGCATGTCTGAAGGAACAGACCAAACGCCAGTAAAGCCGGTAGTGGTTGTTATCTCCTCACACGTTATTCGTGGCACGGTTGGCAATCGCGCAGCGGTATTTGCCCTCGAAACGCTGGGATTTCAGGTTTGGGCAATCCCAACGGTAACAATGGCATGGCATCCCGGACATGGCCCCACCACCCGGATGGCTCCAGATGACGATACCTTTGCTTCGTTATTGGATGATGTTGGAAACGCGCCCTGGACCGATGAAATAGGCGCAATCCTCACCGGCTATATGGCCAATGCCGAACAGGTTTTGAACGTTGCGAATCTGGTTCGTACCCTGAAACAGAAAAATCCGGATCTACTCTATGTTTGTGATCCGGTCATCGGCGATGCCGAAGACCTTTATGTTGCTGAAGATACCGCCATTGCGCTGCGGGATAATCTTCTGCCGATGTGCAACCTGACGACACCAAATAAATTCGAGCTGGCCTGGCTCGCTGGACGCGCGACTTCCGACGACGTTGGCGATATCCTTGAAACAGCGGCCAGCCTGGGACCGCAGCAGGTTGTGGTGACGTCCTGCCCCGGTGATGCTGCTGGTGTTGGAAATCTGTACTATTGCAAAAACCGGGCGCTGATCGCCAGCCATGATAAGATTGCAAACCCACCAAACGGGCCAGGAGATCTGACTGCCGCCCTGTTCCTGGCGCATAGGTTGGAGGGCATGAGTACGTTGGAGAACCTTCGACAAACAACCGCCAGTGTTTTTGAATTGCTGCGAAAATCCACCACCTATGGAGACAACGAATTGAGGCTCGAACGAGATGTTTACAGCCTCGTGGAACCGAGAATATCTGTCAAAATAAGGGAGATCTCGCTGAAGTGAAATCCATAATTGTGGCCTTGCTGGTACTCTGTTCAGTTCAACCAGCGCTGGCGGATAACCTTTCCAAAGTTAATCAATGGTACGCTGCCCTGCGCGCGGTTGACCGACCGGTATTTTTCGAATTGCTTTCTGCCGATGCGAAAATTGATCTGAAAACCCTTGGTATCGTCCAGGACAAATCCGAATTCATCGATTCTCTGGATTACTGGGAAGATGTTGCAGCGCCGTTTCCGCTCCGAGGTGCACCACCGCCAGGCGGAGCCTGCGATGACTTGAATTGCCGTTACCAATACCCCTACCGCAGAATTGCGCACAAGCGCAATCGCCTCTTCGAACAGACTGTGCCGAAGAGAGATTTCACGCTGTGCGCTTCCCAGAGGTTTGAGAGCGGTCATGGCGGTGCCTGCGCATCTCTGAACACCTCCTCCGGCGTCCGGAAGCCGAGTGCCTTGCGCGGCCGTGCGTTGAGCAGATCCTCCACCGCCTGGACCTCGGCATCGGTCACAGACCGGAAATCCGTGCCTTTCGGCAAATACTGGCGGACCAGTCCATTGGTGTGTTCATTCAGCCCGCGCTCCCATGAGTGGTAGGGCCGGGCAAAATAGAACTTGGCATCAAGCGCCTTGGACAGGCTGCTGTGGCCAGCGAATTCCTTACCGTTGTCCGCAGTGATCGTGTGAACCAGGTGCCGATCTGCCTCCAGCCGGCGTCTGAGCGCAGCTCCGACATCTTCGGCCGTTTTCCTGTCGAGCCGTACCAGTCGGGTCATCTTCGAGGCGCGGTCCACCGCCGAAACCACTGCGCCGCTTTGACCCGCTCCAACGATCGTGTCCACCTCCCAGTCACCGATCCGCAACTTCTGTTCGACGATCGCGGGCCGCTCACTGATATCGACACGACCGGGAATGCGTCCTCGCCCGGCGTGCCGGCCGCCGCGCCAATTCGGTTTCTTCCCACGCCGCCGCAGACGTTTGTAAAGGCTGCCACCGGCCCTGCGGTCCGCGCGGACGTATTCGTAGATCCGCATCCGCCCCACCATGGCTTGGCCTTCCCGACGAAACCGACCCGAAATTTGCTCTGGGCTCCAGCCAGCCGCCAACTTCTCCTCGACCAATTGCCACAGGGCGGGTGTCATCTTCCTTGGCACCGATGACGCCCTGTGGCGGCGCTCTGTCGCCTTGTTATGGGCCTGTTTGTACCGGTAGCCCCGGCCGCCGCTGTTGCGCTGCATCTCTCGACGGATTGTCGTGTGATGGCGTCCGAGCTCACGCCCAATGTCTCTCTGCGAGAGGCCGCTTTTCTTCAACCCCCAAATCTGGCAACGTTCATCTTGGGTCAGGTGGTGGTAGCCGCGAGGCATAGGCGAATCTCCTTCTACAAGATTCTCGCCATCGCCTGGCCCGCCCGCAAGGAAGAATGCTCATCACGCTGCCGTTTTCACTGGTGCACTTCGGAATGGCACGGGGGCAGGGGATCTGTTCATTTCCAGAACAATAATTTCTTCGGACAATGACAGGACGGAGGTTGATGTCTGCTATCGTTTTCCAACCGAATCGTTCACAAACAGGGAACTGTTTCGATTTGCGTCTGGAAAAATTATTTTCCAGCGCCAGGAGAGACTCAGGGAAGGGTGCTAATATCCGTTAATGCCGACAAATTCGAACAAGAGTAGGTCACGCGGCGGCCGTTCTTCGATGCCCAGGAAACTGGTGCTGACCGGCTTACGTCTTGAAGACTTTCTTCCATTGCTACCAGCAGAAGAAAAATTGCGGCACAGTGCTGCAACTGGCGAGGAATTTGTTGTCGAAACCTACGATGGCAGCAGACCGAAAACAGCAACAAAAGTAAACACCATACGGGCCGGATTTCTGCGCTATATGATTTTGGGCGGCTGTGAAAAGTCTCCCGTTCAGCCTAAAGGTATTTTACTGAAAGGTGCTTTCATAGATTGTACAATGTCGGGCGGTGAACTTGATCTGGAATCAGCAGGAATCAGTTTCGATATTGCTCTTCGTGATTCGAACCTGAATGGATCAATTAACCTGCTCGGTGCAAGTGCACATGCGATAAAACTGGATGGCAGTAGTTTGGAGAGGCTGGTTGGTGATCGCCTTGAATCCAGGGGTTCTGTTTTTCTGCGAAACGGATTTACATCCAATGGATCTGTGCGATTGCTGGGCGCAAAAATTGCCAGCAGCTTGTATTGCACGGGCGGGCGGTTCCTGGATGCTGAGAAGTCTCTAATCTGTGATCGCCTGGAAACGGATGGAGGTGTGTTCCTGAGGGACGGGTTTGAGGCCCGGGGTGAGGTGCGGTTGGCTGGTGCCCGTATTCACAGGGGGGTGGCTTGCAGTAATGCCCGGTTTGACCGCGGCATAGAGCTGAGAAGTGCTTCAATTGGCGACAACCTCCAACTGAACCGTAATTTTCAATCTGGAGGAATTATTGGTCTGCGCAACACACGCGTCGGCGGCAATCTGATATGTGAGAACGGACGGTTCCTAGACCCGGACAATGCAATCATTGCAAACAGGGCAAGAATAGATGGGGACGTTGATCTTGGCGAAGTAACGGCCAAAGGCACAATAGCTTTTACCGGTTCGGAAATCGGTGGGGATTTTACGCCGCAGGGAGCAGTCCTTGAGGGTACTCCCGCGCTGCAATTGCGCAACACCACGATAGGTGGGACTTTGATCTGGCGCGGTCTGGGATTTGTAGACGGGGAGGTCGATCTTTCCGGTGCATCGTGCAAAACGCTTAATACCGGCAATACCAGCTGGTTGCGAAAAAGGGACAAATACCGACAACGCGAAGACATCAAGCGAAGCCAGCAGTCTGATGGAGATAAAAAGCAAATCGAGTATCACACAAAACTTGATAACTTTACCTATGACGGATTTTCCAACCTGCCGGATAACTGTAAGTCTGCCTATTGGATTGAATGGCTGAATCAGCAACCCGATGATCACCTCGGGAAACGATTCAAGCCACGTCCCTGGGAGCAACTTGCCAATGTTTTGGAATCGATGGGCTATGAAGAAGAGGCTCGTGATGTGAGGATTGAGAAGCAGAAAATCCTGACGGACTTCATGATCAAGCATGAAGAGATAGGGTTTTCGGTTTCCAGCTTATGGCATTGGTTGCAGATCGTTTTCCGTGTCGTTTTCTGGGGACCGCTTGTTTCTTATGGTTATCGACCTGGCAATGCACTTGTGTGGTTACTTGGCTTTGTTCTGTTCGGCACGGTGTTGTATGAGCAGGCTTCGCAAAGCGGCATCATGACGCCTACACATCCGCTAATTTACAAGGAGGCTCGCGTGGGCGGCCTTGTGCCGGAAGCCTGTGGCGAAAACTGGGTATATTATCCTGATATTGATAATCCTGAGACTGAGGAAATCGAATCCTGTGGAGATGTGATTCCATCAGAATATTCCGAGTTTCAGCCATTCATCTATGCTGCTGATGTGGCGCTTCCGGTTGTTAACTTGCGAATGGAAGACGACTGGGCGCCGAGAGTTGTGTTCCCGGATGGAACCCCGGATAACTTTGGCTGGTGGGTGCGGTTGTTTGAGTGGATGTTGATTGCTGCCGGCTGGATTTTGTCCCTGTTGTTCGTTTCAGCAGTGGGAAGCAGCATCAGGCGTTAGAACCTAACCGGTTCACCGGGGAAGCCGGCTACATCCCGATTCCCCTTCAGCCTTTCAACAGTGTCATTGATATCAAAGGCAATCGATATCCCGTTTATGATGAGGATGATCAAAATGTAATTGTGCTCGAATGCGCTGAGATCCGGTGTTGAAAAATTTCGACAGGCGGAGCCTGCGATGACTTGAATTGCCGTTACCAATACCCCTACCGCAGAATTGCGCACAAGCGCAATCGCCTCTTCGAACAGACTGTGCCGAAGAGAGATTTCACGCTGTGCGCTTCCCAGAGGTTTGAGAGCGGTCATGGCGGTGCCTGCGCATCTCTGAACACCTCCTCCGGCGTCCGGAAGCCGAGTGCCTTGCGCGGCCGTGCGTTGAGCAGATCCTCCACCGCCTGGACCTCGGCATCGGTCACAGACCGGAAATCCGTGCCTTTCGGCAAATACTGGCGGACCAGTCCATTGGTGTGTTCATTCAGCCCGCGCTCCCATGAGTGGTAGGGCCGGGCAAAATAGAACTTGGCATCAAGCGCCTTGGACAGGCTGCCGTGGCCAGCGAATTCCTTACCGTTGTCCGCAGTGATCGTGTGAACCAGGTGCCGATCTGCCTCCAGCCGGCGTCTGAGCGCAGCTCCGACATCTTCGGCCGTTTTCCTGTCGAGCCGTACCAGTCGGGTCATCTTCGAGGCGCGGTCCACCGCCGAAACCACTGCGCCGCTTTGACCCGCTCCAACGATCGTGTCCACCTCCCAGTCACCGATCCGCAACTTCTGTTCGACGATCGCGGGCCGCTCACTGATATCGACACGACCGGGAATGCGTCCTCGCCCGGCGTGCCGGCCGCCGCGCCAATTCGGTTTCTTCCCACGCCGCCGCAGACGTTTGTAAAGGCTGCCACCGGCCCTGCGGTCCGCGCGGACGTATTCGTAGATCCGCATCCGCCCCACCATGGCTTGGCCTTCCCGACGAAACCGACCCGAAATTTGCTCTGGGCTCCAGCCAGCCGCCAACTTCTCCTCGACCAATTGCCACAGGGCGGGTGTCATCTTCCTTGGCACCGATGACGCCCTGTGGCGGCGCTCTGTCGCCTTGTTATGGGCCTGTTTGTACCGGTAGCCCCGGCCGCCGCTGTTGCGCTGCATCTCTCGACGGATTGTCGTGTGATGGCGTCCGAGCTCACGCCCAATGTCTCTCTGCGAGAGGCCGCTTTTCTTCAACCCCCAAATCTGGCAACGTTCATCTTGGGTCAGGTGGTGGTAGCCGCGAGGCATAGGCGAATCTCCTTCTACAAGATTCTCGCCATCGCCTGGCCCGCCCGCAAGGAAGAATGCTCATCACGCTGCCGTTTTCACTGGTGCACTTCGGAATGGCACGGGGGACCGATAAAGTAGAATGAACTGCAGCGGAATCCAGAGCACCAGGTGCGAAATCGCCAGAACTTTTGAGAATCCGCCGTTCAGAAACAGAATTCCCACATTGATTACAATCGCTCCCGCGCCCAGTATGGCAACCCAAATTCCGCTTTCATATTCGAGAAAAAGAAGTCCCGAGAAATTGGCAGGAACCAAAAACCCATAAATCCAGACGATTACCCAGACTGGCAGGGCAAAATTGGATTTGAGAATGCGCAGGAATAGTTTGATCATCTAAACAACATCCCCGGACGTGGCCCGGGGATCAAATCATTCATTTGTTATCGCTTGTTGCTGCATTCACGCTGCGTTGCGAGTCTCAAGCAGACCGCGATTTACCAGCAATTCGGCAATCTGAACTGTGTTGAGAGCGGCACCCTTGCGCAGGTTGTCCGATACAACCCACATGTTGAGGCCGTTTTCGATGGTTGCGTCTTCGCGGATTCTGGAGATGTAGGTTGCATCTTCTCCAGCGCACTCATAGGGCGTGATGTACGTCTCTTCTTCCGGGTTGTCGACTACCAGGCAACCAGGGGCCTCGCGAAGGATATCACGAGCTTCAGCTGCTGTGAGTTCATTTTCAAACTCAATGTTTACGGATTCGGAGTGACCCACAAAAACCGGCACGCGAACCGCGGTACAGGTAACCTTGATGTTCTTGTCGAGCATCTTTTTGGTTTCTGCCAGAACTTTCCATTCTTCTTTTGTGTATCCGTCTTCCATAAATACATCGATATGCGGAATCAGGTTGAAGGCGATGCGCTTTGGGAATTTTTCATTCTCAACAGGATCGGCGACGAACACTGCCCGTGTCTGGTTAAACAGTTCATCCATACCTTCTTTTCCGGCACCGGAAACGGATTGATACGTCGAAACAACGATCCTCTTTATGTTGGCGCGATCGTGCAGTGGCTTCAGCGCAACCACCAACTGTGCGGTGGAACAATTGGGGTTTGCGATAATGTTCTTGTTGCGGAATTGTTCTATGTCGTCAGCATTTACTTCCGGAACGATCAACGGCACATCGGCGTCGTATCGCCAGGCCGATGAATTGTCGATTACAACACATCCCTGTGCCGCGATTTTCGGAGACCATTCCTTCGATACACTGCCGCCGGCAGACATCAAAGCAATGTCCGTATCCGCAAAATCGTAGCTGTCCAATGCCTTGATAGTCAGGGTCTGATCGCCGTAGGAAACCTCTTTGCCCTGGCTGCGTCTTGATGCCAGCGGTACAACGGTGTCAGCCGGAAACCCGCGCTCGTGCAAAATGTCGAGCATTTCACGACCAACGTTTCCGGTGGCGCCGATAATTGCAACTTTATAACCCATGAAACTTTCTTTCCCCACTCTCGCTTGGTCTGTACCCTCCCGTCATGCCCGGGAGAGTGTATGCGGGCACAGGCGGAAGCGGTCAGACCTTGATGGTCTTCGTTGTCTTTGTGGTTTTCTTGAATGCAACAGTAATCGAAGTACACCGGACTGTTGTGTCTGGTGCGGACGATTCTTTCAGAAATTCGACTTTCTTAAAAGACATGTGTCTCGATCCGGTTTGGTGTTCATTCCGCGCCCGTCATACCCGGATTTTGTAAAGAGTCAATGACCAACAACAACGGCAGGAGAGCCAAACGTATGATTAGCCCCAGGCGAAGGCGGTTTTTTCGAGCTTTTTGTGGTCGAAATGTTCGGATCCGGTGGCGACCGGCCTTCCGCCGGCATTGTTATAAAAGGATATGGCGGCATCATTGTCGGAAAGTGCCCAAACCACTACCCCTTCATATCCGCGCCGCTTGAGCTCATTTCTAGCATCCGCAAACAGTTTGGTTCCAAGTCCGATGCCCTGATATTCCGGTTTGAGGTAGATCTCATAGATTTCGCCTTCGAACGGCAGCGTACTCACCCGGTTGGGACCCAGTGTAGCGTATCCGGCAATTTCATCGCCGACTTCGATAACAAGAATTATGGTCGCCCTGCGAATCGCCATCTCCCACCAGTCATCGCCACGGCGATTTATCATGCGATTAAGCGCTGCATGGGGCACCATGCCCGCATAGGCGTTGCGCCAGCTTTCGAGATGAACAGCGGATATTTCCACCGCATCTGTTGGCATTGCTCGTCTGGTTTCTGCGGTAATCGAGTACATGCAACCATTAAATTTTACTTTTTGTTAACCAACAAGGAAAAACTGAAATTCTCACGATAAAATTTACAGAACGTGGTTTTTTTTGCAGCACTGTTGACGGAATCTGTTTCAATTTGTAACAATTTGGGCATGGGGAGCGCGAATGTCCCGTGAGGCGACAGCCCAAATTTCGCATCCGTTACTTACACCTTGTTCAAAGGAAGGATGCGTTATGCCATCTCCAACCCAAATTACCGTTGCCCAACTCAACCGTCTGATTGGAACTCCTAATTGTCCGGTCATCATTGATGTCTGTATTGACGAGGATTTTGAGGCCGACCCGCGGCTTATACCTGGCGCAAGACGTCATCCCTTCACCAAAATCGCGGAGCTGCTCCCCGAACTTCAGGGAAAGAAGGTGATTGTCATCTGTCAGAAGGGTTTGAAACTCAGTCAGGGTGCGGCGGCCATCTTACGCGCCGAAGGTATCGATGCGGAGAATCTGGAAGGGGGAAATTTCGCCTGGCGCGATGCCGGCGCTCCGCTAATTCCGGCAACGATTATTCCCCAACCCAACCAACAGAGCCAAACCGTCTGGGTGACCAGGCATCGACCAAAGATTGATCGCATAGCCTGTCCCTGGCTCATCAGGCGCTTTGTAGACGCGCAGGCCCGTTTTCTTTTCGTTGCGCCTTCGCAAGTGCAGGCTGTTGCGGAAAAGTTCAATGCGTCTCCCTTTGATGTTGAGGATGTATTCTGGTCTCACCGGGGAGATCAATGCACATTCGACACGATGGTTCGGGAATTCAAGCTTGAGACGGAGCCGCTATTGCGAATGGCAGAGATAATTCGTGCTGCCGATACCAACCGTCATGAAATGGCCCCGGAAGCAGCCGGTCTGCTTGCATTTTCACTCGGGCTGTCGCGAATGTATCGCGATGATATAGAACAGCTGGAGGCTGGCTTTTCCCTGTATGATGCACTTTATCGCTGGGCGCGTGATGCAACAGATGAAACCCATGATTGGCCAAATGTAACCGGAGCTAACAAAGGTAATGGCTGATCATACAGTGTTGAAATCCGAATCGGTCGATATTGCATCCAGCACCAAAGCCTGGGTCAAAATAGGCCTGCTTTCCTTTGGCGGGCCAGCTGCCCAGATAGCCTTGATGCATCGAGTTGTGGTGGAGGAGAAGCGGTGGCTGAGTGAAAAACAGTTTCTTAATGCGTTGAATTTCTGCATGTTACTCCCTGGTCCTGAAGCCATGCAGCTTGCCACCTATTCGGGCTGGCGCTTGCACGGATTAGTCGGTGGGCTGATCGCTGGTTTGCTATTTGTCATACCCGGAAGCCTTGTCATTTTGGCTTTGGCGTCCCTTTATGCGGCCTATGGTTCCGTTCCGTTGGTGGATGCAGCCTTCACTGGTATCAAGGCCGCCGTTCTTGTCATTGTCGTAGAAGCCCTGATCAAGGTTTCCCGCAGGGCACTTTCTCATGGTTCCCACTATATGATCGCGGCACTGGCATTCATCGGGATTTTCTTTTTGCAAATACCGTACCCGCTAATTGTCGTTGTAGCGGCTCTTTACGGGTTCATGGCATCGCGGGAACACTCTGTGGAACCCACAGAAACGGGTGTCGAAGACCATTCATTCGGTCGGTTCTGCAAAACAGTAATCATATGGCTTGTCATATGGTGGCTTCCGGTTCTGTTACTCTGGCTTTCCGGTGCAGAGGAACTCCTAACCCAGATATCGGTATTCTTTTCCAAGCTGGCAGTGGTAACTTTCGGAGGTGCCTATGCAGTGCTGGCTTATATGGCGCAGGATGTAGTAGATGCCAAAAGCTGGCTTACGGCACAGGAGATGATCGATGGGTTGGGTCTTGCGGAAACAACACCCGGGCCTCTGATCATCGTAACCGAGTTTGTCGGGTTCCTTGCAGCACAAAAGGTCGGGGGTTTCTGGCTTGGGGTGGCCGGAGCCGGAATAACGCTTTGGGTAACATTTGTGCCATGCTTCCTTTGGATTTTTGCAGGGGCTCCCTACATCGAGTGGCTGTCGTCGCGGCCCAGATTGCGTGGAGCGCTGGCTGCAATTACCGCAGCTGTGGTCGGTGTAATTCTCAATCTTGCACTTTGGTTTGCGCTGAATGTTGCATTTACAGATCTGCACACAGTTTCGTTAGGGCCGTTTCAGGCCCTGGTGCCCGAACCGACAAGCCTCAACAGGCGGATACTTTTTCTGGCGATTGTTTCAGCGGTTCTGTTGTTAATGCTGAGATGGAATATGGTCCTTGTTCTCGGCATATGTGCGATGGGTGGGATCCTGGTTTCCATTTGAGTTTCCACCATTGAGCTCCGCCATCTGGTCATTGAGGATTTCCCGGACCGATTCCCAGAGAAGGGAAAACGACTGGAAACCCTCATCCGTAATTGCGTCCAGATCCAATGCCCTGACAACCTCTTCCAGCACGGAGGCCAGTTCATTCTTTAATTCTTTTATTTCCCCTCTGGTCGGTGCATTTCGAGCTGTTTCTGCAATTGCCAGCAATCGTTTGTTATAACTGTCCATGCGGTTTTTCTGAGAGGACACAAACTGGGTGCGCAGGGCAATCAGGCTCGAAATCAGCATCGCTGTAACGGTTACCAGCAGCGCCAGTGGTTCTGCGTGTTCGTGCAGCGGGCTGGGCTCATCCCGATTGAAATACTGAGCTGAGCCTTCGTGCAATGGAATGCTGAGACCTGCTTCTGTATCCGGAGTGGTGATTGCTGAGGCCAGTGAAAACCTGATGGTCAGGTCCAATCTGTGCTCGAACAGTATCTGAGTGAGGAGCCGGATTGCCTCAGTATCCACATCCTCTCTAGCAACCAGGACACGGTCAACCGTGCTGGTTATCATATCCCGACTTGGGGTCGGGCCATTGCCTATATAGGCTCCCTTGGGGATTGTCTTGGTTTGCAGGAAAGGACGCTTGATAGAAATTGCTTCCGCCTGATCAATGGAAACAAACCGCAGACTGGTGTCTTTGAGACCGGCATCTTCGAACAGGTTTAGGAGCCTGCGATCTCTCAGGGAACGGACTGTGAAAATAGCGTCAACCTCACCGGATAAAAGCCGGTCTGCCGCCGCCTCAAATTCCATTGACAGCCATTTCACCTCATGGATGGGTAGATCGTAATGGTCTCCTATTATCCAGAATGATCGAAACTCGTCCGTTCCAAAACGCGGAATTGCCACCTTTTTACCCAACAGATCAACGGCACGGAAAATCGGACGCTCTGACAAGGTGATAATCTGAAAGTAATCGGGAAACAGACTGGCTACTTGCCTGACATTGTTTACTACTGGAGTATCTGAACGAATAGTTGCCAGTTGTACATCGCCTTCGTTAAGGATCGAAATGTTCATGCTCGAGTCACGCGTGGCCACAACTTCGATTGATAATTCGTCAGTATGGCGATTTACAACGTCGGCGACTTCTTTCATCAATTCATGGGAATCAGAATTATACGGGCCTGATCCTATCTTCAAAACAATAGGATCTCTTTGCTGGGTGTAGTAAAAATACCCACCTACCACAATCAGTGCGGTGGTTAGAGCGTGTTCGCATCACGTGAATTCACAGCCGACTGCCCTGAAGAAATTCCGGCACTCCATTGGCGTGAACATATGGCAGACCTCTCCGATTGCCTTCCAGACATCATCGAAGGTTCTGGCGCCTGCCTTCCTCAGATGAGCCTTGAGCTTCGAAAAGGCCATTTCAATGGCATTGAGATCTGGGGAATATTTCGGCAGGAACAAAAACCATGCGCCGATATCTCGCAAGATCTGCTCGGCTTTTTCGCTCTTGTGAGCGGCTAGGTGGTCAAGGATTACGACATCTCTCTTTTCCAGTTCTGGCGCCAACTGTGTCTCAACATAAATCTCAAAGATTTCTTTGGTCATGGCCCGGTCAATAACCCAGGGCGCAACCAGTCCATGACTGCGCAGGCCTGCGATAAGTGTCTGCTTCTTCCAGTGGCCATGAGGGACAAAATCTATGAGGCGCTCTCCTGTTGGGGCCCATCCAGTTTGCTTGGCCATTTTGGTGTTTGTGGACGTCTCATCAATGAAGACAAGTTTTTCAATCGACCGATTCAAAAACGGAACACGCCTTGTCTTCCAGAGTTCGCGGTCTTTTTTCACGTCGATGCGGTGTTGCTCCTTGGCATAAATAGTCTTTTTTTATGCGACAACCCGAAACTGCGCACAACATGCCAGACAGGCGAATGATGGACATTGAGGTTGAATTTTTCGTTCAGCTCCGCACAAAGCTTACGGATTGTAATGTCCTTTTGTTCATCAACCCGTTTTCGAAGCCAGTCTTTATAGGGTGAAAGCTTGCCATGGCCTGTTTTTCCCGGGTTATGTTTTGGAGCAAGCGAGCCAGTTTCACGTTTCAACTTCACCATATCATTCACAAATTTGACGGAGACTTTGAAATGGGCAGCCGTTCCACGATGAGTGTGGCCTTCTTCTACATGAGCTACAACACGTTTACGCAATTCAATCGGATGGGGCTTGGGCATTGAAAATCCTTGGCTTCGAACCGAATCAGGTCACCCCAATCAGAATCATATTCGCGCACGGAAAGAAACTGAATCTACTCGACACAAACACGCTCTAATACGGCCAGGATTGACAGGCGCCTGTGGGTTGAACGGGCACGAAGCTGCTTTTTTTGACGCGCTGAGGCGTCCCGCTTAATTCGTGCCTTACTCATACATCTTACCCCAAAAGATACTTTTTTTAGGGCAGAATGAGCTGAATGACCAGCCTAGTTTTGATTTCTTACAGCCAGTGTCCGTAATCGCAGGGCATTCAGACGGATGAATCCATGGGCATCCTTCTGATCATAAGCACCTTGATCGTCCTCAAATGTAACCAGTTCTTCGGAGTAAAGCGATTGTTCACTTTCGCGGCCGGTGACCAGAATGTTTCCTTTATAAAGCTTCAATCGCACCTTGCCTTCTACATGGGTTTGGCTCCGGTCGATGGCTGCCTGCAGCATTTCCCTTTCAGGCGAGAACCAGAAACCGTTGTAGATGAGTTCGGCATAACGAGGCATCAATTCGTCTTTCAGGTGGGCGGCCCCGCGATCCAATGTAATTGATTCAATCGCGCGATGGGCATCGAGTAGAACGGTGCCGCCCGGAGTCTCGTATACGCCGCGGGATTTCATGCCGACAAAGCGATTTTCTACCAGATCAATCCGTCCTATTCCGTTATCATGGCCCAACCTGTTCAATTCGGCCAACATGGTTGCGGGGCTTACCCGCTTGCCGTTAATGCTGACCGCATCACCCTTTTCGAATTCGATTTCGATTTCCGTCGGCTCATCGGGAGCATCCATGGGAGAAATGGTGCGCTGATAAACATATTCCTCTGCTTCGATGGCCGGGTCTTCCAGCACCTTTCCTTCGGACGATGAATGGAGAAGATTGGCATCCACAGAGAACGGGGCTTCGCCATGTTTGTCTTTTGGCACCGGAATTTGATGCTTCATGGCGAAGTCGATGAGGTCAGTGCGTGATTTGAATGACCAGTCGCGCCAGGGTGCAATTACCTTGATGTTTGGATCGAGTGCATAGGCTGAAAGTTCAAAACGAACCTGATCGTTACCTTTGCCGGTCGCGCCATGGGCGATTGCATCGGCACCGGTCTCCCGGGCGATCTCAACCAGCCTTTTGGAAATCAGTGGTCGGGCAATGGACGTTCCCAGCAGGTAAATACCTTCATAAACCGTATTGGCCCTGAACATCGGAAATACAAAATCGGAGACAAACTCTTCGCGAAGATCCTCGATATAAATCTCGTCAATACCAAGCATTTCTGCTTTTTTGCGAGCCGGTTCAAGCTCCTCGCCCTGACCGAGGTCAGCCGTGAAGGTAACGACTTCAGCGTCATACTCCGTCTGCAGCCATTTTAGGATTATTGAGGTGTCGAGGCCACCGGAATAGGCAAGTACGACTTTGTTGATGTTGTCTTTTGAATTGCTCATGAGAGTTATCCTGGGGATTGCCGCCGACAGCACTTTTTTGGAGTCGAGCAGCATGTTTGGATTTTTCCGGCAATTTAGTCATATTGACCTATTGTTCAAGCGCCTTTTCAATTTGTCGCAGACTCTTCATCATTCTCAATCGCTGACCACCATTCGCCTGAATTTCTTCCGGCAATAAGCCAGTAGAAAAATGCTGCCACGAAACCAGCAGCCAGAGTTACTACGACAGTGCCGTTCGCCGGCATTTGTCCGGTCGGCAAAGCAAGTGCCGAAAACAGAACAAACAGCGCGCACAAACCACCGAGCACAAGATGTAAGCTCATAGATTGCCAGCGCATCATTTCGGTTGCTGCAATTGCAATAGTTACTGGTAAGAGTGTGAGGCCAGCAATATGAGTGCTGGTGAGCACTGCAGCTACAAACGTTGCAATTCCCAATATTGTTTCGCCCGCTTCAGATTGCATTATCTTTTCGTGACCCTCTTGCCCCAGTATTTCTGCCAGCATGCCACTGGCCAGCCCGTATCCTATAAACAACGAAGCGGCGAGTACGCTGATGGCCAAGGCAAATGCGATTACAATCAATCGACCGATCACGAATAGAAGGAGTTTCATTTCCAACCTGGGTGCTTTTTAGTTTACCCACACTGAAAGCATTTTTCTCCGCCAAAGGAAATAGGCATATCCTCCCGCGGCACCACCAGGTAATGAGGTGAAAAAAACCATGAAATTGTTGCCTCCGAAAAACAGGTTGCCGAGAAGCACAAAAAACAACCCATGAGCCAGAATGGCAGTTGCGATGCCGGCCAACATGTAGAACTGCCATGAATGAAATCCCATTCGATGCGCCAGCAATAGGGAGAACACATATCCGGGGAAGGCTGAAATGCCCGTATAAACAACCCCTACTGTGTAAACAGCAAACAAGCTGTCAAGTTGATGGTAAATAGAACCCCATTTTCCGTTATCCGGGAAAATGGTGGGGCCCAGAAAGAGCGAAACGGTTACTGCAACCGCTACAATCACAGCGAACAGGTATCCAATAATGAAAAGGATAGGGTGTAATTTTGCAGTAAGACTATTGGCTTTCATGCTGCCTGACTAGCGCAATAAAAATCAGAAATTGTCTTTTTTATCAGGAGATTATGTGCAGATTGGTTCCGATTATTCGCCGTGACCCGCGATCATCATGGCTTCAAGCGCCAACCGTTCCGTTTTTTTCAGCCGCTCTGATTCTGATTTCAACTGACCGCAGGCTGCGAGAATATCTCTCCCACGCGGCGTGCGGATAGGCGATGCATATCCATTGGCGTTGATAAAGTCGGCAAACAGTTCAATTTGCTCCCAGTCGGAACACTCATAGTCCGAACCCGGCCACGGATTAAAGGGTATGAGATTTATTTTGGCCGGTATGCCTTTCAGCAGCCTCACCATTTGCTTGGCATCTGACAAGCTGTCATTAACTCCCTTGAGCATCACATACTCGAACGTGATACGCTTTGCATTGGAAAGTCCAGGATAGGCACGACAGGCATCGAGCATGTCCTTGAGCGGGTATTTTCTGTTGATCGGGACAAGTTCATTGCGCAAGTCATCGTTAACCGCATGCAATGAGATCGCCAGCATCACACCGGTTTCCGCTCCAGTGCGAGGAATAAACGGAACAACACCGGAAGTCGAAAGCGTTATGCGACGCTTTGACAGCGATAACCCGTCGCCATCAGAAGCGATAAGAAGGGCTTCCTTGACATTATCGAAATTGTACAGTGGTTCGCCCATGCCCATCATGACAATGTTGGAAAACTTCCGACCCTCAAGAGGCACGATCGCACCGGCAGGCGTATCCTTATCGGGAAAATCTCCGAGGCGATCGCGGGCAACAAGAAGTTGTGCCAGGATTTCACCTGCGGTCAGATTGCGAACCAGTTTCTGTGTGCCGGTATGGCAGAAGGAGCAGTTTAACGTGCAACCAACCTGAGAGGAAATACAAAGCGTCCCGCGCCCTTCCTCAGGAATATAAACCGTCTCCACCTCTACTGGCTTGCCGGCGCCCAGTGATGGAAACTGCATCAGCCATTTACGCGTGCCATCGCTGGAAATCTGTTCATCAACGATTCGCGGTCTTGAAATATCAAAAGTCTCGGACAGCAGGGCGCGAAAATCCTTCGACAGATTTTTCATTTCAGAAAAATCTGAAACTCCGCGAATGTACAACCAGTGCCAAATCTGGCTGACACGCATTTTCAATTGCTTTTCAGGCACACCTTCGTCGCGCAAAACATCAGCCATCCTGTTACGGCTCAAGCCGACCAACGAAGGTAGCGAGCTGGAAGGCTTTTTCAAACCGTCCAGCTTTTCTCTTGTGGCAGGATCTTTTAAATCAAATGTTACAGACATGGCCCGGGATGTATCATGCCTGTGCGATCAAATCACGGAAATTCTGCAATTGGAAATTCCAGGATAATTACCTTTACAGTTTTGCAAGCAAGGCACCAAGAACGTGAGAAAAGTCATCACGCCAAATGCCAACGGACTCTTTTCCTTCGGTTACTTTCCAGTCCGGATGATTTGCCAACATGGCATCCAGTTCCGCATCACTTCCGGCTACCAGTACTGCACGTGATGGTGTGATCTGTTCCTTGTAGATGTGATTGTCTGCCGGTCTTGTGAATACCGAACGGGTTGCCAGTCCCGCTGCCTCCGCAGCATTTAGGACCACAGACGTCACGTCCAGATAGCGGTTGGACGTATGGAAGAAAATCGCTCCGCCCGGTTTGAGCTTGGTGCGGTACAATGACATCGCTTCAAGTGTTACCAGGTGAGCTGGAATTACGTTCGAAGAAAACGCATCTATCATGATCAAATCGAAGCTGGCAGCAGCTTCATTTTGCAGGGTTAGCCTGGCATCGCCGATGATGATCGGAGAATCCGGCGCGCAGTTGTTCACATAGGTAAACAGGGATTGGTTTCTGGCCATGTCGACCACCAAAGGATCGATTTCGTAATACTTCCAGCTTTCATCCTGCTTTTCGTGGCAGGCCATTGCACCTGCACCCAATCCGATAACTGCAATTGCGGGTTCTGAGCGTACTGTTCGGATAGCTTCAACCGCCTGTCCGAACGAACCGTTGGGTGCATAATAGGCAAGCGGGAAATCAAGAGCTTCTTGAGATCTTAGCTGTATATTGTGCTTGGTGTTTCCGTGCTTGAATATGTGCATAGGGCCATTGTCGGTTTCTTTGTATATAACTTTCGACACCCCGAAGAAACTGCGACCGGAATAGATGACTTCCTGTCGGTTTTCCGAGAAAACAGTTGCAACATTGATCGCTAGCAAGGAAACAGCCGTCAGATAGGCGAATAGCCGCAATGGCACCTTACGATGAAGAACAATTCCGGCAGCAAGTCCGGAAACAATGATCATTGCAATGATGTTTTTCGCTGTTGCAGGGATTTCTTGAGCATATGCGATGAAGCATACTGTCGCGAGTATGATGGCGAATATCATCATCACCTCACGAGCAATTTTGTTACGGGCAGGGAATGCACCTGCTGCCACCAGACCGGATGCAGCCAGCATCAAGTGATATTCATAGACATCATTGAACAGCAACGGCGCTGCGAGAGCCGTTAGTGCGCCACCAATGACGCCACCAAGCGACATGAAAAAATAGAATTCGGTCAGGTGTTCACTTGGAGGACGGTCTTCAGCCAGCCGATTGTGGCACATTTGCGTGATGATGAAGAAGCAAAGAAGGTTGCCGACGATGTCGAGGACGTAGTTGTTCACGAAAGAACTGGTGAGGATCAATCCGCCAATTGCAGCAAATGGGAAAATATTTGAAATCAACGTAAAGGGTATTGGTGGTCGCGGTGAAAACGCGATGATGAATGTCAAAAGATAGATAGCCAGCGGAAGCACCCAAAGAAAGGGAGCGGAAGCCACATTTGATGTCAGATGTGCAGTCACGCCAAGCATCAGGCTTGACGGTACGATGGCAAACCCAACCCATTTGAAGCGCCGCGTCCAGGTAAGCGCTTTTCCCAGATTGGCCTTGGCGGCATTTGCTAGGTTCTCCGCTGAAACGAATTTCTGAGCCAGGAAGCCCGATCCGAGAATCATGGTGAGCAGTAACAGGAATCCAACTGCCCAGGCGTAGGATTGGCCCGATAACCGAAAAAACGGTTCCACAAGTATTGGATAACTCAGAAGTGACAACAGGCTGCCGGCATTGCTGGCTGCATACAGAAAATAAGGGTCACCACTGGCACGATGGTTCGTATACGAAAACCACTTCTGTAAAAGGGGGCATTTGCGGATAGTGCAAAAAATGGGGCGCCCAGGGCGACGCCAAACAAGGCCAGGAGCCAGAGTGTCGGAGTGCCCGTAGTCGGAACCTCCCAGCCATGGGGTACGGCTATTGGCAGGATGAACATGGCTGAAGCAGTGACAAGTCCATGAATCAAAATCTGTATGCGAAAGGGAAAGTATTTTGAGAGCAGGTGGGCATAGAGATAGCCGCCAAGCAAAACTGCCTGGAAAAACACCATTGCAGTGTTCCAGACGCCGGATGAACCACCGAGCAATGGCAGAGCCATTTTTGCGAACATCGGCTGGACGAAAAACAGCAGTAGTGCCGAAAGCAGCATGGAGACTGTGAAACAGGCTGCAATCAACAATCCGGCCGGTTTTTGTGCAGCGTCGGCAAAGCCCGGGTTGGATGTTTCCAGTGTTGAGTTTTCTAATGTGTCGGTCATAAAACGCCCTGCCAGAATGAATCTGATGGGACGCTATCGAAAAAGCCTTAGGTTTAAGTTAACCCTGCCTGGTTTGCGCTATTGGCAGGATGCAATTTCTTTCAGAGATGCTGTGACACCTGACAGCGAATAGGCGTAACGGGTTTGTGTGCCACGCCGGGATTGACCGGAGACCGACATTTTGCTCCCGGCACGCATTGCTGCTACCATGGCGGGCTCTTCTGCCGGATTTTCCATCCAGGCGTTGCTGCCCTTGGTGAACATGGAGAATTTCTTGCCGTCAATTTCCAGGGTGACTTTGGAATTGTCCGCAAAAGGATATCCCACGGTGAACTGGGGTTCGAAATTGACGTTCTGGCCGGGATGTTTGGCAACCATGAAAAATACATCGCCATGATCACGATCTGCGGGTTCTTTCTGAGTTGGAACAGAAAGCACGTAACAGATTTTCCCACCGGATCCGTTATGGCTGTATGCTCCCCATGCATTGTGTTGTTTGATGCGTGTTGGTGCTTGTGCATTTGCTGGTGCGATCAAGGCAACTGTTGCCAACGCGCTAACAAATGCTCCTGCTAAAAAAGTTCCTGTCTTCATTCCCGTACTCATCAGTTTGTTCAACGCCACCCGCCGATACCGATGTCCTCGTAATTTCTGGCATTAATATGCGTTAATGATGGTTATCAAAATATAAACAATTTTCGAAAAATCCGAATCAAATTTTGATACCCATGCGATCGCCAGTTTAGAACATTCAACTCACCAAGTGTTACAAAATATTGGCAGGAATCAGGCTTTTGGCTCGATATTGGGTGAATTTTCCTTGATTCAGGGCAACCTCTTGCCACCAGAATACTGCTTTTTTCCGTGGACGTGAGGCTTTAGGGGCTCGGATGGGCCGCCTGCTGCGATCGGTCTTTCGGCAAATCTGCCCAGACAATGCATCCGGTCATACATCACGATTGCACCTGCGGTGGCCACGTTGATACAAAAATCCATCGGAATTTTGACGGTAAATTCGCAGCGTTCGATCATCTGCGGTGACAGGGAGCCTCCCTCGGGTCCCAGTATGTACGCTGCTTTGGCCGGATGTCTAAAGCTTGGCAATTCAACGGCATCTGGTGTCAATTCAATCCCGACAAGCCTGCAGTCGTCGGGTAGGCGCATTTCCTCGCAATTTGCGTAAGAATACCACGGCAGGTGGTCTTGTGATTTTGTTGTATCTGATTCCGGCGTTCCAATACGCTTGGCTGGTGCTACCGTGAATATAAAGCTTGCTCCAAATCCATGAGCAGATCGTGCCAGGTTGCCAAAGTTCATGGGCTTGGAAATGCCTTCGACACCGATTCCAAAATATCCGCGCATATTTAATCCGTTAGAGTTTCTTTGCGGCTTACGGAACTTGTCCGAAAAAGTCCATGCCTGATTGTCTGGTGGTTAACAGTCTGGCGACTGAAATCTGCTGAAATTCATGCAGTTTCCCTGCTACGCTCGTCCTGCAAAAACTGTCTTGCCGCTTCGCGATGGCTATCCTTGATGTGACCACTGACAACTGAAAATGCGACTGTCAGAACCGTAATATCGTCCGTAAGTCCAAACCCCACCAAAACATCCGGAATTGAATCAAGCGGTAACACAAAATAAGCAAGGGCTGCCAGCAAGACACCTCTTACCTTGGTCGGAGTCTGCGGATCCATCGCGCAGTAATAGGCAGCAATCACATCGTCCATGAATGGAATACGGCCGGCTACCTTGCGAATCTTGTCCCAGAACTGAGACCTCACACGGTGCTCGTGAGACTCCTGTTCTGTGAAATCTCCCGGCATTAGAATTTCATCAATTTCGGCTTTTTTCATCATACTTCCCTTGAATTATATGTGGGAAGTCAAAAGGTTAAGTTCAAGAACCGCCGATTTTGTTCATGAAGCCGGCCAATTTGACATCCAGTTCGGTCACGCCACCGGCATCGTGGGTTGCCAATGTGACATCTACTGTCTTGTAAACGTTGAACCATTCAGGATGGTGATTGATCTTTTCTGCCATCAGGGCCACTCGCGTCATAAAGGCGAACGCCTGTCCGAAATTCTTGAATTCAAACTGTTTGAAAATGGCATCTCTGCCATCGACTTTTTGCCAGCCGCTCAGACCGTTGAGGGCTGTTTCTACATCGGATTTGGATAATTTCTCAGGCCTGGACAATTTTCCGCTCCACAAGCTGGTAGGATTCTTCGACTATATAGGGTCCTCCACCGGTTGAACCTCGTGATGACATGAGCACGAAGCGACTGACAGGAAACTTTTGGCTCTGAAAGCCACCGATGCCTGACAGATAATTGGCGACAACGGGTGCCCTGACGCCCCCTTATACGCGCTATGGTGACATGCGGAATGAATTTTCGGTGTTCGGCCACATGACCCAGTCGCTGGCAAATTCGCTCCTGTTCAGCGTGCAATTCGGTCAGCGGTTCAGATTTCGATACGCCAGCAAATAAACTGTGCGGTTTTGAGTGGCTGAACACATCAAGCCCATCGAGATTCAGGACAAAGGGAGCGGTTTTTACAGT
This sequence comes from Rhizobiaceae bacterium, assembly GCA_965198665.1. Lineage (GTDB taxonomy): Bacteria > Pseudomonadota > Alphaproteobacteria > Rhizobiales > Rhizobiaceae > JAALLB01. Next base: position 217,609 of record CBDAPT010000009.1, on the reverse strand, counting down.
TTCAAGTGCGTAGGCTATTTCCCTGGCTTGCGGTAACTCCACATCACCTATAAAGCGCAGTGTGATATGGAGGTTTTCGCGATCAATCCATCGCGCGCCAGGCAATCCGTTTTGCAAAAGGGAGAGTTGCATCGCTATGGAGCCGGGAATTTCCAGTGCAGTAAACAATCTTGGCATGGCGTCACCTCCATTCGTTCCGGCACATGCTTGTTGGAGTTTCAACACCACTGGTGCCTGGACGAGGAATTCCTGCTTTTATTCCCGACAATTATTCAGACGGGAATTTCTGGCAAACGAATCGGCTGATACAAGCCTTGTCTATCAAGTGTGACAGCTTTCTGACAGTTTGCAACACACAAGATCTCGGTCAATTCGCTAAGCTTCATTATCCGTCGTTCATCGCTTTGAATGGGTTTGCAGAAAACCGGACAAGTCATCGACATGTTTGAAACTGACTTGCCAAACCGGCTAATTCGGTGTGAGATTTGTTGTTGCCAATTGCTGAATAGCGCGGGTGGAGGCGAAAACATGACGATTTCTGATGATCACCTCAAAGCCGGAGAAAGTCGTGACTGGAACTGGCACCCGGATCTACCGGTTCCGGTTACCCCTTTGTTCTCGTGGCCGCCGCGCCCTATGGCCACCCTGCGGTGGTTTGCAACCAACTGGCTGCCAATTACGGAATTCAGCATATATGCGCTCATGGCTGGTGCGACATGGCTTTGGTTGCAGCCAGCACTGGCAGAGATGAAAACGCTCGAGTGGAACTGGGTGCTGCAAGTTTGGGGTCGCAATATGATCCTGATGATCCTCTTTGCGCAGGGACTGCATGTCTGGCTGTACGGTTGGAAACGGCAGGGAAGTGATTTCAAGTTTGATCGGCGCGGACTTGCGCGAAACAATCGTGTGTTTCTTTTCAACGATCAGTATTGGGACAATGTAACCTACTCCCTGCTTTCAGGTGTAACGATATGGACTCTATATGATGTGGTTGTCTGGATGGCCTATGCAAACGGCTGGGCTGCGATGATCACATTCGAAGAAAACCCAGTCTGGTTTATCCTGTTGTTTACGTTATTGCCGGTAATTCAGTCCTTTCATTTCTATTGGCTCCACAGAACGCTGCATATCCCATGGATTTACAAGCGGGTACATTCCGTACATCACCGCAGCATTTCGATTGCCCCATGGTCCGGCTTTTCCATGCATCCGATCGAACATGTAGGCTACATGGGTCTGCTGTTGATTTTCCTGGTGTTGCCGGCCCATCCAATCCACTTCATTTTCCTGGGATACTGGCTGGCTCTAGCCACGGCGACATCTCATGCAGGATTTGAAAATCTGGTGCTTGGTGAGAAGGCCCACCTGAAAATAGGCTCGTTTCACCATCAGCTGCATCACCGTTACTTTGAATGCAATTACGGTAATCCGGAAATGCCATGGGACAACTGGTTCGGCTCCTATCACGATGGCAGCCCCGAAGCCTCCAGGACGGTGCGAGAGCGCAAGAATAAAATGCACTCCTGAAATCGGATTTTCAAATACTCACGAAAGCCAGGGAAACTGCCTTGTCAAGCAGGATGGGAGTTGTGAGGGCGGTGTCGGACACCAGATTGTCAAAACCCGCCAACGATCCGGACGAATACGTGAAGGACAGCTTCGTCACCTCTCGTCGATGGGTTAAATGAAGTGATCTGTAGGTGATTCATTTTCAGAATTCCTCTCGACAAGTGCATCATGATCCTTTATAGACCCGGAAAATTTCCGAAAAATACGGAAAAATGTGTATCGGCATGGAAGTGATTTCAGTCGGGTTGGTCAATGCGGGTAGCCGCTGAACAGAAACTTTCCCGAGTGCCGCTCTGGCTTTTTGTAAAAAGAACAATGCGTTCGGCAAAGGCAACCCATGATTGTCCCTGGCCAGACCTGAAACCGAAAGTTTGGAACGATGAATATTATTGAACAGCTTGAAGCTGAAGAAACCACCCGTATTTCCGAAAAACGCCAATTGCCGGAATTTGAGCCTGGCGACACCGTGCGCGTATCCGTGCGCGTTACAGAGGGCCAACGTACCCGTGTTCAGGCTTATGAAGGCGTTTGTATTGCCCGTTCAGGTGGCGGCATCAATGAGAGCTTTACAGTTCGCAAGATCTCCTACGGAGAGGGTGTCGAGCGTGTATTCCCGGTTTTTTCTCCACTTGTTGAAGGCGTTGAAGTGGTTCGTCGCGGTCGAGTTCGCCGCGCAAAGTTGTACTACCTTCGTAACCGTCGCGGTAAGTCTGCACGGATTACTGAGAACACAGGTACCCGTGCCAAGAAGCTGAACGACGCGGAACGCCAGGCGTTTGCAGAGGAAAAAGCCCGTATCGAAGCTGAAAAAATTGCCGCTGCAGAAGCAAAAGCTGCTGAAGAGGCAGCAACCGCAGAAGCTGAAGCTCCTGTTGAAGAGAATAAAGAATAAGCCTGAGAAAACAGGCAACTTTACAGGCGGCTGTTTCAGCCGCCTTTTTTGTTTGATCCGCGTTCCACGACGCTGATGCCATTTGTACATTTTTCGATTTTTGGTAACCTGTTCAAAATGTCATGGGAGGGGATCGGTAATGCACCCCCCGTGCCATTCCGAAGTGCACCAGTGAAAACGGCAGCGTGATGAGCATTCTTCCTTGCGGGCGGGCCAGGCGATGGCGAGAATCTTGTAGAAGGAGATTCGCCTATGCCTCGCGGCTACCACCACCTGACCCAAGATGAACGTTGCCAGATTTGGGGGTTGAAGAAAAGCGGCCTCTCGCAGAGAGACATTGGGCGTGAGCTCGGACGCCATCACACGACAATCCGTCGAGAGATGCAGCGCAACAGCGGCGGCCGGGGCTACCGGTACAAACAGGCCCATAACAAGGCGACAGAGCGCCGCCACAGGGCGTCATCGGTGCCAAGGAAGATGACACCCGCCCTGTGGCAATTGGTCGAGGAGAAGTTGGCGGCTGGCTGGAGCCCAGAGCAAATTTCGGGTCGGTTTCGTCGGGAAGGCCAAGCCATGGTGGGGCGGATGCGGATCTACGAATACGTCCGCGCGGACCGCAGGGCCGGTGGCAGCCTTTACAAACGTCTGCGGCGGCGTGGGAAGAAACCGAATTGGCGCGGCGGCCGGCACGCCGGGCGAGGACGCATTCCCGGTCGTGTCGATATCAGTGAGCGGCCCGCGATCGTCGAACAGAAGTTGCGGATCGGTGACTGGGAGGTGGACACGATCGTTGGAGCGGGTCAAAGCGGCGCAGTGGTTTCGGCGGTGGACCGCGCCTCGAAGATGACCCGACTGGTACGGCTCGACAGGAAAACGGCCGAAGATGTCGGAGCTGCGCTCAGACGCCGGCTGGAGGCAGATCGGCACCTGGTTCACACGATCACTGCGGACAACGGTAAGGAATTCGCTGGCCACAGCAGCCTGTCCAAGGCGCTTGATGCCAAGTTCTATTTTGCCCGGCCCTACCACTCATGGGAGCGCGGGCTGAATGAACACACCAATGGACTGGTCCGCCAGTATTTGCCGAAAGGCACGGATTTCCGGTCTGTGACCGATGCCGAGGTCCAGGCGGTGGAGGATCTGCTCAACGCACGGCCGCGCAAGGCACTCGGCTTCCGGACGCCGGAGGAGGTGTTCAGAGATGCGCAGGCACCGCCATGACCGCTCTCAAACCTCTGGGAAGCGCACAGCGTGAAATCTCTCTTCGGCACAGTCTGTTCGAAGAGGCGATTGCGCTTGTGCGCAATTCTGCGGTAGGGGTATTGGTAACGGCAATTCAAGTCATCGCAGGCTCCGCCTGTCGAAATTTTTCACCGCCAGGCCCTTTTTTGCATTCGGGCTTGCGCCCTCATTTCAAAAAGGGCCTGGCGGTGGTGCACCTCGGAGCGGAAACGGCGGAACGAAGCGCTTCTCAATGAAGCATTAGATCGAATGGAAAGATACGTAAATGGCTAATCCTGCCATCATTTGTGTGGCGATCACAGGCTCCGTGCCACAAAAATCAGACAATCCTGCGCTCCCGGTCTCAATTAATGAGCAGATTGAAAGCACTCATGAATCGTTTGAGGCGGGCGCTTCCATTGCTCACTGTCATGTGCGTAATCCAGATGGTAGCACAACATCTGATCCGGAAAAGTTTGCTTTGCTGGGCGAGGGCTTGAAGAAACATTGCCCAGGGATGATCATCCAGTATTCCACCGGTGGTCGTTCGGGAACCGGTGCCGAACGCGGCGGAATGCTGCCGCTAAAACCGGACATGGCATCGCTCACAGTCGGCTCAAATAATTTCCCAACCTGGGTTTATGAAAACTCACCTGATCTGGTTGACTGGCTGGCATCCGAGATGCTCGCGTACGATGTGAAGCCGGAAATAGAAGCGTTTGACCTCAGCCATATTCATCAGGCCGCAGCCATGGAAAAAGACGGCCGCATCAAGGGACCCCTGCATATCCAATTCGTGATGGGCGTCAAAAATGCGATGCCGGTGGATCGGCCAACCTTTGAATTTTACGTTGAAACCGTTAAACGCCTTTGTCCTGATGCTACCTGGTGCGGCGCCGGCATCGGCAGGAATCAGCGAGTTCTCAACGAATGGTCTATAGAACTTGGTGGTCACACTCGAACGGGACTGGAAGACAATGTGCGGCTGAACCGCGAGAACCTTGCGCCCTCCAATGCGGCACTTGTAAACATTGCTACAGAAATTTGTGAAAAGTACGAACGGCCGGTGGCCACGTGGCAACAGGCGCGTGAAATTCTTAAAACGCCCCTGGTGGAGGCCGCCTAGTTCGATCCTTTGTTTTTTCAGCCGATGACACCTCTTGTCCCATATACACGCAGCCTGTTAGAAGAGTAGCTGGTTTGAGTAAGCAGGCAGAATTGTAGATGAGCGATATTCTGGACGGGATCTGGCAAGCATTCCAACTCATCATTTCATTTGATCGCGATCTCCTGGAAATCATCCTGCTCTCCCTGCGGGTTACGCTGACAGCGGTGATTATTGCATCATTATTGGGAATGCCACTCGGCGCCCTGCTGGCGGTGAGCCGTTTTCGTTACCGCAGAACTACAATAGCAGTACTGAACGCCCTGATGGGCCTGCCTCCGGTAGTGGTCGGCCTGATCGTGTATATTTTCCTGTCGCGCTCCGGACCGTTCGGCGTATTCGGACTACTTTTTACCCCGACAGCCATGATCATCGCGCAGGTTATCATCATAACACCGCTGATCGCATCCATATCCCATCAGGCAATCCGGGATTTGTGGGCTGACTATCATGATCTGCTTATTTCTCTAAATACCAGTAAAAGGCAACGCATCATCACTCTGATTGTTGATGCACGCCGATCGCTGCTAACCGCATCGCTTGCAGGCTTTGGCCGGGCGATTGGCGAGGTTGGAGCCATCATGATCGTCGGAGGCAATATCGACCACGTGACTCGGGTCCTCACAACGGCCATTGCCCTGGAAACCGGAAAGGGCGATTTTGCGTTTGCCCTTGCACTTGGATTCATTCTGATCGCACTCGCAATCATTGTGAATCTGGCCATCCATTCTGTGTCAAAAACGGAGCGGGCAAGCACATGGTAGAGGCCATCCTCCCACTTGAATTGATCGGTGCAACCGTCCGCAAACGTGGAAAAACCATTGTTGGGCCGATTGACTGCCGTATCGGCGAAACCGGGTTGTCCGTCATAATGGGGCCGAACGGCTCCGGCAAAACCACCCTGCTTCGGCTGATGCACGGCCTTGAAAGGCCAAGATCGGGTAGCATCCGATGGAACAGCGATACTGCTTCAGCGAGAAAGAATCAGGCATTCGTTTTTCAAACCCCGGTCATGCTACGCAGAACCGCTGCGGAGAATATTATCTACCCACTGAGGCTGCAGGGCCATTCAAAACCTGAGGCAGCCGAAATCACTGCTGTTTGGCTCGATCGCGTCGGACTCTCTCAAGCATCCGGACTTGGCGCAACTTTCCTCTCTGGTGGTGAAAAACAGAAGCTTGCCCTCGCCCGCGCCCTATCCTGTAATCCAGAGGTTCTTTTTCTGGATGAACCGACAGCAAACCTTGATGGAACAGCGACAAAGGAAATCGAAGCCATATTGAGAGAGGCACTGGCATCCGGCATTCGGATCATCATGGCCACCCATGATATTGGACAGGCTCGGAGGCTTGCCGATGACATCATGTTTTTGTACCGGGGTAATCTTCACGAGACCGGGCAGGCTACCGAGTTTTTCAAGAAACCGAAAACGAGCGAAGCGAGAGCGTTTGTAAGCGGGGACATCGTGGAATGAACGTTCTTCGGCATTGTCTGTTCCTGTTTCTGTTCGGATGTTTCACTGCTGTTGCACATGCCGCGGAAATCAGAGTCGCGGTAACCACTTCTTTCAACAATTCCGGTCTTTCAGACATTCTTCTGCCTGAGATCAAAAATGATATCGGGCTTGACGTCCAACTCCTGGTGGTGGGAACCGGCCAGGCACTGAAACTGGGCAGGTCAGGTGATGTCGATGCCATACTGGTTCATTCAAGGGAAGCAGAAGAGGCATTTGTGGCGGCAGGTTTCGGCCTGCATCGGCGAGAAATTATGTACAACGGTTTTGTGTTGATTGGACCGGAAGATGATCCCGCCAATATTTCTGGAGTTACATCTGCAACCCGGGCCCTTGTCCGAATAAGAAATACTGCTGCCGGTTTTGTCAGCCGTGGTGACGAAAGCGGGACGCATAAAATGGAACGCTTTTTATGGAAATCCGCAGGTCTCGATCCCGAAACCTTTGATAGCACCTGGTATCGCGCTGCTGGCGCAGGCATGGGTGCTTCTCTCAACACGGCCAGCGGCATGAACGCGTATATAATGGCGGACCGGGCAAGTTGGTTGAACTTTGGGAACAAGGGCAGACTGAAACTTTTGTTTTCTGGCGATCCGGTATTGTTCAATCAATATGCATATCTACCGGTAAATCCGCAGCTACATCCCCATGTCAGAAGCAAAGCAGCACTGGCATTAGAAGGCTGGCTGGTCAGTCCAAAGGGGCAGGCTCTGATTGGCGCATACGAAATCAATGGCGAGAAACTTTTCAAGCCAAACGCCATGATGCAATAACCGCGAGAGCTGCAATTCCACCAAGCAGCTATCCATGGGCGTTAGCTTCCGGATCAATCATCCGCGTAATAAGTATCAATCCAGAAATCGGCTTCGCGAAGATAACGTTCGTTTCGCAAGTCGGCCTCAGGTTCATCAAAACGCGGAACTATCCAGCCGACGTAAGTCAGGGAACGCAGGGCCTGAAACAACGGCAAAAGGGCAAGATCAATTTCCCGTTCTGAACGATAACCCTCCAGAAAAGATTTCCTGTATTCCGGATAGTTGTCCGTACGATTGGCCCAGTTCAGCGTTGTTGCAATATCGAACAACCTGAAACCGAAACCACCGTCATCAAAGTCAATCAGCCGAATGTCGGCTTCATCTATCAACACGTTCTCTGGCACTAGGTCCGCATGGATCAGACCAAAATCCTACTCATTCTCTTTCTCTCCAAGCACCTCAGCCGCACGTGATCGGAAACCGGCAAATTTCTTTTTCTGCCTGTTTGAAAGTGTTGGGTTTTCCCAGAACCTTCCCCACAAGGGTTTTTCACCCACCAGCCCCTCGCCTGACCAGGCTGGCCGGGAGAAGTCTGCCGGCAGTTCCCAGTCATCGGAAATGCGGTGCAGACTGGCCATCGACTTTCCAAGAGTTCTGTATGCACCGGCCGGATCACGCAATGCAGCCAACTGGCTTTTCTTGCCCATGGTTTCACCGCTTAGCCAAGAAAGAACATCGACTTTCACACCGTCTATTGTCTGGCAGAAATCTCCCGCTTTTAGGCTCAGGGGTTTGGGAACTGGCAGACCGTGCCTTGCCAGTTCCGCCATCCAACTCAGTTCAGCCTGCAATTCCTGTGCTGTTCGATAACCGACGCGATGCAGCCGCAGGGCATATAGATTCTCAGCGAGTTGTACCTTGTAAACCGAATTTTCGCGCTCAGCAGCCAGCGTTACTTTCGCATCTTCCAGACCCCAAAGCGGAAGCGCTTTTCTGACAATTTCATCACGCATCAGCCGGTCCCAGATCGGCAAGTACGCCATCCAGCGTGTCCAGCATAAACTCCGCATTCTCAATGCTGAACGGCATTGGTGGGCGAATTTTCAGAGTATTGTAGTGGATGCCCAATGTGTTCAGGAGCACGCCTTTCTGGCGCATAGCATTCGCTGCCCGTTTTGCGAAGGCAGTAGCCGGCACCTTGGTTTTGCGATTGGTAACCAGCTCTGCACCAAAAAACAGCCCATACCCTCTCACGTCACCAATACATTCATGGGTTTCCGCCAGCTTCAGCAACCCGTTTCGGCAAAATTCACCTACAATTCGAGCATTTTCCTGAAGCCCTTCTTCTTCCAGTACATCCAGAACAGCCGAAGCGGCGGCACAGGACACAGGGTTACCGCCAAACGTATTGAAATACCTGAATGAATTTCTGAACAACCCCATGATATCGGAGCTAGTCACCACACCGGCAACCGGATGACCATTTGCCATCGGTTTTCCCATCGTAACAATGTCCGGTTGCACACCGATGCGCTGATGCCCCCAAAATCGATAACCGTTTCGACCAAAACCAGGCTGGACTTCATCGGCAATGAACACACCGCCCGCCTTGCGCACAACCTCAATCGCTGGATCAAGCCATCCTGGATCCAGCACCGGGAACCCCTCATTGAGAAAAGCCGGGCACAGGATAACCGCAGAAAATCCAACGCCGGACTTTTCCAGATCCTCAATTGCCATACCTATGTGATCTGCAAATGCGCGAGCGTGTTTCATTCCCGCCTCACCCTGCAAAGGCCGGTAACTGTCCGGTGCCGGTACGTGACGGACATGGCTGCCATCACCAGTCGCAGGAATGTTCGTCCGTGAAAGCTGGGCAACCACGGTAGTATTGCCATGATAGGTGTGATCAGTGGCAATAACCCCGCGCTTTCCCGTTACTGCCTCTGCCATACGCAAAGCGATGTCATTTGCCTCGGAACCGGTGCAGGTCAAAATGGCAGTCTTGAGTGGATCATCAAATGTGGCTGTGAGGCGTTCCACATAATCCAGAATACCCTCATGCAGATATCGGGTATGGGTATTGAGGGTTGCCGCCTGTTTGTAGATTGCCTCAACCACGCGAGGGTGACAGTGCCCCACATGTGGCACATTATTGTAACAGTCGAGGTATCGTTTATCGTCTACATCCCAAACCCAGACTCCTTCTCCCTTAACCAGATGGACCGGGTCATCATAAAATGTAGAGACATTCGGACTCAGCAACTGAGCACGTCGTTCAATCAGGGATTGTTTTGAAGTCGCCATTTTTAGATTTCGTTCACGTGACAGAGTTTTCTGTCCAATCTGAATCAACCAATTAAAGTCAAAACGCAACACCTCAAAGGATGCTCAGGTGTTTTGCACTTTTCCGAGCATCTCAAACAAACAGACAACCGTTTATGCACCAGACGGTTCTTTTCCGCACATCACAGTTGGATTGTTGAACCTTGGCAATGGAAATGGTTGTTGCCTGAAGTGCATCAGCGCCCGAATATCAAAGCCAGATGTTCATCGTGCACCCACGCGCTTTCACACGTCACTCGAACACAATTTCCGGTCCCGACCCTGACGCCAGGCTATCTTCAATTTCCAGCCTGGAAATAACTTCCCTTGCGATTTCCTTATAGATTTCAGCGTGCTTACTGTCCGGCGCAGAAACGGTAATCGGCGTTCCGTCGTCTGAATTGGTGCGAATGTCCGTATGCAGCGGAACCTCACCCAGAAACGGCACGCCTAATCTTGATGCTTCTTCCTTTGCGCCGCCATGGCCGAAGATATCCGACTGTTCGCCGCATTTCGGGCAGATAAACGTGCTCATATTCTCAATCAGGCCAAGAATTGGAACTTCCACCTTGCGGAACATATTCAGTCCCTTGCGCGCATCAATCAACGCAATATCCTGTGGTGTGGAAACTATAACAGCACCGGCCAGCGGCACCTGTTGCGCCATGGTAAGCTGCGCATCACCAGTTCCCGGCGGCATGTCGACAACAAGAATATCAAGCTCTCCCCAAGCAACTTCCCGCAACATTTGGATAAGTGCCGAAATGACCATAGGCCCGCGCCAGATCATAGGAGTTTCCTCCTCCACCAAAAAGCCCATCGACATCACTTTCAATCCAAAGGCTTCCAGTGGACTCAAAACCTTGCCCTGTGCAGTTGGCCGCTCGGTTATGCCCAACATTCTGGGCATGGATGGTCCATAGATATCGGCATCCAGAATACCGACCGACAATCCCTGTTCGGCCAGCCCCAGCGCAAGGTTTACCGAAGTTGTAGACTTGCCGACACCGCCCTTGCCCGATGCAATCGCGATAATGGATTTGATGCCCGGGACACCGGCCTTCTGACTGGCGGCAGGGTTGGCGCGCCCTCTTGTCTGAGCCTGGCCCGTGGACGGCGCGGCACCGGTCTGGGCAACACCGGACGTTGGTCGCTGCGGCGCGGAACCCGGTTTGCGTTCAGCTGTCAGCACAGCTGTGACTTTGTTAATTCCCTTTATACCGGAAACCGCTTTTTCGGCGGCAACCCGGAGCGGTTCGAGTTCTTGAGCGCGTTCGGCAGGTACTGAAATCGAGAAAATTGCCTTGCCGTCAGAAACAAGTACGTTTTCGACCAATCCAAGGGAGACGATGTCTCCTTCCAGATCCGGCACCTTTACCTTGCCCAGGCGTTCCATCACCTGTTCCTGGGTTACTTCAGACATGATCACGACGCCCCAATTTCTTCTCAACTTCACATATGGCGTTTGCAGCGGTTTGCCAACTGGGAAGGATTAATATTCTATACCCCGATCAGTTTGATCAGAACAGTTTGAACGCCTTTTTCGGAGGGGCCTTGTCAGGATGCACACCGGGATCATCCGGCCGGCGATCAAGTGGGAACTTCACCTGGTCCTCGAACCCTTCTTTTGTCTCATCATCACCGGCAGAGTTTGAGCTTTCAGCGGCCTGGGTCGCATCGTCGGTTTTTTCCTCATCTGCATCAGAGACACTGACATTGTCATTGGCGGATGTCACGACTTCCGGATCTGCTTCGTCTTCGGTGAGGTCGTCGGCCTTGGCTGTCGTTTCATCACTCAAGCCATCCGTTTCTGACACTTCCGCTTTTGTCTCAGCCTGGGCGGGTTCTTCGGGCGAACTGTGCTCCTCTTTGCTAGCATTTGCTTCCCCGGCATCAACTTCCTGAGCATCTTGAGTTACGGTTTCAACATCAATTATCTCTGGTTGCATCTCTTGGTTGTTTGGAGGTTGAGCTTCTGCCTTCAGTTCCTCCAATGACATCACCGGTGCAGTTACATCACCCAACTGGGCAACGGGTACCCGCCATTCAAAGGCGTCAATTTCTCCTGTTACGGGAGACATTGGCAGCCATTCTTCAGAGACATGGCCATCCGCAGTCCAGGCTTCATCCGCCTCTGCGCGAACCGCCCGTGAAAGCCAGTCGCGCATGCGGCCCTTATCGTCATGTTCACCCTCTTCAATGTCTGCCATCAACAAACAGGCACGTTCGGTCGGTCTGCTGGTCAATACCGGTTCAAGGGCCGAACGGGCAGCCTTCCAGTCACGCGCGTCGATAGCAGCTGTTGCAACCGCAATACTGCCCTCAAGATGATTAGTCCTCAGGCTTGCAAGTTTGCGGGCGCGTTTAAGTCTGTCCTGGACCGAATCTCCTGCCCGAACCGTTGCATAAGCGTCCGCTATTTCCGGATGGGGAGACAGTTTCCAGATTGTCTCCAACACTTTTGTTGCACCTCGAATATCGCCTAGCCTGCTGGCTGAGCGGGCGAATGAAGTTGCTGCAGGCACGAGATCTTTTGCCAGCTTATGGGCTTCCCTTGCCAGTTTTCGCGCACCATCCGGGTTTGCCTGCTCTTCTGACATCGCCTTGGCTGTCAACAGAACTGCGCGCTGACGTTTTGCTGTCGGCCGGTCCAAAAGTCCTGCTGATCGGTTGGCTTCGAGGGTCTGAATTGCTGCGTCCCAATCGCCATCTGCCGCCTGATACCGGAGTTTTGCACTTCCCGCCCACGGCAAAGACGGCGCCTCTTGTGCGGCTTCCTCGGCATAGTGGCGGGCAGCTTCCGGCTCGCCCTGGCGTTCTGCTTCAAGAAACAACCCTCTCAAGGCAACCATGCGTGTGCTTTCATCCTCGAGCATGGATTGAAAATTTGCCCGCGCCTCTTCACGCTTTCCCTCCAGGATAGCAGTCTGCGTCCCGAGCAGGGCAACCAGTGGTTCGCCTTTAAGCAACTTCCCGCTTTCCTTGGCCAGGCTTCGGGCGGTGTCGACATCACCGGAACTGGCTGCAATCAGGCCCTGGGAAAGAGCTTTATAACCTCGCTCACGGCGCCGGTTGTCAAAAAATCTGGACAACAGGGACGGCATGCCAAAAATGCCTTTCAACAGACCGGTCACCAGCAAAATTGCGACAATCACTCCAATCAGCAGCGAAAGCGCAAGGGTCAGCGGAACACCAACTTCTTCACCCGGACGTCCGAGTCTTGCGGCAAGCCAGTCCCATTGAATGAAAATCATGCCAGGATTGTCCGCAACCCAGGCAAACAACAATCCCAGACCGAGGACAACAAGCAGGAAAACAATATATCTGAACATCGGCATGTTCCTTGTAACGGGCTATCCGGCTTGCAAGGCCAGTTTTGACGAAATTTCTTTTTGCAGCGCGTAAGCTTCCATTCGGGTGTCCAGCTTCTCTGCCCATGGTTTTCCGGTTTCCTGAATTTCCACCGGTAGCTTTGACCACTCAGTCTTGGCCAGCGCCAGATTACCTTTTAAGACGGCATCTTTCACCCGTGACATAATCGCCAGAGGATCATCACCCTCTCTTGGGCCGGTGGAGCGGAAAGAAACCAGACTCTGAGCATTAGCCCAGAACCTGTCGGAAAGGCTGGCATCTTCTGAAACACCCAATGGATTCTGAATACCATTGGTAAAGGCATCGAGGTCCGCGACGAGTTCCCTGGTAGTTGGAATGCCATTTGCACCGAGCGCTGCCAGGCGTTGAGTCTCCGGTAGTTCTCCAATCAATGCCTCGACAGAAGCAATCGGCAGAGCAAGGGGGTCGTCATTGTCCAGTGCCGTCGCCAGTGCGTTTACCGCAACGGATTTGGCAACTTTTTCGCTGGCCTGAACCGAAGCGACTGTATCCTTCAGCTCGGTTGACTGTGAAACCAGCGAAGCCACACCCTCCGAGTTCTTTGCGGCTGCTGCGTCGACCGCGCCGAGTTTCGCTTCCAGTTCCGCCAACTGCTGAGCAAGCGCCTCAAGCTGTTCAGCGCCAACTCCGTCAGACTCAAGCGTTGAAACCCGACCGCCCAAAGCGGCAATCGTCTCATCCAGTCCAGAACTGGCATCGCTTTCACCTGCAGAAGTCTCAGCGCTCATTCCAGCCAGCGTTTCCGCGACATCAATAAGCCCTTTTTCTACTGCTAACAGACGTTCAAGCATTGCCGAATCTACAACCGAACTGCCCGATGCGGCCGCCTCGGAAAGGGACTGCAGGCTGGATTCCAGGCTGTTGATTCTGGTATTAATCGGATCAAGATCGGGACTAATGCCAGCCCCTTCTGCCGAAGATAGCCCGGCTACCTTCTCCTGCAATGCGACGAACTCACTTTCACTCACGGTGCCTGATACAGAGGTGTTACCCCCTCCAAAAAGACTGCCAATCAACGGAATATTGCGGGCGCCTTCGAACTGACCAATTACCCCAAGACCCACAACGGCGATAACAGCACCCAATAGGCCGGAAAACATGCTACCGGAGGAGGAGCCTGTTGCTGCAGGTACAGGTTTGCTATCCGGCGATCCGGACGGCCCGCTTTTGGCTTCCGTAGCCTGTTGCTTGTCGGATGCAGATTTTACATCCGGCTCCTTTTTTTCCGTATTTGTCGAACGGCCGAACTTTGGAGAACTGCCGGAACCTGATGTCTGTCCAGTATTGGCTGCCTTATCCGCAGAAGCGGTTTTTGCTGTTTCTGAAGCTTTGGCTGATCTGGCTGCTGTTTTCGCACCTTCCGGGGCTACTTCCTTGGCCTCCAGATCAATCGTAGCTGGTTTGCGATTTCGCGCAGCACCACGCTGGTTTCTGCTTCCTGCAGATTTCGGTCTTGAGGCCATAGTGCTACCCTTTATCATTTATGGCGAACTCGCGTCGCCCTGCATCGTTTATTATATGAGAACCAAAAGCGCCTTACGCAAGGGAAATTTCGCTCAGCTTCGACATCATCGATTGTTCGTCAGGCTCATCTGCAACATACACTTGCTGAAAGGGATACTTCAACACTGCATCCGCTGTTTTTGCCGATATTGCCACCGCTGATAGAGGACCAATAGCCGCATTATAGGATTCTGTAAAAATGGTTTCGCACACATGTTTGGCCGTTTTGTGAGAGTAAAGCAGAACAACAACAGCTTCCGGTTCGGAAAAAACCTCATTCACAGCCTCAAAAGGCGGCTTTATCGCCACAATTCTGTAAATCTCTGAAGTTGAGAGCATTATTCCTGTGCCAGCCACGGCACCTTCCAAATCATAGGATCGCTGCTCGCCTGCCACATACAGCATTCTCACCCCGATTGTACCAAAATCCGATTTCAATCGCTGCGCCAGATCTTCGGCGGTCCCGTCAACCGATATAACGGTTGAAAACCCCAGCGAGCCTGCTGCTTCAGCAGTCCGCCTGCCTACACAGTACGCAGTTGAGGACACACCGGGCGCTGCCCAGTTTCGCGAACTCAGAATTCGGACTGTATTGGTGCTGGTAAAGACGAACGAATCATACGCGCCGGGCGCGAGTGAAGCCCCGGTGTCGACAACCCTGAACATGCGCATGCAGACTGAATTGTAACCCTGCGACCGCAACAGATCCGCAGTTCGTGTAGCGGCGGGCTCTGCTCTTGTCACCAGAACACGCATGGGTTCAGGTCCATCCGTCAAAAAAGTCTGCACCAGCACGGCTCTTGAGGATTTTGCCCATCTCAAGACCAATGGCTCTGGCATCTCCCGCGGTTCCATCCAGGCGATGTTCGTGGGCCTCTGTGCCGTCAGGTTTGAGAATGATGCCATGTAACGAAAGTCTGTCGCCATCAAGTACCGCGTGAGCACCAATCGGTGTGCGACATGAACCATCCAGTTCTTCCAGAAAAGCACGCTCGGCGTTAAGAGCAATCTCTGTCTCTGCATGATTTAGCGGTCTTAGAAAATCAATGACGACGGAATTTTCCAAACTGGCTTCGATGGCAATCGCACCTTGACCGGGAGCGGGTGGAAAATCATCGAGAGGCAGCTCGCTGGTAACCTCACGCTGCATGCCAAGACGTTTCAGTCCGGCGCAGGCGAGGATGGTGGCGTCAGCAACACCGTCCGCCAGTTTCTGCAGACGGGTTCCCACATTGCCACGGTACATCACCATTTCCAGATCCGGGCGTTTGCGCCACATCAATGCCCGCCGGCGCAGGGATGCTGAACCCACTACCGCCCCCTGCTCCAACTCATCGAATGTTTTTGCCTTGTGTGAAATAAAGGCATCAGCAGCATTTTCCCGCTCAAGGTAACACACAAGTCCGAGTCCATCCGGCAGACGTGTGGGCATGTCCTTGGCCGAATGTACGGCAAGGTGGATCTCTCCGGAACTGAGTTTCTCCTCTATTTCAAGAGTAAAAAGACCCTTGCCGCCAATTTCCGAAAGGGCAATGTTATCTTTCTGCGTACGATCTCCACGGGTGGAGATAACCTCAACCTCAGCCGATAATCCAGGATGAGCCGCCAGCAACATTGACCTCACATATTCCGCCTGTACGAGCGCAAGCTTGCTGCCACGCGTTCCGATACGAAGTGTTTCTTCCATGAGTTGCATTTGGCGATTGGTCTGTTAATTCAGGGTTTGTAGGGTGTTACAGGCAGCATGCTTTTATGACAATTCAAATCTTAGGTATAGAGACAAGTTGCGATGAAACTGCTGTCGCAATCGTTACCCGTGACAAGGACGGACAGCCCGAGATACGGTCAAACAAGGTACTCAGCCAGATAGACGAACACACCGAATTTGGCGGCGTGGTTCCCGAATTGGCAGCAAGGGCTCATTTGTCATCGCTCGACTATCTGGTAGAAGCAGCATTGCGTGATGCAAATACCAGTCTTGACGACATGGATGGGATCGCAGTTACAGCAGGTCCCGGCCTCATCGGCGGGTTGATGGTAGGATTGATGACTGCAAAGGCCATCTCAGCCAGCCGGGGCATTCCATTCCTGGGTATAAACCATCTGGAAGGTCATGCGCTGACAGCACGACTCACGCACAATGCAAAATACCCCTACCTGCTGTTACTGGTGTCCGGCGGCCATTCGCAATTGCTGAAAGTGAACAAACTTGGCGACTATACCCGCCTTGCTACCACTATCGATGATGCTGTTGGTGAAACATTTGATAAGACCGCCAAACTTTTGGGTCTGGGCTTTCCTGGCGGACCGAATGTCGAACGCGCCGCCCGGGGCGGAGATCCAGCCCGTTTCCGCTTTCCCAAGCCTATGCAGGGCAAGAAGACACTCAACATGTCATTTTCGGGTTTGAAGACGGCAATCCGAAATCAGGCCCAAAAACTTCAACCGCTTCAACAGCAGGACATAAGCGATTTATGTGCGTCCATGCAGAATGTCATAGCCGAACTCCTGGCCGACCGTTGTGAACAGGCCATTGAGTTGCATGGTCACGACACAGACACGCTGGTAGTGGCCGGCGGCGTTGCAGCAAACTCGGAAATCAGGAGAAAGCTGGAAGATGTGTGTGCCCGACATGATTACAAATTGAACGCTCCGCCTCTTGACCTGTGCACCGACAATGCAGCAATGATCGCATGGGCAGGTCTTGAGCGATTTGAAACGGGCGAGTATTCCCCCCTGAACATCTCTCCGCGATCGCGTTGGCCGCTCGATGAAAATGCAGAAACCGTTGTGGGTTCGGGCCGAAAAGGAGCCAAGGTTTGAGTGCCAAGAACGTAACTGTCCTGGGATCGGGAAGCTGGGGATGTGCACTTGCCTGTGTGGCCGCACGGGCTGGCCACGGGGTCAAAATCTGGGGTCGGTCTGCCGAAACCGTTTCTGAAATCAATAATAACCATACCAATCTCAAATATCTCGATCACCTGAAAATCGAGCCCTCCATCATAGCATCCGCTGACCTGACCGAATGTCTGAATGCTGCAGAGATAGTGGTATTGTCACTCCCGACTCAATCGCTGGCATCTGCATTGCCTGAAATAAAGACAGTGATCGACCAACCGACCTTGATAACAACCTGCAAGGGGATTGACCGGAAAACCGGTAAACTGCCGCATGAATTGGTACACGCAACCATGCCCGGTATTCGGGTTGCCAGCCTTTCAGGTCCAAGCTTTGCCACCGACGTAGTTTCCGGCCTTCCCACCGCAGTGACAATTGCCAGCCGTGAATCCGAAACTTCGGATACTATGGCGCAGGCATTTTCAACCAGCACATTCCGGTGCTACGCATCCTCCGATCCTAAAGGTGTCGAACTGGGAGGGGCGCTGAAGAATGTTCTCGCTCTTGCGGTCGGTGCAGCACGCGGTATGAAGCTTGGGGCCAGTGCCGAAGCAGCGCTCATTGCCAGGGGATTTGCAGAGGTCAGTCGTCTGGCAACCAAACTCGGCGCAAAGCCTGAAACTCTGACCGGGCTATCCGGTCTGGGCGATCTGGTATTGACATGTTCAAGTCCGCAATCCCGCAATTTCTCATACGGAATAGCGATGGGCCGCAATGAACCGCTTGAAGGCCTGAAACTGGCTGAAGGTGCTTTTACAGCATCTGTTGCGTTGTCGCTTGCCAGCAAAGTAGGCGTCGATGTTCCGATCACCGAAGCGATTGTGAATGTACTGGAAAAAAAGAAAACTGCACAGGAAGCTGTCGCAGAACTCTTGACCCGGCCACTCAAGCGCGAGAGTTAAGTAGTGTGACAGTTTAGTCAGAACAGAGCCGTTTTGGCGAAACAGGCTTCGATAGGGTAACAATGAAACCAGCGATGTTTCGGGCTTGAAAGCCCGGGAAACGCTTTAGGAAACTGGTGGAGAATTCTGCAATGCAATATTGGCTTTTTAAATCCGAACCCTTCAAGTGGTCATGGGAACAGCAAAAGGCCACGGGGAAAGCAGGCGAAGAATGGGATGGCATACGCAACTATCAGGCACGCAATAATATGCGGGCAATGGAACTGGGTGATCTGGCGTTCTTCTACCATTCAAACGAAGGCCTCGACGTAGTCGGGATCGCCGAGGTGTCGGCCCTTAGTGCACCGGATTCCACCACGGATGATCCTCGCTGGGATTGTGTTCATATTCGTGCAATCTGCGACATGCCGGAGCCGGTTACCCTGAAACAGGTAAAGGCAAATCCCAAACTTGCAGACATGTCACTGGTTACATCGATGAGACTGTCCGTCCAGCCCGTCAAGAAAGATGAGTGGATGGAAGTCTGCCGGATGGGTGGCCTCAACGGGAAAACACTCAAGCCGCTGTGACAGGAACCTCAACTTTCCCGAACCCGATCCACTCTCGCCTGATAACAGTTGTTGGCGGATGAGCGAATGTAGACAAACTCCACCCGTTCCAGCGATAGCATATCCGATGCACACTGGCGAAACTCTGTCGTTGGCACGATTTTTCCGGTGCCATAGACGATACGTTCATCCCGATCATAACCCCGAAGCATGACCGTTTCCTTGTTGGTAAATGCATCGGGAATCTCTTTGGTATCTTCATAACTGCAACACTCATCGACGTGGAGAAATATAGGTCCCTGTTCGGCATAAGGCTGGACAGTTGTGAAGGGACGATGAGACAGGATGTAATACTCTTCTCCTTCACCAATCATTTCCAGACAATGTCTGCAGGGATTTCCGTTTCCGTCTGAAATCTGGACCTCCAGCGGCTGGCCGTTCGCGTCTTTTCCGGATGCGCGGATTTTCCTGACGATTGCGTTCGGCAGCCCAGCTAATCTTACGTTGCTCATGACAATTCCTCACTGAGTTAAAGCTCAACAAACCCTACGGATGCGCAGTCCGGTTCGCCACCCGATTCTTGCATCCCTAATTTCCCTCTTGATCGAATCGAAATCCTTCGCAACATTCAGCGCATGACGCTTCATCTTGACAACACTACAGCCCGCCACCTGATCCTGCATCTTCAGGGGCTGACCCGCCCGCCGCATCTTGCGTTCGAGAAAGGCGAACTGTCTGAGTTGATCGAACAGCTTGGCTTTGTTCAGATAGATTCGATTCGCTGGGTGGAGCGTGCCCACCACATGACCCTGTTTGCACGCAATCAGACCTATCGACCGAAGCATCTCGAAAAACTGCATGAAAGAGACGCCGAGCTATTTGAAAACTGGACGCACGATGCCTCGTTCATCCCATGCAAGTTCTGGCCATACTGGAAACACAAGTTCCGGCGGGACGAAAAACGGCTTCGGAAAAAATTTACCGATTGGCAGGGTGAAGGTTTTCAAGATCATGTGGAAGCATTGAGAAAGCGTGTTGAAGACCAGGGAATCCTGCGGGCCCGCGATCTCGAAAAGCCCAAGGGAAAGAAGCTGGAAATGTGGGAGTGGCACGATGGCAAGGCGGCTCTGGAATTCATGTGGCGTACCGGTCAACTGGCAATTCCCAGGCGCGAGGGTTTTCAGAAAACCTACGATTTTTGCTACCGCGTGATCCCGCCCGAGCACCATGGGGCAGAGGTCAGTCATAGTGAATTTGTAGACTGGGCCTGTCGCTCGGCTCTTGAGCGACTTGGTTTCGGAACCGCAGGCGATATTGCACGGTACTGGGCACTGATTTCTATCGATGAAGTAAAGGCCTGGCTTGCCGATCACGGAAGCGAGGCAACGCAGCAGGTGACGGTATCCTGCTACAACAAGGCTCCGCCACGCGAGTTCTTCGCGCGCCCGGATATCGATCATGTTATCAGCAATTTGGAAAAGCTGCCTGACCGTATCCGGGCACTTTCTCCGTTTGATCCGGTTATCCGCGACAGGAAACGGTTGAGCTGGCTCTTTGGATTTGACTATACGATTGAAATCTACGTTCCGCCCGAAAAGCGGAAATACGGTTATTACATTTTTCCGTTGCTGGAACGCGACCGCCTGATTGGTCGCATCGACATGCAGGCGAAACGGGCTGACGATACCCTTGTAGTAACCAGGCTTTGGCTTGAACCCAAAGTAAGGTGGTCAGCAGCGAAGGACGCTAAATTACAGTCGGAACTCGTCCGGCAGGCGAGGCTGTGTAATGTCAAAAAGATTGATTGGCACCCGTCAAGAATAGTATCTTGAAAAAAGATCAATTCCAGAAAGGATCTGATTATGGATTTTTCAGGCATAAATTACCTTTCCGTACTCCCGGCGGCAATTGCCGGCATGATTACCGGTGCCATCTGGTATGGCGTATTTGCCAAGCCCTGGATGAAGGCTGTTGGCTTTACCGAAGACGACGTACAACAAAAGCCATCTCTCTACATTGTCGCTGTAATTGCGCAGCTGGTGATTGCGTATTTGATGGCAGGACTGATCGGACATCTTGGCAACTATTCGCTCACCGGCGGCGTCATAACCGCTTTTTTCTGCTGGATTGGTTTTTGTCTCGCACCGATGGCCGTCAATCACCGTTTCCAGAACAAGGGGTGGGATCTGACGATTATCGATGGTGGCTACTGGTTGGTGGTGTTCCTGCTGCAGGGCGCAATCATCGGTTGGATGGGAGTCTGACCGGAAATGATTTCGCGCCGATCCCTGTCTTACCAGGCACTGCCATTACCTGACCGAAACACATTAGCTGACGAAGCAATGGCCGACGCCACAATCGAATTTCATCAGCATATGGCCCGGCGTCATTCGATACGTGAGTTTTCGGACAAGCCGGTTTCCCGGGAAATCATCGAAACCTGTGTTAAAACAGCCGGCACTGCACCCAGCGGTGCAAATCATCAGCCCTGGCACTTTGTTGCAGTATCCGACCCGGTTATCAAAAAACAAATCCGGCTGGCAGCCGAGGAAGAAGAGAAAGCTTTTTATGCCGGAGGTGGAGGCGACGAGTGGATCAAGGCACTTGAGCCAATAGGTACGGGTCCAGAAAAACCCCACCTCGAAATTGCGCCCTGGCTGATAGTGATTTTCGCCCAGCGATTTGGAGAATTTGAGGATGGGACCCGTTACAAAAATTACTACGTAAATGAAAGTGTCGGAATTGCCACCGGGTTTTTGATCGCTGCCATTCACAACGCAGGACTGGTCACGCTTACTCACACACCAAATCCGATGAAATTCCTCAACGGCGTTCTCAACCGGCCATCATCTGAAAAGCCGGTTATGATACTTCCGGTGGGGCACCCCGCTGATAATGCTACGGTTCCGGCTGTTGCGAAAATCAAAAAGCCGCTGGATGAAATACTGACTGTCCTCTAACAATTGGATTTTGGTCGATCGATCAACTGGCAAGGCCGACAAACATGGTACCTAGGGCCAGGAGATGAATAAGCATTATTGCCTTATCATTCCAAATTGCACCAACAACGAACCAACCAATTAAGCCGGCCACAAACAGGTAGATGTTAAAGGGCGTAAACCCAAATGCAGTGGCTGAGTAGCCCATTATCTGGATGATGGAAGCCACCCATTTGATGACAAATGCAGATTTGTGACTCGTGATAGTTGCAGTAAGTGAATTGACAGTCATCTTTGTTGCCTCTGGCGTGGGAGTTGATGATCTAGAGTGCTGAACGAATCCAGCCCCAGAACTCTCTGATTGCTTTGGCGCGCTCAATGGGTGCCCGCTGCAGACCTTCCTCTATCCGGCGATTGAAATTGGCTACACCGACGGACAGTGAAATATCGGATTGGATTGGATTTCTTGTCTTGGGAGTGGACATCATTTTTCCTTTCATTTGCATGACTTCAAAATAATTTCTCGACTTAGTCATGACAAACTTGTAATTCTTTAGTTTCAATTAAAAATATTTGAACTGAAATGAGAAAAATCCCGCCAGTAAATGCGATTCGAGCCTTTGAAGCCGCTTGCCGACACATGCAATTTCAGGCAGCAGCAGAAGAACTGTCCGTTACGCCGGCGGCTCTTTCCTACCAAATCCGGCAGTTGGAAGAACAACTGGGCCTGAAGCTGTTTCACAGGCTGAACAGGGCTGTGGAGCTAACACGCGAAGGCAAGTTGATCGCACCGGGGACTGTTGCCGCTTTCGAACAGCTGGAGCAAACATTCAGCCTGCTCAAACCGGAAGAGGAAGACAACAAACTCATCATCAGTACCGGTCCCGCGTTTTCCGCCAAATGGCTGGCTCCGCGGCTCCACGGCTACCTGGAGGAAAACCCGGAAATCGACTTTCATTTGTCGCCGAACCTTGAACGGACCGACTTTGACCGCGAGGAGGTAGACGCCGTCATTCGCTTCGGTGGCGGAAACTATCCGGAACTCTATACCGAACCGCTGTTTCAGGAGATTTCAACACCTCTGATCTCTCCTTCCTTGTTTAAGGAAATCGGAAGCGGAGCGAACCGGTCACTTTTCGAAAAAGTGCGTTTGATACACGATGAGTCGCTTGGATTTCTCGGGGTAAATCCTTGGGAAAGCTGGCTGGGGGGTGTCGGATACAATGATGTCGATCCGGGGCACGGAGCCCATTTCAAACATGCTGATCACTGC
Organism: Rhizobiaceae bacterium; assembly: GCA_965198665.1. Taxonomy (GTDB): domain Bacteria; phylum Pseudomonadota; class Alphaproteobacteria; order Rhizobiales; family Rhizobiaceae; genus JAALLB01. Next base: position 194,713 of record CBDAPT010000009.1, on the reverse strand, counting down.
ATCGAAGCAGCAGTTGACGGTGCCGGCATTGTGATGGGGCGCATCGGTTTTGCATTCCGCGAAATTAATTCCGGTCGCCTGATAGCGCCTTTCAGGGAAACCATCAGCGCAAAAGGTGGCTTCTACTTCTGTTGTCCGCACAAGGCACTGGAAAAGTCCAAGGTACTTAACTTCCTTGCCTGGCTAAGGGACGAAGCTCAGGAGCAGTCCGAGATGATTGACCGGTTTATGCAAGACAAGGTGATGATCGACAGCAAAAAAGATCTGAAAGCCTGAACCGGATTTCTCCTACCACGTGCGGCGCGGACCGTTATCGATGTGGTAAAAGCCCCTTGAATAATAACTGTATCCACCGACTTCGCGCAGGGAACGTATGTAGGCCTTTACGCGCGAAGGGTCGCCAGGAACCGAAAAATCCACGGCCCGGCACGTCAGATGATAAGAACGCTTCTTGCCGCCTTTGCGTGCATTTTCCAAAGGCCAGCGGTGGGTGGAATGAACCGTTATGCGACCAAACTTGCGGGAAATCTTGTTAAGGGCGATTTTCAGTTCGATCGGGGTACACCAGTTGGTGTCTTTCCAGATGATCTGGGGTGGGCGAAACACTGCAAGAAACCCCTGGCTGCCACCTGCACAAGCGGTCAGAAACAAGGGCACGAGGAGCGCGATAGCAATCGATTTTCGCCGGATGATCATGGCGGAATTCCTACTCAAACACAGGGAACAGCCGTATTTTCATGCAAATTCGTTAAAATTTTAACTATCGAATATTAACCTTTCCGGCCCCCTCCGGGTTGCACCTTCAGCAATCCCCCATTGGTTGTATGGACCTTGGCTATAGGAATCGGTAAGACAGGGGCAAATTCGAGCTGCAACGCTCCTACCATTATCGCCCGTATTTGGAGGACGGACTGTTATGTCAGAAGATGCAAAAACCTATGATATTCTGAAAGATGCAACAAAAGATGCCTGGATTGACGAAGCCAGGTACAAGGAAATGTATGAAGCTTCCGTCTCGGATCCAGATGCGTTTTGGGGTGAACAGGGCAAACGAATTGACTGGATAAAGCCCTATACCAAAGTCAAAAACACAACGTATGAATATCCGGACGTATCAATCAAGTGGTACGAAGACGGCACGCTTAACGTGGCGGCAAATTGCATTGATCGTCATCTGGCTACACGAGGCGAACAGACAGCCATCATCTGGGAGGGAGATGAACCCACCGATGACATGCATATCACCTACAGGGAATTGCATGAGCATGTTTGCCGGCTTTCAAATGCCATGAAAACGCATGGCGTGAAAAAGGGAGACCGCGTTACCCTTTACATGCCGATGGTTCCGGAAGCAGCCTATGCCATGCTTGCCTGCGCACGCATCGGCGCGGTCCATTCCATTGTCTTTGGTGGTTTTTCGCCGGACGCACTAGCAGGGCGCATTGAAGACTGCCAGTCTGATTTTGTCATCACTGCTGATGAAGGGATACGCGGCGGTAAACTCATCCCGCTCAAGGCAAACACGGATGCAGCTTGTGAAATCGCTGCAAAGGCGGGGCAGAGCGTTCGCAAAGTTCTTGTGGTAAAACGCACCGGCAATGACATTGACTGGGTAGACGGTCGTGACATCTGGTATCATGATGCCTGTGACGCGGCCTCAACCGATTGCCCGCCCGAAGAAATGAACGCGGAAGATCCTCTCTTCATCCTTTACACGTCCGGCTCCACCGGCAAACCGAAAGGTGTGCTGCATACCACCGGCGGTTATCTTGTCTGGGCTTCCATGACCCATCAATATACGTTCGATTACAAAGACGGCGATATTTACTGGTGTACCGCTGATGTTGGCTGGGTTACAGGCCATTCCTACATTGTCTACGGACCGCTTGCCAACGGAGCAATTACCCTCATGTTCGAGGGCGTGCCCAATTATCCCGATGCTTCCCGTTTCTGGCAGGTTTGCGACAAACATCAGGTAAACCAGTTCTACACAGCACCCACCGCTATTCGCGCCTTGATGCAGGGCGGCGATGATCCGGTAAAGTCCACATCCCGGACGTCCCTGCGAATTCTTGGAACGGTTGGCGAGCCAATAAATCCGGAAGCGTGGGAATGGTATTACAATGTCGTCGGTGAACAGCGCTGCCCGATTGTTGACACGTGGTGGCAGACCGAAACCGGAGGCCACATGATTACCCCATTGCCCGGTGCTACCCGTTTGAAACCCGGCTCAGCCATACTGCCATTCTTCGGTGTCCAGCCACAACTGGTGGACAATGACGGTAACCTGCTGGAAGGCGCAACAGATGGCAACCTTTGCATTGCCGATTCCTGGCCCGGACAAATGCGGACCGTATATGGCGATCACGACCGGTTCGTGCAGACCTATTTTTCAACTTACAAAGGCAAGTATTTTACCGGAGACGGTTGTCGTCGGGACGAAGACGGATACTACTGGATTACCGGTCGCGTGGATGACGTTATCAACGTATCTGGCCACCGGATGGGTACCGCAGAAGTAGAATCCGCCCTGGTCGCCCATGATGCGGTCTCTGAATCAGCCGTTGTCGGGTTCCCGCACGATATCAAGGGACAGGGGATTTACTGCTATGTCACCTTGATGGCAGGGGTGGAAGCCACAGACGAACTGCGCACCGAACTCAGAAATCACGTGCGCACAGAGATTGGCCCGATAGCCTCACCAGATGCGATCCAATGGGCTCCCGGATTGCCCAAGACGCGATCCGGTAAGATCATGCGCAGGATATTGCGCAAAATTGCGGAGGACGATTTCTCTAATCTGGGTGATACTTCAACCCTGGCAGATCCGGCGGTTGTAGAGGATCTGATCGAAAACCGACAGAACAAGAAGTAATGCGCAGGTTGCCGATTTCCTACACTTTTCGCTAAAATGCAGGTGATCGGCTGAAGCGTTTCTTCACCCAGTCCTTTAAACGAACAAACACAATTTTCGGGTAACACTAAAGGGTTCGAAACCCAGGGGTTACCGATGTCCGCCAGGATTGCACGAAGCATAGTTTCGTTTGCCGCAATGATTGCAGTTTTTCTGCTGCAAACTCATCGTGCTGCGCAATCCGAAGACATCATTTTCAACGCCAGTCCCACAACCAGTGGAGAGGCCTGCATCATTGAACTTCTTCAGGAAGGAACGTTCGGCGTAAACGCGAATGAGCGTATACTGGATTCCCGAAGGTTCGGCGGCATCGGAGCGGAAATACGGGTGACTTCCAGAAAGCGGCCTGCTGGAAGCTCTCCGGGAGCCCGATTCAGAATAACACTAGAGCGTGTTCGCATCACGTGAATTCACAGCCGACTGCCCTGAAGAAATTCCGGCACTCCATTGGCGTGAACATATGGCAGACCTCTCCGATTGCCTTCCAGACATCATCGAAGGTTCTGGCGCCTGCCTTCCTCAGATGAGCCTTGAGCTTCGAAAAGGCCATTTCAATGGCATTGAGATCTGGGGAATATTTCGGCAGGAACAAAAACCATGCGCCGATATCTCGCAAGATCTGCTCGGCTTTTTCGCTCTTGTGAGCGGCTAGGTGGTCAAGGATTACGACATCTCTCTTTTCCAGTTCTGGCGCCAACTGTGTCTCAACATAAATCTCAAAGATTTCTTTGGTCATGGCCCGGTCAATAACCCAGGGCGCAACCAGTCCATGACTGCGCAGGCCTGCGATAAGTGTCTGCTTCTTCCAGTGGCCATGAGGGACAAAATCTATGAGGCGCTCTCCTGTTGGGGCCCATCCAGTTTGCTTGGCCATTTTGGTGTTTGTGGACGTCTCATCAATGAAGACAAGTTTTTCAATCGACCGATTCAAAAACGGAACACGCCTTGTCTTCCAGAGTTCGCGGTCTTTTTTCACGTCGATGCGGTGTTGCTCCTTGGCATAAATAGTCTTTTTTTATGCGACAACCCGAAACTGCGCACAACATGCCAGACAGGCGAATGATGGACATTGAGGTTGAATTTTTCGTTCAGCTCCGCACAAAGCTTACGGATTGTAATGTCCTTTTGTTCATCAACCCGTTTTCGAAGCCAGTCTTTATAGGGTGAAAGCTTGCCATGGCCTGTTTTTCCCGGGTTATGTTTTGGAGCAAGCGAGCCAGTTTCACGTTTCAACTTCACCATATCATTCACAAATTTGACGGAGACTTTGAAATGGGCAGCCGTTCCACGATGAGTGTGGCCTTCTTCTACATGAGCTACAACACGTTTACGCAATTCAATCGGATGGGGCTTGGGCATTGAAAATCCTTGGCTTCGAACCGAATCAGGTCACCCCAATCAGAATCATATTCGCGCACGGAAAGAAACTGAATCTACTCGACACAAACACGCTCTAAGTGGTTTGGTCAGATAATAGTCGGCACCGCCGCTCAGCATGCGCTCTTTGTCACCCGTCAGGGCATGCGCGGTAACCGCAATAATGGGCACATGCTTTCCGGTCTGCATTTCTTCCGCGCGAATGTGGGATATGGCATCCAGACCGTTCATTACAGGCATGGAGATATCCATCAAAATTAACAGCGGATCCAGCTCACGCCAGGCCTCAAGCGCCTCAAGGCCGTTGCTGACAATCATAAAAGGAACTTCCTGCTCGGACAGGGTGTGCTCCAGGACAATCTGATTTACATCATTGTCTTCGGCAGACAGAATAAACCTGCCTTTCAGACTTTTATTGAGTTTCATAGCGATAATCCCCTACATTCGGCCGGCGGCATCAGACCGCTGTATCTCTCCCAACCGGATCGTTGGCAGCGTTCATAAACTCACGGATATAACCCATGGTTTTGTGCTCATCTTGCGGTTTGCCAAACAGGTAACCCTGGCCAGCGTGACAGCCATACTGTTTAAGACTTTCCGCCTGGTTCATTTCCTCAATGCCTTCCGCCACGACTGTCAAATCCAGCCCGGCGCACATTTCAAGTATGGCGCGTACAATGTGTTCAGCAGGCTTGTCCTCGCCGATCGCCATAATGAAGGCGCGGTCAATTTTCACCTTGTCCAGCTTCAGTTCCCGCAATCGACCGAGACTGGATTGCCCTGTTCCGAAGTCATCCATGGAAATGCGAATTCCCGCACTGTGCAATTCATCAATGATCATCGAAGCAGTTTCCGGATCGGACATCATTGCGGTCTCGGTAACCTCAATTTCAAGGCGCCTGGCTGGAAGCCCTGCTTTTTCAATGATCCGGATAATGTCCTTGGCCGTATTCGGGTCCACGAGCTGAACACTGGAAAGATTGAATGACAGGAAAATATCATCGGGCCAACCCGCAGCAACCTTCGCAGCATGAAGCAGCAAACGCTCTGTCAGGGGAGCAATAATTCCTCGTTCTTCTGCGAGCGGGACGAATTTCGCTGGCGAAACAAATCCCAGTTCCGGATCAACCCAGCGCGCCAGGGCTTCAAAGCCCAGCAACTTTCCGTTCTGCAGCGAAATTATCGGCTGAAAATGAGGCCGAACCTGATTGTTGGCAATCGCTGCTCTCAGGGCCTGCTCCATGCGGGCAGACTCGAGCATGATTTCCTCGATTTCCTTGGAGTACACCGTAATCCTGCCACGGCCACCCCGTTTGGAATGGTATAAAGCGCTTTCGATGTTTTTCAGCACGGCTTCGAACGAATCACCGCCATCAGGGTACAGTGCAAAGCCGAATGACCCGCTTAGGCGGACCGTTCTTCCATTCAAATCGAAAGAGGCCTGAAGGACTTCCTGTAAAATACGGCCGATATGTTTGGCGCCGTCCTCGTCGGTAATGTGAGGAAAAAGAAACCCGAATTCATCGCCACGGTTACGGAACACATATCCTTCGTTTTCCACCGCTGCAGAGAGCCTCTGGGCGCATTGTTTGAGGATTTCATTGCCGCCTTCGAATCCGTAAAGATCATTGATAGGCTTCATGCCGTCCATGTCGGCGACACCGACCAAAAATCCGTTTTGTCCGGTTTTCTTGTCTTGGGCCAGTGTGTTGAACTTCTCGATCATACGTTGCTGATTGCCGAGGCCAGTCAGCAAATCAGTATAAGCAAGCGTCACCAGATTATCGTGATTTGCACTTGGAGATTTTTCAGAGAGTGCCGGTTTGGCTACATCGCCCTCGAAGTTGTCATTTGCCGGTTTGGAAAACAGTCTCACCTGTCCGTTCTCATCGGCACGCCTGCCCAAAGTCAGTGTTACAAAGCCCAAAACCCTCATTCCCACAGCAATCAGAGCCGTGGACAAAATTATTTTGTCGAGGAGATTTGCCGGTTTAGGCGACACAAATGCCAGTCCGACCGCCGATATCAGCAACAAGGATACCCAAACGACCACCTTGGTTGTCGACAGGCTTTTATAGCCATTTTTGTTGTTTGCGATCGATACTTCTTCGATTGCCATACTTCACCCCATTTCTATTTGGGGTCAATTCGTAAAGGCAATTGGTAAAAATCTTCTTTCAAATGCAAAGTTTTTTTAAGAACGGCAAATTTCGCTATTTTCTTCCCTTGGCAAGCAAATACAGTTCCACCGATCCATCGCGGGAAGCAGGCGGCTTCACATGATAAATCTGTTTGAAATTCCGCTTCATCAGAGCAAGGATATCCGCTTCGGTTCCCCCCTGGAATGTTTTTGACAGGAAATGCCCGCCAGGTTTGAGGACATCCAACGCGAAATCCAGTGCCACTTCAACCAGATGCATGGTTCTTAGATGATCGGTTTTTCGGTGGCCGGTAGTCGGAGCAGCCATGTCGGACAAAACCAAATCTGGGCTTTGCCCGCCTATCGCTTCTATCAAATTGTCAGGTGCATCATCATCCAGGAAATCCTGTTTCAGAATAACAGCGCCGGGAACCGGTGCCATATCGAGGTAATCAATCCCGACAACCAGAGGATTTTCGGCTGTCGAACCGGTCAATCCGACCGAAACCTGGCACCAACCACCTGGCGCGGCACCGAGATCGACAACCCTGTCCCCTTTTTTGATAAACGAATACTTCTCATTCATTTCAATCAGCTTGTAAGCGGCCCGCGAGGCATAGCCTTCTGCCTTTGCCCGCTGCACATAAGGATCATTCAATTGCCGCTCCAGCCAAAGTGTAGATGAGAGCTTGCGGCCTTTTGCGGTTTTGACTTTGGTGTGAAGATTGCGAAGATTGGTCTTCTTCGATCCGGGTTTCTTAGCCATCACTCACCTGCCCTTCGCCGGGGCTGCCGGCGCCTTCGCCTTCCCGGACGCCAGACACGATCCGCGTTCATCATCTCCGCCAGCAAACCCTCCCTCAAGCCTCGGTCGGCTACCCGCAAACGGTCAGCAGGCCAGACTTTGCGAATGGCTTCCAGAATTGCGCACCCGGCCATAACCAGGTCTGCCCGTTCCTTGCCAATGCAGGGATTGTTGGCCCTTTGCAGGTAGTCCATCCCCAGCAGATCATTGATGACACCATCAATTTCGTGATCTTTCATCCACAAGCCGTCAACTTTCCGGCGGTCATATCGCTCCAGCTCAAGATGAATACCAGCTAATGTGGTGACCGTACCAGAAGTGCCAAGAAGATGGGCTTGCCCGGACTGGAATATGGAATCCAGTTCGCTGCGCTCATCAAATCGGTAAATCTCTTCCACGACAGTGTCCACCATGCGTAAAAACAGATCCCGGGTCACATCTTTGCCGCCGAACCTCTCAGCAAGGGTGACAACACCCATCGGCAAAGAAGTCCAGGCAACAATCCGGTCCGAAACCTTGTGCCTGCGCCGACGATTTCCTTTGACCAGAATTAGCTCGGTTGAACCGCCGCCAATATCAAACATCACTGCGGCATTGCTTCTGTTATCCATCAGAGAACCGCACCCTTCTGCGGCCAGACGTGCTTCGGTTTCGCGCGTGACGATTTCCAACTCCAGTCCGGTTTCCTGCCTGACGCGATCCAGAAACTCCTGCCCGTTTTCAGCCTGACGGCATGCTTCTGTGGCAATGAGCCGTCTCTGTTTCAGTTCCCGTGTTTCCAGTTTGGACGCACAGATCTTAAGCGCTGAAACCGCCCGATCCATAGCCTCATCCCCAAGCCGGCCCGTCTTTGACGACCCCTCGCCCAGTCTGACAATCCTGGAAAATCCATCAACCACACGGAAACGGCCTTTTTGTCTGGGCACAGCAATCAGCAAACGGCAATTATTGGTTCCCAGATCAAGTGCAGCATAAGCCGGCAGCCGGTGTTCCTGCTGCTTGCGACCGGCTACCCCATCTTTTCGGAATGGGTTTTCCTGGTCCCGCTTCGTAGATTTTTTGTTTGGTGTATAGCTTGGCCGAGGTGTTTTTTTGGGTGCGGAACGCAGGCTCCTGATATTGGAATCCGCGCTTTCTGCAGTGTTCCCCTTTTTTCCTTTTCTCAGCCATCTGCGGTTTTTCCGGCGGCGGTTTGCATTGGACGCAGTTGAGCTTTCCGTCACACCTTCGTGTGCGGTATCGTGATGTCCACTACCCAGAGGACCGGTTGTAGGCTTTTCAGGTACGGAGTCACTCGCTGTCCCAAAGGCTTTTTCGCCCGGATCGGTTGTCCAGGGCTGCATCATATGACCATTTTCTACCGGCGGCTGCCCGCGCTTCTTTTTCTTACGCCGACGCTTGCCAATGCTTCGGTCATTGCGCCCCGGTTGAGCTGACTCCGTTCCCTGGCCATTTGGATGGCCGGAACGTTCACTCACACTCTTAATCCTTGTCCCGGCATCCGAAAACACCGGAAAATTCTAAAGTTGAACCAAGGGTAACACCGAGTGAGAATTACGCCAAGCAGAATAATTTTACGAATTCAGTTTTTTAATCCAGTGCCAAACCAACCTGAGCCTCGCATCCGGTCAAAGGAAAGGAATTTCACAAAGTTCCGCAGCAACAGGGCCGGAGCTGCGCCTGACTTCGACGCTTTGTCCTACCGAGACTTTCGAACTGATAAGCGCATAGCCGATATTCTGTTTAAGCCGCGGAGACCAGGCACAGTTCGTCATGTCGCCCACTTTTTCGCCGTCAATACAAATATCTTCCCATGCAAATTCAAGCGGTTCGGGATCCTCGCCCTCGAGTTTAAGTCCAAGATGATGGCGTTTTGGGCCCTCTTCAGCAATTTTCCTGAGTGCCTTGATCCCCACCACATCATCATCGACGTCGAGATCAACATATTTCCCCAGACGGATTTCGAACGGATTGGTGTCATCGTCCGTATCACCGCCAAATGATATTAGCCCGCTTTCCGTGCGCTCGGCTGTCGCAGGTGCACCTGGTCCAATCCCCCAGGGCTGCCCGGCCTCCTTGAAGATGTTCCACAACTGCGTTCCTTTTGTACCGTCACGCAGGTAAATCTCAAATCCACCCTGTTTGGACCAGCCTGAGCGCTGCACGGCGACGGGAATGCCCTCAATTTCGGTTTCACGGAACCAGAAATATTTGAGTTCACGGACCCAGTCACCCATCACGTGAGCAACAACATCCTCTGCCTTCGGGCCTTGGAGGGCCATCGGAGAAACATCCGGTTCACTGACTTCCACATCCAGCCCACGTTCTGCGGCAATCGCTCGCGCCCATATCCAGATATCGCTGTCTGCAATAGAGAACCAATAAAGGTCGTCCGCAAGTTTCAGCAGTATCGGATCATTGATTACGGTTCCACGATGATTGCACAGCGGAACATATTTCCCTTGACCAATGCTGCATTTTGATAAATCACGCGGAGACAGTATCTGTGCAAGTTTTCCCGCATCCGGCCCCTTTAACTGAACCTGTCGTTCTACACCTACATCCCACTGAGAAACTCCATTAACAATGCGCCAGTATTCAGCTTCCGGATCGCCGTAACTGGTTGGCATGATCATGCGATTGTAAATGGATGCGGACACCAAACCCTCCGCAACTGCTGATTCATAGAATGGTGATGGTCGCAAGCGAGCGGTGGGAAATACGGTAAACATTGCAAGCCTCTAGATAGAATTCGCGGAGACATTACAGAAACCGGGCGATGGTACAAGCCCAAATTTCAATGGGCGGGCATGCATTTTTAGCAGACCTTCAAACCCCGATTATCCGGTCATTAACTGCCACAGAAACCCGCTCCCCGATTGATACCCAACCAGGCATAATTCTGGGAAGAGCAAAATAACAAACACTGTTATGTGTCATCATGATTGAAAGGTCGGTTTCTTCATAAGAACCGTGCCTGTTCAACACCTGCATCTCGAAATAGACCCACCCGTCTTCCGGTACAACAACTGCCGAAACATCACCTGGATAGGCGATGCCGCCGTCCCGCAGCAGTCTTTCAGTCTGGTTATCCGATCCTCTCGCCGCCAGTTTTCCGGTAACAGTGCGAACGAAAAATCCTGTTGTGTATTTCTCAGGCCGGGCGCGCTTTGATGCCAATGTGGCGCTGTAAAACAGTTCGCCGTTGATCGAATAAGACCAGTAGGTACCGGAGCCGGCGGTAATTTGCATGCACCAAAATTCCGGCCCATAACGCAATCCGTTAGTGCCATGTATTTTTGTAACGAGATCTTCCACGACCGGGTCCAAAGCATTGCCACTTCCGCCGAAAGTGGCGTTGTTGTCCTGAAACTTAAACGGGAAACTGACAGCTGCGCCATTGGTTGTCGTGATATAAGGCGGCATTTGGGCCTGACTGGAGGTAATAGAATCCGCCGCCGCCTCAAACCTTCCACTGTCGGGCAACAAATTACTCAGCAAACTCGCTGAGAGCGAAATTCCCGATGCATCGAATTTAGCCTCTCCGGTTGCCTGATCAAGACGGAGAGCCTCGTTCCAGTCAATGCCATTTGCGCTGGTTTTTACAATGAAATCATCTTCTCCCGGTAGGCCGACCTCTGCCCGACCTGAGTAGGCAGTTTGAAACTCAAGGCTGGCATTGGCACCCCCCCTCCGCCTTGTTGATTTTCACCCGATGTCCGGTGCCATCATGGTTGAACAGCGCAGAATCACTTTGGACCACCAATCGGTCTGGCTGCGATGCTGTTGCGTTAACTCCGAGCAATGACATCGTTTCCGGCACTTCAGACACAACAGCGTTCCATGCACTGTCCGTGAACACCATCAGTCGTGCTGTTGAATGATCCCATACCAGCCAACCTTCATCGGGTGAAAAATACATCCACGCCCCGTCAACAAAGACAGCGATGCCAGTACCATGATCTGTCCAGTCACCTACCGAGCTGCTGCCGACAATATATCGATCACCATTTTGCGGTGCTGTCGGCGGCTCATCCAGACCGACCGCTTTGACGCAGAGATGAACAACCGCATCAAGCATCCGCAGCGCTTCATTGTGCGTGACATGCTTTTGCGCCTGCGAAGGCAAAATATATGGCAGTTTCAGATGATCTGTGGTGTCGCTCATGGTTTACTCGTTTGTAAAGAGTGTTCGATGCCTGCGTTGGCAACAGACGCTCCTTCAAACGTGAAGCACACGCTTCCGCCGGGAACAGATTATAACGAATTGCCACAATGCTCTGGCATTGCCGGAGACACCAAGCCGCTGATATCCAGAGTTAATTTCTGACTGCGATTTCTGAAGAAAAACTATTTCTCCGGAATCAATCCCCGGGGTGTAAAGCGCAGGACAAGCAACAGGATGATACCCATGGTCATCAGGCGCATATGCGCAGCGCTGTCGAGGAGATGTTCACGCAACGGATTGTCCTCCGCCATGCCCGAAGTGATGACATCCATCAACAATAGACCGAGTGGTTCTGCTTCCAACCAGAAAAACCCGATGACAAAACCACCCAGAACTGCGCCCCAGTTGTTGCCGGATCCACCGACAATCACCATAACCCAGATGAGGAAAGTAAAGCGCAGAGGCTGATAGGATGCAGGCGTGAACAAACCGTCCAACGTCGTAAGCATAGCACCGGCAATGCCTACGACAGCAGACCCGAGAATGAACACCTGCAGATGCCGGCCTTTCACGTGCTTGCCCATGGCTTCCGCCGCAGTCTCATTATCACGAATAGCCCGCATCATACGTCCCCATGGGGAGTTGAGTGCCTTTTCGGAAAGATAGAGGATGATCAACAACACGATTGCAAACAGGCCCGCATAGGACAGTTTGACGATTATCGAGGACAAATCGATAATCGACATGCCCCAATCCGCTGCAAATTGTCTGAACCCCTCCGACTGCTGCAGATCAACTTCGTAAGGTACGGTAACAGGCCGCGGCAGACCGTTGACGTTTTTGACACCACGGGTGAGCCAGTCCTCATTCTTGAGCATAGCAATGATAATTTCCGAGATGCCCAAAGTAGCGATTGCCAGATAATCCGATCGCAAACCCAGTGAAATTTTCCCGATCAGCCAGGCAGCACCTGCAGCGAGAAATCCACCGACTACCCATGAAAACAGGATCGGCAGGTTGAGCCCCCCCAAATTACCGGTCGCAGCCGAATCGTAAGCCTCAATTGCCGCAACAGCGGGATCGAAAAAATACCGGGTTACAAAATAACCCACCACTCCCGCAAAGGTAATCAGAAGTCCTCTTAGAGCCGGAGGGGCCTTGTAGTAGATAAGCACAATCACGCCGACTGTAACTGCAGCGCACAGAAGTGAAACAAGTATCCCGGCACCACCTGCCTCTATGGCACCGGGCACAGCCGGGATTGACACCAGTGTAGCCGCAACACCACCCAGCGCAACAAACCCCATAATTCCAACATTGAGAAGCCCGGCATATCCCCACTGAATGTTAACGCCTAAAGACATAACCGCCGATATCAAACAGAAATTCAGGATAAACAGGGCCGACGACCAGCTTCGCGTCACGCCCACCAGGATGAACAGCAACGCCATGAGCGCAAAAAGAGAAACATTTCGCTTATTCAATGTCATATCGATTGCCCCCTGAACAGGCCGGTCGGTTTCACCAGAAGCACAATGACCAGGATGGCAAACGAAACGGCAAATTTATAATCGGTTGATAAAAGCTGGACCAGGCCCGTTGGCTCCCAGCTTTCCGGTACCAGATACGCGATTACCCGTTTGTAGGCGAACGTCACCGCCACCTCCGAGAAGGCAATGACAAATCCTCCCAGAATAGCTCCGATTGGACTGCCTATGCCACCGACTATGGCGGCGGCAAAAATCGGCAGAAGAAGCTGCAGGTAGGTAAACGGCTTGAAACTCTTGTCGAGACCGTAAAGCGTACCGGCAATGGTTGCCAGAGTGGCAGTCAATATCCAGGCAATCATGACAACGCGGTCAGGATTGATACCGGAAAGCAGAGCAAGATCCTCATTGTCTGAATACGCCCGCATGGATTTTCCGGTCCGCGTTTTTGTCAGGAACCAGAAGAGTGCAGCGACACAAATCACCGTAATCACGATGGTAATCCCTTGCGTCATCTTGAATGCCATGCCCTGCTCCAGACCGGTCATTTGCTTAAACTCCCGGGCCGTAATGATGAAGCGTGAACCATCGGTGAAAACCTGATCGTCAGGCCCGATCACGAAACGGATCAGTCCGTTGTAGAAGAACATCACCCCCAAGGATGCGATCAGAAATATCACCGGGGTGGATTTCTGCTTTCGGTGATATTGATAAACAACCCGGTCCGTGCCGAGGAGCAAAAGGATAGCTGCCGCGATACCGACGGGCATGGCAAGCAATGCAGTCGGGAAAATGCCGAAGGAAATGCCCGAAGCCTTCAACATCCAGGTGACCAATATGGTCACCATGGTACCGAACGCCATGGTCTCGCCATGCCCGAAATTGGAAAACCGCAAAATGCCGTAAATAAGTGTAACGCCCAGTGCGCCAAGCGCAAGTTGGCTGCCATAGGCAAGACCGGGTATGATCAGGAAATTTGCCAGCAACACCAGCGCATTGAGAAAATCCATATCCTTAACCTCCCAAAAACGCTTTGCGGACTTCCGGGTCCGCCATTAAAGCGGCTCCCGTATCCGTGTATCGGTTGCGCCCCTGAACCAGAACGTAGCCTTTATCAGCGATGTTCAACGCCTGTTTGGCGTTTTGTTCCACCATCAATATTGCAATCCCCGTTTTGGCGATTTCAATAATCCGGTCAAACAATTCGTCCATAACAATAGGCGAAACACCTGCGGTTGGCTCATCCAGCATCAGAACCTGAGGCTTGGTCATCAGAGCACGTCCCACAGCAACTTGCTGACGTTGCCCGCCCGAAAGTTCGCCCGCAGCCTGTCTGCGTTTTTCTTTCAGGATCGGAAACAGTTCAAATACCTGCTCCATGGTTTCGGCGATATCATCTTCGCGGATAAATGCGCCCATCTCCAGATTTTCTTCAACTGTCATTGTCGTAAAGACATTGTTGTTCTGCGGGACAAACCCCATACCGCGCTGGACCCGGGCCTGAGGAGTGAGGCCGGTGATATCGTCACCGTCCATAACCACTTTGCCCTCCCGAAGGTTGAGCATGCCGAAAACCGCTTTCATAGCAGTCGATTTTCCCGCCCCGTTCGGGCCGACTACAACAGCAATTTCACCCTTTTCGACACCTACGGTGCAATCATGAAGAATGTCAGCCCCTCCATAACCACCGGTCATGTTTTCACCGATCAGAAAAGCCATCAAACCGTCTCCTTCGGTTTGTTCTTAAGGCCGGTACCAAGATAGGCTTCAATGACCTCTTCATTATTTTTGACTTCGTCAGCAGTGCCCTGTGCAAGTACTTTTCCCTCGGCCATACAAATTACCGGATCGCACAGTCGCGAGATGAACTCCATATCATGCTCAATCATGCAAAATGTGTATCCGCGTTCTTTGTTCAGCCGGATGGTCGCATCACCTACGGTGTTAAGAAGTGTGCGGTTTACACCGGCACCGACCTCATCAAGGAAAACAACTTTCGCATCCACCATCATGGTACGGCCCAGCTCCAGCAGTTTCTTCTGACCGCCTGAGAGGTTACCGGCCAGTTCATCGGCAACCTGGGGGATTTGCAGAAACTCAATGACTTCATCCGCTTTTGCACGAATTTCCTCTTCCTGCTGTTTCACTTTTCCGGGATTTATCCAGGTGTGAATGAGGCTCTCGCCGGATTGGCTACCCGGTACCATCATCAGATTTTCGCGCACGGTAAGCGTCGAAAATTCATGAGCAATCTGAAAAGTTCTCAACAAGCCCTGATCAAACAGTTCATGCGGTGCAAGGCCTGTGATGTCCTTGCCATCCAGCAGCACGCGTCCGGAAGTCGGTTTGTAATGTCCGGCAATTACATTGAACAACGTGGTCTTGCCTGCCCCGTTAGGTCCGATCAACCCGGTAATCGACCCGGTTTCGATGGTCAGTGATGCACCATCAACAGCGCGCAAGCCCCCGAAATGCTTGTGCACGTCCTCAACGACGATCATTTAGAATTACCCCAATACCATATATACCAAAACGGCCCGGATAGGTTCCGGGCCGCTTCAGAGTTCTCTGACAATTCCTTAGCGGAATTTTGCGGTTGTGTTCTGGCCGTCCTTCACGAGGATCTCGCGATAGTTACCGGCACTTTCGCCTGGACCAATCAGCTCAACAGCAGTCG
Organism: Rhizobiaceae bacterium; assembly: GCA_965198665.1. Lineage (GTDB taxonomy): Bacteria > Pseudomonadota > Alphaproteobacteria > Rhizobiales > Rhizobiaceae > JAALLB01. Next base: position 179,145 of record CBDAPT010000009.1, on the reverse strand, counting down.
CGCCGACATAGTCGATTTCACCGCCGCCGGCCAGGATCTCAAGCGCTTTACCGAGCTCGCCAGGAAGGATTTGCTCACCTGGAGCGTTCGCAACATCCATGACCTTGTTCTTGAGATCTGCGGAACTGGATGAACCGGCAGCCTGCATGGCAAGCATGATAAGTGCGGCTGCATCATAGGATTCAGCAGAAAACGCGTCAGCCTTGATGCCAGCATCTTTGGCCATTTTATCAAAGATTTCTGCGCCTTTGCTGTCAGTCCCTGGAACCGTACCGAAGGAACCGTTCAACGCATCACCGATTGCCTGTGGAAGTGAGTCACCAATCATACCGTCAGGCAGAACAAATGTGTCGAAAGCGCCTGTGTCCAGAGAAGCCTGAATTACGCCTTTACCACCCTGATCGAGGTAACCGGCAACGATCAGCACTTCACCGCCAGCCTGAGCCAGCGCACCGACTTCAGCGGAGTAGTCACCCTTGCCATCTTCGTGAGCTGCGGAAATTGTAACCTTTCCGCCTGATGCTTCATAGTTAGCCTGGATGGATTCAGCCAGACCTTTGCCGTAGTCGTTGTTGGTGTAAGTGATCGCGACGGACTTGATGCCCTTGTCATTCAGGATGTCGGAGATCACCTGGCCCTGACGCGCATCGGATGGAGCTGTACGGAAGAACAGACCATCGTCTTCAGCAGTGGAAAGACCCGGAGATGTTGCAGATGGTGAAATCATCACGACTCCGTTTGCCCGGGCAACGTTTTGCAGAATTGCACCGGTTACACCAGAGCAGTCTGCGCCCATGATTGCGTTCACCTTGTCAGATGTGACCAGACGTTCAGCGGCAGCAGTTGCAGCGGCGGAATCAACGCACGTAGAGTCACCACGAACAGAAGTAACCGTTGAACCACCGAGAAGCTTTCCAGAGTCGCTGACTTCTTTCATCGCCAATTCAGCGCTTTCGGCCATTGGACCGGTCAAGGATTCAATCGGACCAGTATAACCCAGAATAGTACCAATCTTGATGTCTTCTGCATATGCAGCAGTAGACAGCATTGTTGAAGCTGCGAGTGCCAACACAAGTTTTTTCATTGTTAAATTTCCTCCCAATGAAATTTTGATATTTATTTTGTCATTACCCCGGCACCCAACCGAAGTTGGCTTCTTTTCTAAAGCAAGCAGATGGTAAGTTCCAGAGCTATTTTGATTTGCATGGACAATTCTTGATTGTCGTTAACGCCAAAACTCAAACGGATTCCTGCTGAAACGGTTTTGCAGCAATCGGTTGGAACCCGTCATTTTCCGTGGTCGGCCGCAGATGTTCAATCCATTAACCGACAAAATTTCCATAATGAACTGTGCAGCAGGATCACCGATGCCCTCAACCGCGCCCAAACGCGACAGGATGGCTGTTCATAAACAACCCACGTCTCCGGTTCGCAATAATACGTTCACGGAGACCATAAATTTCATAATTCCAGATCCAGAGACATTCTGCAATTTCTTGGGCGGGGCGGCTACAAATAACACTTGGCAGCGTTAAGGGTATTTGCATTTAGCGTTGACCGGGAATTGCTAAAAAGGGTCGTGAATAATATACGTTTCGTTAAGTAAGAGTTAGACAGAAAAAAATTCAATTGATGAAGATTCTTCCATTAATCAAACAAAATTTGCTTGGACTCAGCAGATTCCAGAAAAGAATGATTTTGGTGGTTAATGACGCTTTGCTGGTCGCCATGTGTTTGTGGATTGCTTTCTTTCTGCGCATCGGCATACCGACTTTCCAACACCTCTCGCAGCTTGTTCCGCTGTTCATCCTCATCACAGTCAGCGGAGTTTTCTTCCTGTGGGTTTTGCAGTTTTACAGAAACATGCTGCGTGAAATGGAAATCCGGGATTTCAAAAATCTGATTTTTGCCTCCATTTTTACGTCTATCCTGATTGCAGCATACGCGTACTTTAGCACCGATGTTTTGATACCACGTTCCATTCCCGGTATATTTGGGCTGCTGATGTTGCTCGCGATTGCAAGCAGTCGGGCGTTTGGCCGGTGGTGTTATCAATGGGCTGTCGGTTTACGGAACTTTTATCAGCCGATTGTCGTTTATGGTGCCGGAACCACAGGAACAAATGCTGCGACAATTCTGGACAATTCACGCGAATTCAGCCTGGTCGGATTTATTGACGATGATACTTCACTGCACGGCAGTCGAATCAAGGGACGCCGCATATCGGGAATTGAGCGATTGCAGCGCCTGGTTGAACATCACAAAAATCTCCGGGTTCTGATTTGTATTGGGAATCTTTCATCGCTCCAGCGCAGAAAAATCATCGAGCGGCTACAGGCCTATCCGGTGCAGGTCCTTAAAATTCCAACTCTTTCGGATGTTATAGCGGGAAGACCAAACGAAGATTCACTGCAACAAGTCAAGCTGCAGGATTTGCTGGGCAGAGAGCAGGTACCACCAATTGATGAGCTGTTTCATGAACCTGTAAGCGGCAAAACTACCAAGGATGCCGATAATCCGGACGGTGAGATTTCGATAGAGTTTACCGGTCTGCGGCATGGAGAAAAACTGTATGAAGAATTGCATCTGACCGATGATGTAACAAAAACTGCACATCCAAAGATCATGGCGGCGAATGATAGCTCTATATCTTACAAGAAAATGGCGAAGCATCTCAAAACCTTCACCAAAGCAGTCGATTCTGGTGATGCAAACAAAGCTCTGATGCTTCTGTCGGAGCTCGTCGAGGAATATAAGTTCAATGGACAACAGGAAGACAAATAAACCAAAGCGGTTGGAAACCTGATGCACTCGATTGAACGACACCTGCGTAACGCAATAGAAAAGCTGGCTTCAGATAGCGTTGAGGCCAGAAATAAGATCTATCTTGCAGCAAGGGAAACCATCCAGAAACTGCCGGCGGACAAACAGGATTCTGCAATGCAGACGTTGTTTGATGCGGTTAAATCAATAGAGGCCGACTATGTTCAGAAAGGTTCACAGCCCGATACCGGTGTTGCTGCAGAAAGCAATTGCGACAAGCAATCCATGGGACCAATAGCACCAGATCGGAAGTTTTCAGTACCCTGGGGCTTGATAGCTGTAATCGCTGCTGTGCTTCTGGTCATGGGTTTATCGAGCTACCTGCTCTACACCCGCTTACTGGATGCTGATCTGATTGGCGCAACCGCTTCAACGATTATCGAGCCATCGCAACAATTCCTGCTGAGCGGGCAGCAAATCAGATCGTCCTGACAGATGTTTCTGCAACCTATCCAAGTCTTCGGACACATCGACATCCTGTTCGGCTGCCAAAAGTTTCACCTCTCGTCCGTTTAGCCGCAGCAGATCAAGCAATTCGGAGAGCGTGGAACTCTCGGAGTAGCTCACCTGTTCCCAAATTTCACGGGGCACCGGTTCTAAAGACACAAACAGATAAAACCCGCCGTCAGTTGCCGGTCCAACAACGCAGACGTCGGGATCTTCTGACAATTTGTCCAAAACCTCGGAAAAGGTACGCAAGGACAGTTGCGGACTGTCTGTACCAATAAATGCAACACCATCATGTGTTTCAAACAGACGCTCTGATACATTGGCCAGCCTGGTACCAAGAACTCCATCCCCGGTCCACATAGCAGGAAAACTCTGCCAACAAGGGAGAGAATAAGCTGTTTCCTCAGCGACGACCCAATTTGGCAGTAAAACGGGAAACGATCGGTTTACCTCCGTCAGAACCTGCTCTATTGCGGCCACGCTAAGCCGGTAGAATTCCTCCGCCTTTTCTTTTCCAATGTCTTTCGCAAGACGGGTTTTCAAAGGCGACAAGCCTACTGTTTTGGCAAACACAGCAACCGCTAGCCTCATCCAGTCCTCCCGAAGAATTTCGCCAAAAGCAGTTTTCCAAGTTCTGGCCCCGCCTGTTTCACCGTGAGCCAAAAATGGACAACCGTCGTCGTAGCCCAACCATTCCTGCCGTATTTTCGCGCGGAGGTGAACAGATCGGCGCCCGTTCGTCTTATCGGATATCCCATCTGCCGTGCTTTCCAGACAAGCAGATGATCTTCGCCATATGCAACATCTTCTCTGTACCCACCCAAAGCAAAGAACATATCGCGCGAGATGCAAAAACCCTGATCTCCGAACGGCACTTTGAACAGGCCGGCTCTGACCAATACAGCCCATTCGTTGAGTTTCATAAACGGTGGTCCGTCTTTGAGAAATCTAAGATCAAAAAAATACAGCGCATCCGCTTGGCGCTTAAGGCAGGCCTGCAGTTTCGACAACGCATCTTCTCCCAGCATGCTGTCAGCATGCAGAAACCAGAGAATTTCTGATGTGGCTGCCTTGGCGCCTGCATTCATCTGCTGAGCACGGCCTGCACCACCGGGTACAACCTTGACCGGAAAACCATCTATTTCAGGGGTTTCCTGGCCTGTTGCCAGCAATATTTCACTCCCCTCCGGTAGTATCAGTTGCGGCACAAGGGCCTTCCAGGATTCTTCGCGCGGCGCCAAAGGTATCACCACCGAAATTGGCCTCATGACAATTCAGGCTCTCAGGACTTCCAGCATAGCCAACTGCTCGGCACTGAGTGCCTGATCCGGTGTCAGCACCGCCATGGAAAGCGCTTTTCGGTATTCTTCATCAACCTTTGGCAAAGGCGAACGAAGCATTGCCATCACCAATTTCTTGGCCCGTTCAAGACTGGCTCCAAACCGCTCTATGACTGCCTGGACAGTGACATGCTGCTCGGGATCATCGAGCCAGCAATCGTAGTCTGTGGCAATACAGACAGTCGCATAGGAAAGCTGCGCTTCGCGTGCCAGAAATACTTCCGGCACATTGGTCATGCCGACGAGATCACAGCCAGCACCCCGCATAAAAAAGCTCTCTGCCTTTGTACCCAGACGCGGCCCCTCAACACAGGCATAGGTTTTTTCCATATGAAGCTTGATGGCGTTTTCCTGGGCAACCTGCTTTATCCAGCCAGCAAGGTCAGGACAGGTTGGAACCGCAGTGGAAACGTGGGCTGCGATGCCATTTCCAAAAAACGTATAATCGCGTTTGCCCTTTGTAAGATCCAGATACTGGGAAGGAATAGAGAATTCCCCGGGTGCTATTTCTTCCTGCAGGCTGCCAACTGCGGAGAAACCAACCACCATTCGCGCGCCCGCTTTTTTTAGCGCAAAGATATTTGCGCGGTAGTTGATTTCATGCGGTAAAAACGAGTGCCCTGCTCCATGCCTTGGCAGAAACAGTATTTCGCGATCGCCAAGTTTCAGCGTCTTTACCGGGGCAGACGGCATGCCAAAGGGTGTTTCAATTTCAGATTCGGAAACGGTTTCAAGGCCCTCGATATCATAAAGGCCCGTCCCACCTATCAATGCCAACATCTTACAACTAATCCTTCACGCTGCAGGCCCCGCCACCCAGGACACAAAATTTCGCACAAAATACATGGTTCAGCGGTACAGGTTTTTTTGCTTCGGTTAAAGTCGTTCCAAGATTAAATTGTTGATCGTAAGCCAGCAGCGTACAGGCCTGAACCGATGGCTTGGCATCACCCTTGTGTTTGACAACCATTCGGGAAGACGCACACATCATGTCGGCTGGACTGACACTTAGTATGCGCCAACAATCGGTGGTTATTTCCGGCACATCTTCAGCGGGTTCCATTTCCGGAAAAAGCACAAGCTTTTTTCTGTCATAAGCATACAGTATAATATTGTTTGTCTCGAAGAAACGGGCAAATCCTTCCCGCAACTCCTCCTCCTGTTCACCCCATCGGGTCCTGCCGGCAACATCAATGTTAAACTGGTTTTCAGAGAGCCATCGCAGGCCCAGCATCATCGGTTCCCAGCTTTTGGGTCCGCGCTCCTCTTCGTGTAAGGCTCTTTTGAAATGATCGACAGATACACGCAGAGTCATCTGGCTACCGTATTTTTCGTTCAATTGCAGCAACACATCAGACCACCGCATCATCGGACGCATAGCATTTGTCAGAACAAGCAGTTTGAAACCTCTTTCGAGGCAACTCTCCATGATTGGAATAATGTCACGGTTCATAAACGGTTCACCACCGGTTAATCCGATTTCCGTGGTATTGAACCCGCCGGTTTCCAGTTCATCAAGGTATGTCAGCACCTCCGCATGGGTGATGTAAACCAGTCTGTCATTTCTCGGAGTCGATTCGATGTAACAGTTTTTGCACGCGAGGTTACACAGAGTACCGGTATTGAACCAAAGCGTTGACAGGCTGGTCAAACCGACTTTTGCCCGTTTCTCGCCCTTGGCTGTTATTTCTGGATGGGAAAATTTACCTTCGATTTCAAGCGTTTTACTGTCGACAAGAAAATTCATGAACCCCACATCTGTTACCACTTTAAAGGTAGACCACTAATCCTTACGGACAAGCCAAACCTTTAGCAAGGTATTTGCCGCAAGTGTACCAACAATTGCTTCACAGCAACGTGATGGGTGGTGCGACAGGACAGGTGTTGCAATCACAACAATATTTGCCTTGTGTAACGGGAAATTTCATTTATGCCTTTCCTATGACCGAAATTTCTGACCATAAGACCGGTCCGCTCAACGGGCTGAAAGTCCTCGACCTTTCGCGCATTCTGGCCGGCCCCACCTGCACACAGCTCTTTGGCGATCTGGGTGCGGAGATCATCAAGATCGAACGTCCCGAAAAAGGTGACGATACGAGATTCTGGGGGCCACCTTTTCTCAAGGATGAAGCGGGTAATGAAACAACGGAGAGTGCTTACTATCTGAGTACGAATCGCAACAAGAACTCTGTCGCAGTTGATTTGACCAAACCGGAGGGTCAGGCGATCATCCTGGATCTTGCCAGGAACTGCGATGTCCTGATTGAAAATTTCAAGGCTGGAGATCTTGCGCGTTACGGTCTGGATTACGAGACTGTTTCCGCCGTCAATCCGGCATTGGTTTATTGTTCCATTACCGGTTTCGGCATGACCGGTCCCTATGCCAAACGCCCCGGTTACGATTTTCTGATTCAGGGCATGGGCGGCATCATGAGCCTCACCGGAAAACCCGATGAGGAAGGCGGCGAGCCAACCAAATGCGGCGTTGGTATCGCGGATGTCATGTGTGGCATGTACGCCTCCACCGCCATTCTCTCTGCCATTCACGCGAGACACGCAACCGGTCGCGGACAGCATGTCGATATTTCCTTGTTGGATTGTCAGGTAGCCTGGCTGATCAATCAGGGTGCAGGGTATCTGGTCTCCGGTGAAGTTCCGCCCCGTCGCGGAAACGAACATCCGACAATTGTGCCCTACGGCACGTTTAAGGCATCGGATCAGGCATTTATCATCGCTGCGGGTAATGACAGCCAGTTCCAGCGCATGTGCGAGACGATCGGAGCGTCACACCTTGCTCGCGACGAACGCTTTGAATCCAATTCGAACCGGGTTCGAAACCGGCGTGACCTGATACCAATGATCGATGAATACACATCAAAAAAACCATCCGCCCATTGGCTGGAATGTCTTGAAGCAGCTGGCGTCCCGTGCGGTCCGGTCAATGACCTCGCACAGACCTTTTCCGATCCGCAGATAAAACACCGGGAGATGGCCGTAAACCTGCCACATCGTCTGGCAAAAGAAACCGGTGTGAACCTGATCGGCAATCCTCTGAATTTCAGCGAAACGCCGGTAACCTACGCCAAGGCTCCGCCTGTACGGGCAGAAGATACAAGAGCCATTTTATCAAAGCATCTGGGCCTTGATGACCAAAAACTCGATGAACTTGAAGCTAGTGGAATAATTGAATGTCTGAAACCCTGACCTCCGCTGACATGCTGGCCAGAACCCTTGCGGCCAACGGATGCAAACGCGCCTACGGGATACCGGGTGGTGAGGTGCTTGCCATTATTGATGCCTTTGACAGGGCCGGAATTGAATTCATCCTAATAAAACATGAAAACTCCGGCGGGTTCATGGCAGAGGGTGCATGGCATGCAGATGGCTTCCCTCCGGTCCTGGTGGCAACCATTGGACCCGGTGTGGCAAATGCAGTCAACGTCGTCGCCAATGCAATGCAGGACAGGGTTCCATTGATATTTGTGACCGGTTGTGTCGATACAGCGGAGGGAGAGAGCTACACGCATCAGGTGTTTGATCATCGCAAGTTGCTGGATGAGATTACTAAAAAAACCTTCACCGGAACGACATCCACCTGCGGACTGATCGCGCAGAAAGCGGTCTCTATCGCCCTGGAAGCACAGGCCGGGCCTGTTCATCTTGATATCCCGGTTGTCGTTGCTGAAGCACCCTCAACGGAAACCTTGACTGTCAGCCCGGTTCCTGCCCCAATCCTTGTTCCCGATGACAGCCATGTTTTCGCGCAGGCAATCGAACTGCTGCAAAACGCAGAGAGCCCGTTGGCCATTGCCGGTGTCGATGCGGTGAATGAAGAGGCCGGACCGGATATTGAGGCTTTTTGCCGGAAGTACAACATTCCACTGATTGCCAGTTACAAGGCCAAGGGTCTGATTGACGAAAACGACCCGCTTAGCCTTGGTGGTGCTGGGCTGTCTCCGAGAGCGGACAAAATCTTCATGCCGCTTATCGAGCAGTCGGATGTCATATTGCTGCTGGGCTACGATCCAATCGAGATGCGGATCGGCTGGCGCAATCCATGGGACAACAACAAGACCGTAATAGAAATTACGCCGGTTCTGCGAACCCACGGCATGCATCATGTAAGCCACACCATTCGGGCATCACTGGCACCAGCACTTGCTGCGATTACAGAAAAGATGGAAACAACCCGAAGTGAAATCCCGGCAGTTGCGGCCAAAGCACGCAAAGAATTCTGGGATACGTTTTCAGCCGATTCCGAATTTGGCCCGGACCGGGTTTTTGCGGTACTCCGGGAAACCCTGCCGGAAAACACCGTAACCACCGTCGACAGTGGTGCACACCGAATATTGCTCAGTCAGATGTGGCCGTGTCATCACCCCAGGGGCATGCTGCAGTCGACCGCGCTTTGCACCATGGCTTGTGCCGTGCCGTTGGCTGCGGGATACAAGCAGGCTTCACCGGACACCCCCGTCATAGCATTTGTCGGCGATGCCGGCCTCGAAATGGGCCTGGGAGAGCTCGCGACATTACGCGAGCATAATATTCCAATCATCATTTGCGTACTGGTGGACGAAAGTCTCACCCTGATCGAGATGAAACAGAGAGCATCACAACGTCCGAATCTGGGTGTCGATTTTTCAGGTTCGGATTTTCCCGCTGTTGCCAACGCACTTGGCGGCTACGGCGTCTGGGTCGATGATTCCGAAAGTCTCAGACGCGAGGCAACAGAAGCAATGAACAGAGATTGCTTTACATTGCTGGCCTGCCGCATCGGCAGAAAGTCCTATGATGGTCGCTTCTAGAAAATTCGGTCACCCACCTGAAATCGTATCCTTGGCGATCTGATCAAACAGCCCGTCCAGCTCTTTTGCCATATCCTTCAGCGCCTTGCCGCCCTCCTCGAAATAAGGCGAGAAGGCAAAGGTTGGCGTTTTGTAGCTGAGGTTCGAGCCACCATCCCGCCGTTCCGTCAGGTACATGCGGATCGGCGCTTCCATTCCTGCCGCCACGCTTGCCTCCAGCATGCGAACCGCAAAGAAGTTATTATAGATACCAACAATCCGGTTGCCGGGTATGGTCAGTCCCCGCCCCTTCGCACCGGCTGATGCACTGGCTGTAGTGATGTGACGAAGCTCAGATTTCTTGATGGCCGCTTTCAGGCGTGGATAGAGATCCTTGTATGGAATATCTGTTTCATAGGTGATCCATCCGTCGCGCTTAAGGGATTTTTCTGTTCCCGCAAAAGCGCCAATCATGGACGCCATCAATAGCCCTACCACAATGGCGGTTCCTGCAATCAGCTGTTTCATTAACACTTCTCCAAATTGTACATCATATTCCCAAACGTTTTTTCGCTGTAACTGCAAGCGAACTGCCAATGAAGGCCATCACCGCCCATGCCCAGCCATGGGCACTTCCCGAAACCAAGCCTCCCAGGTAGGCACCGATATTGCACCCGTAGGCAAGCCGCGCTCCATACCCCATCAGCAGGCCACCAAAGATTGCTGTTGCAATTTCAACACGCGACAATGTCCAGATGGGTTTGAATTTCGCCGCAAGTCCGGCAGCAGCCAGGGCTCCGGCAATAATGCCAAAATTCATCACCGAGGTTGTGTCTTTGAAAACGCTGTTTTCGACCGCAGTGGCTTTCCAGCCGGTCCAAAATGGCCAGCTATAGACGTCGATACCTACCAGATTGGCACCCTTTGCCCCCCATAACGCAAATGCCCAGGTGACCCCCCACGGACGGCCGACAACCAGTAATGTGAGGATGCCAACCGCAGCAAGGGCAATCGCACCCGCAAGCGGAGACCAGGGCCCTTTGATAAAGGAGAGTGTCTTGCGCGGAGCTTCCAGAGCTCCATGTGTCCGCTTTTCATGCCAGACACTCCACATTGCAACGATTAACAGCAACGCTGCCAGGACTATAAATGCCGTCAGCGGGCCAAGGCGGCTGATCATCCCGTAGCTGAACTTGTCTCCGATTCCGAGGGTTGATTGGACGACGTCCGGAAAAGCAATAGCATTCCACCAATACAGATGGGCTGTTCCAATTACAGAGCCGATTACAAAAAACAAAAGCGTGATACACATTCTCGTCGATCCGCCACCGGCAACAAACAGGGTGCCCGAACCACAACCGCCGCCAAACTGCATGCCAAACCCAAAGATGAATGAGCCGAACAACATGCCCATGCTGACCGGAAGAACAAAGCCACGGGCATCGGTAAATGCAATCAACGGAAAGGAAACCGCACAGGTAAGGATTATCAGCAGCAATTGATAGCGCAGCCCGATACCCCTGCCTTCGGCGAATATGCGCCGCCAGGCTGCTGTGAATCCGAAGGATGCATGATATAGGGCAAAACCTGCAAGGCCACCGATGAGTACCGCCAGCGCCTGTGTTTGACCGGAAATGAAACCGGCAGCCGTTACGAGCCCTGCCAGCAGGACCATTGCAAAAACAACGGGCTTGTTCTGGAACTCATTGGGAGGCACAGCTGCTGCCACTGTCATCATTCGGGACGTCCTTTCGTTCCGTATCCCAAGGCACTTTGACTTTTGTTTGCGGCATTCAGAGTAAAGATCAGCCGGCTTCGTTCACCATGGGTTCAGCAACGTTCCACTAGTTTCCTTTAAACTGCAAGGAACGGCCGGTCATCATCTGCAAATCAACCATCAACTCCGTGTGAGCGCTTCATAAGTCTTGTTCACTATTGTTTGAACAAAGCCGAAAGGCTGTGATTTTTAATGTCGGCTTATTGTAGGCATATTCGGGACGGGATTTCGGCAGACAGACGAAGTACAGATTGGAGATTCCAAAGTATGCGCATGCAAGACTATTTTGGTTGTGATGTGACGACATCCAGCCACCATGCATTGCAATCCTGGAACATGACCCTGTGGGGTTTCTTGTCCCATGCGGGCAGTACAGGTTCTGATCTGACAAAAACCATTCAATCAGACCCAGACTTTGCCCTTGCACAAGCTGCCAAGGGTTTGTTCAGTCTGTTGCTCGGTCGCAGGGAACTCCACGCAGTAGCTCAATCCGCCTTGAACGCGGCAACACAAATTGACTCCGAAAATCCGGTAACCGATCGCGAACGCCATTACATACTAGCCTTGAACGCATGGCTTGAAGGAAGTCCCAGCCGGGCGGTACACGAAATGGAAGCGCTGCTGACACGTTATCCCCACGATCCGCTGGCGATGAAAATGAGCCATGCAATCCGCTTCATGCTCGGTGATCTTCACGGCATGAGACAATCGCTTGAAAACCTTGTTCATGTGTACAAGGGGCACAAGGCAGAAGGATACTTCCACGGGTGCCACGCTTTTGCGCTGGAGGAAACCGGCGAATATGCCTGGGCTGAAAAACGCGGGCGCGCGGCATTGGAACTCGCACCTGACGATGCCTGGGGCCTTCATGCTGTCACCCATGTCTTCGAAATGACCGGCAGGGCAAAAGAGGGCCTGGCGTGGATAGAAGGCAAAGACAAAGCATGGGAGCATTGCAACAATTTTCGCTACCACGTCTGGTGGCATGTTGCACTGATGCATCTTGATCTTGGAAATTACGATAAGGTTCTGGAGCTTTATGATGAGAACATCCGAAAAGACAAAACTGACGACTACCGTGACATATCGAATGCGACTTCTGTTCTGCTACGGCTCGAACTCGAAGGAATTGAAGTTGGCAATCGATGGCAGGAGCTTGCGGAACTCTCCGGCAACCGGACATCGGACAACTGCGTAGCTTTCGCAGATCTTCATTACATGATGGCACTGTGCAATGCGTCCAGCGACCAGCCCGCCTGCCACTTGCTGATGAATATGGGAGCCAGTTCTGATAGAAGCCAGTCTTGTGAGTTCTCCGCTGCAATCAGCCATCCGGGATTAACTGCGGCACAAGGACTTGAAGCGTTTCGGGATCAGAATTTTGCCCTGGCCTACGAATGTTTCGCAAGTGCACGACCGAACTTGCAGGCCATTGGCGGCAGCCATGCCCAACGAGACATTTTCGAACGGTTGGGAATTGAATCAGCTTTGCGGGCAGGCCTGGCCAAGCAGGCTAAATTTCTCCTGCAGGAAAGAGACAGCTATCGTGGTGGCCGGGATGGATATGCCCATGCACGCTGGTCAATTGTAGAAACCATGCTCAACGACAAGTTTAATCTTATTGCACTGCCGGGGGTCGCCTGATAGCAAGCACGAAGCAGGGCCAGGGAGGTCCTGGTTGATTTGAAAACATTCATTTTTATTTCGCCAACAATATGAACCAGCAACCGAACAATTTGCCTACCAAAGCGGCAACGCGAAAACGGGACCCGAGACTGGATTTTTTCCGCGGTATCGGCATGTTTATTATTTTCATGGCTCACCTGCCGGGAAACTGGTTCACGCTGTATATCCCTGCGCGTTTCGGCTTTTCCGATGCCACAGAAATTTTTGTGTTCTGTTCCGGAATGGCCTCAGCCATCGCATTTGGCAAGATTTTCTCCGATATAGGTTGGCTCATGGGTGCAGTCAGGATTGTCCATCGTATGTGGCAGGTCTATTGGGCACATATCGGCTTGTTCTTTACTACTCTTATTCTGATGATCATTCAGACAAAGCTGGCCGGAACAGATGCATTGTGCTTTTTTGAAAAAAGCAGGCTGTGTGTAGACGCCAATGGAAACCCCGGCTGGGATTATGTTGGACGTCTGAACATCGTCCATATTTTTTCTGAAGTTACCGGCAGTCCGGCCCGAGACAATTTTCTTGGATTGATGACGCTAACCTGGGTGCCGAACCTGTTTGACATCCTGCCTATGTACATTGTCATTCTGGGCATGATCCCGATTGTCATGGCACTGGCCCGGATCCACAAATATGCTGTTTTTGCGTTTGTCGGAGTTGTTTGGCTGGCGGCCCAGTTCAATATCCTCTGGTTACCGGCAGAACCCTGGTCGGACCGGGAGTGGTTCTTCAATCCGTTCGGCTGGCAATTGGTGTTTTTCACCGGGTTTGCCTTCATGATGGGATGGCTTCCAAAACCACCTGTAAAAGCCTTGCTGATCGCTGCCTGCGTGGCCATCGTTCTGGTTATCATCCCGTTTGCGTTTTGGGGCATTTATCGCAATGCGGACAACTTCATCCTGTCACAGGAGGCCAGCCGCTGGCTTCTGGGTGTTGAGGATATGAGCGGCTTGCTGAAAGAAGGCTCCAGGCTTCAGCAACGGGGTCTCGAACCCTTCACCCTTTTCCAGCTTGTTCGGGAAAACTACTGGATTTTCATGGCCAAAACCGACTTCGGCATTCTGCGATACGTACACTTCCTGGCTCTTGCCTATGTGTTCTGGGTACTTGCCGGTGAGGGCGGCAGAAATCTGGATTTCAAGGGCTATGTCGGCAGGACGTTTGTCAAGGTTGTTCACAAAGTCGGACAGCAGTCCCTGGCAACCTTTATGGCAGGAATTGTGTTTTCCCGTTTTTGCGGATTCCTGCTAGATATCTTCGGCAAATCATGGCCGAAGATGATTCTGGTAAACCTTGCCGGAATGGCGGCCATGGTTGGCGTAGCCTATCTCGTTGCGTGGCTCAAAAAGACACCCTGGAAAACAGCTCCGTCCGGATAATCCAGACAGCGAAATCTTATATTTCCATGCCGCAGTTGCGGATGCTTTGGCTTATCCATTCGCGGGCTGTACGAAAATGACGGATATCCAAATCCTGTCGGTGGAATACCATCCAAAGCGGTTGCTCCAGCACCGTTTCTGAAACACAGCGCAACCGTTCGTCCCGATCACCAATCGGGCGTGGAATCATGGCCTTCGCCTGACCGGAGATGATCATTTCTCTCAGGCTGTCGAACTGGTTTGCGCGGAATTGAAACTCTTCTCCTGCCAAAAGTTCAATCATTTTCCTGGAGCCCGAAGTCATGACCGCCGGTTCCAGCAGCCCTGCCCAGGCCGCATCTTCCGGCTTGATACCGTCAGGCGCGTAGATGGCATATCTTAGCGTCCCTATTCGAACCGATTTGACCCGCGGCGAACGGGAATTGATTTCCCCTGGTCTGTCTTCAATCCTGATTGCAATATCCGCCTCGCGCCGCGACAAAAGCGCTTTGCTGTTGACGCCGAGCAGACTTATTTTGATCCGGTGTTGTTCGGCCAGTTCCCCTACATTCGGCACCAGAGAATTGTTCATGACAAAGGGCGGTGCCGTGATCCTCACCTCGCGCCAGATATTACCCTTTCCGCCCGCAGCCGAATACTGAACAAGTTTTAAAGCGTCATCGGCGGTTTCTATGTGATTGAGCAAATTGTGACACTGGCTCGACGGTACAAGTTTTGTGCCCTCCCGCAGAAAAAGTTCTATCCCCAGTTCGGCTTCTAGCCACTTGATCCGTCTGCCGATGGTGGTTGCGTCGACAGACAGTGCCTTGGCCGCACCTGCAAGCGTGCCATACCTGGCAACGAACAGGAGGGTTTGCCAATGGTGCCATTCAATCATTGGAACAGTGCTTTCTGAAATTCCCCAACAAGATTCGGACTTTCAAACGGTTAAGTATAGACTGCGTAAACGCATCTATATGGCAGAAATATACAGCTAGACATGCATAAATGCACTCCCTAATCTTCCTGTGAACAGGCACGGATTTGGCGCTGGCGCAAACATTTTGGGAGAAAATTATGAACATAAGAAATTTTCTGTCAGGCACAGTTGCATGCCTGGCAATGACAGGTTTTGGAATGAAGGCACTTGCCGCCGAAATAACTGTTGTATCGTTTGGCGGCGCATATACAAAGTCCCAGTTGGAGGCGTATCACAAGCCGTTCATGGAGATGACCGGACACAAAATCCACTCTGAAGACTACAACGGCGGCATTGCAGAAATTAAGGCGCAGGTAGAGGCCGGCAACGTCAGCTGGGATGTTGTGGATGTGGAATTGTCGGATGCAGTTCGTGCCTGTGACGAGGGTTTGCTCGAGACTATTGATCCCGCCACATTGCCACCCGGTTCGGATGGCACGCCGGCAACCGAAGACTTTATAGAAGGTACACTTCATGACTGCGCGGTCTCGACTATCGTCTGGTCAACGATATTTGCATACGATTCCACCCGAATCTCCGAGGGTCCGAAAACGATGGCTGATTTCTTTGATCTGGAGAAGTATCCCGGCAAGCGGGGCTTACGAAAAGGACCAAAGGTCAATCTCGAGTTTGCCCTGATTGCCGACGGCATCCCCGCTGCAGATGTCTACGATGTGCTTGACACGCCGGAAGGTATTGACCGTGCCTTCGCCAAACTGGACACGATTAAGGATCAGGTTGTGTGGTGGGAAGCCGGGGCCCAGCCCCCGCAGCTTCTCGCCGATGGTGAAGTCGCTTTGACCACCGCATACAACGGTCGAATTTTCAACGCGGTCGCGAACGAAGACAAGCCGTTTGAAATCGTCTGGGACGGGCAGGTTTGGGATCTCGATCTCTGGGTCATTCCCAAGGGTTCAAAGAACAAGGAAACCGCATTTGAGTTCCTAAATTTCTCCACCGCCACAGAACAGCTGGCGGCGCAGGCCTCCTACATTTCCTACGGCCCTGCACGCAAATCTTCTGCGCCTCTTGTCGGCAAATTCCACAACAAGGACATCGACATGGGTCCGCAAATGCCGACAGCAGCGGCCAATCTGGCAAATTCAGTACAGAACAATTTTGAGTTCTGGGCTGACAATTCGGATCAGTTGACTGAGCGTTTCAACGCCTGGCTCGCCAACTGACACAGGCAGCTGTGCCACAGACTAAGTTTTGGTTCCCTTTGAAAACAAAAGGTGCGGGATCCGTCCCGCGCCAGTCTTTTTTGGTTGTCACCAACAACCGAACTTCTGCCGTCAGGGCACCAGCATGATTTTGCCTGTGTTCATTCCGGACAATGCCTCTGGTAATTTAGCATGTGCATCTGCCAGAGAAATTGTTGCAGCCACATCGGTCTTCCATTTTCCGCTTGCAAATAATTCCTGCACCCTCATCACCGCCGAGATCTGATCCTGCTGCGGTTTATCTTTCATCCATTGGGTAAGCCAGAAGCCCTCGATACGTTTGTTCATGAATATCATCTGGCCGGGTTGCTCAAGTTTCGGCAGCTCTGTTGCAAGCTTGCCGTAAATGATCCAGCGACCGCGATTGGGCATTGCCGTAAAAATAGAAGAAGAAATCTGATCTGCAACCGCATCGAGCAAAACCCGGGGCTTTAGCTCTTTCATCAGCTTTCCTAACTCACCCGCAAAGCCTTCTGCCCGGCAGTTCAGAATATGAGCAGAACCGTAGGACCTGATCGGCTCAATCTGCTCGTCCCGGCGGACAATCGATATGGCTTGCTTTCCATCAGCTTCTGCCAGGCCTGCAATCAATTTACAAAGCTGACTGGCAGCGGCGGTCATGATGAAGGCGTCATTTCCATTTGCTGTCGCCTCCTCGTACATGCCGATGGCAGTCAAAGGGTTAACCAACAGGGCCGCTGCATCCTCATCCCGCACATCATCACGCAATGGCACACAAGTAACCGCAGCCGCAACCGCATAATCTGCCCAGACGCCGGACGCTGAACCGAAGCAGGACACCCGCTTTCCCACGAGGCCCTCACCACCTGCCCCGGCTTTCACCACTTGTCCTACCGCTTCAAAACCTGCAGGTATTCCGGGGCGGCGCGGCACACCATATTCACCCTTCATGAAGTGCAGATCGGAAGGATTTACGCTGGCCATAGTGATCCTGACCAGCACCTCACCGTCACCGGGTTCCGGAACATCCAACTCACGATACGCGACATAAGGATCCAGGCTTTTGATCGCCGGCCCTTCGGATGTTCCTGAAAACCCGTCTTCCAAACAAACCAGTCCGTTCATTTTATCTGTGGTCATGGAACCAGCACCACCTTCCCTTTTGCTTTGCGATCATGAATGTGTTTCAGCGCATCCACCGCATTTTCGAGGGGGAACGACTTTTCCACCAGAGGCTTGATGTTTCCCGACTGATACCAGGCGAACAATTCCCTCATATTTTCAGCATAGACTTCCGGTTCCCGCTGGGTGAAGGTTCCCCAGAACACCCCAACAAGGCTTGATCCTTTCACCAGAGCCAGATTGATTGGAAATTTAGGGATATCCCCATCCGCAAATCCAACCACCAAGAGCCGCCCGTTCCAGTTGATTGCC
Organism: Rhizobiaceae bacterium; assembly: GCA_965198665.1. GTDB lineage: Bacteria > Pseudomonadota > Alphaproteobacteria > Rhizobiales > Rhizobiaceae > JAALLB01. Next base: position 161,333 of record CBDAPT010000009.1, on the reverse strand, counting down.
CTGGAACAGGCATGAAACACATCCCCACCAACCACTTCAAAAATAACATCGGCACCTTTGCCATCGGTTGCGGACTTGAGATCATCCTTGAGATTGTCATATCCCAGCGTGATGTCGGCACCGTTGTCAGAACATATTTTCCGTTTCTCATCGGTGGAAGCGATAGCGATTACTCTGGCTCCCATCGCCTTGCCGATCTGAACCGCTGCCAAACCGGTCAAACCCGATGCTCCTGTCACCGCAAGCGTTTCACCCGGGCACAACCGTCCGCGCTGTTTGAGCGCATGATGAGCAGTGCCATAACCGCAAATAAGTGCTGTCAGTTCCGCAGCATCGGCCTGTTCAGGAACCGCCATCACCGCATTCTTGTGAACCAGCACCTGTTCCGCATAAGCACCGACTGAAGGCAAAGCCGCCACCCGGTCACCAACTTTTAAGCCGGATTCCGCGCCGGCAGCGGAAACCTTTCCCACAACCTCCATGCCCGGAACAAACGGCGTGGGCGGTTTGACCTGATAGAGCCCCTGAACCAGCAGTCCCTCGGGAAAATTTACGCCTATCGCTTCGGCCTCGACTACAATCTGTTTCGGTCCGGGTTCCGGATCCGGGAGTTCCTGAACAGAGAGGTTTTCTATTGGGCCATATTCTTCACAAACGACTGCCCGCATTACACTTTCTCCTGGGTGTATTGGCGCAGTTCCGCACGCGCCACCTGGCGGCGATGAACCGCATCTGGACCATCAGCAAGCCGCAGTGTGCGAACATGCGTCCATGCGCGAGCCAATGAAGTGTCCTGGGATATGCCCTGTGCGCCGTGCATTTGCACCGCTTCGTCAATGACCTTCAGAGCCATCAATGGCGCTACAACCTTGATCTGGGAAATCCAGGGTGCAGCAGCTCTTGGATCACCCTGATCCATCATCCACGCAGCTTTAAGGCACAATAATCGGGCCTGCTCTATTTCCATGCGGCAATTGGCAATAATATCGAAATTGGCACCGAGCATCGCAAGCGGTTTTCCGAATGCTTCCCGCCGGACTGATCTCTGGCACATCAGTTCGAGAGCCCGTTCCGCCTGACCGATAGCCCGCATGCAGTGGTGAATCCGTCCCGGTCCAAGACGTCCCTGCGAAATTTCAAAGCCCCGGCCCTCTCCCAGCAGCAGGTTCTCCGCAGGCACCCGTACATCCTTGAACTTGATGTGCATGTGCCCGTGGGGCGCGTCATCCTCACCGTAAACCTGCATCGGCCGCAGTATCTCAATCCCTGGGGTCTTTGCGTCGACAATAATCTGACTGTGTTGCTGGTGTTTGGAGCGGCTGTCATCCGGGGTGTGAACCATCACGATATAGACGGCACATCGGGGATCGCCGGCGCCCGACGACCACCATTTTTCGCCGTTTAGAACATAGGCGTCCCCATCTCGTACACAGGCCATCGAAATATTGGTTGCATCCGATGACGCTACATCCGGCTCGGTCATCAGATAGGCAGAGCGGATCTCTCCCTCCAGCAATCGTGACAACCATTCTTCCTTGTGCTGTTCGGTACCATAGCGTTCAAATACCTCCATATTGCCGGTATCAGGCGCAGAACAGTTGAAAACCTCCGCGCCAAGATGAGCCTTGCCCATTTCTTCTGCGAGATAGGCATATTCGACCGTCGTAAGCCCGTACCCCTTATCAGAATCTGTCAGCCAGAAATTCCACAGGCCCCGCTCTCTGGCTTGTGCTTTAAGACCCTCCAGGATTTCGGTCTGGCGCGGCGTGTATTCCCAGCGGTCTCCCTTTCCGACTTCTGACAGAAATTCTTCATCCAGTGGAAGGATCTCCTCCTCGATCATTTTGGCAACCATCTCATGCAGCGGCTGCAGCTTTTCGGTCATGCCAAGATCCATGGCCATCGCGTGTTTTTTGGTGAGCATTTAATTCTCCGGAAGATTTCCCTTTACGGCAATGTCAAAATTTGAGCATTGTGACGCGCGGCCTGTCAATTGCCAATTCGGCATTGACACAGCTTAGGAGGAATTGAATGGGCATTCTGGAAGATCTGTACTCCCTGCATGGAAAAACTGCATTGGTCACCGGTGCCGCCACGGGAATTGGCAAGATGGCAGCCACCGCTCTCATCCAGGCTGGCTGTGACGTGCTGATTGCTTCCCGCAAGGGCGAGGCGTGCCAGGCGGTAGCTGACGAACTCAACGGATTGGGAGACGGCAAGGCTACAGGATTTGCCGGTGACGTCAGCACCAAAAACGGCATTGAAGATCTCGTCACAACGGTCAAGTCCCATACCGGTTCTCTGAACATACTCATTAACAATGCGGGCACAACCTGGGGCGAACCGATTGACGAGTTTCCCTACGAGGCCTGGTCACGGGTGATGGATGTCAATGTCACCGGCGTATTCCATCTGACCCAGCAACTGCTTCCGCTGTTACAGGGTGAAGCCAGTCGTGAGGATCCTGCCCGGGTAATTAACCTGGGTTCCGTCATGGGAACGGCCGCCCTGGGTGAAGGTGCATATTCCTATGCTGCATCCAAAGCTGCTGTTCATCATATTACACGCATCATGGCCCGTGAACTGGCCGACCGGCATATCACGTTCAACGCATTTGCACCGGGCCCCTTCCAAGGCAAGATGACTGCCTTTGCAACTGCTACAGATGAACAGGCCGCCCATGTCGGAAAAGGGGTCCCTCTTGGACGCATCGGAAACCCGGCTGATATTGCAGGCGCAACCCTGTATTTGTGTGGTAAGGGAGGCGCCTATGTAACCGGGGCCATCCTGCCCCTCGATGGCGGTGTTCACGTAAATCCGGAGAGCGATTTGTTCGGACTGCACAGGTGATCGCCATGGAAAACATCAACATAGAAAACTATCTTGCTTCTGTTGGCACCTTGTCGGGAACTTCCGGCTGGATCGATATTTCCCAGGACCGGATCAATCAGTTTGCCGATGCTACCGAAGATCATCAGTTCATTCACGTGGATGCAACAAGAGCTGCTGCCGAAACACCGTTTGGCGGAACCATAGCCCATGGTTTTCTCTCGTTATCCCTGCTCTCTAAATTTGTCGTCGATTGCATCCCCAGAATTGAAAATGCTGCTATGGGTATCAATTACGGGTTCGAAAAAATCCGCTTTCTGGCCCCTGTCCCTTCCGGTGCCAGACTGCGGGGAAATTTCCGATTGATTGAATGCACGGAACGCAATCCGGGGGAATATCTTTCCAAGATGGAAGTCAGCATAGAAATCGAAAATTTTGAAAAGCCGGCACTGGTTGCCGAATGGCTTTTTCTGACCATCATAAAGCAATAGGAACACACGTACATGACCATAACATTCGAAGATCAGGTTGCCATCGTAACCGGTGCAGGAAACGGACTGGGCAGGAGCCATGCCCTTGAACTGGGCAAGCGGGGTGCCAAAGTTGTGGTCAACGATTTCGGCGGTGCACGGGACGGGACCGGCGGCTCGCTCTCTCCTGCAGAAGCGGTGGTGGAAGAAATCACGGCAGCCGGCGGTGAGGCAATGGCAAACGGTGCGAATGTCGCTGACTTCGCAGACTGTGAAGCCATGTCAGCAGAAGTTATCAGCAAATGGGGTCGCATCGATGTGCTTGTTAATAATGCGGGCATATTGCGAGACAAGTCGTTTGGCAAAATGGACATGAACGACTGGAATTCCGTCATTGACGTCCACCTCAATGGCTCGGCTAACTGCAGCCGTGCAGTCTGGAACCAGATGAAGGAACAGAATTACGGTCGTATTCTCATGACCACCTCGACTTCCGGCATTTACGGAAACTTCGGCCAGGCAAATTATGGCGCTGCAAAATTCGGCCTGGTTGGCCTTATGAACACCCTTTGCATCGAAGGTGCCAAGAATAACATTCAGGTTAACTGCCTGTCTCCAACAGCCGCGACGCGCATGACCGAAGACGTATTGACCGAAGATATGCTGGACCGTCTCAATCCGAAATTCGTAACACCGGCTGCTGTATTCCTTGTCAGCAACGGTGCACCAAACAGAACCGTCATGTTTGCCGGAGCCGGGAGTTACACAACCTTGCAGGTCAGTGAAAGTGCCGGCCTGCACCTGCCGGAGGATGAACGCACGGCAGATAACATTGCCGCCAATTTCGATGCGATTTCTGACATGTCCAACCCGGATGTCTTCCAGTCCGGTACAGAGCATGTTGTAAAAGTCGTCCAGATGGCCGGATAAACCAGGAGAAAATCAAGATGAGATCAGCAGTTATCGTATCCACTGCACGCACACCTATCGGCAAAGCCTATAGAGGTGCCTTCAACGACACCCAGGCCCAGGCACTGGGAAGCCATGCAATCTCCCATGCGGTGGAACGCGCTGGTGTGGACGGTGGCGAAATTGATGATGTGATCATGGGCGCTGCCATTCAACAGGGCTCCACCCACATGAATACAGCCAGACAATGCGCGCTCAAGGCTGGTTTGCCGAGCAGCGTATCAGCCATGACCCTTGACCGGCAGTGTTCGTCAGGCCTTATGGCGATCGCAACAGCAGCCAAGCAAATCATTTCCGACGGAATGACCGTTACTGTAGGGGGCGGCCTGGAATCGATTTCGCTCACTCAGAATGACAAAATGAACCTGTTTCGCGCTGTCGACCCGTGGTTGATGGAGAATATTCCGGCAACCTACATGGCGATGATCGAAACCGCCGAAATAGTGTCGGAGCGTTACGGTGTCACCCGTGAACAGCAGGACGAGTTTGCCTACCAGTCCCAAATGCGCACAGCAGCTGCCCAGGAGGCCGGCAGGCTTGATGACGAAATCGTTCCGATGAAATCGGTTATGAAAGTCATGGACAAGGAAACCAAGGAAATTTCCGATGTTGAAGTTGTCCTTGAAAAGGATGAGGGCAATCGTCCGTCCACCACATTAGAGGGCTTGCAATCTCTTCAACCGGTATTCAAGGGTGGCCAGCAGATAAAGGAAGGCAATTTCATAACTGCCGGCAATGCTTCCCAGCTTTCCGATGGTGCATCTGCATCCGTAATGATGGAAGAAAAAGAAGCTGAAAAGCGCGGACTTCAACCGCTGGGAATTTACAAGGGTATGGCGGTTGCTGGATGTGATCCTGACGAGATGGGCATCGGTCCGGTTTTCGCAATTCCAAAACTTCTGAAAAACCACGGGTTGAAAATTGACGATATCGACCTTTGGGAGCTCAACGAGGCCTTTGCCAGCCAGTGCCTTTACTGCCGGGACAAACTTGGCATCGATCCCGAGAAATACAATGTCAATGGCGGAGCCATCTCGATCGGTCACCCCTACGGCATGTCGGGCGCACGCATGACTGGTCATGCCCTTATTGAAGGCAAACGGCGGGGTGCAAAGAATGTGGTTGTGACAATGTGTATCGGTGGCGGAATGGGCGCAGCAGGTCTTTTTGAAGTCGCGTAACAAAATTAGATCGGAATCCCGCGAATACTTTGAAAGACATAAGATTTTCTTAGAACAGCTGCCCGCTTGGGGGAAAGTGGAATCCGCTACATTTTGAAGACAACAAAACCACATTTAGCGCTTTTAGCCGATTTTTTCGCATTATGGTTATTTCTATGATTGATTTTCAACCTATGGTATGTAATTTGACGTGGCGGAAGGTCAGGGTGCCCCAGCCTATCAAGCCCTGATATGCTAGATTGTTTTCAGTGATGAATACTTCTGCAGCTTCTGTGTGCAGGGTCAGAATCTTCGGGTTCTGGCCCTGTTTCTTTTTATAAATGAATATTTTTCAGACTTATGCTCTGATATACCGGCAAGTTAGAGCGTGTTTGTGTCGAGTAGATTCAGTTTCTTTCCGTGCGCGAATATGATTCTGATTGGGGTGACCTGATTCGGTTCGAAGCCAAGGATTTTCAATGCCCAAGCCCCATCCGATTGAATTGCGTAAACGTGTTGTAGCTCATGTAGAAGAAGGCCACACTCATCGTGGAACGGCTGCCCATTTCAAAGTCTCCGTCAAATTTGTGAATGATATGGTGAAGTTGAAACGTGAAACTGGCTCGCTTGCTCCAAAACATAACCCGGGAAAAACAGGCCATGGCAAGCTTTCACCCTATAAAGACTGGCTTCGAAAACGGGTTGATGAACAAAAGGACATTACAATCCGTAAGCTTTGTGCGGAGCTGAACGAAAAATTCAACCTCAATGTCCATCATTCGCCTGTCTGGCATGTTGTGCGCAGTTTCGGGTTGTCGCATAAAAAAAGACTATTTATGCCAAGGAGCAACACCGCATCGACGTGAAAAAAGACCGCGAACTCTGGAAGACAAGGCGTGTTCCGTTTTTGAATCGGTCGATTGAAAAACTTGTCTTCATTGATGAGACGTCCACAAACACCAAAATGGCCAAGCAAACTGGATGGGCCCCAACAGGAGAGCGCCTCATAGATTTTGTCCCTCATGGCCACTGGAAGAAGCAGACACTTATCGCAGGCCTGCGCAGTCATGGACTGGTTGCGCCCTGGGTTATTGACCGGGCCATGACCAAAGAAATCTTTGAGATTTATGTTGAGACACAGTTGGCGCCAGAACTGGAAAAGAGAGATGTCGTAATCCTTGACCACCTAGCCGCTCACAAGAGCGAAAAAGCCGAGCAGATCTTGCGAGATATCGGCGCATGGTTTTTGTTCCTGCCGAAATATTCCCCAGATCTCAATGCCATTGAAATGGCCTTTTCGAAGCTCAAGGCTCATCTGAGGAAGGCAGGCGCCAGAACCTTCGATGATGTCTGGAAGGCAATCGGAGAGGTCTGCCATATGTTCACGCCAATGGAGTGCCGGAATTTCTTCAGGGCAGTCGGCTGTGAATTCACGTGATGCGAACACGCTCTAATTGTTGTTGTTTTTGATTGGCCTGGAAAGGGTATGGATTCTGTGCAAACCCTAACTTTTCTTCTTGTTTTCCCTGCGAAAGGAACGATCACATTGACCGGACGTGCGAAACGTCCACCAAGTGTGAATTCTGCTGGCGAAACCCGTGCGCCTCTGACTGGATGAAAGTTCTGGTTATAGACCCGGACTTCCATTCGGATGCGGTGATTGTAAGGATTTGCCGGATAAACCTTCAATGCGAAGGAGTCTGCAAAACTCTTTACTTCACCCCGCATGGGAGACATGGCTTGCGCCGCTGCCTGTTGTGGCAGCAGCGAAAACGCCAGGGCACAGCCCAAAAGTGAAGTTGCTGATAGTGTTTTCAAGTTCAGATAATCCATTTTCAGTCTGTCCCCCGTTGGTTGGATTATTCGCAGCGCAATACTACAGTTGCAGTATATGAGCCGGCTTCGAATGTTTCGCCTGATACGCTTTTCGTACCGGACATGTTGATGGTGACGTTTGTGTTACCGCGAGTAAGAGCAGTAGCGGTCGCGCCGTCTGTCTTTGCGATTGTGTTGGCACCAGTAGCTGCATAGTTTGCTTCAAAGTTAACGTTGGTGTTACCTGTTGCAGGTGCAGATGAGAATGATGCTGGAGCATCAGCACTCAGCGAGAAGCTGCTGCCAGTAGTCAACAAAGTGGCAGTACCTGCAGCACCACCAGCTTCTTCTGAACCCAGAACGCTGAAGTCTGTGCTGGCAGCCAGCGTACCTGAACCGGTTACGGTCACAACGCAAGTGTCAGCAACGCTACCGTTGAACGGGATGTTGCCCGTAGCAGCGTTTACATGCATAGGAACTGTCATCAGAGCGACAGCGCCAGCCAATTTAAGAAGGTTTTTCACAATTACTCTCCTGTAACTTTTCTGTTTTGCTTTTCGACGCAAAGCACAAAGTTCACCCAATGCGAGTCTCGACCTGCGTATGTCGATAATCATATTGTTGTGGAGAACAGAATTCCCCCTGCGTCAGGATTGTTTGTAACAGGCATGAATTTGCACAATCAATGTGGCCCGGGATTTGCATCTCGGCGTTATGCAATTCAAATCCTTCATAATCTGCCTGATTGCCTTTTTGATGATGATTGTTTCGTCTGTTGGGGCACATGCCGGAAATGTGCAGTTCAACGGAATTGTTATTCCCGACGGAACAGCAACAAGTCAGGTCGTAGAACAGCCGGGTACTTTGGTGAGCTTTAGTGACCGGGTTGCCCTGGCCGTGCCAGCAGGATTTAAAGTAAGTAAAAACATTCGCATTTCGAATGAAGCGGGCGATCTCGTCAGTAGCTATGAATTGATGAATGTCGCATCATCAAACGGAAGCAATTCCACAGTTGCTGTCGTGCGTCTTGGCAAGAACCAGTTCCAGTCTTTTTTACTTTGCAGTGAAAGTCGCTGTATTCGATATAATGTAGCCCGTTATTAAGTCGGTATTAACCAGCAATTTCTTTCGAGTGAAAATTCCTGGATGCTTTTTCGGGTTGTTCGAATTGGCTTAGCAGCTCGATTTTGGTTTTTTCTGCTTTTTTGATCGACAGTTCTTTGACCGGTCCAAACCCGCGAATGTCGTTTGGAATTCGCGCAAGTGCTGCTGCAAAATGATGGTTTGAATTGTTCAGTTTCGGAAGCAAGTCCTCAATCATTGCACGGTAGTCCGCTATCAGGCGGCGTTCGATACTGCGTTCTTTGGTGTAGCCGAAAACATCCAGCGGCCCGCCGCGCAAGCCTTTCAGCTTTGTCAGAATCCTGAACAGCGAAAGGGTCCAGCCGCCAAAAGCACGTTTTCTTGGTCTGCCATTTGGTTTCTTACCTATCCCTATAATCGGCGGTGCGAGGTGATATTTCAGGCTGAAGTTACCGTCAAACGTCTCATTTATCTGCTTTTCAAACTCACCGTTTGTGTAAAGTCGCGCGACTTCATACTCGTCCTTGTAAGACATCAGTTTGAACAGATTGCGCGCTACCGCATTGGTGAGCTCTCTTTTCTTGCCAAGCTTGGCTTCTTCGGTTTCTACCCTGGCAATAAAGTCCCGATACCGGTTTGCATAGGTTTCATTCTGATATTCGCAGAGGTAAGCGGCGCGCTTGTCAATAACCTCTTCCAGAGTGTCAGGTTCAACCGGGGCAGGGCGAACACTTTCGAGTAACTTGCTCTCTTCCTCAGGAAAGGCTGCAAATTTTCTTCCCCAGTTGAAAGCCAGTTTGTTGGCCGCTACCGCAACACCGTTAAGTTCAATTGCCCGTTCGATGGAAGCCGGAGTTACCGGCAACAATCCTTTTTGTGCGGTATATCCGACCATCATGATGTTGGTTGCAATTGCATCACCGCAAACGGTTTCTGCAAGCTTTGTGAAATCGTGTTGTCTGATATCGGATTTCACATGCTCCTTTATCTTGTCGACCACGCCATTTTCACGGAAATCGTAATCCCGATCAAATATGAAATTGGAAACAGGATTGAGGTGGGTGTTGATCACAGCATTGGTGTTTTCGGGGCTGAACAGGGCGACCGAACCCTGCGCTGCCGCAACAACCGTGTCAACGGCCAAAAGCAGATCCGCTTCACCGGTGATGATTTGAGGGGCTGTCACCTCTTCGGGAGTTTCAGCCAGTCTTACATGGCTGAGAACTGCCCCACCTTTCTGGGCAAGTCCTGCCATGTCCAGTATAATGGCAGCCTTGTCTTCTATATGTGCCGCCATTCCGAGTATGGCGCCGATTGTCAGGACACCGGTTCCGCCGACACCGGTAATCGCAACATTATAGACGCCTTCCAGCTTGGTTACTTTCGGTTCCGGTAAATCTGAAGTGTCAAGTTTCGGCAGGGCGGGTTTGCGGATTTCTCCACCATGTACTGTTACGAAGGATGGGCAAAACCCCTCGACACAGGAGAAATCCTTGTTGCAGGCTGACTGGTTGATCTTGCGTTTTCGACCCCATTGGGTCTCCAGCGGCTCAACAGAGATACAATTTGACTGAACCGAACAGTCACCGCATCCCTCACAAACCAGCGGATTGATGAAGGCCCGTTTGTCCGGATCTGCTGCCAGGCCGCGTTTGCGGCGTCTGCGCAGTTCTGCGGCACAGGTCTGATCATAGATTATCGCTGTACATCCCTTGACTGTGCGAAGGTGACGCTGCACTTCTTCTATGTATTCACGGGAGCGAACCTGAGTGCCTGGCGCCAGCACTGACTTGGAATAGCGCTGGGGTTCATCAGAAATCAGCCAGATTTCCTTTACGCCCTCAGCCTTCAGCTGATGTGAGATTGTTGGTGGATCGAGCGGGCCGTCGTGATTTTGTCCACCGGTCATGGCGACGGCATCGTTGAACAATACCTTATAGGTTATGTTAGCCCCGGAAGCGATGGCTGCCCGGATGGCAAGATAACCTGAGTGAAAATAAGTGCCGTCCCCAAGATTGGCAAAGACATGATCTTCATCGGTAAAGTGATGCAGTCCTGTCCAGCTCGCTCCCTCACCCCCCATATGTGAGAATGTTTCTGTCTGGCGATCCATCCAGACGGCCATGAAATGGCAGCCGATACCTGCCATGGCGCGGCTTCCGTCCGGCACTTTTGTTGAGGTGTTGTGAGGGCAGCCGGAGCAGAAGTGGGCAGTTCTGGTAACCGGCGCTTCGTGTTTCTGGCGTACCGCAGCGCGTTCTTCATAGTAGGCGAGTTTCTGGCGTATGCGTGCAGCAATTCCATCCGGCAGGTCAAACGTGAGCAATCTGTTTGAAATTGCCCCGACTGCGATGCCGGCGGTGATTTCTTCGTTCAGCTTGAGAATGTGTTTGTCTTCGTGGTCAAACTTACCGACTATCCGGGGCCGTACATCAGCCCGCCAGTTGAAGAGCTGTTGTTTAATCTGGTGCTCTATCACTTCGCGACGTTCTTCGATGACCAGAACTTCTTCAAGGCCTTCGGAAAATTTGCGAATACCTTCCGGCTCAAGCGGCCAGGGCATTCTCACCTTGTAGAGGCGGAGACCGATTTTGTCTGCCATCTCCTCGTCAATCCCCAATTGACGCAGTGCCTCGCGCACATTCTCGTAGGCTTTTCCGGAGGCGACTATACCAAACCTCGGCTTTTTACTGTCATAGATCAACTGATCTATCTTATTGGCCCTTGCGAAGGCGATGGCCGCATAGGCTTTGTGTTCCTGCAGCCGCTCGTCCTGGGCGAGAATGGGGTCTGGCCAACGCAGATTGAGCCCGTCATCGGGAAGATCATAGTCTGTCGGCAGGACAAATTTCTTCTTTTCACCAGCCAGATCGACTACGCCGGTCGTCTCAATCGTGTCTGCTATTACCTTGTATCCGACCCACAGGCCGGAATAGCGGGACATGGCAATCCCCAACAGGCCAAGCTCGACAAATTCCTGAACGCTGGAGGGAAACAGCATGGGCATGATCGCAGCCATAAAGGCATGGTCTGACTGATGCGCGACTGTAGATGATTTTGCGGTATGGTCATCACCGGCAATTGCCAGGACGCCCCCATAAGGCGATGTGCCGGCGGAACTTGCGTGTTTGAAAACGTCGCCGGTACGATCTACGCCGGGACCTTTGCCGTACCAAAAGCCGACAACGCCATCCTTGTTTGCTCCGGGAGAGGTGTGCAGCTGTTGAGTGCCCCAGACGGCGGTTGCTGCCAAATCCTCATTAACACCCGGCTGAAACACAACTCCATGTTTATCGAGATGACGCTGGGCCTGCTGCAGCGCAAAGTCGTATGCGCCTATCGGTGAACCGCGGTAACCGGAGATGAATGCACCGGTATCAAGTCCGGCTTCCTGATCCCGCCGCATCTGCACCATCGGCAGGCGAACAAGAGCCTGTGTCCCGTTCATGAAGACTTTGCCATCAACGGCTGTATATTTGTCGTCCAGACTGATTTGCCTGGCTGCAATTACTTGTGCAGCGGGCTTGTTCTCTCCCATCACAGGCCTCCGAGAGATTCATTCTCGGTTAAATATGGAGCATTTTCTGCGGATTTGCAGTTTAAATTTAGGCAAGTTACCCACAAATATTAAATTTGTATCCTAAAAAATTATAATAATTAGGACAATAACACAGATGCTCGTCAATCAAAGCGGAAGGGCGGTCTCGTTTTTGATCTCGTTCAACGCGAAACTGGAGTTCATCGTTCCGACATGTGGAAGCTGCAGAAGCTTACCCTTCACGGTCTTTTCGTAATCTCTGACTGTTTTCACGACGACCCGCAGAAGATAGTCAAATTCACCGCTCATGGTATAGCATTGCAGGATTTCCGGGATTGACTGAGTTGCGACTTCGAATTCTTCCAGCACATCGGAGGAATGAATTTCCAGCCGGACAAGAACGAAAATCGAAACGTCCAGTCCAATTTTTTCAGAATCGAGAATGCACCGTTTTGCCCGAATAATGCCGGCGTCTTCCATTTTCTTGATCCGTCGCCAGCATGGGGTATGGCTGAGACCTACGGACTGCCCGATTTGATCAATATTCCTGTCTGCATCTTTCTGCAGGATACGGAGAATTTTGTAGTCAATTTCGTCAAGGGAAATACCGTTTTTCATCGCGAGAACTAAACATACAAAATCTTCGTTGTATAGCATTGTAATCTCCGGTTTTTGTTTCTGTCCGGGTTGGGCCAGATTGGGAAGGCCAGTGAACAGGTAAATAATTCTGCTCCAGGCGGATGAAACGCTGGATTTTTCCCGTATTTTCGGTAATGACGTGATCTCGACCCAATAACGGAAAACCTGCGGTTTCTGACCGTGCAAATTTGCCTTGCTTATTAATCGTCCAGAGATTTTGCATTCGGCACCAATCGAGACAAGGAAATGGCTGAATACCTGGTTGCAGCATTCTATCAGTTTGTTGATTTCAAGGACTTTGAAAATTCACAGGGACCTATTCTTGAATGTGCAAAAGCCAATCAGGTAATGGGGACGATCCTGCTCGCCCATGAGGGTATTAACGGAACCGTTGCCGGGCCGCAGGCCGGGGTGAGGGCATTGCTCGACTTTATCCGATCTGACCATCGGTTTCACACACTTGAGCACAAGGAAAGCTGGGCAACTGAAAACCCGTTTTACAGGATGAAGGTAAGGCTCAAGAAAGAGATTGTGACCCTGGGTGTTGACGGGGTAAGCCCGATTAATCAGGTTGGAGAATATGTCAAACCGGAAGACTGGAATGCGCTGATAGAGGATCCCGATGTTGTTGTGATTGACACCCGCAATGACTACGAGGTGTCTATCGGCACCTTTAAAGGCGCAATCGATCCGAAGACGACCAGTTTCCGGGAGTTTCCCGATTGGCTGGCGCAACAGACGGACCTGCCCCGGGACAAGAAAATTGCCATGTTCTGCACGGGTGGAATCCGGTGCGAGAAATCCACCTCGCTACTCAGGGAGCGGGGATTTGATAACGTTTATCACCTCGAGGGAGGCATTCTGAAGTATCTCGAAACGGTGCCTGAAGAAAGCAGCCTGTGGGATGGAGAATGTTTTGTCTTTGATCAGCGCGTTAGCGTGGGGCATGGACTTGTGGAGGGCCCCTATGATCTCTGTCACGCCTGCCGTCACCCGATTACCGAGGACGACAAGACGGCATCAACATATTCCCCGGGTGTCTCCTGTCCGCGCTGCCATGACAGGATGACCCCGGAACAACGTCAGCGTTTTGCTGAAAGACAACATCAGATCGAATTGGCAAAACGCCGTGGCGAAGACCATATTGCGGTGGATCAATCTGCGCAGAAGTTGAAGAAAAAACTGGCCAGGGAAGAACACGCACGGCGCTCCAACGCAAAGGACTGACATTTGGCCTGGAAGAAGATTTGAGAGTCAGTTGACTGATATCTGTCAGTCGTCATCTTCCGGTGACAGTGCGGTGATCATTTCTTCATGCAGGACCAGCAGGTTGTTTGCGGCGTTCAGTTCCACAGAAAGTTCGGCTTTCTCGCGGTTGTTGGTTTCTACATTTTGCTTCAGTTCCCTCACCAGATTTTCCAGGGTATGAATTTTGGTATAATGCTGGTTTTGCTGTTCGAGACTGCGCCGGTTTAGTTCGTCATATTTGGCTTGAACATCCGCGAGCTTGTCGAGATTTTGTTCGTTCTCTGCGGTTATGGTGTTTATGTCAGCCAGGTGCTTGGTGAGTTCGATGTCCTTTATTCTCAGTTTCTCACGCGAGTTGGTAAGGGACTGGGATGTGTGCCCCAATTCATTGGCCAGCTTGTTGTAATCTGACTTCAAACCGTTTCGGGATTGTTCCGCTTCGGAAATAGTAGCTTCCAGACCGTTGATTTCACGGTCTTTCTTGCGAAGGCTGTTTTGAAGCCTGGCGATTTCATTGTTTGCTTTTTCGTTTGAGTTCAAACTGCTTTTGTGCATCGTTTCAAGCAGCTCTATTTGCTTACTTTGTTTTTTGATGACTGCCTGTGTTTCATGCAGTTCAAGGCGCATCTTGTCGTTTGTTTCCTCCAGTACCAGAACCTTTTTTTCTGAACGCTCCAACGTGATCAGTTCCCGTTCGATTGTGTTAAGGTAACGCTCTAGGCCGCTGGCATAGCCCGCCAGGTTGCTGAGTACCTGAGAACTGGTTTTGATTTTTTCCACCATTTCACCGCAGGATCGTTTCGATTGCTGCAGATATATATTGCGTGACTGGAGCGTGCTGTGGCTGGTCAATGCCGCTTCTTCAGCGAAATTCCCTGCGGAGGGACTTTCAGAGGGTTCTGAATCCAGGCTTATGTCGAAATTTTCGTCGAGTTCGAAATCGAGTTCTTGCGGCTCTTCAATTTCAATGTGATCAATGGAAAGCTCGCTTTCCAGTTGTCTGGCCATAAGCTTTTCAAGTCGTGCAGACTTTATTTTCTGTCGAAGTTCAGAGATGTTCCGTTTTACCGGTGACCCGCCCCTGTCATTACTGGGTATCAGTTCTTCATCTGAAAGGTTGGTTGCGATTTCGGTTGCGACCCGCTTGGCAGCCTGATGCATGATTTCCCCCGTATTATGCCATATCAGGATGAATTCGCCCAATTGCCGCCGAACAAATGCGCGAATCACCGTTTCCCAGCATAATGCAGAAGATTCAGAGATACAAATTTGTGGAAAACTGTTATTTAGCTTTGCATAATCTTGGGACTAAAAATGACTATTCCTGATTCGCATGTTCTCTACTCTTTCAGACGTTGCCCCTATGCGATGCGTGCCCGGCTCGCGTTGGCATCCAGTGGCATTGGTGTGGAACTTCGGGAGGTTGTTCTCAGGGACAAGCCCACAGACATGCTTGAAGTCAGTCCAAAGGGAACTGTGCCGGTATTGGTCCTGGATGATGGAGAGGTTTTGGAAGAAAGCCTGGATGTTATCAATTGGGCATTGCAGAACAGTGATCCGGAGGGATTGACCAATTACCCGGCCGTTGAAATTGATGACATGCGAAGCCTGATTGCCGACAATGATGGCCCGTTCAAAACCGCCCTTGACCGGTATAAGTACCCAAACCGATATGAAAATGTTGACATTGCGAAGGAACAGGAAACAGCCTCTGATTTCTTGAATGAGTTGGATAGCAGGCTGGAAGGAAAACAATATTTGTTCGGCAAAAACTTTTCTTTGGCTGATGCAGCGATTTTGCCGTTTGTCCGCCAGTTTGCACATGTCGACCGGGACTGGTTTTGGGGGCAGGACTGGCCGAATGTGATCCGCTGGCTTGAAGCGTTTCTGGAAAGTGACCGGTTCCAAAGCATCATGAAAAAGTATCCGCAATGGAAAGCGGGTGACCAGCCAACGCAATTTCCTGTTCAGAGCTGAATTCTTGTCGATTGTTTTTGTCAAATCTCTCGTTGCGAGATTGCTAACCAGGCCAACATTGAGGGACCAGAAACGTAAACTGCATGACCTGAAGCGCAGACTTGCGGGACAACCACACACTGTTCACTATTTCCATCGGATTGACGATCCTTACTGCCATTTGATGATTCAAGTGCTCAACCGCTTTGTCGAAAAATACGATGTCAGGCTGGTGCCGCATGTAATCTCCAGACTAGATCCTGACATGGTTCCGGAGTCAGAGATGCTGGCAGCATATTCACAACGTGACTGCATCGCATTGGCCAAAGCCAACGGACTGGCGTTCACCCCGAAGCGAATAGAACCTGATGTTGATCTGGCCGAAAGGCTGGCTGCTGATTTGGCCAGTGACACGGACAGCAAGTCATTTCTTGATCAAGCTTATCAAACCGGTTTGCAATACTGGTCTGCAGACGCCACGGCCGCGTTGCCGGCCGATGAAACTTATGATCTGGATGTACTTCGATCAGGTGAAGCCCTGTTGGCTGGTTTGGGGCACTATCTTTCTGGGACCCTCTATTATGGCGGCGAATGGTATTGGGGCCTCGACAGGCTTCACTTTCTGGAAGCCCGCTTGCGGGATTTGCAACTGGATCGGGGGAGCCACTTTAATGTCCTCAGTCCGCCAGAACGTGTAAGCGCCCCTGTCAAGCCCAGGAAAAATTCCAGGCTCAGTTACTATTTTTCTGGAAGAAGTCCCTACAGCTATATCGGATACTTCAAGGCGAAAGAGTTTGCCCGCAAGCACGGTCTTGAACTTGAACCAAAGCCGGTTTTGCCAATGATGATGCGAGGGCTGAAAGTTCCCTCAGCCAAACGGCTTTACATTTTGCTGGATGCAAAGCGAGAAGCGGAAAGACAGGGACTTGAATATGGCAATATCGCTGATCCTCTGGGTACAGGTGTTGAACGGGTCTACGCGGTTGCGGCTTTTGCCCGGGAAGAGGGCAAACTGGTTCAGTTCCTGGATGTGGTGCTGCCCGCAATTTTTGGCGAAGGGATTGATGTTGCAACGGATCGCGGACTGCGGAATGTATGTGATCGATGCGGGATGGATTGGGAGCCGGTAAAGGCCCAACTGGGTAATCGAAGCTGGCAAACATGGGTTGAACAAAACAGGCTTGAGATGCTCAAGACCGGATGCTGTCTTATCAGAGGGCTGACAGGACGGAGCCGATTTCTCCGTTCAAAACACAATCAGCGAATTGGTCGAGTTCAGTGGGATCGCGATTGATGATGCCGAATTTTGCGCCATTTCTTTTCGCGTGCAATGGCAGTACGGCTGCCGGTTGGACAACCAAAGATGTTCCAATAGCAAGGAACAGGTCTGCCGTTTCCGCAACCTCAAAGGCTTTGTTGGTTTCTGCAACTGGCATTTTCTCGCCGAACATCACCACATCTGCCTTTATCAACCCAGAGCATTGCGGGCATTTCGGACTTTCTCCAGTTTCCTCAAAAAACTGCCGGCAATCGTCCATGCCAAGTGGAGTTCCGCAATTGATGCAGGATGCTGTTGTCGCATTGCCGTGAATTTCGATAACCCGGTCATTTGGTGCACCTCCACGTTGGTGAAGGCCGTCAACATTCTGGGTGACCAGGTGGGAACATTTGCCGGCGTTCATCCATTCGGCGATTTTTTGATGGCCAATATTAGGCTCCACTGCGCCAATCTGATCTTTCATATAAAAACGTCTTTGCCAGTCCTCAATCCGTGCCTCTTCACTGCTTACATATTCGTCGTATTGAACAATGCGAAACTGTTCCCAGAGGCCACCGGGTGAACGAAAATCCGGAACGCCGGATTCTGTAGAAATTCCCGCACCAGTGAGGATCACCATGTTTGAAGCAGCTTCAATAAGGCTGCTGAGGGTTTCAACGCTTTCACCTTGTGCAGGTATCACGTGCGGACCTTAGCCGGGAGACAATCCGCGCAGACGCTCTGAACGACGACGCAGCAGTTCTACCGTGGTCAACAGGAAGATGGACAGCAACACCAATATGGTCGCGACAGCTAGAATTGTCGGGCTTATCTGCTCGCGCAGACCGGAGAACATCTGTCGCGGAATGGTCCGCTGATCAACGTCTGCCATGAAGATCACCGCAACAACCTCGTCCAAAGAGGTGATGAAAGCAAACAGGGCGCCGGAAATCATGCCGGGCAAAATCAGCGGCATAATAACCTTGAAGAATGTTGTTGTTCCGTTTGCACCCAGACTTTGCGAGGCCCGAATAAGCGACCGGTCAAATCCGGTGAGTGTAGCAGTCACCGTTATGATCACGAAGGGTACACCCAGCGTGGCATGAGCCAAAACAAGTCCGAGATAGGTTTTGGCCAACCCGTCGGGATAGAAAGGGATTACGCCTTTCATGGTGCCACCGTAAAAGAAGAACATGCCGGTTGCTGTGATCACCAGGGGTACGATCATCGGTGAGATCAACAGGCTGGTGATGGCCGAACGGAAAGGCATTTCCGAACGCGACAGTCCCAGTGCTGCCAACGTTCCTAGGCCCGTTGCCAGGGCGGTCGACAGAACCGCCAGGAAGAAGGAGTTTCGGAAGGCGCGGATCCAGGTGGCATTGTTCCACATGTCTACCCACCATCCCTCGATTGCATCTGGTGCAGTCATGCCAAAGCGGAAAATATCCGCATACCAGCGGAAGGAATAAGCATCTGGATCAAACGACAGCATGCCTTCGGTAAAGCTGAAATAGGGCTCCGCGTTGAAAGAAAGCGGAATGATGATCAAAATCGGCAAAATGAGGAAGAGGAAGATGATTGTGCAGATTGCCAGATATGCATATTTCCAAATCTTTTCACCTGTCGTTGCATAGGCCGGTAGTGGCTTCATGACAAATAATGGAATGCCAAACAGAATGGCAAATCCCAACGTGCCCGAGCCAGATCCGGTGAACAGGAGAAACAGTATCGTGGTCGCAACAAGGGCATAAAAACCAGGGGTTTTGATTCTTTCTTGAATGGTCATCTGTCCGTCCTATCCGAACTTCAGGTTATCGACACCCACCAGCCTGTTGTACAGCCAGTAGAGCGTTAGAACGACGGCCAGCAAGATCGCACCAAGTGCTGCGCCCAATGACCAGTTCAGGGTTCTTTGAATGTGATTGGCAATCAGGTTGGAAATCAACAGGCCATCATTACCGCCGACAAGGGCAGGGGTGATGTAGTAGCCAATCGCCAGAATGAACACCAGGAGCGTGCCGGCGGCAATGCCCGGTGTTGTCTGTGGGAAGTAGACCCGGGTGAAGGCATAGAAATCCGATGCGCCCATGGATTTCGCCGCCCGCATGTAACTTGGTGGAATGGTTTTCATGACCGAATACAGCGGCAAAATCATAAATGGCAGCAGGATATGCACCATCGAAATCACAGTTCCGGTTGCATTGTAAATCATCTGCAAACGGTGCTCATCGCCGATAAACCCAAGAAATACGAGCACATTATTGATGATGCCTTCTTTCTGTAGCATTGCTATCCAGGCGGATGTGCGCACCAGCAGCGATGTCCAGAACGGCAGGAGCACGAGGATCATCAACAGGTTTGAGGTTCGCAGTGGCAATGTCGATAGCAGGAACGAGACCGGATATGCGATTACAAAACAAAGGAATGTAATCAATGCCGAGAGCCAAATCGTCTTCCACAAGATGTGGAGGTAAATTCGATAAAGCTCATCGGCCAATACGATGCTTTCGGTTTCGTCATATTTTCGGTCGGTAGCGGCCAGATAGAAGGAAAGCGTATAGTCGCGGGAAGCCCGTTTGAGGGTCACCCAGACATTCTTGTTTTCCCATTTCTTGTCAATTGCAATCAGGGCTTCAAGATACGGTCCTTCGGTTATTTTGCCAGCTTTGCGTGCGGTCTTTGTAAACAGGCTTCGGGAGCCCGGAATCTCGTAGTTGATCCGTGTGGCCAGATTACCAACGGTTTTTCCGACTTCGCGGTTTTTGCGTGCTGTCGCCAGATCCTCAACAAAGACCTGTACAGTTTCATCAGGGGGATACCCCTCGCCATCCCAGTCCTGGATCATTTCGGCGAAGTTGGGCACGACGTTAGAACCGGTTGGGTTGTTGAATGAACGTACAAGCATATCGCCAATCGGTAGTACGAATGACAATAGCAGGAACAGGACAAGCGGCATCGTCAACAGCAATGCGCGCAGTCGCATGCGCCGGGTCGTTTTGGCAAGTTTCTGTTTCAGCGGCGTGCCGTCATAAGCGACGAGTGGTTGTTGTGCTGCCGTGTCGGTCATGTGATCCCCAAATCAACGCTGGTTTGGTCGTTTTTGATTGTTCCCCAGATAGGAAGAAAGGGCGGCACTGCCGCCCCTTCATTGTGTCTTATCAGTTAGCAAGCCAAGCGTTGAAGCGCTCGGTCAGCTGATCTGAATTGTCTGCCCAGAACTCGAAGTTGCTCTGTACAGCATTTGCAAGGTTTGCAGGTGCTGTAGGCATTTGTGGGCCCATGTCGATGTCCTTGTTGTGGTATTTACCAACCAAAGGAGCAGATGACTTGCGAGCCGGACCGTATGAAATGTATGAAGCCTGAGCTGCAAGCTGTTCAGTTGCAGTAGAGAACTTCACGAAGTCCAGAGCGGCTTCCTTGTTCTTGGAACCTTTTGGAATTACCCAGAGGTCAAGGTCGTAAACCTGGCCGTCCCAGACGATTTCAAATGGCTTGTCTTCACCGGCAACCGCGTTGAAGATACGGCCGTTATAGGCAGTTGTCATGGAGACTTCGCCGTCAGCAAGAAGCTGTGGAGGCTGAGCGCCTGCTTCCCACCAAACTACGTCACCCTTAATGGTGTCGAGTTTTGCGAACGCGCGGTCAACACCTTCTGGTGTGCCGAGTACGTCATACACTTCAGCAGCTGGTACGCCATCAGCAATCAGAGCAAACTCAAGGTTCACTTTTGGACCTTTGCGGAGACCACGCTTGCCAGGGAACTTCCCTGTGTCGAAGAAGTCAGCCATTGTTGTCGGTCCATCAGAGATTTTCGATGAATCGTAAGCATAAATGGTTGACCATACGATGTTTGCAACAGCGCAATCGTACAGTGTGCCTTCGAGGAAGTCGTCGGTTGCGGCTGTACCATCAGCACCGGCAGGCAAAGAGCCATGATCAATCTCTTCGAGCAGGCCTTCGTCGCAGGCACGGATAGCGTCTGAAAGTTCAACGTCTACCACGTCCCATGTTACGTTGCCGGCTTCAACCTGAGCTTTGATTTCAGCGATACCGCCGTTGTAGTCTTCTGAGTTGATTTTGGTGCCGGTTTTTTCGATGTACGGCTTGTGATATGCCTCTACCTGAGACTTGGTGTAGGCACCACCCCAGGATACAACAGTAATTTCGGCAGCGTTAGCTGCGAAAGAACCTGCTGCCATGGCAAGACCAATGGCCGTACCAGCTAGTAGTTTCGTCATTTTCATGTTTTTCTCCCTTTAAGGTTTGATGTCCTGCCATTGGCAGGACGGCTATAAATGCACACGTTCATCCTCCAAAACGAGCGCAAATTCCTATGCAACAAAATCGAGAGCCTTGCAGTCTTCGCTGGCCCATCCGATTTTCTTCGTTTCACCTTCATTCAGTGGCTTCCGGTTTCCGCGGTTGCGTACCTTGACGATAAATTCGTCATTGCCGGCAACATTCATGCGGACCCGGATATGATCGCCCAGATAAATCAATTCTTCTATTCTGCCTTCGACCACGTTTTTCATGGTATTCGGCGGATCGAGTTCAACGCGTTCAGGGCGCAATGAGAGGGTAGTGCGATCGCCTTTAGCTGAAACATTCACCTGCTGGGCTTTCACCTTGGTCCCGTCCTCGAGACGGATCCCGCAAATACCCTCAGAGATCTTCTCCAATGTCCCGCTGAGTTTGTTATTCTCGCCGATGAACTGGGCAACAAATGAGTTTTGCGGATCCTCATAGAGCGATTCCGGTGATGACAATTGCTGAATTACACCGTCTTCAAAAACTGCTACCCGGTCTGACATGGTCAGAGCTTCGGTCTGGTCATGGGTCACATAAACCACCGTCACGCCCAAGTTTTCATGGATGTGCTTGATCTCATACTGCATCTGTTCGCGCAACTGTTTGTCAAGCGCTCCCAGGGGCTCATCCATAAGCACCAGATTGGGCTCAAAAACCAGGGCTCTTGCCACCGCGATACGCTGCTGCTGTCCACCCGACAACTGTGCTGGCCGACGCCCGCCCATTTGCGGCAGTTCCACCATGTCCAGAACCCGTTGCACCCGTTGCACCTGTTCCGCATTGGACATACCGCGAACCTGCAGAGGAAATGCCAGATTTTCAGCAACCGTCATATGCGGAAACAGGGCATAATTCTGAAACACCATGCCGATGCCGCGTTTGTTCGGCGGAACCATGTTGATGGGTTTGTCATCGAGGAAGATTTCACCGTGCGTAGCGGGTTCGAACCCGGCAAGCATCATGAGGCAAGTGGTTTTGCCGGAACCTGATGGCCCTAGCATCGTAACAAACTCGCCCTTGGAAATGTCAAGATTCAGGTCCTTGACGACCAGTTGTTCCCCATCATAACTTTTTTGTACGTTTTCAAAACGAACGTAAGAACTGTCCGAAGACGAATTATTTTCAGCCATATTTTATTGCTTCTCTCCCTCAACACCGCCAAGATTATGGTTCTTGGTCTAGGTGCCATGTATAGACCATCAAAAAAACACTGTTACAATGCCTGCGTCAATGGCAATATTCGTTTTTTTGTGTCGGTATTTTTGCAAATTTTGCAGTGAACATGGCTAACTTTTGGCGTGGAAGATAAATCCCAGGAAATTTAGCAAGATCTGTGCGGCGAGGAATGATGTGCTGCCGGTTGGATCATAGTCTGGCGCCACTTCTACGAGATCGATACCAACCACCTCTCCGCGGTTTGCCAGACCCTGCAAAAGTTCGAGAACTTCGTAATAAACAAAGCCGCCATGGCTTGGAGTTCCGGTGCCTGGCGCGATGGAAGGATCAAATCCGTCAATATCGATTGTGATGTAATAACGCTCGCCAGCGGGGATACGTTCCAGCACGTTTTCTACACCGAGTTTTCTGAACTGCCTGACGGATAGAATATCCGAACCCATCGCACGGGCGGCATCGTAGCCTTCTTTGGCAGTAGATGAGACGTTGCGGATACCGATCTGGCTAAGCCCGGTCACGTAGTCTTTTTCCGCGGCGCGGCGCATCGGATTACCGTGCCCGTGGCGCACACCATGTCTGACATCTACAAAGTCGAGATGGGCGTCCACCTGAACAAGATGAAACGGCTCCTGATCATCGAACGCCCGGATACAGGGAATATTTACCGAATGATCACCGCCCAATACCACCGGCAACGCGCCACCTTTCAAAGCCATTCGCACACCGTGCTCTATGTTTGCATGGCTCTTTTCCGTGTCGGTATGCACAATATCAGCATCACCTATATCAACTATTTTAACGTCACCGGGCAAATAAACCGCGTCGTCTTCGTGGTCGTACGCACCGGCGTGACCAAATGAAAACAGCGTTGAGGCTTCGCGAATTGACCGGGGGCCAAAACGCGCTCCGGATCTGTATTGGGTTCCAAAGTCAAACGGGGCGCCGAGGATGGCTACATCTGCGTCAATCCTCTCCCAATCTTCGCAGATCGGGTTTTTCCCGAAAGTCGCAAACCCCACAAATGGCAGGTTCAGTCGCCCAGCCTCATAACCGTGATCAGCCATGTTGTCCTCATTACCCAGTCTTGTTGATTATGTTTCAAAGAAAAAGGGCAGCATGGATGCCGCCCTCGCTTAAATCAAGTTGAAACTCGAAAATTCAACAGCGCTTAGAGTATTGAACTCAGTTTCATGGCAACGCCCATGTCGCCGTCGACTTTGATTTTGCCCTGCATGAAGGCTGCTGTCGGATCAAGATCGCCTGCTATCAGGCTGTCCAGCGTTTCGGTATCGCAGGATACCGTGCAATCCGCGTCCGCATCATCTCTTGAAACGGTTGGTGGTGTCGCATTGCCGTCAATGAAAATGCTGCCATCATCACCACAATCAAACTTGACGGTTGCACCGATGCCGCTTCCGGCACCGACCTTGGCTGAGATCGCTTCAAATGCGGAATCCAGGCTCATATTTTTTCCTCCGGGAAATTAGTTTGCGTCTGGAACACCCCTATACAGGGAATGAGACAAAAAGCAACAACTTATGTTTACGTAAACTGCTGCTTTTTCTGAACTTTACACAAGTCTTCGTTATCTATTCGGCTTTTATGATGCCACACGCGACGCGGGCGCCAGCACCACCAATCGGCTGGGATATGTGATCGTCCGCATTTTCGTGAATGATAAAAGTGGAGCCATCCGCATCAAGCAAGTTATGATCGTGTTCAGTAAGGGATACCAGGGTGGAAAACGCCTCCATCTCTCCTGATCCGTCTCCGCCGACAAATATATTGGGCAGATCACCCGGTTCCGGCCCGGCAGGGTTTAGCAACCCGTGTGCTCCCTCAACCTTGCCAACATGTCTTTTCGCTGACTTGAAACCGGTTTCTGTTTCGCAAACTCCGTGGCTGTGTAGGTGAAGACCATGTTTGCCCGGTGAAAGACCGTTGACCTTGATGTGAAACAGTACTCCGGTTGGTGCCTGGGTAAGCCGTGCAAATCCGATTTCACTGCCAGTATTGCTTATCAGTGTCGCCTTGGCCGTCAAAGGTGCATCGGAAGAATATGCCGAGGTTGTATGAATGATTGTTAGAAGGGTGGTTGCAGCAATAATCTTAATCATTGAGATTCCTTAGTTTTGCAAATGAATGCCCACGAAAAAGTAACACCTCTTCGCGAGCAATTATTCGCAGACAATACGCAGCGCATTTTGTCGCATCACTTGATCAAAACATCCCGGTACTGTTCACGCAGATCCTTCTTGAGGATTTTTCCAGTCGCCCCCAACGGTAACTGATCAACGAATACCACCGCATCAGGGATCTGCCATTTTGCGATTTTGTCGTCGTAATAGGAGATCAGATCCTGTTCGGAAACCTCGGAACCTTCGGCCCTTACTGCTATGATGACCGGGCGCTCGTCCCATTTTTCGTGGGTGGCGGCAATCGCCGCAGCAGATGCAATTCCCGGGTGCCCCACCGCGATGTTTTCGAGCTCCACGGTTGATATCCACTCACCACCGGACTTGATAATGTCTTTCGAGCGGTCTCGGATGACCATGAAACCATCTTCATCCAGAGTGGCAACATCGCCAGTTGCGAACCAGCCCTCTTCCAGGGTAGTTCCCTTTTCTGCAAGGAAATATTCATTCAAAACCCAGGGACCGCGGCAATACAGATTTCCCTGTGTTTCACCGTCATTTGGCAACCGGGTGAATTCGTCGTCAAAAATTGCCAGCTCCATGCCATAGGGCGGGCGACCCTGACTTAGGCGTATTTCCTGGCGTTCATCGTCACTGAGATCGAAATGCTTGTTCTTCAAGTGGTTCACGGTGCCCAATGGCGACATTTCCGTCATGCCCCACGCATGAAGAACTTCCACATCATAATTGTCCCTGAACTTGTCAATCATGGAAGGAGGACAAGCGGAGCCGCCGATAACAGTTCTGTTCATATGGGGCAGTTTGTTGCCGCTTTCTTCGAGATATTGAATGAGACCGGCCCAGATAGTCGGGACACCGGCGGAGATTGTCACCTTTTCCTGATTAAAAAGGGTTGCCAGGCTTTTGCCGTCAAGGTTGGGGCCCGGCATAACGATTTTTGCGCCTGCCAGAGCGGCAGCATATGGTGAGCCCCAGGCGTTGACGTGAAACATCGGAACGACCGGTAACAGGCAGTCACGGGCGGAAAAACTCATAACGTCCGGTGTGGCCGACATCATCGCATGAAGAAGCGTGGAGCGATGGGAATAAAGAACGCCTTTCGGATTGCCGGTGGTGCCGGATGTGTAACAAAGTGACGAAGCCTGTTTCTCCTCAAATTGCGGCCATTCAAAATTTTCGTCACCCTCAGTGACGATGTCTTCATAGAATTCGAGCCAGGGCCGTTCCGAGGCGATTGCATCATCCCGGAGCTCCATCAACACGAAGGTTTCCACTTTGGGTAAGTTGTCCCGCAGCTTGTCGACCAACGGTAAAAACGTTGCATCGAAAAAGACAATTTTGTCCTCTGCATGGTTGATGATGTAGGTAAGCTCTTCCGGGAAGAGACGCGGATTAACGGTGTGACAGACAAATCCGGCACCGGCTATCCCATAATAGAGTTCCAGATGCCGGTAATTGTTCCAGGCAAGGGTGCCAACCCTGTCCGAAACGGACAGTCCCCGTTTAGTCAATGCCGAACCGATCTGTTTCGCACTTCGGTTGACCGTTGAGTAATTCGTGCGATGCTGGCTCCCATCTGTGTTTACAGAGACAATTTCGGTGTCCCCGTGATAGCGGTCAGCATGCTCGACAATGCTGGAAATAAGCAATTGCTGTTCCATCATTTGACCAAGCATCATAAAGTCTCCTCCATTCAATCTAGGTTTTTTATATAGATCAGGATTTAAGATGTGAACCATCAATCGGTGATGAGATGACAAAGAAAATCAATCCGGTAAACGAAACTGACGAGGAAGCGATTGCGCTGGTAGGCAAATTGTTGGCTGAATCTCGCTACGGATCGCTTGCCGTCAATGAAAAAGCCTCCGGCACCCCCCTTGTCAGTCGCGTCTCGGCTGCATGGTCGCGCGAAACCGGTCTGTTTTTTTGCGGTTCGGATTTGTCCGTTCACTCCAAATGCCTTTTGGAGGACAAACGCTGTTCCCTTATGCTCGGAGAACCGGGCAAGGGAGATGGTCTTGCCTATCCCAGGGTTACCATGGTTGGTGCTGCAAAACGGATGAAAAATGAAGACGCCCAGCGGCAGCTGTTTCGTGAGGTGTTCCTGTCAATTCATCCAAAAGCATCTCTTTATGTGGACTTTCTCGACTTCGGGTTTTATCCGTTGCAGTTGAACAAGGCGCTTCTTAATGGGGGATTTGGCAAGGCCTATCACCTGACCGGTGATGAATTGTCAGATTTCCGCCCTTGCTAGGCAAATGAATTTTCGCGGGTGTATTGGAAACTATGGAAAACAGTACAGGACCTTTGTCCGGTTACAAAATTATTGATCTGACTTCGGTTGTTCTCGGGCCTTATTGCACGCAACTGCTTGGCGATTTGGGTGCGGATGTAATCAAGGTTGAAAGCCCTGATGGCGACATCATGCGGCATGCAGGGCCTCATGTGTCAGAAGGGATGGGGCCAATTTATCTCACCATCAACCGGAACAAACGGGCGATAACCCTGGATTTGAAAACAGACGGTGCCAAGCAGATATTGCGTAAACTGCTAAAGGATGCGGATTGCTTTGTCCACAATGTCAGGGCAGCAGGCATGAAACGGCTTGGGTTTGACTATGAAAGTTTGCGGGAAATTGCGCCGCAGATCATTTATTGTCACGCCGTCGGCTATGGTTCGCAGGGGCATTATGCAGGACGCCAGGCCTACGATGATCTGGTTCAGGCAGCATCCGGAGCTGCCTTCATGATCCCGATGCAGGATGGCTCGTCTGAGCCCCGTTATTTCCCTGGTCTGGTTGCCGACAAGACAACCGGGCTTCATGCGGCATACGCAATTCTGGCCGGGTTCATGCACCGCGAAAGAACCGGTAACGGACAGTTCATAGAAGTTCCGATGATGGAATGCATGGTATCCTTTACCATGTTGGAAAACCTTTACGGGCATGCGTTCATTCCGCCGCAGGAACCTATAGCGTATACGCGTTCCATCAATCCGAACAGGAAGCCGTACAGAACAAAAGACGGTTACATAGCCCTGATGCCGTATTCGAATGATAATTGGCGGCAGTTCTTCACTCTGGGTGGCATGCCCGATCTTATTGATGATCCCCGGTATTCCACTTATGCGGAGAGGACGAAAAACATCACCGATCTCTACCGGCAGGCAGAAATTATTGCGCTTCAGCGAACCACAGATGAATGGATGGAGGTTCTGGCGGAAAAGAACGTACCGTGTATGCGCGTCCATTCTCTGGAATCGGTGCTGAAGGATCCGCAGCTTTATGAAACTGGGCTTCTGGAAGAACGCAATCACCCAACCGAGGGCCCCTATCTTTCGGTCAACAACCCGGTCAAATTTCACGGCTCACCTGTAAAGACAGTGCATGAACCGCCATTGCAGGGGCAGGATTGTGAGGCAATCCTATCCGAGTTGGGTTACTCTACGGAACAAATCAATGAACTGAAAAAAGCCGGAAGTTTCGGAACCTGATCTTCTTTTTTTGATACATAATTTCCGGCGACAACACTATCGGTTGATTATTGGGATGACTATCTTTGTGACGTTGGGGGAAATTTTGTTAATTCAGTTCACTAGAGCGTGTTCGCATCACGTGAATTCACAGCCGACTGCCCTGAAGAAATTCCGGCACTCCATTGGCGTGAACATATGGCAGACCTCTCCGATTGCCTTCCAGACATCATCGAAGGTTCTGGCGCCTGCCTTCCTCAGATGAGCCTTGAGCTTCGAAAAGGCCATTTCAATGGCATTGAGATCTGGGGAATATTTCGGCAGGAACAAAAACCATGCGCCGATATCTCGCAAGATCTGCTCGGCTTTTTCGCTCTTGTGAGCGGCTAGGTGGTCAAGGATTACGACATCTCTCTTTTCCAGTTCTGGCGCCAACTGTGTCTCAACATAAATCTCAAAGATTTCTTTGGTCATGGCCCGGTCAATAACCCAGGGCGCAACCAGTCCATGACTGCGCAGGCCTGCGATAAGTGTCTGCTTCTTCCAGTGGCCATGAGGGACAAAATCTATGAGGCGCTCTCCTGTTGGGGCCCATCCAGTTTGCTTGGCCATTTTGGTGTTTGTGGACGTCTCATCAATGAAGACAAGTTTTTCAATCGACCGATTCAAAAACGGAACACGCCTTGTCTTCCAGAGTTCGCGGTCTTTTTTCACGTCGATGCGGTGTTGCTCCTTGGCATAAATAGTCTTTTTTTATGCGACAACCCGAAACTGCGCACAACATGCCAGACAGGCGAATGATGGACATTGAGGTTGAATTTTTCGTTCAGCTCCGCACAAAGCTTACGGATTGTAATGTCCTTTTGTTCATCAACCCGTTTTCGAAGCCAGTCTTTATAGGGTGAAAGCTTGCCATGGCCTGTTTTTCCCGGGTTATGTTTTGGAGCAAGCGAGCCAGTTTCACGTTTCAACTTCACCATATCATTCACAAATTTGACGGAGACTTTGAAATGGGCAGCCGTTCCACGATGAGTGTGGCCTTCTTCTACATGAGCTACAACACGTTTACGCAATTCAATCGGATGGGGCTTGGGCATTGAAAATCCTTGGCTTCGAACCGAATCAGGTCACCCCAATCAGAATCATATTCGCGCACGGAAAGAAACTGAATCTACTCGACACAAACACGCTCTAAGGCTCAGGTATGTGGAAAATTTTTAGGAGAGCGCATTCAGTAGCATTCGCCCTTGTGGTGACTGCAGTCGCAGCTTTGTCCTTGGGAGGCGAGGCAAATGCGCAGAGCACATTCATCAACCAGAACATCTCCGGCTTCAATTTGCCTGGTGTTCAACTACCACAGGGCAATGACGAAGTTAGAGCTGCCGATGGCACAACCTGCCGTTCGGCTGTCTCAGGATCCGGTTCTTATCTGGATGTCGGTTTAATCGGCAATCCGGAACAGTCCGACGGAAACAGCGGATCATTTTCCGCTTATACAAGGATCGTTGTTCCCTTGGGCCATAAACCCAAGCGGCTCGATTGCTCACGTCTTTATGATCTGGAAGTTCGCCGGCTGGAGATTGAACTCAAACTGGTGGAACTGGTGCTGAACCGCGGTATCGCTCCAGTATCGGAAGCAGAAGCTCCATCCGATTCAACCAGCGATGGCGTCGCAACCGCTGGTGCGGAAGATGACGGCAAACCAGTCCAACTGGCCGAAGCCAAGGAGGAATCCTGGGTAGACGACGGCTGGACGACTGAGGGGTTGAACAATTAAATGATGGACAAGCTTCAGACCGGAGCAAGCAGCAATACATATCAGATGCTATTGATGCTTGTTGCGAAATTGTGGCCCTTGAAGGCGCGTTTTTCCAATCCTGTCAGGGCATTGGTAACAATCGCCGTTGCGGCACAATTATGTCTGAGCACCACAGCCGTTCAATCTTCTGATGAGCCGCAGGATGACCCTGAACAGCTGGAAGAAGGTAATATTTCGGATTCTCTGGTGGATCCGCTGAACCCATTCGGCGACCAGGACAACACCTCGGTATCCAACAATTCTGAAACCTGTCAGATTGTGATTATCAATCCCGGAAGTATTCGCCCGAACATCGAAAACAACCTACTCAGCTCAAAAGAATTGGGCGGTCGGGCCGGCGCATTACAAGTCACCGCAACAAGCAATTCCTATGCACTCAGTATTGACGCCCCTCTTGGATTTACCGCCATGCCGACCGGGGGAGCGCGTGATGTATCCATGTCGACATCGTTTTCGGGTACCGGTGCAACGAATTTCTCCGAAACACCAGGACAAAATCCGGTTAGTCTGAGATCCGGCGCCACACTCGTTGAGGCGCACTTGATGGCAAAACGACCGCTGAGCAATCCCTTCCCATCCGGACAATACAGCGCCGAAATTACAGTGAGGTGCGAATGAGTTTTTCAACGGTCGTAAAGAAGTACACACTCGCATCGACAGTTGCCGCGCTTGCCTCAGCAATCGCGATAAACTCGTCAGTCCAGGTTGATCCCGGCACATCAGCACAAGGCAATGTGTTGTTTGGCGGTGATCTGACCTCGAACAACCCTTGCGTTGTTATCATCAGACGTGCGGGGACTCTGGCCCAAAACGCCACTGCTACCCAACTCAGCTCAAGAAATGCCGGCGGACAATCCGGAATTGCCGACGTATTCTCGATTTTCCGGTATGAGCTTTCGGTAAGTCCGCCACCGTTTTTTACGTCCAGACCAAACGGCGGCGACGACGGTGTCACCTACCAGACTTTCTTTTCAGGGGTAAACCTCAATGGCCGTGGGGTAAGCTTTCCCACACAGTCGGGCAGCATTCCGGTTCAGCTGACCAACTTTTTCAGTTTCACCCGACTGACCGTCGATCTCGAGGCCAATCGACCGGATCCTTTTCCTGCGGGAAATTATGCAACCTATGCCACCGTTCGCTGCGAGTAGGATTTAATCGCACTCGTTCTTTTTTGGTTATCGGGATTATCCGGGATATTCGACTTTTTCCAGTACCTGTGTCCAGTTAAGGATGCCCCCGCCGATTTCTTCCTTGATGGTGATACCAAGTTCCGGTGAAAACCAGGCGTGATGGGTAAGCCCGCGGGGGGCGTGTTTCTGAACCGGCATTTTCACTTTCATTGCCTTAAAGGTGCCAGCCGGGAGCTCGAGTGTTTCCATGCGGATCACCTGTACGACTCCACCACCGGCAGTCACATGCTGGGTTTTATGATCAAGCGATTTCCACTGGGTCAACCATTTGTCACCCGGTGCCATGGGGAACCGGTACCGCTGCTCAACCGGTTTGTAGGTTACCAATGCCTTGTCTTTCTTGTCCCGATACCCCTTCAGGCTGAAATCTTCGGTATTGTAATAAGCATATGTGGTGCCTTTGAGCCCCTTGACTGATGCAAACTTCACATATTCCTTGCCGCCGATTTTCTGCACACCGGCAACCCGGTAACTGATGATTTCAGGCAAGTTCGCCCAGTTGTTCCTCCAGGTAAAAACCGTGCCAACCTTCGGTGCCACATATGCCTGCACCTCGCCTGGTGAACTGATGGATGCCGTCACCTCATTACTCGGCGACAATTCGGTCAAATCTTCGGAACCGGATTGGGATTCAGGGCCCGAATTCTCTACTGAGCCGGTTGTCAGAACCCCGTCTTTTTTGACTGACTGACAGCTGGTGATGGCGAATACCGCCAATATCGAAACGATGTGCTTGATACGCATCACTAACCCCGCAATTAGCAAGCCATAATAAATTGGTAATGTTAAAAATCCGCTCGCCAACAGGGTTAACAGTTTACTGACTGGGTAGTTTTTCAGTCTTTGGCCGCTATCGGTTTAGTTTTTTGTAGAATCACTGCAAAGTGCAAACTTCAAGGGGAAAAAACGTGAAAAACTGGCTCAAAATCCTAACCCAGCCCTGTATGAACCTGACACTGAATACGTCTTCTGAATACCGCACCAGAATCATCGAGGCACCCGGCAAATGGATGGGTGATGCTGACATATACAAAATCAGAAAAGACCTGATTGAGGTGGCTTCAAAGGCCGGAGGAACAGAAATCCCCGATTATGGGGTGCTTCAGGAAGAAAATACCCTGACCCACTCCATTATTACGATTGTTTATGAAATTATGGGCAACCGTCCGGTTGCATTCAACGCGCTGACAACAGTTGATATTGATCTCGGTGCCCGCAGCGAACGAGTACTGCATCTCGGGCTGGTTATGGTGGATCCCGAAGTACGCGGCAAAGGTCTGTCGTGGATCCTTTACGGCTTGACCTGCATATTCCTGTTTCTGCGAAATCAACTCCGGCCCATCTGGATTTCCAACGTAACACAGGTTCCCGCAGTAGTGGGTATGGTTGGCGAAACATTCTCCGATGTATTTCCATCACCACTTGCCGGTAATCGCTGTACGCTTTCACATGTTCTGATTGCACGCAGGTTGATAGAATTTCACCGTCAGGTATTCGGCGTTGGCAAGGAGGCCAAGTTCGATGAAAAACGATTCGTGATTACAAATGCCTATACCGGCGGCTCAGATCCCCTGAAGAAAACGTTTGCCAAGACAACCAAACATCGAACCGCGGCAGTGAATGAATTATGCAAAGAGGAACTCAACTACCGGCGAGGGGATGACGTCCTGCAACTGGGCAAAATAGACCTGAACGCGGCCAGGCGTTTTCTAACACAAAACGTTCCCGCCGGCTCTATTGCAGGTCTTGTTGCCGCTGGTTTCTGGGTTGTTCTAAGCCGTATTGCGCTGCCGGTCATGCATTGGGCCGATCCCACCCGGCAATGGCAAAACCTCAGGCCCTATGCAAAGTAAGGCTCAGGGACAAGCGGGAGCGGGAGTGGCTACACACAAGCGATTTGAACACTGACAAATGGACAAGACACTCATTGCAGATACGGTGGTTTCTTTAGCGGCATTTATCGGGTTGCTGATCCTTATTTTATCCATCCGCAGAAGCGACAAGAACTCCATCACGCGCCGGTTTCTGTTCGGCCTCAATGTCATTGTCGTAATGCTCGCCAGTCGTATTCTTGAGTGGACTACGGGAATTGCGATTTTCGGGTTTTTGACCCATGCATCGGCGAGCCTGATTCCACTGGCGACAATCCTTCTTACCGAGGGGTTGATGAGACGCCACGCACCGTTTGTCGTGAAGATGGTAATAGCCGCAGGAACGTTATTATTGCTGGCCCTTGCTTTCATTCCCGAAGCGTTCGTCGAACCCTATCGGACTACCCTGTTGCTCGCTTTTCAGGTATTCGGTTTCGGAGCTTCCGGATATCTTGTTGCGACACGGGACAGATCCGCACTTACAAAAGCCGAAAACAGGATTATTGACCGAATTGCCCTGTCACTCCTGCTCATAATTCCTTTCATGATAACCGACTACCGGGTTAGCGGGTACGAAGTACCGGTTCGGTTGGGCGGATTGGCCATCCTGGGATTGTGCTGGCTGACGATAAGCCTGGAACGCGCCCATCTGAACAATCAGGACATGATCCGCGCCTTCGGTGTTCTGGTAGCCGGCGCTGTTTTTGCAGGCCTTGCGATCGGTTGGATCGGTGATTTCGAACTTCCCGGTATCGTGCGCGCAACATTCATAGCGTTGTCTGCGATGCTTGTGGCAGTCATCTACAACGACAGCGTAACGCTTCGTTTTGATGGCAGGCGCAACAGCCTGCTTCGCCATATTGCAGAGGGTGACGTGGCAACATCCGAAGAATTTCTGACAGGCCTCCAAAATCACGTTCTGGTCGAAGGCGCTCTCATTCTTGAATCGGCCGATTTGAAGGATTTTGATGTGGCAATGCTGAAGCAGGCATTCCTCGCCAATCCAATCCTGCGAAATACCGATGTCGCAGACGGATCAAGCAATACAAAAAATGAAGACGAACAGTTGCACTGGATGTTTGAGCGCTACAATGCAACGCATGTAATTCTTACCAACGACAGTCCGCTGACACTGGTGGCGCTTAATATGCCTGCCCTGTCTTCCTCTCCAGGTGCTGAAACCGAACTTCAGGCGGTACAGCGCATGGCTTGGCTGATATCAAGAACCAAACCGGGCAAATGAGGCACATCCACGGGTCACAAGACCCGTGGTGTTCGTTGTTTCGGCTCAACCGGCTCATGCCAGCAATCAAGCGGGTTCAGCCACCTTCTTTTTACTTTGCTTTTTTATGGCCGGTTTCTTTTTAGCAGGAGCGCTCTTCAGGGTCTCCACCCAGTTTTTCACGCCGACGAAGTCCACCTTACCTGTGCCCAAGATCGGAACCTTGTCGACGTGAACTTCAGCGGGGATCATCAGATCCATTGCACCTTTGGATTTGGCAAACTCCATAAAGGCCTTTCGGTCAGCGTTTTCTGCTTCAGTCAGCATGATGAGCTTTTCGCCTTTTCTGGCATCGGGAATGGAAGCAACAGCAGTCAGTGCATCTGGCCACAATTCACCAGCCAGTGCCTCGACAGCTGCAAGTGAAACCATCTCGCCACCGATTTTTGCAAATCGTTTTGCCCGGCCACATATCTTGACGAACCCATCGTCATCAATCGTGACAATATCGCCCGTATCGTGCCAGCCATCCTCTAGAGGTTTGAGGACACCGGGTTCTTCGGCAAGAAGGTACCCAGCCATGACGTTTGGACCCTTGACGTGCAGGCGTCCACCTTCATCCACACCTGGAACATCTTCCAGCCGAACTTCCATGCCCGGCAGAATTTTGCCGACTGTTCCAGCCTTGTTGTACATCGGCGTGTTGATGGATATCACCGGCGCGGTCTCGGTTACGCCATAGCCTTCCAGTATCCGGATTCCAAACTTCTCCATATACACTTCGCGGGTCGATGCCTTGACCGGTTCTGCACCGGCAAAACAATAACGCAACGAGCGGAAGTCATAGGCGTGCGCAGTGCGGGCATAGCCGCTCAGGAATGTGTCCGTGCCAAAAATGATCGTGGAATTTGAACCATAGATCAGCTCCGGAACAATCCGGTAATGCAACGGAGATGGGTAGAAATACACCGGAACACCCGAAATCAACGGCAATATCGTCCCTGCGGTCAATCCGAAGGAATGAAACACGGGTAACACGTTGAATACTTTGTCCTTCGTATTGAAATCAATTCGAGCTGCAGCTTGAGCTGCGTTGGACAGGATGTTGCGATGGGTCAGGACAACCCCCTTCGGAGTGCCTTCTGAACCGGAAGTAAAGAGAATTACCGCCGGATCATCTGCTTTTCTGTTCACCCGGATCATCTGTTTGCGCAGAGAGCCGAGGATTTTGTCCTTAATGCTGATGGATTTGCGTAAATCGTCCATCCAGATTACGCGGACATGCTTGCGAAGCTCTTCCATCAGGGGTTCGAGCTTACCCTGCCTGACAAACGCCCTGGAAGTGAGAACGGTTTTCACCTCTGCCGTTGTACAGGCAGAAACCACATTGGTAACACCGGCTGTGAAATTCAGCATGGCAGGAACCTTGCCGGCTGCCATCAGGCCAAGAATGGTTGCGGCAGTTCCGTTTGCATTTGGAAGCAACACGCCGATATTGGTTTCATCTGACAATATATGTTTGAACTTGTCACCCAATACCGCAGCGCCTGTAAGCAGTTTGCCATATGACAATTGGCCAGTCAGCGCGTCCTCGACCGCCAGTTTGCCAAATCCATGTTCCTGCCCGGCCTTTATAACCCGTTCAATAATGGTTATATCGGTATCGGTTGTGTTGAACACCAGATGTGACATTACCTGATACAGGTTTGCACCGGCTGCCTGTCGACGTTTCTTGCCTCTAAGCTCTGCCGGGACTTCAAGTTTTACGGGTTCCATAATTTTCACCTTTACTTTGGGGAACCAGGACCGGTTGATCTCATCTTTGCCGAGATAAGAGAACCGGCTGCGCTCAAGGCCATCGATACGCACCGGTACAACCATTGTTCCCGTCTTGTCGGCAACCATCGCCGCACCGTCGTAAACCTTCATCAGGCTTCCGGTAACCGTCAGTCGTCCTTCTGGAAAGATAACCATAGGCTTGCCTGAACGCACTGATTTGATGAGCGTTCTGGTTGCCATGGGGTTTGCCGGATCCAGTGCAAGGTAGTCGCACATGTTCAAAAACGGCTTTGCCCACCATTTCTTCGCAATATTGTAATCAACGGCAAATACAGGCTCCTCCTCGGTCAAGGCAATGGCAAGAGGGCCATCGAGCAGACTTACGTGATTAAGCGCGATAATCGGGGCATCACCAGCTTTCTTGATATTCTCCAGGCCTTCAACCTCCAGGCGATGAAATGCCCTGAACAGGATGGACACAAAATCGCGCAGCGGGTTCGTGGGCAGGAAGCGAAGCATCAACCATGCTGCCGCTACATTTAAAACCGAAATACCAAGCAGCAGCACGGAAAGCGAAGCTCCCTGAGACTGCAGGACTGCAACAGACAAACCGCCAATCGTCATTGCGCCGGCAGAGAGAATGTTCGCACCGGCCACAACACGGGCCCGCTGATTTTCTTCAGCCCATGCCTGAACTGCGGTAAACGTGGGAACTGCAAGAAACGCACCGAATAAAGCGAGACCACCGAGGTCAATGCCGACGCGAACGGTTGATGGATTAGAAAAGAATGCTCCAAGCGTATCGGCGGCAGGAACCTTGCCGAGACCCGAGAGGCTGAATGCAAGGTCAAGCCCGAACAGAGCCATCATGAAGGTACCAAATGGTGCCGGCAGCAGAACCACCCGGCCGGCAGACATCCATGCAGCGATAGCAGAACCTATTGCTACACAAACCGCAAATATCGCCAGGTAAGCGGTAACCGCAAGTTCGTTACCACCAAGAACTTCTTTTACCATGGTTGGCATCAATGACATGACGATGGCACCAACTGCCCAGAACCAGGCAACCATGAGTCCGGCAATCCAAATCCGTCTGTCTGCCCTCAGTTCGTTCACAATCTGCCAGGTTGAACGGAAAATATTCTTGTCAATTTCAAGGTCCGGCGCCTTGCTTCCTGTATTTGGAATATATTTGCTGCAAAGCCAGCAAATGACGGCAAAAGCCAGCATCATCGGTCCGAATATACCAACACCGTTATCGCCAACAGCTGCCAGTCCGGCGACAATTGTACCGGCCAGGATGGCAATGAATGTTGCCCCTTCCACCCATGCATTCGCCTTGGGCAATTCATGTTTTTCAAGGTGGTCAGGCAAAATTCCGTATTTTATCGGACCAAACAGGGCTGAAATCACCCCGAAGCAAAACAGGGCCACCATCATCACAGGGACGGAGGCAAAATACATTCCCGCCACAGAGACGCCGGCTGCACCGATTTCGGCAAGTTTCAGCTTTTCAGCCATCCGCCCTTTATCAAGTTTATCGGCAAGTTGGCCTCCTAATGCAGAAAGCAGCAGAAACGGAACCATGAAAACGGCACCGGCAAGCGTGACAAGTGAGGCCGCAGCGCTCGTGTCAGTTGCTAACTGAAAAAGGATCAAGAACACCAATGTGTTCTTCAGAAAATTGTCATTGAATGCTGAAAAGAACTGTGTCCAGAACAGCGGCGCAAATCGACGCGAAGTCATAAGGCTGTTTTGCATGGTATTCCCCTATATTCCCGAACCGGAAGCCGCATAATTAAGACAAATATACTTCATCTTTATTTAATGCGGCTCCCGGCAGGGGAATTCCTTTCTAGTTGGTTGATGGTTCGTTAACTTCCCTCAGGAGTTTTTCGGTCTTGGCATCCTCCAACTGGTTGTGAAGCCGGCTTGCTTCCGTGTTGTCGCGAAGCGTTTTGGTAATTGTCACGGTGGTATGCACCAGCATGATCGCCGCCATTGAGTAAAAGCCTTTTGCAGCAAAGCTTGCTTCAAGGAAGTAAATTCCACCCGCCATCATTCCTGCGGCGGTGACAAAACTAAAAATCGAGAAGTTCTGCCAGGCGGTTGAACTTTTTTGTAGAGACTCATTCATTTCCATATTCCCTTTAATTTACGTATGAGTTTGTTTGTTTAAGCGGATTTCTTTGTTTTCTTAGCCAGGCGTTTCAGCACATCGTCAGCAGAAGACTGAACCGGTGCACCGCAACCTGCCGCAGCAAGTTTCTCAATGACCTTTTCGGCATTACCTTCCTGTTCCATTTCCTCCATGGCTTCATTGGTTGCATCGATCTGCTTCTGGCGAACACGCAGGCGCAACAGCGTTTCTTCTGCATCTTCAAGCGTGGAATGGATGGAATTTTCGCTTACCGCTCTCATCCGCTGGGTTTTATCTGTGGCATCTGCCAGGCGATGACCGCGTTTAAGCTCCTGAAGCCGGTTTTCTGCAGTCCTTACCTGCCCTTTCAGGCGATTGACTTCGGCCTGAAAACGGTCCAGTGCAGCTTTCGATGTGTCACGTTCAGCCTCCAGAAGCGCTATAGTCTCTGCCGCTTCCTGCGCAATTTTCTTTTGTCCGGTTTCCAGAGCAATAACCGTACGTGCCTCCAGATCGTCAATTCGATCAACAATTCTGCCGTACTGAGCTTCTTCCTGCTTGTTCTGTGCAATGGCAATTGCCACCGCCTTGCGGGCAGACTGAACTGCATAAGCAGAATCGTTTATCTGCTGGCGCAGAATTACCAATCCATGTTTATCCGTGAAATTTTCAGCGGCTTCATTGGCCGTTCCCCTGAAAAGTGCAATTATTTGCTTGAACATCTTGCTTTCTCCATTTATGAACAACGTTCATGGTGTAAGATAGCATAAAATGAACAATGTTCAAAAATGCGAGGATTATGGTTAATGGATCAAAAACCCGGAAAGCGTGAAGCCAAGAGAGCGGCCTTGAAACAAAAGCTAATCCAAGCAGCCAACGAGCGTATTGAAACTGGCGGCTTGGCAAACCTGAGAGCAAGGGATGTTACCGCAGATGCCGGGTGTGCATTGGGTGCGTTATATAATGTGTTCGAAGACATAGACATGCTCATTCTGCATGTGAATTCTCAGACGCTCACATTGTTGGACGAAGCGCTGAGCCCGATCTCAAGCAGTGAAACTCAAACCGATGAGCAACTGGTGGCGTTGGCGCAGGGCTATCTTGGGTTCGCCTGCGACAACTACAATCTATGGTCGGCCCTGTTTGAACATCGAATGCCAAACGGGGTTGCTGTTCCCGATTGGCACCTGAAAGAACATTCTGTTCTTTTCGAACACATTTCAGTTCCTGTGCAAAAAATGATGCCTCACGCCTCCGCGGAAGAAATTCAGGCATTGTCAAAAGCTCTCTTTGCCGCAGTACATGGCATTGTCGCACTAAGCCTGCAGGAACGGTTTATTGCAGTACCGCGTGCCGAACTTGACGATCAACTGAAGCAATTCGTCATGGCTTTGGTAAAGGGTTTGCAATAAGTTCTTTTATTGCACCTCCAGGCCGAACTGCTTGGCGCTTTCCTCCAGCAGTTCCCATAGCGATACCGAAAATCCTCGCGGCAGCAACAGGTTGTAGATTTCTTTATCGCGCCACAACGTGACATCGGCATGATGCATAACAGAATTGGCCACATCACCATCCGGAAAAGAAGCTTCTCGCAAGTCCAGCGGCAGAAAACGGTTGAGAAGATCCGTTGCACTCTCTCCCTCAAACTGTACCCAGCACCGACTGTGAGACAAGTCCAACACCGTTCCGTTTTTCTGCTGAATACCAGGTAAGGGCAATGCCTGCTCCGCTTCAGCAAGCAACCACCATTTTAGTGGTTCTACCCTTAACAACCTGACGGTTTTGCCTGCCAGTGATTTTCGCGGGCCCGGCGCTTTCGACGTTCCGGCTGCCTTTGCAGCAACCCGTCCAACCGAAGCAAGGGTTTCTGGCCATGCAGCAACCTGTATCAATGTAAATGCGGCAATCTCGCGTGCAATTACCGCTGCTTCATCGTTACCCGACACATTATAACGCCCGGGCTTGATAACCTCATGAAGGGAAGAAACTGCATTAGCCATGCATCCGTTCTCCTTTCGGGTCGTACATGTGTGGTGATACAACCTCAACAGCAACGTTTCCTTTGCGAACCGGATCAGACGCGACCAGTTCCCTGTCCTGCCAAGCTTCATATCCGCCCGAGATGTAACCGATGCCAATCCAGTGCCCGAGCGCAGGTGAGTGCGTTACGGCCGTTATCCACCCTTCCCCAAATCCTGATACATCATCGCTTTTGCACAGAAGCGCACCACCGTTAAAGGTTTTTGATCTGTCTTTCGGGAAGATGCCAACCAACTGAGCACGATCCTCCCGTGTCAGGTCCGGTCGCTTGCGAAGTACGCTTCCAATATAGGATTTTTTGGTTGATGCCATTTTTCCCAGTCCAGCATCATCAATAGTGACCCGACCATCAAGTTCAGCACCAGTGACATGCCCCTTTTCAATACGCAGGGCCCCCAGTGCCTCAAGGCCGTAAAGACAGCCGTCCATCTTTTCGGCCTCGTTCCACAACAAATCCATCATTGCGTTACCGTAGCCTGACGGAACATAAATCTCATAGGCGAGTTCTCCCGAGAAACTGATCCTGGCAATCCAGCAGTCAATACCTCCCTTCAATTTCAATGCCCGAACTCCCATGAACGGAAAATTGGCATCGATAATCATATCTGGTTCCTCCAGGCAGGCAGCAATACCATCGCGAGCCCTGGGGCCTGCTATGGACACGCCTGCCCATTGGTCGGAAACAGATGCGACATGGACTTTCAACTCAGGCCAACGAACCTGAAGCAGTTCTTCCAGCCAGACCATAACTGTCGCGGCATGCGCTGTGGTTGTGGTCATCATGAAATTGTTCTCGGTCATGTGCCAGGTCGTACCGTCGTCCATCACGATGCCATCATCGCGAAGCATGATGCCGTAACGCGCTTTTCCGACAGGCAGTTTGGCAAATGCATTGCTGTAAACACGATTGAGAAATTCAGCCGCGTCCGGCCCCTGTATTGCGATCTTGCCCAATGAACTGACATCACAAATACCAATCGTCTTGCGAACAGTTTCAGCTTCGCGAACATAGGCTTCGGCAATAGTCTCGCCGCTTCTTGCAAAATACCAAGGCCGGTGCCACAACCCGGCTTCCGTCATGGTGGCACCGTTCCTTAGGTTCCAGTCATGCATGGGTGTGCGCCGAAGCGTTCTGAAATGGGTTCCAACATTACGGCCAGAAAACGCACCAATAGACACTGGGGTATAAGGGGGGCGGAAGGTGGTTGTACCAACCTGCGGAATATCCCTGCC
Organism: Rhizobiaceae bacterium; assembly: GCA_965198665.1. GTDB lineage: Bacteria > Pseudomonadota > Alphaproteobacteria > Rhizobiales > Rhizobiaceae > JAALLB01. The sequence continues at coordinate 119,963 of CBDAPT010000009.1, read as the reverse complement.
CAATGCTTCGGCCATCAATGCAAGTCCGATGACGTTGCCAACCTTACCCTGGTCAGTCGCCATGCCCAGCGTCGTGTAGCGTTTCATATGTTCCACCGAGACAAACCCTTCCTGGTGGGCCAGACGAACATCATCACTGGTGACGTCGTGTTGCGGATCGACAAAACTCTTGGCCTTTTTGCCCGGCAGTCGGATTTCGTACAACGGCTTGATAGGCGTCACCCAGCCTCCGGGCTTCGGCATCGCTTTTTTTCTACCCTTGCCAATTGCCTGAGAGGCAGCTGCAATGCCTGATTTTTCGCACGCCTGAAGACTCCAGATTCCAGCTGCTGATCCAGCCATGACAATATTTTCTTTCGGATTACCCGGCAGGAAACATGCAAGTTCTTCACTCCACACCGGTTTGACACCGCGGTGGGACAGAAGGTTTACAACCGGAGACCAGCCACCCGATACAGCCAGAACATCACAACTGAGATACTCACCAGCCTTCCAGGTTCCGTCAAACTTTTCAGCAAGCTGTATGCCATGCACACATTTGTTGCCCATAGCCACAATCGGTGCGGAACCCATTCGGCACTCAATACCTTTGCTTTCTGCAAGCTCCCGTTGAGCCTTCCCCAAGGTTTTGCGGGCATCCACCACTACTACATGGCCACCCGCTGCACTCAGCTCGGCAGCAGCCTCGTATGCGGAGTCATTATTGGTTGCAATGACGATCCGCTCACCGGGCAAGATACCAAACCGATTAAGATAGGTTCTGGTTGCGCCAACTGTCATGACGCCCGGGCGATCGTTGTTTGAAAAGGCAATCGTTCGCTCAATCGCCCCTGCCGCAACAATGGTTGCCGAGGAACGCACAGTCCAGAACCGCTGGCGTGGCAGGTGTTCGGGCTTTTCTGCCAGATGATCGGTCACCCTTTCCAGCAAACCCGCTGTCCCGTAATCATAAAGTCCAAATGCAGTGGTGCGAGGCATAATCCGCACACCGGCCGATTTCAATTTAGCCAGGAGTGACGCAAGTTTTTCCTGGCTCTCCGGGCTATCTTGATTGAGATAATCACCACCCAGTTCAAAATCCTGCTCCACAAGCATGACATCCTGCCCGGCTTCTGCCGCCGACAAGGCTGCATGCAATCCGGCAGGACCGGAACCAACCACCAGCACATCGCAAAAGGCATGGGCATGGTCATAGGTATCAGGATCCGGTTCTCTGGACGCGGTCCCCATACCGGCTGCCTTTCGGATCAGCTTTTCGTACTGCATCCACAACCAGGTGCCCCGCCCCCATTCAAAAGGCGGCACTCCCATGAAGGTCTTATAATAGAAACCGGCAGAGAAAAACCGGCTGAACAACCCGTTCACAGCACCAAAATCCCAGCGAACATTCGGCCAGGCATTCTGGCCGGAAGCTGCCAGTCCGGCATATAGCTCCTGAGTGGTTGCCTTGACATTTGGCTCTAGCCGGGCCCCGGCACCAACGGAAACAATTGCACCGGACTCTTCAACTCCGGCAGACATAACCCCACGGGGCCTGTGATACTTGAAGCCGCGGCCCAAAATCTGTTCGTTGTTTGCCAGGAGGGCCGACGCAAGTGTATCGCCTTCAAACCCTTTTAGTGTCTTGCCGTCCCAGGTGAACTCAATCGGCTTTGAGCGATCGATGCGACCGCGTTTTGCTGTCCGAACCGCACTCATTTGGATTTCTCCAAAATGTCGGCAATACCCTTTTGAGCAGGTCGCACAGAATGAATTTCGTGAGTCATAGTGTCCCGTTCCACGAGCAACCACATGCGGCATCCATTGACATGGTGCCAGGTTTCAGTCTGCACCCCGCAAATGTTTTCCCGCATGAATACCGCATCATGCCATTCCTGTTCGGAGGCATCGAGCGCCGGATAAACTATCGATCCGTCACCACCATAACTAAACTCGCTGTGATCGCGTTCACCACAATACGGACAGTTAATTCTGATCATCCCGCGTGCTCCTAACCGTGCAGTTTCGGGTCAGGGCCCGCACCGCGCTCATCGATTTGAATACCCCGTTCAAACCGTTTGAGATCGTGATTTTTGATAATTTCACCAGGCCGGTCATTGGCAATAAGATCGGCAAAGAACCACCCAGATCCCGGGCTCGCTTTAAAACCGCCGTAGTTCCAGCCGGCATTCAGATAGAGGTTGTCGAGCGGCGTCTTGCAGATGAAGTGTGACCCGTCCATCGACATGTCCATAACACCGGACCAGTGGCGAAGCAGCTTGACGCGTCCAAGGCATGGCAGAATGGACGTGGCTGCCTCTGACACGTCCTGAACGATTGGCAGGTTCCCGCGCTGCGCATAGGATTTGTACCAGTCGATGTCACCTCCGAACACCATCCCGCCCTTGTCAGACTGGGATATATAGAAATGCGCTCCACCCACACCGAAAACAACAACCTGATCCAGAAGCGGTTTGAGGGGTTCGGATACAAACGCCTGCAACTTGTGCGATTCAATTGGCAGATTGCCAAGCCCTGCCATCGTCCACAAACGCGATGTGTTTCCGGCAACCGCAAACCCCACCTTGTCTGCGGCGATAAAACCACGGGATGTCTGCAATGAAGTCACCCGGGCGGAAGTGCGTTTGATACCGGTTACCTCGCAGTTCTCAATGATGTCGACACCCAGTCGGTCCGCTGCCCTGGCGTAGCCCCAGGCCACCGCATCATGCCGCGCGGTGCCGGCTCGTTGTTGAACCGCAGCGCCCATAATGGGAAAGCGTGCGTCAGGGCCGTAATTGAGGTGCGGAATTGTACGCTTCAACCGATCCAGGCTCCATATTTCGGCATCTGTTGTTCCGGTGAGTTGCATCGTATTGTAGTTGCGCGACGCTGCATCAATTGCGGCCGGGCTGTGCAGCAAAGCTACGTGCGAGCGTTGGCTGAACATGACATTATAGTTCAGCTCATGACTTAGATTTTCCCACAGTTTGAGGGAATGCTCGTAAAACTCGCGGTTACCGGGCCTGGCATAATTGGAACGGACGATAGTCGTGTTTCTTCCGGCATTGCCGCCTCCCAACCATCCCTTTTCAAGGACCGCGATATTGCTGATGCCATGATTCTTGGCAAGATAATAAGCGGTTGCAAGACCATGCAGGCCGCCACCAACAATCACCACATCGTAACGGGTTTTCGGTTCAGGATCCCGCCACTGGCGACCCCAGCCTTTTTGGCCGGTCAACCCATTCCAAAATACATTCCAGGCAGAAAATCTAGTCATACTTTATGCCCCTACCACTCCCATCCAGATCAGTGTTTTGGTAAAAGCGACGTGCCGGGACGCGAAAATATCTGACCAAATCCGGACAATTCATCCCGGATGCCGGCCCGTCTCAGACAACTCCAGAATTGCGCCTGATTACTTGTTATCACCGGTTTACCGATTACCTGTTCGATTTCTTCTGCAACTTCAAGAGTGCGGATACCACCACAACTCAAAAACACGGCATCCGCCTCAGGACGGTCAATGGCGCACGCAAACTCTTTCCAATAAGCTGGTGTCACCTGGCCAAACTCAACACCTGTTTCGAGATTAAGCCCCTGGATATCAAGCACTTCAAAACCTTTCTGTAAAAGAAACTCGGCTTCTGCTGTGTTGATCTCGTCTATATAAGGGGTTCCGACAACCAGTTTTTCTGCCTCAAGTTCACGCAACGCATCAACAACGCCGGTTACCAGACACATCGGCTGGGCCCATGGTGCGCCCTTGCGGATTTCTTCATAAATCCGCTCCTCACCAATCACAATGGAACCGCTGGTACAACTGTAACTTATAACCTCGGGTCTGGTATCGGGCTGAATCCGTGATGCGGCATCCGCCATGAACTCTATATGGCGGGAAAGGGTTTCATTGGTGGTGTGATCTTCGGTTTTCAAACGAGTGATATGAACCGCCACCCCTTCCGGAACCATGTCATAAAAATCCGCTTCCGCCGCCAGATCCGTCGACATCAGGATAAAGCCAAGCCTCGCGCGGTAGTGGCGCCCGTCATCGAGTTCCGGTTTCCAGGTCTTTGAGACGATAGTTTCTCCTGAAGTAAACACTATAAAATAACCTCTTCCACTGTCTTTGGATGATTTGTGATTGCCTCATATCCATCATCGGTAATAATAAAGCTGTCGCCAACCTGAGCACGGAACGTATCGACATTAACAGACCCATCCACTGCAAACACCATACCAGGCTGCAAGATGGTACTGTCTCCGGTTACAAGTTGCGGACTTTCCAGAAAACTAAATCCGGTCGCACGCCCGCACCGGAAAGGATAATCATAGCCAGCGCCCTGAATAACTTCCGCATAAGCCGCGTGGACGCTTTCAGCAGTAACACCAGGTCGCAGCGCATCCAATGCCGCTTTCTGGCTTGCCACAGCGACTTCGTAAACGTCTGCCTGGCCTTTGTCGGCAATTTCGCCGATCCAGAAAGTCCGATCAAATCCGAGTTTGAATCGGTGAAAATTCGTCATCCCGCAGAAACACAGAAACACCGGTTCGCCGCGTTTCATAATACGGGTAGTTGCACGATGATGGGTTTTGGTTATTTCCGGACCAGACGCCATGATCTGCAGGAAATGTGTATTGGGTGACATGACAGTGTCATCATAATGTTCAGCAAGCAACTCCGCTGCTTTTCGCGTACCAGCCTGCGAGGTTGCAAGGGCAACTTCAAATTCAGCAACGCCATCGCCAATGGACGCCCTGCCCGCCTGCATCATGGCCGTGGCTACCATGCCGGCATGCCGTGCCAGCTGTAATTCTTCTGCGGTCTTGATCATCCGCATTTCAGAGAGAAGCGGCGTTACAGTACTGATTTGTTCGGGTCGCAGCAATTCATCGACATACTGCCGTACTACTGGCGGCATGTGGTCAGGTTCAATGCCGACTTTGCCGGTGTTTTTGAGAGCGGCTGGCAATTCTTCACGCCACTCGTTCCCGGCACCGTCATTCCAAGAAGCAATGCGGTCTACCTTTGCCGAAGCCCTCGCCATCACCACATCAATCGTCGGGGTGATAAGCAGGCTGTCACCGTCTCTGGGCACGACCAGAATAGTCGGTCGACCGAAATCCATATGCAGGTAATCGTAGTATCCAGTGAGATAGTAGACGTTGTCATCATCTGTAATCAGCGCAACGTCAATGCCTGTCCCGGTCAACTTTTCCTGCAACTGGCGTATTCTGTTATCAAACATTACTGTGTTCCGATGAGTTGGAAAAAGCCGCGAGCCAAACGAATTCCCGAACCCCTCGCAACCAATCGCGCCAGCCTATCTGTGAACCGGTAAAAATCAAGATGTCTTTGCGCATTGCTATGCGAAATAAATGTCGTATTTAAGGACTGGTACTTTTGCGGGTTTACCTGCTTCTGTTAAACCCTGACTCATAGGCAATTACAAAAATTATGCAGATGACTGAAATTACCAAAGACGCCATTAAAATTCTCGAAAAACTGGTCAGTTTTGAGACGATTTCAAGAAGACCCACGCACGGAATTGTCGGCTATATAAGCCAGTACCTGGCCGAACACGGGATCGAAGCAGTATTGAGTTACGACGATGACGGCGAACGGGCCAACGTGTTTGCGACTATCGGCCCCGAAGTGGATGGCGGCGTGGTACTCAATGGACATACGGACGTGGTGCCGGTTGAAGGCCAGGACTGGGCGACAGAGCCCTTTGTTCTGACACAGATAGACGACCGTTTGTACGGTCGCGGTTCGGTGGACATGAAAGGGTTTTTGGCCTGTGCTCTGGCCTGTGTCCCGCACTTCAAGTCAACTGACTTAAAGAAACCCATACATCTGGCATTTACCTATGATGAGGAAGTTGGGGGTCACGGCATGCCTGTCTTTTTGAAGGCTCTGGCCGGGGAGGCTTTTCGACCGGAAATCGTGATTGTCGGCGAACCTACTGAAATGCAGCTGGTTACCGGTCACAAGGGCGGCTATGAAATGCGAACAGAAATTGTCGGGCACGCTGTTCACTCCTGTGACCCGACGGTTGGTGTGAACGCCATATCCGCAGCGACTAAAATGATCGCCAAAATAGAAGAAATTGGCGCCCGCCTTGCCGCGAAACCCTATCCCGACTCGCCCTATCATCCGCCCCATTGCACCCTCAATGTCGGTATTATCGAAGGCGGAACCGCAGCCAATGCAACAGCGGGGTGGTGCAATTTCAACTGGGAATTCCGGCCGATGCCAGGTGAAAACGGACGCGCTTACATTGCGGAACTGGAGGAATATGCAGCCAGGGAACTTCTGCCCGCAATGAAAGCAGTTCATGCGGAGTCAGACATCCGGATCATTGCCGAAGCCGAAGTGCCCGCCCTTGATGAAAGGAATGCGGCAAAAGCAGCTGCCTTTGTCAGCGAGTTGACAGGGCTAAACAGTCAGGATGTGGTGTCTTTCGGAACCGATGCCGGGTATTTCAGCGATGACGGGTTATCAACGGTTGTGTTTGGACCCGGCAGCATCAGCCGTGCTCACAAGGCGGACGAATACATCGAAATCAGTGAGCTTGAGCAGGGAACGAATTTTCTTATGAAGATGGCGAAACGCCTTTCGGCTTAGAAAAAGCCTGGATTGCTTACTGCATATCGATTGATTTTTGTTCCAGAAATGCCCGTTCCCGGTGATTGTCCGACAACGCAATGGCCCGTTTCATGTTGTCCAGCGCCTGTGCCTTTCTGCCTGCTCTAAACAACAAGTCCGCTTTTGCAGCGAAATAGGGTTGATAATTGTCCAGTTCACCATCAGCGGCCGCTTCATCCAGTATTTCCAGAGCACGCTCGAGGGAACGCGAGAACGAAATCGCCACGGCCTGGTTTATTCTGATGATTGGCGTTGGCTCCAGATCGTATAACAGTTCATAAAGAGCTGAGATCTCAACCCAGTCGGTTTCCGCCCATGACATGCTCTGGGCATGAACAGCACTGATCGCCGCCTGCAATTGGTAACTCCCAATCCTTTTCTTCACAAGCGCGCCTTTCAGGATGGAAACACCTTCATTGATTTTGGCCCGGTTCCAACGGGATCTATTCTGATCACTCAGGGCAATCATTTCTCCATCGGGACCGGTGCGGGCCAGTCTTCGGGAATCGTGCAACAACATCAGTGCCAGCAATCCAACGGCTTCGGTTTGCTGTGGCAATAACTGATGAACAATTCGTGCCAGCCGGATCGCCTCTTCTGACAAATCAGTTCTTGTCAGGTTATCACCCGAGCTTGCCGAGTACCCCTCGTTGAAAACCAGATATATGGTTCTCAAAACTCCGCTGATACGGTCTTCCAAATCTTCCTTTTCCGGTATTTTGTAGGGAATTCCAGCCAGGGCAATTTTCTTTTTTGCACGCGTCAACCGTTGTTGCATTGCATCTGGTTTGTCCAAAAACGCAGAGGCGATTTCCTCCGTGGAAAGACCGCCCAATGTTCGCAGGGTCAGTGCGACAGACGTCTTTTCACCCAAAGCCGGATGGCAACAGGTAAAGATCATTTCCAGGCGCTTGTCCGGAATTATATCCACTTCATCCAATTCCTTGTCCTGATGCTCAAGCTCTATGAGATAAGAAACCTCATTCTGCTTTTCGGCAGCTGTTTTGGTTCTGCGCAAACGATCGATTGCTTTGCGCCGGGCAACCGTAATCAGCCATGCGGCGGGAGAATGGGGAAGTCCGTTCTTCTCCCAGTGATCAAATGCCGAAACAATTGCATCCTGCAGACAATCCTCTGCCAGTTGAAAATCGTTAAGGTTGCTAACCAGTGATGCAAGTATGCGCCCCCACTCCTCGCGAACCGTTTTTTCAATAGTGGCTTTGGAGGTGAGAGGGGGTAACATGATACTCTACGTTGCGATTTTTCGTTCCATCCGGCAGTTTGATGTCGGGATTATCCCGACACCAGGGTGTAAAGTGTTGCGAGGCCCAGAATGATGTTCATCAAAAATCCGGCCACATAGGTAATTGTGCGAATACCGCCCGCCACCTTGCCAAAACCGCTATAGTAAACGGCCCAGTAAACCAGTCGAAAAAGCACATGCAGAGCAACAAGCCAGTTCACCAAAAACGCACTCACTCCGATGACAATTGCAATAAAGGAGATGGCATGAATGGGGTGTGAGCGGTCATGCATCCCGACTCGGATAGAGTGCTGGGAGAGGCGGATAGGCTGCAGGCTGGATGTCATCTTAGGGCATTGCGACCCTGTAAAGGAGATTACCCGCCGCCTGTATCTGAACGACCAGCGTGAGGCCCGGTTCGGTCCGGTGACCTCGTATAGGAGTTTGGCGTGGCCGTTCACACCCTTGTCAGGGTTCCGCCGCTCACCAACGGGAGAAGTTTAGCCATGTCCTTTATCGGTGTCGATCTTCACACGACGTCTTTCACGGTCTGCCGGCTTGAAGCTGACGGCAGCGAGATATTTGAAACCTACCAGCTGGCAGCGGCCGATCTGGAACGGTTCTGCCTGAGCCTTGATGCGGACGACGAGATTGCCGTGGAGGCGACGGGCAATTCGGCCTGGTTTCGTGACGAGGTGGTCGCTTGCGTCGGCCGTGTTGTCGTGGTCAACCCGAGGCAGTTCGGCGTGATCCGCAAGTCGGTGAAGAAGACGGACAGGAACGATGCCCGGGCACTGGCCTTCTTCCTGTCGAAGGACATGCTGCCCGAGACGCGTGTGAAGACGGTTGCCGAGAGCGAGTTGGCGTCACTCACCCACACGCGCGATCTTCTGGTCAAGCAGCGCACCCGGCTCATCAACAAGATCCATGCGCTGCACACGCGCCACGGCGTCAAGCTGAAGAAGGAAAGCCTGGGCTCGAAGCGGCGGCTCAATGCTCTGGAGGTCGGCCGGTTCTCGACACTGGAACAGGTCGAGTTGAAGGCCCTGCGCGACCAGGCGCTGAGGCTTATGGCGACGATTGGCGAACTGGACGGTGCGATCGAAGAGGCCGCCCGGGAACTGGATGGCTACGACGGCCTCGTCTCAATCAAGGGCATCGGTCCGCGCTCGGCGGCCGTGCTCCTGTCGGGGATCGGCAACGTCGATGACTTCGAGGACGCCGACAAGCTGGCTGCCTATGTGGGCATCGTCCCGCGCGTCAGCCAGTCGAACGAAACCGACAACCGGGGGCGGATCACCAAACGCGGCAACAAGCTGATGCGCACCACGCTGGTTCAGTGCACGCTCATTGCCATCCGATACTCGGGCTACCTCAATGCCTTCTACCAACGCATCAAGGCCAGGCGCGGGGCCGGCAAGGCGATCATCGCGACCGCACGTAAACTGCTCGCGATCATCTACGACACGCTCAAGAACGGCTGGGTCTTCGAGGACTTTCCGGCCTTCAAGATCGCGGGGCAGAACATTCCCGCTGGACAACCATCATAGGAGGACATACCATGACCTATGAACATGATTTTGAACGCAACAAAGTGACCGGATCCGAGCTCGGTGACTATCAAAATTCTCCCGCGACGGGCAGTTCATCCAAATGGTTGCTGCTCACCCTGATTGCAGTTGTTTTTGCACTCGGTGCGGTTTCTTTGTTTTCCAGCAACCCTGCCAATTCGCCGGCCGAGAGCACCGCAATCCAAAGCAGCGGTAACGGTAATCCCGCAACACCGGTTATCGCGGCAGATTAATTTTCTGATGATGCTTGACATGAATGGCAGTAAAAGCCATCTGCCATTCATGAAAACTTCCGACGCAGAAATACTGATTGTTCCCGGATACAAAGGGGCAAATGAAGACCATTGGCAATCGCGGTGGGAGCGTAATATTACCTCTGCCCGTCGGGTTCAGATGGGCGATTGGCACAAACCGGTTTTCGAGGCCTGGAAGGAAAATCTGGTAGATGCTGTTGCAACCGCACAAAAACCGGTAATCCTCATTGGCCATTCAATTGGCAGCCAGGTTATTGTTCAGGCCGCAAAGGAATTTGGCGCGCAGGTAAAAGGTGCATTGCTGGTAGCCCCACCTGATGTTGAGAATCCCGACATCCGCCCCAGACAACTGTTGACATTCGGCCCGGCATCTCGCGATCCGTTGCCATTTCCTTCTGTCACCATCGCGAGCCGAAATGATCACTTCTGCGCATTTGAGAAGGCTGAAGATATGGCCGCAAGTTGGGGATCTCTGTTTATGGATGCGGGCGAGAGCGGTCACATAAACCACGAATCCGGCCATGGTCCATGGCCGGAAGGTTTGATGGTCTTTTCAAGATTCCTGAAGCAGATCCAGTAAAGCTTCAGGGGATTCGCCGTTTATTTGGCAAATGCCGGGATATCTACAATGCCGGTTTCAGCCTGAGGATCCAGGGTAAAGTCGACCGTGCGAACAACTTTCTTCGATTGGTCGAGTTTCAGTTTACGCCAACCAACAGCCAAAGCCGCCTTTGCATAAACCGCTGGACCGGTAATCGAATTTGAAGGATTCTGCACTCCGAACGAGCGGCGCAACACGCCGTTGGCATAGTTCACCGCAAATGACTTTCGGATATCGTTTGTCCAGTGTTCTGTTGTTACGGACACATTCAGACAATCTTCATTCAAGACCCGATGAGGACAGTTGAGCGGCCAGTGAACCATTTCACCTGGTTTGAGATCGTAGACAATTGCCCCCTTGTCGAACTCTGTTTCATAAGGAATTTCTTCTTCGGTCTCACCGAGAATGATGCCTTCAAGATGCTTTTGCGATAAAAAAGGCTCGCGGTTGGGATATACATAGACCCTTTTGCGCCCCTCTACCTGCCACAGGGACTGACCGGGGATATCAGCGTGATAGAAGACTTGGACCTTTGGTGAAGAAATCAGAATACCGAACTTGCGCTTGAAGGTTTCAAAACCAGGCACATATCCTTCAAACTCCTCGAAAATCTCATTAAGCAACTTGTGGTATTTCGGTGAAACCTTGTCTACCTGCCGAAGGTTCAGCCACATCCGGCCTTGGGAAATTGATTCAATAACGTCCTTGCCGCTATTGCCTTTGATCACACCTTCGCGCCATTCCGGGTTTTCCGGATCATATCCCATCGTATTCAGATTGTAAGAATGAGACGGATATCCATCGATCAACTCAGCCAATGCTTCGTGCGTGAACAGTCCTGTTTCGCTCAAGCGATGGTGAAGAAGAAGCGCCTCCTGGCCAAAATTGCCGGCGTATTCGGGTTTCCAGTCAGAAATAATTGATTGTTGCATGTTACCTACTCCGTAATCCTGCAACCTGTGTACCTCAATTTTATTTGGATTCGCTTGAAGCCGGATGTGGAATTTTATTTATCCGGTCAATGTCTCGTTAACCGTGTGAAACCGGTTTTTCTTCCTGCGCGCCTGTCGGCTGATCAAGCCTGAGAAGTTTGTGAATTTGCCTGCGAATGTTTGGATTGGATCGCTGGTAAATGTTCCGCAATACGGGTTTCAATTGCGCTTTCCATACAGAGCAATAGAAATATCCCTGGGCGGAAACCGGAATATAACGGGTTTTCACCGGCACGATGCTGTTCGTCCAGGATTTCTTGTATTCAGACGGGTCGCTTAGAAAGTCAAATTTCTCAACGCCGTTTTCCAACGCCCATTTCTGTGACATTTCAATCTGGACCGTGCCAGGTGCATACTGGGCCCATTGCAAATCAATTGCACCTAAATAACTGTAATAATGGCGTTTTCTCAACATCCCGATCTCAATCGCGATGGGCTTTCCATCCAGTTTGAGAACATGGACTACCGGCCCCTCAAGGGGTTGGAACTGCGGAAGATACTGTCCGAGTGACGAAAGAAAACGCATGCTTTCCTCATCAAACAACGCCTGTGAATGCCGGTCCGTTTCACGCAACCAGATGCGCTTCAGGCGCACTGCAGCCTCAGTCAGCTCAGCAAATTCCGCGCTCTGGTAAAAATGGACTTCGAATTCCAGTTCTCCCTGCGCCTTGAGCTTTTTTGCTTTGCGGTTACGCTCTTTGCGCTGGTTTTTACTCAGCGAAGCAAAATAACTTTCCCAGCTTTCAATTTCACGAAAATCGAGGATTGAAGAAACATATCGGGTAGCCTCTTCCATGCCTTCGTCGCCGATGACATCGGCGACAAATCCTGTTTCGGGGAAATGACTTATTGCAACGGCATCCGCTTCAGTTGTCGCTTTTATTTCCGACCAAACCCTGCTTCCGGTACCGGCATCCACAAAGGCCGGATCATAAAGAACATTTGAATATTGACCCAGCGGTTCAGATATTGATTCATATGTGGACGCCCCGGATTGGCAAGACATTTTTTGATGTTTTGATCGGTTGCTTTCATATGTCCGGCCTGTTGATGCGATATTTGATAGATCGCTGGCCCTGATGGAAATCCGCAAACGAGGTTCCTGATCAAGATGACGCGCTCATGGGGCGCATTGAATCACACGGTGTAACCTCGTTTTTGGCTGATCATGTCACATCACTTTCTGCCATTACCAATTTCTGTGCCTTGCCTTCAAGCGGCGCTGATTCGCAAGGGGTTATAGCGCTGTCCTCTGGTCATAAGAACCCAGGCGATGCGAGCGGTCTTGTTGGCCAATGCGACAGAGACCAGTCTCACAGGTTTCTTTTCCAGCAGACCATTGATCCAGACCGCGGTCGGGCTCTTCTTGTTTCGATTGTGGCGAATAACAGCTGTCGCACCAATGACAAGCAGGCGGCGAATATACCGGTCTCCCTGCTTTGATATGCCAGCGAGCCTTACTTTGTCACCGCTTGAATGCTGTTTGGGGACCAGGCCAAGCCATGCGGCGAACTGCCGTCCGCTTTTGAATTGTCCCGGATCGCTGACGGTTGCCATCAGTGCAGTGGCTGTGATCACACCAATACCCGGAATGGCTGCCAGGCGCCTGCTGGCTTCATTTTGCCGGTGCCAGTCACGCAGGACCTTCTCAAGAGCCTGCAATTCTTCCTCCAGTTCGAGCAAGCGACGGGCAAGCGTTGCCAGCGCGACTTGTGCAATAGCCGGCAGGACATGCTTCTCGTCGTTTTCGTTGAAGATGGAATGAGCCAGCTTGACGATGTTCCTGACGCCGGGGGTGGTGACAAGACCGAACTCTGCACAATGAGCACGCAGTGCATTGGCTGCCATGGTGCGTTGCCGCACAATCAGGGAACGGGTTCGGTGTATCATCAGGATACTTTGCTGCTCAGGTGTTTTGACAGGCACGAAACGCATGGTGGGCCGCCTGACAGCCTCGCAAATCGCTTCAGCATCGGCAGCGTCATTCTTGCCCCGCTTTACGTAGGCCTTGACGTAGGCAGGAGGCATCAGTCTGACCTCATGACCAAAGGCTGCCAGGGTGCGAGCCCAATAATGGGCAGTGGCACAAGCCTCCATGCCGACAAGGCAAGCTGGCAGTTTCGAGAAAAAGCCTTTCAACTGTTTTCGCCGCAACCTTTTGATCACGATAACACTGCCATCATCGTCAACACCGTGAACCTGGAAGACACTTTTGGCAAGATCAAGCCCGATCGTGGTAACTTTCATAAGGACGCTCCTTCGTTATTTGTGGTTCATTCATCAACAACCACCTTACGACAATTCATTTGCCGGTATGAGGGGGCGTCCACCTCATCAAGAAAATACAGGCCGGAACGAGATCGCGTTTTCAATAGCGGCCATATCAATACCAAACGTTCGTCACAGGACAAAACGTAAACCTGGGGCTTGTCCATGCCATCGGCATTATCCTCAGATAGAAAACTCCTGCACCAGCCATAGCACCAATCAAAGGTCTGAAAATAGTCAAACCCATCGCATGAATGTTCTTCAAGCTCCTGCCAGCCGGCTTCCAATTCGCTAATTTCGGGCAAACTTTCGAAACAGCGCAACACAAAACGGTGCCCCCGCTGTTCGAATTCCGCAATTTTTTGCACTTCGGCAGATTGCCCGCCACTTACAAAACCTGATGGTTCCTCAGCAGCATTGGACCTGGTATTTGTTTCCGACATGAAACGAGTGTGCCCCGGTTGACCATTATCGCGGCAAACCATAGGCCCAAAGAATTAATTGGCGGTTAGCATTTAGATCGTTTTTGGTCGGATTATCTGGCGAAACAGTCAAAATTTGAGGTTTTGAAAAGCAGCTGCAGAGCCCTTCGCAACAACAGTGCTATCGAGTGTCAGGGAAATAAGCCTGTATCCCATGGAATGAACCATATTTGCCTGTTCAGAAGTGCCGGTAAACGCAGCGGCATATTTTCCGGCTTTGCGGGTTCGTTCTGCAATATCACGGATCATATCAATGGTTTCCGCACCATAATTGTCAGGGATACGGTTGCCGGTTACGGAGATTGAAAAATCAGCCGGCCCCATCAAAATTCCGTCTATTCCATCGACTGCCAGGATATCATCCAGGTTATCATAGGCCTCGCGGGTCTCTATCTGGGCAAGAGACATGGTGCAGTCATTCGCAAGATTAATGTAATCGTCTGGACTGATGCCATAAATCTGCGCAGCGTGCCGCGGGCTGTAAGAGCGTGTGCCTTTATCGATATACTTCATGGCATCAGCAAAAGCGCGTGCATCATCGCCATTATTGATCATTGGAGCCACAACCCCCAAGGCTCCGAAATCCAGCACTCTTTCACACAAATCCCAACGATCAACCGGTATTCGAACCAGCGGGGATTTGCCCGCTGCGACAATGTGGGGAATGCAGTCCAGCACACTGCCTTCGTTGTGATAGCCATGCTGGCAATCCATCAAAATCGCAGAGAAATACTGCCGGGCAAGGGTGCTGACATATTGCTGATCACGGAAGGCACACCAAGCAAGTGTTACCGTTCCATCATCAGCAAGTTGATCTTTGAGACGGGTAATCAAGATTCGTTCTTAACCTGTTCGATTGCCGTTTCCATCAATTCTTCCATGGTACGTCTGATCTGATGGTCTGACTGTTCGACACCGGCGTTGTCAAAATCCTCGCGAATTTTGCGAAACACATCTTCGTCACCCGGCTCCTCAAAATCGGAACGTACAACTTCCTTTGCATACTCACCAACAGCATCACCGCTCTTGCCGAGTTTTTCCGCAGCCCACTGCCCGAGCAGCTTATTGCGACGGGCTTCGGCCTTGAATTGCAACTCCGCATCATGGGCATACTTTTTTTCAAAAGCATCGCCGCGCTCATCAATACCACTCATTTAAATCTCCCGGTGAATAATTCGAAATCTGTTTGGTCTCATATAACGATGGATTCGCCACTTTTGAAGGTCACGTGCCAAAAAAGAAAGCCATAAACGGAAATCTTACAACAAAAAATTTTCGGAATATTGTGGGTTTCCTGGCCGTTTTTGTTGTGCCGGCAAAGCCGTTGCATTATGAACAGCGACAAACAGGAGAATTGCCTGCGATTCCCTTGTCGAGTTCAGTCAGCAGGCGGATTACAATTTGGGATAATCAATATGAGCAGACGCCGCCGGATTTACGAGGGCAAGGCCAAAATCCTGTATGAAGGCCCGAAGCCGGGTACACTTGTCCAGTTTTTCAAGGACGACGCAACTGCATTCAACAAGCAGAAACATGACATCATTGATGGCAAGGGAGTGCTTAACAATCGGATTTCTGAGCACATCTTCAAACACATGAACCGGATTGGCATTCCCAATCATTTCATCAAGCGCATCAATATGCGTGAACAGTTGATCAAAGAAGTCGAAATAATCCCGATTGAAATCATCGTCCGCAATATAGCAGCCGGGACCCTGTGCGATCGGCTCCGGATACCGGAAGGTGAAGTCCTGCCGCGTTCAATCATCGAATTCTGCTACAAAAAGGATGAGTTGGGCGATCCGCTTGTTGCCGAAGAACACATCACTGCGTTTGGATGGGCAAGCCCCCAGGAAATTGATGACATCATGGCCATGGCAATCCGGGTCAACGATTTTCTTTCCGGCATGTTCGCAGGCATCGGCATTCAGTTGGTTGATTTCAAGATTGAAATGGGCCGACTGTGGGAAAACGACATGATGCGTATCGTCGTTGCCGACGAAATCTCGCCGGACAGTTGCCGGTTGTGGGACATCAATACCAATGAGAAAATGGACAAAGACCGTTTCCGCAAAGGGCTGGGCGGACTGGTAGAAGCTTATCAGGAAGTCGCCGACCGTCTCGGCATTATTCAAAAAAACGAACCGCAACGCGGCAAAGGGCCGGTTCTGGTTTCCAACAATGACGACAAGGACAATAAGTGACCAAGGCTCGCGTAACCGTAACTCTGAAAAACGGGGTTCTTGACCCCCAGGGCAAGGCAATAGAGGGCGGGCTTGCTTCCCTCGGATTTGAGGGCGTGAGCAGTGTTCGACAGGGCAAGGTATTCGATGTTGAACTCGACGCATCAAAGAAGGAAGCGGAAAAGCAACTTGCTGCGATGTGCGAAAAGCTCCTGGCCAATACCATAATCGAGAATTATTCTGTGGAGATTGTCGGGTGAAGACCTGTGTAATTCTCTTCCCCGGTTCCAACCGTGATCGTGATATGATCACCGCGCTTTCCAAAATAAGTGGTTCAGCGCCGGATCTCGTCTGGCATACAGATACGACAATCCCGGCCAGTGACCTAATAGTCATCCCTGGCGGGTTTTCCTATGGAGACTATTTGCGCTCCGGTGCAATTGCCGCGCGTTCTCCCGTGATGGAAGAAATCCGCAAAGCGGCCGACAAGGGTGCACATGTTTTGGGTGTCTGCAACGGATTCCAAATACTGACAGAAGCACAACTCCTGCCTGGTGCTCTGATGCGCAATGCAGGATTGAGATTTGTCTGCAAGACCGTGATGCTTGAAGTTGCCAACGCACAATCGGTGTTTACTCGCAACTACACCTCCGGCCAGATAATCCCCTGCCCCGTAGCCCATCACGATGGCAACTATTTTGCCGAAGAAGACACGTTGAAGTCGATTGAAGACAACGGCCAGGTTGTGTTCCGCTATGCAGAAGGCACAAATCCCAATGGCTCGCTTCATGATATAGCAGGCGTGATAAACGAGAAAGGCAACGTGCTCGGGATGATGCCACACCCGGAAAATCTGATTGAGGCTGATCATGGCGGTCAGTCAGGACGAGGCTTGTTCGAGAGCGTTCTTAATATCCTGGAAAATGAGGCTGCATAATGCAGCGAGCGCTCAGTACTTTTGCATGGGTTGGATTGTGCATCGGCTTGTTGAGCGCCTGCCAAACCGGTTCACCGTCTGAAAACCTGTCGCTAGAGCGTGTTCGCATCACGTGAATTCACAGCCGACTGCCCTGAAGAAATTCCGGCACTCCATTGGCGTGAACATATGGCAGACCTCTCCGATTGCCTTCCAGACATCATCGAAGGTTCTGGCGCCTGCCTTCCTCAGATGAGCCTTGAGCTTCGAAAAGGCCATTTCAATGGCATTGAGATCTGGGGAATATTTCGGCAGGAACAAAAACCATGCGCCGATATCTCGCAAGATCTGCTCGGCTTTTTCGCTCTTGTGAGCGGCTAGGTGGTCAAGGATTACGACATCTCTCTTTTCCAGTTCTGGC
This sequence comes from Rhizobiaceae bacterium, assembly GCA_965198665.1. GTDB lineage: Bacteria > Pseudomonadota > Alphaproteobacteria > Rhizobiales > Rhizobiaceae > JAALLB01. The sequence goes on along the minus strand of CBDAPT010000009.1, from coordinate 102,401 downwards.
GCCAACTGTGTCTCAACATAAATCTCAAAGATTTCTTTGGTCATGGCCCGGTCAATAACCCAGGGCGCAACCAGTCCATGACTGCGCAGGCCTGCGATAAGTGTCTGCTTCTTCCAGTGGCCATGAGGGACAAAATCTATGAGGCGCTCTCCTGTTGGGGCCCATCCAGTTTGCTTGGCCATTTTGGTGTTTGTGGACGTCTCATCAATGAAGACAAGTTTTTCAATCGACCGATTCAAAAACGGAACACGCCTTGTCTTCCAGAGTTCGCGGTCTTTTTTCACGTCGATGCGGTGTTGCTCCTTGGCATAAATAGTCTTTTTTTATGCGACAACCCGAAACTGCGCACAACATGCCAGACAGGCGAATGATGGACATTGAGGTTGAATTTTTCGTTCAGCTCCGCACAAAGCTTACGGATTGTAATGTCCTTTTGTTCATCAACCCGTTTTCGAAGCCAGTCTTTATAGGGTGAAAGCTTGCCATGGCCTGTTTTTCCCGGGTTATGTTTTGGAGCAAGCGAGCCAGTTTCACGTTTCAACTTCACCATATCATTCACAAATTTGACGGAGACTTTGAAATGGGCAGCCGTTCCACGATGAGTGTGGCCTTCTTCTACATGAGCTACAACACGTTTACGCAATTCAATCGGATGGGGCTTGGGCATTGAAAATCCTTGGCTTCGAACCGAATCAGGTCACCCCAATCAGAATCATATTCGCGCACGGAAAGAAACTGAATCTACTCGACACAAACACGCTCTAAATACCCGTCAGGCACCGGTATCCGTGATGGTAATCATCGCTCAGACAGCCCAGAAGTGCTGGTTCAAGTCAAAGGACCCGGCATTTCGTGATTATCGGATGTCCAATGAGGTAAATTCTCCCGCTGGCAGGCCGCGTTTTCTGCTGGTAAAGCGAATAGACCCCAACGGTTTGCCCCTGCTGGTGGTTCAGGCCGAACAGAGGGGTGACAGTGCCAGCGGAAAGTTTACGAATATCCAGACTTTCGGACCGTTGTTGCAATCATCCAACGGCAAACGCATTACCAACGATGTGCGCCGTTGGAGCAATGGCAGCAGGACATGCAAGTGAGTTACGCGGGCAAATACCTGTTATGGGCCGGGATTTTGGTGACTGCTGGGGGTTTACTTATTCAGTTTCCACTCACTGTATCAACCCAGATAGCCGCGGGGCGCAGTCTGCCGGGTGCGGTGGTCTTTTTCTTTTCGTTTTTCACAATCCTCACCAATCTCCTGTTGGTTTTGGTCTATTTGTCGCAACTGACAAAACGTTTTTGCTTCTTTGCAAAGCCGATTACCAAAGCCACTGCTGTTGCCGCGATTCTGGTTGTGATGATCGTTTACCACCTCCTCCTTTCAGCGGCCCATAACCCGGTTGACCTGGAAGCATTTGCCAATCTATGCCTGCATTACCTATCACCTCCTATGATGGTTGTCCAGCGGGAATGTTCTGCCCCGCGATCTTGAAGGCCGGAAAGTCCTCGAAGACCCAGCCGTTCTTGAGCGTGTCGTAGATGATCGCGAGCAGTTTACGTGCGGTCGCGATGATCGCCTTGCCGGCCCCGCGCCTGGCCTTGATGCGTTGGTAGAAGGCATTGAGGTAGCCCGAGTATCGGATGGCAATGAGCGTGCACTGAACCAGCGTGGTGCGCATCAGCTTGTTGCCGCGTTTGGTGATCCGCCCCCGGTTGTCGGTTTCGTTCGACTGGCTGACGCGCGGGACGATGCCCACATAGGCAGCCAGCTTGTCGGCGTCCTCGAAGTCATCGACGTTGCCGATCCCCGACAGGAGCACGGCCGCCGAGCGCGGACCGATGCCCTTGATTGAGACGAGGCCGTCGTAGCCATCCAGTTCCCGGGCGGCCTCTTCGATCGCACCGTCCAGTTCGCCAATCGTCGCCATAAGCCTCAGCGCCTGGTCGCGCAGGGCCTTCAACTCGACCTGTTCCAGTGTCGAGAACCGGCCGACCTCCAGAGCATTGAGCCGCCGCTTCGAGCCCAGGCTTTCCTTCTTCAGCTTGACGCCGTGGCGCGTGTGCAGCGCATGGATCTTGTTGATGAGCCGGGTGCGCTGCTTGACCAGAAGATCGCGCGTGTGGGTGAGTGACGCCAACTCGCTCTCGGCAACCGTCTTCACACGCGTCTCGGGCAGCATGTCCTTCGACAGGAAGAAGGCCAGTGCCCGGGCATCGTTCCTGTCCGTCTTCTTCACCGACTTGCGGATCACGCCGAACTGCCTCGGGTTGACCACGACAACACGGCCGACGCAAGCGACCACCTCGTCACGAAACCAGGCCGAATTGCCCGTCGCCTCCACGGCAATCTCGTCGTCCGCATCAAGGCTCAGGCAGAACCGTTCCAGATCGGCCGCTGCCAGCTGGTAGGTTTCAAATATCTCGCTGCCGTCAGCTTCAAGCCGGCAGACCGTGAAAGACGTCGTGTGAAGATCGACACCGATAAAGGACATGGCTAAACTTCTCCCGTTGGTGAGCGGCGGAACCCTGACAAGGGTGTGAACGGCCACGCCAAACTCCTATACGAGGTCACCGGACCGAACCGGGCCTCACGCTGGTCGTTCAGATACAGGCGGCGGGTAATCTCCTTTACAGGGTCGCAATGCCCTAAGATGACATCCAGCCTGCAGCCTAGAGCGTGTTCGCATCACGTGAATTCACAGCCGACTGCCCTGAAGAAATTCCGGCACTCCATTGGCGTGAACATATGGCAGACCTCTCCGATTGCCTTCCAGACATCATCGAAGGTTCTGGCGCCTGCCTTCCTCAGATGAGCCTTGAGCTTCGAAAAGGCCATTTCAATGGCATTGAGATCTGGGGAATATTTCGGCAGGAACAAAAACCATGCGCCGATATCTCGCAAGATCTGCTCGGCTTTTTCGCTCTTGTGAGCGGCTAGGTGGTCAAGGATTACGACATCTCTCTTTTCCAGTTCTGGCGCCAACTGTGTCTCAACATAAATCTCAAAGATTTCTTTGGTCATGGCCCGGTCAATAACCCAGGGCGCAACCAGTCCATGACTGCGCAGGCCTGCGATAAGTGTCTGCTTCTTCCAGTGGCCATGAGGGACAAAATCTATGAGGCGCTCTCCTGTTGGGGCCCATCCAGTTTGCTTGGCCATTTTGGTGTTTGTGGACGTCTCATCAATGAAGACAAGTTTTTCAATCGACCGATTCAAAAACGGAACACGCCTTGTCTTCCAGAGTTCGCGGTCTTTTTTCACGTCGATGCGGTGTTGCTCCTTGGCATAAATAGTCTTTTTTTATGCGACAACCCGAAACTGCGCACAACATGCCAGACAGGCGAATGATGGACATTGAGGTTGAATTTTTCGTTCAGCTCCGCACAAAGCTTACGGATTGTAATGTCCTTTTGTTCATCAACCCGTTTTCGAAGCCAGTCTTTATAGGGTGAAAGCTTGCCATGGCCTGTTTTTCCCGGGTTATGTTTTGGAGCAAGCGAGCCAGTTTCACGTTTCAACTTCACCATATCATTCACAAATTTGACGGAGACTTTGAAATGGGCAGCCGTTCCACGATGAGTGTGGCCTTCTTCTACATGAGCTACAACACGTTTACGCAATTCAATCGGATGGGGCTTGGGCATTGAAAATCCTTGGCTTCGAACCGAATCAGGTCACCCCAATCAGAATCATATTCGCGCACGGAAAGAAACTGAATCTACTCGACACAAACACGCTCTAAATATGACGTTGAGCTAACGCAGATATCCCGTTTATCCAAATTTATGCGAGGGTGTAAATCCTACTTTTGCCTGTTCAACGCATTGCGGCAGAATGTCCGGCCGTGGGCATGAATGCTTTCAAGGTGAGCGGTCCAGCGGACATCAGGGCACGATTGCTGGACAACAAACTCATCTTCTGATCCATCGCTTACACAGATAAAACATTAAATGATGGACCGTACTTCAATTTGCACAATGGCCCGGAAAAATTGTTGCTGGCCAAATGTGAAATTCCCCACTAGTGTGCGGCCAAATTTCTACCCAAAAACGGAATCTCGTCATGATAGATGCACGCAAGTTTTACATTAACGGTGAATGGGTTGCTCCGAAAGCCGGAACGGATTTTGAAGTTATCAATCCATCAACAGAAGAACCCTATGCAACAATCTCGCTTGGTGGTGAGGATGATGCGAACGCAGCAGTTGCTGCCGCCAAAACCGCTTTCACAACCTGGAGTCGGTCGTCCAAGGCTGAACGGGTCGAATTGGTCGAAGAGATATTCAATGTATATATGAAGCGGTCTGATGAAATGGGCGAAACCATATCCGCAGAGATGGGCGCACCGGTAGACATGGCAAAAGTGCAGCAATCCGGCGCCGGTTCAGGCCATATCAAAGCTTTTATCCACGCTCTTAAGGGTTACGAATTTGAACGCGAATTGCGGCCAAACACTCCCAATGACCGGATAATCCACGAACCAATCGGTGTTTGTGCTTTGATCACCCCGTGGAACTGGCCGATGAACCAGATTGCGTTGAAAGTGATCCCGGCAATCGCCACCGGCTGCACATCAGTTCTCAAGCCATCCGAACAATCACCGCTTTCGGGTGTCCTGTTTTCCGAAATTGTGCACGAGGCTGGTGTACCGGCTGGTGTTTATAACATGGTGAACGGCGATGGACCGGGTGTCGGCACCACCCTCTCCGGTCACAAAGATATTGACATGGTATCCTTCACTGGATCCACCCGTGCCGGTACAGCAATTTCCAAGAACGCGGCTGATACGTTGAAGCGCGTTAGCCTGGAATTGGGCGGCAAAGGCGCCAACATTGTTTTTGCGGATGCAGACCCAAAAGCAGTCAAACACGGAGTGATCCGTTGTTTCAACAATACCGGCCAATCCTGCAACGCTCCTACACGCATGCTGGTGGAGCGCTCACGCTACGACCAGGCTGTAGAAGAAGCTGCAGAAGCTGCAGAAGCGACAGCAGTGGATCTTGCATCACGGGAAGGCAGACATATTGGCCCGCTTGTGAGCCAATTGCAGTTCGACAAGGTGCAGGGATTGATTGAAGCGGGCATCAAGGAAGATGGCGCACGCCTGGTTGCCGGTGGGATGGGTCGCCCAGAGGGCATGAACCGAGGATATTTTGTTCGTCCAACCGTATTTGCCGATTGCAACAATGACATGCGGATCATGCGGGAAGAAATCTTTGGGCCGGTTCTGTCAATGATGCCTTTCGACACCGAGGAAGAAGCTATCGAGATTGCCAATGATACAGATTATGGTCTTACCAACTATGTCCAGACTACTGATCCGGTAAAGGCAAATCGGGTCGCCCGGCAATTGCGTTCCGGGATGATTGACATGAATGGTCAGGCACGCTCTTCCGGCTCACCGTTCGGCGGCTACAAACAGTCAGGCAATGGCCGTGAAGGCGGCATCTGGGGCATGGAAGAGTTCCTTGAAGTCAAAGCTATTGGCGGATGGAACCCGGAAACCTGAAAAAACCGCAATCTCCATAAACAACCATGACCCGGCTCCGGCCGGGTTTTTTCATGGAATTTTTTAGAAAAGCTGCATAGGCTGGTCTTCGGCATCGGAATTTTAGGAGGACACTTTGAGTGAACTTGAAACCTACGCAAACCCTGACCTGGAAGTAGTCAAGGACAATAAGGCTCGTTGGAACACGCCGGACTGGCGTAGAGACGGATTTCACAACCTCCATCAGATAGCACGATACATGACACGCATCCGCTCTGACAGGATTTTGGCACTGGACAAGAATATCAACCAAAACATCGCAGATTTGCCGGAAGTCGTAAGCCTCACTTCAACCGAAATATTCAGCGGCATGTGTGTCGTGAAAGGGCAAAGCATCCTCTACGAAAAATACGCTGATGATTTCAGCCCCGATCACCCACACACCATTATGTCAATAACTAAGACAATCATGAACCTGGTGCTGGGTGAACTGATCCGAGACGGTAAGCTCGATACGTCGAAAGAGGTATCTCATTACTTGCCCGAAATCGGTAGCGGTTACGCAAACGCTACGGTTCAGCAGGTGATGGATATGGACATGGAAAACGCTTACACGGAAGACTACGCCGATCCAAACTCCTCCTCATATTTTCATGAAGTGGCACTTGGATGGCGCCTTGCAATGGAAGGCATGTCCGGAACGCAGAACCAGCGTGACTTCCTGAAATCAGTCGAAAGCGACGATGTTGAAAACCGGACCGGTTTTGCGAATTACAAGTCAGCAAATACAGATTTACTTGCCTGGCTTGCTGAGGAAGTTGGTGGAAAATCCATGCATGAGTGGGTTATCGACATTACAGAGGCCGCAGGCATCGAACATGCATTTAACATGACGACGGACCGAACAGGGTTCCCAACGATTGATGGTGGAGGATGCCTGACAGCCAGGGATCTTTGCAGATTTGGCCTTCTGTTTGCCCGAATGGGTGAAGGGGTTGATGGACGAAAAATCGGCGATCCGGCATTTATGGAATTGACCCGGAAAAATCCAGGGCCTGCCTTTGAAGACGATCCAGACTATCTTTTCTATTCAAACCAGGTGTTTACCAACGGCATCTGGTTGGGGCATGCAGGCTGGGGCGGACAATTCATGCTAGCAAATCCCGATACCGGAAGCGTGGGGGTATTCTTCTCGGTTCTTGAAAATGCCAGCGCCTGGGACCCGGAATACAAACTGCGCATCATCAAAATGCTTGATCACATCACTGCAAGCTTTGATGTAGAATAAAAAAGGGCCGCGGTTAAGGCGGCCCAATTCAATTTCTATTGTTTTATGATTTAGCTGCCGGATGGAAGCCAGGCTCTCCACGTAGCTTCATTTTGTTCCAGCCACTCATCAACAACTTCTTCCATATCGCGACCGTCAACGTCAATTGCGAGGATCAGCGGAGCCTGCATGGCATTGGTCAGGTTGTAGTTTTTGAAGAGTTTGACAACGTCGCCATGCTCTTCAACCATGCCTGGACGGCCATAATTGTAGGTAACGTCCTGGGCCCAGCCGGTTGCGGGCCACTTTTCATCAGAGTGTGGAGGCAGCTCAACCTTTACAAGATCAAGAGCAGCATGGATCCAATGCGGCTCCCACGCATATGCAATAAACGGTTCTTTGCGCTTGAAAGCAGCCTGCATTTCTGCCCAGTGAGCTGCTTCTGAGCCCAGTTCAACAGCAGCATAGTTGAGACCCAGCAGTTCAATGCGCTTCGTGTCTTCACACTGCCATGCAGCAACAGGGCATCCAATCAGGCGTCCCTTGTCACCTGTTTCCAGTGTCTTGAAGAGATCAACATACTTGTTCATGTCTTCCCAGGTTTTCAGGTCGGGCGCTACCGCTGCGTCACCTTCCACCATGTAACGCGGCACGTAGTAGCTGGATTCACCGATCACACCCACATCGCCGAGCTTGATAACACTGCCGTCACCACCCCACTCTGTGATGTATTTGTCTTTGGTGGTCGAATAAGAAGGCCAGCTTTCGCAGGCATAATCCAGATCACCCGCGCGCATGCCTTCCATAACAGCAGGGCCGGACGGCATGGTGATGCGCTTCACCTTGTATCCCATTTCATTTTCAAGGATCTTGTTAACGATCTCGCAGGTCACGGCACCACCTGTCCAGTCTGCAACCGGCGATTTTAGGACACCGCCCGCTGCCGCAGATGAAACACCCGCAACAGAGACGCTGAGAGCTAATGCCCCGGCACCCAGCATTGATGTTAGAGTAACTTTGATAGTCATATTGTCTTCTCCCTTTTTATGACCAGCCCGTCCGAAAACTCGGTTCCTCCCGGGCGTTGAAACAAATTTAAGCACCTGTGAGGCAATTTGTCGATTCACAAATACCTGTATGCCTTACAGACCCAAGGCCTTTCTTTGGCTGCGAGTCCACCCCTGGGTCAGGCGATCCAGTACAATAGTCAGCAAAACGATACCGATTCCTGCTGCTAGGCCCTTGCCCATGTCGGCGATATTCATGGCGTCAAATACCTCTTTACCAAGCCCGAGTCCGGCAACCAGCGGCGTGATCGCCTGCATCGCCAATGCCATGACCACCGATTGGTTGAGGCCCAACATGATAGAGGGCGAGGCCATCGGAAGTTTGACCTTGAATAAGGTTTGCAGTGTGGTTGACCCGTAAGAGTTTGCCACCTCATCGATTTCCGCCGGCAGTTGCCGCAACCCAAGTGTAGTAAGGCGGATCATTGGTGGGATTGAATAGATAACCGTCGCAATCACAGCGGTTGTTTTGTTGCCACCAAAGAAAAACAGGGCAGGAATGAGATAAACAAAAGCCGGTAACGTTTGCATGGCATCAAGGATCGGACGCAAAATTAAATCGACCAGTCTCGAATAGGCAGCAAGTATGCCGAGTGGAATTCCAACAATCATACAGATCAAGACAGAAACTGAAGTGCCGGCCAGCGTGAACAACGAAATCTCCCACAGGCCTGCAGCAGCCAGCAAGAGCAAAAAGAAAATCGTCACCAGTGCAAAGCGCCAGCTAACAGACGCCCATACTATTGCTCCAAGTGCAGCCATCACATACCACCACGGTAAACCGGCCAGGAATTTGTCCAGCGGATCCAGCAAATAAAGAAAAATTGTGGAGCGGATAAATTTGGTTATCGCAATAAAAGTGGGATTGATGGTCAACCAATCAATAGATGCATCGATTGGGTCACGAAGTGAAAACTCAAGATCTCTTGGGAATGAATTCATCCATTTGATGTCACCGCCAAACACATAGACGAATGCGAGGATCAGAACACCAGTCAACAGGAAAGGTCGATGTTGAATGAATTCTGCGGAAGGCACATGAAGTTTTCTCGTAACGGCGGCTGTCAGCGCCGTAAACGCCTCACCAGCTCTGGCAAAGAAGTTCCAGATTGCCCCGATTGGTTTTTCGATTACCAATGCAAGCGGATTTTCATCCCACTTTTGAGGCAGCAGATGGAATTTTGGCCCATCCCCGTGATGTACAACGCCTTGCTGGGTAGAAGTTATCGCATAACTCAGGCGATCAAAAATGATCGCCATAAACACTATGCAGATACCACCTTCAAACGCCCATCCTACCTTGAGTTTCGTGAGTGCTTTCCAGACTTGTTCGCCAAGCCCCCCTGCCCCGATAAACACGGCCAGAACTGCCAGGCCAAGGGCCATCATGATAGTCTGGTTGATACCCAGCATAATGGATGGCAAAGCCAACGGAATTTTTACCTTAGCAAGCATCTGTCCGCGGGTAGAACCGTAACTCTGGGCGGCTTCAACCGTGGTAGCGGGAACCTGTCGAATGCCAAGGTTGGTAAGTCTGACAACAGGTGGCAGGGCATAAATGATGACGGCCATTGCTGCAGCCGTGCCGCCAATGCCGAAAAAGAAGATCGCCGGGATCAGATACACAAAGGCCGGCATGGTCTGCATCGTATCCAGGATGGGTCGCAGAAACGCTTCAAACCGGTCACTCTGAGACGCACCGATTCCCAAGCACACCCCGATTACTACAGAGAAAAACACAGATACAGTCATGAGACTGAGGGTGGACATTGCCTCGAACCACATATCCACCATTCCCCAGAACATCACGCCGACGGTGGTCAATAATGCAAGTCGGAGTCCTCCATAGGCCAATGATGGTATCAGCAGGGCAAGCAGTACGAATAGCCACGGCAATTCCCACAGGGTTTCCTCAAGCCAATTTAGCGGCAAAGCCACAACTTCCGATATCGCGCGGGTTATATGCTTGATGTTGTTTTCCATCCACTTCTGGGCATCGTTTACCCATTCTACAAATGGAAATCCGTCGATAATCCATTGCGGGAGCTGAGAAGAGTTTGCAAAGACAAAATAGACGATCAACGACAGGATAAATCCCATTATCGAATAGGCCAGCACCGAGAAATCATGTCCGCAGTAAGTGAAAAGTCTGCGTGCTTCCGCAAGTCCTTCAGTCATTGTCATTGTACAATGTCCCTCCCAATCGGCAGAATGTTATTGCCAAGCGGGTAAATTAACAAGAACCCGGGTTGTGAAAATAATGTTATGCATCGTTTTCATCTGGTTGCATCGTGAAGTCTCCTGTAGTTTTATGTCTTATGATGGCAAACAATAGCCGCGGTGGGGAGACAGACGAATATGGCCAACCAGCCAAAAATCATTTGCAATAACATTTGGAAAGTTTTCGGATCCAATCCCGAACGCACCTTGCGGGACATGGACAGATCCCTCTCCAGAGCGGAAATACAGGAGCAGACCGGTCACGTCGTTGCTGTAAAGGACGTGTCATTTAAAGTCGAAGAAGGTGAAACCTTCGTGGTTATGGGCCTTTCGGGTTCCGGAAAGTCCACGCTTGTACGCTGCCTTTCCCGACTGATTGATCCGACAGAGGGCCAGGTATTAATAGATGGCAATGACATCACAAAAGTCTCTCACGCGGAACTCAAGGACCTGCGCAGGAACAAGATGGCGATGGTGTTCCAGCATTTTGGCCTGTTCCCGCATCGCAAGGTTATTGATAACGTCGCCTATGGCCTAGAAGTGCGCGGAGAAGGCCGTGAGCAGCGTTATGAAAAGGCTATGGAAGTCATTGATCTGGTCGGCCTCGACGGTTGGGCGGACAATTATCCCAGAGAACTTTCAGGCGGCATGCAGCAACGCGTCGGGCTTGCACGTGCCATGGCAGTTGAGCCGGAAATCCTGTTATTCGATGAGCCGTTTTCGGCACTCGATCCGCTTATTCGCCGTGAAATGCAGGATGAATTGCTGGACTTACAGGCCCGTCTGAAAAAAACGATGGTCTTTATCACCCACGATTTCCTTGAGGCGATCAAGATGGGTGATCACATCATGATTATGAAATACGGCGCAATTTCACAAATGGGAACACCAGAAGAAATTGTTGCCAATCCGGTCGACAAATACGTCTCCGACTTTACCGAAGACGTTCCACGCTACAAGGTGCTTTCAGCCGGCAAAGTCATGCAACCCTCGAAACGAAAATCAGTGAAAAACGGCGAAGCTAAAGTTCTTACGTCGGCGAAAATAGACAGTCTTATCGATCTTGTGGCAGACTGCGACGATGCAATTCCTGTTGTGGACGAAAAAGGGAAAATCAAGGGAGAAATAACCCGCTCCATAATAATGAAGGCGATGAATACGAGACTTTAGTGTAACGCACGGAGGCTGCAATGCTGGATACACCGAGTAAGTTGAGCGTATACGAAAAACCACTGGTTTCCGAACCTGAACAATCTTTCACACTGCCGTCCTATCTTTATACCGACCCGGCGGTCTACGAGATTGAGAAAGAACGAATATTCTACCGAACCTGGCAGTATATTGCTCACAAAAGTTTTTTTGATGCACCAGGTGATTATATAACCGCACAGATATGTGATCAGAACGTCTTTGTGATGAAGGGCAAAGACGGAGAGTTGCGAGCTTTTTACAACGTTTGTCAGCACCGCGCACATGAATTGCTTCCAAAGGGGAGCGGTAATGTGAAAAGCGTGATTGTCTGCCCTTATCATGCGTAGACGTTCGAACGCGAGGGCAATCTGCGGGGAGCACCGCGTTCCGACAGGCGACCCGGTTTCAGAAAAGAGGACTACGCCCTGAAGCAGGTCAGACTGGAAATGTTCCTCGATTGTGTTTTCATAAATCTCGATCCTGATGCAGTCCCGCTGGCAGAACTGGCAGGTGACCTGGAAGACGACATTCGGGAAAAAATACCATTTTATTCTGATTTGAAATCACAAGTAGATGGTGGTCTGAACGGAACTTACATCAAAGCTGGTTGGAAAGTCGTCGTCGACAATTATGTTGAGTGCTACCACTGCGATCATGCACACCCGGACTTTGCTGATCTGATCTGCATGGATACCTATCAGCATGACACATTTGGCCTGTGGGCACGTCAGCTTGGCACCGATATCAAGCCTGAAAATTCCGCTTACCAACTGAACGGTGACGAGCCGTTTATGCAATCAGCCTTTTGGTTTCTGTGGCCAAACACAACTTTCAACATTCTGCCGGGAACAGAGGAATTGAACATTTCCAGCATACGGCCGCTTGGTCTCGATGAAGTGGATTTTGGTGGACACTCGATTTCTGTATCTGGCAATCGATTCACCGAGAGAGCAAATTACGCTTCGGATGTGCTTGTGCCTGAAGATGTTGCGCTTTGTGAAAGTGTGCAGAGAGGTCTTCATTCGAAAGGTTACAGCCAGGGTCCGATGATCGTCGATCCTGACCGAACCGGCCGTGGTGAACATGCCATTCACCATTTTCACAGGCTGGTGCAGAAAGCGCTTTCTTGACGAACCGGATTGCCATTGTAACAGGAGGATTAACCGGCATCGGTCTGGCCTCGGCAAAAGCCCTTCAAAAACAGGGCCATAAAGTAGCCGTTGGCTCCCGCCGAGGCACAACGGACGCTGAAACCGCGGATAAGGTCAGAAATGAACTGGGATGCGAAGCATACCTTGGGAAACTGGACGTTTGTAACGACGATTCGGTCAATGAATTTCTGGGCAATGTCACTCAAAGGCTAGGAAAACCTACCATCCTCGTAAATTCGCATGGAATTTTTCACGAGGCCAATCTGTGCGGGCATCCAGACAAGGAATGGTTTGAGCAGATCGACATAAATCTCAACGGTGTATTCAGGATGGTCCGGGCTGTGTTTCCTGGTATGATTTCCGAGAATTACGGACGCATCGTCAATGTGTCTTCAACGGCAGGACATGTCGGAGCCGAGGGTTATGCCGCCTATTGTGCCTCAAAGGCAGGTGTAATCGGCCTGTCCAAGGCAATTTCGATGGAGGGTGCACCCCACAACATCACCTGCGTCTCTGTGAGTCCGACCTACATCGAAACGCCTATGATGGATAAGGCAATCGACCGCATGGGAGAAGCTACCGGCAATACACCCGACGTAATGAAAGAAAAGCTGAAAAATACAAATCCACAAGGCAGGCTGGTGCAAGCAGACGAAGTCGGTAATCTCATAGCATTTTGCTGTTCTGATGCTTCCCCGGCGCTTACCAACGAGGATATTCAAATCAATGCCGGGGCGCTTTGGTAGCGATAACATGCATGGGATACAGTACTTACAAGCTATCTGATGACATCTCGCTGATTCATATGTGGACGCCCCGGATTGGCAAGACATTTTTTGATGTTTTGATCGGTTGCTTTCATATGTCCGGCCTGTTGATGCGATATTTGATAGATCGCTGGCCCTGATGGAAATCCGCAAACGAGGTTCCTGATCAAGATGACGCGCTCATGGGGCGCATTGAATCACACGGTGTAACCTCGTTTTTGGCTGATCATGTCACATCACTTTCTGCCATTACCAATTTCTGTGCCTTGCCTTCAAGCGGCGCTGATTCGCAAGGGGTTATAGCGCTGTCCTCTGGTCATAAGAACCCAGGCGATGCGAGCGGTCTTGTTGGCCAATGCGACAGAGACCAGTCTCACAGGTTTCTTTTCCAGCAGACCATTGATCCAGACCGCGGTCGGGCTCTTCTTGTTTCGATTGTGGCGAATAACAGCTGTCGCACCAATGACAAGCAGGCGGCGAATATACCGGTCTCCCTGCTTTGATATGCCAGCGAGCCTTACTTTGTCACCGCTTGAATGCTGTTTGGGGACCAGGCCAAGCCATGCGGCGAACTGCCGTCCGCTTTTGAATTGTCCCGGATCGCTGACGGTTGCCATCAGTGCAGTGGCTGTGATCACACCAATACCCGGAATGGCTGCCAGGCGCCTGCTGGCTTCATTTTGCCGGTGCCAGTCACGCAGGACCTTCTCAAGAGCCTGCAATTCTTCCTCCAGTTCGAGCAAGCGACGGGCAAGCGTTGCCAGCGCGACTTGTGCAATAGCCGGCAGGACATGCTTCTCGTCGTTTTCGTTGAAGATGGAATGAGCCAGCTTGACGATGTTCCTGACGCCGGGGGTGGTGACAAGACCGAACTCTGCACAATGAGCACGCAGTGCATTGGCTGCCGTGGTGCGTTGCCGCACAATCAGAGAACGGGTTCGGTGTATCATCAGGATACTTTGCTGCTCAGGTGTTTTGACAGGCACGAAACGCATGGTGGGCCGCCTGACAGCCTCGCAAATCGCTTCAGCATCGGCAGCGTCATTCTTGCCCCGCTTTACGTAGGCCTTGACGTAGGCAGGAGGCATCAGTCTGACCTCATGACCAAAGGCTGCCAGGGTGCGAGCCCAATAATGGGCAGTGGCACAAGCCTCCATGCCGACAAGGCAAGCTGGCAGTTTCGAGAAAAAGCCTTTCAACTGTTTTCGCCGCAACCTTTTGATCACGATAACACTGCCATCATCGTCAACACCGTGAACCTGGAAGACACTTTTGGCAAGATCAAGCCCGATCGTGGTAACTTTCATAAGGACGCTCCTTCGTTATTTGTGGTTCATTCATCAACAACCACCTTACGACAATTCATTTGCCGGTATGAGGGGGCGTCCACCTCATCAAGAAACAGGCATAGCAAATTTCATGCGTTGCAATATCTGGCACGTAAAAGGCCGTGATTTCGACCTCGTCATCGACACGGGCATGGGCCTTGATCCATTGAAAGAATGAATAATGAAAGACACCGATCGCCCTATAAAGGCCGTTGTCACCCATTGTCATTTCGATCATTCGGGCTGCCTGCACGAATTCGACACACGGCTCGGGCACAAAGCGGAAGCTGATATCTTGGCCAATCCAACAAATGAGAAGATGGTATACGAGGGAGCATGGACGCGAATTGGCATTGTTGACTTGAAGCAGCATCCTGATTTTTCTCCGGATACATTTCGCGTCAAGGCCGCGCCCCTCACCGGATATCTTGATGAAGGGGATGTGCTGGATCTGGGAGACAGGGTATTTCGGATTTTACATTTGCCTGGACATTCGCCTGGTTCCATAGGGCTATGGGACGATCGTGCAAAAACGCTGTTTTCCGGTGATGCGCTGTATGACGGAGAACTTCTCGACGCCCTGTATCACTCCGACAGAAAAGTCTACGCACGGACACTGGAACGGATCGAATCGTTGGGTGCAGAAGTTTTTCATGCCGGGCATTTTCCGTCGTTTGGTCCCGAAAAAATGAAAAAACTGATCAGCAGCTACCGTGATGGTGAAAATACTCTGGGAGATATTGAAGACTGGTTTCAACAAAACAAGCATCGGCTCGGAGACATATTTGGTGAACAGAATTGGCGGAAATCCGTAACCCCAATCCGGGATAATTGAGAGAAACCGCCAGAACTATAAGCATCTGTAGTACCAGCTATTGTGCATCCGCACAGATGGCACCCGGAACATTTTTCACACATTCAGAAAAATTGGCACACCGACAATTACCTAAAAACAGGCAAAGTTTGGTAAAATTTGGTCAAATTGGCAGCCCCTGCATTGTTGGGATCCATAGATGGAAAATTTACTATCAAGTCAGGATTCGAGATTATAACCCATTAATATTTTTGACAATTTTTGGTTTTTCTGATTTGGTTTGAGAGGTTTTTCTTTTGCCAGTTTCATTCTGTAAAACGGAAAGCCTCTTGGCCGCATTGGAATTTTGCATTTTACATTCAATTGATTGGCCCTAATTAAATAAATAACTTTGTAGTTTTGCCGGATTATAATGATGAGCGATTTGCGAGATGGTGTTGATACAAGCCAGATCAGCACTTCTGTAGACGACTTAGCGAGTTGCAATACCCAGGAACAGTATCTAGAAAAAGTCCGCCAGATCTTTGATATCTACGGGCTGGGACATGCGTGTCTTTTATCCAGTATCAGTTCCAGCTTTCCCGTTGAAGGATTATGGCGCAAAGTACCTGGTGACGTGTCGCAGGCCTGCGAAAAGCTGACCTTAGAGCGTGTTTGTGTCGAGTAGATTCAGTTTCTTTCCGTGCGCGAATATGATTCTGATTGGGGTGACCTGATTCGGTTCGAAGCCAAGGATTTTCAATGCCCAAGCCCCATCCGATTGAATTGCGTAAACGTGTTGTAGCTCATGTAGAAGAAGGCCACACTCATCGTGGAACGGCTGCCCATTTCAAAGTCTCCGTCAAATTTGTGAATGATATGGTGAAGTTGAAACGTGAAACTGGCTCGCTTGCTCCAAAACATAACCCGGGAAAAACAGGCCATGGCAAGCTTTCACCCTATAAAGACTGGCTTCGAAAACGGGTTGATGAACAAAAGGACATTACAATCCGTAAGCTTTGTGCGGAGCTGAACGAAAAATTCAACCTCAATGTCCATCATTCGCCTGTCTGGCATGTTGTGCGCAGTTTCGGGTTGTCGCATAAAAAAAGACTATTTATGCCAAGGAGCAACACCGCATCGACGTGAAAAAAGACCGCGAACTCTGGAAGACAAGGCGTGTTCCGTTTTTGAATCGGTCGATTGAAAAACTTGTCTTCATTGATGAGACGTCCACAAACACCAAAATGGCCAAGCAAACTGGATGGGCCCCAACAGGAGAGCGCCTCATAGATTTTGTCCCTCATGGCCACTGGAAGAAGCAGACACTTATCGCAGGCCTGCGCAGTCATGGACTGGTTGCGCCCTGGGTTATTGACCGGGCCATGACCAAAGAAATCTTTGAGATTTATGTTGAGACACAGTTGGCGCCAGAACTGGAAAAGAGAGATGTCGTAATCCTTGACCACCTAGCCGCTCACAAGAGCGAAAAAGCCGAGCAGATCTTGCGAGATATCGGCGCATGGTTTTTGTTCCTGCCGAAATATTCCCCAGATCTCAATGCCATTGAAATGGCCTTTTCGAAGCTCAAGGCTCATCTGAGGAAGGCAGGCGCCAGAACCTTCGATGATGTCTGGAAGGCAATCGGAGAGGTCTGCCATATGTTCACGCCAATGGAGTGCCGGAATTTCTTCAGGGCAGTCGGCTGTGAATTCACGTGATGCGAACACGCTCTAAGGGGCAATCACCCTGCGGCAAAAATCGCATCGAACAGGCACTTTCCTTTTGATCTAAATGAACATCCTGAAGCGTTCGAAAGTGATCCGGAGGCTCAGGCTCTGCTGTCGGCTTTTGAAAAACATGGGGTGCACAATGTGTATGGTCTTCCAGTTCATCTGGAAGATGCAATATTCACCTTTGTAATCGGCCGCGTAGGAAGCAACATCGATACGGTTGAACTTCTAACCCTGCAGGCAATTTGCACCAACGCTGTCAAAAATATTTTGCAGCTTGAACCGGATGCGTTGTCGAACAAAACACCTGGAAAACTTTCAGCAAGGGAAAAATCGGTTATTATCTCCGTTGCACAGGGAAATTCACCTGCTGACATCGCCGCTGATCTTGGTTTGACTGAAGTCACCGTCAACATCATGCTCAACAAAATCGTCGAGCAACTGGGCAGCCGCAACATCCCGCACGCAATCTTAATCGGTATCATTGAAGGTGAATTTGGCCTGAGCGACTGTATAGGCTCGCCTGATTGAAGTGGTACGGTTGGGTGGATTCGAACCACCGACCTCTAGAGCCACAATCTAGCGCTCTAACCAACTGAGCTACAACCGCATGACCGCTTCAGGAATTTGTCTGAAATACGAGCATCAATCCATATTTGCAAGGGAAACTTGGTGCTTGAGACAACTTTTTGCCGGTAGTATATCGTGCCGGGTTCAACGATCCCAAATTAACCTTGAATGAAAGCAGTTGGCACGTCTGCCGCTTCTTTCTGGACCTACCACTAACATAGCGTTATTAACTTACTGTTTACGATATTATATCGTTTGGAACAGGTGTTAGTTTGGAAGTTTGCAGTCAATGAATCAGGAATCGAGCCAGTCTTACCTGGATTTGTCCGTGCTGCCGGGACTGCGCAATGCTGTCTTGTCTGCCAGACCGACAGTTGTATTTGCCGAAGAATTCGATTCCATCGTCTGGGCAAATGCCGCTGGTGCGCGCCTGTTCGGTGGCACTGGAGTGGCCGACCTTCTGGCCTTGAATCTCCCACCTAACAATCCGGTATTGCGTCAATTACAGCACGCAGTGGATCAAATGGAAGATGTGCAGAAGATTGTCCGCGGTATCCGCCTTTCGGGTTCACTGCGATCGCAGATGCTTCAGTTTGAAATCGAACGTATCGAGTTATTGGCAAACTCATCCGGCATAAAAATTACGCAACTGGTCGATGAAGATGATGTTTCCGAATCCGAACTAGAACTTTGCAGATTAGCCGTAAATTCTCTTGAGGGATTTGCGGACGCTGCCGCGGTAGTGGATGACTATGGCCTGCCAGTCTTTTGTTCCAGCATTTTTGCAGATCTCGGACCGGATGATGCTGAACTGACAGAATTAATCGTGGAACTGAGAACGGAGAATGACAGACTTATCAAACGTCCGTTGGAAACCGCCGCTGGAGAAATTGCCGCTGTAGGTCTTGCAAGACTGAGTGACAACCCGGGAAGAAACCTGATCGTTATTGCGCGTGTGGCCGATAAGGACCAAACACTCCCCTCGACAGGCAGAACTGAAGGACAGCATCCGGCGGAAGATGACTTCGTGTTGCAACATGCGGATTTATCCCAGATATCTGAAACAGATCCTGTCCAGAACAATGACCAGCAGGAAAATGACCACAATTTTGACGAAACACCCGTTATCGAATCCGAAGCAGAGACAGGGTTTGACGACTTCGTCGACGAACAGGTACCGGAAGACAGCGAGCCTGCGATAACTGATGAAGCCGAGGGTCAATCGGATGGCACCGAAGAAATTCCGTATACAGACCATCACCTTGATATTCCAGACATGGCGCCGCAAGAAGATGAACCAGTGTTGTCTGCCGAAGATGAACCGGAGATTGACAGCCAGCCAGAAGACTCTTTCGTGGAAAGCGATGCAGGAACAGAAGCCCCGGAATCGAACGAAACCTTCATACGCTTCGCCTGGTCGGTAGACCACACCGGCACCTTTATCTCGGTTTCGGATGAACTTGCGGAATTTGTCGGTCCAAACCCCGCCAACATAGTTGGGCGCAAATGGGCTGATATTTCCAAGATAATGGGTTTTGACCGAGAGCGAGAGATTGAAAAACTGTTGATGGAACGCGATACCTGGTCAGGCAAGTCGGTACTTTGGCCTGTCGAAGGCACGTCAATGGTTGTTCCGGTTGAGTTGGCTGCACTTCCGATATTCACGACTGAACGGAAGTTTGAAGGCTTTAGAGGGTATGGAAAAATTGCAACCGGTAGGATGCAGGAAGACCCGGAATCCCTCGGTTTGGCCTTCAGCAATGTTCCTGGAGCATCATCTGGAACCGAAGACGGGCAATCGGTGGCAATCGACGAAACAACGATAAATGAAGAGCCGGAAATCCAGTTGGCAAATCCTGATACGCCAGATGATAGCTCACAATACGATCGCGTATCGTCGAACATTGTACCATTTTCCAGAACCAAGGAACATGACTCTGAAAAGTCCCTCACAGCTGGAGAACGTGATGCGCTTGAAGCGGTACGCGAACACCTGCAGGAACATCGCAGCGGAGAGGTTGAGGACACAATCGACCGAACTCTGAGCAAAAACGTTGACACCTCGTTGTTAGAAAAACTTCCCCTGGCAGTTCTTGTGTTTCGCAATGATGAAACCCTGTTTGCGAACCGGCATTTATTGAAGGTAACCGGATATGGTTCTCAACGAGAACTGATCGAGGCAGGCGGCGTAACCGCCTTGATTGGCCACGAAGACGAACACGACGACAAACGCTATCAAATTCTGTTGGCAAAAGACGGTAACAAGATCACGGTAAATTCAGTTCTGCAATCGGTTCCCTGGGATGGCGAAAAAGCGCTGCTTCTGTCGTTTACACCACCAAATGATATGACACCAGATATACTCGAGCTGACCCGCGTAAGCGAAGTCCAGAACATTCTCGACACGACGACCGATGGCATAATTCTGCTGGATGGCGAAGGAAAAATCATTTCAATCAATGCTCCGGCAGAAGCCCTGTTCGGCATAGACTTTGACGCCGCAGTAGATCAGGAACTGGGCTTCTTGTTTGCCGAAGAAAGCCAGACAACGATCAGGAACTATCTGGACAGCATCATTACCAGCCGGTTTGAGAGTTTTATCAATGATGGTGAAGAGGCAATTGCGAAAGAATCCGGTGGAGGCATGATTCCTGTGTTCCTGACCATTGCAAAAATGGAGCAGAACGGAAAGTTGTGTGCAGTCATTCGCGACATCACCAACTGGAAAAAAGCCGAAGAGGAACTCATTCAATCCAAACAACATGCAGAGCGGGCAAACGAGCAGAAATCCGAGTTTCTTGCGCAGGTAAGCCATGAGATCAGGACCCCGCTCAATGCAATCATCGGGTTTTCCGATGTGATGATAGAAGAACGGTTTGGAGCGATCGAAAATGATCGTTATCGGGAGTATCTCCGTGACATACGCCGCTCCGGGGTTCATGTACTCGACATCATCAATGAGTTGCTGGACCTATCAAAAGTTGAATCCGGCAAACTCGATTTGACGTTTGAAGCTGTGAACCTGAACGAACTTGTCGCTGAGACAGTCGCGCTGCTTCAACCTCAGGCGAACACCAACCGAACCATTATCCGGACGTCCCTTTCTCGTTCGGTGCCCAAAGTGGTCGCAGATCCCCGAAGTGTCAGGCAGATCATCCTCAACCTCGTTTCGAACGCAATTAAATATTCGGAAGCCAACAGCCAGGTAATTGTCTCAACGGTTTACGAGAACAATGGCGAAGTAGCGCTGCGGGTTCGAGATACCGGGAAAGGCATGACAGCAACCGAGATTGAGTGGGCCATGAAGCCATTCACGCAAGTGCATTCCATATCTGAAAATAATCCGGAAGGTACAGGACTAGGTCTTCCGCTGACAAAAGCCTTGGTAGAAGCAAATCGCGCCTTTTTCGAATTGGAAAGCAGTCCGGGAAACGGAACGATTGCTCATGTCCAGTTTCCAATGCAGCGGGTCTTGGCAGATTAACGGACACGCGCAGGCACGGTCAGGTATCGCCGTTCCATTCCCATCTCTGTTGATTATGTTGGTTTTTGTTCGTGCAGTTGCCGCATGGCAGCCAGGAATAATACAGGCAAAAAAACTCCGGTAATTTCATTACCGGAGCTGAAAATTTAAAAGTGTGAGAGCACTTGCACGTTTAAATCTCGAAGAAGACCATTGGCCTTTGTTACAAACCACTTTGCAGTCATTTTCTTAACAAAACCTTACTCGAATTATTAAAAAGCACTTACATTTGGCCATCTATGTAATCACGGTTAATTTTTGTGTAGCAATTTGTTAACCCTCAAATCGCAGAAAGTTCTTTTAAATCAACGAACAGGTCCAATGCTTCCGGATTGGCAAGCGCCTCTTTATTCTTAACGGCTCTGCCATGGACAATGTCGCGAACTGCCAACTCTGTAATTTTGCCTGACTTGGTTCTAGGGATGTCAGCAACAGCAATTACCTTTGCTGGAACATGTCTGGGGGAAGCACCTGTCCTGATGCGTTGTTTGATTGCCTTTATCAAATCTTCATCCAGTGTGACATTTTCTGCAAGACGGACAAAAAGAACCACGCGAACATCGTTATCCCATTCCTGCCCAATGCAGAGTCCCTCTTCAACCTCCGGCATCTGTTCAACCTGATTGTATATTTCCGCAGTACCAATTCTCACACCACCCGGATTCAAGGTAGCGTCAGACCGGCCATGAATAATCATACCGCCATTTTCAGTCCATTCGGCAAAATCTCCGTGACACCAGACATCAGGATACTTGTCAAAATAAGCCCCATGGTACTTGCTGCCATCCGTATCATTCCAGAACATCACCGGCATTGATGGAAAAGCATGGGCGCAAATCAACTCGCCTTTGCCACGAGCCATAGGAGAGCCATCGTCATCCCAAACCTGCACATCCATACCAAGGCCGGCAGCCTGAATTTCTCCCTTGTAAACCGGGAGCCAAGACACAGCCAGAACAAAACAGCCCATAATGTCCGTCCCGCCTGACATCGAAGCCAGATGAACGTCCTCTTTAATGCCCCGATAAACGAAGTCGAAATTCTCTGGTGCAAGTGGTGACCCGGTGGACGCAATCATACTTACTGAGGAAAGATCGTGGCTTTCAATCGGCAGGAGCCCCGAGTTACGAACAGCATCAATAAATTTCGCGGAGGTTCCAAACAACGTAAATTTCTCTTTTTCCGCATAATCAAACATTGCGGATGGGCCTGGTTGAAATGGTGAGCCGTCATAGAGCATCAATGTCACACCGCATGCCAGACCGTTTACAAGCCAGTTCCACATCATCCAACCACAAGTGGTGAAGAAGAAGACGCGATCTCCTTCACTCATGCCTACATGCAGCCCCTGCTCTTTCGTCAACTGCATCAGTGCTCCGCCGTGGGAATGAACAATGCATTTGGGAACACCTGTGGTGCCGGATGAAAACAGTATGTAGAGAGGATGACCAAATTCCACCCGTTCGTAACTGATATCGGCGGGATCGAATGCACCAATAAAAGTTGCCATAGTTTCGGTCGCATCCAAAGCGCCGGCAACCTCATCAGCAATATTCAGCAACGGAATGATGACTGTTTTCTCAGCCCCAAGTGATGGAACTATTTCTGACAATTTGTCGCCGATTTCTATGCGTTTTCCCGAATACCAGTACCCGTCACATGTAAGAAAGAACCGGGGTGAAATTTGCCCAAACCGATCGAGCACTCCTTTCACGCCAAAATCCGGTGAACAAGAGGACCAGATGCCACCCAACGCCGACACCGCCAGCATGGCCGCAATGGTCTCTGGCATATTCGGCATCATGGCTGCCACGCGATTTCCTTTGGCAAGTCCTGCGTTCGCAAATGCTTGCTGAAACTGGGAAACCATAGCCCGCAGCTGATTTCGGCTAAGGCGTTTTTCCAACTTATCCTCGCACCGAAAGACAAGTGCCTCATCATCGCCCGAATATTTCAGGAGGTTTTCTGCGTAGTTTAGACGCGCATCAGGGAAATAAGCAGCTCCGGGCATCTTGTGCTCATCGGCAACAATCCGCTCACCTTTGTCACCAACCATGCCGCAATAGTCCCACAATAGGCTCCAAAATTCACCACCGGTTTCACAAGACCATGCATGCAGTTCACCGTAGGTACCGAATGCCCTGCCGGTGCGTTGGGTAACATAATGTTTGAAATCGGTAAGTCGAGAATTTTCAATCTGATCGCTCGAAGGCGACCACAGTAGTGTATTGTCCATTTTGCTGCCAATATTTGTTGCAGAACTCGTGCGCTGGCGGTGTTCGGCAAAATGTTTTTGGGTATGATACCCCTCCACCTATAGCCACCACCTATCGGCATCTGCTAACCTGAAAAATGTAGTTTAGGCAACCGGTGTTTTGCTGGTGGGAATACCGGGTAGACAGTATCCCCGGTTTGAAGGTAGTCGGATGAAACGTCTTATCATGTTGATAGGCCTTGTCGTGCTGATCATCGCCGGCATAGTGGCGTCGCTTCCGCTATTCGTATCATCCTCGACTGTGCGTGGGTATATTGTCAGCCAGCTAACAAGTCTGACCGGCAGAGACGTTTCGTTTCACGGTGATCCGCGTGTGTCGTTCAGTCCGTTTTTGGGGTTGGAGATTAGTGATCTTGAAATCTCGGACCCACAAGCCTCCGAGGGTGAGAATCCACTGCTGCATGTCAGCAAGGTCCAGGCACAGCTCGACATATTGCCCGCTCTTCTGGGTGAAATAAAAATCACTCAATACCGCCTGGTGCGCCCCGAACTCAATATGAAAATTTACCTCGACGGCACGTCAAACTGGCATTTCCGAGAAGGCCAATTGCGCGATGCCTTCGAGCAGGCACTGAATGTTGCGCAAAGTGGTGAACAGGATTCTGAAGTTTCTGCAACATTAGGAACTTTTGCAGTTGTCGATGGGGTCATCAAATTCGAGGACACGATATCCGGCCTCATGGAAGACATCACCAGCATAAATGGATCAATTGGATGGCCGACCACCAGCGCACCTGCCAGCATATCAGGCACCGCGATATGGCATGGCGAAAACGTGGAAATCAGTGCGGTAGCCGCCGAACCCATGTTGCTGATGGCCGGCGGTCAGTCAGCTACTGAATGGCAGTTCAAGAGCGCACCCGTAACGATGGGATTTTCCGGCAATGCGAACACCCTATCAAGCCTGTTCATCAAAGGGAAAATCGACTTGCAGACACCTTCTGTTCGCAGGTTGTCAGATTTTGTTGATACAGATCTTACAGGAATTCATTTTCCCGGCGCGATCAGGATCTCGGGTAATATTGAGGCCACAGCCGATGCAATCCGTGTCACGGAAACTGAAGCAGACATTGCCGGTCATCCAGCCAGTGGAGTCCTGAGCCTGAGTATCGATGAAGTTGGAAATGCATCACTGGATGGAACATTGGCTTTCGACACCATTGACCTCACCGGGTATCTTATGGAAACGGCAGAAAATATAGAAGAACTGTCACTACCGCCTGATGCGGATGGTGTAAATGTTGATCTTCGTATATCCGCAAATACAATAGATGCGGGGTCGGTGGAACTCAAACAGGTTGCCGCGGCAGTCAACGTTGCCGGTAGTTACTGGACTTTCGATATCGGCGACTCACAAATATTCGGTGGCACACTGGTGGCTAAAATTGGCAAACGGGATAACGAAGGCACTTCGCTGATATTGATGGAAGCAACCGGTAACGATTTCGATACTGAAGCCTTGTTCGGCCTGTTCCCTGAGAGTTCCATAGGAATTTCGGGCAAAGTCAAGATCGCCGCAAATCTGAGGAGCAAAAATCTGACCGGTCTAATGAATATGGACGGCCTTAACGGTGTCGTGACTGCCAACATGACCGACGGGACCGTCCAAGGTATCGACATGAACGGCCTGCTTGCCATGGAGACCGAAGAACAAAATTCCGATATCGATGAAGCCCAACTGGGTGGCGGGACATCTTTTCAGAACGCCAACTTCAAACTGTTTATCCATAACGGGGTTGCGTCACTCTCACAGTCGGAAATGAACAATGATACAACGGCAATCCGGCTTCAGGGCAGGGTTGATCTGCGCCAGGGAAACCTCGCTTTGCGTGCGCAAAAGGTCACCGAAGGTGAACCTGAAGCAGAGCGATTGTTTATAGGTGGCACATTGAATGCCCCGCTTGTCTCATTGAAAAAATCTGGACTCAGGCAGAATTCAAACGAAATCAAGGCTGACACAGCCGACATTTGCAATTGATGTCCGGCTAGAGAAACGATTGAAAGTTCGTTTTTTTCAAACAAGTCGACGCCATATTCCCAATGATCCCAGAATCTATTAGTTTGTAGAGACAACCAACAGCCGAAACCGCATGCTTAAGACGCTATCGACACTGGTAAAAATCGCAATTGCTTCGCTCATCACCGGTGCGATTTTGACCAAACTTGATCTGTCTGCCGAGCAAATCTTGCTGGAATTGGGAGTAACACCTGAAAACGTCATGCTTCAGCTGGAACAGGGATTTCGCTGGGCAATGCCCAACATCATTCTGGGTTCGATGGTGATTGTCCCGGTATGGCTGGTTGTCTATCTGTTCCGTCCACCACGGGGTTAGCTGTTCAACAGTCGCGACTTACTGAAAATCAAATGCAGAAACGCCACGTACCATTTCGTCCAGTCCAAGTGGCCGGGTCAAAGGCGGATGAGCGCGGGTTATGCAACCCGGCCGCTCACATAGGCGGCAGCCCGGGCCAATCGGAATTGGTGTTCGTGACCCCTCTCCTGCCAGCCCGTCCCCATAGACAACCTCTCCGGCATACGTCATTTCAAACCCGACCAGCAACGCTGTACGTTGCGGCCGATCAAAATACCCTGACCGCAGGCCCTCAATCGTACGTCCGATAACACCGAACTTTGCATTCTGTGGCGTGACCACGGCTTCGGCAAAAATTTGCCCCGGGCTGCCAAATGCCTGATGTACAACCAATTTCGGGCAATCACCGCCAAATCGTGTTACGGGGAAGCCGTTGGCTCCGGCACGCCTTATCCGGTTTCCGGCCGCGTCAGTTTCCATCACAAAGAATGGGACTGCACTATGTCCTGACTTTTGCAACATTGTTAGCCGCCACGCCGCCTGAGCAAATGTAACCCCAAATCTCGAGCGCAGCAGATTGATATCATAACGCAGACGACGTGCTGTCTTGAGGAACCGGTCATAAGGGAGGATCATGCCCAGCGCCAGTAACCGTGCAAACTCGAAGCGCGCTAAACGACGTGCCTCATCAGACGTCAGTTTCAAAAAGCCGACTTCTTCCTCAATCAGCTTGCTCTCGGCCAGCAGTGCAACTTCCAGAGCCACCTCTTGCAACCGATCGGATGGAGACAGCCGTTCGGAAATCATCAGTCGGTTGGAATGCCTGTCGAACCGGCGACGCCAGTCCGGCATCGCCTCTACCGGCATGATCTGAACTGCGAGGTTGTGCTCCTGCGTTAGCCACCGTCTCATTCCTGCCAACAAACCGTCACTGGTATCTATCTGATCTAGCAATTTCTGAGCTGCCTGTTCCAAAGCGGGTATGTATGGTGCGCGCTGCTCAATCGCTTGACGCATTTCATCTACTGGTAACCGTGCAGCGGTTACAAATGCATCAGCCCCCTCCTCTGCCATCATGCTTGAAAGACCGGAAAGACGATCGAGCGATTCCCGATAACCGCGGTAAAGCTTCACCATTGCAGAGGCAACATTCGGCGTTGCTTCAGTGAATTCGATCAGCTCGCTCCTGTCGGGAATTTCTCCTGCGAGTAACGGGTCAGAAAATGCTTCCTTCAACTGACTGAGCAGGTTTTCGTCGCTAGATCCCTGTAATTCATCAAGATCAAGCTTGTACGTACTGGCCAGCTTCAACAATAACTGAACCGTGAGTGGCCTCTGGTTACGTTCAATCAGGTTCAAATAACTGGCCGAAATCCCCAATTCTTCAGCCATTGCAGTTTGCGTGAGGTTCAGGCCGGAACGGATTCTCCGGATCCGTGGACCTACAAAAATTTTTTGGTCTGCCATCTTGAACTCTTGATTGTGAATCAACCTGTATGCGTGTTACGAGTAGGTAGATCGAATTTACAAGTTTTTACAAATTTACACAATGCGAGGTAAAGAAGCCTACAAAATCACTCGATATTTGGTAAACAGGCGCATTTTGATGCATTTTGCTCCTTACTCTGTAAAAAAATTACAGTATGTGTAATACAAATATGAAATCAGTCCGTGGTTCAGAAATTGCGGACAAAAGGAGCCAGAAATGAGCACAAAGCCACCTGTCAAAGAACGTTCGGAAGAAATGGCCTCTACCATGTCCATGGATGAGCAGGCTGCAATCCGCATGGTCGCAAATGACCTGCACCGCCTTAATCAGTCTGTAATGAAGGCCGTGGAAGCCGGCGTCTCTGTAGAGCTCATTCGCTCCGCCCGCCACCATTGCGGCAATGGGAATTTCGGCGATTTGCTGACACCGGTAATCGTCAAGCAAGGTGGCTGACGACATCTGATTGATAGAGGATAATGTTAATAAGGCCGGGCGCGACGCACCGGCCTTATATTTTGGCCAGGGCGAAATCCAGTTCTGAAATCAGATCGTCCGGATTTTCAATCCCGACGGACAACCGGATCAGATTCTCCGGACATCCGGTCAAATCTCCTTCAATTGTATGTCTGTGTTCAACCAGGCTCTCCGTGCCTCCAAGAGAGGTCGCCCTGTGTATTCCCGCCAGATGTCGACAGAACTTCAACGCTCCGTCCTTACCGCCGCTGACCAGAAACGACATGAGGTAGCCATAGCCTCCAAACATTTCCGATTTTGCTACTTCATGACCGACATGAGAAACCAAACCAGGATACCAGACTTCTGAAATTCGTTCATGCTCGTCCAGATGCTGCGCAATCGCTAGTGCATTTGAACACATTCGTTCCACTCGGATTGACAAAGTACGCATCCCGCGTATGAGCATCCAGGCAGATTGCGCAGAAAGTATTGCTCCCGCGCCGTGCCTTTCCCGCACCGCGTGTTTCCAGACAGGATGATCCAGATCTGCACAAGTCAGTACACCGGCCAGCACATCCGAATGCCCGTTTAACACTTTGGTGGCTGAATGCATGACAATATCCGCACCCAGCGACAGTGGTTGCATTAAAATGGGAGAGGCTGCTGTTGCGTCTACAACAAGGCACGCACCAACAGACTTTGCAGCTACCGAAACTGCAGACACCTCACATATTCTGAGCTAGGGATTTGACGGGGTTTCCACAAAAACGAGTGACGGTTTCTGATCATGAATAAGCGCGCAAAAGGCTTCGGTGTCACTGCTGTCCGCCTCAATCAACCGGATTTCACGACGTTCGCAAAACGAACGGACATATGCCGTTGTTCCCCAATAAATTCCGGACTGCAGAACCAGCGTCTCGCCTCGGGTCAGCGAGGAAACCAGCGTTGAGATCGCGGCCATGCCGGAACTGAAAAGCAGTGAGCCACATCCACCTTCAAGCTGACATATGATCTCCTCGGCCAACCGCACCTGATCATTGTTGTCGCGTCCATAAGAGTTTTCCGGAACCAGCAGTTCATAGTCTTCATCACGGACAAATGTCGTAGACGGTTGCATTGGTGGCACAACACCACCGGAGCCTTTATCTGTGTATCCGCCCGCTCTGGCAGTTATCGTGGCCGGTTGTATTCTGTTCTTGCCCGACAATGTTTTATCCGGAACCGGCCCGGGAACGTGACCACATGGCAAATCCAAACCCGGTAAACAGCATAAGGAGACCGTAAACAGCGACAGGGACCGATATGTCAGTTCGGTTCAGAAGGGTAACGGCGACCGTTATGCCGAGCGTGGCATTTTGCAGACCGCACTCAAGCGTAATTGCTGTTCGCTGGGCAAGCGGAAGAGCAAGGGCAGCAGCTATTCCCCCTGCCACTGCCATGGTTATCAGGTTCAAGACAATGGCAGGAACACCGGTTTGCGCGATGTAATTCACGACGTTCCCACGCTCTGCTATCAGTGCACCAATAACAACCACAATGAATACAATCATGGAAAGCGGCCCGAATATCTTTTCGGCCCGGTCCGCCAGACCGGCATTTGCCCGGCGTACAATCATACCCAGTATAACCGGTACGGTTGTAATAAGCAGAATTCCAATCATCGTTTTGGCTATCGGTAACTCCGGTGCATTTTCGCCCATGAATTCATTCAAAGCCCATCCAGTGATCAACGGGACCGTAATAAAACCCAAGAGACTGATTACTGCCGTTAGGGAGACCGACAAGGCCACATCCCCTCTGCCGATATAGGTGAGAATGTTCGATGTAACGCCACCTGGACAGGCCGCAAGGATCATAATTCCCACGGCAAAGGGTGCTGCCATGGGAAACACGGAGACAAGTATGAATGCCAGGACAGGAAGGCTGATTACTTGCAGGAAGGTACCAAGGAGAAACGCCTTGGGCTTTCGGAAAACGCGTGTAAAATCGGCAACGGTCAATCCAAGCCCCATACCGAACATGATGATCGCCAGCGCGATCGGCAATCCAACTTCCTTCATTGTGTCCCCTTCCCTATGCCTTGTGTTTCCGGCAAATAATTCAGGGGCCGGTATTAACCTTGCTCATATCATTACCAGCCCATTCCAGCACTTTAGGATTCATCACATGGAATCACAAGGGCGGGATTGCTGCCATGACAAAACTTCCGTGATATCCACTGGGTAAACGGGGCAAGTCGTTGAAATCTGTTAGTGATTGATAAGGCCTTAATGGATTAGCGTGATGGTCCGAATGCCGTTGAAGGTGAAACAGTACGAGATTTGAAACCACGTGATTCGTGTTCCATGAATGCCGGGGTTCACAGGGCACATAACGACCATTCGGTTTCTTCTCTCGCTTGAGCCCGTAATGCTCCACATAATTTGCGAATGTGAGCTGCAACCAACCTGCAACATGATGAAGGATAATGAACGGAATCATTATCAACCCAAACACCGTAATCAGAGCACCTGCAACAATCGCTGCAAAAGCATAGCCCTGAAGCAGATCATTCCGCCAATGCCAGAAACCAAGGCCTTTTACCGCAAGTCGCCAGCCTCGAACCGCAGCACCTGGAATTTCTCGCAAAGCAAAACGGAAGACACTTTCATTAAAGCGTGCGGAAGCCGGATCCTCCGGCGTCGCGACCATTACATGATGTCCCTGGTTATGCTCGATACAAAAATGCGAATAGCCTGTAACCGCGCAGGCCAGCTTCGCACCCATTCTGTCAGTTTTGTTGGGTTTGTGCCCGAGTTCATGGCCAACCGTAAGCGCACTTCCGCTGGCCGCACCGGTTCCCAATGCCAACGCGGCAAATGCCCACCACGGCAATGCCAGCGTCCCGACTGCGAAGGCCGCCATTAGAAAAGAAAAATAGAACACCGGCAATGAGCAGTGAAGCAGAATCCTGTAATAGTTGTCAGATGACAGCTTCTCGACAACAGCTTCAGGAGGATTACTGGTATCTTCTCCAACCATCATATCCAGCGTCGGGATGACAAGATAATAGAAGATCAGAGGTACAACCGCCCAGTAAACGCTGGCGTTCATAAGCAGGATGGCAGCACACAAACCCGGCAAAGAAGGTGCCAGAATCGAAACCACCCACAAATACCGCTTTTTGTCGCGAAAAGTAACGGTTTCTCCATCAGCCGTCTCGGCTACTAAAATCATCACTGCGCCCTCCGTTACTTTTACTATAACGTAAGGTGCACCTGATTAAAAGCGCGGTCCACCTGTTCAAACAGCTGAAAAATTTAACAGTTTCGCCAGACTATCGCAGGTGGCAACACTGGTTCTTTGCAGTTACTCAATCCAGCCAACCGCAGATTGACGCTCCTGGGCCCTCAAGGCATTGCGCATCAACATTGCCACGGTTACCGGACCTACCCCTCCGGGAACAGGGCTCACCCAACTTGCAACTTCGATAACAGCCTCGGTATCGACATCACCAACGATCTTTGGATTTCCGCTTTCATCCGTGATCTGATTGATTCCGATGTCGATAACTGCTGCACCGGGTTTCACCATGTCGGCTTTCAGAAACTCGGGAATTCCAACCGCAACCAATACTGCATCCGCGCGCCTTGAATGCGCCGCGACGGATCGCGTCATATGATGGCATACGGTCACCGTCGCGCCTTCTGCCATCAACATAAATGCAGCTGGTTTTCCGACAATTTCCGAGTGGCCAATCATGACGACCTCCAGGCCCTCCATCTGCAGGCCGGTTTCGTGGATTAGCTCAACCGAAGCGGCAGCCGTACACGGTGCTAGCGCCAAATCATTATATACGATGTTACCAATCGAAGCCGGATTCATACCCTCCACATCTTTCAGGGGATGAATTGCCGATTGAAGCGAACGGACATTGATGTGTTCGGGCACAGGACGTTGCAGGATAATCCCGATGACACCAGGATCATCGTTCATTTCCACAATACGCGCTTTACATTCGTCCTGACTTAGATCACCGGACCAATACTGGTCATCAAAAGGTATTCCCGCACGTTCTGCACCGCGTGACTGGTTGCGGATGTAGACTGCAATCTCATTCACCTCTCCGATTGAAATAGATACAAGACGGCCAGAAGGCCCACCAATCCTGTCAAACCCTGTCCGAGTTTCTGCCAGAACCCTGGACGCTACGGCTTTGCCATCAATAAAACGGGGATCCATTCAGAATATTCCCTTTTACAACAATGTGTTATTGAAGGTTAAATTTCAATCGAACGTTGCAACAATCAATAGGTTGGCGGTTCAACGCCTGCCCGACGGCACGCACTTTCAAGCGTATTTGCCATAAGCATGGCGATCGTCATTGGTCCCACGCCTCCGGGTACGGGTGTAATGGATCCGGCGACTTCGGCGCTTTCCGCATAGGCAACGTCCCCGACGAGGCGCGTCTTGCCCTCACCCTTTTCTGGCGCGTCAATTCGATTGATTCCCACATCAATTACAGCAGCTCCGGGCTTCACCCAGTCTCCCTTTATCATTTCCGGGCGACCGACAGCGGCCACAAGAATATCGGCAGTCCTGCAAAGCCCTGGCAAATCCTTTGTACGAGAGTGCGCTACGGTAACTGTGGCGTTGGAGGCAAGCAGCAGGTTGAACATCGGCTTACCTACAATGTTGGATCGACCAACCACAACAGCACTCAGTCCGGACAGATCATTGGTTCCCAGCGCTTTTCTCAACAACACCATCGATCCAGCCGGCGTGCATGGCACAAATGCCGAACCGGTTTCACCAGTGCCAAGTTTTCCTACGTTGATGAAATGAAACCCGTCCACGTCCTTTTCTGGCGCAATGGTTTGGATGACCTTGCCTTCATCAATGTGTCCGGGCAACGGCAGTTGAACCAAAATACCGTCAATCGCCGGATCAGCATTGAGGTTTTCCACCATGGCCAGCAAATCTGCCTCAGAAGTATCTTCCGGCATCGTATGGGTAACCGAGTGAAATCCGCATTCCGTGGCTTTCTTGCCCTTGGAACGGACATAAACCTGGCTTGCCGGATCCTCTCCCACGATTACCACTGCGATACCTGGGACCACCTTTGTATCTTCCGTGAGCTTTTGGGTCGCAGCCTTGACGGTTTCAACCACTTCCAATGCCACTTCCTTGCCATCAATAACCTGAGCGCTCATGCGATTCTCCAATCTCCACTTTCGTGATTCATATGTGGACGCCCCGGATTGGCAAGACATTTTTTGATGTTTTGATCGGTTGCTTTCATATGTCCGGCCTGTTGATGCGATATTTGATAGATCGCTGGCCCTGATGGAAATCCGCAAACGAGGTTCCTGATCAAGATGACGCGCTCATGGGGCGCATTGAATCACACGGTGTAACCTCGTTTTTGGCTGATCATGTCACATCACTTTCTGCCATTACCAATTTCTGTGCCTTGCCTTCAAGCGGCGCTGATTCGCAAGGGGTTATAGCGCTGTCCTCTGGTCATAAGAACCCAGGCGATGCGAGCGGTCTTGTTGGCCAATGCGACAGAGACCAGTCTCACAGGTTTCTTTTCCAGCAGACCATTGATCCAGACCGCGGTCGGGCTCTTCTTGTTTCGATTGTGGCGAATAACAGCTGTCGCACCAATGACAAGCAGGCGGCGAATATACCGGTCTCCCTGCTTTGATATGCCAGCGAGCCTTACTTTGTCACCGCTTGAATGCTGTTTGGGGACCAGGCCAAGCCATGCGGCGAACTGCCGTCCGCTTTTGAATTGTCCCGGATCGCTGACGGTTGCCATCAGTGCAGTGGCTGTGATCACACCAATACCCGGAATGGCTGCCAGGCGCCTGCTGGCTTCATTTTGCCGGTGCCAGTCACGCAGGACCTTCTCAAGAGCCTGCAATTCTTCCTCCAGTTCGAGCAAGCGACGGGCAAGCGTTGCCAGCGCGACTTGTGCAATAGCCGGCAGGACATGCTTCTCGTCGTTTTCGTTGAAGATGGAATGAGCCAGCTTGACGATGTTCCTGACGCCGGGGGTGGTGACAAGACCGAACTCTGCACAATGAGCACGCAGTGCATTGGCTGCCATGGTGCGTTGCCGCACAATCAGGGAACGGGTTCGGTGTATCATCAGGATACTTTGCTGCTCAGGTGTTTTGACAGGCACGAAACGCATGGTGGGCCGCCTGACAGCCTCGCAAATCGCTTCAGCATCGGCAGCGTCATTCTTGCCCCGCTTTACGTAGGCCTTGACGTAGGCAGGAGGCATCAGTCTGACCTCATGACCAAAGGCTGCCAGGGTGCGAGCCCAATAATGGGCAGTGGCACAAGCCTCCATGCCGACAAGGCAAGCTGGCAGTTTCGAGAAAAAGCCTTTCAACTGTTTTCGCCGCAACCTTTTGATCACGATAACACTGCCATCATCGTCAACACCGTGAACCTGGAAGACACTTTTGGCAAGATCAAGCCCGATCGTGGTAACTTTCATAAGGACGCTCCTTCGTTATTTGTGGTTCATTCATCAACAACCACCTTACGACAATTCATTTGCCGGTATGAGGGGGCGTCCACCTCATCAACTTTAGAGTAAGCGTATACAGAGTTAGAGAAAGATTGCGACTTGTTTGATCAAATTTTACGCCTTTATCAGCATGATTTGATTGGCCAATCGGATTTATGAGCCTCATCTCGAGCCTTGCTGCAGCAGTGCGTCTATCTGGTCGCCATCTGCAGCCTGTTGAAGCAGTTTGAATCCGCCTTCACCGAGCATTTCCCTGGCAGCGCTTAGCATGGCCTGATGGGTTACGCGTGATAACATCGAACCAAGGCTTATACGGGCAACACCTGCATTAGCAAATTCTTCAAGAGAATGATTGGTAAGACGCCCCGCACACAATACATTGACCGGCGCACTGATCTTTCTGCAGACTTCGGCAACCTGCTCAAGATCCTTCAAAAGCGGAATATAGATAACGTCAGCACCCGCCTTTTCAAAGGAAATTGCCCGGCGCATGGCTTCTTCAAAGTCATACTGACGGTTCATCCAGCCATCCGCACGCACTGTCAGAACGAAATCTTCTGACAAATTTCGTGCCGCTTCCACGCCGGCTTCTACTCGTTCCAGGGCATCGCCGAACTCATAGGGCTCGACAGATGGCAAGGCCGTATCCTCGATACAGCACCCCGCCAAACCGTCAGCAGCTGCAGCTTTGACGGTATCAGCCACGTCCTGCGGAGCATGGCCGTATCCGTTCTCCAAGTCTCCACTAACGGGCAACGGCGTCGCTCCCACAAGTTCTGTGGCATGCTGAAGGGCTTCGTCCCGCGAGACATGTCCCATATCCGGACGCCCCAGAGTGAAAGCGTGCCCTGCTGATGTGGAAGCAATAGCCTTTGCACCTGTAGCTGCAAGTAGTCGGGCCGAGCCCATATCCCACGCATTCGCCAATATAAAAGGATTGCCGGGTTGATGTAATTGTCTGAATGAATTCTCTGCCATCGTGGGCTCCTTTTTGCGTAAATTTCTTTGTCGGGTTCAACCCATTAACCAGGTAAACAACGCTTGCTTCAAGAAGTTGTCCTGTACATTTTTTCTCAGCCTGCCGAACTGCCGTGTTTATCGGCCAGGCAGATTTTTCACAAAATTGTGCAAAACTTTTTACGACTCAATGGATTCAGAATAACTGCCAAAAACGCAGGATTTTTAACAGGACTCGCCACTTTCCACAGTGATTCCGACCAATATTGCATTAAACTTTGCTGCATGTTACAGATTTTGTGTTCTCTTCAGGATTTTCGTTCTGAAGGCCGGATGCCGGGAGAGCCTGTTGGAATTTGATTTTGACAGCACCGAAGGAGCAATCGCCCTGAAAACTCTCAGGTAAATGGACTGGGTCCGGTTAGGAACAATCTGGAAAGATTCGGAAACCTTTTTCCGATCACCGAAGGAGTAAGAACCGTCAGGTTCGCATCTCTCAGGTCCAAAGACAGATAGGGTCGCAGGATTGTCTTGCGGAGCTACTGTTGTGTGTGGACCAGCTTTATCTCCGCCGTTTCCGCTCCGAGGTGCACCACCGCCAGGCCCTTTTTGAAATGAGGGCGCAAGCCCGAATGCAAAAAAGGGCCTGGCGGTGAAAAATTTCGACAGGCGGAGCCTGCGATGACTTGAATTGCCGTTACCAATACCCCTACCGCAGAATTGCGCACAAGCGCAATCGCCTCTTCGAACAGACTGTGCCGAAGAGAGATTTCACGCTGTGCGCTTCCCAGAGGTTTGAGAGCGGTCATGGCGGTGCCTGCGCATCTCTGAACACCTCCTCCGGCGTCCGGAAGCCGAGTGCCTTGCGCGGCCGTGCGTTGAGCAGATCCTCCACCGCCTGGACCTCGGCATCGGTCACAGACCGGAAATCCGTGCCTTTCGGCAAATACTGGCGGACCAGTCCATTGGTGTGTTCATTCAGCCCGCGCTCCCATGAGTGGTAGGGCCGGGCAAAATAGAACTTGGCATCAAGCGCCTTGGACAGGCTGCTGTGGCCAGCGAATTCCTTACCGTTGTCCGCAGTGATCGTGTGAACCAGGTGCCGATCTGCCTCCAGCCGGCGTCTGAGCGCAGCTCCGACATCTTCGGCCGTTTTCCTGTCGAGCCGTACCAGTCGGGTCATCTTCGAGGCGCGGTCCACCGCCGAAACCACTGCGCCGCTTTGACCCGCTCCAACGATCGTGTCCACCTCCCAGTCACCGATCCGCAACTTCTGTTCGACGATCGCGGGCCGCTCACTGATATCGACACGACCGGGAATGCGTCCTCGCCCGGCGTGCCGGCCGCCGCGCCAATTCGGTTTCTTCCCACGCCGCCGCAGACGTTTGTAAAGGCTGCCACCGGCCCTGCGGTCCGCGCGGACGTATTCGTAGATCCGCATCCGCCCCACCATGGCTTGGCCTTCCCGACGAAACCGACCCGAAATTTGCTCTGGGCTCCAGCCAGCCGCCAACTTCTCCTCGACCAATTGCCACAGGGCGGGTGTCATCTTCCTTGGCACCGATGACGCCCTGTGGCGGCGCTCTGTCGCCTTGTTATGGGCCTGTTTGTACCGGTAGCCCCGGCCGCCGCTGTTGCGCTGCATCTCTCGACGGATTGTCGTGTGATGGCGTCCGAGCTCACGCCCAATGTCTCTCTGCGAGAGGCCGCTTTTCTTCAACCCCCAAATCTGGCAACGTTCATCTTGGGTCAGGTGGTGGTAGCCGCGAGGCATAGGCGAATCTCCTTCTACAAGATTCTCGCCATCGCCTGGCCCGCCCGCAAGGAAGAATGCTCATCACGCTGCCGTTTTCACTGGTGCACTTCGGAATGGCACGGGGGCTCCAATAATTCTGCGTCATTTCAATCTATGGCTTTGGCTGCGTTTATACGCGGTGAGAAAATTGGAGGTTATGCCATGGAAACCATCACAGGAGCCGTCAACTGGCTCAACGGTATCGTATGGGGAGTTCCCATGCTGGTACTCATTCTCGGCGTGGGCTTGTATCTCACCTTTGGGCTCAAACTGCTGACCATTATCAAAATTCCCTTTGGATTCGGACTTTTATGGAAAGGCCGCATTCCGGGTGACACAGCCGGGCAAATCAGTCCGTTCAATGCATTGATGACTTCTCTGGCTGCTACAATTGGAACCGGTAACATTGCCGGCGTTGCTACCGCTATTTTCCTCGGTGGACCGGGAGCGGTTTTCTGGATGTGGATGACAGCCCTGGTTGGCATGGCAACCAAATATGCAGAAGCAGTTTGTGCAGTTCGTTATCGCGAAGAGGATGAACGCGGCAAACACGTTGGCGGTCCAATGTACTATATCAAGAACGGCTTGGGCGAAAAATGGAAATGGCTGGCTGTCTGTTTTGCCCTGTTCGCCGGAATTGCCGGATTTGGCATCGGAAATATGGTGCAGGCAAACTCTATCGCGAATGCACTGAATGCCAATTTCAGCATTCCGGAATGGTTGACCGGCATCGTACTGGTCGTTCTGGTAGGAGCCGTTTTGCTGGGTGGCATTGAACGTATTTCAACGGTGGCCGGCAAGCTGGTACCATTTATGGCTGTGGCTTACATTGTGGCGGCCACTTTGGTGCTTCTGCTGAATGCAGATGCTATTCCAGGGGCCTTTGCGCTGATCTTTACACACGCCTTTTCTCCTGCAGCCGCTACCGGTGGTTTTGCTGGTGCTGCAGTCTGGGCGGCAATCCGGTTCGGTGTTGCCCGCGGTGTGTTCTCTAACGAAGCAGGCCTTGGTTCAGCACCAATCGCCCACGCCGCAGCACAAACCAAGGGGCCTGTCAGTCAGGGTCTGGTTGCGATGCTTGGAACATTCATCGATACGATTATCGTGTGTTCATTTACCGCGCTGGCTATTCTGGCCACCGGGGCCTGGACCAGCGGTGAGACTGGTGCAGCCCTGACATCCAGGGCTTTTGATCTGGCGTTGCCAGGATTTGGTGGTTACATCATCGCAGTTTCGCTGACGATTTTTGCATTCACCACCATTCTGGGCTGGAGTTATTACTGCGAGCGCTCGCTGCAATATCTCTTCGGTGTCGGCATCATCAAACCGTTCAGAGCAGTATGGTCACTGGCAGCCCTTGTTGGTGCGACTCTGAAACTGGGTTTTGTCTGGCTACTAGCTGACACCCTGAACGCATTGATGGCCATTCCAAATCTGATCGCACTGGCATTGCTGAGTCCGATCGTGTTCAAGATCACAAAAGAGTTCTTTGAGACTCGCGGCGAATCCGAGAACAATCCATTCTAACCAATAATATGCGGCAGCGTATCATACAGTTACGCTGCCGTGCAGAACCGATGAATTACAAAACACGAAGATAGGGTGCGAACATGTCAAACGCATCGCCCAAGCGGACCTCACTATACGATCTCCACCTCCAACTTGGAGGAAAAATGGTCGAATTTGCTGGATGGGAACTTCCCATTCAATACCCCACCGGACTGATGGCGGAACACAACCATTGCCGTGAAAAAGCTGCACTGTTCGATGTTTCACACATGGGCCAGGTTGAACTGCATGGCGAGAATGCCGCAGCAAAACTGGAAGCTCTGGCTCCATCTGCCCTTACGATACTGAAACCTGGGCAGGCCAGGTACACATTTTTCACCAATGAGACTGGTGGGATTATGGACGATCTCATCGTATCAAATGCAGGCGATTACCTGTTTGCCGTCGTTAATGCATCCATGTGCCACCAGGACATTCCGCATATGCGAGATAATCTGGAGGGCATAGAGGTCAAAGAGATCCATGACCGAGCTCTCATTGCCATCCAGGGCCCCTCCGCCGAAGCCGTGGTAACCGCGCACTGCCCGGAAGCAGCCGATCTGAAGTTTATGCAGACCAATGTTGTCGATATTCTTGGCTCTCAATGCCGGATTTCACGCCTGGGTTACACTGGTGAGGACGGGTACGAAATTTCACTGCCGGATGATAAGGCAAGCGAAATCACCAAGGCATTCCTGGAGCACGAAGACTGTGCACCGGCCGGGCTCGGTGCACGGGATTCACTGCGGCTTGAATCGGGATTGTGTCTGTATGGGAATGATATCGACAACTCAACCTCTCCGGTGGAAGCATCCCTTACATGGGCAATCCAGAAAAGCCGACGGGAAGAAGGTGGATTTCCGGGCGCTACCCGCATTTTGAAAGAAATCACCGAAGGGCCGTCACGAAAGCTCGTTGGAATCAAACCAGAAGGACGTGCACCCGCGCGTGCCGGCACCGAGATTCTGATACCCGATGGCGAGAATATAGGCACAATCACATCCGGTGGGTTCGGCCCGACTGTTGGAGGGCCGGTGGCCATGGGTTACGTCTCAGGCGAATATGCCGAAGTTGGCCAGAAAGTTGATCTGATGATTCGTGGGAAAGCCCATCAGGCCGCCGTTGCCAAGCTGCCGTTCATCACTCAGAATTACAAACGTTAAACCAGCGCCGTTTCCGCTCCGAGGTGCACCACCGCCAGGCCCTTTTTGAAATGAGGGCGCAAGCCCGAATGCAAAAAAGGGCCTGGCGGTGAAAAATTTCGACAGGCGGAGCCTGCGATGACTTGAATTGCCGTTACCAATACCCCTACCGCAGAATTGCGCACAAGCGCAATCGCCTCTTCGAACAGACTGTGCCGAAGAGAGATTTCACGCTGTGCGCTTCCCAGAGGTTTGAGAGCGGTCATGGCGGTGCCTGCGCATCTCTGAACACCTCCTCCGGCGTCCGGAAGCCGAGTGCCTTGCGCGGCCGTGCGTTGAGCAGATCCTCCACCGCCTGGACCTCGGCATCGGTCACAGACCGGAAATCCGTGCCTTTCGGCAAATACTGGCGGACCAGTCCATTGGTGTGTTCATTCAGCCCGCGCTCCCATGAGTGGTAGGGCCGGGCAAAATAGAACTTGGCATCAAGCGCCTTGGACAGGCTGCTGTGGCCAGCGAATTCCTTACCGTTGTCCGCAGTGATCGTGTGAACCAGGTGCCGATCTGCCTCCAGCCGGCGTCTGAGCGCAGCTCCGACATCTTCGGCCGTTTTCCTGTCGAGCCGTACCAGTCGGGTCATCTTCGAGGCGCGGTCCACCGCCGAAACCACTGCGCCGCTTTGACCCGCTCCAACGATCGTGTCCACCTCCCAGTCACCGATCCGCAACTTCTGTTCGACGATCGCGGGCCGCTCACTGATATCGACACGACCGGGAATGCGTCCTCGCCCGGCGTGCCGGCCGCCGCGCCAATTCGGTTTCTTCCCACGCCGCCGCAGACGTTTGTAAAGGCTGCCACCGGCCCTGCGGTCCGCGCGGACGTATTCGTAGATCCGCATCCGCCCCACCATGGCTTGGCCTTCCCGACGAAACCGACCCGAAATTTGCTCTGGGCTCCAGCCAGCCGCCAACTTCTCCTCGACCAATTGCCACAGGGCGGGTGTCATCTTCCTTGGCACCGATGACGCCCTGTGGCGGCGCTCTGTCGCCTTGTTATGGGCCTGTTTGTACCGGTAGCCCCGGCCGCCGCTGTTGCGCTGCATCTCTCGACGGATTGTCGTGTGATGGCGTCCGAGCTCACGCCCAATGTCTCTCTGCGAGAGGCCGCTTTTCTTCAACCCCCAAATCTGGCAACGTTCATCTTGGGTCAGGTGGTGGTAGCCGCGAGGCATAGGCGAATCTCCTTCTACAAGATTCTCGCCATCGCCTGGCCCGCCCGCAAGGAAGAATGCTCATCACGCTGCCGTTTTCACTGGTGCACTTCGGAATGGCACGGGGGCAGGATTTCAAAGCGCTAAATTGGAGAAAACCGCGATGACAACATATTATACAGAGGACCACGAGTGGATCACCGTAGAAGGGGATGTCGCTACAATAGGAATCACACAATACGCATCTGAACAGATTGGCGAAGTTGTTTTTATCGAACAAAAAGATGCCGGTGATACATTCGCCAAAGGAGATGAAATCGGTGTAATCGAAACCGTAAAGGCGGCATCGGAATTGTATGCTCCGGTTGACGGTGAGATTGTCGAAGTGAACGGTGCACTGGCTGATGAACCGACAAAACTCAATGAAGCTCCGGAAGGGGATGCCTGGATTTACAAAGTTAAGGTTAGCGATGCAGGCCAGCTCGGCGAATTGATGGATTTGGAAGCTTATAAAGCAACCATCGAATAGGAGTTGGACAATGGTCTTCAAGCCCACCGAATATTTTGCATATGACTTCGCAAATCGCCGACATATCGGTCCCACTGAAGGCGAGATCCAGGAAATGCTGGATACCGTCGGATACAAAAATCTGGACGAACTGATTGATGATACTGTTCCAGCAGATATCAGACAAAAGGAACCACTGGACTGGGGCCCTGCCATGACAGAGCGTGACGCGCTCTACTACATGAAACAGGTTGCGGAAAAAAATCAGGTCCTGACTTCGCTTATCGGACAGGGTTATCACGGCACAACTACCCCTGCCCCAATTCTGAGGAATATTCTCGAAAACCCCGCGTGGTATACGGCTTACACACCATATCAACCCGAAATTTCGCAGGGAAGACTTGAAGCTCTGTTGAATTTTCAGACCATGGTTAGTGACCTTACCGGACTGGAAATTGCAAATGCATCCCTTCTGGATGAAGCAACCGCAGCCGCGGAAGCCATGACCATGACAAAACGGTCTGCCAAATCCAAGGCGACGTCGTTCTTTGTCGACAAGCATTGCCATCCTCAGACGATAGCGGTCATCCAGACCCGTGCCGAACCGTTGGACATCGAAATCATTATCGGGGAACCCGAAAAGGTGGAAGCCGACAAGGTTTTCGGAGCAATTTTCCAGTATCCAGGGACTTATGGATATGTTCGGGATTTCACGAAACCCATCGAAATGCTGCATGAACACAAGGCACTGGCGATAGTCGCGGCAGACCCGCTTGCACTCGCCCTGCTCAAACCACCCGGTGAGATGGGTGCGGATATCGCGATCGGATCCACCCAGCGATTTGGTGTGCCAATGGGTTATGGGGGACCGCATGCCGCTTATATGGCGACCAAAGAGCAATACAAGCGGGCCATGCCAGGCCGGATCATCGGCGTTTCCGTTGATCGTCGTGGCAACCGAGCTTATCGCCTCGCACTGCAGACGCGCGAACAGCACATCCGTCGCGAAAAAGCCAACTCGAACGTATGCACAGCCCAGGCATTGCTCGCAGTCATAGCATCGATGTATGCCGTTTATCATGGTGCGGAAGGCATTACGGCAATTGCGGAATCAGTTCACAGGAAAACCGCCAGGCTGGCAAAAGGCCTTGAAGAAGCCGGTTTCAAGGTCACTCCCGAAGTCTTTTTCGATACCATCACTGTCGAGGTCGGAGCCCTACAGAATACCGTTATGACGGCAGCCGTCGCCAATGGTATCAACCTGCGTAAGGTAAAGGATACACATGTAGGCATCAGCATTGATGAGCAGACCAGGCCGGAAACGATAGAAGCTGTCTGGCATGCCTTCGGCATCGACAAGGAAGACGACAGTCAGGTTAATCGCGAATACCGTTTGCCGGATGCCATGTTGAGGACAAGTGAAATCCTCACCCATCCGATTTTCCACCTGAACCGTTCGGAGGCTGAAATCACCCGCTACATGCGGCGCCTGGCAGATCGGGACCTTGCACTCGATCGTGCAATGATTCCGTTGGGTTCATGCACAATGAAACTTAATGCAACGGTTGAAATGATCCCCGTCACCTGGCCGGAATTTGGAAGCCTGCATCCCTTTGTGCCTTCTGATCAGGCGGAGGGTTATACTCAAATGATCAACGATCTGAACGACAAACTCTGTCAGATCACCGGTTATGATGCAATTTCTCAGCAACCGAATTCTGGTGCACAGGGTGAGTATGCCGGGCTTTTGACAATCCGTAATTATCATCTGGCAAACGACCAACCGAACCGAAACATCTGCCTGATTCCAACTTCGGCACATGGCACAAATCCAGCATCCGCCCAAATGGTTGGCTGGACTGTGGTTCCTGTGAAATCTGATGATCATGGCAACATCGATCTTGACGATTTCCGGGAGAAAGCTGAACAGCATAGCGATGCCCTGGCCGCTTGTATGATCACTTATCCATCCACTCACGGCGTGTTTGAAGAAACAGTCCGAGAGGTGTGCCAGATAACCCACGATCATGGTGGACAGGTTTATATTGACGGTGCGAACATGAATGCCATGGTGGGTCTTGCCAGACCAGGTGAGATTGGTGGCGATGTCAGTCACCTGAACCTCCACAAGACGTTCTGCATCCCTCATGGCGGAGGCGGTCCCGGCATGGGACCGATTGGTGTAAAATCACACCTCGTCGACCACCTGCCCGGTCACCCGGAATATGGAGATGCCGTGGGGCCAGTTTCAGCAGCACCGTTCGGTTCACCGTCAATTCTGCCTGTTAGTTGGGCATACATCCTTTTGATGGGCGGTGATGGCCTCACGCAGGCGACAAAAATTGCGATTTTGAGCGCAAACTATATCGCGACACGATTGGCAGATTCTTACGATACACTCTACAAATCTTCAAATGGCAGGGTAGCCCACGAATGTATCCTGGACACCCGGCCATTGAACGAACTGGCAGGTGTAACCGTGGACGACATAGCCAAACGGTTGATGGACAGTGGATTTCATGCACCGACGATGAGTTGGCCGGTGGCTGGAACTTTGATGGT
The DNA here is from genome assembly GCA_965198665.1 of Rhizobiaceae bacterium. Classification (GTDB taxonomy): domain Bacteria; phylum Pseudomonadota; class Alphaproteobacteria; order Rhizobiales; family Rhizobiaceae; genus JAALLB01. The sequence continues at coordinate 58,526 of CBDAPT010000009.1, read as the reverse complement.
GGAACCGACAGAGTCCGAACCCAAAGCGGAAATCGACCGGTTCATTGATGCCATGCTGTCCATTCGTCAGGAAGCCAGGGACATTGAACAGGGAAAAATTGATGCGGAGAACAATCCGCTCAAAAACGCACCGCATACGGTGGCGGATCTGGTAGGAGACTGGGAACGCCCCTATTCACGACGCCAGGCCTGCTATCCTGCCGGTTCATTCGGTGTCGACAAGTATTGGCCTCCGGTCAATCGGGTGGACAACGCCTATGGTGACAGAAACCTTGTTTGCACCTGCCCACCCATGGACGAGTATCTCGAAGCAGCAGAATAACATTCGGCTCCATACGGCCCGCTTTAAGAAGGCCCGTATCTTCAAGAGGGAAAGGCCGGTTCTTCGGAACCGGCCTTTTTGGTCGAAATTACAGAGAGTATTATCCGCCGAAATCATCCAGCATGATATCTTCGCGGTCGACGCCCAAATCAAGCAGCATGTTGATCACGGACTGATTCATGATTGGTGGTCCGCACATATAGTATTCACAACCTTCCGGAGCAGGATGATCCTTGAGATACTCCTGAAACAGAACATTATGGATAAATCCAGTGTACCCGTCCCACTCATCTTCCGGCAGCGCATCCGACAATGCAACATGCCAGGTAAAGTTGGGATTGTCCTTGGCCAGTGAATCAAAGTCTTCGACAAAGAACATTTCCCGTTTGGATCGGGCTCCGTACCAGAAAGTAATTTTCCTGTCGCTGTTGAGCCGCTTTAACTGATCGAAAATGTGGCTTCGCATCGGCGCCATGCCGGCACCACCTCCAACAAAAACCATTTCCTTGTTGGTGTCTCGAGCGAAGAATTCGCCGAACGGGCCCGAGATAGTCACCCTGTCACCCGGTTTAAGGTTAAAAATAAAAGACGACATCTGCCCGGGCGGGATACCGTCAGAACCGGGAGGTGGCGAAGCGACACGGACATTCAACATGATCATGCCTTTTTCCTCGGGATAGTTGGCAATTGAATAGGCACGCTCTATCGGTTCGCTTACAACGGATTCATACTGCCAAAGGTTGAAGCGGTCCCAGTCTACGCGATACTCCTCCTCGACGTCAAATTCGTCGTATTTCAGTTTGTGAGCTGGAGCCTCAATTTGAATGTATCCGCCGGCGCGGAAGTTTACGTCTTCACCCTCTGGCAACTCCAGAACCAATGCCTTGATTAAAGTCGCCACGTTTTCGTTGGAACGAACCGTACATTCCCATTTCTTTACGCCGAACACTTCTTCGGGGACTTCAATTTCCATGTCCTGCTTCACAGCAACCTGACATGAAAGCCTGTCTCTGCATGCAGCTTCACGTTTGGTAATGTGCCCCTCTTCGGTCGGAAGAATTGAGCCGCCACCGGAATGGATGCGAACGCGGCATTGAGCGCAAGTCCCGCCGCCGCCGTAAGCAGACGGCACAAACAATTTTTGCTCAGCAAGCGTCTGCAGCAATTTGCCACCGGCCGGAACCGCAATGGTCTTTTCACCATTTATCGTGATGTTTACGTCGCCGGTAGAAACCAGTCGGGAACGAGCAATCAGGATAATCGTTACCAACGTTGTAACGATGAGGGTGAAGAGGAAAATTCCAAGTGCAAAAGTTGTCATACTGGCCTTTCCTTATAGCTTCACGCCGCTGAAAGACATGAAGGCCATGGCCATCAGTCCGGCTGAGATAAACGTAATACCCAAACCCTGTAATCCATCCGGAATATCCGAATATTTCAGCTTTTCCCTGACGCCTGCCATTGCCGTGATTGCCAATGCCCAGCCAAAACCGGACGAAAGTCCATAGGTGACAGACTCTGTGAAATCGTAATCGCGTTCCACCATGAACAGCGAACCTCCGAGGATTGCACAATTCACCGTAATTAGTGGCAGAAAAACACCGAGCGCATTGTAAAGTGGCGGGAAGTACTTATCGAGCACCATCTCAAGGATCTGTACGAGAGCAGCAATCACACCGATATAGGAAATCAGACCAAGAAAGCTTAGATCAACTTCTGAAAATCCCGCCCATGCCAGTGCACCTGGTGCCAAAAGATACGTTAATATCAGATTGTTCGCAGGTACCGTTATGGACTGCACTATCATCACGGAAATCCCAAGCCCTATTGCCGTTGCGATTTTCTTTGACACAGCAATGAAGGTGCACATACCAAGGAAAAATGCCAGCGCCATATTCTCAACGAATATGGCCTTAACAGCGAGTGAAATCAGTTCTTCCATCAGTGGCCCTCTGCTACCTGAATTTTATATTCGCGTTCTTCCACCTGTTCCGGTTTCCAAGCCCGAACAGCCCATATGATAAGGCCGATAATGAAGAATGCTGAAGGCGGCAACAGCAACATGCCGTTAGGCACGTACCAGCCACCATTGTTGACTGTTTCAAGGATCGTCATTCCAAAAAGGTTCCCCGATCCGAACAACTCGCGGATAAACCCAACAAGCAACAGAATGGCACCGTATCCAAGTCCGTTTCCAACGCCATCGATAAATGATGCAACGGGTGGATTTTTCATCGCAAAGGCTTCTGCCCGACCCATAACAATGCAGTTGGTTATGATCAGACCGACAAAAACCGACAGGGTTTTGGAAATCTCAAACGCATAGGCTTTCAGGATCTGATCCACCATAATCACCAGGGAGGCAATGATCACCATTTGAACGATAATACGGATAGATCCCGGGATGTGATTGCGAATCATCGAAATGAACATAGAGGCAAATCCACATACCGCGGTTACCGCAATTGCCATCACAAACGCAACCTGCAGAGAAGAGGTAACGGCGAGCGCGGAGCATATACCGAGGACCTGTAGCGTAATCGGGTTGTTGTCGACCATTGGGTCGATCAGCAATTGTCTTCTCGTCTGGGCCATTAGATTTCTCCCGATTTGAGGTTGTCCAGGAAGGGTTTGTAACCGGTCTCTCCCATCCAGAACCGAACCAGATTATCAACGCCGCGAGACGTCAAGGTTGCTCCCGCAAGTCCATCTATATGAAAATCCTTGCCCGCAGCCGGTGCAAGTTTATCGACACGTATCTGCAGAGTGCCGCTCTCATCCACCAGTTTTTTGCCGCGCCAAAGCGCTTTCCAGCGTGGATTGTCAACTTCCGCCCCAAGACCGGGGGTCTCCGCGTGCTGGTAAAACTGCAGTCCGAAAATATCATTGCCGTTTTCTTCCAACGCAATGAACCCGTAAAGCGTTGACCAGAGTCCATATCCATGAATTGGCAATATTACCTTGTCCAGCTCCCCCGCCTCATCTTTCAGGAGATAAACGGTAACAAACTTGGACTGACGACCGATGGATGCCGGATCATCTTCCAGGGCGATGGAAGTCGCAGGATCGTCTGCTGCTGCCCTGTCATCAAAGGTTGCTGCATCGAACTGCTCGGTGAACTGGCCCGTTTCTATTTCCAGTACCTGCGGTTCAAATGCGGCAAAAGCCTCGACCACATCTGCACCTGGCTCATACAGTCCGGCTACCTGCAGAATATTGATCTGCTTGTCTTTGAGTTTGTTCACGTCCTGAATGGGACGCAGGGAAACTGCCGTAGCAGATACCACGATAGAGGCAACCAGACACAACGTCACCGCTACAAATATCGTTTTCGGAGTAGAGTCCGGCGGCAGTGCCAGGAACCTGCGGACCAAACCTTGTTCGTTTTGTGTTTCGTCAGGCATTTTTTCTCGCTCTGCGTTTGATATTGGCTTGTACGACGAAATAATCAATAAGTGGTGCGAACACGTTTCCAAACAAAATTGCCAGCATCATTCCCTCCGGAAACGCAGGATTGATAACGCGAATCATCACTACCATGAAACCAATTAATGCACCGTAGATGAACCGGCCCAGATTTGTATGGGACGCGGATACCGGTTCAGTCACCATGAAGGCGAGCCCGAACGCATAACCGCCTACGACCAAGTGCCAGTGCCAAGGCATTGCGAACAATGGATTCGTGTCCGAACCGATAAAGTTCAATAGAAGCGAAAACCCGATCATGCCCGCAAGGCAGCCAGCTACCAGACGCCAGTTGGCGATTTTGGTTATCAATAAAAAGGCAAGACCGATGAGACAGGCAAGCGTGGAGGTTTCTCCCATACTACCTTGCATAAAGCCAAGAAATGCATCCATCCAGCTAGTACCCTGCGCTACAATCTGCTGGTAACCTTCGGACGCTGCTACAGACAAAGCTGTTGCTCCGGAAAACCCATCCACCGGCACCCAGATCGTATCTCCCGACATTTGAGCCGGATAAGCAAAGTACAGAAATGCCCGACCGGTCAACGCCGGATTGAGGAAGTTCTTTCCAGTTCAACCAAAGACTTCTTTGCCGATTACCACACCGAATGAAATGCCAAGCGCAACCTGCCACAGAGGCGCGCTGGCAGGCATAATCAATGCATACAGCATTGAGGTAACCAGAAAACCTTCATTCACCTCATGCCGCCTAATCGTTGCAAACAGAACTTCCCAAACACCACCGGCAACAAGCGTTACGACATAGATAGGTATGAAATACATCGCACCGTGCACCATGTTGGCGAACGGATTGCCTGGATCAAATCCTATCCCGAGCAATTCGATTATGTAAGCTCTTCAGCCGCTATGCCCCAGACTGGCAATGGCAGTATTCACCTGATAAGCGGTATTATAAAGCCCGACCAGAATACATGGAATGGTAGCAATTACGACATAAGTCATAATGCGTTTCATATCGATGTAGGAGCGCGCGTGCGGAGCGGCAGTGGTTACGGTTTTAGGTGTGTAGAGAAAACTCTCCACCATCTCATAAATCGGAAAAAATTTTCCCCATTTCCCACCCTCAAGGAAGTTGGGTTCAATGCGGTCAAAAAAGTTACGAAGCCCCAAAGCCCTAACCCTCCTTCTCAATTTTTTCCAGGCAGTCGCGCAAAGCCATCCCGTACTCATACTTTGCCGGACAGGCGAAGCCCACCAGACCCAAATCCTCTTCATCAAGCTCCAATACACCCAGAGCCTGGGCTGAATCTGTATCCATCACCAACAATGCCCTTAGCAATTGGGTTGGCAGAAAATCCTGGGGCATCAGTTCTTCGAACGTACCCAGTGGCACCATTGCACGACGGCCACCATTTAGATTGCTGGTAAGTTTGTGGAGTTTTCTGGAGAAGGCAGATCCGAGCACCGGCTGGATAGCATACTTATTCCCCATCGGTCTTATCCAGCCCAGGGGTATCTGCTTGTAGTCTTCTTCTATAATTGTCAGCTGACGTGCGTAACGACCGAGATAGGCATCAACCCCCTCTCCTGCTCGTCCACTCAAAACGGAGCCGGAAATCATGCGACACGGGACAGAAACATCGGTTTCACCTTCGATCAGTTCAACCATTGAAGCGCCCTGCACGGTTTTAATAAGCCTGGGATTCGTGCACAACGGTCCAGATAGGGAAACGACACGTTCGCCATTTACCTTGCCTGTCAGCAACAAATGTCCAATTGCAATCACGTCCTGATACCAGATTGACCAAACGGTTTTTTGCGACGTCGGCGGTTCAAGAAAATGCATGTGAGTACCCGGCAGTCCGGATGGATGTGGCCCGTCAAATCCCACGGTATCTATCCCGTCCATGTCCATCCCCGAAATGTTGGTACCATGTTCGTGACAAAGATAGGTGTGGCCTTCACTCAGCATACTGATTGCTGATAAACCCTTTTCAAATGCTTCGTGTTCGGCGTTAATTACAACCGTAGCGTCAGGTGCCAGTGGTTCGGTATCCATGGCAGTTACATAGATAGCCGCAGGTCGGGTGTCTGGATCCGGCACTTTAGAGTACGGCCGCTGTCTGAAAGAAGTCCACAATCCAGCCGCGCACAGACGTTTGGCAAGGCCTTCCGCGTTTTTCACGTTTCCGACCCGATTGAAGTTCACCGGCTTTGCAGCCTTGGCATACGCTTCAATCTCCACACTTATCAGTTTTCGGCGAGCACCTCGATTGACGGCTTTGACCACACCGGCAATCGGAGAAACAACCTGGACATCAGGTTGATCTTTGTTCGTCAAAATAGGACTACCCTGTCCCACTTTGTCACCCTCTTCGACAAACAATCGGGGCTTTAGGCCAATATAGTCTGCGCCGAGAATCGCAATCGTGCTCACTTTTGGGCCTTCAGATATTTCCTGTACGGGTGCCCCGTCTATCGGCAAATCGAGGCCTTTTCTAAACTTGAAGTGTCGCAACTAACCTCCAGTGTTTGTAGCTGGCATTTTGATCAAAATACGGTAAAGCTAGCAATACAAACAGATCATCTAATTGTTCCAAACAATCCATCAAATTTCGCTACCCACGGGACATATAGGTCACAGCCAATAGAAAAACATCTGTAAACATTGACACAGGTGGGCTTATCTATCAAAGGAAGCTCGCCCTGAATCTGGATGACCATAATGATGCGTTTCTTACTAGTTGGGTTTGCAGCCCTGCTGGCAGCCTGTCAGGCAGAACCAGCCAAACTGGAATTTTCCGGTAATACCATGGGCACCACTTACAATATTGTTGCCATCGATAAAACCGCAAAATTGGCTCCTGACACAATAAAAATTGCGATTGAGAAAAAACTCGTCGACATCAACAAAAAATTGTCAAATTGGGATCCCAAATCGGAAATTTCCCGCTTCAATTCGCAAAAAAACCTGGAGCCTTTTCCGATATCTGAAGATCTGGCCCATGTTATAGAATCAGCAAATGCAATACATCGGCAAAGTGAGGGGCAGTTTGACATAACTCTGGGACCCCTGATTGAATTATGGGGGTTTGGACGCAGAGATTCGAACAGCCACAGTCCCTCCAAACTGGCAATCAGAAAAACATTGGAGAAAACCGGTCAGTCAACGGTAATCGAATTCCAAAAGAATCCCGCCACAATGTCTAAATTGTATCCGGATGCCACGGTGTATCTCGCAGCTATTGCCAAAGGTTACGGCGTTGATCAATTGGGATCCTTGTTGCAGGAAAGAGGGATAAACGATTATCTCGTAGAGATTGGCGGGGATCTGATTGCCAGTGGCTACAACACAAAAGGCGAACCCTGGCGAATCGGAGTTGAACGCCCCGATGCAGGTGACCATATTATTGACAGGATAATTAACGTTAGCGGTTTGGGGATGGCTACATCCGGTGACTACAGAAACTACTACGAGGAAAATGGCATCAGATACAGCCACATAATCAACGCAAAAACCGGGCGCCCTATTACCCATACCACTGCATCTGTTACGGTTTTGGCTGAAAGTGCTATGCTGGCTGATGCCTGGGCCACTGCGCTGATGGTCATAGGTCACGAACGCGGACTGGCCCTATCAGAAAAACTTGATTTGGCAGTCATGTTTATTTCTCGCAATAAAGATGATACGGAAAACCGATTCACGTCTCATGAAAGCTCGCGGTACACAGCACTGACCGCGCCAAACTAGGAAACCACTGTTCATGTCCACATTCATACTGGCATTTGTTCTATTGATGATCGTTATGTTTGGCATGGCCCTGGGTGTGTGAATTTCCATGCAAATTTGACCCACTTGGGTGGGTAATTTTCAAGTAAAATTGACCCGCCTGTTTTAGGTTTCGCGTTTTAAGCGCGAGGAAGAGACAGGTGTTACAAATGGAAACGGTTTTGAAGGTCCGTTGCTGGATATTGCGCGGTGAAAAGAGCATTCGACAGGTAAGTCGTGAGACGGGAGTTTCGCGCAATACGATCAGGAAGTATTTGAAGGATGATGGGGAGCCTCGTTATCAGCGCCACACTCCCTGCACCCTTGCATAAATTGCTTGGGAAGCATGCAGACAAGCTTCGGTCACGCTGGGAGCATGATCTGAAGCTGCCGCGCCGGGAGCGTCGCACAGGCAAGAAGCTTTACGAGGAACTGGTTGGGGAAGGCTATAAAGGGTCTTATTCAACGACCCAGCGACTTATCCGCGAGTTGAAGCATTCGAGTTCGGGGTCCAGAGGAGCATTTGTTCCCCTGCAGTTTGCGGCAGGTGATGCGGTTCAGTTTGACTGGAGTGAGGAACACGTTGTTCTGGGCGGAGTACCCCAGAAAGTGAAGATTGCCCACTTCCGGCTTTGCCACAGCCGCAAGCCGTTTGTATACGCCTATCCCAGCGAAGTGCAGGAGATGGTACTTGATGCTTTTGTGCGTGCGTTGGCCTTTTACGGGGGAGTTCCCCGCCGTGTCATCATCGACAATCCCAAGACTATGGTCACCTATGTATCGCGTTCGAAGGAACGAATGTTCCATGCACGTTTCCTTGCCTGTATGAACCATTACGTTATGGAGCCGGTCGCCTGTACGCCGGCATCTGGCTGGGAGAAGGGCCAGGTTGAGAACCAGGTCGGGTTCATACGAGCAGAGGTGTTTACGCCCAAGCTTTCCTTTGATGACCTTGATAGCTTGAATGAACATCTGGAGCGGCGTTGTCAAGAACTTGGCGAACGTGCGCATCCCGGGATGCAGGATCGCACAATTGATGCGGTTTTTGCAGAAGAGGTTGCCGCGCTTCGCCCTCTCGGCCAACCCTTTGACGGGTACATCGAAAAGAGTGTGCGGGTGCGTTCCACCTGTCTGGTTCAGTATGATAACAATCGTTACAGCGTGCCTTGTCAGTTTGCCGGGCAACAAGTCTCGCTGCGAGCCTATGCCGGGCGAATAGTTCTTGTTGCGGATCATGAAGTAATTGCCGGGCACAAACGTCGTTTTACCCGCAATATCAGTTACTTTGAGCCCTGGCACTATGTGCCATTGCTGGATCGCAAACCCGGTGCCTTAAGAAATGGCGCCCCTTTCGTGGATTGGCAATTGCCAAATGTTATGATGACGATCCGGGATCACTACATGCAGGACAAGGGAGGGGACCGGGATTTTGTCGATCTTCTGCTGCTGGCACACAAGCATGGAACAGAGGTGATCGAGCAGGCCTGTAAGCTGGCTGTAAAGCAAAATACCTTGCGTCTTCCTGCCATCATCAATCTGATTAATCAATTGCAAGAACCGGAAATTACGCCATTGAGCGAAACCGGCAATTATCCTCTGATCTCAACTGTCCCGCAAGCCGACTGCAAGCGTTATGAAGCTCTGTATGAGGTGACGGCATGAACGGCCTCATTGAACAGCTGGCAGGGTTGAGATTGCATGGAATGGCCTCTTGCGCACAGGACTTGCTAAGTGCACGTCAGCCGCCAAACCTGGCCACGGCGATAAAGCAGTTGATAGAGGCAGAGACCGTGGAACGAAGGGTGCGTTCGGTCCGGTATCAAATGCGCAGTGCAAACTTCCCTCATCACAAGGACTTTGCCACCTTCGATTATGATGCGGCGGCTGTAACCCGAACACAGATTGAACCCTTGTGTTCCGGACAGTTTATTGCCGATGCACATAATCTGATTCTGGTTGGTGGAACGGGAACTGGAAAATCCCACATTGCCATTGCTCTTGGAACAACGCTTGTTAATCACGGCAAGAGAATTCGGTTCTTCAATGCTGTCGACCTGATCAATGCGCTGATCAGTGAACAGGCAGAGGGAAATACCGCAAGGATCGTACGGCAATTATGCGCACTGGATTGCGTCATTATTGATGAACTCGGCTATATTCCGTTCCCAAAGTCCGGCGGAGCGCTACTGTTCCATCTGATCAGCAAACTGTACGAGAAGACAAGCGTCATCATTACAACCAACCTGGAGTTCGGGGAATGGACGCAGGTCTTCGCAGATGCAAAGATGACAACCGCACTGCTGGACCGAATTACCCATCATTGCACCATTATAGAAACCGGGAATGCATCATACCGGTTTGCTCAAAGCAAAAAACAAAAAACTCAATCCTGATCAGAAAAAGCCCCCGGACGATCTTGCAATTGGAGAGCTGATCGTCCGGGGGCTTGCGTGCAAAAACGGTGGGTCAGTTTTAAATGGAAATACAGGGTCAGTTTTAATTGAACATTGACACCGACGGTCAGAAGCATTCGCCCCTTCAGTACAACACTCGACTGTTCATAGGGGTGATAGTGCAATGGATATATGCTGCCTGCTTCAAATTGAACCCAGTTGAACTCCTGTTGAGCGCCATTGGCGAGATTGGCATGCCATACACGCATCTCGGGAAAGTTCTCGGCCGCTGCTTCGGCTTCGCCATAGCTAATGATGTTTGCCATGCTCTACTCCATTCCTCTCGCTATGCTTCGGCAGCAGATTACCGGATCCGAACTCAAATACCGGTTCGCCCAAGATGTAGCCAACCGCTTTCGCAAGTAAAGCCAAAATTGAAGGATATACCCAATTCACCCAGACATTCGCCAACAACACGCGTCTTGCACCTTTCTCGTCTTCCTGCTTGAATATCAAGGGGATGGAAGGGCTGCGACTTTACCATGAAGCTAAATCCACAAGAAGAAGCCATGCTTGCCGGTGAGATGGGCAAGGCGCGCCAGTGGGCAATCGACCACCAGTTGCAGGTGGGCAGGATGTTTGATGCGGAGGACATGGTCGAAGTCAGTCAGGCTCATATGATGGCAGATCCTGAATCCATCGGCGAGGCTGGTGTCGCCTTTGTGGAGAGTTTCGCAGAACTGCCGGAAGATGAATGCCGCGTTGCCATTCCCATGATCACAGACCCAAGAGGCGTCGATCTTTCCTATTATGATCCCTTGGGTCAGACGGAAGAGATGGCCGATATTGAACGAAGGTTCATAACCGCCTGCAAGAAGCTCGGCATCATGATGACTGACACCTGCATCAACTATCAGACCATCATGCCACCGGTGCTGGGCGATCACGTTGCCTATGGTGACACTGGAGTGGTCATCTATTCAAACAGCGCCTGCGGCGCTCGGTCTAACTTCGAGGGTGGTCCGTCCGCACTTGCTGCGGGCCTTACCGGCAGAACACCAAGATATGGCCTGCATCTAGACCAGCATCGCGTCGGGACAAAACGCTATGTCGTTCGTGAACAGCCAGACGATCTCACCGATTGGGGAGTATTGGGAGCAACCATAGGCCGAAAATCGGGTTCCTATTGGGAAGTGCCGGTGGTCGAGGGTATTGAACGGATACCGACCTCCGACGAAATGAAACATTTCGGGGCCGCAATGGCGAGTTTCGGTTCCACACCACTCTTTCACATGGTCGGGATAACGCCGGAGTGCCGAAACCTCAAAGATGTTGAAGCTCAAAACCTCGCCGGTGAAGACATCACGGAGGAAGATTTGGCAGCGCTCAGACAACCATTTGGCGCCAAGGGAGAAAAGGTTGATGTGGTGGTTTTTGCGGCCCCGCAGCTCTCGATTGTGGAAATGAGCCAGGTGGCAGAACTCTGCAAAGGCGGGACAATCCATGCCGATACCGATTTGATCGTCTGTACCGCGGCAAGCGTTTACTCAACCGCACAGGCTATGGGTTTCATCGACGATATCGAAGCGTTTGGAGGCAAGGTGCTTCAGGGCACGTGCTTTTATCAGCAATATGCACGGGAGATCGGCGAGGCTAACGGCTGGAAACGCCTCTTGTCGAATTCTACCAAAATCGTCAACATCCTCGGCGGGTACGGTTACCTGCCTGCCCTCGCCTCGATGGAGGAATGTGTGGCCTCAGCAATTGCTGGGGAGATTGTGTGATGGCGAGGGAACTGAAGTGCCATGTTGGCATCGGCAAAAAGGTTCGCGGCAAGGCACTTGTTGCCAAGGATAACTTTTCCGCACGCTACGATCTCGACCGGATCAACGGCGTTTTCTCTCGACCGCAGCACAAGCTTGCGGGCCAAAGTTATGTGGATGTCGTGCTTGTAATGATAACGGCCAAGGGCGGCGTTGCATCTGCCTGGATGCTCAAGGAAATGGCATCCCGCAACATGGCACCCAAAGCCATTTTGTTCAATTCGGCAAACACCATTCTTGCACAGGGTGCAGCGCTCGCGGAGATGGCGATGTGCGACCGGTTTGAAGACGGGGATGTAACAGACCTCATCCAAACAGGAGATGATGTTACTGTAGACCCGGAAAACGGCCTTGTAACCATCCACAACCGCTGACAGCGTCGGAGTTTGCTTTCGGTGGATTTTTGTGTCATTTGGTCGGTTGGGCGCATCACTACCTAGAAACTGTGGGAGTAGCTGAACTTTCGGCTGAATTGAACCATGGCACATGACATAAAAATCCGCCCTCTTGCAAAAAATGATGAAGCCGAATGGCGACGCTTGTGGACTGCATATCTGGAGTTTTACGGAACCTCCGTCACAGAGGAAGTCTACCAGAAGTCATTTGCGCGCTTGCTTTCGGGTGGTTCCGGTGAATTCAGATGCCTGATTGCAGAATTGGATGGAAAGCCGGTTGGCCTCACCCATTTCCTTTACCATCGGTTCATGTGGTCGATCGAGGATACCTGTTATCTGATGGATTTGTTCTGTGATCCGGAAATCAGGGGAAAAGGTGTCGGCCGCAAACTGATAAACGCTGTCCGCGACATCGCCAAACAGGATGGCGTTCCGTCTGTGTATTGGATGACCCAGGAATTTAACTACCGGGGACGCATGCTATACGATCAGCTCGCAACGAAGACGCCGTACCTCGTTTATGAAATGGATGAATAACCCTTGTTTCCCCGCCGGTCCTACAGGCCGGCCCAATCAAATTTCTTGATTTTTGCATTTGCCGGTGTTCCAATTTGTCCAGGTTCTGTGGCCAGGATGTAAAATAGCCAAAATTCCGGCCGGAACATCTGAGGAAACGATTTGCCGGCGGGCGCATTCGCGCAGTCACCCGCCAAAATCGCAGGAGGGAAACATGTCAGAAATTCAGCAACGGATGAAAGAAATCAGTGGTCACGTCTATCTGGATGGAACCCTTATCAAAAGTAATGCGACGACGGCGCTGGACGTCATTAACCCGGCAACAGAATCGGTCGTTGGACAAATTCCCGAAACAACACCCGCTGAAATTGACGGGGCAGTATCGACAGCCAATGAAGCACAGAAAGCATGGTGGAAGCTCTCTGCTCTCGACAGGGCACATATCATGCACGAAGTTGCCGATCACATTGCTAGTCTGAAGGCGCCTCTTGCCGAAGCCCTCACCCGTGAAATGGGTAAGCCGTACAAGGAATCTGCAGACGAGGTTGATTGGTCTGTTCATTCTATTCGTTATTATGCCGAGATTGGCCGCAACGATATGGGCCGGGTTATGGGACCTGCTGTGGCGGGCCAGTTTCACTACACACTGAAACAACCACTGGGCACAGCAGCGTTGGTGATGCCGTTCAATTACCCCATGGTTTTGCTTGCCTGGGAGGCTGCTGCTGCGCTTGCGGCAGGAAACGCGGTGATCGTCAAACCATCAGAGTACACAACGCTCACAACCATGCTGTTCGCCGAAGGATTTTCGCCGCTGCCAAAGGGCCTCTTCCAGGTGGTATCGGGCGGCAGCGAAGTGGGCCAGCGCCTGGTGGAGCATGATGGAACCCACGTCGTTGCATTTACCGGCAGTGTGCCGGTTGGACAGAGTGTTGCCGAAGCCTGCGGAAGACTTTTGAAACCGTCCCTGATCGAGACATCGGGAAATGACCCGTTTATCGTCATGCCGTCCGCTCCAATGGAACTTACTGCCCGGGCAGCGGCATTCGCGGCATATATGAATTGCGGCCAGATCTGCGTATCCGCGGAAAGGATGTATGTACACGAAGACATACACGATGTGTTTGTTGAAAAGCTGATTGAGGAAACTGCAAAGGTTCGGATCGGTAACGGACTGGATCGAGTTGACATGGGGCCAATGGTTTCGAGAAAAGAACGTGATCGCTACGAAGCCATGTTAGGCAGGGCCATCCAGAATGGCGCCAAGCCAGCAGCAGGTGGCGGCAGGCCGTCACAATTCAACCAGGGCTGGTTCGTTGAGCCTACCGTTCTTGTGGATTGCTCGCCGGATATGGAACTCTTCCACAAGGAGAGTTTTGGGCCGCTGGCACCGATTTGCCGGGTAAAGAGCTTTGACGAAGCGCTGGAACGGGCGAACGATTCAAAATACGGCCTGGGCGCCAACATATACACCAAGGATCTCTCGGAAAGTATCCGGGCAGCAGACGAAATTGAAGCGGGCATGGTTTGGGTGAATGCCCCCATCCTGGACAATGATGCCGGACCATTTGGCGGAACCAAACTCAGCGGAATGGGACGTCAGCTCGGCTCGGAAGGGCTTGAGACATTTAGGACGACGAAAACTGTGATGATAGATCCCGATTGCAACCCGCAGGACTTCTGGTGGTTTCCATATGATGAGGCAGAAATGTATGGCGGCAAGACTAACTAGAACTTGTTACGTCAATTCCGAGCCACTACAGGTTCTTTGATATTTCATAACCTGTGCCAGTAACCCTATCCGGCGGCAAAATTACCTTATGCGTCACCCCCAATTCCTAACCATTTGTATTGCAGTGTTCATTGCGGCCGGCGCCTGGGGGCTCTATTGGCTCCCGCAAAGAATGCTCCTTGAAGCCGGTTTGACTGGCGGTTGGGGAACGGTTGCCCAGTACATTATTTCATTGGCTGTCCTCGCACCGGTTGCAGTCTGGCGCCTGAGAAAGGGTAAAAAAATCGGGCTGGAATATTGGGCCTGCGGTTTGCTGCTGGGAAGTGGCGCAATCTTTTATGCCAATTCATTTCTGGTAACTGACGTCATCCGGGCGCTGATATTTTTCTATCTGACGCCGATTTGGGCCACGCTTGTCGAGGCGGTGTTTCTCAAGCGCTTTCCAAACTGGCCGCGCGGCCTGAGCATTTTGCTGGCACTTTCCGGTGTCTGGATAACTGTGGGCCTGGATCTGGGTGTCCCCTATCCGGTGCGTCTCGGTGACTGGTTTGGGCTAATTGGAGGCCTGCTGGTGGCAGCAGGTGCTGCCAGAACCGAAATTGAACAACCCGAGGGCGTATTTCCCCTTTTGTTCATTGTCGTCGTATTCTGCTTGCTGAGTTCAATTATGCAATACCCACTGTTGGCAAACGCTATTGGCGCGATGCCTACCATAGAGGTTGCCCTGTCCAGCCTGCCACTTTTGCTGGCTGTATCGCTGTTATTCGTAATTCCGACAACTGCCATTATTTTCTGGTCGCCATCGAAAATCGGCACCGGTGTGTTTGGAATTCTGATCCTTTCGGAACTGGTAGTAGGAGTAATCAGTGCTGCATTGTTGACGGATGAACCATTTGGCTGGCGGGAAATAGCCGGTACGGGCCTTATTCTGCTTGCTGGAATTGTTGAAGTGACGCTGAACCGGGCTCCGGAAAGCGCGACTGAGACATCCACGGTTACTTGATCTGAAACGACGGCTGAAAACAGATTTTTGACTTTATCTTCTTGTTGGCCGGGGCAATTTCCCGCGCAATACATGGATAGAAACATCAACTTTCCCTGCGATGCCACCACTCCTCGAGCCGGATGCATTTTATTTCGCTGCCGGTTTCGCGAAACTCAAGGCGAAATACACCATCCAGTTCGACGGTCTGCCCAGACGGAATGCGGGTAAAGCTTGCCTGCCATCCTGCTACGGCCTTGGATCCGTCAACCGTCCATACCTGTGAGGTAAATTTCACATTCTCCTGGGCATCGGCAGCGCCTTCCTGCCAGTATTGTCTGATCACCGCACTACCCACCATAGGATCGTCAAAGGGTGTTTCACGATATACGGCTGTTTGTGAAAACAGACAAACCAGTTCATCCGGATCGCCCCGTTCCCAGGCGGCTCCATAGAGATCAAGCCATTGTTGAATGAGCAATTTATTCATCGTTTGTACCAATTACAAAATCTGTGTCGCAAAACAAACTTTCAGGATGTGATTAGGATTCATTGGAAAGACACCGGCATCCACATGCTTGTCCAGCGTTCCAGTTTTTCTTCCGTCGACAAGGTTTTGGGGGAGATCATTATCGTATCCGGCAAACGATTTGCATAGTTAAGGACGCCGACGCGAATATTTCCCAACAAAACATCGTCCATCACGACAGTAGCTGTAATCAATTCATTGCAGTCACTTCAAAAATTCATGCTCGCGGTGTTACTGCCTTGTTTTTCTTCTCTGATCGGCTTGCCGCAGCGAACGACAAGCCTGCCATCCGGATCAGAAATATAGGCTCCGTCGTGCTCTTCACAGAAGTCGCAGTCACATTGTCTCGGTGCGTAGGTTTCCAGCGCCTTGGGGAGCTCAAGCTCAACCTGCACTGCACCGCAAGAACACCCGCCCGTATAAAAGTTCGCCATGATTGTCCTCTGCATGCATATTTCCATAACGATACTATTTTTCCTTATCCAATGCAGCCGATTTCAGCAGTAGACACGGCGTGAAACATAAAAGACCCACAATACGGATTTGACATGCCGGTACGAAAACATAGACTTGGTAGCCAGTCCATGCAGCGGGAGTGCCCGGATGCTCAAACGCTTATTGAAGAGAACCGTTATCTTGGTCGGGATGTTGGCTGCGGCCGCAAATGCGTCTGCAGAAGAGCTGAAACCAAGCACCTGTTACGCATTCGCGCAAGATCTTGGCGCCGGATCTCAGACGCCTCTCCTGTTCGCCAGCTTTGCCGCCAGTTCCATCAAGACCTCTTCATCGTATGACGTCTCGATATCGTTTCAGGGACATTCCACCTATCTGATCGAGACCGGTGCGGGTATCAAAATTGCCACAGACTATGCCGGCTATCTCATCTCCAATGTTGTGCCGGATGTAGTGACAATGAATCAGGCCCACTCATCGCATTACACCCGTTTTCCTGACCCGAATATTCGTTATGTTTTGCGAGGTTGGGGCGAGGATGGTGGGGTTGCGGAGCATTACCTCCAAGTGGATGATGTACTGATTAGAAATGTGACAACCGACATTTTGAATTTTGCTACCATTCCAAACGGCAACTCAATATTCATATTTGAAACTGCGGGACTGTGTATCGGGCATCTGGGACACCTGCATCACCGGCTCAACGAGGAACAATTGGCAAAAATCGGCAGGCTCGATGTGGTGATGGTACCGGTTGACGGTGGTTTGACGTTGTCACACAATTCGGTAAGGCAACTCCTGGACAGATTGAGGGCGTCAGTAATCCTGCCGATGCATGTTCGTTCTTCAGAAGCACTGCCGAGGTTTCTCGCTCACCTGGGAGAAATATTTTCGGTAAAGTGGCTTGAAGATAACAACCTGATACTGTCACTCAATACCCTTCCCCGCAACCCAACAGTGATGCTGTTGCCGGGTGTCAGCTATTTTCCGACTTACGAAGACTGAAACACCGGAAACGTTTAGTGTACGTCACTGTTGGAGGGGCCATTGGCGCAATCACCGGCAATCGAGTCACATTTGAATGACCCAATTGTTTGTCGCGCAATGTCCAGACACAAGCAGTATCAACCTCATGCTGTGAACGGTTCCCGTTCTCCCAGAAAATATCTGGCAACGTCAGCGAAATCAAAAGCAAGGGACACAATCAGGGTAACTATGACAACCCACAGGATGCGTTTGGGCCAGCGTGGCATGTCATTGCGCTTCGTCTGGCTTACCAGGTACACAACAAGCGGCACCCAGAACACGATGTGCGCCAGCCCCATCAGTTTTACGTAACCCAACTCGCTGAAAATCCACATCACTCCGGCGGCCGCCAGCACGCTGCAAACCACCGTTGCGATGCCAGCCAGGCGACTTTGTTTCCAGAACACAAGAGACACCGGAAGTATGAAAGCACCAAACAACAGCCAATTGAGCCAATAGCCTACCCAGGCCGGCTGCAATGCCACTATTTCTTCAAAACTCATTGTTCCATCCTCCTGCGACTCACCGGAAAAACCGATGTCGGTCGATCTAATGAAAGCATTTTGCTTGAAATATGAAAGGGATAAGAAATTATCTAGTATTCCTTGGGGTTTATTTCTTTACTTCACCAAAGTTTTATCTATGTCAAAACTGCGCTATGCTGCGTTTATGGCCGATAATGTTACCCAGCCTACTGATCTGAACGCAGAGCGGTTCCTTGCTGACGTCGAACATACCCGCAGGCGCGAAGACGCTGAGATATTGCTGCCACGCTTCAAGGAATGGACCGGAATGGCCCCGGTTATCTGGACAAACGGACTGGCAGGTAAGCCAGGCAGCGGCATAGTGGGTTTCGGGCATTATCATTACCGCTACTCCAGCGGGCGGGAGGGCGACTGGTTTCTGACAGGTTTTTCTCCGCGCAAGCAGAACATGGCGATCTATATCATGCCTGGCTTCAAGGGGCAGCGAGACAATATGGAAAGACTTGGACCTCACAAGCACTCAGTGTCCTGTCTTTACCTGACAAACCTCTCCCGCAACGACCTTGATGTCCTTGGAACGATTGTGACTGACAGCCTGACCGTCATGAAAGGTAGCTATGACTGGAAAGCCAGTTGATAAAGGCACCCGATATGGTGAATTTTATCCACCATATCGGGTTTTTGCCTCTCCACCGAGGTTGATCAGGGGTACGTGGGCATTGGGGGAGAGGCTGGCAGGAAGGTTTTGAACTACTTCTCGAAAACCATGCGGATTGAAACTGGGGTCACCCGTGTAATACCGGGCAAATCAGCCAGTTGCATAAGTTGATCGATACCCGGGTCAATTTCGAGATCCTCAGTCGAAATCATGATAAAGTCAGCGGTTGTTACAAGAACACGGTTTTCGCCAAGCCGCGCCACCAGCATTTCCGTAAAAATATCGTTTTCCACACCGACGAACGACAGGGTTGCATCGACTTCGACAATAGCGGTCTCACCTACTCCCAGAGCATTGACCTGTCCCATGTCAATCTCGCCGGAAACTGTTGCGGTCGCCGTACCTTCCTGGAAAACGTGCTTGGTCATGCGCTCGTCGCGAATGTCAATATTGGTTTGCAGAGAGCCCAAATCTACGCTCAACGCCAACTCTCCGCTATCACTGACAGTCCCGCTTACCTTGTTGAAGTGGTGAACCTCACCAATCACATTCTTCTTGATGGAGCCGAATGCGACACGAGATTGGTCATCAACAGACTTCCACGGGTGTCCATCGGCCAAGGCTGGTATCGAAAACAGCATAGCCGTTGCACACAGGGCGCCAGTTAGAATTCGCATAAAATATTCCTCCAATGTTTCAATTCCACACATAACGTGCTGGATAGGTAACAACTGACCAGAAGGATTTATTCAAAAAAAAATTTAATAACGCGAATTGCGTTGTTGAAACCGGATTCATCGCTTGTTTCGCGCTGCGGTTCGCGTAAACTTTTGGTATGGCATCTGAGCAGATCATTGGGGAAGTCGCATCGCCTTACGGCCCGCTGTCGGTGTGTGAGCGAGATGGAGCAATTGTTTCAATTGAATGGAAGGTGCCTGATCATCCGCAAAGTTCACCACTGTTGGAGGAAACCGGACGACAACTGGCGGCCTATTTCTCTGGTGACTTGAAAATGTTCGATCTGCCCCTGAAGCCGCGCGGAGACGAGTTTCAGCAATCAGTTTGCGATTTGATGTTGCAGATACCCTATGGCGAAACCACTACCTATGGGGCGATCGCAGAAAAACTTGATACCTATGGGCAACCGGTAGGCCAAGCCTGTGGCGGGAATTCCATCCCGATTATCATACCCTGCCACCGGGTTCTTGCGGTAGATGGCATCGGCGGCTACTCAGGCGATGGCGGCGTTGAGAGAAAAATAGAATTGCTGAAACTGGAAGGCGGCTTTCCGTTTCTGCTGTGAGGAGGGAACATGGAGATCAAGGAAGAACTGATCGTTGAAGGCGGTTACGGTGGTTACATGAATATTGCCGCCGGAGAACACGTGCGCATCACCAACCTGGAGGGTTCGCAAGTCTGTGATTTCTGGGCATTTACACAAACTGATAGCAATGAATTTCTTTCAGCAGAACATACGCGTTCGACGCTGGAAAAACTTGTGCCAGGGGTGGGAGACCAGCTTTTTTCCAATCGTCGCCATGCAATGCTGACCGTAACTGAGGATACCTCTCCAGGCACCCACGATCTTCTGATGTCCGCCTGCTGTCCACGCAGATACGAGTTGCTGGGACATGAGGGATATCATCGCTCATGCGCCGAGAACCTCTGTCTTGTAATGGATGACGCAGGAGCAACAGCCCATGAACTCCCCTCTCCCTTTAACATCTTCCAGAATGTCGAAATCTATGAAGCCGGGCGGATTGCAATTGTGCCTCCACAGGTAAACGCCGGACAGTTCCTTGAAATGCGGGCAGAATGCGATTTATTGGCCGTAATTTCGGCCTGCCCCATGGATTTGGCCATGACAAACGGACCAGACGGCAAGACACGACCCATCAAGATGGAACGGCTGAGTTAGTCTCGTTATCCCTCCTCCAATACCATGCACGGCATTGAATTTTGCAATTCACGGATTTAGGCATAGCCTGTTACAGGAATCTGGGAACAGGGTGATTCCGGTCAATGACCACAGAAGGTAATAATTCAGAACTGAGAAACTCCGACGGCGTTGAGGAAACCCCGGTCTATACGGAGGATGATGTTGTTCGCCCGGAATTTGTTTCACACCTGATAGAACTTATCCTGATTGAGGACGCGGATGGGCTGGCCGATCTTATAGAACCTCTGCACGAGTCTGAACTCGGTGATGTTCTGGAAGCTCTGTCTGCCGATGAAAGATCCCAACTGGTAGCCCTTACCGGGGAACGATTTGATTTCGCCTCCCTTACGGAAGTCGATGAGGCCGTCCGGCTTCAGGTTGTAAACGAACTCCCCAACGAATTGATCGCGGATGCGGTACAGGAACTCGATTCCGACGATGCGGTTTTCATTCTCGAAGACATGGAGGAGAAGGATCAGGAAGACATCCTGGCAAAAATTCCGTTTGAGGAACGGTTAAAGCTAAAGCGCTCTCTGGATTATCCGGAAGAAACCGCCGGCCGCCGCATGCAGACGGAGTTTATTGCCGTGCCGCCATTCTGGACGGTTGGCCAAACCATCGATTACATGCGTGAGGATGAAGACCTTCCCGACCGGTTCCACGAGATTTTCGTGGTTGATCCGTCTTTCAAGCTCAATGGATACGTTGCTCTGGATCGCCTCCTGCGCACCAAGCGAGCTGTGAAAATAGAAGACATCAAGGAAAAGAACATCTACCCGATTGATGCTACCCTGGATCAGGAAGAAGCTGCCCGCATTTTTGAGCAGTATGATTTGTTGTCAGCGGCGTTGGTCGATCAAGCCGAACGACTGGTCGGGGTTCTTACGATTGACGACATCGTCGACGTTATACAGCTAGAAGCGGACGAAGATATCAAGAGGCTTGCGGGTGTCGGCGACGAGGAACTGTCTGACAGCGTGTTTGAAATCACCCGGTCGCGCTTCACCTGGCTGCTACTTAACCTGATCACGGCGATCCTTGCTTCAGTTGTGATCGGCTTCTTTGACGCAACCATAGAATAAATGGTTGCGCTGGCGATTCTCATGCCAATTGTTGCCTCGATGGGTGGAAATGCCGGCACCCAATCCATGACAGTTGCCGTACGAGCATTGGCCACCAAAGATATAGACAGTTACAACACGTTTCGGACAATTCGCAGGGAATTTCTGGTCGGAATGCTGAACGGCTTATTTTTTGCGATTTTGATTGGGGCGGTCGCGGCCTGGTGGTTTGCCAATTTCAATCTCGGCATCATTATCGGTATCGCGATGATCATTAATATGATTTGTGCCGCCCTGTCGGGCATTTTGATTCCAATTGGCCTTGATCGCATCAAGCGTTTTTGTAACAACCGTTACCGATGTCGTGGGCTTTTTTGCATTCCTTGGAATGGCAGCCTGGTGGTTTGCGATCTAAAATGTTCCTCATTGAACAATTTGCTTGCTTTCGCATTGAAATCGATGCAGTTTCTTGCGTTAATTGACTTTTACGTAAATCATTTTGCCTACATGTATGGGATGTTAGAGTGAACAAAGCAGATATCAAAGAATATTATTCAATAACCGAATTGACTCGTGAATTCGACGTCTCAACCAGGACGATCCGGTTTTATGAGGATGAAGGCTTGATCCATCCAGTACGGCGCGGGCGCACCCGTTTGTTCAAACCATCCGACCGGCGAATTTTGATGTTTATTCTCAGGGGAAAGAGACTGGGATTTTCGATAGCAGAAATTCGTGAAATCAAGGATATGTTCAAAGAGCCGCCGGGCGAACACGGGCAACTCAAGCTGTTGATCCAGCGGGTCAGTGAAAAACGGGATTTGCTGGTACAGAAACGAAAAGACATCGACGAGACCATTGCCGAATTGGATCAGGTTGAAGAACAAAGCCTTGCCCGAATGGCAGAGCTGGGAGTAGGAACCTGATAATGTCCCTCATCGTCCGAGCAGCACAGGCAGAAGACCGCGCACAGTGGGAACCTCTCTGGAAGGGTTACCAGGAATTCTACGAGACTAATCTTGATCACGTCACCGACGGGTTATGGGATCGCCTGATGTCGGATGATCCCCGCGAGCCGATTTGTCTGCTAGCGGAAGAGAACGGAAAAATTCTGGGGTTCACCCATTATCTTTTTCACGGTTCCTGCTGGTCACACAAACAGCGTATTTATCTCAATGACCTGTTTACGGCAAAAGAAGCACGCGGCAGGGGTGCAGGTCGGGCATTGATAGAGGCCGTATATGAGGCGGCCGATGATGCAGACGCGGAATCTGTCTATTGGCTTACTCAGGATTTCAATGCTGCAGGGCGTGCACTCTATGACAAGGTAGCGAGGTTCACACCCTTCATAAAATATCAGCGCTGATTTCGAAGCAGATCAAAAGCTGATGTAACCGGCCAGATACAAAAACCCTAGAAGCAGGGCAATCATTACTGGTTGATGCAGAAGATAGTAAACAAGGCTGTGGCGCCCGATGAATTTCGTAGCCCTTCCCCAGAATGTGTCAAATTTTGGCTTTGATAACAGCTCGATCCAATTATTCTGAACAACAATTTTTGCCGCCGCAACCCCAAATAGAGGCGCAGAAAACCAGGGAAACACAGGTACATAGTCACTCGAACTTATCGGCGCCTGCGACAGGCCTGTCCACCACCATGCCCAATGGTTCAGTAAAGTCGTTTCGAAAGACTGACCCACTGCAAAAACCGCTGCGGCCACGATTGCGATAATCCAGGCTGGGAAAGAGAGAAACGCCAGACAAACCAGGCTTGCCAGCGCGATAGCATGAAGTATTCCGAAGAAGATGTACTGACCCCGTGTCGCAACATAGGTTACAGCCGTAATCAGCATGGCTGCGGAAATTATTTTGATCATCCGGCGTCGCCACGGCATCCATCGTATGCCGTTCACGTGCGCCAAATACAGGCCAAATCCGGCAAGAAACAGAAAAGAGGATGCGATTGACCGGGCAAAATACTTCCAGTGAGGCTGTGCAATATATCCTGGCTCCTTGAGACCAAACAGTTCCAGGTCAAATCCGAAATGGAAGACCGTCATCGCGACAAGGGCAAGCCCCCGCGCAAAATCCAGAACCTCGATTCTATGTGTTTGTGTCATTCCACTTCTTTTTGCAGTTCCCGTGTTGAGCCCATCCTGGTTATCATCAGTCCACACAGGACCAGCATCAAGGCAATCAGTGTGCTCCACTCAAGTATCTCTCCCAGCAACATTGCAGCAATTATCACACCAAAGATAGGTACCGTGTTCATAGCCAGCGCGAATGTTGACACACCGACACGCCGCACCAGGAAATACCGCATGACATAGGCAAAACCGGTTGGAAAAATACCCAACCAAAGAAGCGCGAACTGTGTTTCCCTTGACGGTGAGGTGTTGGGCAAACCGACGATGGCATATGACAGGGTGAAAAGCATCACGGACCCGATCGCCAGGGTAACGGCTGTGAATGCAATCGGCGGCATATCAATGTTGCGCATGATAAATCCGGCACAAACATAACAGGCTCCCGACAGCATGATGGACCCTTGCGCCCAGAGTGCAGCATCTCCCAGCCCGGTTACAGCATCCGGTCCGACAAGCACACCAATTCCGGTTACAGCAAACGCAACACCCAGCAATTTCATTGGCGTAATTCGCTCGTCCCGGGTGGCAAAGTGGCCAATTACAATGGCAATAAACGGGGTGGTTCCCAACAAAAGTGAACCCACTCCGGCATCCACATGTTTCATCGCCCAGGAAATCATGATGAACGGAAAAACCATACTGAGAGCGGCCACAGCAGCGGTGAGAGCCCATATTTTTATCGTTGCCGGAAGCGCCGGTTTCAGCATTGCAAAAGGAAGCACAGCCAGAAACCCGATGAATACACGAATGGCTGCAGTCCACATCGCACCCATATCTGTCACTGCCATCTTGATAGATGTGAAGGCAGAACCCCAAATCGCGGCAACGATCAGCAGCAACAGGATATCTAGCGGGCCAGGTTTGGAGATTGAAGACATTGGGGGTTTCGCTTGAATATTCACACAAAAATTCTGGGCAATTTGTGTAGTGTGGCCTCTTGTTAGCCGTGCTTACGCCTGCTGTCTAGCGGTGCCTGTTCACGATCTTCAAACCCGTAGTCACGCTTCACCGCTGCAATGCGCAATCGATAGTTACTGAATACGCCAGCGCGGCCCTGCGCCTGGGCGTCGCGGTGTTGTTGTGTATTCCTCCACTCGACGAGCGACTGCTCGTTGGCAAAAAAAGAAAGCGATAGGATTTTTGAGGGATCGCTCAGACTTTGAAATCGTTCGACTGACACAAACCCTTCTATCGTTTCCAGCAAAGGCTTCAAATCTGCGGCCAGTTCAAAATATTCCTGCCGTTGCCCATTTGCAGGGATGACTTCGAATATTACGGCTATCACGACTTCACCAGTGCGCCATGCGGTTCAGAAACCAGCTTCAGGAACGTCCTATCCTCGCGCAGAAGAAACTTTTCTTTCTTGGCGAATTCGTAATTCTCCCTCCCCAGCGGATCACTGCTGAGACGTTTGCGATAAGCCTCGTAGGCCGCCAGATTTTCGATATTGTAAACTCCGTAGCAAAGTGTGGAGGAGCCTTCGTGCGGTGCATAATATCCAATGAGTCCAGCACCGCAGCGAGGAATGGCCTCTCCCCAGTTTCTGGCATATTGTTCATAGGCGTCCTTCTTGGTTGGATCTATGTGATATCGAATGAAACAGGTCAGCATCGGATTTTCCTTTTTTGAATAATCCGACTTTACAAGTTGAATTTAGTTTATGCTTCGACTACCATCGAAGTATGAAAGAAGGACCGGACATAGCGCTGCTTGGATCCTTGATCGGGGACCCAGCGCGAGCAAACATCCTGACCGCCCTAATGAGCGGCAAGGCGCTTACAGCAACCGAGCTCGCGGCAGAAGCAGGTGTTACGGTTCAAACCCCAAGCTCCCACCTTTTCAAACTTGAGAATGTGGATCTAATTCGCCAGCAAAAACAGGGACGCCACAAATATTTCACGTTATCCGACAATGATGTTGGAGAACTTCTTGAATCGATGATGGGACTGGCAGCAAACCGGGGGCTTGTGCGGGTTCAGACCGGTCCAAAAGACCCCGAACTTCGTAAAGCACGCGTATGTTATAACCACTTGGCCGGAGAATATGGCGTTTGGCTTTATGACGGCCTCATTTCCAATCGGTTTATCAGTGCAGGAAAAGACGAATTAGAGCGTGTTCGCATCACGTGAATTCACAGCCGACTGCCCTGAAGAAATTCCGGCACTCCATTGGCGTGAACATATGGCAGACCTCTCCGATTGCCTTCCAGACATCATCGAAGGTTCTGGCGCCTGCCTTCCTCAGATGAGCCTTGAGCTTCGAAAAGGCCATTTCAATGGCATTGAGATCTGGGGAATATTTCGGCAGGAACAAAAACCATGCGCCGATATCTCGCAAGATCTGCTCGGCTTTTTCGCTCTTGTGAGCGGCTAGGTGGTCAAGGATTACGACATCTCTCTTTTCCAGTTCTGGCGCCAACTGTGTCTCAACATAAATCTCAAAGATTTCTTTGGTCATGGCCCGGTCAATAACCCAGGGCGCAACCAGTCCATGACTGCGCAGGCCTGCGATAAGTGTCTGCTTCTTCCAGTGGCCATGAGGGACAAAATCTATGAGGCGCTCTCCTGTTGGGGCCCATCCAGTTTGCTTGGCCATTTTGGTGTTTGTGGACGTCTCATCAATGAAGACAAGTTTTTCAATCGACCGATTCAAAAACGGAACACGCCTTGTCTTCCAGAGTTCGCGGTCTTTTTTCACGTCGATGCGGTGTTGCTCCTTGGCATAAATAGTCTTTTTTTATGCGACAACCCGAAACTGCGCACAACATGCCAGACAGGCGAATGATGGACATTGAGGTTGAATTTTTCGTTCAGCTCCGCACAAAGCTTACGGATTGTAATGTCCTTTTGTTCATCAACCCGTTTTCGAAGCCAGTCTTTATAGGGTGAAAGCTTGCCATGGCCTGTTTTTCCCGGGTTATGTTTTGGAGCAAGCGAGCCAGTTTCACGTTTCAACTTCACCATATCATTCACAAATTTGACGGAGACTTTGAAATGGGCAGCCGTTCCACGATGAGTGTGGCCTTCTTCTACATGAGCTACAACACGTTTACGCAATTCAATCGGATGGGGCTTGGGCATTGAAAATCCTTGGCTTCGAACCGAATCAGGTCACCCCAATCAGAATCATATTCGCGCACGGAAAGAAACTGAATCTACTCGACACAAACACGCTCTAACATTCACTCGGGTAAACATGCCAAATTACAGGGCAAATTCCCAGATGTTGTCTACAAAGATTGATCTATTGTGATCGTGCGCAGGTTCAGGCGGCTTCGGCGACCACCCGATTGCGGCCGGCCTGTTTTGCATTGTACAACGCGACATCCGCGCGCTTCAGCAATTTCTCCGGCGTGTCGTCAGGCAACTCAATGCAGGAAACCCCAATGCTTATGGTAATCGGGATTTGATGCAATCCGTTTGCTGCGATCACCGGCTCGGAATTAATTGCCGTGCGAATACGCTCTGCAACGATTTTCGCAAATTCAATGCCGGTATCCGGCATTACGATGGCAAACTCCTCGCCTCCATAGCGGCAGACCATATCAATATTGCGAAAACTGTGTCTGATTCGCATGGAACAGGCCTTGATGACCGCGTCACCAACATCGTGGCCATAGGTATCGTTGACCGACTTGAAGTGATCGATATCGCACATGATCGCCGACACCGGTTTGTCGGAATTTGCTGAGGATTCAAACAAAGCCGCAAAATGACTGTCGAAATACCGTCTGTTGTGCAAATCTGTAAGCGGATCTTTCACCGCCATTTCAATCGTTTGCTGCACTGACTCACGCAGGCAGTCATTATAGCGTTTGCGTTTGAGCTGACTGTTCACGCGTGCCTTCAATTCATGGGCATCAACCGGGCGATGAATGTAATCATTCACACCCAAGTCAACAGCGCGTCTGACCAGATCATCCTGCATTGCATCGGCAATCGCAACTATCGGCAGGGATCGCGTACGTTCCAGAGATCTCAGATGCGAGCACAGTCTCAGGCTGTCCATATCCGGAAGATTGAGTGAAATAACCGCAAGATCATGCTTGCCTTCGGCAATTTTCACCAACGCGTCATTGCCGTTGGAGACAACATCAACATCACTGGTCTCCGACATGATTTGCAGCACGCGCTCGGTAGAACTTTCGCGATCATCGACAATGACCACCCTGCCCCTTGAATTTACCGGGTCGAGTTCATCGATGTTTCTGAAATGGTTGATTGCCAGCTCATCACCGGATGCTGCCCGCATTCGGAGATCATCCGTCAGCATCTTTAGCCGAACCAGACTTTTCACACGGGTTACAAGTGCCAGGTCATTAACAGGCTTTGTAAGAAAATCGTCCGCCCCTGCTTCCAGTCCCTTGACGCGATCCTCCGGGCTGTCCAGAGCGGTTACCATCACTACCGGAATATGCATGGTGGCCGGATTGGTTTTCAATCGCCGGCAGGTTTCAAAGCCATCCATCTCGGGCATCATCACGTCCAGCAGAACAATATCGCATTGTCCTTCCTGACAAATCGACAGCGCCGACTGGCCATTGGTAGCCGTCAGAACGTGAAAATACTCCGCCATCAAACGGGCTTCCAGGAGTTTCACATTTGTTGGAACATCGTCAACAACAAGTACGCGTGCGGTCACTACTCTACTCCCTCAATCAGCCATCACCAATGTAGTGCTGAATGGTCTTTACGAAACTTCCAACGGATATCGGCTTCGAAATATAGGCCTCACAACCGCCCTGGCGAATCCGCTCCTCGTCTCCCTTCATGGCAAACGCGGTAACAGCAATTACCGGAATATGGGCAATTGAATCATCCTGCTTGATCCAATTGGTGACCTCCAGCCCGGAAACTTCCGGCAGCTGAATATCCATCAATATGAGATCCGGCTTGTTATTTCTCGCAATATCCAGCGCCTCCATCCCATTCTTGGTCTGGAATATCTGATATCCCTTTGCCTCCAACAAATCGTTGAACAGCTTCATGTTCAGTTCATTGTCTTCGACAATGAGAATTGATTTGGCCATTACATACTCTCCGTAACGCCGAATTTTCCAAGCCGCATCCCACTCGTTCTGTCGGCTGATGCGAAATAGTAACCAAATAAAGTTGACGAAACACAAACAAGTCCGACAATTTCATCTGGATTGACACCCACTGTTTGGAATAACATTGCGGGGTACACGAAATTCGCTTGAGCAACCGGGAAGAAATTGCCGATGACACCGGAAACCGCTTCCAACATCGCCATTTCAGGCCTGCAATTCATTGCCGGTGACAGCGAACAGTTGGCCCGATTCATAGCACTTACCGGTATCACCCCCGATGACATGCGTGCGATGGCGCAATCACCGGAGTTTCTGGTTGCCGTGCTCGATTTTTTCCTGGGCAATGAGCCCACGTTGATCGCATTTGCTGCGAGCGCCAATCTTGAGCCAACAGAACTGCAAAAAGCAAAATTTGCCCTGTGTCCTCAAGAGTTTGGTGAGTATTAGCCATGAAGTCTGAGGGCGGAAAAGAGGCTTTTTGCAGAGACTGCCTTACCTGGCAGGATGCAGCACGGAACCGGTGCAGCAAGTGCGGTAGCCCACGCATGGTATCTCACCCGGAACTGAAACAGCTGGTTGTCGGCCACATTGATTGTGACGCGTTCTATGCCTCGGTTGAAAAACGCGACAATCCGGAACTGGCGGACAAGCCGGTGATTATCGGCGGCGGGAAACGCGGCGTCGTCTCAACCGCTTGTTATATCGCACGCATTCGCGGAGTTCACTCTGCCCAGCCGATGTTCAAGGCGCTTGCAACCTGTCCCGATGCCGTTGTTGTGAAGCCAAACATGGACAAATACTCAAAAGCCGGACACGAAATCCGCGAGATGATGCGAGAACTCACGCCATTGGTGGAGCCGCTCTCTATTGATGAGGCGTTTCTGGACTTGAGCGGTACCGAGCGGCTTCATGGCGCCAGCCCCGCCGAAATGCTGATGAGACTGGCAAGTCGCATCCAGGATGAAATGAATCTGACGGTTTCCATCGGCCTGTCCTATTGCAAGTTTTTGGCCAAGGTTGCTTCTGATATGAACAAGCCCCGGGGTTTTACAGCGATTGGCAGGGAGGAAGCTTTCTCATTTCTTAGCAAACAGCCGGTTTCAATTGTGTGGGGCGTGGGAAAGGTTACACAAAAGATGCTGGCAAAGGATGGGATTACGGATCTCGCGACTGTGCAGCGAATGGAGGACAATGATCTTGCCCGACGCTATGGTTCGATGGGGCTGCATCTGGCACGTCTTGCCAGAGGTGAGGACAGCCGCCATGTCAGCCCGGGCAGTGGTGCCAAATCCATCAGTTCTGAAACCACTTTCGGCACCGATATTTCATCGTCTGAAGATTTGCTGCCGGTTCTGCGCAAGCTGTCTCAGAAAGTTTCGCAACGCCTCAAACGCAAGCATATCGCGGGCCAGACGGTTGTCCTTAAACTCAAGACCGCCGATTTCAAGACCCGTACACGGTCACGGCAGATTCCCGATCCCACCCAATTGGAAGACCGCATTTTCAGAACGGGAAGCGATTTGCTTATTCCTGAACTTGACGGTACGAAGTTTCGCCTGCTGGGCATCGGGGTTTCGACGCTTGGACCGGATGAAAATGCCGATCCGTACGATCTGGTCGATCCCGATGCTGCCAGAAGAGCGGATGCAGAACGTGCAATTGACAGTGTGCGGGACAAATTTGGATCAGATGCGGTAAAATTCGGGATTAATTTCAATGGGTAATATAATCAAGCCAGAAGAAGTACTGGATTTCTGGACCGCTCTTGGGAGCGCGGGCTGGTGGTGCAAGAACGACGAAGTTGATGCCGAAATAAGAGAGAAATTCGGCGCATTGCACGACGCCGCCAGTGCGGGAGAACTCGATTCCTGGGCTGAAACATCCGATGGCGCGCTTGCGCTGATCATTGTTCTTGACCAATTCTCCAGAAATCTTTTTCGCGGCAGTGTCAAAAGTTTCACCCAGGATGCAAAAGCCCTCGACATTGCCAAAAATGCAATATCAGCCGGTCTCGACAAAGACGCACGCGAAGAGCTGATGGTGTTTTTCTACCTTCCATACGAACATTCCGAATCTATTGCAGACCAGCAGAGATCAGTTCTTCTGCAGCACTCGATTAGAGCGTGTTTGTGTCGAGTAGATTCAGTTTCTTTCCGTGCGCGAATATGATTCTGATTGGGGTGACCTGATTCGGTTCGAAGCCAAGGATTTTCAATGCCCAAGCCCCATCCGATTGAATTGCGTAAACGTGTTGTAGCTCATGTAGAAGAAGGCCACACTCATCGTGGAACGGCTGCCCATTTCAAAGTCTCCGTCAAATTTGTGAATGATATGGTGAAGTTGAAACGTGAAACTGGCTCGCTTGCTCCAAAACATAACCCGGGAAAAACAGGCCATGGCAAGCTTTCACCCTATAAAGACTGGCTTCGAAAACGGGTTGATGAACAAAAGGACATTACAATCCGTAAGCTTTGTGCGGAGCTGAACGAAAAATTCAACCTCAATGTCCATCATTCGCCTGTCTGGCATGTTGTGCGCAGTTTCGGGTTGTCGCATAAAAAAAGACTATTTATGCCAAGGAGCAACACCGCATCGACGTGAAAAAAGACCGCGAACTCTGGAAGACAAGGCGTGTTCCGTTTTTGAATCGGTCGATTGAAAAACTTGTCTTCATTGATGAGACGTCCACAAACACCAAAATGGCCAAGCAAACTGGATGGGCCCCAACAGGAGAGCGCCTCATAGATTTTGTCCCTCATGGCCACTGGAAGAAGCAGACACTTATCGCAGGCCTGCGCAGTCATGGACTGGTTGCGCCCTGGGTTATTGACCGGGCCATGACCAAAGAAATCTTTGAGATTTATGTTGAGACACAGTTGGCGCCAGAACTGGAAAAGAGAGATGTCGTAATCCTTGACCACCTAGCCGCTCACAAGAGCGAAAAAGCCGAGCAGATCTTGCGAGATATCGGCGCATGGTTTTTGTTCCTGCCGAAATATTCCCCAGATCTCAATGCCATTGAAATGGCCTTTTCGAAGCTCAAGGCTCATCTGAGGAAGGCAGGCGCCAGAACCTTCGATGATGTCTGGAAGGCAATCGGAGAGGTCTGCCATATGTTCACGCCAATGGAGTGCCGGAATTTCTTCAGGGCAGTCGGCTGTGAATTCACGTGATGCGAACACGCTCTAAAGGGGAACCGGAAGCGATGAAAGCAGCTCTTGAACACCGCGAAATCATTCAGCGGTTTGGACGGTTTCCTCATCGCAACGGCGTTTTGGGCAGACATACAACCCCTGCGGAACAGGCTTACCTTGACGGCGGCGGTTTCAAAGGTTGAGCTGGCCTAGTTTTCGATTTTACAAGGCGACTGATCGAAGAACTCAATGTCTGTCAGCGAAGCTTTGAGTTCATAATCAGGATATCGCATCGTCAGGTCGCGTGAAACACCATTGCCGTACAAAACGAACGAAGCTTCATATATCGGGAGGGATTCCGCCGAATTGTCGACATCGACATTGAAATAGCTCATCGTGATAGGCCAGGCCTCGTTCTGCTTCAGTTCAGCAATGCCGGCTTCGGCTTCACCCTCCAGCAATTCGGTTACAATCTTTGCCTTCCCGATCACACTCGCGCTGTTCAGCACCTTGTCACCATCGCCACAACCATCGAACACGTTGTGGGCTATAAATGCTTCCCCGTCGATTGCATTTTTCATCACTTCGATGAGGTGTGAACTGGTAAAAAGCCCACTTTGCAGTTTCAACTCTTTGGGGATTTCCCCATCATGGGTAACCGTAATTCCATTTGTGCTGCGTGTGGCGGTGCCTTTGACCTGCTGATCGGGCTGCTCATTGACAAAGCTCTTGGTGGAAAATGAAAACTCTTTGCCGTCGGGACTTTCGTAGCTGGCACTTTGCTGATCGGTGACAAACACATCGCGTCCGGTATTGATGCGTGTAACAAAACGATATTGTATCGCAATGCCTTCACATTCATTTCCGCGCAGCTCATAGACGATACGACCCTGCATGCCAGCGATGCCTGAGCGGTCCTCGGCATCCTTGAGTTTAACGTCATAAACGGCACGATGTGGCGCGAGGATCTCGAAGCCCGTAGCAAATGCACTTGACGGGGCGAAGGCTATCAACGACACAGTACCGAGCGTGGCAATCACACCGAACTGAAGCTTGTCACCTGATTTGTGAAATGCCTTAACTGTCACGTTGCCCATCCTTTTCCTCCAGAAACACCACATAGTATGATGTCTAACCATTTCCTGAACCTTAAACCTTGAATTTCCAGTTTCGGCATTTGCATGAATCATGGTTTACAGTCAGCATAACCTGCCACCGTTGTGAGACAACCACTTGACCATCAATTTTGATAAAGAACCTGCCAACAGCGTTAACTGGTTGCGCGACAGCCCGATCTCGCACAGGGCTTTGCATGACAAATCACGGCAGGTTTACGAAAACACACTTTCTGCTGCACAAGCATCCGTCGAAGCGGGCTATCCAATTGAGGTGGATTTGCAGATTTCATCAGACACGGTTCCGATGGTGTTTCACGATTACCAACTGGAACGGATGACGGGCGTTCATGCCGGGATTCGCCAGACTGAAAGCAGCGAATTGCAATCCATGAAAATCGGCAATTCCGACGATTGTATTCCGACTTTGGCACAATTGCTTGATTTGGTAGGCGGGAAAGTTGGTCTTGTGCTCGAACTCAAGGGTCTACCCGGAAAAGATGACGGATTTATCCGGGCCGTTACCGATCTGCTGGACACTTACGCCGGCGATGCGGTCATCATGTCGTTTCACCACCATCTGTTGCGTGACGCCCGACGGCTGGCGCCGCACCTGCCGCTGGGTCTCACCGCGGAAGGCGATGACAGGTTCTATGACGATCACAAATCCATCAGCCTGGAGTGCAATGTTGATTTTGTCTCCTACCATGTTGAAGGCCTGGAAACACAGTTTGCCATGGAGTTCCGGGAGACCGGTCGACCGTTGATTAGCTGGACTATCCGCGACAGAGAACAATATGCTTACAGTCTGAAGTATTCAGATCAGCCAACTTTTGAAGGATTTGTGATTTGAACAGCCTTAAGCAATGCAAAGTCAACATACGGTGAAAGAAACATTTCAGATTCGGTTGATTCAGTCTTTAAAAGAGGTGGAAGCCTCTGACTGGAATTCCCTTGTGTCGGAAAGTGCGGGCAATCCGTTTGTTACCTATGAATTTCTGTCGGCCCTCGAAACCTCCGGCTCCGCCACTGCCGAAACAGGCTGGCTGGCGCAGCATCTGCTGCTTGAAACCGGCAGTGGGGAACTGCTGGGTGCCCTTCCCTGCTATCTCAAAAATCACAGTCAGGGTGAATATGTGTTCGATCATGGCTGGGCAGATGCGTTTATGCGCGCCGGCGGCGATTACTACCCGAAACTTCAATGTTCCATTCCCTTCACACCCGCTACGGGATCGCGATTTCTGGTTCCAGAGTGTGAAAACCGCCATGCGCGAATGCAGGCGCTTGCACAGGGTCTCAAGCAGCTTTGTGGCAAACTGCATGTTTCGTCGGCCCACATTACGTTTATGGAGGATGAAGAATGGCAACTTGCCGGTGAACAGGATTACCTCCAACGCACTGATCAGCAATTTCACTGGGTAAATGGCGGATATCAGACTTTTGATTGTTTTCTGAATGCCCTGTCCTCCCGTAAACGCAAGAATATCCGCAAAGAAAGAAACGCTGCGGTTGCAGACAACGGGATATCCATCGAATTGGTGATGGGTGCAGACATCAGCGAACGTGTCTGGGACCGGTTTTTCTCATTTTACGTTGACACTGGTTCTCGCAAATGGGGATCCCCCTATTTAACCCGGGAATTTTTTTCCCTTGTTGGAAACAGCCTGGCTGACAGGACGCTGCTGATACTGGCAAAACGTAACGACGAATATATTGCCGGTGCGATCAATTTCATCAGCGACGAGTGTCTCTATGGCCGACATTGGGGGTGCCTGGAAGATCATCCGTTTCTGCATTTTGAAGTCTGCTACTACCAGGCCATAGAATTTGCCATCGCCAGAGGATTGAAGCGCGTAGAGGCTGGTGCCCAGGGTGCGCACAAGCTTGCGCGGGGATACGTTCCGGTTACAACCAAATCGGCCCATTGGATTACCCACCCGGGTCTGCGCGATGCGGTTTCGGATTATCTGGTTCACGAACGTCGTGAAGTTGACAGGCACAACGAAATCCTTAGAGAACATGCACCATTTAAGAAAGGGGACAACACCCAATGACCGCCGCCGAATATGATAATGACAATATATTTGCGAAGATACTGCGTGGGGAAATGCCATCATTCAAGGTTTACGAAGACGACGAGACTTTCGTGTTCATGGACATCATGCCACGCGCTGAAGGACACTGCCTGGTGATTCCAAAAACGCCATTCCGCAACATCCTGGATGGGTCACCTGAAGCGGTTTCCCGTGTACATGTGACGGTTAAGAAAATCGCTCACGCGGCAATGAAGGCATTTAATGCAGACGGCATCACCATCCAGCAATTCAACGAGGCTGCCGGTGGACAGGAAGTTTTTCACTATCATGTTCATGTTATCCCGCGTCACTCTAATGTGCGGCTAAATCCTCCAGGTAACATGGGTGACATGGAGACCATCAAGGCAAATGGCGAGAAACTCGCTGCTTCAGTTGAGTAACATATGTCTGAACGATCGTCTCGATTGATACAAGACAATAATCGCAAGAAGAACGGTAAACTACTGACTATCAAGGGAATATAAAGGATTACTCTTTACCATTGGTCGCTGACTAACAGTTATTCAAACCAGGTGGTAGGGGGTCAGAAGAGCGTTGGAGACTTATTTTCAACTTATCAGTCCGTTGATGTTCACGGTATTTGCGATTGGATTCGTCGCTATCTACCGGGTATGGAACAACAAGGCAGTCCTTCTCTGCGCTCTTGCGTATCTATACGCCGTTTCTGGCTTTCTCTTTGATATCATTTATGATTCGCTTCCCGCATTTTGGGCGCCAATCATCGTGAACACGATTTATACAGCCGGGGCTGCCGTTCTGGCTTCGGGTATACAATATCATTATACAAAGCAAATGCGCACTACACTTCTGTCGCTTGCGTCTTTGTTCCAGATGGCAGTAATTTTTTATCTGAATACGATCGGAAATCCGTGGTTGACGGCGATCACCGCAAATATCGGCGCTGCACTCGTTTTCTCTGTTGGGATCTTTGGTATTCAGAAGAAAATGAGCACAAAACTGGATTATCTGCTGTTGGCGGTTTGCGGCCTGTGCATTGTCCAGAACGTTGCCCGCCCCCTGCTTATTGCCTACAACACCGCCGGGCCTCTGACGGTTGAAAATTACAGCAGCGAGGTTTTCATTGTTACCTTGCACCTGAGCATCGCAGTCTGTGCCATTTCGATGGCTACCACACTGTTCATGATATTTGCCCGCGAAGCCTTCAATGATGTTCGCCAGTCCTCGCTCAAAGACGGGCTGACCGGAATTTCCAACCGCATTGGCTTGCAGGAAATAGTGGACAAGTATTTTGACGAAGATGTCAAACTGCCGGTCAGCATCGTCCTTGCCGATATAGACAAGTTCAAATCCATCAACGACAATCACGGTCATGCGGTCGGTGACGACATCATCATCGAGTTTGCACGGCTGTTTGAGCGGCACGCGGGAGGTTTGTGTTTTCCGGCACGAATTGGCGGAGAGGAATTTGTCATGGTGGCGGTCGGTCAGACATTGCATGATGCGACAAGTCTTGCGGTAGCCATGCGCCAGGAAACCGAGACATTGAGGTTGGGCAACAAATCAGTTCCGATTAGAATCACTGCAAGTTTTGGTGTTTCCCAAAGACGCGATGGGGAAGATTTATCCGATGTACTCGGCAGGGCCGACGAGGCTCTTTATGCCTCAAAATCCGGAGGCAGGAACCGGGTTACAAGCGAGTTGACGTTAGAGGGTGATGATTGGGATGCCAGGGTTGTAACGCGTGACCGGCGGAGGTACCGACCACAATTGGGACTGGGTGAACCTGCCTAGATTTTCTCGCCTTTTTTCAGCAGATCTTCGATCAGTTTACGGTGCAAATCACGGCTGTCGCCTCCACCATAGGTGAGCGCACCGGACGTAAAGGCAGTGCCGTAGGTCAAAACAAGGTTTACCACCTGCCCCAGTGACTTGATGAACTGTTCTTTTTCAAGTTCCGCCAGAGGGTGAATAAAGGCACTTACCACATATCCCTTTGCAACTGCATAACGGGCATCAAGGGCACTGTCGAAGTTTGCCTGCATCATTCGGTAAAGTTCGGCACCGCTTATACCGTCTAGGGAACGGACCGGTGTGAACGCACGCATCCGGTTACGGACAATGTCGGTTACGATGGTGATTGTTACCCCTTCGATGCTTAGACGCATGGCATTACCCTGCAAATTGGCATCGGGATCGATTGCCAACACGATTTCCGCCATTCTCGGCAAAGTCATTGGTTCATGTTTCTGTCCAATAGCTGCCTGCGGATCATCCAAACCTTGCGGGCTTTTGTCCAGATTGCCACGCTCGCGGGCTGGTGGTTCATATGTGGACGCCCCGGATTGGCAAGACATTTTTTGATGTTTTGATCGGTTGCTTTCATATGTCCGGCCTGTTGATGCGATATTTGATAGATCGCTGGCCCTGATGGAAATCCGCAAACGAGGTTCCTGATCAAGATGACGCGCTCATGGGGCGCATTGAATCACACGGTGTAACCTCGTTTTTGGCTGATCATGTCACATCACTTTCTGCCATTACCAATTTCTGTGCCTTGCCTTCAAGCGGCGCTGATTCGCAAGGGGTTATAGCGCTGTCCTCTGGTCATAAGAACCCAGGCGATGCGAGCGGTCTTGTTGGCCAATGCGACAGAGACCAGTCTCACAGGTTTCTTTTCCAGCAGACCATTGATCCAGACCGCGGTCGGGCTCTTCTTGTTTCGATTGTGGCGAATAACAGCTGTCGCACCAATGACAAGCAGGCGGCGAATATACCGGTCTCCCTGCTTTGATATGCCAGCGAGCCTTACTTTGTCACCGCTTGAATGCTGTTTGGGGACCAGGCCAAGCCATGCGGCGAACTGCCGTCCGCTTTTGAATTGTCCCGGATCGCTGACGGTTGCCATCAGTGCAGTGGCTGTGATCACACCAATACCCGGAATGGCTGCCAGGCGCCTGCTGGCTTCATTTTGCCGGTGCCAGTCACGCAGGACCTTCTCAAGAGCCTGCAATTCTTCCTCCAGTTCGAGCAAGCGACGGGCAAGCGTTGCCAGCGCGACTTGTGCAATAGCCGGCAGGACATGCTTCTCGTCGTTTTCGTTGAAGATGGAATGAGCCAGCTTGACGATGTTCCTGACGCCGGGGGTGGTGACAAGACCGAACTCTGCACAATGAGCACGCAGTGCATTGGCTGCCATGGTGCGTTGCCGCACAATCAGGGAACGGGTTCGGTGTATCATCAGGATACTTTGCTGCTCAGGTGTTTTGACAGGCACGAAACGCATGGTGGGCCGCCTGACAGCCTCGCAAATCGCTTCAGCATCGGCAGCGTCATTCTTGCCCCGCTTTACGTAGGCCTTGACGTAGGCAGGAGGCATCAGTCTGACCTCATGACCAAAGGCTGCCAGGGTGCGAGCCCAATAATGGGCAGTGGCACAAGCCTCCATGCCGACAAGGCAAGCTGGCAGTTTCGAGAAAAAGCCTTTCAACTGTTTTCGCCGCAACCTTTTGATCACGATAACACTGCCATCATCGTCAACACCGTGAACCTGGAAGACACTTTTGGCAAGATCAAGCCCGATCGTGGTAACTTTCATAAGGACGCTCCTTCGTTATTTGTGGTTCATTCATCAACAACCACCTTACGACAATTCATTTGCCGGTATGAGGGGGCGTCCACCTCATCAAGAACCTCGGGATTTTCCAACGGTATTTCAGACGCGGTTTGTGCCAGGGTCGGCAAAGTGGCCAGACCCATTACAAGCACAGTAGCAATAATGCGGATCATAAGTGTCTCCTAATGGGTTCAGGATAATCAACGTTGAAGTCGTGACCATTCAAAGTTTGGTGATTGTCCGTCATCCGGTTCCGAAATTTATTCAATTCCTGGACGATTACCGCAAAAATTACAATTGTACCGGTTACCTAAATCGTTCTTCAGCCAAATTGCACTAAGATCAGTCATCGGGGGTTGAACAGGACCAATGCGGGAATTTCTAGACGAATTTTTCTATCTGAAACTCGGGCTTGTCCGTCGCCAGTTGCGCTTGTCGCTGGTGACCAATTTGCTGTTTTTCTCTGCGTTTGTCTTCTTGCTGTGGCAATGGCCGGAAGACAGACTGCTGTTCGATAAAGAAAAGAGCACCGAATATAATCGATCTGTTCTCATTCTAAGCAACTTCAAAACCGAGCAATTTTTCGATGCGGACATTCAATACCGTATCGGTTGGCGTTACGCCTACGGCCCCAAGGATGACAGGTCCCACGAGGAGGCTAATGTCTGGTTCCAAAAAGCTGCGGAACAAGGCCATTCAAAAGCTCAATACGCACTCGGACAGGCATATTTAAACGGCAGAGCCGTTGTCAGGGATTATGGCAAGGCAATTTCCTGGTACAGAAAATCGGCAAATCAGGGATACCCGCCAGCACATTATGCAATCGCGCACTTGCATCGCAACGGACTGGGTGTGCCTAAGGATTATCAACAGGCATTCACCGGGTACAAGCGCGCAGCCGATCTAGGCATGGCGATGGCCCAGGTGGTTGTGGGCAACGCCTATCGATGGGGAGTCGGCACAGAATTATCTTACAAGGACGCGATTATTTACTATGAAAAAGCAGTAGCACAGGACAATGCTGCAGCCCATTACAGACTGGGCCAGATGCATGAGGATGGTCTGGGCGTGCCCGTCTCATTTCCCAAAGCTCTGGAACATTATCAAGCCGCCCGGAAATTAAAGTACCCAAAGGCCAGGTCCGCAATAAAATCACTGTTGAAAAAGGCCAAACGTAACAACCACAGGCTCGATAGCACGACCTGATAAAGAAATGCGTTGTTAAGTGCTTGAAACTTGAAACTCTACACGTATCTTTAGGCCATGGGATATTTGCTTACCGGCCTGTTGATGATCGGCTTTGTGCTGCTGTTTTTGTTCGCCTTCGTGCGGGCAACACCATCCGCGCTCGCAAGCACGCTGCGTATGCTGGGGCCTTTGCTGGCTGTACTCACCGGGTTGGGCTTCACGGCTGCCGGACGTTTCGGATACGGTGTTCCACTCATCTTGCTGGGTCTGTTGTGGTGGTATCACAGCCGCAGGCAATCCATAAAAAGACGCCGCAACCGAACTTCGGTTTTTCGAACCGCATGGCTGGAAATCACGATTAATCAGGACAGCGGGAAACTGGACGGACTCGTGCTGACAGGCGGCAATGAAGGATCGGTCCTGTCGCAGATGACGATGGGTGGTCTTCTGGATTTTTACCGGGATTTATCTGACGATCCGGAGAGTGCAGAACTAATGGAAGCGTATCTTGACCGCCATCTCACCGGCTGGCGTGAAAACACGAATGCGCGAACTGATTCTGGGCATGGAAGCCCGTCTCGACCTGGCCCCATGACTGAGCAGGAGGCCTATCAGATCCTTGGTCTTGAATCGGGAGCGAGCGCGGAGGAGATCGGTTCGTGTTACCAACGGCTCAAAAGGATCGTCGGGGCTGACAGCACCGGATCGGAGCTTCTTGCCTCGCGTGTCGATGAGGCCAAGGATACGCTTCTCAATTGACAGTTTCAGTTTCTTTTTTTGCATGTCTGTAATCTTTACTCAGTACAGTTGAAGCGCTTTTCATGGATCTGAAATGCTCAAATTGATCTAAATGAAAACGCTGGAGGACATACGAATTCTTTTGTTCCCGTTATCCGGTGCTCAATGCCAAACAGGCAATTTTTTTCTGTTTGAGTGCCTTGCAGGCATTTCTCGCATCTGTTTTTCCGGCAAATCCGGCAAACCTTGCGCGATGAAGTACGGCTGACCCCTTCTCTACTGTCTCGGTATAGATGCTTTTGCCACCCAGTATGCCGGGTGCTTTTGTCTTCGCAGATTCCAGCAATCCCAAAGCCCGCTGTTTACTGTCGGTAGCTCCTATCTGGATAACCCAGCCGCTTGTCGGCCTTGCAATTTCCTGGTTGGTGCCGGTCGTGACCGGATCCACATAAGCAAGTTCTGCGCTTGGTCGAACCTGTGGTACAGGCGCCTGTGCAAGGCGTTGAGCGACGTTGGCCTGATCGAAATCCTGTTGTGCTGTCATGGCAGCGACCGTAACCGGCTTGGCAATATCAACCTGATTTTCCGCAATCACAGTATTTCGGAATACCGGCACTGGCCCACGCTTTGGCAGTCGAATTTCGGCTACTGTGATACCAAATGAAGATGTTGGTTTTCTGCCAGCAATAAGCTGCTTTTTCGACCGCTTGGTAGCCTTGCGCAAATATTGCGAAATCAGCTTCTGCATCTGCGCGTTCCGGCTCTTGCCCGAACGG
The DNA here is from genome assembly GCA_965198665.1 of Rhizobiaceae bacterium. Classification (GTDB taxonomy): domain Bacteria; phylum Pseudomonadota; class Alphaproteobacteria; order Rhizobiales; family Rhizobiaceae; genus JAALLB01. Next base: position 17,200 of record CBDAPT010000009.1, on the reverse strand, counting down.
CCGCCCAATACAACCGCAACAATGGAACGGTTGCCGGATTGAACAGAAGATACCAGATTGAAACCGGAAGCCCGGGTGTAACCGGTCTTGATGCCGTCCACGCCCTTAACCCGCCCCAACAGACGATTGTGGTTGTTGTAACGGGCTTTGCCGTATTTGAAGGAACGGGTCTTAAAGTAATGATAATATTGCGGATAATGCTCTCTCAAGGCAATTCCCAGACGTGCCATGTCGCGGGCGGTGGTAACCTGCCCCTTTGCCGTCAATCCTGATGCATTCTTGAAGGTTGTGCGCTTCATACCGATTTGGCGCGCCTTGCGTGTCATCATTTTAGCAAAATTCGATTCAGAACCACCCAGATGTTCCGCTACTGCAGCGGCCACATCGTTTGCGGATTTGGTGGCAAGCGCCAAAATTGCATGTTGGGCGGCAATCGAGCCGCCTGCCCGGATGCCAAGTTTGGAGGGTGGCTTGGACGCAGCGTATTTTGACATTCTAATCCGCGTCTTTTTGGTGAGCTTGCCACTCTCCAATGCCTCAAACATCATGTACATGGTCATCATCTTGGTCAGCGATGCCGGGTACCGGATTGAATCAGCTCGATAAGAATAGAGTGTCTTGCCTGTCTTGGCATCTATGACGATGCCGGCATATTTTGGATTGGCTCTGGCCTGATTGAAATCAGCAGAAACTACCGCAAATGACAATACGATGAAAAGTGCGGCCAATACGCGGCCAGCACCAAAAGCAGATAGGGTACGCAATACCTTTTCCCCGTCTAGTTCCCCCAATTGGAGGGGGTATACTTTGATCCATTGGGCCGAAACTCTACGGCCTGACAGAAGGCAAATTACCCTGCCTTGGTTACCAAACGATTTAAGCACAATGATTCGTTGCCAATTTCGGTAAAATTGTTCCAACATTTTTTGTTCAGGTTCGGTTGTTACCTGGAATTAGGCTGGATAAAGCGTGATTTTGCGAAAAAAATGACCGACAAGCCTTAACCAACACAGCCATGATGTATTGCAGCGTGGAATTCATGCATTATATAATTTGTCTGCCGATGGTGGGACTGCATGCAGGCCGATCAAATTCAACCCGAGAAACACACTCATCACGCTTCATGACCTACGACGAAACCATGTCAATCAGAATGCAGGAAGATGATCGCAATGCCGATGAGGGCAACGATACCAACACCGGTGTCGCGACACAAACCAAGCCAAAAACAAAAAAACCTAGCCTGTATCGCGTTCTTTTGTTGAATGATGACTTTACACCGATGGAATTTGTTGTTCATGTTCTCGAGAGGTTTTTTTCGAAAAGCCAGGAACAAGCTACACAGATTATGTTGCATGTTCATAATAACGGCGTCGGGGAATGTGGGGTCTTTACCTATGAGGTGGCCGAGACCAAGGTCACACAGGTTATGGATTTCGCACAAAAACACCAACACCCATTACAATGTGTAATGGAAAAGAAATAGAACGGACAAGAATTTGCCATCGTTTACCAACAGTCTGGAAAATGCCCTGCACAAAGCTTTGACGTTTGCCAATGAGCGCAGCCAGGAATATGCCACGCTGGAACACCTGCTTCTCGCTTTGATAGATGACGAAGACGCGGCCGCTGTTATGCAGGCATGCAATGTCAAACTTGATCTGCTGCGCGAAAACCTGACAGACTATATCGATACCGAACTTGCCAATCTGGTAACCGGCTATAGCGATGATTCAAAGCCCACCGCCGGCTTCCAACGGGTTATCCAGCGCGCTGTTATTCATGTACAATCCTCCGGTCGTGAAGAAGTTACCGGCGCAAATGTTCTGGTTGCGATTTTTGCCGAGCGCGAAAGCCATGCCGCCTACTTCCTGCAGGAACAGGACATGACCCGGTATGATGCAGTGAACTTTATTTCTCACGGCATCGCCAAGCGTGCGGGCTCTTCGGAAATGCGTCCGGTTCGCGGCATGGATGATGATCAGGCGGCAATGGGTGAAGAAGATGCGGCCAAGCAGGGCGAAGCACTGGAGAATTACTGCATCAACCTTAACGAAAAGGCTCAGGCGGGCCGCGTCGATCCTCTGATTGGGCGCGAAGCAGAAGTTAACCGCACTATCCAGATTCTCTGCCGCAGATCAAAGAATAACCCTCTATACGTGGGCGATCCGGGTGTAGGTAAGACTGCGATCGCCGAAGGGCTTGCCAAACGCATCGTGGAAAAGGATGTACCGGAGGTACTGCTTGATTGCACTATCTATTGTCTCGACATGGGCACGTTGCTAGCGGGAACACGCTATCGCGGCGACTTCGAGGAACGCCTGAAGCAGGTTGTCAAGGAAATCGAGGAAACCCCGGGTGCCATCATGTTCATCGACGAAATCCACACCGTAATTGGTGCGGGTGCGACTTCCGGCGGAGCGATGGATGCCTCGAACCTTCTGAAACCGGCGCTTTCGTCCGGGACCATCCGCTGTATTGGTTCGACGACTTATAAGGAGTACCGTCAGTTCTTCGAAAAAGACCGTGCGCTTGTTCGCCGCTTCCAGAAAATTGATATCAAGGAACCGTCAGTTCCGGATTCCATCGAAATCATGAAGGGCCTCAAGCCGTATTTTGAGGAATTCCATTCAGTAAAATACAGCGATGATGCGATGAAGGCCGCGGTGGAACTGTCAGCCCGTTACATCAACGATCGCAAATTGCCTGACAAGGCGATTGACGTGGTTGATGAAACCGGTGCTTCCCAGATGCTTTTGCCAGCCGAAAAGCGCAAAAAAACCATAGGCGTTGAGGACATCGAAGCGACCATTGCAACCATGGCAAGAATCCCGCCCAAATCAGTCTCCAAAGACGACGCGGTAGTCCTGTCAAATCTCGACACCCAGTTGAAACGGGTCGTCTATGGACAGGATCCGGCAATTGACGCGTTGGCTGCTGCGATCAAGCTTTCACGAGCCGGTCTTCGTGAACCTGACAAACCAATCGGTTCATACCTGTTTTCCGGTCCGACCGGTGTCGGCAAGACAGAAGTTGCACGCCAACTGGCTAGTGCCATGGGTGTTGAGCTGCTGCGCTTCGACATGTCGGAATATATGGAACGGCATACTGTCTCGCGCCTGATTGGCGCCCCTCCGGGATATGTCGGCTTTGACCAGGGTGGCCTGCTGACGGATGGTGTAGACCAGCATCCCCACTGTGTGTTGCTTCTGGATGAAATCGAAAAAGCACATCCGGACCTGTTCAACATCCTGTTGCAGGTGATGGATCACGGCAAACTGACGGACAATAATGGCAAACAGGTCGATTTCCGCAATACGATCATTATCATGACTACCAATGCCGGCGCTTCTGACATGCAGAAGGCTGCAATCGGCTTTGGCTCGACCAAGCGGACCGGTGATGACGAAGAGGCTATTAACCGCCTGTTTGCTCCGGAGTTTCGCAACCGTCTGGACGCAATTGTACCGTTTGGCAATCTGCCGACACCGGTGGTTCACAAGGTGGTCGAGAAGTTCATCATGCAGCTTGAGGCTCAACTTGCAGAACGCAATGTGACCTTCGAACTGGATGAAGATGCCGTAAGCTGGCTTGCCAAGAAAGGCTTTGATGACAAAATGGGCGCTCGGCCGCTTGGCAGGGTGATCCAGGAGCACATCAAGAAGCCACTGGCCGACGAAGTCCTGTTTGGGAAGCTCAAACGCGGCGGAACGGTCAAAGTCTCACTTGCAACTGACAAGGAAGGCGAGACAAGCCTGGCTCTGGAAGTGATTGAGGACAAACCGGCCAAGAAAACCAAAGCGAGAGCCAAACCCAAGCCGAAACCACGCGGCAAGGGCAGCGGTGGTCGTGGCGGCTCAGTTCCCAAGGTTCCGTTGAAAACCTGACTTCACTCCCGTGGACTTGAAGATTTCTTAACGCCTTGAATGGTATTTGGTCTCCCAACAAGCTTGTCGGGGGACAGAATGAAGTTGCACAATTCACTGTGTGAGAAACTGTATTTGCAGCCTGCTGAGTTTCTGATGCTGTTCGTCGGATTGGCGGCGGGTATCATTGACATCGCACTTGTCATCTACAAGGGCTCCAGGATAGATGTACCCGGATATGCGGGATTGCTGCTCCTGATCCTGCTCGTTATTCCACTTGGTCTGTTCTATCGCATTAGAGCGTGTTTGTGTCGAGTAGATTCAGTTTCTTTCCGTGCGCGAATATGATTCTGATTGGGGTGACCTGATTCGGTTCGAAGCCAAGGATTTTCAATGCCCAAGCCCCATCCGATTGAATTGCGTAAACGTGTTGTAGCTCATGTAGAAGAAGGCCACACTCATCGTGGAACGGCTGCCCATTTCAAAGTCTCCGTCAAATTTGTGAATGATATGGTGAAGTTGAAACGTGAAACTGGCTCGCTTGCTCCAAAACATAACCCGGGAAAAACAGGCCATGGCAAGCTTTCACCCTATAAAGACTGGCTTCGAAAACGGGTTGATGAACAAAAGGACATTACAATCCGTAAGCTTTGTGCGGAGCTGAACGAAAAATTCAACCTCAATGTCCATCATTCGCCTGTCTGGCATGTTGTGCGCAGTTTCGGGTTGTCGCATAAAAAAAGACTATTTATGCCAAGGAGCAACACCGCATCGACGTGAAAAAAGACCGCGAACTCTGGAAGACAAGGCGTGTTCCGTTTTTGAATCGGTCGATTGAAAAACTTGTCTTCATTGATGAGACGTCCACAAACACCAAAATGGCCAAGCAAACTGGATGGGCCCCAACAGGAGAGCGCCTCATAGATTTTGTCCCTCATGGCCACTGGAAGAAGCAGACACTTATCGCAGGCCTGCGCAGTCATGGACTGGTTGCGCCCTGGGTTATTGACCGGGCCATGACCAAAGAAATCTTTGAGATTTATGTTGAGACACAGTTGGCGCCAGAACTGGAAAAGAGAGATGTCGTAATCCTTGACCACCTAGCCGCTCACAAGAGCGAAAAAGCCGAGCAGATCTTGCGAGATATCGGCGCATGGTTTTTGTTCCTGCCGAAATATTCCCCAGATCTCAATGCCATTGAAATGGCCTTTTCGAAGCTCAAGGCTCATCTGAGGAAGGCAGGCGCCAGAACCTTCGATGATGTCTGGAAGGCAATCGGAGAGGTCTGCCATATGTTCACGCCAATGGAGTGCCGGAATTTCTTCAGGGCAGTCGGCTGTGAATTCACGTGATGCGAACACGCTCTAAGGGCCGCAGCGAACGCATCGCTTCAGCATTGATTTGCAGCGGAGCGTTTATTTTCTTCTCCGCCTGCCTTTCCCTGTTCAACTATCTTCTGCTGCCGATCGTGCGACCGCTGATTGATGTACCGATCGCAGAAATTGACGCGATGTTTGGGTATCATTGGCCGGATGTGATGGCTCTGGCGGCAAACTATCCGGCGGTTACCAGCGTTTTGAAGTTCGCTTACATCACGACAATACCGCAATTTGCAATGCTGGTGGTAATACTGGGTCTTTCGGGTCGCTTGCGCGATCTGCATGTGATGATCACCTCTGTCGCCATTACAGCGACTCTGACAATTTGTTTCTGGGGGCTGTTCCCTACCCTGGGTGCAAAGTCCATGTATATTCTCACACCGGAGTTGTGGGCTGCGGTCAATCCTATTGTGGACGAGGAATATGCAAAGGACTTGCTTCGCATAGGAGAGCACGGGCCGGGACTGATTTCACCGCAGGAAATCCGCGGTCTCATTGCATTCCCGTCTTATCATGCGGTTCTGGCGTTTACGGCCATGTATGCAGCGCGCAATGTTCGGTTTGTTGCTCAGATTTTCCTCATTCTGAACCTGCTGATACTGCCAGGCATCTTTATCCATGGTGGGCATCACCTGATGGATTTGCCTGCCGGTTTTGCAATGTTCGTCTTTGGTACCTGGCTTGCCAGGCGCGCAGTCTATGAGGATTACGAAGTTCGCGGCAAACCGGCTCTTGTTGCAGACTGATACATTTCGTTACAACCAGTCTCCAAATCGCCTTATTGATGCCTGACTGACGACGAATTTCACCTCAATGCTCCTAAAGTCAATTATTGCGAGGGAGCGTCAGATGGAATCTATTGTACAACTCAAAACCATGCGGGATGAGGCGTTGCAGCGCCTGCAGACAAACGCGGATTACAAACTCAAGACGGCACTGGACAATCTGATTGCGGATCTCGAGGCGCTGGGACAAACCGAGCGGCCGAAATTCATGATCATCGATGAGGAAGATGATACCGAACTCGATGTCCGCCAAAACGAAACCCTGGAAAATGTGGACGAAGCCTTTGAAAAAATGGCTGCCGAACTGGAAGGCGAAAGCGAACCAGCGATACCATCAGAAGAAGAACCACAATCGATTGTGTCCTTCAGTTAGGGGTATTGAGCCCCTGGGGGATTAAGCTGTTCAAACCGGAGCACGTGTCTTCTTGGTGGCTGGCAGCTTGTTGTGGATCAATTGGCTGCCGATCACCCCTGTCAGGATCAGGCTTCCGCCAACTACTGTTGCCAACACCGGAATTTCAGAAAGCAATATCCAGGCCAGAGCAATTGCAAACGGGGATTCAAGCGTGCTGATAAGCGCTGTCTCACCTGATGGAACGCGGCGCGCACCTTCCGAGAGTGTCACGGAAGCAATGGCGAAGATCAGTCCGAAAGCCGCCAGAATCAGCATTTCGTGTGCCGGAACTGCAAACGGACTTCCAAACACGGCTGCCGGAAACATCAGAATTACCGAGGCCATAACTGCAGGTCCGGCTGCTGGCGTTGCCGGTGCACGCCGGTACATGACGACTACAAGCGTCATGCAGAACGTCATCCATAGCGCCAGCAAGTCACCGCGCAGGTTGATGCTCTCAAGGGAGCCACTGACAATCAGCACCACCCCAGAAAATGCCGCAACACACCCCAGCATAGCCGCTTTGCTCATGGCTTCGCGAAACCAAAACCAGGCCAGGAGTGCGGCCAGTATCGGTGAAGCTGCGTAAATCAGCACAACATTGGCAACGCTGGTGTGCTTGAATGCAGGAATAAACGCCGCTGTGCCGGCTGCGCTGACAATAGCCACCAACCAGCCCCAACGGCCCATCTCGACAAATTCTGCCTGCACTGTCCTGCGCACGAATACATATCCGGTCGTGAACAGCGCGGCAAAGACACCACGCCAGAAGATGACCTCCCAGGCTCCTGCCTCAACACTCTTGGTGAACAGGCCCGCGGTAGAAAAGACCAATGCTGAAATCAGAACCAATATAATACCGGATTTGCGGGAAAGTTGCGGCATGCCATGCTCCTGGATTTTTCTGTCATTTGTAATAGCAGCCCCTATACTGACAGCACTGTGTCAGTAACGTTCTGGTACAAGATTTCAAAGGGGAAAAACATGCAACGCACCGACCGCCTGTTTGAAATCATCACCATGTTGCGGGCTGCTACCAGACCGGTGACAGCACAGGAAATTGCAGAACGGCTGGAAGTTACAACGCGAACTGTGTACCGGCATATGGCGACACTTCAGTCAATGCGCATTCCCATCGACGGGGAAGCGGGAGTGGGATACATCATGCGGCCGGGTTACGATCTGCCTCCGCTCAATTTTGGAACCGAGGAGCGCGAGGCAATTCTGGTGGGTCTCAGCATGCTGGCGAGAACCGGCGACAAGAAACTGCAGGCAGCGGCGCGGCGGGTATCTGAAAAAATTCACAATGGCGAGCCGGGGCAATCCGCCCTCAAAGTGTCCGATTGGGGAATATCCGAACCGGACAATGGTATGTTTGAAACTCTGCGCATGGCTGTGCGAAACTCACATAAACTTGCTATCCGCTATCACGCACTTGATGACACCATAACCGATAGAACCGTACTGCCCCTCGTGCTCACCTATCATGTGGAAGTAGCTGTGGTTGCCGCCTGGTGCGAGTTACGCCAGGACTTCCGCCACTTTCGCGTGGATCGAATCCTGGAATGCGAAACCCTGGTGGATGAATTTGCGGCTAATGCCATTTCCCTTCGCAGGGAACTTGAAATCTCCCAGTCAGAAAAAGAATAAGGCAGCCCGGCACCCCGGACCGCCTTTCCTGGAACGTGTCTTCGACGCGTGTTCAAACGCATCGAAATGCGTTTTGATCAGCCAAAAGCTGCCTTGTCGACGCGCGCAACGTAATTCATCAGCCGTTCGGACGATTTAATGTATCGACTGATTTGAGTGTCAAAATGCTCGCATGCGGCATTTGACAGAAATGCATAGGCTGACGCATCGACTTCCCGTGGCCTGTCATCCAGTAGGAACGGTTTGTCTGCGAGTTGATCCTCCAGCGCTTTGACATCAGCAAGTCCGAGCGCACTAATCTCGTCTTCGTTGTGTTTGCCAATTCCCTGAGCCACTGTCCGCTCTTCAACCTCTGCAAAGGCTCCCTGGGCAACCTGAGTTTTCATCGGTTCAGGCATGCCACCGAACCATGCTTCAGTCATCTGCTTGTGGTTTTGTTTGTCCACCCAGCGCGGATAGATCATTGCAGCCCAGCAGAAACGCTCGGCCAGCATTACACTGAACGCGTGACTGATGGCCTTTTGCGCTTCACTCAACCCTTCACCCAGCGGGTCGCCAAGCTTGGCTTTAAGGTGAGAAATAATAAGCTCGGAATCGCCAATCTGCTCACCATCATCCCTGATAAACGGGAGTTTCTGCTTTGGACCCTCATTTGGATCCATAATTTCGTGGGTTTCATGCGGAACACCGGCAAGGCGCAGGTAGGTGGCCAGTTTCAGACAATACGGACTTGCATCACGAAGCCCGAACTGCGGGACAAATTTGTAAAATTCAATCATGGTATTTCCTTCGCTGGTTTGTTGAATGGAGGTGTGCTAACACACCCCCTACTGACAAAAAGATGGCAGGAGCATTCCATGAAAAAAACCGAAAGACTGTTCCATCTTGTCGAGCGATTGCGCTCGGCCCAGCGCCCCATGACGGCCGAAAAACTTGCCGGAGAACTCGAGGTTTCCGAACGCACTATCTACAGGGATGTGAAACTGTTGATGCTGCAGGGCCTGCCGATTGAGGGAGAAGCAGGCGTTGGATACGTCATTTCAAGCGACTTCAATGCCCCTGCCCTGCAGTTCACCCGTGATGAACTGGAAATCCTGTCTATCGGCCTGCGGATGGTATTTCGCGACGGAGATGGCCCGATGCAACGAGCCAGTGAAACCGCCTTTTCAAAGATACGATCCGGTCTCAAGGGCATCGCCGATCTTGATATTATTGACCTTTATGCTCCGGAAGGGACTTTTCCGCTCGAACAGCCCTATCTCACCAAAACCCGGGTCGCGATCCGCAATCGCTCAATCATCGAGGTGGAGTATTTAAGCCTTGAGGGGGAAACAACGACCAGGCGGCTGAAACCCCTCGCACTGTTGTTCTTTCCCGCTGCTACTCTGGTTGCAGGATTTTGCGAGCTTCGACAGGATTTCAGGAATTTTCGCGTTGACCGGTTCAAGTCCCTGACGGAAACGCCTGAAAAATTCACCGGCGAGCATTATCGATTGCGTCGCGCCTATTTCGAGATGGTCAGAAACGAACGGCATGAAGCCCGACAATAGCCGTTGCAACTGCGGTTAAAATGTCGCTCAATTGGTCCTCAAGTCAGCCAAAGGGAATCACCATGTCCGTCGATGTTGTAAAAATTGAATTGCCCAGCACCCTTACACAAGAGCGCTGGCGGGACGTTCCGGTGGCAATTGCGGTCGATATCGATGCGGCTGCCTGTCAGATCGATCCGGCAATTCGCCCGCTTCGACCAGCGGGCAAACAGCCACGCCTTTTTGGACGTGCCGTTACCGCTCTGTGTGAACCACCGGACTTCGGGCCCGTGATGCATGCGCTGGATCTGATGGCTAAAGGCGATGTCCTGGTTATTTCTGCCGGTGGCGATGGCGAAACTGCCATGATAGGCGGCATTCTTGGCGGATTACTTCGCGATAAGGGCTGCGCCGGTCTTATCTGCGATGGGGCGATTCGTGATGTGGCGGAACTTGCAGCCTTCGATGATTTCTCCGTCTATTCGCGATCCATCACGCCGCGCGGTCCGGTGAGTTTCGAAAGAGGTTCCGTGAACACAAGCGTACAATTCGGTGGACAGGAAATTTCACCAGGCGATCTCATTCTGGGAGACGACGATGGATTGGCCAGATTAACCCCTGATATGGCATCCGCCTTCTACGCACATGCGGCTGATAAGATGACGCTTGAGGAAGGCTGGGTGAAACGGTTGAAGGCCGGGGAAACGGCAAAGGATGTGTTTGGGTTGTGAGGATTGGGTGGTGGGTGAAACCTGGTTTTTGACATTCCTAAAACCACTCGACCCAGATATGGGTATCACGCTCAACAAAATCCGAGATTGGATAGTTCAGAATTTTCTTGAAATTGCTTCTCCACAAAAGTCGGTCGCCGAGATAATAACCTTCGCCTTGGTCAAAACCGAACTGCGACACATCAACCTCGCCGCGATAATTCATTCCACCGCAAGACACAAAACCCCGATTGTGCGGGTGGTAATCGATATGCTCCAAAATCACTGTGTTATAGCGCTCGTCACCGTTAGAGATAACCTTCAGCACGCTTGTTACAGGATAAAGCTCGGCGGCTATTCGTTTGTCATGCGGCAACTCATAGAGATATCCGCCACCATTTTGCGTTACGATTCCAAAATCCTTTGGTACACTTCTTCCAGCTGCAAATAATCCTGTGCTGTAACCTTCTGTAGGCTGGTAATTTTGTCTGAAGATAAACGCTTTGTTGAAAGCATCGGTATCCACGCCAGCATCCCTTGCCCACCAGAATTCCGGTTTTCCCTCTGGCCAAATCCCACTCATCTTTTCCTTGAGATTGTAAGGCAGTTTGAACCGTCTCATGCCGGTGCAATTTGATATTCCAACAAAGTATGGGGAATGGCTCACATCGCGGTTGTTCTCAGGCTCGTTGCCTGCGCTTGTCACTCCCCAGGGGCTTTTCAGAAATGCGACCGGCTTGAATTCCGCCAGCCTCTTCGCGCGCCAGGCGTGCCAGGCCTCTGCATCCGTGCGCTCAATCGATGCTCCGTGAAACTTGAGTTGCGAAAGAGGGCTCTCGTAGACGTCTTCGGAAGCATACCCCAATCCAGGCTTGAGGTTGTGGATATCATCAAACCAGGCAACAAAGGGGGTGAAGTCATCCGGAACACTATCAACAAACTGACCGGAGCGGCACGCGAACGGAACCCGAAGGAAGACCAATCCATCATCCGCCGTTGGATGAAAGAAATAGCTGGGTGTTTGCCCGCCACCTGTTTCGGCGACACTATACCCTTTCGGATCCATCAATACATTGCTGCTGCAAACAGCAACGATATCAAACCTGATATCCTCTGTTTCACCGGTGTTGCGATCCTCGTGGGAGTAGTGAGCCTTGACCCGATAGAAAATCAGATTTTTCATTCGCTCGCGCATTTCTTCAGGAGTTTCAGCCCTCAATCGGCGGAGTTTCTTCTTTTCAAAGTTAGTCAACCCTGCATCTTCTGGCCTTTCCAAGCCGATGCCGAATTGATCTTTTTCATATAGTTTGAGACTGTTTTCTTCACTGCACGCAGCAATGGAAATCAAAGCAAGAACCGCAACCAAGATTTTCAGGAATTTTGTCACTGTGGCATTGTTCTCAATCATCTTTGTATTCAAGTTCGTTTTTCTAGGTCGACTTTTTCTGTTTCTCTGGACTGACTGTGGCTGGCTTGTCGAAGTATTCTGCTCAACCAATCACCAGGGCAGTCGGAACTTTCAAATCAGGTCAGCGCACAACGGAGTTGAGCCTTGCTGGTCACATTGTAGCCGAAGCCGCATTACTTTCTCGTTAAACTTGAAACTGGTTCAGGAGTTGCCAATTCACTATCGGCAATGGGTTTCGCACAATTGAATTTTACCCTCTTTTCTGTAAGTCGATTCGCCAGATTTTTCCTATTTCCTATTCGGAGAATCGTGAGTCGCGAAATGGTTAAAAATTCAATACCGGAAAATTACCCTCATCGACGTGTTTCAATTCAAACTATTGATTCTATAGACAAACTTTTTTTGAATTTTTCCACGTAATCCACACTCGGCATACTAGATGTAGTTTTTTTTAAAAATTGCATGACAAGATATTGACGACCCAATCCGAGTCTGACTAACTCTGTAATCACGGTTGCGTAGGATTGGGATAGACAGGGGAGAAACGTAAGTTTCTGTGTCGTAGGTTGTCGATACCTTCCATATTTGTAAGGCTTTGTGTGCTTTGGCGGTAATTGCCGGAGTAGGAATTTTTTGCCGAAATTTTGGATGAGTTTCGCATCCGAATTGTGTTGTGTAAGAGTTGTAAAAAACCCGTGTTAATGCTATATTTAGTGTTTACAGGTACTACGACTACAAGATATAGATTTTCAGCTCCGCAAGAGCATGAAAACAAAGTTGGGGCTGTTGGCAGGGATTGAAGTGCTTCTGATTGAGGCGGAAGCATGTGCGGTTGGATAACAACAGGCGTTAAATTTGGGTAGATGCGGGCTGGTGGGTAACACTGGTCAATGGGAAAACTGTGCCTGATTTCAAAGGGGCTTTTGGTCGGAAACGGCCAGGGCCAGGATGCGGAAAGAAGGCCGAAACATAAAGGGAAGACAAAGGATGCGCATTGAACGGCGGTATACTAAGGCAAACCAATCCGCTTACGAGGGTATAGAATTCAGACAGGCAACCAGTGAAATCCGCAACCCGGATGGTTCCATTGTCTTCAAGCTGGAAAACATCGACGTGCCCGCCTCCTGGTCGCAGGTGGCGAGCGATATCATCGCACAGAAATATTTCCGCAAGGCGGGCGTTCCCAAAGTCCTGAAAAAGGTTGAGGAGAATTCCGTCCCCTCCTGGCTTTGGAAGTCTGAAGCCGACAAGGAGGCCCTTGCCAAACTCCCGAAGGAAGAGCGCTACGGATCCGAGATGGATGCACGGCAGGTGTTCGATCGTCTGGCCGGCACCTGGACCTATTGGGGCTGGAAAGGCGGCTACTTCGACGGCGAGGAGGATGCACGCACTTTCTACGACGAACTGCGCTACATGCTCTGCAACCAGATGGTAGCTCCCAACTCCCCGCAGTGGTTCAATACCGGCCTCAATTGGGCCTATGGCTTTGATGGTCCGGCCCAGGGCCACCATTACGTTGATTTTGAAACCGGCAAGTTGGTCAAATCCAAATCGTCCTACGAGCATCCTCAGCCGCATGCCTGCTTCATCCAGTCGGTCGAGGATGATCTTGTCAACGAGGGTGGCATCATGGACTTGTGGGTGCGTGAGGCGCGCCTGTTCAAATACGGTTCCGGCACCGGTTCCAACTTCTCTTATCTGCGTGGCGAGGGCGAATCCCTTTCCGGTGGTGGCAAGTCTTCCGGCCTGATGTCCTTCCTGAAAATCGGCGACCGCGCTGCCGGTGCCATCAAGTCCGGTGGGACTACCCGCAGGGCCGCCAAGATGGTGGTCGTGGACATCGATCACCCGGACATTGAAGAATATATCGAGTGGAAGGTGCAGGAAGAGCAGAAGGTTGCGGCCATCGTTACCGGCTCCAAGACCGTCTCCAAACACATGAAGGCGATCATGAAAGCCTGCATCAATTGCGAGGGCGAAGGTGACACCTGTTTTGATCCGAAACTCAACACCGCGCTCAAGCGTGAAGTGCGTGCAGCCAAAAAGGCCGCTGTGCCGGAGGACTATATCAAGCGCGTCATCCAGCTCGCCAAGCAGGGCTATACGGATATTGAATTCCCGGCCTACAATACGGATTGGGATTCGGATGCATACCTCACCGTTTCCGGCCAGAACTCCAACAACTCGGTCTCGCTGAAGGACGGTTTCCTGCGTGCTGTTGAAGACGATGGCGACTGGGACCTGATCGGTCGCATTTCCGGCGAAACGGTGAAAACCGTCAAGGCTCGCGACCTTTGGGAAAAAATCGGCACTGCCGCGTGGCAGTCGGCGGATCCGGGCCTCCACTACAACACGACGATGAACGACTGGCACACCTGCCCTGCTGCCGGGCCGATCCGCGCCTCCAACCCGTGTTCGGAATACATGTTCCTGGATGATACGGCCTGTAACCTGGCCTCGCTCAACCTGTTGCAGTTCCGCGACAAGAAAAAGGCAACAGCCGAAAGCCAGCTCGCCTTTGACGTGGAGAGCTTTGAGCACGCGACGAAACTTTGGATGATCGTGCTCGAGATTTCCGTTCTCATGGCGCAGTTCCCGTCCAAGCAGATCGCAAAACTCTCATACGAGTACCGCACGACCGGCCTTGGCTTTGCCAATATCGGCGGCCTGCTGATGACATCGGGAATTGCCTACGATTCCCCTGAGGGTCGGGCCATTTGTGGCGCGATCACTGCGATCATGACAGGTGTCTGCTACGAGACATCCGCTCAGATGGCGGGTGAGCTTGGCGCGTTCCCTGGCCATGAGCCCAATGCCGAGAACATGCTGCGCGTGATGCGCAACCACAGACGCGCGGCGCACGGAGAAGCAGACGGCTACGAAGGCCTGTCGGTTAATCCGGTGCCGCTCGACCATGCATCCTGTCCGCAGGGCGATCTGGTGGAACATGCCACCGCCGCCTGGGACCGGGCTGTCAGCCTTGGCGAGAAGCATGGTTATCGCAACGCCCAGTCAACCGTGATTGCGCCCACCGGCACAATCGGTCTGGTGATGGATTGTGACACAACCGGTATCGAACCCGATTTCGCCCTGGTGAAGTTCAAGAAGCTTGCCGGCGGCGGTTACTTCAAGATCATCAACCGGGCTGTGCCGGAAGCCCTGCGCACGCTTGGCTATTCCGAAGCACAGATCGGCGAAATCGAGGCCTATGCGGTAGGCCACGGCAACCTCAATCAGGCCCCTGCCATCAATCCTGGCTCGCTGAAGGCCAAGGGCTTTACCGATGAGAAAATCGAAGCGGTGAACCAGGGGCTTAAAAGCGCTTTCGACATCAAGTTCGCCTTCAACAAGTTCTCGCTTGGCGAAGACTTCTGCAAGGAGACACTTGGCTTTGATGATGAACAATTGAACGACTTCAACTTCGACATGCTGGCCGCCCTCGGTTTTTCCAAAAAAGACATCGAAGCTGCCAACATCCATTGTTGCGGCGCGATGACGCTGGAAGGCTCACCGGGCCTCAAGGATGAGCACCTGCCTGTCTTCGACTGTGCGAACCCGTGCGGCAAAATCGGCAAGCGTGCGCTTTCCGTAGAGAGCCACATCCGCATGATGGCAGCGTCGCAACCATTCATCTCCGGTGCGATTTCCAAGACGATCAACATGCCGAATGACGCCTCAGTCGAAGACTGCAAGGACGCCTACATGCTGTCGTGGAAACTGGCGCTGAAAGCCAATGCGCTCTACCGCGATGGTTCCAAGCTCTCGCAGCCGCTCAATGCCGCCCTCATCGAAGACGAAGAGGACGAGGATGCGCTGGAAGAGGTGCTCGAGGCACCGAAGGCAGCAGCAGCCGTCACCGTTACCGAGAAGATTGTCGAGCGCGTGGTCGAAAAGGTTGTCCGCGAGCAGGAGAAGCTCCCCGGCCGCCGCAAGGGTTATACCCAGAAGGCGAAAGTGGGCGGGCACACCATATTCCTGCGCACCGGCGAGTATGACGATGGTCGCCTTGGCGAGATCTTCATCGACATGCACAAGGAGGGTGCTGCTTTCCGCGCGATGATGAACAATTTCGCGATCTCCGTCTCGCTGGGCCTGCAGTATGGCGTGCCGCTTGAGGAATATGTGGATGCGTTCACCTTCACCAAATTCGAGCCTGCGGGCATGGTGATGGGCAATGACGCGATCAAGAATGCAACGTCAATCCTCGACTATATCTTCCGCGAGCTTGGCATTTCCTATCTTGGCCGCCACGAGCTTGCCCATGTGGATCAGTCTGATTTCTCTGCCACGGCGCTTGCGAAAAGCATGGAAAAGGGCAATGCCCAGGTGATTTCCAAGGGGCTCACCCGCGGCCACAACATCTCGGTCGTGCGGCCCAATCCGGGTGAGCCTTCCGGCTCTGCTGCCCCTGCCCCGTCCAAGGGTACACCGGTGACCGCCATGTCGACCGGCACCCTGTCCAGCCAGTCGGCAGCACTTGCGGCCAACCTCAACGAGGAACCGACCGCCTTCAAGCGCGATCTTGAACCGGAAACCGCGCCGTCTGCCGACAAGGTGATCGAGACGGAAGTCATCACCGAAGTGGTAGAGGACGCCCAACCCACCGTCAGCGCCGACGAACAACGCGCCAAGGCGCTGATGCAGGGCTATACCGGCAACTCGTGCGACGAATGCGGCAACTTCACGATGGTGCGCAACGGCACGTGTGAGAAGTGCGACACGTGCGGGGCAACGAGCGGGTGTAGTTAGAGAGAGTGTACCCGGTCAGCGCCTAATGGACAGATTGGGTTGATTGCGTAAGGGAGTGATTTTGGCTCATCATTGCTATCAAGGAGCAAATGATGAGACGAAAGAACGAACGAATGACCGACGATGCTGATCGTGTTGTAAAAGACATCAAACGACAGACGCGACGTCGGTTTTCTTCGGAAGAAAAGATCAGGATTGTGCTTTCCGGCCTTCGTGGTGAAGACAGCATTGCCGAGCTGTGTCGTCAGGAAGGAATTGCCCAGAGCCAGTATTACTCTTGGTCCAAGGAATTTATGGAAGCCGGAAAGAAGAGGCTGGCTGGCGATACGATGCGTGAGGCCAATACCGATGAGGTGAAGGGACTTCGCAAGGAAGCCCGGGATCTGAAGGAGGTCGTAGCAGAACAGGCTCTGGAACTTCGATTGCTCAAAAAAAGCATGACAGGCGATGGGGGAGACGACGAATGAGGTATCCTGCATCCGAGAAGCTTGAGATCATCCGCTTGGTAGAACAATCGCATCTTCCAGCCAAGCAGACACTGGATCGACTGGGTGTTCCACGCTCAACCTTTTATACCTGGTATGACAGATACCAGACTGGTGGCGTGGATGCCTTGGAAGACAAGGCTCCCATGCCCGCACGGGTTTGGAACCGTATTCCTGACGATGTGCGTGAACAGATCGTCGATCTGGCATTGGAGGAGCCAGAACTATCTCCAAGGGAACTGGCT
>CBDAPT010000008.1:0-608181 GCA_965198665.1 Rhizobiaceae bacterium | reverse complement strand
CTTCCTTGTCATCCCGACCGATATTCAGAGCGCCGTATAGTCCAAAACCAGTAGCTCTGCGGCGGGCAAGGTATGGTTCAAACCATTCGGTCGGATAATAATCAAATTCCGGATCGCTGGCTTTGAGTGAGGATATACCCTTGGCTGCAGCCAGCGCTTTTTCCGTGATCCGTTCCTTGGCACCCCCACGGACAACATAAACTTTCCAGGGCTGGGTATTATGGCCGCTTGGCGCTGTTCCGGCACAGGTGAGGATACGTCGTAATGCATCTTCCGGCACCGGGTCCGGTTTGAAACGGCGGCAGGAATGGCGTGACATGATGGCTTCTTGAACGTTCAATGGCTTTCTCCCGAATATTTCCCCGGCAAAGATGATACTTATTATTGCCCGCGTTGCACCTGGAGAATTTGCACATCATGTTTGCATTGATTTGGCAGGTTATTAGGACAAAACGGCTGTCTCGACCGTCTGTTTATGCAACTTCAGTTTTTCTCTTAATGTTAGCACCAAAAAACCTGGAGATTGTCGGACGGGGGTTCCCTGGACTGTCGTATCTCAGCGCCTTCACGATATGGTCAGGAAAGATGTGTTTTTTAAGATCTTTTACGATCACCGCTGCATGGCCAAACTGCGCAATAAAGTCGGTTACAAATGGCTGCTGACCACTGCGCCAGTCTGGAAAGTCGAGTACATCACGCGATCTCACCAGCTTGTGCTCTGCTGCGGATGAGAGCATTCCCCAGCAAACAAACCCGATCGCGGTGCCGTTTTCGGTCGTGTAAATCCGATACTGATCCAGAATTATCGGAGGCATCAGAATGTCTGCAATGTCCACAACAGTGAAATGTCGGTGCATTTCGGAATGCGCCAGCAGAGACGTCAGTTGACCGATGGTTTCATAAACCTTTCCGGCAATCGCTGTATTGTCGCAACCACTCGATGAATGAGTTTGTTTGGGAGGCGAGAGCATGCCTATTTACCTCTTGCGGGGAGGCTGGCAAGTTTGGAAAATCCGATACTTTCAATTCCAGTCGCTTTTTGTTTTTGAGCGACTTTCGGATTGCCGTTTTTGTCAAAAAGTACATTGCCCTGGCTGTCAGTTTTGTAGCGAATGATCTCAAATGTGCCGTGTTTGGTTTGATTGATGTGGTATTCACTTTGTTTGCCGGGCAGAATGAGGGTGTCGTATCCCTGGCCCCCGCGGATTTTCTCTTTGCCGCTGCGGGCGATCAGCATGTCGTTGCCTTCGCCACCAGACAGCGTTTGTTTTTTGCCGCGGCCGGAGGATTCAACCGTATCGTTTCCTGCATTGCCGGCTGCTGAATTGTTTTTGCCTCTGCCGGTTATTACGTGGTCGTCGCCGTCACCGCCGCTGGCATGGGTAAACCAGCCCTTACCCCCGATCACCTGGTCATTGCCTGCGCCGCCCCTGGCGACTGAAACAAGCAGTCTTGATGAGGTGGACGCCCCCTCATACCGGCAAATGAATTGTCGTAAGGTGGTTGTTGATGAATGAACCACAAATAACGAAGGAGCGTCCTTATGAAAGTTACCACGATCGGGCTTGATCTTGCCAAAAGTGTCTTCCAGGTTCACGGTGTTGACGATGATGGCAGTGTTATCGTGATCAAAAGGTTGCGGCGAAAACAGTTGAAAGGCTTTTTCTCGAAACTGCCAGCTTGCCTTGTCGGCATGGAGGCTTGTGCCACTGCCCATTATTGGGCTCGCACCCTGGCAGCCTTTGGTCATGAGGTCAGACTGATGCCTCCTGCCTACGTCAAGGCCTACGTAAAGCGGGGCAAGAATGACGCTGCCGATGCTGAAGCGATTTGCGAGGCTGTCAGGCGGCCCACCATGCGTTTCGTGCCTGTCAAAACACCTGAGCAGCAAAGTATCCTGATGATACACCGAACCCGTTCTCTGATTGTGCGGCAACGCACCATGGCAGCCAATGCACTGCGTGCTCATTGTGCAGAGTTCGGTCTTGTCACCACCCCCGGCGTCAGGAACATCGTCAAGCTGGCTCATTCCATCTTCAACGAAAACGACGAGAAGCATGTCCTGCCGGCTATTGCACAAGTCGCGCTGGCAACGCTTGCCCGTCGCTTGCTCGAACTGGAGGAAGAATTGCAGGCTCTTGAGAAGGTCCTGCGTGACTGGCACCGGCAAAATGAAGCCAGCAGGCGCCTGGCAGCCATTCCGGGTATTGGTGTGATCACAGCCACTGCACTGATGGCAACCGTCAGCGATCCGGGACAATTCAAAAGCGGACGGCAGTTCGCCGCATGGCTTGGCCTGGTCCCCAAACAGCATTCAAGCGGTGACAAAGTAAGGCTCGCTGGCATATCAAAGCAGGGAGACCGGTATATTCGCCGCCTGCTTGTCATTGGTGCGACAGCTGTTATTCGCCACAATCGAAACAAGAAGAGCCCGACCGCGGTCTGGATCAATGGTCTGCTGGAAAAGAAACCTGTGAGACTGGTCTCTGTCGCATTGGCCAACAAGACCGCTCGCATCGCCTGGGTTCTTATGACCAGAGGACAGCGCTATAACCCCTTGCGAATCAGCGCCGCTTGAAGGCAAGGCACAGAAATTGGTAATGGCAGAAAGTGATGTGACATGATCAGCCAAAAACGAGGTTACACCGTGTGATTCAATGCGCCCCATGAGCGCGTCATCTTGATCAGGAACCTCGTTTGCGGATTTCCATCAGGGCCAGCGATCTATCAAATATCGCATCAACAGGCCGGACATATGAAAGCAACCGATCAAAACATCAAAAAATGTCTTGCCAATCCGGGGCGTCCACATATGAACCACCAATGACGATGTCATTTCCGGCTCCGCCATTTGCGTAGCCAAAAAGCGAGGTTCCGCCAACAAGTGTGTCTTCGCCGCTACCGCCCAGGAGTGCGTTGAATAATGCTGTCCCGCCATAGAGCTTGTCGTTTCCCTGGCCACCCAGCAAAATGTTGCCGATGCCATTTGCGCCCGCAAGCGTGTCGTGCCCTGATCCGCCATGTGCCAGAAGAAATCCCGCGTTTCCCTGAATGACATCATTGCCTTTGCCGCCAAACGCAAAACTGGCGAGTGAACTGGGAGAAATCCGATCATTCCCTGCGGATCCAATAAAGGCTCCTACCCAGCCGTTTGCAATTTCGCCAGCGCCGCGATTCATTGCGAAGTTAAGCCAGCTGCTGAATGTTTTTAGCGGGTCAGGAAGCAATCCATAATCTGGCTTTGCGGCCAATTGTGCGCCCTTGACGGCTATTGGCAATAGTGAAGTGAAAATACCCGCGCCAGCGAATACAGGATTATCAGATTTATGTAGCAAGGGTTGGATGAACTGCTGCGAAAGACTGCCGATGCTTTGCAATGCGCCCAAACGATTGTCAGCTGTTGCTTTGCTGCGCAAAAGGTTTGTGAATACCCGTGAGTCAGGCCTTTCCTTGGTGTTGCCCGAACCTAACACCTGGCCAAACAGATTTTGGGTAATCGTTTTTCCCAGGGTATCTATATTATTCACGACGCGGCTCCTTTTGGCCGCTTTGATAACACTGCGGATGTCTGAGTGTTATTGCTGCGGAATACCTTTCGGTTACGTGAAAATACTAATAGCTACGTATTTGGCGAAAGAAATCAGATGCATACAGGGCGAAACCTCGATTGCGTGCGGCATTGGATAGCGGGAGCACAATCGGTTAACAGGCAAAATGCAATTCAATTTAGAAGCACTCTAAAACATAGTATTTGACTCCACTTTAAAGTGGACTATAAAAGTCATGAAATTTTCAATGTCAGGGCCTTTAACCCGGATGATTGGAGTTAGGGTATGTCAAAATTGTTTTCGGTGCAGTTGCATTGTCCGTTTTTTAGCATCGTTCGCTGGCTGGAGAAAATCGAATGCCGGGATACCGAAAGCGATAAGCCGGTTCGGGAGAGCAACTGATGAGCTGTAGCTCCGAACGATACCTCCATCGTCCTTCCGAGTATCTTGTCCTCGAAGGGTACAGGCATTGGAGCAGTGGTGTTATTACCGGAAATTATTCGCACTGGGAAAGCGCCTGGAATCTATTTGCGGTAAAGCTGGGAGTTGAGGAGGGACGCCTGGCGCTTAACGCACTGACAAAATTTACAAAAACACTGGGGCTGTGTGCCACTTGCCCCCTTAAAACAAGCCCAATCGGTTGTAATTCTCTATGCCGTGATGAAGTCCTGATACTGGGTCTTCTTTCAGGCATTCAACATGGAGAAGAAACAACTGTCACCCTTTGCCTTGATGGTTTGACCTGTCCATCCCGTTGTGAAGAAGTTCTCATTGCAGCCGAGACCCTCGCAACGACATTTCGGTCGCTTGGCAAACTGCTGATGCCAGTTCCTGCCAGAACCATCAAGGCAATCCTAACAGAAAACTTATCTTCCCCAACACTACAATAACGGAGTACGCAATGTCACGAATTAAATCCCTATCAATGTCGCTGCTATTGACAGCGTCAATGACAACAATCGCACAGGCAGGCACATCTGCTGATGCAGTTGTGAAAAATTATGCGGATATTGCCCTCGCAAAATACGAAGATTCTCTGACTACAGCCAACTCGCTGGATGCCGCAATCGAGGCATTTCTGGCTTCTCCGAACAGTGAGACGCATCAGGCTGCAAAAGATGCATGGCTTGCTGCTCGGGTGCCCTATCAGCAGACAGAAGCCTATCGGTTTGGCAACGCAATTGTTGACGACTGGGAGGGTCGTGTGAACGCCTGGCCTTTGGATGAAGGGTTGATCGACTATGTGGATGCAAGTTACGGCACAGAGAGCGATGAAAATACGCTTTACACAGCAAATGTTGTCGCCAATGCCTCTATTACGATCAACGGAGAGTCAGTGGATGCATCCCAAATCAGTCCATCGCTCATTTCCGGTACTCTGCATGAAGCCGGCGAAGTGGAAGCGAATGTTGCCACCGGTTATCACGCAATTGAGTTTCTGCTGTGGGGTCAAGACCTGAACGGAAATGACGCGGGAGCAGGAAATCGTTCTCATACCGATTTCGATGCTGCAAACTGCACCAATGGAAATTGTGATCGTCGTGCAGACTACCTGCGGGCGGCCTCAAAACTTCTGATTTCAGATCTTGAAGAAATGGTCGGAAACTGGACCGCTGACGGTGAAGCACGCAAGGCTGTTATGGAGAATGCAGAAAACGGCATCTCCACAATCCTCACCGGCATGGGCTCCCTTTCATATGGTGAACTGGCAGGCGAGCGTATGAAGCTTGGGCTCCTTCTGCATGATCCGGAAGAAGAGCATGACTGCTTCGCGGATAACACTCACAACTCTCATCTTTACGACGCGGTTGGTATTCAGAATGTTTACCTCGGATCATATAAGCGAATTGATGGTTCAACCGTTAGCAGTCCATCTCTATCACAAATGGTTGCAGAAAAAGATGCAGCTCTTGACGCTGAGTTGAAGGACAAACTTGCTGCTACGGTCGGTAAGATGGAAGCCATGGCAGAGCGTGCAGCTACTGTTGAAGCCTATGATCAGATGATCGGTGAAGGCAATGCAGAGGGCAATGCGACTGTTCAGGCAGCAATCGACGCGCTCGTAGATCAGACTCGTTCTATCGAAAGAGTGGTAAGCTTGATGGATCTTGGTTCGATTGAATTTGAAGGATCCGACAGCCTTGACAATCCAAGTGCAGTGTTTGAGTGATTGAAACGCTTACTGAGCGTTTGTTCACTTAAAAACACAGTTGGAGAATTGGGTGATACGAAACCCATTCAATATCGCAATTTGCGCCGTGGTTTTTTCGACCGCGGCGTTAGCGTTTGAATATGTTCCAACGCAACTGGTTAGACACGATCTGACTGAACTGGACCGCAAGCGTGTTGCAGCCGTCACCCGACCGGCAAGTCAGTTTCTGAAGCCGGAAAAGTTTGAAATGCGTCAGGGTGGCGCGGGTACGTCACTTAGAAAAGTTAGTCGAAACGCCTTTTCTAATCACAGTCAAAATCTGAAGTTCGAACAGCAACAGGACTTTGTTCTGGGTAATGCACTGTTTCGAAAACTCTGGGTGTCCTCACCTTCCTCCACTCATGCTTCTGATGGATTGGGTCCATTGTTCAATGCAAGATCCTGTCAGACATGCCATTTACGCGATGGCCGGGGTCATCCGCCTGAGGACAGCACAGACTCGATTTCTATGCTGATGCGTTTGGCCCGTCCGGCCAGTACGCCGGAAGAAGAAAAAGCGCTTAGAGAGTATGTGCCTCTGAATTTTCCCGATCCGGTATATGGCGGACAACTTCAGGATCTCGCTGTCCCCGGACTTGCTGCGGAGGGTAAGTTTTCAATTCATTATGAGGAGTTGCCAATCAGGTTGAGGGGTGGCGAAACGGTCAATCTCAGAAGTCCAAGCTACGCAATAACCGGATTTTCAAATGGCCCGCTTCATCCAGCGACAACGTTTTCACCCAGAATCGCTCCGCCCATGATTGGCCTTGGATTGATAGAAGCAATCCATCCGTCCGATATTCTCCGGTTGGCTGACGAAGACGACAAAGACGCCGATGGGATTTCCGGCAAACCTGCATTGGTCCGAGACCCCGCCTCAGATGAAGTCGTAATTGGCCGATTTGGCTGGAAAGCTTCGCAACCGGATCTCAGGTCCCAAACGGCAGATGCCTTCAACGGCGACATTGGATTATCCTCTCCCGGGAATAAACGACATTTCGGCGATTGCACCCATTTGCAAACGGATTGTCTTAACCTGGCTTCAGGTGTGCAACTGAGATTGGGAGATACTGAATTGCCAGATCCTATATTGGATCTTGTTACATTCTATAGCAGAAATCTTGCAGTTCCGGCCCGCAGAAGTGTTGCCGACAAAACCGTATTGCAGGGCAAGGGTTTGTTTTATGAAACCGGCTGTGTTGCTTGTCACACACCGAAATTTGTCACGCGCAGGGATACGAACAATGAGGAACATGCGTTTCAGTTAATCTGGCCATATTCGGACTTTCTGTTGCACGACATGGGTGAGGGCTTGGCAGACGGCCAGGAAGTCGGGCGTGCCAGCGGGCGGGAATGGCGGACGCCACCTTTATGGGGGATTGGCCTCACCAAGATTGTCAACGGGCACACATTTTTCCTTCACGATGGCCGGGCGCGAAATCTGACGGAAGCAATTTTGTGGCACGGCGGCGAAGCCCAGTCGGCTCGCGACAAATTCGCTGATATGGAAAAATATGACCGAGATGCACTCATAAAGTTTTTGGAGTCGTTGTAATGCGCCAACTTCTGATTTTGCTGTTCCTGGTAATCACATTTCCGTTTGCTGCGCATGCAGAACCAACCGACGAAGCGGTGCGGGCGGTAATGAAAAATGCCATCAATGATTTCGTAAGACCCGGTTACCGGAAGCTTCATGATGCTTCAAACGATATTGGCGCGGACGTAAACGCACTGTGCGAAAACCCTGGCGTTGAAACCCTGGCAGAAGCCCGGGAAGGGTTTTCCGATCTGGCGCGAAGCTGGGCCGAAATAGAAGTTATCCGATTTGGCCCGGTATCCGAAGAAAACCGATTCGAGCGGACACTGTTTTATCCGGACCGCAAAAGTACAGGACTGAAACAGGTACAGAGAATTCTTGCAAAAAAGGACGAAAGCGCAGTGGATGCGGATCGCCTTTCTGGCAAAAGTGTGGCTGTGCAGGGATTGGGCGCTTTGGAGTTCTTGCTTTCGGGAACTGGTGCCGACAGCCTTGTTTCCGGTGATCCGTTCCGATGTGCCTATGCACAGGCGATCACCCGCAACCTGCAGCAAATTTCTTTGGAGTTGCTGGACGGATGGAGCGACGAAAGTGCGGCAATGAAACTGTGGACACAACCGGGTCCGGAAAATCCGATTCTCAGAGAACCGCGCGAAGCTGTCAACGAACTGCTGGGCACGCTGGTTCATGGTCTTGAGACTATCAGGGATATTCGGATTGGAGCGTTTCTCAAAAGTGAATCGAAGAAAGACCGACCCAGGGTGGCATTGTTTCGACGGTCGGAAAACACCTTGTTGGTAACCAATGCCAATATGCTTGCATTGAAAGAACTGCTCTTGAAATCAGGCATAACCACAATGCTTGAAGAACAGGACCGGGCACTGGTCGACAATGTTGTGTTTGAGCTGCAAAACGCTCAACGAGTACTTAGCGGGATTGAGGAACCAATAGCAGACGCTCTTGCCAATCCGGAGAGCCGCAATAAACTTGTTTATCTGAAAACTTCCGTTTCGTTTGCCATCGGAATGCTTGATGAAGATATTGCACGCGCAGCAGGGCTTTCTTCAGGCTTTTCGTTTTCGGATGGTGACTGATGTCACTCGGCATGCAACTTGACCGCAGGGCATTCATGAAGTCTGCGGGCGCCAGTTTTGCTGCTGTGGTTTCGGGCTCAGCGCTGGCCTACGAAAACCCGGATATGATTTTTGCATCCGCATATAAAGGCGAAGACGGTTCGTTCGGTGTCATTTTGCTGAATGAAATGGGCGGGGAAATTGCTCGGATATCATTGCCGGGTCGGGGGCATGACATCACGTTCAACCGTACCAATGGGCAGGGGGTTGTCTTTGCCCGCAGGCCTGGCAATTTTGCGCTTGTATTCGATGTAAATGATGCCAGTGAACCAGTGATTGTGATTGCTCCGAATGATCGGCACTTTTATGGCCATGGGGCGTTTTCGCATGATGGGAAACTGCTTTACGCTGCCGAAAATGACTTCGAGAACGCACTGGGAAAAATCGGAGTTTACGATACAACCAACCGGTTCAAACGCGTAGGCGAGTTTGAAAGTCATGGTATTGGCCCGCATGAAATCATGATGCTTCCGGACCAGGACATGTTGGTGATCGCAAATGGTGGAATTGAAACCCATCCAGATTTCGGGCGTGCCAAACTGAACATATCTGCGATGCAACCCTCTATTGTGTTTCTTTATGCGCGCAACGGCGGGTTGATCGAAGCCCATTCTTTGCCGACCCATTTGCACAAACTTTCCATGCGACACCTCGATATCGCTGCTTCCGGGAGAGTGGTCTTTGGTTGTCAATATGAGGGCTCCAAGCGGGATACGCATCCGTTGATCGGATCGCTGCGTTTGGGGGAGGAGATCCGACTATGGGACACACCGGCGGCGGAGTTGCGACACTTTGGCAATTATGTCGGCTCGGTGGCTATCAGTCGGGATCAACAGGTGGTGGCTGCAACATTGCCAAAAGCTGACCGGGTAGCATTTTTTTCACTGGAAAATGATCAGTTGCACGAGATTATTTTTTCAGAACAAGGGTTTGGCGTTTCACAGGCGCAGCGCGGATTTTTGATCAGCTCAACCGGAGGTGATCTGTTGCACGTTGAAGGCAATAAAAGTACTAATTTTCAAGGTGTTGCCTTTGATAACCATATATCCAGATTTGAATAATTCTAAAAGATATTTCTTGACTCGATTTATGTTGAGTTATTATCTCTGGTTTTGGATGAAATGAGTAATTCAGTTCCAAATGATTATATGTAGCTGCAACGTTATCATGGAAGATGAAATCCGGTCTGTCATCACGGATCTCCTGAAAAAGGATCCGTGGCAATTAATCGTGCCAGTTCAGGTTTATCATGAGATGGGCAAGCGCGGTAAGTGCTGTGGTTGTTTTCCCCGGCTTGTCGATTTGATTGTGGAAACTACTCAGGCCTTCCATGAAGACATGAAAACTGATGAACAACAGGTGATTCAGTTCATTTCAAATCTGAAGGAAAAGCATCAGCAATGCGAAACCGCAAGGATGCTGGCACGCCACAAACTTCAGAAAATTCGCGCCGCATAGCTGCGCAACTCAGCCGTAAATCCGCCAAATTCCAGATTTCTGAACAAAAATTGACATGCGCTGTTGACTAATGATCTGTGTTGTCTAAATATCTAGTTTAGAATAATTCTAAACTAGATATTTATTGTTAAGATAAAGGAGACGCGCCAATGAAAGGCGATGCAAAAGTAATCGAAAGGCTGAATGAAGCCCTGTTCCTGGAATTGGGAGCGGTCAACCAGTATTGGTTGCACTATCGCCTGTTGGATGATTGGGGCTATGGCCGTCTTGCCAAAAAGGAAAAAGAAGAATCGCTTGAGGAAATGGTGCATGCAGACAAAATCATCGAACGCATCATCTTCCTCGAAGGGCATCCAAACCTTCAGACGGTTGCACCCTTGAAGATTGGTCAGAATGTAAAGGAAGTTCTGGAAGCAGATCTGGAAGGTGAAATCACTGCCCGCAAATCATATTCCAAGTCTCGGGATATTTGCCAGGAATGCGGAGATTATGTTTCCATGCGGATGTTCGAAGAGTTGCTTTCCGACGAGGAAGGGCATATTGACTTCCTGGAAACGCAGCTTGAATTACTTGGCACGATCGGTGACGAAAAATACGGTCAGCTAAATGCTTTACCGGCCAATGAGGCTGAGTAATCGTATTGAACCAGGCTAAACTCTAAGTCGGGTACAGGCCGTGTTAATGTGTAGCGGCCTGTCCAATCATATCAATGCCGAGCAGTTTGTCGATCCGGTGACGGTTCACGGCAAGGTCTTCAATTGTATATTTATCCAGAACCATGAAGAATGCTGCCAGCGCCTCACGTAGTGCTGCATTCAATTCGCAGGAATCGACGAGTGGGCAGTCGGTTCCTTCATCCCGAAAACATTCCGCCATATCAAAATTGTCTTCTGTTACTCGCACCACTTCCGACAATTTGATTTCACTCGGATTTCGCGTAAGTCGAATGCCGCCATTCCGACCGCGAACTGTTTCTGTCAGTCCGTTCTTTGTCAGCGGCTGCAAAATCTTGAATAGAAACATCTCTGACAGACCATAGGCGTTTGCAATTTCCGGAATCTGACTGAGGTTTCCATGATTGGCCGCACAATACATCAGGATTCTAATTGCATAATTGGTTTGCTTGGTTAAACGCATAACGTAACTCACGTAGTAAAAGTTGACTCCATTATACAGGATTAAACGGCAAGGAATCTATCTCTTTTTTAGAATATTTCTAAAAAAGCTGGTTTTGCCTCATCAATTCCTTGCTGGATGCCGTTTTTGGGGCGTCTTCTTAACGCTCAAAAAGGTATAATTCGAGGCATGTACCGGCTTAAAGATACTTCCGTTGGCAATTAACCAACTGTCTCAGGAAAATCGATATGGCGAAATCCGGACCCGTTACATCACTGAGTCTTGCCAATGTTTCGGCTTCTTCAACAATTCTCCCCTGATCTATGCGGGTGTCATTGTCTTCCAGTTCCCGGGCATCTAGTGCCGCTGACTTAAGTTGTTTCGTGAGTTTCTCCAGCGGCATCAGTTCTTCGGGCTGGTATGAACCGCCGGTGTCCGACGCAAGCATGGGCATAATGGTGTTCATGAGCATGGATCTCACGATGCATTGGTGCCAGCTAATTTCATCGTTATCCGAATCGATAACTTCGTTTGTTTCGAGTTCAACCCGCCTTTCCGAACCGCGAACGGGAGTCATAGTGTTCAACACGACAATTGAAATCAATGATGCAACAAGCAGTTGTTTACTGTGCCTTGATAAGTCCATTCAAACCTCCTACCCGAACCCAAGTCAGGCTGATATCATTAAATCTGCCAAGCATATGGACCGGAATTCTGACATTGAATTCGCCCTCCATGCTCAGGCTAACCTGATAAAGGCAAACTTCGTCTATGGATTCCATGCGTCTTAGGGCCGTAAGGGCAATGGTCATACTCGAACCGGTAAATCATCTGACCTGAATATACTCTCGCTGGGACCAACAAATGGTTTGACAAGGAACGGTGTCAGCGGTATCTGTAAGCCTTCTGTTGGGGTGCCCTTTGGGCTGAGATGTTTTTGAACGAACCCATTGAACCTGAACCTGTTAGGACCGGCGGAGGAAACAGACTTTGGGCATAGTTCACCCCAAGACCTCTCCCGTACGATCCTGACCCAAAAAAGAGGGACGAACGGCCGTGGCACCAATCGCGTTGACAATTGCAGGATCAGACAGTGGTGGCGGTGCCGGAATACAGGCAGATCTGAAATCTTTTTCCGCTTTTGGAGTATTCGGCTGCAGCGTCATCACAGCAGTCACGGCTCAAAATACTGTCGATGTGACCGACGTTCACCCGATACCGGTCGACACCATCATCAAGCAAATAGAGGCAGTTCTTGATGACATTCGTGTTGATGCCATCAAAATCGGAATGCTCGGAGCGCCTGAGACGGTGGAATGTGTCTGTCGGGCAATAGCGGCCTATGAAGGCCCCGTGGTTTTGGATCCGGTCATGGTTGCAAAGTCCGGTGCGTCGCTTCTGCCGGACAGTGCGGTGGCCGCTCTGCGAGATAATCTTGTACCACGCGCTACAGTGCTGACACCCAATATCCCCGAGGCCGCTCATTTGCTGGAAACAGATACGCAGATGAATGCAGAAGGTTTGAGGTCGCAAGGGTGCGATCTACTCAATATGGGACCGCAAGCGGTTTTGATGAAAGGCGAACATGGAGAAGATGACACATGTACGGACTGGCTGATTACGAAAGGTGGGGAGCAATCCTTTGAGGCAGGCAGGATCGACACCAGAAACACGCACGGAACCGGTTGTTCCTACTCTTATGCAATTGCTGCAGGTCTGACGCACGGTCACCCCGTTGAACAGGCAGTATCACAAGCCCACAGATGGCTTCATCAGGCTATCGTTCGTGCAGATGAACTGGATGTGGGGAACGGACATGGTCCAGTCCATCATTTTCACGAGGTTTGGAAGTGAGCCGGAATGTTACCATACTCGGCGGGGGTGTTGCGGGCTTGTGCGTTGCCGCGGAACTTTTCGAACGGAGCTGCAGCGTGACGGTCATAGAACCGGGCAAGGAGCCGGGACCGCATGCCTGTTCCTGGTGGGCCGGCGGCATGTTGGCTCCGGATTGTGAAAGTGAGACGGCTGAAGAGACAGTTGTACGTCTTGGACGTGATGCAGCCGCATGGTGGGAGAAAAGGGCGCTAAAGTAGAGCTTCAGGGATCTGTCGTAGTAGCACTGGAGCGGGACAACCGGGAGCTCGACCGGTTCGCACGGCGTACCGGTAATCATAAATGGCTTGACCGGGCTGGGATTGGCGCGCTTGAGCCTCAACTGGCAGAAAGGTTTGACCGCGCCTTACACATGACTGAAGAGGCACACACATGACTGAAGAGGCACATCTGGATCCAAGGGCAACCCTTAATGGCTTGTACCGGAAACTTCTGGACTCCGGTGTTCGTTTTCTGGTTGAGGGAGAACCAGCCGGCGATGTGATCGACTGTCGTGGATTGGAAGCAGGTGATTGTTTGCCTGATTTACGGGGTGTAAAGGGCGAGATGGTGGTTTTGCGGTCACATGAGATTTCACTGCAACGACCCGTCAGAATGCTGCATCCCAGATTTCCACTTTATATTGTGCCCCGTGGAGATGGTGTTTTCATGTTGGGTGCCACGCAGTTGGAAAGCTCGGAGCGAAATCGGGCTACGGTGCGTTCCGTTGTGGAGCTGTTTAACGCTGCTTATGCGCTTCATCCGGCATTTGCGGAAGCTGAGGTGGTCGAAATCGGATCTGATGCGCGGCCAGCGTTTTTGGATAATTTGCCGAAGATTGGCAAAGTGGGTGGACGCTTGTTTGTAAACGGGCTGTTTCGGCATGGGTTTTTGCTGGCACCGGCACTTGCGCGCATGGTTGGCGAGTATCTTCTGGATGATAAAACGCCGGAGGTTTGGCATGAATATAGCAGTTAACGGCAAAACGGTAGAAGTGACCGGGCGCTCATTGTCAGCAGTGCTGGAAGAGTTGGGCCATGGTGATGCTATTGTCGCAACAGCAGTCAACGAAGTGTTTGTTCCTGTCACGAACCGTGAAGCGTTTGAACTGAGCCCAGGTGATCGTTTGGAAATAGTTGCACCAAGGCAGGGAGGATAACATGCCGGTTTTCTATGGCAGGAAAATATCCTCCAGATTGATGTTGGGAACTGCCCAATATCCTTCTCCCGCAATCCTTGCAGATGCCTTTCGCCGATCCGCAGCAGGGGTTGCAACCGTCTCCGTTAGACGGGAGTCCGGTTCCGACAAGGACGGCCAGAAGTTCTGGAAACTAATAAAGGAACTCGATGTTGCATTGTTGCCGAACACGGCAGGCTGTTTTTCGGTTCATGAGGCTGTAACCACGGCTCAGATGGCACGGGAACTGTTTCAGACACCTTGGATCAAACTGGAAGTCATCGGGAATGCAGATTCACTGCAACCCGATCCGTTCGGCCTTGTTGAGGCGACTAGAATATTGGTCGAGGAAGGATTTGAGGTTTTTCCCTATTGCACAGAAGATCTCGTGCTTTGCGAAAAACTTGTCGAAGCTGGTTGCCAGGTGCTGATGCCCTGGGGCGTTCCGATTGGAACCGGGCTGGGATTGAACAATGAATACGGGCTGCGGTCCCTTCGATCACACTTTCCGGATATTCCACTGGTGATTGATGCGGGCCTTGGACTGCCAAGTCATGCGGCTCGCGCGATGGAGATGGGCTATGATGCAATTCTGCTGAATACGGCGGTTGCAAAGGCCGGCGATCCGGCTGCGATGGCAGAGGCGTTCGCGAAGTCCCTGGAAGCAGGTGCTCTTGCATTCAACTCAGACCCGATGGAGCCGCGTGTCATGGCAGCGCCGTCCACGCCGGTATTGGGAAAGGCAATTCTGTAATGACGCTACCTCGTTTTTATCCGATTTTTGATGATGTCAGCTGGCTTGAACGCATGCTGCCTTTGGGTGTCAAGCTGGTGCAACTGCGTATCAAGGACATGCCGGAAAACGAGCTTCGCCAACAAACCGCACAGGCACAGAAATTGTGTGATGCGCATGGTGCGATTCTGATTGTAAATGATTACTGGGAGATTGCGATCGATTTGGAATGCCAGTGGCTGCATCTGGGTCAGGAGGATCTGGCGGACGCGGATGTTGCGGCAATTCGCAAAGCGGGCCTTCGGCTCGGGATTTCAACCCATGATCGCGAGGAACTTGACCGTGCCCTTGCAGTTTCCCCGGACTATGTAGCGCTAGGGCCAATTTATCCGACTATCCTGAAGAAGATGAAATGGCATCAGAAAGGTGTCGAAAAACTAACTGAATGGAAAAAACTCGTTGGCAGTATCCCACTTGTCGCAATTGGTGGGTTCAAACTTGAACGGGCGGCAGGTGCATTTGATGCAGGTGCAGACGTGGTCTCGGTTGTCACCGATATTACCCTGAATGAAAATCCGGAAGGACAGGTGCGTGCCTGGCTGGACCTTTGCGGATGAAAGAATAAACGAAACCTTGTTCCGCCACCTGATCGGCGGAAATCGAAATGGAGAATAAAATGAAACAAATACTCGTTCTGATGATCGGATTGTTGTTTGCCAGCCCGGCACTCGCAGCCGACAAAATGACCTTGCTTTTGGATTGGTTTGTTAACCCGGATCACGGCCCGATAATTGTTGCTCAGGAGAAAGGCTACTTTGCTGACCAGGGCCTTGAAGTAGAGGTTATTGCTCCGGCCGATCCCTCCGACCCGCCGAAAATCGTGGCTGCGGGCAAGGCTGATCTGGCGATTTCCTATCAACCACAGCTCCACCTTCAGGTAGCAGAGGGCTTGCCGTTAAAACGTGTTGGCACCCTGGTATCCACACCGCTTAACTGTCTGTTGGTGCTGGAGGACGGACCGATCAAGACAGTGGCTGACTTGAAAGGCCGTAAAGTCGGGTTTTCCGTTGCTGGCGTAGAGGAGGCATTGCTTGCCGCTATTCTTGGAAAATACGGCCTCACCATGGAAGACATTGAACTGGTGAATGTAAACTGGTCCCTTCCTCCGTCCCTGATGTCAAAACAGGTGGATGCAGTGCTCGGTGCGTTTCGTAACTTCGAACTAAACCAAATGGAAATCGAAAACGTTCCAGGACGCTGCTTCTACGTCGAAGAAGAGGGTGTGCCGACCTATGATGAACTCATCTATGTGGCAAACAAAAACTCGATGGATGCTGACAAAATCCGCCGTTTCCTGCGTGCCACAGAACTTGCGACCCAATATATAGTAAATCATCCTGAGGATAGCTGGAAAATCTTCTCGGGCACTTCCGCAGAACTTCAGGATCAGCTCAACGAGATGGCCTGGAGTGATACCTTGCCTCGCTTTGCGCTGCGTCCCGAAGCGCTGGATGAAGGCCGCTACACACGGTTCGAGCAATTTCTGGCTGATGCAAAACTGGTAGAGGGCAAACGTTCCGTATCAGAACTTGCAATCGATCTGGGGGCGGAATGACATACGGTGAAACATTTCAATTGTGGCGTACTGAAGCGCGCCACAATTGGCTCAGATATACCGAACACGCATTTGTAGAGGGTTTGGCGGACGGAAGCCTGCTGCGGAACGCGTTTCTTCACTACCTGAAACAGGATTATGTTTTTCTCATTCACTTTTCACGGGCTTGGGCACTGGGAATTACCAAGGCGGAAACGGTTGATGAGATGCGGCTTTGCGCCAACACAGTCAATGCCCTAATCAACGAGGAAATTGCGCTGCACGTCAAGATTTGTGAGGAAGCGGGTATTTCCGAAGCTGAGCTTTTTGAGACTGAAGAGCGAGCAGAGAACCTGTCCTACACGCGATACGTTCTTGATGCAGGGCACTCAGGTGATTTTCTTGACCTGATGGCAACCCTTGCTCCCTGCGTAATGGGATATGGTGAGATTGGGGCCCGGTTACTGCCGGACGCGGATCAGTCGGTATATGTGGACTGGATCAAGACTTATGGCGGTTCTGATTATCAGGGTTTGTGCGAAGCGGTGGGCAAGCTTATTGATGATGCAGTTGCTCGCCGTCTGGGTGATCGTCCGCAACAAAGCCCGCGCTGGCCTCTGTTGTGCAAACGATTTGACATGGCAACCAGGCTCGAAGTTGGATTCTGGGACATGGGATTGAATCCGTGAGTGAGGCACCAACCCTTTATCTGGATGGCAGTGCTGCTTTTGACGGTGTTTCGGTATTCGAACGCCTGTCAATTGAAGTGGCAGCAGGAAAGTGGACCTGTTTGCTCGGGCCAAGCGGGGTTGGGAAATCTACGATTCTCAAGCTTATTGCCGGAATTGGGGATGCTGTATCATTTGATGGAGAGATCCGGGCCAGCACTGGTTCGCTGGAGGCCCAGGTCGCTCTCATGGCACAAAGCGATCTGTTGATGCCCTGGCTTTCGGTGCAGGAAAACGTGATGTTGGGCGCCAGGCTGAGGGGCGAAACTCCGGATTTTGCACGCGTGGAGAATGTACTTCACCAGGTCGGACTAGCCGGACGTGAGAACAGCAAGCCCTCCGAACTTTCGGGCGGTCAACGACAACGCGTTGCGCTTGCGCGAACACTTATGGAAGACGGCCCGATTGTATTGCTCGATGAACCATTCTCAGCTCTCGATGCACGGACACGGGCGCAGATGCAAGAACTGACGGCTGAGGTTCTGGAAGGCAGAACTGTCTTGCTTGTTACCCACGATCCTGCTGAAGCAGCAAGGCTGGGTGACACTATTTTGGTAATGACCGAGGCTCAGGTCCGTTTTGTAACGCCGCCGCCCGGATCTGTTCCGCGGCCTGTTGATGCGCCGAAGGTACTCAAAGTTCAGGCACAGTTACTCACCCAACTGAGGAATGCGGCATGAGTGGGTGGAAGGCTGGCATTGCGTCTACAGTTCTGGCGATTGCCATTTGGCAGGGTGTCGTCTGGGCAACGGAATTGCCACGATTTATATTGCCCGGTCCCATGCTGGTCGCCGAAACTATCTGGAAGAGCCGGGCACTTTTGGCAGAACACGCATTGATAACCATTGCCGAGGTTCTGATTGGATTGGTGCTCGGGGCTGTTCTGGGTGGCCTTTCTGCGGTGGGATTGGCATCATCGCGTATCGCGCGGGCGCTTGTGAAACCTATGCTGGTATTCAGCCAGGCAATCCCGGTGTTTGCCCTTGCGCCTATTCTCACGCTCTGGTTTGGCTATGGGCTGGGCTCTAAAGTGGCCATGGCGCTTCTTATTATATATTTTCCCGTCACCTCCTCATTCTTTGATGCGTTGATGCGAACTCCGGTGGACTGGTTGCATCTTGCCCGGGTTATGGGGGCATCCACAGCGCGAATAATGTGGCATATCAGAGTTCCGGCCGCGCTACCGGGCTTTGCAACGGGACTAAGGCTGGCAGCGGTTTACGCGCCAATAGGTGCCATTATCGGAGAATGGGTTGGCGCCTCAAAAGGGCTTGGTTACCTGATGCTGTTGGCAAATGGTCGGGCCAAAACCGATTTGATGTTTGCAGCCTTGATTGTCCTGGCCGTGTTCACGGTAATACTGCACACAGCGGTGAACAGGTTTGCGAGTGCCAAGCTTGAAAACCGTTGAAACAAAACAGTCGGGAAAGCTAACTTCAATGGTGTCGGGGTTGAGATGGAATTGCAACTAGTCCGTTCGGGGCAATACAACTTCCACCCCATTATTGGCGAAATACTCTGACAGTTCGGTGGGCGGTCTGCGATCGGTAACCAAAAGATCCGGTGTCCTCTCACCGATCCAGTTGATTGGGGCCGTTTGCCCAAACTTAGCGCTTGTAGCGGCCACAATACGTCGAAATGCCCGTTTGGCTGCAACTGCTGCTAATTCGGCTTCTGCGAGATCCTGGAGCATGAAGCCCGCAATGCTGTTAATCGCCGCAACAGAAAAAACAGCCGTCTCGACATTGAAGTTGCGAACAAACTCAATAGCTTCTCTGCCGAATGCTGCACCGTCATGGCTGCGCAGTTCTCCGCCGGCGAGAAATATTCGGTTGTTGTTTCGGGTAGCCAGGGTTTGAGCGACGTAGACAGAATTTGTCACAATGAGGAGGTTGGAGTGATTCTGCAGTGCCTTTGCCACATAGGCAGTGGTTGAACCGATATCCAGAAATATCGATTCACCATCCTTGATTAATCCGGCCAGTGTGCTTGCTATTCCCCGCTTGGCTTCCGCATGCTGTTTCATCCGTCGATGAAATGGCGGTTCAGTAAGATCTGAAGTGAGATGAACACCTCCATGAACCTTGCGGACTTTTCCACTTGCAACAAGTGTCTTGAGATTTCTGCGGATGGTTTCCTCTGAAACCCCCAGGCGTTCCGCCAGAAAATTTACCCGGGCGGTTCCTCCCATGTGCTGGATCTCGTCCAGAATCTCACGTTCGCGGAAGTTCAAACTGTCGTTACCGAGCGGATCATTCATTAGATCAGCAACCCCCAATTTGCTGTACTCATACACTTGTCCTGCAAAATCTTACCAACGAGGTGTTGTTTCCATCAAGGGAATTTCACAAAAATATTGGAATTTGTTGGAAATTGAGGATATATTGTTGGAATATCGGCTTGTTTTGAGGGTATCTTTGGATCAATGGTATGGGGTCATGTTGCTTGCAGGGATGTCCAAAGCCTCCAGAGTGTGCTCAAAACGATAAAGAAGTTCACCGTCATTCGGCCATTGGCCGGACAGGTAACCAATACTCTGTCATTAATGCGAGAGGGTATTTTTGCTGGTGATAGCTTGTTGAGGACGATTTTCTGGTTGATGGGTAAGATGAAAAGTTAGGGGGAACTGGATGAATTTGCTATCGGGCGGGGACCCGGCAAAGCGGGTAGCAGGCTTGAAGATATGGTCGTCAGAAGTAGACCCGAAGCCGGTCGAGGGCGGCATAACCAATGTAAACTTCGTGGTTCAGGATGCGGGAAAGAAGTACCTGGTGCGAATTGGCGATGACATTGTCATTCATCAGGTCATGCGTTTCAACGAGTTGGCTGCCAGCCGGGCAGCGCATGCGGCGGGCGTGTCCCCGGCCGTCATTCATCATGAACCGGGTGTTCTTGTTCTTGAATTCATCGAAAGCAAAACCTATTGCGCGGAAGATGTTCAGATACATGAAAATCTGGAACGTATCCTTCCTCTGATCCGGACATGTCATCAGGAGGTTGCAAAACACCTGCAGGGCCCGGTGCTTATGTTCTGGGTATTTCATGTGGCTCGGGACTATTGTCAGACCCTGCGAGCGGCTGGCTTTGAAGATGACGGCTTGTTGAAAAAACTGCTTGATAAAGCTGCTGTTCTTGAAAACGTCGTTGGCGCAATTGATGTCGTCTTCGGTCACAACGATTTATTACCCGCCAATATTCTGGATGATGGTAGCCGACTATGGCTGATTGATTGGGACTATGCCGGTTTCAATTCACCTCTGTTTGATCTCGGAGGGCTTGCTTCCAATAACGAACTGTCGCATGAGCAGGAAGTCTGGTTGCTTGAAAACTACTTTGAAAAACCGCTCGAAGACCAGCTATGGCGTCGGTATCAGGCAATGAAGTCGGCTTCTCTTCTGCGCGAGATTCTCTGGAGTATGGTTTCGGAAAAGTTCTCGGAACTTGATTTCGATTATTCTCAGTACACTGCTGAAAATCTTGAAAGGTTTGAGCGTTCGTACACTGAGTTCCTGCAGGGGTGAGGCGACACTCCATGACCAACCTACCGGACACAGCGCAGGCAGTCGTTATTGGGGGCGGCATTGTTGGCTGCTCGACAGCTTTTCATCTGGCTAAACTGGGGTTTACAGACACGGTACTGCTTGAGCGCAAAAAACTGACATCGGGCACAACGTTCCATGCTGCCGGACTGGTCGGCCAGTTGCGTTCAAATGCAAACGTCACCCAGTTGCTGGGTTATTCGGTCGAGCTTTACAACTCAATCGAAGAAGAGACGGGGCTTGGAACCGGGTGGAAGATGAATGGCGGTTTACGCCTTGCGTGTAATGATGAACGGTGGACGGAGGTGAAACGCCAGGCTACGACAGCCCACTCCTTCGGCCTGGAAATGGAACTGCTATCACCACTGGAGGCCAAGGAACTCTGGCCGTTGATGAACATCGATGATCTGGTTGGAGCAGCATTCCTGCCGACGGACGGTCAGGCAAATCCTTCGGATATCACGCAGGCTCTGGCGAAAGGTGCCCGAAACTCAGGGGTACAGGTATTTGAAGACACACCCGTTACGGACCTGGTCATCGAGAAAGGTAAAATCAGGGGAGTGGTGACACCGTCAGGCACTATCGAATGTGAGCGAGTGGTATGCTGTGCAGGGCAATGGACACGAAATTTTGCCGCCAGGTTCGGCGTCAATGTGCCTCTGGTTTCTATGGAACACCAATATATGGTGACCGAGAAGATTGAGGGGGTTACTGCAAATCTTCCGACTTTGCGGGATCCTGATCGACTTACCTATTACAAGGAAGAAGTAGGTGGCCTGGTAATGGGTGGCTATGAACCAAATCCCATACCATGGGCTATTGACGGTATTCCGGATGGTTTTCACTACACTCTGCTTGACAGCAATTTTGACCATTTTGAACAAATCATGGAGTTGGCACTCGGTCGCGTACCAACGTTGCAAACTGCCGGAATTAAGACGCTTACCAATGGCCCGGAGAGTTTTACACCGGACGGCAACTTTATCGTTGGTGAGGCACCGGAACTGAAGAATTTTTTCGTCGGTGCCGGCTTTAATGCGTTCGGTATTGCGGCTGGTGGTGGTGCTGGCATGGCGTTGGCGGAGTGGGTGAAGAACGGTGAACCGCCTTACGATTTATGGTCTGCTGACATACGCCGGTTCGGGCGACCTCATTTTGATACAGATTGGGTACGGACCCGAACAATGGAAGCTTATGGGAAGCATTACACCATGGCTTGGCCCCATGAAGAAAACACCACCGGCAGGCCGTGCCGGAAATCTCCATTGTACGACAAGTTGGCTGCGCGGGGTGCCTGTTTCGGAGAGAAACTTGGTTGGGAGCGGCCAAACTGGTTTGCTGACAGCAACCGGGGTGAACTACCCGAAGACAGGTATTCTTTTGGCCGTCAGAACTGGTTTGAAGCGGTTGGACGCGAACACAGGGCAATCCGGGAGAAAGCGGTTCTTATCGACCAGACATCGTTTGCAAAATTTTCGATAAAAGGGCCGGGCGCCCTTGGTGTCCTGAACTGGATTGCGGCCAATGATGTGGATAAACCAGTGGGCTCGCTTACCTACACGCAGATGCTTAACGATCGTGGAGGCATAGAGTGTGATCTGACTGTTTGTCGGGTAAAGGATGATGAATTCTATATCGTCAGCGGTACCGGCTTTGCCACCCGGGATTTCGATTGGATCAGTCGAAACATTCCCGATGCCATGAATTGCCAGTTGTTTGACATCACTTCTTCCAACACCGTGCTTTCCCTGATGGGGCCGAATTCGCGGGCCATCCTTCAATCCGTCACGCGAGATGATGTTTCGAATGAAGGTTTCAAGTTTGCATCCGCCAGGACCATTGGTATTGCCGGTTGTCCGGTTCTCGCGCTTCGGGTCACTTATGTCGGGGAACTTGGCTGGGAACTGCATTTGCCAGTCGAATATGCGGCAACAGTTTATGAGGCGCTGATGATTGCCGGAAAATCCTTTGGGCTTTGTAATGCAGGTTACAGGGCGATCGAATCCGCGAGGCTGGAAAAGGGCTATCGTGCCTGGGGTGCAGACATTGGACCGGACCACACGCCACTTGAAGCTGGATTGGGTTGGGCGTTGAAGCTCAAGAAAAATATCAACTTCAAAGGACGGGAAGCCGTGCTGGCTCAAGCAGCTGGTGGCTGCAAAAAAATTCTTTCTTTTTTTGCCGCCCGCGACCCGGAACTGGTGCTGAATGGCCGGGAAACAATCTACCGCAACGGAGAACGGGTTGGCTGGCTTTCGAGTGCTGGGTTTGGTTACACAATCGGAAAACCAATCGGATTTGGTTATGTCAGAAACACCGAAGTCATCGATTTAGACTATGTGCTTCAAGGGGACTATGAGCTCGAAGTTGCCACAACCCGTGTACCCTGCGATGTAAGTCTGGTGCCGTTCTACGATCCGAAAATGGAGCGCGTGAAAAGCTGATCATGAATTTCTCAAATGTTGAAATTTCCGAAATAAGTGAAACCATAAACGACGGGCTGGATATTGCTGCAAGGGTGACGAAACAATACTTTCGTTCGCCGGTGTCGGTGGATATCAAGGAGGACGATTCACCAGTAACCCTGGCTGACAAGCAGGCAAAGCAGGCCATTCGTGATCTGTTAAGGCAGCGATTTCCTGATGACGGGATATTGGGCGAGGAGCAGGGATATCAGGAAGGCACAAGAGGCACCTGGGTAATCGATCCGATCGACGGGACGAAAAGCTTCATGTTCGGCAATCCGCTATTCGGCACTTTAATAGCTTTTGTTTCGGGGCAGGGAGTATTGGCAGGTGGGTTAGGCGCGTCGGCACTTAATGAAAAATGGTTGGCAGACAGAACGGGCAAAACCCGGCTAAACGGAACCGTCTGCCGAACCAGTGACTGCAAGCGGCTTGAAAACGCAAATCTTGTCACTTCCTCGCCGGATTTTTTTAACGATGAAGAGTATCAAAAATTCCAGGCAGTTTCCGAAAATGCCCGTTATCGCCGGTTTGGTGGTGATTGCTATGCCTATGCGCAACTTTCTGCGGGTTGGGTGGATCTGGTAGTTGAATCGAGCCTTTATCCGTTTGACTATCTGGCCCTTGTTCCTCTTGTGGAGCAGGCCGGTGGTGTGATCACAGACTGGCAGGGGAGACCGCTAGGGTTACATTCAGGTCCGCAGGTAATCGCTGCGGCAACCGATGAATTGCATGCGGAAACTCTGAAATTGCTCAATTAGGCATTTGCTTCTATATGCTTGCAATCGGGTAACACAGACTGCGGAAAAACCTGCTCAAAGAATTTGACTGAGAAATTCCTTGGTTCTGGGGTCTTTGGCACTGTCAAAAAACGTATCCGGTGGGCCGTGTTCGACAATGATGCCGCGATCTGTAAAATAGATATGGTCTGCAACTTCGCGGGCAAAGCCCATTTCGTGGGTGACCAGAATGCAGGTCATTCCTTCCTCAGCCAAATCCTTGATAGTAAGCGGCACTTCCTTGACTGTTTTGGGGTCAAGTGCCGCAGTAACTTCGTCAAACAGCATGACATCCGGGTTCATTGCCAGTGAACGGGCAATGGCTACACGTTGCTGCTGACCGCCTGACAATTCTCCCGGATAGCTATTCTCCTT
This sequence comes from Rhizobiaceae bacterium, assembly GCA_965198665.1. Classification (GTDB taxonomy): domain Bacteria; phylum Pseudomonadota; class Alphaproteobacteria; order Rhizobiales; family Rhizobiaceae; genus JAALLB01. Next base: position 583,936 of record CBDAPT010000008.1, on the reverse strand, counting down.
GCCCTCGAGCCGTACCTTCGCAATCAACGCACGGGCACGTTGTTCGACATCGGCCTTGTCCTGCTTGAGTACTTTGACAGGGGCCATCATAACGTTTTCAAGAGCTGTTTTGTGCGGGAACAGATTGTATTGTTGAAATACCATGCCGACTTTTTTGCGCAGCTCCAGTTTGTCGAGATTTGGATCGTGTACTTCCTGCCCCTCAACCTTTATGGAACCGGCCTGAATATCGTTGAGAGCGTTGATGCATCGGATCAGGGTGGATTTGCCAGAACCGGAAGGGCCGATAATGCAAATGACCTCGCCTTTCATCACATCCAATGAGACGCCTTTCAGTACTTCAAGATCTCCAAATGACTTGTGGACATCATTCAGGGAAACGATGGGTTTTTCCGGTGTCCAGTTTTCTGCGTTCATCATGGGTCTCCTACAGTTTCACTGCGAAACGTCGTTCAAGGGCGATTGTGACCCGTGCAATCGGGTAGCAATAGGCGAAGAATATCAGCAGGGCAAAACCGTAGAACGGCACCAGCAGCTCCGGCCGGTTATTTTCTGCCTCGATGGCTTGCCGGCTCAGGGTGATGATTTCCTCGACACCAAGAAGCGAACATAACGGCGTCGCCATGGTGAGAATCGCGTACCAGTTCATCCAGGGCGGGATCATCCGCTTGAAGCACTGCGGCAGAATGATTTGCCATAATGTCTGATGACGGGAGAATGCTAGAGATTCAGAAGCTTCCCATTGTCCGCTAGGAACTGACTGGATTGCGCCGCGTACAATTTCGGAAATATTCGCCATGATAGGCAGGCAAAGTCCGAACACGGCTTTCATCCAGTCCGGTATTCTGATGTAAAAGTCACCAATTGCAATTTCATAAGGCAGTGCCAGCAGGACTATAAACAAAAGCACGAGCCATGGAGAGTTTCGAAACGTCTGGGTAATGATCTGTGCCGGAATACGAATGAGGCCATTCGGTGATATCTGCATCAGGCCCAGAACAACACCGGCTGCGGTGCCAATTGCCATGGCGAAAAATGAAATCAGGATATTGAACAAAAACCCGCTCTGCACAATGAACGGAATCCATTTGAACAGTGCTGCCATGGCATCACTGAATGTGTAATGGTTGGCCGCAAACGCAAATTGCGGCCATAGCACCATGCCGAATGCAAGCAGCAACCAAACCGGAAGTGGAATGGATATGAGCCAGCGCGAAAACAGCAGATCGTCTGCCTCGCCGGCAGCACGGGCCTTAAATGGTTTGAGAACCGGCAAATCGGTCTGCGATGTTGTGCTCACTCCGGGAATTTTTCTTGCTGTCATGTATCAGCTCCCGTAACCCGGTATCTTGAGTGCTTTTTCCCAACGGTGCATGCCGTAGACAAGAACACCAACGAGAACGATAAAAGTAATGAACAAGACCAGCATGGTGGTATACTGGGCGCTCGGGAAGTCATTCCATATGCCGACACTTTCGTACAGAAGTTCTGGTACTGCGATGCCAATTGCCTGGGTCGTGGTTTTGACCAGGTTGACCAGATTGTTGTTGAGGGCCGGCAGTGAAACCCTGAAGGCCAGTGGTAACACGACTTCGGAATAGGTTTGCAATCTTGTAAAACCAAGAGAACTTGCAGCTTCCTGAGTGGATTCTGGTACAGCCTCGATACCGGCACGGAAAATTTCCACATTGAAGGCGCCGGCAAAGAAGGAAAGAGAAATAATGGCCCAGCCGACATTGGATATCAGGGGCATTTCAGTCCAGCCGTCGGGCCCGACAACGGTCGGCGTAAACTGGCCGAGGGCAAAATAGAAGAACAGCAATTGGACAAAGGGTGGAGTGTTGCGGAAAAACTGGATGTACCCCTGAACTGATCGGCGTATCCAGGCGTTCGAAGAACCCTGGAGCCACACGCCGACTACTCCGATGATAACCGAGAAGATCACGCATGCCACTGACAGAATGAGTGTGTATTTGATTCCGCTGATAATCCTCAGCCATTGCCGTTCTTCATAAAAGAAGATGAAGTTCCAACGCGGATAATTTTCTGCAATCTGCCTGAAAAACTCCGTGAATGCCTCAAGCATTAAATCCCCTCCCCAAATCGTTGCGAAGGCAGGGAACGGTTCCCTGCCTTGATCTTGGATTTCAGACTGAATTACTCCTGCAACCAGTCTGAATACTGAGCGTTCTGTTTCACAAGATACTCGGTGGCTTTGATGCCCCATTTTTTCTCAAGCTCAATAAGAGTTCCGTTCTGGTGCATGTTGAAAATAAGGCCGGACATGAAGTTTCCGAATACGCAATCGCGTTCCGCAATCGGCACGGCCAGACCCCAAGGGTTATCGTCTTCGGAGTTCAATGGCATTTCGAACTCTTCATACTCGCCGGAAGAAAGATCTGAGCCGATTGAAGAGTCGTCGTAGACCCAGGCCACGCATTTTTTGTCGCGCAGTGCCTGTTTTGCTTCCGCATTGCCGGTAAAGGCTACGATGTTGACGCCATAACGCTCAGTCACAACCTGATTGTAGAATGCGCCCTGTTTACCGCAAACCGGCTTTCCGCGCAGATCTTCCCAGGCTTTGAAGCTGAGTGCTTTCGGTGCCATGATGTTGGTACCGGAAGTATAGTATGGGGGTGAGGTGATGCCGACAATCTTGCGGCGATCAGCGCGGTCAGAAATGGTTGCGATGAACATGTCCGTCTTCCCTTGTTCGAGGAATTGCATGCGGTTGGAAGACTGGACAGCGACGGTTTCTAGTTCAACGCCCATGGCATCCGCCATCGCCTGTGCAATGTCAATTTCCATACCCACTATTGCACCGCTGGCATCGCGATAACCCCATGGCTTGTAATCGGCCTTAACGCCCACAATCACCTTGCCCCGCTCCATGACTTTCTTCCAGACGTCATTGGTGCATGCAGCCTGTGCCGATGCGACTGTTACTCCGATGGCCGTCATTGTGGCCAGACTTGTATGTATCAATTTTCTGAGCATCGTATCCTCCTGTTTTACTCAATTTAGAACCTGTACCTTTCGGCTATTTCCGAAGGGGCTCTGATTTCGACTATTCGAAATAGTCTCCAATAGCGTGACCCAATTTTTCCACGCTATCGATTCGGTTGTTGGCGTCTTCCCCAATCCGTCGAACCACCATCCCAATCATTATTTCCAGCAATGTCAATATCGCGACATGCGAAGGAAAAAACTGCATGCTGTCGGTGGGCACGATGAAGCGGTGGTCGGCGTATTTTAACAGCGGCGAACGAATGTCGTCGGTGATTGCGATAACAGTTGCGCCTGTGCCAGCCGCCTGTTCGGTGACTTGTATTGTTCGGTTCAAATAGGGTGTCACGGACATGGTGATGACGGCTGTGTTTTCTGCGCCATCGGTGAGGTCGGCTATAGCGGGCAAGCTTGTCTGGTCAGCAACCTGCCATCTCGGAGAAGCCATGGCGGCAATGTGTTTCATGTAGTTTGCAAGTGCCAGACTGCTCTGGGCGCCCAGAAGCACGACACGGTCAGCGTCTGCCAGCAAATCTGTGGCATCTGCCAATTGCTCAGTGTCAATAGAATCGATCAAAGCCTGGATGTTGCCGACTGCCACACGCGCATGTTTGGCTGCGAAGGAGCCCCTCGTGGTAGCGGAGAGTTCGTCGCCAGAACTTTGCAGCAGATTAGCCCTTTGCGCCAGGGAAACCTGTCGTTGCTTGAGCTGGTTGCGGCATCCGTCGCGCAGCATCTCGTATTCTTCAAAACCGATGGCCCGGGCAAGCCGTGAGAAGGTCGGTGGTGACAGGCCACTCTGTTTGGCGATATGGCGTAACGAATGCGTGGCCACTTCCTGTGGATTGTCCATGACGAAACGGGCAGCAAGTTGTAGCTGCGGGCTGAGATCCGCGAAATTCCTGCTGACTTGATCCAAGATGCCGGTCTCGGGATAGGACATTTTTACGTTCGTTTCACTATTGAACCCGTAGTGAAACATATGTAACGATACTTGGCAACACCATTCGCCTACAAATGTAATCTTTGGATTTCTCGATGCCCGCTTCCGTTCCCTCTCATGCTTCAGTGGTTGTCATCGGCGGAGGTGTCATGGGTTGTTCTACGTTGTACCATCTTGCCAAATCCGGCGTGAGTGACGCGGTACTTCTGGAGCGTAATCAACTGACATCCGGCACGACTTGGCATTCCGCTGCCCAGGTAAGGGCTCTTCGTTCGACCCGGAACCTTACCGATCTGATCCGCTATTCCATAGCCCTTTATTCACAGCTAGAGGAAGAGACCGGACAGCAGACAGGGTGGATCAACAAAGGTTCTCTATCCATTGCCACAAATGCGGATCGGATGGTCCACATTAAACGGCAGGAAGCGCTTGCACGTTTGTTTGGGGTGCGTGCAGAAACGATCACCCCCGGTGAAGCCCTGGAGCGCTGGCCGTTCATGAATGCCGACGATGTTACCGGGGCAGTGTGGTCTCCCGACGATGGCCGAGTAAGCCCATCGGACTTGTGTGCTGCACTTGTTAAAGGAGCCAAAGCTGCCGGCGCGGCAATATTTGAAAATACCGCTGTTACAGGAATTCGCACCAGAGACAACCGTGTTACCGGTGTGGTTACAGACAAGGGTGAGATTTCGTGCGACGCGGTAGCAATATGTTGCGGGTTATGGAGCCGGCAAACAGCAGCCATGGCAGGCGCAGAAGTGCCTGTTTGGCCGTGTGAGCATTTTTACCTTCTGACCAAACCGGTAGACGGAATTTCCAGAAACCTGCCGACACTCTCGGATCATGACAATCACCTGTACATTCGCGACGACAACGGCGGATTGCTGGTGGGTTGCTTTGAGCCTGAAGGCAAACCAATTTCGCCGGAAACGCTGGGGCCGGATTTTTCCTTTCAACTGCTCGGGGAAGATTGGGATCATTTTGAGCCCATGATGCTAAACGCACTTCATCGTTTGCCGTTGCTTGAACATGCAGAAGTCAAAATGCTGTTGAATGGACCGGAAAGTTTCACACCTGATGGATCTTTTCTGTTGGGCGAAACTGCGGAAACCCGTGGGTTGTTTCTTGGCTGTGGGATGAATTCGGTGGGTGTCGCGACCGGGGGCGGGGCGGGTATGGCACTTGCTCATTGCATCCAGCATGGCCATACGCCCACGGACTTGCATGAGGCAGATCCCAAGCGGTTTGCGCCGGAATTCAATTCTGTCGAGGCCCTTACAGCAAGAGTGCCGGAGGTGTTGGGTAAACACTATGAGATTACATTCCCCGGTCGGCAATGGGCCGGGTCAAGAAGCCTCAGGCAAACCCCGCTGGATAGTATCTGGAAGCGCGAGAACGCCCATTTTGGCCAATTCGGCGCCTGGGAACGGCCATTGTATTTCGGCAAATGCAATGAGCCGGTTCTCACCTTTGGACGGCCGGATTGGCACGATGCAATCGGTCGCGAAGTTATGCAGGCAAATACTTCCGCTGCAATTTTTGATCAGTCTACTTTTGGCAAGATCGAGGTCACCGGGGCAGATGCCGGTTCTTTTCTCAACCGTATATGTGCAAATCAAATGGACCGTCAGCCGGGTCAGGTGATTTACACTGCGATGCTCAATCAGCGCGGCGGTTTTGAGAGCGATTTGACTGCAATCAGAATTTCTGAAGATCATTACCGGCTGTTTGTAGGGACGACTGCGATTAAGCGCGATCTCGCGTGGCTCAGCCGAAACCTAGCGGACGGAGAAAGAGTATCCCTGGTCGATTCAACCATGGACTATGCGGTGATTGGTCTGATGGGGCCGCGATCAGCAGATATTGCTGATACGATTGGGGCTAGGGAGCTTAATCAGCTGGGTTATTTCAGGGCGGGGGAGGCTGAGATCGCTGGCTGTCATGTTCGTGCCGCCCGCCTTTCCTATGTTGGAGAAGCAGGTTGGGAAATTACCTGCCGGGCAGAAAACGCAGAGAAAATCTATGCGGCATTGCAGGAAAGCGGGGCGAAACCGGCTGGACTTTTCGCCCAGACGGCGATGCGGGTGGAAAAACAGTTTCTTGCCTATGGCCATGAGTTGGATACGGACATCTCGCCTGTGGAGGCGGGCCTGATGTTTGCTGTCGACATGAGCAAGGAATTTACCGGCAAATCCGCGTTACAGTCTCGCCTGGAGGTTGGATCTGAATGTCGGATCGTATCGATTGTGCTGGATAACAAACAGGCTGTTCCTCTAGGCAACGAACCCATTCTGTCTGAAGGTGAAATCGTTGGAAAATCTACGTTGGCAGCTTTCGGATTTCGGGTAGGTGCTCCTGTCGTCCTCGCCGATGTGCAATCTCCACAGGTTCGAACTGAAAATGCGAGAGTAGAAATCAATATTGCCGGAGAAATGGCTTCCGGCACTGTCAAATGTGGAGCTGTGTTTGATCCCACTGGACTGAGAATGAAAAGCAGGGCGTAAAAATTTATCGCTCAAATTTCAGTCTGGAGCCTGTATCCTGGCTGGTACAGAAGCTTTACGAAAGTGATGCTCTGTGCATGGTGCCATGTGGCGCGTTCTGCAGCAAAGATAGCGGTTTGATGTTCGACTTGAAGAATTCTTGCCTGTTTTGCGGATGCACTTGTTGCAAGAAAAGTAAGGGTTCCATGGGTAAAGGGTGCGTTTGTGATCAGCCACTCATTTGCACTGATTTCCGAGAAGTCAGTATTCTCCGCCTGAGGCAGGAATGAGAGATTGATCCAGCGCTCTTCGTAAGAAAACGGCTCGTCACCTGCAAGGTGCAGCGTGTGTAATTCAAGCGCCGGTGTGTCCGGTCCCAGCTTCAGCTTGTTGGCCGTGCTCGCGGGAGGTAGCCTCACCGAAGAATGAAGCAACTGGTGGGAGTAGCTTTTGCCCTGGGCCTCGACTTCCTTGCGGATGATGGGAATGCTAAAAACCGCCTTTCGCTCCGGGTGCATGGCAACACGGGTTCCCGCTTTTCGCCTGCGATCGATCAGGCCGGATTCTGCCACAGCCTGCAATGCCCGATTAACGGTTGCACGGGCACAACCGAACTCCGCTGCAAGTTCTGATTCGTTTGGAATGAATTCACCAGGTTTCCATTCTCTGGCGCGAATCCGGTTCAAGACTTCCAGTTGGATGTCCTGCCAGGTGTTGATACTGTCGGATGTCATAAAAGGTCCTCCAGCCTTGCCATGGATTTCAGGTACTGTTTGACAATTTCATTGCGATCTACGTGTGCTCCGTTACGGACCAGGTGTCGGCCAGCCGACCAGACATTTGTAACCAAAGAATCGTCACCGGCAAAAATATAGCAGTCGAGAATCATATCGCCCTGTCGTCCGGTGAGGTCGACTGCATTACCGTCAAGGGTCATGAGATCGGCCCACATGCCGGATTGAATGGCACTGGTATTCCGTCCGGCAGCACGTGCACCCCCTTCCAGCATGGCGTCGAACAATCTGCGCCCGGTGGACTTGTCCGGTGAGGCTAGCGCTGCCCGGGAGCGGTCGCGCAACCTTTGCGAATAGTCGAGAGTACGGAGTTCTTCTGAGAGCGATATGCGGATGTTGGAGTCTGAACCGATGGAGATCGCGCCATTGTTTTCGAACCATCGTACACCATCGAAAATACCGTCTCCCAGACTGGACTCGGTGATAGGGCATAGGCCTGCAATTGCGCCAGAGCGGGCGAGCATTTCGGTTTCATGCGGTTCCATCTGTGTGCAATGAATGAGGCAACACTTGCCGTCCACAGCGAAATTATCAAGAAACCATTCCACCGGTCGAGCACCCCAGGCGTCCTGGATTTCAGCGACTTCGGGAACCTGCTCGGCCAAATGCATATGAAACGGATTGTCGGCTGCCAGTTCTTTCAATGTTGGGAGGTCTTCAGGCCCAACGGCTCGTAAACTGTGGGGTGCCAACCCCATGCCGCAATCATCGTGAAGCGCTGAAACGCTTTGAGTTGCACCTTCAAACAATTCTGTAAAACGCTCAATATCATTGCCGAAGCGTATTTGGCCGGGCCCCAATTGACGTTTGTCGCATCCGCCGTACTGATAATGGACCGGCAGCAAGGTAAGGCCAATGCCTGTTGTCTGTGTAGCTGCTGCAACACGTGCCGACATTTCTGCCAGATTGTCATAGGCTGCTCCTCCCGGCTGGTGATGCAGGTAATGAAACTCCACATTAGTGGCGTATCCAGCCTCCAGCATTTCCATCTGTACGAATGCGGTAATTGCTTCGATGTCATCTGGGGAAAGCTGATCCAGAAAACGGTACATCAGCTTGCGCCATGTCCAGAAACTGTCTCCTGCGTCTGGCCCTCTTTTCTCGGTGAGGCCAGCCATGGCGCGTTGGAACGCATGACTGTGAGCATTGACGGGTGCAGGTAGAAGAATATCCACTTTCTCTGACGAGGGCTCGGATTCAGAGTTCTTCAGGACACTTCCAATGCGCCCATCGGCCAGCACTTCGATGCTGACATTTTCAGCCCAGCCATCACTGAGAAGAGCGGTTTTTGCAAACAGTTGCGTCACGGCAGGTTCCTCTTGACAAGATTATTATGTATAGACATATTATCAGGCAGTTAGAATTTTGGCAAACCCATTCACAATGCTTTTTACCAATTTGAATTTGGCGACGGTGCCCAGCGTTAACGCGTACGGTTTGATTTCCGATGCCGCATTGGCAGTTGAGAATGGTGTGATCGTATGGGTCGGGCCCGCATCCGAATTGCCACGGCAATTCAGCCAATCAAATGTAACTGATTGCGGCGGGCGGCTGATGACACCTGGCCTCATCGACTGTCACACTCATGTGGTATTCGGTGGAAACCGCGCCCGGGAATTCGAAATGCGTCTTGAAGGCGCTTCTTATGAAGAAGTGGCCCGTGCCGGGGGTGGTATCGTTTCAACTGTTTCTGCGACTCGTGTCGCAAGTGAATCAGAATTGTTGCGCGGCGCCCTTGGCCGCGTCGATGCAATGATACGTGAAGGGATTACAACGCTTGAGATAAAATCCGGATACGGGCTGGATCTGGAGACCGAACTCAAGATGTTGCGTGTTGCCCGGCAGATCGCAAATGAACGCAAAATTCATGTTGTAACTAGCTTTCTGGGTGCACACGCGTTGCCTAAGTCCCATGCCGGCGATCGTGAGGGCTACATCCGGGATGTATGTATACCTGCGCTTGAAGCGGCGCATGCCGAGGGCCTTGCAGATGCTGTAGACGGTTTTTGCGAAGGTATTGCTTTCTCGCCGGAAGAAATGAGACTGGTATTCCAAAAGGCGCAGGTGTTGGGGCTACCCGTAAAACTTCACGCTGAACAGTTGTCCAACCTTGGTGGTGCGAAGCTGGCAGCGGAATTTGGTGCGTTGTCTGCCGACCATCTTGAGTATGTGGATGAAGCCGGTGTTAAAGCGATGGCAAAGTCCGGTAGTGTGGCGGTTATTCTTCCTGGCGCATTTTATACGCTGCGTGAGACACAGATGCCGCCGATAGATTTGTTCCGCAAACATGAAGTTGCAATGAGTGTGGCAACTGATTGCAATCCGGGCTCCTCACCGGTTACCTCTATTCTGCTTTCTATGAACATGGCCTGCACCCTGTTCAGGATGACACCGGCAGAAACTCTTGCAGGTGTAACCCGAAATGCGGCAAAGGCCCTCGGTCTTGAGGATCGCGGTATGATCGCTGTGGGACAAAGAGCAGACTTGTGCCTTTGGGATGTGGAACATCCGGCCGAACTTTCCTACCGCATAGGATTTAACGCCTTGCACAAGCGCTATTTTGGAGGGCAGGCTGATGTTAGTGCTTGATCCCGGTAGTACGAGACTAACCGAGTTGGAGTCTTTTTGGCGCGATGGCGGTACCGCAGTGCTGAAGGACGAGGCAAGACCAGGTGTAGAAGCAGCAACAAATCTGGTACGCGATGCCGCGTTCGCTGATGACGCTGTTTATGGTGTGAACACCGGGTTTGGAAAACTTGCCAGTGTCAAGATTCCATCGCAGGACACTGCAACCCTTCAGAGGAACCTGATCCTCTCCCATTGTTGCGGTGTGGGAGATGCATTGGACGTTGCGACCACCCGACTCATGATGGTGTTGAAACTGCTGTCTCTGGGGCGTGGTGCCAGTGGTGTGGAATGGACGACAATCGAATTGATACAGGATTTGATTGCGCATCAGGTCACACCGTTGATTCCGAACCAGGGCTCTGTCGGAGCATCCGGTGATCTGGCCCCGCTTGCGCATATGGCTGCGACGCTTATCGGGGAGGGAGAAGCGCTATTGGGCGGTGTTCGAATGCCGTCTGAAGAGGCTCTGCGGGAGGCCGGGCTTAAACCTATTTCGTTGGGGCCAAAAGAGGGACTGGCGCTAATCAACGGTACACAATTCTCTACTGCCTGTTCGATGGCCGGGCTGTGGAAAGCATGGGATAACCTCAGGGCGGCAGTGGTTACGGGTGCGATGTCAACAGACGCCATCATGGGTTCAACGGCTCCGCTGGTCAGTTCAATTCATACGCTTCGTGGACATAAAGGTCAGATCGAATTTGCCGCTGCTCAGCGTGCACTTCTGGAAGGATCGCAAATCCGCGAAAGCCATCGTGAAGATGATACGCGTGTTCAGGATCCCTACTGCATCCGATGCCAGCCGCAAGTTGTCGGTGCGGCGATGGACCTGTTGCGATTTGCCGCTAATACACTCGAAGTGGAAGCCAATGCCGTTACCGATAACCCGCTCGTGCTTGTTGAAGAAGGGCGTATTGTTTCCGGCGGGAACTTTCATGCCGAACCGGTCGGCTTTGCTGCGGATCAAATTGCTGTCGCAATCTCTGAAATCGGTGCCATTGCCCAAAGGCGGGTCGCTTTGATGGTGGATCCGACTTTGAGTTTCGATTTGCCGCCATTTCTCACACCAGAGCCGGGGCTAAATTCCGGGTTTATGATTGCCGAAGTAACAACCGCAGCGCTGATGAGTGAAAACAAACATCTTGCCAATCCTTGCACGACGGATAGCACACCGACTTCAGCCAATCAGGAAGACCATGTGAGTATGGCTGCCCATGCCGCACGCAGGCTTGAACGGATGAACGCCAATCTGGCAAACATTCTGGGCGTTGAGGCGATGTGTGCTGCACAGGGAATAGAGTTTCGTGCGCCACTTCTAACCAGCCATAGCCTTCAAAGCGTTCTTGAACGGTTGCGTGTGGTTGTTCCTTCTTTGGACGACGATCGTTACATGGCGACTGACATCGAGTCCGCTGCGGCCATGGTTCAGTCGGGTGGATTGTGCCTGGATCTGGATCTGCCTGAAATTGCATCTCAACAGAAAGCATCAAAATGATAAACCCACGTCACAATACCCGCGATGTCTTCCCGGATACGGGTACAGAAATTACTGCCAAAAGCTGGTTGACTGAAGCGCCTATGCGAATGCTGATGAACAACCTGCACCCGGATGTAGCGGAAAACCCTCATGAATTGGTGGTCTATGGTGGCATTGGACGTGCGGCACGTACCTGGGAAGATTTTGATAAGATGGTTGCAGCACTCAAGACGCTGGAGGAAGACGAAACCATGTTGGTTCAGTCCGGCAAGCCAGTGGGTGTTTTCAAGACGCACAGGGATGCGCCGCGAGTTCTGATTGCAAATTCCAATCTGGTGCCGCATTGGGCGAACTGGGATCATTTCAACGAGCTCGATAAAAAAGGCCTGGCAATGTACGGGCAGATGACCGCCGGTTCCTGGATTTACATCGGCACGCAGGGGATTGTTCAGGGCACATACGAAACCTTTGTGGAGGCAGGACGCCAACATTATGGCGGCGATCTCACCGGAAAATGGATTCTGACCGGCGGCCTGGGCGGTATGGGTGGTGCACAGCCTCTTGCTGCAGTTATGGCGGGTGCGTGCTGCCTGGCTGTTGAATGTGACGAAACACGCGCCGATTTTCGTCTGCGAACCCGTTATCTCGACGAAAAGACACATTCGCTCGATGAAGCGCTCGGGTTGATTGAGCGGTGGACTGCTGCTGGCGAGGCTAAATCCGTCGGACTGATCGGCAATGCTGCAGATTTGTTTGCAGAACTGGTGAAACGGGGGGTAAAGCCCGATATTGTGACGGACCAGACATCAGCGCACGACCCGATCCATGGCTATCTGCCGCAAGACTGGAGTGTTGCTGAGTGGCGTGAAAAACAGGAAAGTGATCCGAAAGCGGTTGAGAAGGCCGCCCGTGCTTCAATGAAAAATCATGTGGAAGCGATGGTGGAATTCTGGAACATGGGCGTGCCAACACTGGACTATGGCAACAACATCAGACAGGTGGCCAGGGAAGAGGGGTTTGAAAATGCGTTTGCGTTTCCGGGTTTTGTTCCCGCTTACATACGGCCGCTTTTCTGTCGTGGAATAGGACCATTCCGTTGGTGTGCGTTGTCAGGTGATCCAGAAGACATTTACAAAACCGATGCCAAAGTGAAGGAATTGGTGGACGATGCCCATCTGCACAACTGGCTCGATATGGCTCGGGAGCGAATTTCGTTTCAAGGCCTGCCGGCGCGGATTTGTTGGGTTGGCCTGGGAGTTCGTCACAAGTTGGGCCTAGCCTTCAACAAAATGGTTCGCGACGGTGAATTGTCCGCACCAGTGGTAATTGGCCGTGATCATCTGGATTCGGGCTCAGTTGCTTCTCCGAACCGGGAAACGGAATCCATGAAAGATGGATCAGATGCCGTTTCGGACTGGCCACTCCTCAACGCATTGTTGAACACTGCGTCCGGAGCTACCTGGGTTTCACTTCACCATGGCGGTGGAGTTGGCATGGGGTTTTCCCAGCATTCTGGCATGGTTATCTGCTGTGATGGTACCGAAGATGCCGACCGACGTTTGCAACGCGTCTTGTGGAATGATCCGGCGACCGGTGTCATGCGGCATGCAGATGCGGGTTATGAAATCGCTGTTGATTGTGCAAATGAACATGGGTTGAGATTGCCGGGTATTACAGGCTAGAAGTCGGCCGGAACGCCATTATCACAAAACGGTTTGAGAGGTGTCCCGGTTTAGATTTTCTGCGAATACTGGATTTTTGTGGCGTGAATTGCCATTTGCCCAACGGATTGAGAAGGCAGGCGCACACGGATTTAATGCCGTTGAATTTCACGATGAGGCACAGTCAGCCGATCTGATCGAGGTTTCGGATAAACTTCAGGAATACCGACTTGCGGTCGTCTGCTTGAATACCGCGATGGGACCGACCGCAGGCAATGCGGCTGTTCCGGGTCAGGAGTTACAGGCCAGAACCGATATTGACGCAGCAACAAGGGTAGCCGATCAACTGGGAGCCGGAGCCATTCATGTCGTTGCTGGCATGGCATCGGGGTCGGATGCGATGGATTCATATCTGGCTAACCTGTCTCACGCCTTGGAAAGCACTGACAAGACCATCCTTATCGAACCGATTTCGCAAGCGGGCATACCAGGATATTTTTTGAACAGTTCAGATCAGGCGCGCCAGGTTCTCCGGATATTGTCGCATCCACGCCTAAAGATGATGTTTGACTGTTTCCACATGCGCCACGAAACCAGCGATCTTGAAAGCCGGTTCAATGAAATGTCTGGGGATATCGGGCATATCCAGATATCTTCGTTTCCAGAAAGATCCGAGCCTTGTGACGGAACTATCCGTTATTCCACATTGCTGAACCGTTTGGTGGCCTTGGGTTACCGCGGTTATTTTGGATGTGAATATGCACCTGAAAACACGGTTGAATCCGGCCTTGGCTGGCGTGAAGCTTTTTCCCATAACGGGTATTGATAATTGTGCCGTAACGTTCAATGTTGCGTTGCCTGCATGATTCAACAGGCAATCATTTGAATGCAATTGTCGGGACTTGTTCGGTTGAGCGATAACAACACACTGGTTGCCAACTTGGTGCGTGATTTACACAATGGCGGCAGACTTCGTGTCTGGTCGATCATTGTAACCGTATTCGGCGATGCCGTGATGCCGCGAGGCGGTATTATCAGTCTATCCTCACTGCAGGACATTCTCGGGCTGCTGGAGATTGAAGAAAACGCGGTTCGCACTGCGATGTCGCGCCTGGCCGGTGATGGTTGGGTACAACGCCACAGGGAAGGGCGGTTGAGTTTCTATTCATTGGATGCAGCAGGCCGCGAGCTTTTCGAATCCGCATCAGCGCGGATTTACGCAGCCGGTCCGAATGCCTGGGATGAAACGTTTGAGTTGGTGTTACGCAACGAGCAAAGTCATAAAACCAGGGCCGGTTTTCGTCGCGAGATGCGGCAGCTTGGTTATGGTTCGCCAATACCTGATCTGTATATCCGTCCCAATACAACCGGAACGGAAAAGAATTCTCCCGTGGATGCACTGGCGGTTATGGAAGCCCGCAACCTGATTTCCGGCTCCGTTCGCGAATTTGTCGCTCGTACCTGGCCGATGGAAGAACTCAACCAGAAATACCGTTCCCTGTCTGAAAAATTTTCGCCGGTGCTTGATGCAGCGAATAACGGAAATTCATTTGAGCCGGCGGCAGCTTTGGCCATTCGTATTTTGCTTGTTCATGAGTGGCGCCGGGTGGTTCTGCAAGATGTTGATTTGCCGCTCAATCTGAAGCCTGAGCCCTGGTACGGTGAAGATGCGCGACAAATGGCTGGTACGTTATACAGGGTGTTGTCGGTTCCCAGTGAAACCTATCTGGACGATTGCCTGGCAGGACGCGGCAAAACTCTGCCGCCTGCCAATGCTATGTTCAGTAAACGCTTTCCCGCCTGATCGAATCCATTATATGTTACAAAAATTCATTGAATTTAATATTTTTGTAACATATAATGGATTCGATCAGGAGACACGGATATGTATTCTCAAGGTTTGATTGGCGTAGACGGCAAGAGCGAGGAAGATGCAGACTTTCTGGCCCGTTTTCAGGATCGAATTGATCGTGAAGAAAAAATTGAGCCCAATGATGCGATGCCGACAGGATATCGCAGAACGCTCATTCGCCAGATCGGGCAGCATGCCCATTCCGAAATTGTTGGCATGTTACCGGAAGGTAATTGGATTACGCGTGCGCCAACCCTGCGGCGCAAGGCAGCTTTGCTGGCCAAGGTACAGGACGAGGGCGGACATGGTTTGTATCTTTATGCAGCCGCAGAGACATTGGGTGTGAGCCGGGAGCAAATGACCGAAGAACTTTTGTCTGGCAAGGCAAAATATTCTTCGATCTTCAATTACCCGACTCCTACCTGGGCCGATATCGGCATGATTGGTTGGCTTGTCGATGGTGCGGCCATCATGAATCAGATTCCCCTGTGCCGATGCTCTTACGGCCCTTATGCAAGGGCCATGGTTCGCGTCTGTAAGGAGGAGAGTTTTCATCAGCGTCAAGGCTATGAGATTGTCATGACGCTTGCTAATGGAACACAGGCCCAGCGGGAAATGGCGCAGGAGGCACTGAACCGCTGGTGGTGGCCTGCTCTGATGATGTTCGGTCCTCATGATTCTGATAGCCAGCACGGTGACCAGAACATGGCGTGGAAAATCAAGCGGTTTACCAATGACGAGCTGCGCCAGAAGTTTGTCGATGCAACCGTTCCGCAAGCTGATCTAATTGGGTTGAAAATGCCGGATCCAGATCTGAAGTGGAATGAAGAGCGTGGACACTGGGACTTTGGCCCAATCGATTGGGACGAGTTCTGGCGCGTGGTGAAGGGCGGTGGTGTGATGAACCGTGAAAGGCTGGCAGCGCGTAGAAAAGCATGGGAGGACGGCGCCTGGGTACGTGAAGCGGCCCTTGCCCATGCAGAAAAGCGTAAGGCAGCAAGGCTGGCAGCTGAATAGGGAGCGCAAACAATGAACCAGGAAATACCCGTTTGGGAAGTGTTCATCAGGCCGCGAAACGGACTGTCCCATAAGCATGTAGGCTCGGTTCATGCTGGCGATGAAGTCATGGCGCTGCAAGCGGCGCGGGACGTCTATACCCGACGTGGAGAAGGCCTCTCTGTTTGGGTAGTTCGATCCCGTGATATTGTAGCCTCTGATCCCGCTGACAAGGACGAATTGTTCGAACCTTCGACAGACAAGATTTACCGCCATCCGACTTTCTACGATATTCCTGATGAAGTGGGGCATATGTGATGGCGAACCGGAAGGCGCTTTTCGAGTTTCTGCTACGACTTGCAGATGACCATCTGATACTCGGCCACCGCCTGTCGCAGTGGTGCGGTCACGCACCAATGCTTGAGGAAGATCTGTCCATGCCAAACATGGCGCTGGACCTGATTGGACAGGCTCGCAATCTCTACACCTATGCGGGGGAACTGGAGGGCAACGGGCGCGATGAAGACGCGCTGGCCTATTTGCGCCTGGAGGGCGAATACAAAAACCTGCTTCTGGTTGAACAACCAAACGGTGACTTTGCTCACACTATGCTGAAGCAGTTTTATTTCGCGACGTTTATGGAATTGTTTTGGCAGGAGGTGGTGACGTCAAGCGATCCGGTGCTCGCAGGCATCGCCGGAAAAGCGAGCAAGGAAATTGCCTATCATGTTCGCCATACCTCGGAATGGATCATACGTCTGGGCGATGGAACTGAAGAAAGCCATCGGCGAATGCAGGAAGCAGTTACACAGTTGCATCGCTATACGGATGAAATGTTTGCAATGGACGAAATCGTCCATGCGGTGATTGCCGATCGTGCCGTGTGCGACCCATCCAAACTCGAAGCGCGATGGCAATTGCAGGTTGAAAAAGTGTTTCGTGCAGCAATGCTTGAAGTGCCGCAGGATTACTGGCCCCGGTTTGGTGGGCGCAGTGGTCAGCACGGAGAGGAAATGGGTTTTCTGCTGGCTGATCTCCAGTATATGCAAAGAACCTATCCGGGCATGACATGGTAGTAGCACCCGTTCATAACATGGCCCTCAGCAAAAAAGCCTGGGATGCGGCCCGTTGCGTGCCTGATCCGGAAATCCCAGTTGTTACGGTTGAAGATCTTGGAATATTGCGAAGTGTGAAAGTTGAGGGGCGCCGCGCAATTGCTGAGGTTACACCCACTTACTCCGGTTGCCCGGCGGTCCTGGCGATAGAGCTGGCAGTTGAAACATCTCTGTTGAACGCAGGATTTGAGCCGGAAATTCGCCGGGTAATGTCACCTTCCTGGACAACTGAATGGATTACGCCTGAAGGACGCAAGAAGCTGAAAGAATACGGAATTGCTCCTCCAGAGGAGGCCTCCGGTTCGGTACGGTCCCTGTTTGGCGAGACACAGGTGCAGTGCCCCCAGTGCAATTCCACTGATACGAAAAAACTGTCCGAGTTCGGCTCAACCGCATGTAAGGCACTTTACCAGTGCCAGGCCTGCAAAGAGCCTTTTGATTATTTCAAGTGTATCTGAACAACGCCCATGCAATTTCATGAACTGACCATCAATTGTGTCGAACAGCTTACCGAAGATGCAATATCTATCGGATTTGATGTGAACGAGGGCCTTGAGGACGCATTCAGTTTCTTACCCGGACAATATCTGACCTTGCGCGCCTCGATAAATGGCGAGGATATCAGGCGGTCTTACTCGATATGTTCTGCGGCAGGTGGTGGATTGAAAGTCGGCATCAAGAGAGTAGAAAACGGTAGGTTTTCTTCATTCGCACAGGAACTGAAAGCAGGCGATCACCTCCAGGTAATGGCGCCGCAGGGTCGCTTCACCTGCACACCCAACGGAAACAGCAAACGAAACCTTTTGCTGATCGCAGCCGGTTCGGGAATCACCCCGATGTTGTCGATTGCACAGTCAATTTTAACCTCGGAATCGGACAGTTCCGTAACGCTTGTCTACGGGAACAAAGTTACTTCCTCGATCATGTTTCGCGAGGCTCTGGAAGACTTGAAAGATCGGTTTTTAGAGCGGTTTCACATGTACCATGTGCTCAGTCGCGAGGAACAGGATGTGGATCTGTTTCATGGGCGTATTGATTTGGCAAAAATCGCGGAGATGGCTGAAAAAGGTATTATTGATCCGAGCAATTCGGACGGCATATATCTCTGCGGGCCATCGGAAATGACGTTGGAATTGGAAACTCATTTCAAGGGCTTTGGAATAGAGCCTGCAAGAATTCATACTGAACTGTTTGAAGTGCCGGGGGAAGAAAAACCCGCAATTATTTCAAATGCCGTCAGGGAGGCAATTCAGGACGGGGTGAGTGTGGAGGTTGTCTTGGATGGGATTACGCGAAAATTCCAGCTTACTGATGAAGCGGACACAATATTAAAGGCTGCGGAAAAATCGGGTCATGACTTGCCGTTTTCCTGTGCTGGTGGAATGTGCGCAACCTGCCGGTGTAAAGTCGTGGAAGGGGCTGCTGAAATGGACAAGAATTTTTCTCTTGATGATTGGGAACTGGAAGCAGGATTTGTGCTTGCTTGCCAGACGCGTCCGAAAAGTGAAAAACTGGTTCTGGATTTCGACTCAATTTAGGGAACTGCCCCATGACAGAAAACGTGCATCCTTTTCGCAAGACGTTCAATGAGCTGGAAACTGGCGAAAAGCTTGTTACCGGCTCCAGAACAGTTACTTTGGAGGACGTGGAACACTTCGCTACTTTCACCGGTGATACGTTTTATGCGCACATGGATGAGGAAGCTGCGAAAGCAAACCCGTTCTTCCCCGGGCGCGTAGCCCACGGTTATCTGCTATTGTCTTTTGCTGCCGGCCTTTTCGTTGATCCCGATCCAGGCCCGGTCCTTGCAAATTACGGGTTGGATAATCTGCGCTTCACCAAGCCTGTGACACCTGGTGAGAGCATTCGTGTTACCCTTACTGTTGCTGAGAAAAAGCCTCGCTCTGAAGCGTTTGGTGCCGTGCGCTGGGATGTCGAAATACTCAATCAGGATGAGGAAGTGGTTGCCAGTTATCAGCTCCTCACACTGAATGCAGTCTAGAGCTCCCCGGCTTCTTCAAGGACACGCCGGGCGACCTTGAAACACTGAATGGCTTGCGGTACGCCACAATAAATTCCCACTACATGAATGATGGCCCGGATTTCTTCCTTGGTAACACCGTTGTTCAATGCGCCCTTACAGTGAAGTTCCCACTCTTCCATCTTGCCGAGGGCACCGATCATTGAGAGGTTCAACATAGAACGGGTTTTCATATCAAGAGTTTCGTCGCCCCAACCAAATCCCCAGCACCACTCGGTCATGGCTTCCTGGAACGGACGATTGAAATCATCAGCGGCTGCCAGGTTCCTGTCGACATATTCCGCGCCCAGGGTGCCTTTGCGCTTTTCCAATCCTTTTTCAAACAATGCCTTGTCCATAGTCTTCTCCATGAGTTGTTTTACAGCGAATTAACAGGAAATTCCCGAGTGGGCGAGACTTTTTGTGACAGTTGTTCTATTGCAGGAATCAAAATCACCGGAGACAACAAGATGGGTTCCGAAATCATCATTGCACCTTCCGTGCTGGCATCGGATTTCTCCAAATTGGGAGATGAGGTAGAGGCCGTTGTTGCGGCAGGTGCGGACTGGATCCATCTGGATGTGATGGACGGCCATTTCGTGCCTAACATCACCTTCGGCGCTCCCGTCATCAAGGCCATACGCAGCCGAACGGACAAGATATTTGATTGTCACCTTATGATTGAACCGGTCGACATCTATTTGAGTGAGTTTGCAGCTGCCGGGTGTGAGATTTTAACCGTTCATGTGGGGGCAACCAAACATCTTGATCGGTCGTTGCAGGCGGTACGTGATCTCGGGCTCAAAGCCGGTGTCGCATTGAACCCGCATACACCGGTAAACACAATTGAACATGTTCTGGATCGCATAGATCTGGTTTGCCTGATGAGCGTCAATCCAGGGTTTGGTGGCCAAAAGTTCATTCCCGAAGTCGTAGAGAAAACCAGGCGCGTCAAGGCGCTAATTGGTGATCGACCCATTCATATAGAAATTGACGGAGGCGTGGATCAGGATACCGCGCCATCAGTAGTCGATGCCGGTGCGGATGTGCTTGTTGCGGGTTCAGCTGTATTCAAAGGCGGAACGCAAGAGGCTTACCGAAAGAACATCGAGGCCATCAGGAATGCCCGAACTTGAAGCCATTATCTTTGATTTCGACGGGGTGATCGCGGACAGCGAATTTCTTGCCAACAAAGTCCTGGCCGAGATAGTTACAGAACTGGGTGTTCCGACGAGATTGGAAGATTCCTATCGTGTCTACATGGGCAAACGGTTTGAGGACGTACTCAGCACAATTTCTCAGGTTACCGGAAAACCACTGCCGGAAAATTTCGCTGATCACTTTCAGGCGCGCACCCTTGGGTGTTTCCGTAATGAATTGCAGCCGGTAACCGGAGTCGCAGAATTTCTTGATGCGTTCAGATCTATGCCATTTGCCATTGCATCATCCTCATCCTTGGATCGATTGGAGCTATGCCTCGAGGTTCTTGACCTCAAATCTGTGTTTGCCGGAAACGTGTTCAGTGTTTCGATGGTTGAGCGTGGCAAGCCAGCTCCGGATGTTTTTTTGCTCGCGGCTGAAAGGCTTGGGGTAAAAGCGGAAAAATGTATTGTAATCGAAGATAGTGCCAGCGGTGTACAAGCAGGCATAACTGCCGGTATGACGGTGATGGGCCTGACTGCTGCTAGCCACATACAACCTGGACATCATAAAAAACTGAGAGATGCCGGTGCGCATTTTGTGGCGGAGAACTATGACGACGCAATACAATTCGTCAGGAAGCGAATGCAGGCAGTGACTGATTAGCCAATTATTTAACGTCATCCCTTCCGGTGACCACCATCATGGTGGCCGTCAGGTTGGCCACGTTCTTTTCCGGATGGTTTTCAGAAATGGCAAAGGCCTGCGCCTCGCAAAACATGATCGTTCGACCGGGCTTAACAACACGGCCGACAAACCGAAAACGGTCACCTTTTGCAGGTGCCAGAAGATTGGTTTTGAATTCGATTGTCAGAACTTCAGCCCCGGCCGGAATCAGGGAAAAAGCGGCGTATCCCACGGCAGTATCCAGCATTGTGGTGAGAATTCCCGCATGCACAAATCCGTGCTGCTGGGTAATGTTTTCGCCATAGGGCAATTCGAGCGTAACCATGCCTGGTTCAACACCCGTCAGTGATCCGTTGATAGCCGCGATCGCTCCTTGTTTTGCAAAGCTGCGGCTGACTTTTTCAGCATAGTCCGGATCCTTCGCCTCAAACATTGTTTTTCCCCGCTATATTCATCTGAAGGCTTCCAGATCCGTAAGTTGGTAATCTTCTGTGTGAACAGTAACACCGTCTTTCTCGATGTCGATAATGCCGTAGGCTGCAGGTTCATTCGTCTCCATATGGAAGTCCATCTTGTTGAATATCATCGGCATCTGTCCAACCGTGCTTTTGAAGACGGAAAACGAAACACCACGATGATTTCCTGAAATGGTCCGATGCACATGACCACAACTGATATGTTTTACATTGTTGAATTCTTCGATCGCCGAGTAAAAATCGTCACCGTTGATCAGACGTATCGTGTCCATCGCCTTGAAGCCCACATCATGAGGATGATGATGCATGAAAATTATGCATTTCCTGGCGCCCGCAGAGGCCAGTTGTGTACGCAACCAACTTAGTCGTTTTTCACAAAGCATGCCGCGATGGGAAAGCGGGTAATCATAGGGTGGCCCGTCCAAAGTATCGAGAAAGACAAGGCGATGATCGTCCACGTCTACCATCTGTTGAACATATCCGTTTTCATCTGTGGGTGTCTGTAGAAACACTTTCAGAAAATTTTCTCGATTGTCATGGTTCCCGATCATCAGATGGAGCGGAACCAGCGTCTCGGGAAGGCTGTTTTTCAAGAGTTCGTAAGATGCAATGTCACCATGATGGGTGAGGTCTCCCGTAATGACAATCCTGTCCAGCCCTTCGACATAATTGATTGCATGCGCAATACCGGCTTGCAGACGCTCAACCGGATCAATGCCGTTTCCGCGCGGCGAAACGTTAAAGTGAATGTCAGTGAATATGACGGTTCTGTTCATTCAGCAGTCCCCAGATTTGCAGGGTTTTCATGTTGGGTGAACCGCTTAAATCCTTTGGAAGGCAAGCAGCGGAGTTTTGGAAAAATGCATCTGACCCGACAATCTCTCAACGGGTTATGGAAGTTTTCCACACTTCGGAACGTAAATGCTCAGGCAGGAGGCTCTAACGGCCTTTCCAAATCGGATCGCGTTTCTCTGCAAAGGCACGGGCACCTTCAAGTTGATCTTCCGAACTGTACAAGGTGTCAACCGTGGCAAGCTGGCGCTTGGTAATGCGGTTCATACAATCCTGGAATTTGGAATCTTCCGCATCACGAACGATTTCCTTGATAGCTGCATAAACCAACGGCGGACCGCTCTCCAGCAGGCGTGCCATTTCCAAGGCCTTGTCCATCAGCTCTTCGGCCTTGTGAATGTAATTTACGAAACCCCAGCGATGGGCCTCCTCAACATCCAGCCATCGGCCGGTGAGCAGCATTTCCATGGCAACATGATAGGGAATGCGTTTCGGCATTTTGACGGATGCAGCATCTGCGACAGTGCCGGAGCGGATTTCTGGAAGGGCGAAACTTGCGTGCTCTGCTGCCAGAATGATATCGCAGGACAGGGCGATTTCCAGTCCGCCGCCACACGCAATCCCGTTCACAGCAGCAATGACGGGTTTGTTCATCTGCGGAAGTTCCTGCAACCCCCCGAAGCCACCAACCCCATAATCGCCATCGACTTCATCACCGTCCGCAGCAGCTTTCAGATCCCAGCCGGGGCAAAAGAACTTTTCGCCGGCTCCGGTCAAAATGGCTACACGCATTTCGGGGTCGTCGCGAAATTCGGCAAATACTTCTCCCATGATCCGGGAGGTTACCAGATCCACCGCATTGGCCTTTGGCCGATCTAGGGTGATCTCCAGGATACCACCTTCTTTTCTGGTTTTAATGGGGTCAGACATGAAATTCTCTCCAAGGTTAGTTCACTGGTCGCAGGGCTAAGGACGTCAGGAAAAATCGTATTCAGCCCAGGCTTCACTGACAAGGGCATTATTCTGATTGATGCAAGAAAGGTTCAGGCTTGCCTTCCTCTTTTGCAAATTCAGTTCGGTAACAGTTCCGGCGTACCGTAACTGATCTCCTGGCCAGACAACCTCGCGAAACCGTACTTTATATGACCGGATACATTCCGGTGCGAGCCAGTGGCTTGCATAGGCACCCATCAGGCTCGCCTGATGGGTGCCGAGTGCGAATACAGACGGATAGTCGTTCTTTACTGCCCATTCGGGATCATGATGGAGTGGGTCGTCTTCTCCAACCACGCCCTGAAAACGGACGATTTCCGGTTTCCAGCCTTCTTCACCCGGCGCAGTTTCGGTTGTAACGCTTGTTGAGCGTTGTTCGGCCCGCAAGTTACCATCCGCATCGCGATATTCGTTCAAAATGGTGAGAAAGGTGAGTTTGCCACCGCTGCTGCCGTGTTTTTCCCAAACCTTTTCAAGTTGTGGTCGGGCTATCAGCCGATCGCCTGCTCGTGGCGGCACCCCGTGAAACAAGAAACTCTCTTCTGCATGTAATGACACAGCGAGGTCATGATCAATTTCGGAAAAAACAGTTCCGCGCGGCCGTTCCATGTTATAGCCCTAGGTATAGGGAGCGCATACGAGAAATGTCGCTGGAATGACTGGAGCCGGCCCCTCCAGAAAGTCTGAAAGTGGTGCATCCATAGCGCGGGCAAACTCACGGATCTTGCCCCGCTCTACAAAAACCTCATACTCCGGCCCGGTTAATCCGACTTGATCAGATAGTGCCATTAGCCTGACCCTTTTACTATTAACGCATCCGTTGCAACCGCATTGCCGTCCGAAGTCAGCATAACCGGATTTACATCGAGTGTGATCAGGCTTTCCTGATTTTCGCTGGCGTAGGCAGCAACTGCATGACAGGCGGATTCCAGCCCTGCGCGCGCCGGATGCCCGTTGATCTGCAGTGCGGCAAATGCCCGATCAAGATCATGTTCTGTCAGGGGAAGCAGCATGGTTTCAAAGCGGGCCATCTGTTCTGCCTGTGAACCGCCGCGACCGATCATCAGTGCAAGGCCAAGTGCCGGGTGCCGCTTGATGCCAAGTATGATTTCGGCATTTGCTCCGGATACCATTTTTTCAATCAGGACCTGGGAGACTTCATGACCACCCTCAGCGGCGGCAACATCCTTTGCCATTTGCCGGACGGCCTGGTCTACTTCATCGCCATTCTGCAGGTTCAGTTTCACGCCCCCAAGTTTCGCCTTGTGGGCAATCGTGCTGCTCAACACCTTCAGGGCAACCGGGTATCCAAGATGTTCTGCGGTTTCGACCGCATTCGCTGTCGATGTAGCTGCAAACCTCGGTGTGGCCAACCCGTGAGATGCGAGTGTTGTTTTCGAGGTGGCTTCATCCAGCATTTCGCTTTGTGCGAGTTCTATACCGCTCAGGAGAGGATCAGGTTCATCCTCGCCCAACAATCTCTTTCGATTTTCTGTCAGTGCAACACTGGTTTCGACAGCTTCCATGGCTTCGGAATATCCGTGCAGTGCTGCTACACCATTGTCATGCATGTGCTTGCAGAAATCATCAGGCAGCCCTTTGGGCAAAATCCCTGCTACAGCGACAGGAATTTTAAGCTTCTCACGAACTGCGATCAGCGCCTCAAGGGAATCGCACCAGACCTTGTCAAGGCCAGCAGCCCCAGGACGAGGAACGTCTATGAAAAACAGAATCTGGTCAGACACTTCATCCGAAAACTGTATGATTGCTTCTGCAACACCGTAGGTATCCTGCATGGATATGCTGCCATCGCTGGCGCGAAAAGGAATGTTGAGGTCCAATGGGTTTGCGATTGCAACGGTCTCCGGCATGGTTGCATCAATTTTTGCGTAATTTTCTGCGGTCGGCATTGGCAGTATCAGCCCGCTTTTTGCTGCCCGGGTTGCAGCCAGTCCGTTAATACCACCGGAATAGGAGATGACAGACAGTTTATTGCCTTCGGGAAGGCCGCCAATGGTCAGGTACTTCAGGGTTTCGACCAGCGCCTTAGGAGAGGAAACTTCGGCAATACCGAAACGTGCCTTGAAAGCATCCCACAAATCCCGCTCAACCACCATGGAGGCTGTATGGCTTTGGGCAACAGCGGCACCTGCAGCCTGGTCTCCGCCCTTCAGGGCAATAACCGGGACACCGGCCTTGAGTGCCTTAAGACAGGCTTTTCCCAGTGCCTCTCCCTCGTTCATCCCTTCCAGGTAGAGACCTATAGCCTTGATGTTCTCATCTTCGAGAAATGCTTCAACCAATTCAGCCATGCTGGTTCCGGCCTGATTGCCGATGGAGACGCCATAGCCCAGGGGGAAAGCGGTTTCGATGCCGGTCATGCCGATGAGCAGCGCACCGGATTGGGAGATCAGCGCACCGCAGGGCCCGCTTTGCCGTTCAACATGATTGTCATCACCCCAGACCATTGCCCCGGAAAACTGGTTCATGACTCCCATACAGTTTGGGCCGATCAGGGGCATGTTGCCTGCTGCTTCTTTCAGCCTTTTCTGGCGTTCGCGGCCTTCGTCCGTGTTAAGTTCGGAGAAGCCGGAAACCATAACGACGGCACCGCCGCAACCGATTTTGGAAAGTTCGGCAACTGCCGCAATCGACCGTTCGGGCGATAATCCAACAACGGCCGCGTCAGGTGTTGAAGGCAGCTCATCAAATGACCTGAAACAGCTGATACCCTCAATTTCATCTTTAACCGGATTGACTATCCATATATCGCCTTCATACCCGGCGCGTCGACTGGCGCGGATCGGGCCGGCAATCTGGGAGCCGCCAATATAACAAACAGACCTGGGACGCAGGAGACGGGATAAGTCAGTCATTGAGGTAAATTTCCGGAAAGGTTTTTCAGTTCAGGTTTATAAGAGATTTTCGCCTCAATCCCCTTGGGACTGAGTGTGTAGATGCCGCGATCGACCTTTTCAAACCAGCCATAGTGATTGTCCGCCACGATTGGTCTTGCCCGCAAAACGCCAGCAGCTTTGGCGAATTCGGAAGCCTTGGTCGGGCCGCACTGATCCAATATCAGCAGGCATTTCAGGGCATCCTGTCGGTAGGCGGTCATTATACCTTTGCGGGTCGTGCCACCGGTGTTTGGGTCTCCCACGCGTTTCACGAATTCTGCCAGAAGACGGTTCTTGCGTTTTTTGGACTTGCGCGGGGCATAGGGGCCCGGATCAAGATGGGCTTCTACAAACCCGTCGGACAGTCTAACCGTCAGCAATCCCAAACCCAGTCTGCGGCAAAGGTTTAGATTGTTGCTGATCGCCTTGTAGGCGGCGGCGGGGGACTGCAAGATATACGGCGTCCGTTACCTTTTGGCGTTCTATACCCTGATGAAACAGGGCAAGGGAGAAACCTGTCTTCAGTTCGACCAGCACCGGATCTTCTTCCCCTCTGACAGCCATGACATCGACTGCCCCGATTTCCGATTTGACCTCGTATCCCTGGCCCTCAAGGAATGCCTTGATTGGTGGATAGAGATCGGTTTCCTTCATGCCCTGCCTGTTGCCTCAAGCTCCCAGTGGTCTGAGAAGTGCCCGTGAAATGATATGGCGCTGAATTTCCGAGGTCCCTTCCCATATCCTCTCGATACGGGCATCGCGCCAAATGCGCTCCAACGGAAGTTCGTCCATAACACCCATACCGCCGTGAATCTGGATTGCCTCATCGGCCACAAATGCAAGCATTTCGGTGGCCTTCAGTTTGGCCATCGCCATGTCGGAATCCGTACAGGTTCCCTGATCGTATTTCCAGCCAGCTTCCCAGGTAAGGAGCTCTGCGGCTTTCATTTCAAGAGCCATGTCTGCGAGTTTGAAAGAAACGCCCTGGAACTTGCCAATTTTCTGGCCGAACTGCTCGCGTTCGGCAGACCATTCCAAAGCATGATTGAACGCTCGCTCAGCCCGCCCCAGGCAAGTTGATGCAACTTGCAGGCGGGTGGCTCCGAGCCAGTCATTGGCCACTTCGAACCCCTTGTGCAGTTCACCCAGCATGTTTTCTGCCGGAACACGACAATCATCAAACTCAAGGATGGAATTGGTGTAGCCGCGATGAGAAACATTGTTGTAACCATCTCTGACCGTGTAACCCGGCGTGTCCTTGTCGACGAAAAAGGATGTGATCAACTTCTTTTTGCCGCGCGGTGTATCCTCTTCACCGGTCGCTACATAAACGATGGTAAAGTCAGCAATATCGGCATGCGAGATAAAGTGCTTGGTGCCGTTGAGGATCCAGTCATCCCCATCCTTGCGGGCGGTAGCTTTCATGCCCCTGAGGTCCGAACCGGCGCCCGGTTCAGTCATGGCCATACAATCCCACTTTTCACCACGGATGCACGGATCAAGGTATTTTTCCCTTTGCATTGGCGTTCCGGCACACAGAATGTTTGACGGGCGGGCCACACAGGTCCAGTGCAACGCATAGTTGGCACGACCCAGTTCTTTTTCGTAGAGTAACCAGGTCAGGGTATCGAGCCCTGCGCCGCCAAATTCCTCGGGAATGTTCGCAGCATAAAGCCCAGCTTCCATCGCCTTACTCTGAATTTCCTTGATGCGATCCATTTCCAGGACGCCGGTGCGTTCGACTTCTGCCTCGTGAGGATAAAGTTCGTTTTCGACAAACGCCCGCGTTGTGTCGATGATCATTTGTTGTTCTTCGGTAAGGGCAAATTCCATGATTCTATACCTTCGGGTCTGGGTTTTCTGTGTGGCCGTCGACAGATATTACCTGTCCGGAAACTAGCTTTGCTGCGTCAGATGCCAGAAACAAGGCCATGTTGGCGATATCTTCACCGGTCACGAACGAGCGCATTGACGTGCCTTCCTCGTAACCGGCCCGGATTTTCTGGGGAGTGGTGTTTTTGGCGCGGGCTTCGCGTTCAATTACTGCCTCAATTCGTGGTCCTTCAACCGAGCCCGGACACACCACGTTTGCACGGATGCCAAAAGGGCCCAATTCCATGGCAGCGGTTTTCATCAGTCCATGGGTGCCCCATTTGGAAGCGCAATAAGGCGCCCGATTTGGAAATCCGTTTATGCCCGCGGTTGAGGAGGTGAAGATGATGGAGCCGCTGCCCTGTTTCTTCATGATTGGAGTTGCGAATTTAACTGCCAGAAACGCTGCGTTCAAATTCACAGTTACACATTGCATGTAGTCGGCAGCGTTAATTTCTTCCAGCCTGGCGGTAGGGCCCGCTATGCCTGCATTGGCACATACAACATCTATGCCATCCCATTGCTTCTCTACTTCGGCGAACAAAGCTCTCATTGCAACTTCGCTGGATGCGTCTGCGAGACTGCCTGTCCACTCTTTCGGCAGACTGTCTATACGTTCTTCATCAACATCAGTCACCCAGATCTGTGCCCCCTGCGCAGCAAAGGCTTCGGCCATTGCGTAACCAACCCCGGAAGCACCAGCTGTTATGAGGACGCGTTGGTTCATCAGCGCATGCTTTCCGGCGGAGGCAGCTTCGTCTGCGCTTCATGCAACGCCTGCATCTTAGCTGCCATTTCCGGCCCCGGTTCGCAGGAACGCCGCGTTTCTAGACTTACATGAATCAGCAACTGGTTGCATGTACACAGCAAATCACCATTCTCCCGATGCATCTCGTGATACATGCGCAGCTTCTTACCTTCAGCCTGTAGAACCTGCGTGTTTACATAAATCTTTTCACCGGGATGGGTCTCGTTTCTAAACTGAATGAGGTTTTCAACCGTGAAGTAGGACAGGCCGGTGGCTATATATTCTGCGTCCGCACCTATCATTGCCATGACTACGTCGCCAGCATCAGAAAAGACCTGGCCGTAACGGCTTTCATTCATGTGGCCATTATAATCTGTCCAGTCGATCGGAATAACCCGCTCAAGTGTACGAAGCGGCCTGGTAATGTCGGATGGAAGCTCCGGTTTCGTGCGAGCCTCATGTTCAACAAGGGGTTGTCCTGCACCCCAGTTGCGGGCTTTGAGGCCGCGCAGGATTGTCACCAGATTGTCGTCGCGGATGCGCTCCAGCTCACGGATCGTATGCATTCCCGACTGCTCATCGGATTGGTTGGCGATCTGGTCAACCAGTTCGTCGGTGAGTTCCGGCACATCCATCAGTTTTGTCCAAGGCCAGGAGAGGCAGGGACCAAATTGCGCGATGAAATGTTTCATGCCTGCTTCGCCGCCGGCAACTCTATACGTTTCAAACAGTCCCATCTGGGCCCAACGCAAGCCAAATCCAAAGCGGATGGCATCGTCAATTTCTTCTGTTGTAGCAACGCCGTCTTTGATCAACCACAGGGCTTCGCGCCATACGGCTTCCAGGAAACGGTCAGCGATATGCGCGTCAATTTCCTGCCGGACGATAAGTGGCTTCATCCCGATTTCCGTTAGAGCGGACTTTGCCCTTGCACAGGATTGGGGCGCGCCAACCAGCTCAATCAGCGGAAGCAGATAAACCGGATTAAACGGATGTGCGACGAAAATCTGTGCCGGATAGGCAGCCCCTTCCTGAAGTTCTGATGGTTTGAAACCGGAGGTCGATGAACCGATCAACGCGTCCTTTTTGCAATTGGCCTGAATTTCCGAAAAAACCTTGTGCTTTATTTCAATGCGTTCGGGGACGCTTTCCTGAATCCAATCCGCATCTGCAACTGCTTCAGCGATGGTTTCGACATGGGTGAGCCTGCCTTCGATCGGAACTGAATTATCCAGCAATGTCGGCAGAGAACGTCTGGCATTGTCCAGTACTTCATTGATTTTGCGTTCTGCTTCCGGGTCCGGATCGAAAAGGTTCACGTCAATGCCATTGAGCAGGAACCGTGCTGCCCAACCGCCACCGATCACGCCACCGCCGATGATTGCTGCTGTTTTGATCATGATTTCGGTGCCCGCTTTGTCAGACCGAGTTTCTCACGGACTGCGGCCGGGCCCATCACGGTAGAACCCATATTCTCAATAATGGTAACCGCACGCTCAACCAGTTGGGCGTTGGTAGCAAGCTGACCCTTGGCAAGCCAGAGATTGTCTTCGAGACCGACGCGCACATTGCCACCGGCGTTGACGGCATTGGCCACGAAATTCATCTGGTGACGCCCTAGCGAGAACGCAGACCAGTTCCAGTCTGAGGGGACATTGTTTACCATCGCCATAAAGGTGTTCATGTCATCGGGAGCACCCCAGGGAACGCCCATGCAGAGTTGCACCAGAGCAGGAGAATTCAGCACGCCTTCTTCGACGAGTTGTTTCGCAAACCACAGGTTGCCTGTGTCGAAAGCTTCGATTTCAGGGCACACACCAAGTTCCGTCATCATGCCACCCATGGCGCGGAGCATGCCTGGCGTATTGGTCATAACGTAATCGGCTTCTGCAAAGTTCATGGTGCCACAATCAAGTGTGCAAATCTCAGGCAGGCAATCTGCTACATGGATCATGCGCTCGGTTGCGCCAGCCATATCAGTGCCTGCTTCGTTCACCGGTAGAGGTGCTTCTGTGGAACCGAAAACCATATCACCGCCCATGCCGGCGGTTAGGTTCAGGACCACGTCAACTTCCGCGTCACGGATGCGTTCGGTAACCTTACGGAACATGCCCGGATCACGGGAAGGAACCCCGGTTTCGGGATCGCGCACGTGGCAGTGGACAATAGCTGCGCCCGCCTTGGCTGCATCAATCGCTGAATTTGCAATTTGCTCCGGTGAACGCGGCACAAGATGACTGCGATCCTGCGTCGAGCCGGAACCGGTAACCGCGCAGGTAATGAAGACATCCTTGTTGGGCTGAAGTGGCATGAGAAATCCTCCAAAAAAACTCTGGCGGACATATTCCGACAGAACGGAAATTATATTTGACAAAAAACATTATTGGTTTCACATATTTCGAATGGACATTCCACAACCCACATCGGATACCTTTGAGATTACTATTCTGGTCTTGCCGGAATCGTCGATGATGTGTGTGGCTTCAGTACTGGAACCCTTGCGGGCGGCAAACAGGGTCACAGGAAAAGCGACTTATAAATGGGAATTGACCAGTCTTTCCGGAGATGCGGTTGGGCTTACCTGCAACGTGCCGTTGATGGTTGACCGCAAATTCAGCGAAAAGCTTCATGGCGACTTGCTGGTCGTGATTGGCGGCTTCAACCAGCACATCCATGTTAATTCTTCTTCCCTTGCAACCGTCCGTAAAGCAGCTTCAGGTTTCAAACAGATTGCAGGAGTTGAAGCAGGAAGTTGGGTTGTGGCCCGGATGGGGCTCCTCAACGGGTTGAGTGCCACAACGCATTACGAGGATTTTGAGGCCTTTGCAGAGGCATTCCCCGAAATAGACTTGAGACTTGATCGGTTTGTATTTGACGGCAAATGCATGACTTGTGGTGGAGCCTCTCCGGCTTTCGATATGTTTCTTGAATTCATTCGCCGCCGCAATGGCCCGGCTGCCGCATTGGAGGTTTCCAGTGTGTTTATTTATGACGAAGCGCATTCGGGTTTTGACGAACAGCCGCTTGTTTCTCTCGGCAAACTGTCCCAGCGGGAACCTCGCATTGGTCAGGCAGTGCGACTTATGGAAAAATGGATAGAACAACCACTTCCGGTGGCAGCGATTGCGAGGCGGATCGGCGTATCTTCCAACACATTGGAATCGCTGTTCAAGCGCCATGTTGCCATGACACCGGGCAAGTTCTATTTGAATTTGCGCCTGAAGGCGGCAAATCGGTTGGTGCTTGATACGAACCTGAGTTTACGTGAAATTGCGGTTCGAAGTGGCTTTAATTCACTTTCGGCGTTTTCCAGAGCCTACACCAAAGGCTTCGGCAAGCCAGCGCGAGAAGTCAGATCTGGTGGATAAAAGGTATTATAAATGTCCAATACTTCAATGACAGCCGAACATCGCCTTGTGACCTACGGCACGCTTGCGCCGGGCCGTGTAAACCACGGTCAAGTCGCGCAACTTGCGGGAAACTGGAACCAGGGCACTGTACGAGGGATTCTGATCGAGGAAGGATGGGGGGCTGATCATGGATGTCCCGGTATCAGGCTTGATCCGACAGGAACGGCTGTCGATGTATTCGTATTTGAGTCAGCAGAATTGCCAGATCACTGGCAACGGCTGGATGCCTTTGAAGGGCATGAATATCGCAGAACCAGAGTATTCGTTGAGATGGATGGCCAGTGCGTGGAAGGCTAGAGCGTGTTTGTGTCGAGTAGATTCAGTTTCTTTCCGTGCGCGAATATGATTCTGATTGGGGTGACCTGATTCGGTTCGAAGCCAAGGATTTTCAATGCCCAAGCCCCATCCGATTGAATTGCGTAAACGTGTTGTAGCTCATGTAGAAGAAGGCCACACTCATCGTGGAACGGCTGCCCATTTCAAAGTCTCCGTCAAATTTGTGAATGATATGGTGAAGTTGAAACGTGAAACTGGCTCGCTTGCTCCAAAACATAACCCGGGAAAAACAGGCCATGGCAAGCTTTCACCCTATAAAGACTGGCTTCGAAAACGGGTTGATGAACAAAAGGACATTACAATCCGTAAGCTTTGTGCGGAGCTGAACGAAAAATTCAACCTCAATGTCCATCATTCGCCTGTCTGGCATGTTGTGCGCAGTTTCGGGTTGTCGCATAAAAAAAGACTATTTATGCCAAGGAGCAACACCGCATCGACGTGAAAAAAGACCGCGAACTCTGGAAGACAAGGCGTGTTCCGTTTTTGAATCGGTCGATTGAAAAACTTGTCTTCATTGATGAGACGTCCACAAACACCAAAATGGCCAAGCAAACTGGATGGGCCCCAACAGGAGAGCGCCTCATAGATTTTGTCCCTCATGGCCACTGGAAGAAGCAGACACTTATCGCAGGCCTGCGCAGTCATGGACTGGTTGCGCCCTGGGTTATTGACCGGGCCATGACCAAAGAAATCTTTGAGATTTATGTTGAGACACAGTTGGCGCCAGAACTGGAAAAGAGAGATGTCGTAATCCTTGACCACCTAGCCGCTCACAAGAGCGAAAAAGCCGAGCAGATCTTGCGAGATATCGGCGCATGGTTTTTGTTCCTGCCGAAATATTCCCCAGATCTCAATGCCATTGAAATGGCCTTTTCGAAGCTCAAGGCTCATCTGAGGAAGGCAGGCGCCAGAACCTTCGATGATGTCTGGAAGGCAATCGGAGAGGTCTGCCATATGTTCACGCCAATGGAGTGCCGGAATTTCTTCAGGGCAGTCGGCTGTGAATTCACGTGATGCGAACACGCTCTATATCTACGAGTTGAGCGAATAGGGTTTGCCTAACGCAAATTGTCAAACGCCAGTCTTACGGCAAGTCCTGTAAATACCAACCCGGTAAAGTATTTTGCGATTTTGCTTGCTTTTTTGTTGGTCACAAACAGGGTTCCGGCTTTTTCGGCGATCAGAATCACGATCCCCTTTACCAGTAGCCCGACGGTGCAAAAAATAGTCGCCAATAACAGGACCTGAAACGCAACCGAACCGGACTGCAGATTAATGAATTGTGGAAACAGGGCCAGGAAGAAGAGCGCAACCTTTGGGTTGAGAATGTTTGTGAGCATGCCCTGCCTGAAAAGAACCCAGAAGGGCAGAGGTCGTGAATTTCCTCTGGTTGCCAATAACTCATCGTTAGACCTGAACGCTTGCCATGCAAGAAACAACAAATAGCCGGCGCCAACAAAGCGGACGAAGTCGTACGCGGCGGGAACCGCCAGAAACAGCTGCGAAAGGCCCAGAGCAAGCGCAAGTGCATGACAATACGAACCTGCTGCAATCCCCAGATACGTCGCTAACCCGGCTAATCGTCCGTGGGTAACACTCCTTGTTGCCACCAGTAACATGTCAGGGCCAGGTGTGGCGGTTAAAGCCAGGCAGGCAAGCGTAAACAAAAGGAGCGTTGAAAGATCAGGCATGTTATCGTTCTCGTTCAGGATTTAAGCAAGAACAACCGTAGTTACTGCAACTTATATTGCAAGCGGTGAATTGCGGTTCTGGGGCAACAGGACAGGTACGGATATGCAATTTATTTCAACTGTAACGCTTGTTATCGATGATTATGACGAAGCGATCAGGTTTTACACTGGGTCCCTCGGGTTTGAGCTGATTGAGGGTACGCAACTGGACGACAAAAAGCGTTGGGTTCTTGTCGCGCCGCGCGGTAGCAACGAATGCCGGCTGCTTTTGGCTGTCGCAACAGACGAAGCGCAAAAAGCAGCTATTGGAAATCAAACCGGTGGACGGGTTTTTCTGTTTCTTCGGACAGATGATTTCGATCGGGATTATCAGAAATACGTTCGCAACGGTGTCAGATTTGAAGAGGCTCCGCGCACCGAAGCCTATGGTAAAGTTGCGGTATTTTCTGATCCTTTTGGCAATAAATGGGATCTAATCGAACCCATCCACAATCGAGCAAGCGGTATAGTAACAGATCAGTAGTCCTGCATTTCGTCCCACAGGTCTCTAACGATGTCTGTGGCGGATTGTGCTTTTGCCAGTTTTGCACTTTGGCCGGCCCAGGCTTGAATGCCATCAATGTTATTGTCTTTTGCGGCTCTGTCCCGCATCGCCTGACTCAGGCCGCGTTGCACCGGATAGGGTGCTGGTGCCGGGGCATCATCGGCTTCCATGGCGAGTGCGTATTTTGTTGAGATGCTGCGTCCGTAACGGCCGGAAAAAGCGCGTGTAAGGAGCGTTTCCTCAGGTTCTGTTTGTCCGATGGAATCCGCCTAGGCCGTTGCAATTTTCGCTTCCGGTGCGCGCAGAAAACCAGTGCCAATCTGGACAGCAGAAGCGCCCAACGTCAGAGCAGCCATTGCGGTCCTTGCATCCGCGATGCCACCGGTTGCGATCAGCGGCAGGCTCACCGCATCTGCAATTGCCGGAATGAGAGACATGGCGCCAACAGCTTGTCGAAGCCCGTCCTCGGGACTGAAAGCACCGGAATGACCGCCGGCCTCCATGCTCTTGGCAACGATAATGTCGGCGCCTGCGGCCTCTGCAAGTTTTGCCTCGTGAACAGTCGAAGCATTCGCTATCCACTTGATGCTGCGATCTTTCAAGCGGGACACAAAATCGGGTTGGTAAACTCCCATAATAGATGAAACTGCCATGGGTTTGACATCCAACAGTGCCTGGCATTGTTCTTGAAAGTCCGGTGGCGTTTTGTCCGCAGCATTTTCTTCAACTTCCGGACCCCACCTGCCGAGAAATTCGCGCAGAGCTTTTTCATGTTCCGCATTACGGACTGGTGCCGGATCAGGTATCCAAAGATTGAGCTGAAACGGGCCTTCGCATTGTGCGCGAAAATCATCTGCCCACGCGTGAATCGCATCGGGTTGCATAAGCAGGGCTCCGCAAGCCCCGATGCCTCCGCCATTGGCCACGGCGACAGAAAGGCTAACCGGGCAGGCACCGGCCATCGGTCCCAGCAGAACCGGAATTTCTGCTCCCAGGGAGTTTGCGAATTCCTTAGCGATTTCGATATTTTTGCCTGGGTTCAGGGCCATGTTGCTATGTCCATTATTCCATCGGAAAAGCTTGATATTGCTACTAAATATGTAGCAAGAAAGCAAGAAAAATGTCACAGATGGATGAATACTTTAACATACCCAGGCCGGGCAAGCCTGCAAGAGGCACAACATCCGGAAAGCCTGTAATGGTTCTATTTGATTTGCTTGGGCGGCGATGGGCTATGAGTGTTCTCTGGCATCTGCGCGATCAAAACCTGACTTTTCGCGAAATACAGGAATGTTGTGATAATGCATCACCAACCGTGTTGAACACGCGGTTGAAAGAACTTAGGGCATCTGGCCTTGTGACTAAAGCAGACCGTGGATACGCCCTAACAAACGAGGGCAGAGCGCTTTATGCTCACCTAGAACCGCTGGACAATTGGGCTGATGAATGGGCGGCGAATTTTGAATGACCGGTTTTTAATAACCGAAAGCAGTTGCAATAATATTTTGCAGAGCCTCCGCATCCCGCTCATCGAAATCCGCGGGCTGGTCGGAGTCTATGTCGAGAACAGCTGTCAGTTCGCCATTTTCATAAACCGGCAGAACAATCTCTGATCGGGTCGATGCTGCACATGCGATATGTCCGGGAAACGCGTCCACGTCTTTCACAATCTGGGTTTTTTCCTCGCGGGCACACGCTCCGCAAACGCCCTTGTCAAACGGAATGCTGAGGCATCCGTGGCCGCCCTGATAGGGGCCGATTTTCAGCAAACCCGGTTCCACAACACGATAGAACCCAACCCAGTCGAACCCCTCCAGATTATGATAGAGTTCACAGGAGATTGTAGCCATTTTGGAAATTGAATCCGTTTCGTCTTCGCAAAGGGCAGCGATGGATTTTGAAACTGTGTCATAGTTGCGCTTGGGCATCGTTTCCTCAATCGGCGGCAATGTCGTCTATCGCGTCCAGATAACCGGGGATTCCTTTCCCAAGATAAACCCCTTTAGCAATATCACTGATGTAGGAACGATGGCGAAATTCCTCGCGGGCGTGAATGTCGGAAATGTGCACTTCATAGACTTTTGCGCCCACCCCTATAATCGCATCCCGAATGGCGATGGATGTATGCGTATAGGCACCGGGGTTCATGACAATGTGGGTATAAACGTCCTTGGCCTGCTGGATGGTGTCTACCAGTACGCCTTCGTGGTTTGATTGCATGGCTTCCAGCTTCATACCGTGTTTTTTGGCCTGTGCCCGGCAAAGTTCTTCCAAGTCTGCCAACGTCTGATGACCATAGGTTTCAGGCTCACGTGTGCCGAGCAAATTGAGATTCGGGCCATTTATCAAAAGGATCGATTTGGTCATGCGGATACCTAATGTGTTTCAATTCATCTGGGCTTCCCAGATAAAAGAACAGCGGCTTAGCAGGAATTGCCGAATAATGAAAGAAAATCTATCCCCGGCTTGCGCAGTTGCTGCATGCTCTTACGTTGACTTTCGAGAAAGCGACGTGATGTTTGAAGAAAAACTCAAAATTGAACTGGCAGAACTGGCCGAAAACAATGGGTTGGAACCTGCCTGCCTTTTCGCAGTTGTGGAGGTGGAGAGCGGCGGAAGGTTGGGAGCGAAAGTAAATGGCCGCCTGGAACCGCTTATCCGGTTTGAAGGCCATTATTTCTACCGATTGTTACCGTTGGGCAAACGCATTCAGGCGGTGGTAAGGGGATTGGCAGCGCAACGGGCGGGACGTATAAAAAACCCTCTGACGCAGAGTAGCCGGTGGAAACTGTTGCACAAGGCCGGTGAGATTGATCGGCCCGCGGCACTTGCTTCGTGTTCCTGGGGTGTGGGGCAGGTAATGGGTGACCACTGGCGCTGG
Organism: Rhizobiaceae bacterium; assembly: GCA_965198665.1. Classification (GTDB taxonomy): domain Bacteria; phylum Pseudomonadota; class Alphaproteobacteria; order Rhizobiales; family Rhizobiaceae; genus JAALLB01. Next base: position 546,497 of record CBDAPT010000008.1, on the reverse strand, counting down.
CTGGACTTTGCCAGCATTGATGATCTGGTTGCCACCGCCCGGCAGGGTATATTGGGACAGATTTGCCTGATGATGCGATTTGTCTGCAAATCCGGTCTGATAGAAAAACTACACTAACATGACTGGTCAGGGTTTGCGAGAATTTACAACGGGCCTGGTTATCGCAGGCACAATTATCACCGCAAGCTGGAAGTGGCTTATCATCAATACTCTGGAGATGATACAGGTGACAGGCGTTCAAAATCGCTGCCAGGCAGGAATGCAATGTACGTTTTGCGGCTGGGCTGCGCAGGCCAAAGCGTCAAAGAGATGCAGCGCAACCTGAACGCGTTGGGGTTTCCGGTGACAGTCGATGGCGATTTTGGTCCCGCGACCGAACGCATGCTGAAGCAGTTTCAAACCGATGCAGGCATCAAACTGGACGGTATTTTTGGAACTCAAAGCATGGAGGCATTATTTCGCATGTTACCGATTGCCGGATAACCGATCAGATTGTTGTGTTTGCATCTTTCGCGATGCGTCGGCATTGGGTAAAACATGACCATGTTTCGCGTAGCAATAATATTGCTTTTGTTTTCCGCCTTCTCTGCGCAAGCGAAGGATCGGCTGCTGGTATTCGCCGCCGCCAGCCAACGCGATGCGATGACGGAAATCGGCGGACTTTATCAGCAACAATGCCAATGCGATGTTGTATTCTCCTTTGCGGCCACCTCTACCCTTGCCCGCCAGATAGATGCCGGAGCTGATGCGGATATTTTCATATCCGCCAACGAGGCCTGGGCGGATTGGCTGGAAATTCGCGGAAGTCTGAACAAGAAAACCCGGGCAGTTGTCGCTGGTAACCGGCTGGTGATTGCGTCAGCAGCGCAGACCAGGGACAGTTTTAACATTTTGCTGCGCGGTAAATTTGCCATGGCGGACCCGGTCAGTGTGCCCGCAGGCATTTATGGACGTGAAGCCATGGAATCCATGGGCATATGGAAACAGGCGAGAGAAAATGCCGTATTCACCGAAAACGTCAGGGTTGCATTGTCTTCGATTCTACGTGGTGATCTCCTCTCGGGTATCGTTTATCAGTCCGATCTGCAGCTTGTCCCCGAGCTTCATGCTCAATTTGTGTTTCCCGAGGAAACTCACAACCCGATACACTATGTAGCTGCGGGAATAGGTGATAATGGAGGTGAATTTGTACAGTTTCTGAAGTCGTCTGAAGCTCAGGAAATCTTCCGGAATTTCGGATTTTTGTCGATCGCGGTTACGAATTGATCATGATGAATTTCTTTTCGCCCGAAATCTGGCAGATTGTGACATTGTCAATGCGCGTGTCGCTCGTTGCCATGGCGTTCACCCTGCCCATTGCCATCGCTGTGGCTTATGTTCTTGCAACCAGACGGTTCCGGGGATGGCACCTATTGAACGCACTTTGCCATCTGCCGCTTGTGATGCCGCCGGTCATTACCGGGTATTTGCTGCTTTTGACGTTCAGTCCGCGCGGTTGGATCGGTGGGGCGCTTGAAAGTCTTTTCGGTTTCACCTTTGCGTTCAACTGGCTTGGAGCAGCATTGGCTGCCAGTGTAATGGCATTTCCGCTTGTAATGCGCCCTATCAGGCTTGCCTTTGAAGTTCAGGACAGGGCTTATCTTGATGCTGCCAAAACCCTGGGGGCAAACCGTTGGGCCGCATTCACCACCGTTTCCCTGCCGCTCGCATTGCCGGGAATAATTGCAGGCGGTGTGCTGGGATTTGCCAAAGCGCTTGGTGAATTCGGTGCTACGATTACGTTTGTTTCCAATATTCCGGGAGAAACGCAGACCGTTGCGCTCGCCATTTACTTGCTGCTTCAGTCTCCGTCCGGAGACAGTGCCGCGCTTACCCTCGTATTGCTGGGTGTCGGAATTTCGTTTCTTGCCATTCTTGCCTCAGAAATAATCGCTGATCGCCTGCGTCGCGGCCGATCATGATGGCTGGTTTCTGCAAGCCTGTCCCCAGGTGGCAAAATCAGCTGAAGCAGGTAACCGGAAATAATGCTGAGCCGCTGTCCATTAATCTGCTGATTGGTAACAAGCAGCTGCGAAGGGTTATAGGCGCATTGGATGAACCGACTGCGTGTGAAACGGAGCACCTTGCAAATCAGGCATTCGAGGCGTTTATGAAACCGGTTGAACGCAGATAGTCTTTTACCTCAATAGAAATTCACCAATCCTGTCGATAGCACGTTCGATGTTTTCTTCAGAGTTTGCGTAGGACAATCTTATGTAGCCTTCACCCAGGATGCCGAAATCCGGGCCTCCTATGGTTGCTACATTCGCTTGTTCTAGCAGTGCCGACGCAAGCTCCTTGGCTTTCCAGCCGGTTTTGCTGATGTTTGGAAAGGCATAGAATGCTCCCTTCGGCGTAGCGCAGGTAAAATCTGGAATCTCATTCATTTTAGTCACCATCAGTTGGCGGCGCCGGTCGAAAGCTTTGAGCATATCTGTGACTGCGTCCTGAGGGCCGTCAATTGCCGCTATACCTGCCATCTGGGAAGGCGCATTGACACAGGACCAGGCGTTGACGGCCAGTTTGCGGACTGCGTCATAAAGAGAATTGGGCCACACAGACCACCCCATGCGCCAGCCGGTCATTGCCCAGGTTTTCGACCATCCGTTGAGGACAATCAGACGGTCGCGAATATCCGGATAGTTGAGCAGGGACTGGTGAATCTCACTATCATAAGTCATGACGTCGTAAATTTCATCCGACATGATTGCCACTTTCGGCCAGTTGGCAAGACCTGCAACCAGTTTGTCTATCTCTTGTTTAGGTGTGACGCCGCCGCACGGATTGGCTGGCGAATTAATTATCAGCAAACGGGTGTTCTCGTTGACCAGTGAGAGCGTTTCCTCGGCGGAAAATCCAAAACCGTTTGCTTCTCGTATCGGCACTGGAACCGGCGTTGCACCAGTATACTCAATCATCGAGCGGTAAATCGGAAAACCGGGATCGGGATAAAGGATTTCCGCACCCGGTTCGCCAAACATGAGGATGGCTGCAAACATGGTTACCTTGCCGCCTGGCATAATCATGATATTTTCCGGAGAAACGGTTTCACCGGTCATGGTTTGGATGCGGCGGCTTACCGCTTCGCGGCATTGCACCGTACCGTTCGCAGGTGTGTAACCATGGTGCCCGTCCCTGAGAGCTTTGACAGCAGCTTCGACGATGTGTTCCGGAGTGGCAAAATCCGGTTGGCCTATTCCCAGATTTATTACGTCCCTGCCTTCACCAGCGAGTTGAGTGGCCCGGGCCAACACCGCAAACGCATTTTCCTCTCCAATCCGCTCAAACCCGGATACTGTTTTCAACATTGCCTTACCTCAAAAAACTGTCCATGGTGGGGTAGATCATGATTTGCGGAGTTTGAAAAGAGATGCGCGATCTCACCGGTTGGCAGGGTTGTGAAAGACCGCACCGAAAGGTGTTTGATGGCCGCTATGTGCGTCTGGAACCTTTGGACACAGTCAAACATGGTGATGAACTGTATGAAGCGGCGACGGCTGGAGATGCAGATGAACGGTTTCGGTGGTTGAGTGAAACCACCCCGAAATCACGCGAAGAATTCCAGGAATGGCTGGAAAATGCAGAAGCAAGTGCCGATCCGATGTATTTTGCCGTGATAGACCTGCAGACTGGCAAAGCGGCAGGACGCCAGACGATGATGCGCATGGATCCGGCGAACGGTGTGGCCGAAATCGGCCATATTCACTGGGGACCGCTTATCCAGAAAACGCCTGCCACGACAGAAGCCTTTTACCTGTTCGCAACCCATCTCTTTGATGAACTCGGTTATCGGCGATTTGAATGGAAATGCAATAATCGCAATGAACGCTCAAAGGATGCAGCGCTTCGTTATGGTATGACTGCCGAAGGCGTCCACCGGCAGGCGCTGGTTGTGAAAGACGAGAACAGAGACACGGCATGGTTCTCTATTCTGGATTATGAATGGGAAAAAGCGGGCAGGGCATTTACCGAGTGGCTTGATCGGTCGAATTTCGACGCGGGTGGAAAGCAGATTCGCAGGCTTGAAGAAGTGAGGAGGTCGCTGACGTGACCCCTAATCGTGATTACGGCCTAATGTCTGCAGCGGAAATTGACGCAGCCGACACATCCCGCTGGATCGCTGTCCTTCCATTGGGAGCACATGAGCAGCATGGGCCACATCTGCCATTTGAGACTGATACTATCATAGCGGCCGGAATAGCCTGCCGACTTGCTGGTGCGCTGGACGATTCTCTGCCAGTAACGTTTCTGAGTACCGAGCCAGTAGGATATTCCATTGAACATATGGATTTTCGGGGCAGCAAAACGCTGGCTTATGACGAGGCGATTGAACGGTGGGTATCAATCGGAAGCAAACTCGCAGAGCAGGGAATTCGAAAACTGCTTTTGCTAAATGCACATGGTGGCAATTCTCCGTTGATGACCATCGTTGCAACTGAACTGAGGGTACGCTGTCAGATGCTGTGTGTGGCAACAAGCTGGACCCGATTTATCACTTCAGGCGCCGAAATCTCGCCGGATGAAAAAGCTCTCGGCATTCATGGTGGGGACTTGGAAACCTCGGTCATGCTGGCACTTTCTGAGGAGCAGGTAAGGATGGACCTGGCTGATAATTTCTCCTCATATCAGAAAGTGTTGTCAGAGAATTACAGCCATTTGCGAGCCTACGGACCGCATGCGTTCGGCTGGAAGATACAGGATCTGAATTCAGATGGTGTAACCGGTGACGCATCTATTGCAACGGCAGAAAAAGGAGAGAGATTTCTGACCGAGGCTGTTACCGGGCTTCAGCAATTGATTGCCGATATCGATCGATTTGATCTCAGCCATTTTGAGGGATGGAATTGATCAACACGCCCGCTATATTACCAGGAAATTTGACCAGGGGATTTCATTGGATACGCTAACCCGAATGCAAGCTTTCGTGGATGTTGTGGAACAACAGGGCTTTTCGGCCGCTGCCCGAAAGGTCGGACGGTCAAAAGCTCTCATGTCCAAATATGTTCGTGAATTGGAAGACGAACTCGGCATATTGCTTTTGAATCGTACCACCCGGCAATTTTCACTCACAGAAGCAGGGGATGTATTCCATCGTTCAGCTCTTGAAATCCTGCAGAAAGTGGGAGATCTGCATGATCGGGTTCGCGAGGCCGGTTCCGGTCATAAGGGGCGGCTGAAAGTTTCTGCACCGAGATCCCTTACAGATCTGGAAATCGGCCTGCCGATTGTGGAATTTGCTACCGCTTACCCGGATATCACACTCGATATTGATCTGGATGATGCCATGGTGGACATGGTTGAAGATGGATTCGATGTTGCAATCCGTGTGTCGCGCCTCGCCGATTCGTCACTCATTGCGAAAAAGCTTGCGGATTTCCGGGTCATTTTGTGCGCGACACCGGGCTTTATCGAAAAATATGGAGTGCCAGAGTCACCTAACGATCTGGGTGAAGTGCCATGTATTGTGGATACCAACATGATGCGTCGGGCAAACTGGTGTTTTCTTGACGATGAAGGCCAGGAATTCAATGTTCCTGTCAGAGGTGCCATAGAGGTCAATAGCCCGGAGGTTGCAAGGCGTGCGGCCCTTGCAGGTCTCGGCATGACCATGGCCCCAGAGTTTTCGGTTGAACGGGAAATTGCCAGCGGACACCTGGTAAGCCTGCTGGAGGAGCGCATACCATCAGGTGGCGGAATTTATGCGGTTTATCCTCATCGGCGGCATGTACCCGGCAAAGTAAGGGTGTTTGTCGATTTTCTCAGTCAGTGGTTCAAGGAAAAACGCAAATTTGGCGCAAAAATCTGAGGAAAATGCATCGCGGATATTTGATTGCCGCAAAATCGCCAATGCTTTATTGTTACGTGCACATGATTTGTTGAACGAGCGCATCATCATGAAAATTTCCAAAGTACTTCTTGCATCGGGATTGGCTGTGATCTCTGTCGGTGCCATGCCGGTGAACCAGGCCAACGCGCATCCGCATGTTTTTATAGAGGCCAATCTCGAAATAGTCCGGAACAATGAGGGCAAGTTCACCGAATTGCGGCATGTGTGGCGATTCGATGAGTTGTTCAGTTCCACCATCATCATTGACTTTGATGAGAACACAAATGGCGTCCTGGATGAAGATGAAATGCAGAAAGTTACGTCAGTGGTAAAGGAATCAATTGCCGAGTACGACTTCTACACGGCCATGCGCGCCGGTACTGAACCGCTGGAATTTTATGAACCGGAGGAAATCGGCGCTTATTTTGAAGACGGTAAAATGATCATGTTCCTGGCCCTGGAACTTCCCGAACCGCATGATTTTTCCAAAGCGCCGCTAAAAGTTTCGCCCAGCGATACGAGTTACTATGTGGCCTTTGAGTTCGATAAGGAAAGCATCACAATTTCAGGAAATGCTGAAGGGTGTATTACCGAGGTCGTGCACCCTGATTATGACTCACTTTATGCAAACAATGCGCTAACGCTGACCGAAAGCTTCTTCAATGACCCCAATGGTCCCGGTTTCGGGGATGAATTCTATTCGTGGGCTACTGTAAACTGCACATGAACTTCCGTCACGCTTACTTGATAATTCTGGTCCTTGAGGGCTGGTACTTCGCTGCTGGGGATGCGATTGCTCAAAGCTCGCTTGGTCTCGGCCGGTCTGAACAGGCAATCCGTCCGGAAGGCATGTTTGCCGGGATTCTATTCTGGATACAGCAACAACAACAGTCTTTCTACAAAGCAATGACTGGCGCATTGAAGGCGATGAAAACAGACCCTGGAAACCTTTGGGTATTGATCGGGCTGAGTTTTCTCTACGGGATTTTTCATGCGGCCGGACCTGGTCACGGGAAGGCGGTGATCTCATCCTACATGCTGGCAAACGAAATTGCGGCAAAGCGCGGGATCATGCTGTCATTCGTTTCGGTACTATTGCAGGGGGTGAGCGCCATAACGGTGATCGGTCTTATTCTTCTGGCTTTACGTGGCAGTGGTATCAAAACCAATGATCTTGCGGGTTTCCTTGAAATTTCCAGCTATTTTCTGGTCATGATGCTGGGATTGTATCTGTTGTGGAGCAAGATATTCCGTCCCCATCATCATCACGGGCACTCGCATCATGATCATTCTCATGATCACGATCACTCCAGTCACGATCACTCCGGTCACGGGCACACCGGTCATGGGCACAGCCATGACGATCATAAATGTGATGACGGGTGCGGACACTTGCATGCACCTGATCCCAAGCAACTGGAAGGGCGTTTCGGATTTGGTGAAGCCTGGTCAGCAATTCTGGCGGTCGGTTTGAGGCCATGCTCCGGTGCTATCATTGTCCTGACATTTGCATTTCTCAATGGCTTGTATGCGGGGGGGATCCTGTCAACCTTTGCTATGTCAATCGGAACGGGGATAACGGTTGCAACTCTCGCCCTTATGGCGGTCAGTGCTAAGAACCTGGCTATCCGGATTGCCGGGATGCAGGATGCAGTGGGCATAATTCACCGGGTTATAGAGATAGCCGGTGCTGCAATGATTTTTCTTATTGGTCTGATGCTTTTCACGGCTGCCTGGAACGTTTGACGCAGCCACTTTCAATATTTTGGAATTGCTCTAAGTAAGCTGTAATTTAACGCTTATATCTGATAACTCCCTGGCTATGACGAATAACCCGAATACCACACCCGCTTCCCTTATGACTGAACATCCACCGATTGCCTTTGGCAAGGTGGGAGTCCTGTTGGTCAATCTTGGAACCCCGGATGGTTACGACAAAAAGAGTATGTATCGTTACCTTCGTGAGTTTCTTACAGACAGCCGGGTAATCGAATGGTCAAAATGGTTCTGGTATCCGATTTTGTTCGGCATTGTGCTGAACCGAAGGCCGGCCAAGGTGGGTGAGGCCTATAAAAGCATCTGGAACACCGAACTTGATGAATCTCCCTTGAGAACCTTCACACGCTCGCAATCAGACAAACTGGCCGAAGCCATGGCCAAAGACGAAAACGTGGTTGTCGACTGGGCCATGCGCTACGGAAACCCGTCGATTGTATCGCGTCTGGAATATCTCAAAGAGCAGGGGTGTGAGCGCCTTTTGATATTTCCGCTCTATCCTCAGTACAGTGCTGCTACGACTGCAACGGTAAATGACAAGGTTTTCGAGTTTCTAATGGCGCAGCGCTGGATGCCGGCAGTGCGCACGGTTCCGCCATATCATGACGATGAGGCTTATGTCGAAGCTCTTGCGAAATCAATTGAAACAAACCTCAAGGGTATGAAAAAGAAGCCGGTAAAGATTATCGCGTCGTATCACGGAATTCCGAAAAGCTATTTCGAGAAGGGTGATCCGTATCATTGTCACTGTTTGAAAACGACCCGGCTGCTGCGCGAGAAACTTGGCATGTCGAAAGACTATCTCATAACAACATTCCAGTCCCGATTTGGGCCTGAGGAATGGTTGCAGCCCTATACGGACAAGACGATCGAAGCGCTCGGGCAGCAAGGGGTCAAGGATATTGCTGTTCTCAATCCGGGCTTCAGTTCCGATTGTCTTGAGACACTGGAAGAAATTGCGGAAGAGGGCGCTGAGATTTTTCATGAAAATGGTGGCGAGAATTTTACCCACATACCGTGTTTGAATGACGAGCCCGGAGGAATGGCGGTAATTGAAACAATTGTCCGCCGGGAGCTTTCCGGCTGGATCTGACAGAATTTGAATGACAAACGAAACTCGTCCTTACAGACCCAATGTGGGTGTTTGCCTAATTAACGCCGATGGACGCGTCTGGATGGGCGAGACGGAGACCAGTGGACCCGAAACCGTGACAGTCGGCCGCGAATGGCAGATGCCCCAGGGAGGTATCGAGGAAACCGAGGATATCATTGAAGCAGCAGGGCGGGAACTTTGGGAAGAAACCGGAGTTCGGTCATCGGAATTTCTGGCTCAGACCGATGCGTGGTGGACATATGAATTCCCGGCAGGATACGAACCTACCGGGCACAAACTCGATCCGTTCCGCGGTCAAAGACAAAAATGGGTAGCCTTCCGGTTTACAGGACAGGAGATGGAAATAGACATCTCTGCGAAGCACACCGGAGAGCCTCAGGAATTTTTTGATTGGGCCTGGATGACAAAAACCGAAGCACTGGAAAGAGCGGTGAGTTTCAAGCTTGTTCAATACGCCCGGGTATTTGAGGCATTTGGCAAGTTCCTTGCCTGAACAACAAATTTCGTTTAGGGCTACATCAAGTTCTGCTTCGGCAATCTGAAACATTATCGAAGCTTGTTATTTGATGCGGAGTTGTCATCATGCAGCGCTTGCAGGTTGAACAGAATATCGCCCGGTTTTCACCCGTCAATTCTGCACATACGGAACTCCGGCATGCCGCTGTTGCCATCGTAATTCTTGAAAATTGCCAGGGGCCTGGCAAACACGCAATTCTGCTGACCCTGAGAACTTCCAAGCTCAAGCAACATGCAGGCCAGTATGCACTGCCCGGCGGCAAACTGGATGAAGGCGAAACCACGATTGCTGCTGCGATAAGGGAAGTGGAAGAAGAGCTTGGATTTTCGCTGTCGCTTGCCGATTGTCTGGGTGTTCTGGATGATTACATCACTCGCTCTGGCTTTTGTATCACGCCGGTGATGTTCTGGGCACCTGCAGATACCCTCATCAAGCCTTGTGCTGACGAGGTGCAGGAAGTCTATCAAATCCCGTTTTGTGAATTGGACAGTGATGCAATACCGGTTTTCGAACCGGGCGTAGATGAAGAGCGACCGGTTCCGTTATCCCAGTTTCCGACATTGGGACACAGCATGTATTCTCCCACTGCATCGATTATTTACCAGTTTCGGGAGGTGGCAATTCGTGGCCTGCAAACCCGTGTCGGACATTTCGATCAACCTGCATTCGCATGGAAATAATAGCTGATTTTCTGTCGCTTCTTTCTCCGGAACATCCGGTTTTATTTGTAAAATGCCTCTAGAATCACCATATGTAAGTCGTGAAATTTACATTGATTCGGTTAATTTGAAACTTGGAGGGTCTAAACTTGTTTGGATTTGATTACGCACTTGCAGCCTTTGCATTTCTTGTTGTCATCATCTTGTTTGCGGGGATTAAAACTGTTCCGCAGGGCTATAATTACACCGTTGAACGGTTCGGTAAATTTACCCGCAGCCTGCGGCCGGGACTTAATCTGATTGTTCCGTATATCGATCGCATTGGTGCAAAAATGAACATGATGGAACAGGTGCTGGATGTGCCTACTCAACAGGTTATCACCAAGGACAATGCGACTATCAGCGCGGATGGTGTCGCGTTTTTCCAGATTCTGGATGCGCCGAAAGCCGCCTATGAAGTTCGTGACCTTGAACGGGCGCTCCTGAACCTTACGATGACCAACATCCGTACTGTTATGGGTTCGATGGATCTCGACGAACTGTTGGCCAAACGTGATGAAATCAATGACCGGTTGTTGCGCGTAGTCGACGACGCGGCCGGCCTCTGGGGCATAAAGATTACCCGGGTGGAGATCAAGGATATTAATCCGCCAAAAGATCTGATTGATGCAATGGACCGCCAGATGAAGGCAGAGCGTGAAAAGCGTGCCAATGTTCTTGAAGCACAGGGTTTCAGAGAAGCTGAAATCCTGAAGGCTGAGGGTGAGAAGCAGTCTCAGATTCTCCAGGCTGAAGGTGAGCGCGAAGCTGCATTCCGGGAGGCTGAAGCACGCGAGCGCCTTGCTCAGGCTGAAACGGAAGCAACTCGCATGGTGTCGGAAGCGATAGCTAACGGCGATTCACAGGCAATCAACTACTTTGTAGCGCAGAAATATACTGAAGCACTGGGCCAGATCGCTTCTGCCAATAACCAGAAGGTCATCATGCTGCCGCTGGAGGCTTCATCCCTGTTGGGTTCACTGAGTGGCATTGGTGAGATTGCCAAGGATGTGTTTGGTGATGACGGCGGAAAGTCCGGTTCCGGCGGCCGCGCGAAGACGACCCCCAAGATTCCGCCGGCAGGAAGCCGGTAAGATCAGATCGGACAGCAGGAGGTAATAGAATGTTTTTTGAACTTATCGACACCCTTGGCCCCTGGTCCTGGTTGATTTTTGCGATGCTGCTTTTGGGCATCGAGATCCTCATGCCCAGTACGTTCCTGCTGTGGCCCGGACTCTCGGCCCTCGTAGTCGGCTGTATTACGCTGATATTCGGTATCGATAATCCAATATGGCCCTGGCAGGCACAGCTACTTGTATTTCTGATCCTCACATTAGTAATCGCGTATTTTGGCCGGCAATATGTCAGTCGGAAAAATATGGAAGACAGTGAGCAGCCAAACCTGAATGATCGGGGTGTTCAACTGATTGGTAAGCAGGGTGTCCTAACGACAGCAATAGAAAATGGTCGAGGCCGAGCGAAACTTGGCGATACTACATGGATAGTCAGTGGACCGGATACCAAAGAAGGTGAAACGGTTGTCGTAACCGGTTCTGAAGGGAACTCCCTCAAGGTTGAGAGAGCTTGAGGGTAAACCCAAGGGGAATTTCTGACTAAACGGTCACCGGGTTAGTTGCCAGGGTTTTTCCGCTGTCCCGGCTTACGCTACACCAATTCTCAATAAATCGTGCATGTGCACCACCCCTACCGGTTTGTTGTCTTCGATTGCGAACAGGGCGGTAATGGACTTTTCATTCAGAATTGCCACGGCAGTGGTGGCCAGTGCATCGGGATGAATGGTTTGTGGATTGTCGGTCATTACCTGGGTGGTCGACATTTCCAGGATGTTCCGATTGATGTGGCGACGCAAGTCACCATCAGTGATTATTCCAGCTAGCGTGCCGCCAGTCCCCAAAATACCGACACAGCCCAGTTTCTTGTCGGTCATTTCCCTTACGGTTTCTTCGAGAGATGCGTCTTCGGCAACAAGAGGTATTGAGCCACCGGTATGCATGATTTCGCGCACACGGGTCAGGTTTGCACCAAGCGTTCCGCCGGGATGATAAATCCCAAAATCATCTGCTGAAAATCCGCGAGCTTCCAACAGTGCGACGGCCAGCGAATCTCCCATCGCCATTTGCATAATGGTAGAAGTTGTCGGGGCAAGACCGTTGGGGCAGGCTTCTTCGACTTTGGGCAGTTCCAGACAAACCGCCGCCATTTTGCCTAGTGTGGAATCACAATTCCGGGTAATCGCAATCACGGGAATCGAAAACCGGGTCGCATAGCTGATAATACCCTTCAGTTCTGCGGTTTCTCCAGACCAGGAAAGCGCGATTATAGCATCGTCCCGCGCAATCATGCCCAAATCGCCATGATTTGCCTCTGAAGGATGAACAAAAAACGCCGGTGTTCCGGTGGACGCCAGGGTTGCGGCAATTTTGCTCCCAATATGACCGCTTTTGCCCACTCCGGCCACGATGACCCTGCCATTAATGCCTTGAATAATGGAGCAGGCTTCCTCAAATGCTTCGCCAATACCTTCCTGCAGAGCTTCACCGAGTCTGACAAGGCCGGCTGCCTCTGTTTTAACGGTTCTAAGCGCGGATTCTCTTGAAGATAGTTTATGCATTGTATTCCGTTTTATGGACGCAGTGACCGCCGTATCGAAACCATTCGTTAACCACAAGTCTTTACGATTTGGCAAGATATTCCAAAACGCGACAAACCTAGATGACAAACGACAAAATGTCCAAGAATTCAGCGGTCTGGGCTGCATTTATTGTGGGCAGTCTGACGGTGCCCGCTGTCACTTTGTCTGCTTTTGGCCAAACCACTCAACCAGGATCGTCGATACCGGAACTGGAAATACGAAACAGCAGTGATCGCCTCTACCCCGATATCAGTCAGAATGACCAGCAAAATACTGAAAATCTTGAGCCAGTCGTATTGGGTAACTCGACTGTTCAGAATACTGGACGACGTTCGAACGGCCTCTCGCAGGATCGGGAAAGCCAGTCCGATGATCCGTTAGGGGTGGCTTCGCAGAATGGAAGACAACAGCGTCGTAATGTGGAAACTGAAGCGGATACAACGGCGAACAATTTCGGTCGGCAGGGCAGGGCACAGGCTGCCGGGCCTGTGGGTATCGACCCTGATGATCCGACTTCTTCAACCCTTGCCAATGATGCGGTCGATCCGGTGCAAACCGGAACTGCAGCGACTGAAGAAGATGACCCTTTTGGCGCCACAGGATTGAGGCTGGGAACATATGATGTTCAACTCAGTCTGGAACAATCTGTTGGATACTCCAGCAACGTTTCAAGAAATGCCGGTGGTGAAGACGGCGGATTTTCTCAAACCGATGTGGATGTCAGTTTCACCTCAGACTGGTCGCGCCATGAGTGGCAAACGAATTTCTCCGGCAGTTTTCGCAGACCGTTTGATAATGAGGAAATTGATGAACCTTCGTTCACGGCCGACACCCGATTGCGGCTGGATCTTATTGATGGGGTAACTCTCACCGGGAGTGCATTTTACACGGCACGGACCCAGGAATTTACCGACACTACCCTAGCACCAGGAGCAGTTGACACGCCTCTTGAAGAGAACTTCGGCGGCAGTCTTGAGTTGGAACGCAGTGACAGGAAGTTTGTCTATGCCCTGCGCGGATCGATCCAGAACAGTCAGTTTGAAGATGCAGACCTCGGCGGTGGAGCAACCGTCAGCCAAGAAGATCAAGGCAATACTCTATACAGTATTGGACTGAGGACCGGATATGAGGTTTCACCGGCCGTTACCCCGTTTGTCGAAGGGATTTATTCGGTGCGGGAATTTGATCTGGAGGTTGATCGCAACGGCAACCGACGTGACAGCGATACCTACGAGCTACGTGCCGGCATAGAAGTTGATTTGGGTGAAAAAGTTCAAGGTGAACTTGCTGTTGGTTACATCAACGAAACTTTTGAGGATCCATTGTTGGAGGACTTGTCGGGTTTTACCGTTAACGGGATATTGAACTGGTCGCCGGAACGCGATTCACTGGTCACTTTGACGTTCGGCACACAAACCAACAACTCAATCACGGCGAATGATAACGGCTCGTTGATATACAATGCACGGATCGATTACGAACGACAGGTTACGAGCCGGTTCTCATTTGATGCATATGCCGGAGTCGAGATTGAAACCAACGAGGCCGATAACACAACGTATGAAATGGGTATAGGAACACAATACTGGATAAACCGGTATATGGCGCTTACCAGCGATTTGGAATACGAACGGTTTTCTTCCGATACACCCGGCTCGGATTTTGATGAAGTCTCTGGCAGAATTGGAATTCGGCTACAGCGTTAGCAGTATCAAAGATATTTCTTGATATCCGATCTGACCGAATCTGCGATTTCCGGATCATCCAGTGCAAATGCGATGTTTGCTCGTATGAACCCCTCTTTCGAACCACAATCGAACGTTTCACCGTCATACACGTGGCCGAAAAAATCCTGCCTGGCTGATAATTTGACCATGGCGTCGGTAATTTGAATTTCGTTTCCCGCACCGGGTTCCTGGTCTTCCAGAATTTCGAAAATTTCTGGCTGCAGAATGTAACGCCCGTTGATAAACAGGTTTGAGGGGGCAGTTCCAGGTGCTGGTTTTTCGACCATTCCGGTAATTCTGAAACCCGGTCCGTCATAGTCTTGTTTTTCAACAACACCGTATTTGTGCGTATCTTCCCAGGCAACTTCCTCTGTGGCTATGATGTTGCCACCGGTCTGATTATAAAGTTCAACCATACCGGCAAGGCAGCCGGGGTTGTGCTTCATCAACATGTCGGGCAGCAGGAGGGCAAAAGGCTCATTGCCAACAATGTTTCTGGCACACCACACTGCATGGCCGAGACCCAACGGTGCCTGCTGTCGTGTAAAACTGGTTGCTCCTGCGTTGGGCTGGAACCTGGCAAGAGTTTCCAGCGCCTCATGCTTGCTGCGCTTTTCCAGCGTATCCTGAAGTTCATAGGCCAAGTCGAAGTGGTCTTCAATTACGGCCTTGTTCCTGCCGGTTACAAATACAAAATGCTCAATGCCAGCTGCCTTCGCCTCATCAACCGCAAACTGGATAACGGGTCGGTCAAGGATTGTCAGCATCTCCTTGGGTACGGCTTTGGTGGCAGGCAGAAAACGAGTGCCTAGCCCGGCAACCGGAAAGACTGCTATTCGGACTGGTTTCTGTATTTGCATGACTAATCCTGGAATCAGTTTCGTGATGGTTGGATTATCCTTAACAAAAGGTTTTGCAGATCACTACAATTGCAGCGTCATGTTTATCTGTATCCTAGGCATTTTCCGCTATTTTCTTCGTATTGGGGATTGGAAAGGTAGATTATGACAGTTCTAGTGACTGGTGGAGCGGGTTATATCGGCTCTCACATGGTGTGGGAGCTCATTGATCACGGCATAGACCTTGTAGTTGTAGACAATCTTGTTACCGGTTTTCGCAGCGCGGTGCCTGAACAGGTGCCGTTCGTTGAAGGTGATGTCGGCGATCAAAAACTCATGGAAGAGGTTTTCCGTGAGTACTCCGTCGATACCATTATACATTTTGCCGGATCAGTTGTGGTGCCAGAATCTTTAGAGGCGCCTCTTAAGTATTATGACAACAATACAGGAAAATCCCGCAACCTGCTTGCAGCAGCAATAGCCTGCAATGTGATGCGGTTTATTTTCTCGTCTACAGCAGCAGTTTACGGAAATCCGCTTACCACTGGTCCGATTAACGAGAATGCCATTCTCAACCCGCTGTCTCCGTATGGTACTTCAAAACTGATGACCGAACTGATGATCAGGGATGTGGCGGATGCGCATGATCTAAACTATGTCATCCTGCGATATTTCAACGTGGCTGGATGCGATCTTAAGGGCCGGACCGGACAATCCACCGAGGGAGCTACCCATCTCATCAAGGTTGCCAGCGAAGCGGCATCCGGTAAGCGCAGCTCGATGAAAATCTTCGGTACGGATTACGACACACCCGATGGCACCTGTATCCGCGACTTTATTCATGTGAATGATCTTGTCGACGCCCATCGCGTCGCTCTGGAGTTCCTTCGTGATGGTGGCAGGAAGTTTACTGCAAACTGCGGCTATAGCCGTGGTTATTCTGTCAGGGAAGTGGTCGATGCAGTGAGAAAGGTTTTCGGCAGCAACTTCCGGGTTATTGAAGATAGCCGGCGTGCCGGCGACATTGAGGCGTTAACAGTCAATGCGCACCGACTGATGAGCCGTCTTGGCTGGGAGCCTAAACACGACGATCTTGAATTGATTGTTTCGAGCGCCCTCAACTGGGAAAAGAAACTCCTGGACCTCAAAAAGTCGGCCTGATCCACCTGGATTATTGTGAAGCCGCAGTGGTTTCTTGCGTGGGTGTCTGATCGGCGCTGGCGGTCTGCTCTTCGGAATTCTCGTCTTCCACCGGTGTATTCTTGGGCGCTCCCCATCCTGAATCTATACGGCCGAGCTTGGGAAGTTCGGGCAATCCGCTTTCCACAAGTTCGAAGCTTACGCTGTTTTTCTTTTCGTCGGAATTGAGGAAATCTTCCTCCCCTTCCAGCACTGCGCCACCATCCAGAGTTGGTGAACCCAGGGAAATCACTACGGTTTTACCACTGCCGGCAGGGTCGTATTCCGGAACACCGGGTTGAGCCAGATTAGGGTTGAGTGTGCCGAGGGAAGCATAATCAAAACCTTCCGGATTGCCGACGATCCCGATTTTTCGAAGCGCCTTGTCAGCAAAAAAGGCCAGCTTTGCCTTGCCCGCCCTGGTCATGTTGATGCCCTTTGATCCACGCAATCTCACGATTTGCCCGTTAATGTCCGGACCGGCGCTGACGAATTTGCCTTCAGCATTGGTATAACCATCCCAGATGTCGACGAATGTGCCGCCGCCAGATTCGAAAATGGTGCGTGCGATCTCGTTAAATACAAGGTAATCGGTGTTTATCTTTGTAGATTTGACCGGGGGCAAGCCAACCCATAAAATTGGTATCTGAGCACTTTGACCACTTGCCGCAATTGCTTTGATCCGATTGTTGTACTCGGTCTTCCACGCATCCGACAATTTATCGACACGTCCGGTTTCCAGGCGCATCTGCTGGCGATCGTTCATCCCCATCAGCGCAATGACTGCAACGGGCTTGTGTTCCTCGATAAGTCCCGGAATGCGGGCTGGCCAGTCTACCACATCGTTTCGCACGATACCGGAAGAGGCATTTGTCTGGCTCACAACAACCAGGTTGGCATTATCATTGTAAAGTTTCACCAGTCCGCTTGCCAGACCGCCAGCGATGAAATCTCCGACAACTAGTATTTTGGCGGCATTTTCGTTTTTCACCACCACAACTTCCGGCGCTGCTGGAGCGGCCCGTGGCAGTTCCTGCTCATTCTGCCTGCGTGTTAAAAGCCGCACACCTGGCAGACTATCGTCCCAAATCGGTTTACGTCTTTTCTTCTTTCGATTTGTACCCTCACGCCGCTTGAACAATATTTCAAAGAGGGTTTTGCGCTTTTTTTGTTGTGCAAACGCCTGTTCCACGCCCAACACTGTCCCGACCAGGGGAATGTGCGGCGTGGCAATGGCAACAGCCAGCAGGAAAAGGAGGGCATATCCCAGATGTTTCTGCATGGATTTTACTCGCAAGTTTCGCCTAACACGTATTCCACAATTCAGGAAAATTTACGGCCGATCGCCAAATTCCCGTCAATTTACGCGCAGTCTACCCAATATCTTCTTTGAAGCATAGCCGTTCTGTTCCAGCCCAACGTGCTTTTGATAAGCTTTGATGGCAGATCGGGAACCACCGCCTATTTTGCCGTCAATTTCACCGTCATAATATCCGAGGTCTTTCAAACGGACCTGCAGTTCCTTGCTCTCTTCTTCGTTCAGACGAATGTATCCGCGCGGCCAATCGACAACAAAGGGGCCAAATCCGCGCAATTGGTCGGCGAGGTGACCCACGGCAAGCGCGTATTTATCTGCGTTATTGTAGCTTTTCAGGACGAAAAAGTTTTTCAACATGAGAAATGCCGGACCTTTGGGGCCAGCGAGTACCTTTATGTTGGCCTTGTCGGAGGGACGCGGAAATCTCTTGCCTGCAACCCGTTTGATACCCATCTTTCGCCATTGTGCCAGGGTTCTGCTCTTTGTGCCGACACTCGAAACATTAAACCCTGCCGGTGTAACAACCTCATAGCTCCAGGTCTTGCCTGTTCGCCAGCCGTTTTTCTTCAACAGATTGGCAGCGGAAGCAAGTGCATCAGGAACGGATTCCCAGATGTTGCGACGCCCGTCCCCATCAATGTCGACAGCCCAGGTCTGATAACTTGTGGGGATGAATTGCGTGTGTCCCATCGCACCGGCCCAGGAGCCACGTAGCCCTTGTGCAGAAACATCCCCGTTCTGGACAATTTTCATCGCAGCGACAAGTTGGCTGCGGGCAAATTTTCTGCGGCGTTTATCGAGATAAGCCAAGGTTGCCAGCGAGCGGGCCACACTCCTCAGGGCCTTTGGTCGTTCAAGTGCAGCACCATAGGAAGTTTCCATGGACCAGATTGCAAGCAATATGTGCCGGTCAACGCCAAATCGCGGTTCGATGATATCGAGCCAACGCTTGTACTTGACCTTCATCTCGAGGCCTTTTTCGATTGCGGATTTGGTAATCCGGTTGTCCATGTAGTCCCAAACTTTAGACTTGAATTCCGGTTGGTAATTAGCGGATTTGATCACCTCGGGGTCAGGGCTGGTGATACCTGCAAAAACCGCATTGTAGGTCTGCCTCGTAACGCCATGTTTTGCGGCAACACTATAAAAGTCCGAAATCCATTGACGAAACCCTGCATCAGCGCGGGCCGGTTCTGACCCCAACATCGTTGACAACAAGATCAGAACAGCAAACAGCCTAAAGTTTCTGGACGGCAGGAAAAGTTCGCGCATCTTGGCCACCTCCAAACAAATTTCGACGAATCATGTGGTTATCAGGATACTGGATTGCCAAAGGTAAGCAATAAGGGGGCAGAATTCGGGCAAATACCCGAAAAATCATCTCATGAACTGGATCAGGCCGGTTATCGCGGCAGGTTGGTTTTGCCCATTAAATCAAGGTCAATGGCGCGAGCGGCCTGCCTTCCTTCGCGGATTGCCCAGACCACCAGCGATTGCCCCCGGCGACAGTCACCGGCAGCATACAATCCGTCCACCGATGTTCTGTAGTCCTGCACGCCGGCATCAATGGAGACATCTCCGCGTCTGCTGGTCTTCAATTTAAGGTCCAACTGCTGAATGAACGTATCCGTAACCGGTCCTCCGAAGCCAATCGCTATAAAGGCCAAATCGGCCTTCATAATGAATTCGGTTCCTTCAATCGGATTGCGGTTTTCATCTACACGGATGCATTTGACGCCTGTCAGGCGATCATTTTTGCCGACAAATTCAAGGGTGGCTGCCATGAACTCGCGTTTTGCGCCTTCAGCCTGGGAAGAAGAGGTTCTCATCTTTGTTGCCCAATAGGGCCAAACCATCATCTTGTCCTCGCGTTCAGGTGGCTCGGGACGGATGTCCAGTTGGGTGACGTTTACTGCGCCCTGACGGAACGAAGTTCCAATACAGTCCGAAGCGGTGTCACCACCACCAACGACTACTATGTTTTTGCCTGCTGCCCAAATTTCTTCTGAAGGCCAGCCGGTGCTGTGAATCTGTTCACCACCGACCCGACGGTTTTGTTGTACCAGGAAAGGCATTGCGTCATGAACACCCATCAGGTCGCGGCCAGGAATGCCTGGCTCTCGCGGGATTTCCGCACCGGCGGCAATCAGAACCGCGTCGTGGGATTCCATGACGCTGTTTGCCGAAATGTCAGTGCCAATGTTCTGATTGTAGTGGAACGTGACGCCCTCATCTTCCATTTGCTGTACACGAATATCGATGTAGTGTTTTTCCATCTTGAAATCGGGGATGCCGTAGCGCAGTAGTCCGCCTGCGCGGCTCTCGCGTTCAAAGACATGAACCTCGTGGCCGACACGTGCCAACTGTTGTGCTGCGGCCATTCCGGCCGGACCGGATCCGACAACGGCGACTTTCCTGCCGGTTTTGGTGGCTGCTGGCTCGGGTTTGATCAGGCCCAGAGCATATGCCCGGTCCGCGATGGCCTGTTCAACGGTTTTGATGGCAACCGGTTCGTCCTCAAGGTTAAGGGTGCAGGCCTCTTCGCAAGGGGCCGGACAGATACGGCCGGTAAATTCGGGAAAATTATTGGTTGAATGCAGGTTGCGCGAAGCTTCTGCCCAATCATCGTTGTAGATCAGGTCGTTCCAGTCAGGGATCTGGTTGTGGACAGGGCAGCCGGTATCGCCATGGCAATAGGGAATTCCACAGTCCATGCAGCGTGCAGCTTGTTTGGTGACTTCGGAGTCCGACATGGGAATTGTAAATTCTCCGAAATGGCGTACCCGATCGGAAGCCGGCCGGTACTTCTGAACCTGCCTGTCAATTTCCAGAAAGCCTGTAACTTTTCCCATATTATGCCCTAATCCAGTACCACGGCTGTTCCGGATGCGGAAACCATAAGCATGGAACCAGAGCTTCCGGTTGCGATGTTTTCATAATCAATATCGATGCCGATCACGGCGTCCGCGCCCAACGCAGCAGTGTTTTCCTTGAGTTCGTCAATGGCTGTCTCGCGGGCTTCCCGAAGAACTTCCTCATAGGCACCGGACCGCCTGCCTACCAGATCACGAATCCCGGCAAACAAATCCCGAAAGATATTGGTTCCAAGTATTGCCTCGCCGGTTACAATACCGCGGTATTCCCGCACTGCTCTGCCATCGACAGACTGTGTTGTGGTAACAATCATTTTTCCTACTCCGCAGCTATTTTTCCAAGGCGACGCTCTTCCATTTCACGAAGGGCGCGACTGTATTCGACCGGCATAACCTTGACGAACTGGGAGCGGTAATTGTCCCAGTCGTCGAGGATGAGTTTTGCGCGGGTTGAGCCGGTATAATGCATGTGATTGGTAACCAGCTGATAGAGGCGTTCTTCATCATGCCGCGTCATGTCAGAGGTAATATCAACACGCCCCTTGTGCGCCAGGTCGCCTCCATGGTGATGGAGTTTCTCCAGCAGGGCATCTTCTTCCGGTACCGGTTCAAGCTCAACCATCGCCATGTTGCAGCGTTGTTCAAACGTTCCGGACCGGTCCATGACATAGGCAACCCCGCCGGACATACCGGCTGCAAAATTGCGCCCGGTGCCACCCAGAACCACCACGACACCGCCTGTCATGTATTCGCATCCATGGTCTCCAACGCCTTCGACTACGGCGATTGCGCCAGAGTTTCTGACCGCGAAACGCTCACCCGCGACGCCGCGGAAATAGCACTCTCCTGAAATTGCGCCATAAAGCACAGTATTGCCAACGATAATCGAATGTTCGGCAGCATATGTTGCCGCTGCATCAGGACGGATTACGATCCGACCGCCGGACAGACCCTTGCCGACATAGTCGTTTCCGTCGCCCTGCAGGTCGAAGGAAATTCCCTTTGCGAGGAACGCTCCGAAACTTTGTCCCGCAGTCCCTTTCAGAGAAACAGCGATTGTGTCGTCAGGCAATCCTTCATGGCCATAAATCTCCGCCAGTTTGCCCGACAGCATTGCACCGGTCGAGCGGTCGACATTTGAAATGCTAGTTTCTATCTTGACCGGCTTGCCGTCTTCCAGGGCTGGTTTGGCCTGTTTGATCAGTTTGCGATCGAGGATGTCTGTAATTGGATGGTTCTGGGTTTCCGTTTGATGGATAGCATCGCTCGAAGCATTCGGTTTGAAGAAAATGCGTGTGAAATCCAGACCCTTGCCTTTCCAGTGTTGCAACATCTCTGATTTTTCAAGAATGTCACTTTGGCCAATCATATCGTTCAGTTTGGCGAATCCGAGTTCCGCCATGATCTGGCGAACTTCTTCTGCGACAAAGAAAAAGTAGTTGATGACATGCTCCGGTGTGCCTTTGAAGCGCTTACGTAACACGGGGTCCTGCGTTGCAATGCCCACCGGACAGGTGTTGAGGTGGCATTTGCGCATCATCAGGCAGCCAGCCGCAATCAGAGGGGCCGTGGAAAAGCCAAATTCATCGGCACCAAGCAACGCGCCGATGATTACATCCCGCCCAGTTTTCAAGCCGCCGTCTACCTGTAACTTGACCCTTGAACGCAACTTGTTGAGTACTAGTGTTTGCTGCGTTTCAGCCAAGCCAAGTTCCCACGGGCTTCCGGCGTGTTTCAATGAAGTCAGGGGAGAGGCGCCAGTGCCACCGTCGTAACCGGAGATGGTGATGTGATCAGCCCTTGCTTTGGCAACGCCTGCGGCAACCGTACCAACGCCAACCTCTGCCACTAGCTTTACAGAAATGTCGGCCTTTTCGTTGACGTTTTTCAAATCGTAGATGAGTTGCGCCAAATCTTCGATGGAGTAGATGTCATGATGCGGCGGCGGAGAAATCAGTCCGACACCGGGTGTGGAGTGACGCGTCTTGGCAATCACTGCATCAACCTTGTGACCCGGAAGCTGTCCGCCTTCGCCCGGCTTTGCACCCTGGGCAACCTTGATCTGGATCATGTCGGAATTGACCAGATATTCGGTGGTCACACCAAAGCGGCCGGACGCAACCTGCTTGATGGCAGACCGCTCTGGATTAGGTGTTCCGTCCTGCAGCGGATAGAAGCGATCCGGTTCCTCACCGCCTTCGCCGGTGTTTGACTTGCCGCCCATCTGGTTCATTGCAACCGCAAGCGTCGTATGGGCTTCCCTGGAAATCGATCCGAATGACATGGCACCGGTTGAGAACCGTTTCACCAGTTCCGACGCAGGTTCGACTTCAGAGATGTCTATCGGCGTTCTGCCGATTTCTCCTGCTGACTTGAATTTAAAGAGGCCCCGGATGGTCGCATAGTCCTCGGAGGCACGATTTGCATCCTCAGAAAATCCGGCAAAGTCACTAGCCGAGTTTCCGCGAACCGCGTGCTGTAGTTTGGCGATGTTATCAGGCGTCCAGGCGTGAGCTTCGCCTCGCATGCGATAGGCATATTCGCCGCCAATGTCGAGTGCGTGGCGCAGGACCATGTCGCCGCTGAATGCCTTGGCATGGCGCGCCAGTGTCTCGGCTGCTATTTCAGACAGCCCGACACCCTCGATAACCGATGCTGTGCCGAAGAAATATTTTTCAATAAGCGCCGAAGAGAGGCCGACCGCGTCGAAGATTTGCGCACCGCAATATGACTGATAGGTCGAGATGCCCATCTTGGACATTATTTTCAGCATGCCCTTGTCAATCGCCTTGATGTAGCGCTCAACGATCTCTGTGGTGTCAACCTCTTTCGGGAACTCGCCTTTTTTGTGCATGTCCGCCAGTGTTTCAAAAGCAAGGTAGGGGTTTATTGCTTCAGCCCCGTAGCCGGCGAGAACACAGAAATGATGAACCTCCCGTGGTTCGCCACTTTCCAGAACCAGACCGACGGAGGTGCGCAGCCCCTTGCGTATCAGATGTGCATGAACTGCAGCGGTGGCCAACAATGCAGGAATGGCAACCCGCTGCGGTCCCATCTGCCGATCCGACAGGATAATGATGTTATAGCCGTTACCCACTGCTTTCTCCGCCCGATCACACAGGGTGTCGAGAGCCGCTTCCATCGCATCCGCTCCGCGCTCGACATTGTATGTCGTGTCCAAAGTCTGTGTGATGAACTGGTTGTCACCAATGTCCCCGATTTCGCGAATTTTTTCCAAATCATCGTTGGTCAGAATGGGCTGGCGGACTTCCAGCCGCTTTTGTTCTGAAAGGCCTTCCAGGTCAAAGAGATTTGGACGCGGGCCGATCAGCGACACAAGGCTCATGACTGATTCTTCCCGTATCGGATCAATCGGCGGATTGGTTACCTGCGCGAACAGTTGCTTGAAATAGGTGTAAAGCAGTTTCGGCTTGTTTGAGAGGGCGGATATCGGTGTGTCTGTACCCATCGAGCCGATTGCTTCCTGCCCGGTTGTTGCCATCGGTGCCATAAGCAGTTTCAGGTCTTCCTGAGTATAACCAAATGCCTGTTGCCGATCGAGAAGTGCAGTTCGGCTCTGCGGGCTTTGCCGCGTCGGTACCGGCATTTCCTCAAGCACAATCTGCGAGCGATTGAGCCATTTCTGATAGGGGTTCTGGCTTGCCAGCTCGTGTTTGACTTCCTCGTCGGAAATGATTTCGCCCCGCTCCAGATCGATCAGCAACATTTTTCCGGGTTGCAGGCGCCATTTTTCAGCAATGTCTTTTTCTGCGACGGGCAGGACGCCGGATTCTGACGACATGATAATTCGGTCGTCCTTGGTAATGATGTAGCGTGCCGGTCGCAGACCATTCCGGTCCAATGTCGCACCAATTTGCCTGCCATCGGTAAAGGCAACCGCTGCAGGTCCGTCCCACGGTTCCATCAAGGCAGCATGGTACTCGTAAAATGCGCGGCGCTCTGCGTCCATCAGTGGATTGCCGGCCCAGGCTTCGGGGATCAGCATCATCACCGCGTGAGCGAGCGAGTAACCACCCATTGTGAGGAACTCCAACGCATTGTCGAAACAGGCGGTATCTGATTGACCTTCATAGGAAATTGGCCACAATTTTGTGATGTTGTCACCAAACAGGGGAGTTGAAACAGACGCCTGTCTTGCCGCCATCCAGTTCACGTTGCCACGAAGTGTGTTGATCTCTCCATTGTGGGCAACCATCCGGTATGGGTGCGCCAACTTCCAGGATGGAAATGTATTCGTCGAGAACCGCTGGTGGACCAGAACAAGTGCTGATTTGAACTCCGGGTCAGTCAGGTCTTTGAAATAAGGCCCAAGTTGATCGGCCAAGAACATGCCCTTGTAGACGATTGTGCGGGATGAAAAGGAGACGATGTAATAACCGTTGTCGCGACCTTCGGTATGGGCGAATATCATATTCGAAATAACTTTTCGTGCCGTATAAAGCTGGCGTTCGACGGCATCATCATCCAGGTCGTTCGGCCGGCCGACGAAATACTGCTTGTGAATAGGTTCGGTCGAGGCAATTTCCGGATCTTTGGAGAGTGCAGAATTGTCGACCGGCAAAGTGCGCTTGCCTATCAGTGTAAGCTTCTCCTGCGCCAGTCCCTTCAGAAACATGGCCTCGATTTCTTCCAACAATTCCTGATTTTGAGGCATGAAAACTTGCGCAACTGCGTATTTGCCCGGTCCAGGAAGCTCAAAGCCTTCGGCGCTACAGGCTTTTTTCAGAAATGCATGCGGAATTTGAACCAGCATGCCGGCCCCGTCCCCCATCTTCGGCTCCGCGCCAACCGCTCCACGGTGCTCAATGTTCTTTAGAACATGCAAACCGTCCTGAATGATAGAATGACAAGGTTTGCCCTTCAGATTAGCGACAAATCCGACGCCGCATGCATCCTTTTCATTGCGCGGATCATACATGCCTTGTTTTGCCGGTATTCCGGCACCTGTCGGTCTGGCGGTCAGGGCGCTGAGTGCGCTGCTTTTTTTGTTCCGCATTTTAATTCCTCCAACCGGGATCGCTGTTTCTGCCGCGAACCAGAGCCGACGTGTTGTTTTTGTGCCGGATTCCAAAAAAGTCCCAGAGCGTTCAGCGGGACTTTTGGCACCGATGAGACCTCTTAGAACCAGTGGTGATGTCTCAAATTGTTCCAAAAAAGGACAGTATTGCTGACCTTTATTGGCGTAACATGCCAAAGTATGGCACATTGGGCAAGGTATAATTTGTCGCGACCAGGGTTATTTATCGCAGCTGAAAAAGTTGTTGCAAATCAGAATCATGTCTGAATCCATGACACGAACAGAAATATGCACAGTGAGTTTTGAAATGCAGACCGTTCGTTCGATTTTGCGACAGGTACCCGACCCACGCGGAAAAAAGGGGCGTCAACATCCTTTGGAGGCACTTCTGGGATTGATGCTTTTGTCGGTTCTGTGCGGGCGCAAGGGCATGATGGCAGCCTTTCGACTGGGACGTTCGCTTAGCTCAAAACAACTTCAGCGACTGGGGTTTCGCCGAGGGCGTCCGGCACCCTGTCATGCAACGTTGACCGAACTTCTGCGCATTCTTGATGCGAACGCCATGGCCCGGGTTTTCAGCCAGTTCATAGCCGCGTCCGACGAGGGCGCAAGTGACGAAGAAGCGCGCCGTCACATTTCAATTGATGGCAAGACCTTGCGTGCCAGTAAGAACGATGAGGGCAATGCAGAACATGTGCTGTTCGCTTTTTGTGCGGCACTCGGACAGTGTGCGGGCCATGTCTCGTCTCGCGGCAAAGGCAAGGAAATCCCGGATGCGCTGCGGCTCCTCGACGGCCTGGACCTTGAGGGCAAGATTATCACGGGGGATGCAATTTTCTGCCAGAAATCAATCACGTCCCGGATCGTCGACAAAGGTGGCGACTATGTCCTGACAGTGAAAAAGAACCAGGAAAATCTGCATGAAGAAATCGAAACGGCCTTCAAAGAGCCGATTTTTCCCCCTGGAAAAGTACCGAGAGCCAGTGGACATAGGCCACGGGCGGATTGAGCAGCGCCACATCGCTCTCCTGCCCTGTGAAGCACTCAGTGAGGACATGCGAAAGGAATGGGACACCATCGCCAGCATAGGCCAGATCACCCGTATACGGCAGCATGTCAGGGGCGGAGTTGTGACAAAGACCGAGACGGAAACGAACTATGTGATCTCAAGCCGAAAGCGGCCCAGGCCTGAGAACATCCTGCGCAATAATCGGGGGCACTGGGCCATCGAAATCATGCACCGAGACAAGGATGTGACCTTGGGAGAGGATCGCTACACAAACAGATCAGATCACGCACCGGCAAATGTCTTTACCCTCCTGAGCGGCGCATTGGCCTTGCTCAAACGCATCTCAAAATCTCCGACAAAAGCAATCGAAACCGTGCAGGATCACCGCGACAAAGCGATCACATTCCTGTCAAAGGACATAAATGCGAGCTTTCTTTGATGAGGTGGACGCCCCCTCATACCGGCAAATGAATTGTCGTAAGGTGGTTGTTGATGAATGAACCACAAATAACGAAGGAGCGTCCTTATGAAAGTTACCACGATCGGGCTTGATCTTGCCAAAAGTGTCTTCCAGGTTCACGGTGTTGACGATGATGGCAGTGTTATCGTGATCAAAAGGTTGCGGCGAAAACAGTTGAAAGGCTTTTTCTCGAAACTGCCAGCTTGCCTTGTCGGCATGGAGGCTTGTGCCACTGCCCATTATTGGGCTCGCACCCTGGCAGCCTTTGGTCATGAGGTCAGACTGATGCCTCCTGCCTACGTCAAGGCCTACGTAAAGCGGGGCAAGAATGACGCTGCCGATGCTGAAGCGATTTGCGAGGCTGTCAGGCGGCCCACCATGCGTTTCGTGCCTGTCAAAACACCTGAGCAGCAAAGTATCCTGATGATACACCGAACCCGTTCCCTGATTGTGCGGCAACGCACCATGGCAGCCAATGCACTGCGTGCTCATTGTGCAGAGTTCGGTCTTGTCACCACCCCCGGCGTCAGGAACATCGTCAAGCTGGCTCATTCCATCTTCAACGAAAACGACGAGAAGCATGTCCTGCCGGCTATTGCACAAGTCGCGCTGGCAACGCTTGCCCGTCGCTTGCTCGAACTGGAGGAAGAATTGCAGGCTCTTGAGAAGGTCCTGCGTGACTGGCACCGGCAAAATGAAGCCAGCAGGCGCCTGGCAGCCATTCCGGGTATTGGTGTGATCACAGCCACTGCACTGATGGCAACCGTCAGCGATCCGGGACAATTCAAAAGCGGACGGCAGTTCGCCGCATGGCTTGGCCTGGTCCCCAAACAGCATTCAAGCGGTGACAAAGTAAGGCTCGCTGGCATATCAAAGCAGGGAGACCGGTATATTCGCCGCCTGCTTGTCATTGGTGCGACAGCTGTTATTCGCCACAATCGAAACAAGAAGAGCCCGACCGCGGTCTGGATCAATGGTCTGCTGGAAAAGAAACCTGTGAGACTGGTCTCTGTCGCATTGGCCAACAAGACCGCTCGCATCGCCTGGGTTCTTATGACCAGAGGACAGCGCTATAACCCCTTGCGAATCAGCGCCGCTTGAAGGCAAGGCACAGAAATTGGTAATGGCAGAAAGTGATGTGACATGATCAGCCAAAAACGAGGTTACACCGTGTGATTCAATGCGCCCCATGAGCGCGTCATCTTGATCAGGAACCTCGTTTGCGGATTTCCATCAGGGCCAGCGATCTATCAAATATCGCATCAACAGGCCGGACATATGAAAGCAACCGATCAAAACATCAAAAAATGTCTTGCCAATCCGGGGCGTCCACATATGAATCGCCCTGTGTCGCGACCATGATGCTAACCATATGTAACAGCAGTCCGTGGCGGGATGGTAACATGAATTGTGATTGAGTGCGAAAGCCCATTAAATCTCGAATTATTGCGTAACTCATGAGTTTTCTGTGGCGTTTGTTCACGTTTGCGCTAAACATTCTGATTGGAATTCAACCGGAGAAATATAACGCTATGTTTTTCGGAAGTGACAATTGGGCTGGTGCAGCACCGGAAATCTCCGACTCTCTTGCCAAACATGCAACAGGTCACGCTTTTGCCTATGGCGATGGAGTTCTCGATAGCCGGGTGGAAGAGACGTTTCGCGAAGTGTTTGAAACTGATTGCAAGGTGTTTTTCGTCGGCACCGGCACGGCCGCAAACTGTCTTGCATTTGCTGCTTGCATGAAGCCAGGCGGTGTGGGGTTCTGCCACAGCGATGCACATATCACCGCCAACGAAGGGGGCGGGCCCGAATTTGCAACTGGCGGTGGGCGGTTGTGTCTGGTAGGGGGCGAAAACGGAAAAATCTGCGCCGAGAAGCTTGAGACTGCGGTTTCAGCCTATCCACAAAGTTTCAATCACTTTGGTCGTGGGACGATGGTATCCATTACTCAGACGACCGAAGCGGGCACAAGATATGATCTGGACGAAATCGGGGCGATTTCCCAGGTTGCAAAGCGGCATGGACTATATCTACATATGGACGGTGCACGATTTGCCAACGCGTTGGTTGACCTCGACTGTTCACCAGCCGAGATGACGTGGAAAAACGGTGTTGATCTGGTTTCCTTTGGCGGAACCAAGAATGGCTGTTGGTGCGCCGAAGCTTTGATTGTGTTTGATCCGGATGTTGCCAGGGAAATCGAATTTCTGCGAAAACAAATGGGACATCTGTTTTCCAAAACCCGGTTTATTACAGCACAGTTTGAAGCCTATTTTAAGGATGGGTTATGGCTGCAACTGGCCCGTCATTCGAATGCTATCGGTCAGGCATTGACCACGGTGATTGAAGAATCAAATCATGTTCGGCTGCCCTGGAAAGGCAGCACAAATCAGGTGTTTTTTGTTGCAGACAGGGAGAAGGCGGACAGGTGGCTTGGAGCAGGGGCTCATTTCCATCCGTTTCCTACACCACAATCGTTGTCCGGCGAAGTGGCAGAAAACGAGCAGATTTTCCGGCTGGTCGCCAGCTTCATTTCAACACAGGAAGAGGTGAACAATCTGGCCGGTGTTTTGCGGCAGTGATAACAAGCAAAAGCGCCCCGTTACCGAGGCGCTTTTACCGGATCGGAAAGTTTACTTGGCTTTCTTGCCTTCAATCTGCTTGACACCCTTGGTGATTTCGATTTTCCGGGCTTTCATGGCCTCCGGAATTTCGCGTTTGAGATCGATGTGCAGAAGTCCGTTTTCAAGCGATGCCCCTGCCACTTCGACGTAATCAGCCAACTGGAAGCGACGTTCAAACGAGCGGGCAGCAATTCCACGGAACAGAACTTCTTTTCCGTCTTCCTGTTCGTCAGATTTTTCTGCTGTAACCGTCAGGACGTTCTGTTTGGCTTCGATGGCGATGTCACTTTCGGAAAATCCTGCCACGGCCATGATGATTCGGTAGCTGTCTTCGCCGGTGCGTTCGATATTATAGGGCGGATAAGATTGGGAGTTTTCGCCCTGGGCCATGTTATCCAGAAGGGAAAACAGGCGATCAAAGCCGACGGTTGAACGATAAAGGGGTGAATAATCAATAGCACGCATAATTTGTCCTCCTTAAAGCGACGTTTGCGTTTTCAGGTTGTAGATGCACTCCCGTTTCGGGCAGTAGCATTTTTCAGGACCCGTCTGGCGTCCTGCAAATAATTTGGGTATTGGAAGGACAAGTTTCAAGACATACAGGCCTTGTCCCGGGGAAATCACCTGACTGAGCATCTTAAAAATCCTGACTATAATCCTATGCCCGGTGAACCGTATTCTGGTTTTGTCACCACCGATGACGGCATCCGTTTGCGTTATGCTCATTGGCGTCAGTCGCCCATTTCCAGAAAGGGTACGGTGATAATCCTGCACGGGCGTAGTGAGTATATTGAAAAACAGTACGAATTGACCGCCGATCTGCTTGAAGATGGTTATGATGTGCTGAGTTTTGACTGGCGAGGGCAGGGGGCCTCCAGCCGATTGCTGGCCGATACAAATGCGGGATACGTGGATGACTTCGAAGAGTATGTGGACGATTTGCTTGCAATCCTCCAACAAGTCGCCTTGCCAGACTGCATCGGACCATTTCATGTTCTGTGTCATTCAACCGGCTCGCTGGTTGCATTGATGGCAGCGCCGAGAATCGGGAACCGGATTACCCGGATGGTTCTGTGTTCTGCATTCCTGGGAATTTCCGGACAGCCTATCTCACATAGCTCAGCACAATTTCTGGCTGGCACACTGGCTGCAATCGGGCTGGGCAGAGTGTATCTCACCGGAAGATCCGGTTTTCCGCAGAATTGGGATCCGGAAACTAACCGTCTCACATCCAGTCAGCAGCACTTTGAGCGTAACGTCCGGTTTGGCAATGAGTTTCCAGAATTGTACATAGGCGGAGCAACAGCATCATGGGTATATGCAGCCTGCAAGGCTATGGAGGTGGTAAAGGACACAGACTTTAACACCCAGATCACGATTCCCATTTTGATGATTGCTGCGGGCAACGATCAGGTCGTGGCAAATCGGGAAACAGAGAAACTCGCCAGGCAGTTGCGATCCTGCTCGATATTGACGATTGAGGGCGCACGTCATGAAATTTGGCAGGAAGCGCCTTTTTACCGCGAGCAGTTTTTGGCTGCGTTCAAGGCTTTCGTACCCGGAAGCAGTCCGGAACATGCCTGACAATCCTGCCGGTGAGTGAAACCCTAACCGGCTGCAGAAATCAGAAATTCCAGTGCCTGTGCGTGAATTTCAGGATTTGCTGCTGCAATCACCTGACCGCCCCGCGGATAGGGTTGCCCGGACCAATCTGTAACGATCCCGCCAGCTCCTTCAACTATGGGAATCAGAGCAGCTATGTCGAAAAAGTTCAGTCCGGATTCGACGACCAGCTCGATGTGACCAGCGGCCACCATGCAATAGGCATAACAGTCGGCTCCGTAGCGTGTCATCTTGCACGCATCACGTAATTCATTGAATACCGATAACTCAGCACCCACAAAAAGCTCAGGAGAAGTGGTCATGAAAGTAGCTGATGAAAGCTCTGGGACGGACGAAGTTTCAAGCTCTTGTGCTGTACCCAGCCGGGTAAGAGAGGTGTTTCCCTCAACCCCAAGAAACCGCTCTCCGGTAAACGGTTGTGCCATAAGGCCGGCGATTGGTTTCATATTGTGGCACAGGGCAACCAGAGTGCCCCATAACGGCAATCCGGAAATGAAGGCTCGTGTGCCATCGATTGGATCAATGACCCAACAATATTCCGCGTCAGGTTGGTGATTGCCAAATTCCTCGCCAATAATTCCGTGGTCGGGCCACGAATGCTGGATGGCGGAGCGGATAGCTGCGTCCGCGCCCTTGTCGGCAACGGTAACCGGGTCAAACCCTGAGGATAACTTATTATCTACCGTGTCCAGTTGCCGGAAATGCGGGAGGGTCTCATCGGATGCCAAATCGGCGACATGAAGCAGAAATTCTGAAACTTCTTCTGATTGCATGTTACCGGACCTATTCGGCTGCCAGCGGCTGTGTACCCTCGAGACCTTCCAGGTTCAGCTCCGCAAAGGTAGCGAAGAACGCCTTGAGGTTATCTGCCATGGTTTCGAAACCCGAACTGCGCCTGATCCTTAGCTCATCCATGTAGAGGGAACGGTTGATTTCTATCTGGAGGGCATGAAGACCGTTGAGAGGCCGTCCGTAATGTTCGGTAATGAAACCACCTGCATAGGGCCTGTTGATTTCCACACGATAACCCATATCCCGAAAAACGGTGCGTGCATGATGAATGACCTTGGCGTCACAACTACTGCCAAACCGATCCCCCAGAATTATGTCGGCACGGTTCTCCCGTTCTGTCAGCATGTTACTGGATGGCATGGAATGCATATCCAGCAAAATGGCAATTCCAAAATCCACGTGGGTTCGGGCCAGCAGATTTTGCAAGACAAGGTGATAGGGCCGGTAAATATTGGAGATGCGTTTCACAGCTTCTGTTGCGGGAATTCTGGCGGAATAGATCTCTTCGCCCTCAGCAACGATTTTCGGAATGGTTCCCAAACCGCTGGAGACCCGGATTGATTGAGAGTTAATTCGGTCTGGCAGGCTTCCCTCGAACATTGATGGGTCAAGTTCAAAAGGCTCCCGATTAACGTCGAGAAAGGCGCGCGGATAAACGGCATGGAGCACAGGAATTCCGAATTCAACCGCACTTTTGGCCAATTCATCAATGTGAAAATCTTCTGATCGCCTGATCGACAGGTTGTTCAGTCTGGATAAAGCGAGAAATTCCTCGGGGTAATGGCGTCCACTATGCGGGGAATTGACGACCACGGGCAATGTCTGCTCATTCGGCAGGTGCTGTAGGTAGGGCTGTTTTTCCTGCGTTGGATCGGTAGTCAATCGATAGGGTTCCTTAATCCATGCCAATAAAAAACGAACCGGGAAGCCCGGGTTGTCCAGTGAATAGGTCACATTTCCCTATTCTGGCTGATTTGTCGACAAAAAGCTTCACAAAGAGGCACTAAGATGACGGTTTAACTAAAAATTAATTTGCACTATATTTACCAAAATAGGGTGTTATCACAGGATACCGATTCGTAAGGGAACCACAGTTCTGGCCATGACAAAAATACTACTCGCCGAAGATGATAACGATATGCGCCGTTTTCTGGAAAAGGCACTTGATCAAGCCGGATACAATGTCGTGGCCTATGACAATGGTGCCAGTGCCTATGATCGATTGCGCGAAGAACCGTTCACCCTTCTGCTTACTGATATAGTCATGCCGGAAATGGACGGAATTGAGCTTGCGAGGCGAGCAACGGAAATAGATCCGGATATGAAAGTGATGTTCATCACCGGATTCGCGGCGGTCGCACTTAACCCGGATTCAAACGCACCTAAAGATGCAAAAGTGCTTTCAAAACCTTTTCACCTGAGAGATCTGGTTGCAGAAGTGGAAAAGATGCTGGCCGCAGCTTGACGTGGGATGACGGGAGCAGCTGTGTCACCCGGAATATTCGAGTTTACATAATCAAGAAATGAAAAGATGTGTTGACGCTTCGGGCACTTTGTGGTGTATGCAGCGGGCTTGGACTTTTGCTCACTGGTTCGAATATCCGTACAAAAAGCAAATTCCTGCAACGCATGCCCGGTACAGTGTTGTAATGATCGGGAATGCACTTGGTGACACGTATGATATGCGGTCTTCAGGGCGATTAGCTCAGCGGGAGAGCACTACATTGACATTGTAGGGGTCACTGGTTCAATCCCAGTATCGCCCACTATTTCGATGTTTCAATAGCTGAAAAAGCCTTACTGGCTCTGCGATCTGGGCGGTTCGATAACCTTCGTTTGGACAGTATGCAATACGGCTTGGAAAGACCAACCTCAAGAGTAATTTTTGGTATTCCAGATTGCCAGAAGCCCATATTTTCCAAGGGTTTGAGAGGAAAGTACAGACGGTTCGATAAGTATCCTCAAAGGTATATCTTGGTTTCGTTGATTTAATGATGTTTTCCCTCAAAACTGCCTTCCTTTCTTCGAGTTTTTTGATCTGAGTTTCGTAGACGTAAACCATGGACGGAACGTCTGTCTCGGTAAGCAAGTCAATAAGCTTGTTAGTTTTACGCTCCAATCGGGTAACCTCATTCTTTGTTTCCTCAACATTGCCATTAAGGCTTTGAAGGACCGTATTCCAGCGATCTTCCATCATAGCCAGAGCAAGTTGGAAGAGGTTGGGTGCAGGTTGCAAGTCTTGCAATAAGAGTTCGAACTCACCTTCGATCTTCTCCTTTCGGACATTCTTCTTTCTGTCTGGGCATCCAATTTGTTGACAGAAGTAATATCCGTACAGCGCATTGCGTCCCTTTGACCAAGCAGCAGTCATTGGCGAATTGCAGGTGGCGCATTCAACACAGCCACGCAATGGAAAGTCCGTTGTGAAATCCTTTCGTGCTGGCATATTCACTGTGCCATCAAGTCTGGTCTGAACTTTCTTCCAAGTTTCCATACTTATCAGTGGATCATGTTTCCCTTCCTTGAAAAAGATTCCCCATTTTTTGACATGAAAATATCCCGCGTAAATCGGCGACCGTAGAAGATTATTGACGGCCTGCCATTCCCTTGGGCGGCCGTTTTTACGAGTGATCGTTGAGGGGTGTGAAACGAAGAACCGTTGTACTTCGTTGGTGGTTTGAAAGCGTCCAGAGGCAAAACCTTCCAGTGCTTCCTTTACGATGCTGGCATTAGGTTCGGAGGGAACAAGCATTTTGCCGCCATCGTCCATCTTGGCATAAACATAACCAAGCGGTGGCTCTCCAAAAACGTAGTAGCCTTTGTCTACACGCGCACGCATCTTTTGCTTTGTTTGTCGTGCACCCTGTTGGCGTTCCAATTGCCCTTGTGCGGCAAATATCGCTTCTATGAATTCATTCTCAGGCGTGTCTTCAAACCGAAAGTTGAGGCACTCAACTTTTGCACCTCTCATGGCAAGTGCTTGTCTCAGTTTGAAGTGAAAATCTCTGTCACGTGCTAGTCGCTTCAAATCATCGAAAATAACCACGTACTCATGATCGTTATGCTTATCTGTACCCGGTCAGCGCCTAATGGACAGATTGGGTTGATTGCGTAAGGGAGTGATTTTGGCTCATCATTGCTATCAAGGAGCAAATGATGAGACGAAAGAACGAACGAATGACCGACGATGCTGATCGTGTTGTAAAAGACATCAAACGACAGACGCGACGTCGGTTTTCTTCGGAAGAAAAGATCAGGATTGTGCTTTCCGGCCTTCGTGGTGAAGACAGCATTGCCGAGCTGTGTCGTCAGGAAGGAATTGCCCAGAGCCAGTATTACTCTTGGTCCAAGGAATTTATGGAAGCCGGAAAGAAGAGGCTGGCTGGCGATACGATGCGTGAGGCCAATACCGATGAGGTGAAGGGACTTCGCAAGGAAGCCCGGGATCTGAAGGAGGTCGTAGCAGAACAGGCTCTGGAACTTCGATTGCTCAAAAAAAGCATGACAGGCGATGGGGGAGACGACGAATGAGGTATCCTGCATCCGAGAAGCTTGAGATCATCCGCTTGGTAGAACAATCGCATCTTCCAGCCAAGCAGACACTGGACCGACTGGGTGTTCCACGCTCAACCTTTTATACCTGGTATGACAGATACCAGACTGGTGGCGTGGATGCCTTGGAAGACAAGGCTCCCATGCCCGCACGGGTTTGGAACCGTATTCCTGACGATGTGCGTGAACAGATCGTCGATCTGGCATTGGAGGAGCCAGAACTATCTCCAAGGGAACTGGCTGTCAGGTTCACCGACACCAAGCGCTACTTCGTGTCCGAGGCCAGTGTTTACCGGCTTCTCAAGGCCCATGACCTGATTACCAGTCCTGCCTTTGTGGTTATCAAGGCTGCGAACGAATTCCGTGACAAAACAACTGCGCCCAATCAGCTGTGGCAGACGGACTTCACCTATCTCAAGGTTATTGGTTGGGGCTGGTTCTACCTATCCACCATTCTCGATGATTACAGCCGCTATGTGATCGCATGGAAGTTGTGTACGACTATGAAGGCCAGCGATGTTACTGACACTCTGGAACTCGCGCTGCAGGCCTCTGGCTGTGATCAGATCAATGTCCATCATCGACCAAGACTGCTGTCAGACAATGGCTCCAGCTATATCGCCACCGAACTGGCTGAATGGCTCGATGACAACGGCATGGATCATGTTCGTGGCGCACCATACCATCCCCAGACACAAGGCAAGATCGAGAGATGGCATCAAACCTTGAAGAACCGCATCCTGCTGGAAAACTACTTCCTGCCCGGCGATCTGAAAGGCCAGATCGGTAGGTTCATTAGCCACTACAATCACAGGCGATACCACGAAAGCCTGAAGAACCTGACACCCGCCGACGTCTACTTCGGACGTGGCGACCAAATCCTGCAACAACGAGAAAGGATCAAGCAAAAGACTATCAACGAACGGCGCTTGCAATACCGCAAGCAGGTCGCTTAACATCGACAAACAGATGAGCCAGATACTCGCTTAGCTCAAGCTGCGGTCTGTCCAAAAACCCATGACGACGGACACTTACCCCGCTGATTGAGCGCGACCTGATCACCATCCATGAGAAAGTGGACCGGGTGACCCTTTCGCGATACTTGATCAAGCATATCACCGAGAATCATCAAGCAGCCCTTGCCTTTGCTGATGATGCAGCCCATGCGCAAGCGGCGCAGGCGACGGCTGTACCTTCCCGGCAGGCGGCGGTGCCGGAGGAACTGCAGGAACAATCGTGATCGGGAACGGGAGAAGTCCGATTTGCCGAGTTCCTTGTTTACTCTTTTTGTCAGGTTTATGCATGGCAACAATCCCCTCGTTAAAACAACACGTTATCCAAACTACGAACTGAACCATCAAACTACGAACTGAGTTCGCAGTTTCGGACCCGAAACGATTTCCTGATTTGGGGAATATTTTCCTGTTCGCTGCTGCCCCGACCGGATTTAGGGTGTTAGGCTGTTAGCGACAGGACGGTCACATTGGCTGTCTAACGCCATTTCGGACTGCTCCTGCTCATGTCAGGCAGATTGGCATTGAAATTCGTCTTTACCTGCACATTTCTGCACGTTTGTGCACATTTTTGAACGTTTCTGCACGTTTTTGCACGCTTTTCAGGGGGTGGTGTGCAACCCTTTTTTGGGCCTTCAAAATTCCTTACCTATTGTTTTCATTACTGTTTCAGTGATTTTGGGGTGATTTTGAAAGTGTGACAATGATAGTACCCCCCTACAACAATTCGTCTCGCCCTGGTTTGGTTGCTGTGTGTAAGCAGCCAAACTTCTCTTGATAATTCCGGCTGTTGGCCGCTCATCCGGACAAAATTCTCACAGTTTTCGGCGATTATTTCCGGTAACAGGGTTTTGCCAAGGCCTGCGCTTACAGCTTCCAGTCCGGAATCAGCATCCCGAATTCGAAAGCTTGCCACCGGTTCTCCGGAAGCTGCACTTGATTCCGCGATCCACTCAGCGGTCGGCAAGTGTGCCATGTCATCAACGTAACTAGAGCGTGTTCGCATCACGTGAATTCACAGCCGACTGCCCTGAAGAAATTCCGGCACTCCATTGGCGTGAACATATGGCAGACCTCTCCGATTGCCTTCCAGACATCATCGAAGGTTCTGGCGCCTGCCTTCCTCAGATGAGCCTTGAGCTTCGAAAAGGCCATTTCAATGGCATTGAGATCTGGGGAATATTTCGGCAGGAACAAAAACCATGCGCCGATATCTCGCAAGATCTGCTCGGCTTTTTCGCTCTTGTGAGCGGCTAGGTGGTCAAGGATTACGACATCTCTCTTTTCCAGTTCTGGCGCCAACTGTGTCTCAACATAAATCTCAAAGATTTCTTTGGTCATGGCCCGGTCAATAACCCAGGGCGCAACCAGTCCATGACTGCGCAGGCCTGCGATAAGTGTCTGCTTCTTCCAGTGGCCATGAGGGACAAAATCTATGAGGCGCTCTCCTGTTGGGGCCCATCCAGTTTGCTTGGCCATTTTGGTGTTTGTGGACGTCTCATCAATGAAGACAAGTTTTTCAATCGACCGATTCAAAAACGGAACACGCCTTGTCTTCCAGAGTTCGCGGTCTTTTTTCACGTCGATGCGGTGTTGCTCCTTGGCATAAATAGTCTTTTTTTATGCGACAACCCGAAACTGCGCACAACATGCCAGACAGGCGAATGATGGACATTGAGGTTGAATTTTTCGTTCAGCTCCGCACAAAGCTTACGGATTGTAATGTCCTTTTGTTCATCAACCCGTTTTCGAAGCCAGTCTTTATAGGGTGAAAGCTTGCCATGGCCTGTTTTTCCCGGGTTATGTTTTGGAGCAAGCGAGCCAGTTTCACGTTTCAACTTCACCATATCATTCACAAATTTGACGGAGACTTTGAAATGGGCAGCCGTTCCACGATGAGTGTGGCCTTCTTCTACATGAGCTACAACACGTTTACGCAATTCAATCGGATGGGGCTTGGGCATTGAAAATCCTTGGCTTCGAACCGAATCAGGTCACCCCAATCAGAATCATATTCGCGCACGGAAAGAAACTGAATCTACTCGACACAAACACGCTCTAATCCAGGGAATTTCCTGATTGTTGCTGTTAATCAGTTCTGCCGAAGCGTAGACTGCATAGTCGAGGTTTCCCATGCGTCTTGTCATTGTGTTTGTTCCGCCGGAAGTCGGCCGTGCAAGCCGGATTGCAATGTCAGCTTCGCGATGGTTGAGGCTGAAATTTTTGCTATCCGGGATCAAGTCGATTTGCAGGTTCGGATTATTTTCAAGGATTCGCCCGAGATTTGGAACAAGCACACGGTTCATTATTACCGGGACTGCCGTAATACGCACCTGGCCCCAGCAACTGTCGTCATCATTCCCCTGCATTTCGCGAATTAGTTCAGCCTCGGCCTCCATGGTCTCTGCGTGACGGGCAATTCTCTGCCCGGACTCGGTGAGTTCTAACTTACCGTCCTTCATGCGCACAAAAAGCTCTGCATTCACGGAGCGGGAAAGCGCTGCCAAGCGCCGCGAAACGGTTGTCGCGTCTACACCCAGCAGCCGTGCCGCACCAGATAAGGTCCCCATGTTTTTGATGGCCAGGATGTAGCGAAAATCATTCCAGTTCATTTTCTGCATTTTTGCAGGATATAACGGCAAAATTTCGAATGTAAACGGCGATTTTGCAGTTTATAACTATCACGAGGTTAGGAGATTTATCATGAAATTTGCAGTTTTGTTCGAAGATCAACCCGGCACGGGCATGGATTTGAGGCTGAAACACATGCCGGCCCATCTGGCTTTTCTTGAAAACCACAGCAACATCATCAAGGCGGCAGGTCCCTTGAAAAGCAATAACGGTGAATTGGCTGGCGGATTATGGCTTGCGGAGGCTGACCAGGTTGAAGAGGTTCAGGATTTGATCGAACGGGACCCGTTTTGGCCGGCCGGGTTGCGTAAGTCCGTCAAAATACTTGCCTGGCAGCAGGTATTTGCCGACGGCCACCGCCTGCTGGATCTGTAACGGGGATTGGCCAAAATAGGTAATTGGCTTTGCGTGGTGTTCGTATTAAGCGCCCCGGGTTCGGTTCATGCCGTCCTTGGCGGGTTGATAACGCGGGTTAATTCCGAATGCACGGGAATAGGATTTGAACGCCTTGCGTTTTTGACCATTCTGTTCCTCAATCAAACCCCGGACAGTCCAAGCTTCGGCATATTTGCCGTTCAGACTGAGCGCACGATTGATATCAGTCAGCGCATTTTCCTGGTCACTGGTTGCCAGATAGGAAATCCCCCTAGCATTATAGGGCTCCGGTGCATCCGGAGACAGGGAAATGGCGGTTGTGAAATCATCTATTGCCTGGTCGTGACTGCCGGCTGACTGTCGCAACAATCCTCTGGCGTGGTAGGCACGGGGATTGGTTGTGCCAAGCTGGATGGCGCGCTCATAGTCGCGTAAAGCCCGTTTGTTCTGCCCGGCAAACCGGTAGACATTACCGCGACCAATATAGGCGTCATCATATTGCGGATTAATCTTCAGAGCTCGTGAATAATCATTGACCGCTTCAGTCGGGTTTCCGGTCTGGCGATGGATGAGAGCCCGGTTTGCATAAGCCTGGTAGAATTTTGGATTGAGTTCTATCGCGCGGCTGAAATCGGCCAGTGCCTCGCGGTTGCGGCCTGCTTTTCCGAAGGCAGTGCCCCTGACGTTATAGGCTTCTGCGGAATTTGGGTTGTTGTTCACAACTTGGGTGAGGGAGTTGATGTTGTTCTGATTTCCCTGAGCCGGGTCAATATCGACCGCCTGTTCCAAAGGGCTTGAAGAGCAGGCAGCGGCAAGCATAAACAAGGCCACATAGGGCAATTTGTTCCATAAACTGATTTTAGTGATTTTCCCGGTCACTCTAAAGTCCCCGCATCTTCATCCAGTTAACGATACACGCGCCCCTCAACTCACAAAGGCGAAGCAGCTTCTCAGCAAACTTCGCCTTAATTACTATAACAAACCGGGCGAAAAAAGGGCGTCAGCGGCCGCTTCTTCCGACAATAAGACCTTCACGCTGGGCCTTTTTGCGAGCCAATTTGCGAGTGCGACGGATAGCTTCAGCTTTTTCCCGCGCACGCTTTTCTGATGGTTTTTCGTAGAAATTCCGCAGCTTCATTTCGCGGAAGACGCCTTCGCGCTGAAGCTTTTT
The DNA here is from genome assembly GCA_965198665.1 of Rhizobiaceae bacterium. Lineage (GTDB taxonomy): Bacteria > Pseudomonadota > Alphaproteobacteria > Rhizobiales > Rhizobiaceae > JAALLB01. Next base: position 505,646 of record CBDAPT010000008.1, on the reverse strand, counting down.
CTTCAGGGCGCGCAGGGCTTGATCAACATTGTTATCACGTAAAAGAACTTGCAAGTTTCAAATCCGTTTCGTTTGAATTGAAAGAGGCAATAAACATTTGCATCCACAAAGCTTATTTACCGATTGAGGGCGGGAATATCAAAATTCTTTCTGTTTGTCCATGCGACAGCACAAAAAAGACCATCAATTTTGGACCGAAATTCAGGATTTTTTGCTGATTGTCGTGAAATGACCCATTTTTCTGCCAGCGCGGGTTTCTGCCTTGCCGTACAAATGAATCAGCGTGTCTGCTCTCTTGTGTATTTCGGCGATCTGTTCAACCTCCTCTCCAATCAGGTTCTGCATAATACAATCACTGTGCCGAACCGGATCACCAAGCGGGATGCCACTAATCGCCCTTATATGCTGCTCAAACTGTGAAACGGTACAGGCCGCCTCGGTCCAATGACCGGAATTATGAACCCGCGGGGCAAATTCGTTTGCCATCAGGCTGCCATCCTTAAGCACAAAAAGTTCTATGCCGATCACGCCTACATAATCCAATGCTTCAAGAACGGCGGTTGCAATCAAGTCTGCTTTTGTGTGGACTTCATCCGTAGTGTTGGCTGGAACGGTGGAGGTAAACAAAATTCCATTGCGATGTACATTTTCAGCCAGATCGAACGAGCGGCACTCGCCGCCCGTACCACGTGCTGCGATCACCGAAATTTCCCGTTCAAAAGGGATCAAACCCTCAAGAATACATGGAGACTGTTCAGCGAGTACTGCCGCCGCATCCAGGCTGCTTCCGTCCCCGGATGTGATTCTGGCCTGGCCCTTTCCATCATATCCGAAACGTCTTGTTTTCAGAATTCCGGAGCCTTTTGTCTGTTTCAGAGCATCGTCCAGTTGCTGAGCATTGTTCACAGCAAAAAAGGGTGCCGTGGCGATATCAAGGTCGTTGAAAAACCGTTTTTCTACCAGGCGATCCTGGCTGGTCGAGAGTGCCCGGGTATTGGGATGACAAGGTGTACTGTCAGTAAGCCCTTGTATCGTATCGATATTTACATTTTCAAATTCGTAGGTGATTATATCGGATTCAGATGCCAGCTCATTCAAACCGTCCTGATCATCGAAAGGTGCAATAATTTTTCCATTGGAACACTGAAAAGCGGGTGCGTCTTTGTCCGGATCAAGAACAAGGGTTTTCAAACCGAGTCGCGCGGCTGCAATCGCCAGCATGCGACCCAGTTGTCCGCCGCCGATTATGCCGATTGTATTTCCCGGAACAAGTGGCAACGTCAATCCTCGTTTACCGGCTCATCAGCCACGGTATCGGTCTGGTTACGCCGAAATTCATCGAGGCTTGCAGCAATATCCTTATCTGACAGGGCCAAAATAGAGGCGGCAAGCAGTGCGGCATTCTTGGCGCCGGCCGTGCCAATGGCCAGGGTTCCCACCGGAACCCCGCCAGGCATCTGGACGATGGACAGCAAACTGTCCTTGCCTGAAAGGGATTTTGATTGCACCGGTACGCCCAGAACAGGAAGCGGTGTCAGTGCTGCCACCATGCCCGGCAGGTGTGCAGCCCCGCCAGCCCCGGCTATGATAACCTGGATTCCGTTGTCTCGTGCCGTCTTGGCAAACGCCACCATGCGATCAGGTGTACGATGCGCAGAAACTATTCTGGTGATATTTGAGATGCCTAATTCGTCAAGGATCACTGTGGCATGCCTCATGGTGCTCCAGTCTGACTGGCTACCCATTATCACGGCAACTTTTGCTGTCTCTTTTGTCACATTTCCAGACCTTCTTGTGAAACTCCCGGCAGATTGCCGAAGCAGAAGCGATCTGACTAGCAGAAATGACTTCCAAATCAAACAAACTAAATCAAATCTGAGCCGGGGGTTCAGGTTTTTCACAGGCCATGAAGCTGCCGCTTCAAGTCGTCTAGGATTTATTGTACACTTTCTAGTGTTCGTTTTTCGAGAGCTACAGGAGAAGCCAATGGCAGTTCAATCGCATATCGATTCCCTGAAATCCCGTCATCAAGAATTGGATAATGAAATCAGGGAACTTATGTCCGGAGCAAGTCTGGATACTGGGGCGATAGGTGATCTGAAGCGCAAAAAGTTGCAATTGAAGGACCGTATTCGCGAGTTGTCCGAACAGCAGGTCAATTAGCGCATTTGATTTTCCCGGTCGACTGACCGAAAATGCCATGAAAACACCTTAAATTTGCCGCACCAACAAGCGGCTGTATTTCCTATTGGACATTCCTGGCATGGCCGAACCTGAAGATCGCTGTAAACTCATTATTCTGGCAAATCCGAGCATTACTTCGCCTGACTTACTGGTTCAGGCGGTATCTGGAGGTCTGGTTGCCAGCTGTATTTTGTATCGGGGCAGTGCCGAGGAAGCTGAGTTTGCGGAGTTTTGCGAAAATTCGGTGTCTGTGCTTCAGGATCAGGGCGTAGCTGTCCTTATTGCGGATGATTCCCGGTTATTTGGCCGGGTTGGGGCGGATGGGCTCTTTCTTGAAAAAACTCGCAATGATTTATCGGATATCATGCAAAAGTTTTCGCCCGGCCACATTATCGGTTGCGGTGGTTTTAGAAATCGACACTCTGCCATGCAGATTGGTGAGATGCGTCCGGATTTTGTGATGTTTGGAAAACTTGGCGGTGACATTCGTGAAGAGGCCCATCCCAAAAATTTAGCGCTCGCCCAGTGGTGGTCGGAAATTATTGAGATACCTTCGGTCATTCTTGCCGGGACACACCTGGAAAGCATCATCGAATGTGCCAAAACCGGAGCCGATTTTGTGGCAGTGGAAGCTTATGTTTTCAATCACAGTGCTGGTCCAGCTGCAGCCGTTCAGGAGGCTGATTCTCAATTGGAAATTCACGCCCCCCGTTTTGAAGGGGAACCGGCATGAATTTCAACCGCACAATGGTGTTTCTGCTGATTTCAGGTTTGCTGACCACAGGCGTTTTGGCCGAAGAGGCGGTAGATTTCGATGCTTCCAGGCTATCCGCGGATGGTGAATCTGAAGTGTCCGAACCAAGACCGGTGGTTTCAAACGTCGATCGTGCTTTTGGCGCGTTTCAACGGGGCATGTATCTTACTGCGTTTCAATTGGCGCTTCCTGAAGCCCAGGATGGAAATGCGGCTGCTCAGACCCTGATTGCAGAAATTTACGAACGCGGACTGGGTGTCCCGAAAAACAGCGAGGAGGCGGTTTCCTGGTACAAGATAGCCGCAAATTCAGGAAATCGTGAAGCTCAGTTTGCTTATGCGTTGAAGCTGCTGGAAGGAAAAGAGGTCAAGGGAGATTTCGACGCCGGGTTGGAATTGATGAAGGCTGCTGCTGACGCCGGCCACCCTACTGCAATGTTCAATTATGCAATCCACCAGATCAATCAGCGTCCAACCAGCGCAACATACCGCAGAGTGCTGCCAATGCTTGAAAAGGCTGCGGAATACCGGTTGGCAGATGCATATTACGCACTTGCAAAAATTTACGAAGAGGGGCTGGCTACCGGTATCAATGATCCGGACAAAGGTTTGGTCTGGCTTGAAAAGGCGGCCTATTCCGGAGTTGATACAGCGCAGGTTGAGTTGGCAATAAAGCTATTGAACGGCTCTATCGAGAAAAAAGATGCAAAACGCGCTTTCAGCCTTTTCAAACTGGCCGCCAACCGTGGCAATGTCATCGCTCAAAACCGGATTTCGCATTTGCTGTTTAATGGCATAGGCACTGAAAAGTCTGAAGTTGCGGCAGCTAAATGGCATATTCTGGCCAGCCGTGCCGGTCGCAAGGATTTTGATCTGGACCGACAGTTGGAAGCATTGCCGGCAGATGTCAGGCAACAGGCCTTGCAACAGGCAAACAAGTGGCCGTCCATCAACTGAGGCAGGTCGCAAGAAGTGAGTTGAGATTTCAGTCTTGCACATTTGCGGGTTTTGTGTTCAACCCCGGTAAATCTTTGTCTGGAACGGGTCATGGCTGGTTGAGGAATCAACGGACGGGGCATGATCATACAAGCCGGTTTCAGCCAATGCCTTCCGTAGCGGGCAAAGAATAAGTCTTGTTCATAAATTGGAGGCCGGGTTTCTGCCGGCTATGTCTGTCATGAAAATCAACGGTAATGAAATCAAGCCCGGTAATGTGATTGAGCACAAAAACTCTCTCTGGGTCGCAGTCAAGACCAACGCAGTTAAACCGGGCAAAGGTGGTGCATTCAATCAAGTCGAACTCAAGAACCTTATCGATGGCTCGAAACACAATGAACGGTTTCGTGCATCTGAAACCGTTGAGCGGGTCCGCTTGGAGCAAAAGGATTTCCAGTACCTTTATGCAGAAGGTGATGCGCTTGTATTCATGGATTCAGAGTCTTACGAGCAGTTGGAGCTTCAATCTGATTTTGTAGGTGAGCGGGCGGCATTCCTGCAGGACGGCATGGTAGTGACGGTTGAGCTTTACGAAGAAAAGCCGATTGGCATCAAGTTGCCTGACCAGGTGACATTGAAGATCGAGGAAGCTGATCCGGTGGTGAAGGGGCAGACAGTGTCGTCTTCCTATAAACCTGCTGTGATGGAAAATGGTGTACGTGTCATGGTGCCGCCATTCATTGAGGCTGGCGAAAGCATCGTTGTAGATACCAGCGAAATTGAATATATCCGCCGCGCCGACTAACATTTTTGGAGGTTCAGGCCGTGGCCCGTTCCGCACTATTGAACGTAATGACCACTGCTGCCTTCAAGGCAGGGCGATCCCTGTCGCGTGATTTCGGCGAAGTTCAAAACCTTCAGGTGTCTGTCAAAGGTCCAGGCGATTTTGTTACCAATGCGGATTTGAAAGCCGAAAAAATCATCCGCATGGAATTACAGGCTGCACGCCCCGATTATGGATTTCTGATGGAGGAAGGCGGTGAGATTGCCGGAAAGGATCCGCAAAATCGATGGATAATTGATCCGCTCGATGGCACGCACAATTTCATGCACGGCTTGCCGCATTTTTGTACTTCAATTGCATTGGAGCGGGAAAAGCAGATTGTCGCCGGTGTAATCTACAATCCCGCAACGGATGAACTGTTTGTTGCAGAACGTGGACAGGGAACCTTTGGTAATGATGCGCGGATGCGGGTTTCGGCACGCAAAGAATTGGGTACCTGTATTATCGGAACTTATATCCCGCAGCTTGGCAAGAAGGGACACGGACAGCATCTTCGCGAACAACAGCTTGTCATGCGAGAAACGTCTGGTGTTCGCTGTTCAGGTTCTACAGCACTTGATCTGGCTTATGTGGCTGCCGGGAGACTCGATGGTGTCTGGCAACGGGGGCCGGATGCCTGGGATATTGCCGCCGGCATGCTCATGGTAAAAGAGGCTGGAGGATTTGCCACAGATCTGTCAGGCGGGACCAACAGCTTCGAAAATCGTACCCTGTTGGCAGGCAATGAGCATATTCATCGGCTGCTAGGCAATGTCGTCAAAGGTGCGGAAAGAAAATAACCTATCATCGCTCAAGTGCCGCTGAAATTTCCGATGAATTCTCGGCATAGTTGCAGCATTTTCGCACTTTGGGCGGAAATGTTACGAAACGGCAGGTGAGAACCGTATCACGAATGATCAAACGGCTTCCAATTGCGCCTGAAACCGTCTAATTCTCAGTAAGTCTGATTTGTTGAAAACTTCAGTCAGCTTCGGGAGGTACGCAGTGGCAAGGGAATTCGATCCCCATAGATTATCCAACCCAAGCCTGTTCCTGGTGAGCATGGTGATATTTCTCATCATCACCGGTTTTTTGGCAGCAATTCTGCATCGTCAGATATTGTCGGCCTTTGAGACAAATCCAGGATTGAATGGGCTGATACTCGGCGTGTTGGCTGTCGGTATTTTACTTTCCCTCATTCAGGTGATCCGTCTCATACCTGAAGTGCGATGGGTGAATAGTTTCAGGCAAGGTAACCCGGACCTGGATGTCGGTCGTGAACCGGTACTTCTGGCTCCCATGAAGGCCTTACTCGGACAGTCTCGCCAAGAGGTGAGCATTTCGACAATTTCGATGCGCTCGATATTGGACTCGATAGGTAACCGCCTGGACGAAAGCCGCGACATCTCCCGATATCTTATCGGTCTTCTGGTGTTTCTGGGACTGCTGGGTACATTCTGGGGTCTGTTGCAGACAATTGGTTCCATCGGCGACACCATCCAGAGCCTTGATCCTAACTCGGGAGATGCAAACGATGTTCTCGACGCGTTAAAGTCCGGATTGAAAGCTCCGCTTGATGGCATGGGAACGGCGTTTTCCTCATCCCTGTTCGGTCTGGCCGGTTCACTGGTACTTGGTTTTCTGGATTTGCAGGCAGGGCGTGCCCAAACGCGGTTTTACACAGAATTGGAAAACTGGTTGTCCTCTGTCACCGATCTTTCCTCGGACGGTGCTATGGGTCAATTGGATAGTGTCGCACAAAAGCTGCAAAGCGCAGGTACAAGCGGACGGGCAAATGAGGCGTTGGCAAATCTGGTCGAGAGTATTCAGCACATGGTGAAACACATGCGTAGCGAGCAGGAAATCACGCGGCAGCAACTGCAACAACAGGAAGTGCAGCAAAAGGATCTTTTGGAGCTGATGCAGAAGCTCAACCGGTTTTTTGACAAGGCATCGAAGGGTTGATGGACTTTAGATGACTGTAGCGAGATCAAGAATCCGGGAACGCAATGTGAATTATTGGCCGGGATTTGTGGATGCCCTGGCAACGCTACTACTGGCAATCATGTTTCTGCTCTCGGTTTTTGTACTGGCACAATTTTTGTTAAGTCAGGAAATTACCGGCAAAGATCAGGTCTTGAATCGTCTTAACAGTCAAATCGATGAGCTTACGTCTCTTCTGGCGCTGGAGCGTTCAAACAAGCAGGAACTTGAAGATTCGATCGCTAATCTGGAAGCTTCCCTCACCAGCGCTGAAGGTGAACGCTCAAGGTTGGAACAACTTCTTGCTGCCGGTACCACTGATACGTCAGAAACCGAAAACAAAATCAGCTCGTTGACCACTCAGGTTGACGAAGAACGTCAGATCAGTCAGCGGGCACTCAGTCAGGTTGAATTGCTAAACCAGCAGATTTCAGCACTGCGGCGGCAAATTGCAGCGCTTGAAGATGCGCTTGATGCTTCGGAAACCCGCGATAGGGAAAGTCAGACAAAAATTGCTGATCTGGGCAAGCGCCTCAATGTGGCCCTGGCGCAAAGGGTTCAGGAATTAAACCGCTACCGGTCAGACTTCTTTGGCCGACTTCGCGAAATTTTGGGCGGGCGCTCTGACATTCGCATTGTGGGTGACCGGTTTGTCTTCCCCTCAGAAGTCCTGTTTTCATCCGGTGGTTCGGAACTCAACGATTCAGGCAAATCCGAGATGCTGAAAGTTGCACAGGCCCTGTTGCAGATTGGTGCGGAAATTCCTGATGATATCAATTGGGTGCTTCGGGTTGACGGTCACACCGACAATATACCCCTTTCAGGTACCGGGCGCATTCGTGATAACTGGGAACTGTCCTCCAGCCGTGCAACGTCAGTCGTTCGCTTTTTCATTGCGGAAGGGATTCCTGCCAATCGCCTAGTGGCTGCTGGGTTCGGCGAATTCCAACCTCTGGAAGACGAGGATACGGATGAAGCAAGGGCAAAAAACCGTCGTATCGAATTAAAACTGACGGAACGCTAGACCATGGAAGCCGCTGACGTAATTATTGTGGGAGGCGGTCTGGCCGGGCTGGTTGTTGCACATGAACTGACACTGCGGGGAAAGTCGGTTCTGATATTAGACCAGGAAGGTGAAAACTCGCTGGGTGGACAGGCATTCTGGTCCCTGGGCGGTCTGTGCCTGATAGACACTCCTGAGCAACGCCGGATGCGTATCAGGGACAGCCATGCTTTGGCGCGGCAGGATTGGATGGGTTCTGCCCAATTTGACCGTGAAGAGGATCATTGGCCGCGCCAATGGGCGGAAAAATACCTTGAGTTGCAAGTGGTGAGATGCGGTCCTGGCTTTTTGGATTGGGAATGCGCTGGTTCCCGGTTGTCGGTTGGGCAGAGCGGGGAGGTTCGCTTGCTCATGGGCACGGAAACTCGGTCCCCCGATTTCACATTACCTGGGGTACCGGTCCAGGCGTCATTGAACCGTTTGTCAAGCGTGCTCTGGAATCCCGGGATCAGGGAAAACTGACATTCGGATTTCGCCATCAGGTTAGCGGGCTGATCACGAAAGCTGGAACAGTAACAGGTGTCAAAGGCGAGATCCTTGCACCTTCGACAGTCGAACGCGGGCAACAAAGTTCACGCGAAGTCATTGATGAGTTTGAAATTTATGCACAGTCCGTGATTGTTTCGTCTGGCGGGATTGGCGGCAATCTGGAACTCGTCAGGAAGAACTGGCCGACCAAACGCCTCGGCAAGGCACCTGAAAATATGATTTCTGGAGTGCCGCATCACGTTGATGGCAAGATGATTGACATTGCCAGGAAGGCGGGAGCGGATGTGATCAATTAGAGCGTGTTTGTGTCGAGTAGATTCAGTTTCTTTCCGTGCGCGAATATGATTCTGATTGGGGTGACCTGATTCGGTTCGAAGCCAAGGATTTTCAATGCCCAAGCCCCATCCGATTGAATTGCGTAAACGTGTTGTAGCTCATGTAGAAGAAGGCCACACTCATCGTGGAACGGCTGCCCATTTCAAAGTCTCCGTCAAATTTGTGAATGATATGGTGAAGTTGAAACGTGAAACTGGCTCGCTTGCTCCAAAACATAACCCGGGAAAAACAGGCCATGGCAAGCTTTCACCCTATAAAGACTGGCTTCGAAAACGGGTTGATGAACAAAAGGACATTACAATCCGTAAGCTTTGTGCGGAGCTGAACGAAAAATTCAACCTCAATGTCCATCATTCGCCTGTCTGGCATGTTGTGCGCAGTTTCGGGTTGTCGCATAAAAAAAGACTATTTATGCCAAGGAGCAACACCGCATCGACGTGAAAAAAGACCGCGAACTCTGGAAGACAAGGCGTGTTCCGTTTTTGAATCGGTCGATTGAAAAACTTGTCTTCATTGATGAGACGTCCACAAACACCAAAATGGCCAAGCAAACTGGATGGGCCCCAACAGGAGAGCGCCTCATAGATTTTGTCCCTCATGGCCACTGGAAGAAGCAGACACTTATCGCAGGCCTGCGCAGTCATGGACTGGTTGCGCCCTGGGTTATTGACCGGGCCATGACCAAAGAAATCTTTGAGATTTATGTTGAGACACAGTTGGCGCCAGAACTGGAAAAGAGAGATGTCGTAATCCTTGACCACCTAGCCGCTCACAAGAGCGAAAAAGCCGAGCAGATCTTGCGAGATATCGGCGCATGGTTTTTGTTCCTGCCGAAATATTCCCCAGATCTCAATGCCATTGAAATGGCCTTTTCGAAGCTCAAGGCTCATCTGAGGAAGGCAGGCGCCAGAACCTTCGATGATGTCTGGAAGGCAATCGGAGAGGTCTGCCATATGTTCACGCCAATGGAGTGCCGGAATTTCTTCAGGGCAGTCGGCTGTGAATTCACGTGATGCGAACACGCTCTAAGATCGCATGTGGCACTACACGGAAGGGGTGAAAAACTTTGATCCTATCTGGCCATCACATGGGATTCGGATACTTCCCGGCCCATCGTCTCTTTGGTTTGATGCGGAAGGCAACCGGTTCCCCGCACCCTGCATGCCTGGTTTTGATACGCTGGAAACCCTCAAACAGATCCTTGCAACCGGATACAATTATTCCTGGTTTATCCTGACGCAGAAAATAATTGAGAAGGAATTTGCGCTCTCAGGTTCGGAGCAAAATCCGGACTTTACTTCGAAAAAGTGGGGTGAGGTTCTGAAGGCACGCCTGGGTAAAGGAGCGACGGAGCAGGTTGAAGCATTCAAACAGAAGGGTGAAGATTTTGTCGTGCGTGACAATCTGGAGGATCTGGTTGCCGGCATGAACCAGATTGCCGGCCATGGGCTTTTGTCCCTTGATCGTATCAGATCGCAGATCGAGGCAAGGGACCGCGAAATCGACAATCCTTTCACCAAGGATGCGCAGGTAATGGCAATCCGCACCGCCAGAAACTACCTCGGGGACAAATTGATCCGGACTGCAAAGCCACACAAAATACTGGATCCGGCATCAGGCCCGCTGATTGCTGTCCGGCTGAATCTTGTTACTCGCAAAACATTGGGCGGGCTGCACACCAATCTTTCCAGTCAGATTCTGGGCAAAGATGGCCAGCCAATCCCCGGCCTTTATGCAGCGGGAGAAGCTGCTGGTTTTGGCGGCGGCGGCTATCATGGCTACAACTCGCTTGAAGGTACATTTCTTGGTGGTTGTATTTTTTCCGGCAGGGCAGCCGGCAAATACGCCGGTTAGTTGATCAGTCATTGGATCGTTGCCGATACAACGAATGCTTCAGGCCGCACCGCTGAATTGCAGTTTGGCAAGACCCGCATAAATTCCGTTTTTCTTTTTCAGGGACTTGTGAGTTCCCTGTTCGGCAATTCGTCCGTTATCCATCACCAGGATGCGGTCTGCTTTGAGTATCGTTGCCAGCCTATGTGCAACAATCAGCGTGGTACGCCCCGCCATGAGTTTTTCAAGCGCATCCTGAACAAGTTTTTCGCTTTCGGCATCCAGTGCGCTGGTGGCTTCGTCAAGCAACAGAACAGGCGCATCCTTGAGGATTGCCCGAGCAATGGCCAGACGCTGGCGTTGTCCGCCGGACAGGGTAATGCCCCGTTCACCGAGTTCGGTTTTATAGCCTTCAGGCAGTTTTGAAATAAACTCATGCGCATTTGCTGCCTTTGCTGCGGCAATTATTGCATTCATGTCTGTTTCCGGTCTGCCGTAGGCTATGTTTTCGGCAACATTGGAAGCGAACACGACAGTTTCCTGGGGGACAAAGGCGACATGTCTGCGAAAGTCATCTGGATCGAGGTTGCGGATATCCGTGCCATCAAGTTTGATATTGCCGGTGAGGGGATCATAAAACCTTAGTAACAGAGAGAAGACCGTGCTTTTTCCCGCTCCTGAGGCGCCGACAATGGCGACAGTCTCACCGGGTTCGATCGACAGTGAAAGATCTTTGACAGTTATATCCGAAATACGGGTGGGATAGGCAAAAGTTACATCTTCAAACGCAATGCTCCCCCTTATCGGCTCTTCCAGTTTTTCCGGGTTATCCGGTGCAGTTACTTTGGGTTTGGTTGCAAGCAGTTCAACCAGACGTTCCGCGGAACCGGCAGCCTGAGAAAGTTCGCCCCAGACTTCCGAAAGGGCGCCGAGGGACCCGGCGGCAAAAACTGCATACAGCAGGAACTGGCTGAGTGTGCCGGCTGAAAGGGTGCCTTCCAGAACATCGGTTGCGCCGATCCATAGCACTGCCACAACGCTCGCAAAGATCAGAAATATCGCAAAGCCGGTCAACAGCGCTCTGGTTTTGATGGCTCTGCGTGCTGCTTCAAAAGCAAAGTTTATTGCATTGCCAAAGCGATTGTTTACGTGGTTCGCATTTGCAAACGCCTGCATAGTCTGTACTGCGCCGATGGATTCAGACGCGTAGGCAGTCGCATCAGCAAGTTTTTCCTGGGCATCTCTCGAACGTCTTCGAACGGCACGGCCGAAACCGACAATCGGGAGGACGATCAGCGGTATGGCAGCAATTACAATGAGTGAAAGCCTTGGTGATGTATAAACCATCATGATCACCGCGCCTGTTCCCAGCAGAGTGTTGCGAAGCGCCAACGAGGCTGTTGCTCCCATGGTAGATTTTATCTGGGTTGTGTCGGCCGTCAGGCGGGAAATGATTTCGCCGGTCTTGGCCGTATCAAAAAACTCCGCGCTCAGTCTGGTTACATTTTCGAAAACGTCGCGACGCAGATCCGCAACAATGCGCTCGCCCAGTGAAATAACAAAATAGTAACGGCACGCGCTTGCGATGGCGAGAACGACTGCGATCAAAAGCAATACCGCAAAATAGGAATTGACCAGATCCGGATCGCTATCGGAAAATCCCTTGTCGATCACCCGACGCACTGCCATGGGTAATGTCAGAGTTGTGGCAGCTGCCAACAGCAGAAAAAATATCGAAGCGCCCACGTGGGTGCGATACCTGGCTGCATAGGGGATGAGCTTTGCCAGCGGGCTTATGGATTTTGGGTTTTCCCCGTTGGCATTATTATCGGTCATGTCAAAAGCAGGCTCTTGTATTGTACTGAACGGTAATGTATAGAACGGCCCACAAAGCCGTGGGCCAGCCCACGGTTTATTTCTTGTAGAGCAGAAAATATCAAGTTTAGATTGCCGGCAGCGACAAAATGTTATCGTGCGGCAAGACAGGACAGAGCGATGAAAAAAGACACTCATCCGGATTACCACACAATAAAAGTGGTCATGACAGACGGAACAGAATTTGAAACCCGTTCAACTTGGGGTTCTGAAGGCGATACGATGAACCTTGATATCGATCCAAATTCTCATCCCGCATGGACAGGTGGTAACCAACAGTTGATGGACCGCGGTGGCCGTCTGTCACGCTTCAAGAAGAAATACGAAGGCCTGGGAATGTAATTCATCCTGCGTTTCGGTAACGAAATGCCAAAGTGTGATAGAATTACGAATTTCAGGAATTTGCGATTTTAAAAAACCGGCTCTGGCCGGTTTTTTTTATTGCTTGGTTGCACCCAAAGCGGTTGAAAGCAGGTTGATCTGTTGTTCCACCGGATTTTTCTGAGAATCGGTTTCTTCAGAACGGTCGCCATATAATTCGGTATCCAGTGAAACAACCCGGTTCTGCAGTGTCAGAGAACGTGCGACAAGGTCAACAAAGGGTTCCGGCAGTTCATTCCAGGATGGATGATCAGTGCGGTGTGTTGTTTCGCCTAATTTGATTTTGCTTTTTTCTTCAAGTAGTTGGGAGCGGCTCATTTCGCCTTCATTGGCTGCCCTTTGAAGCAAAAGCCAGGAAGCCAATTGCATAAGCCGGGTTGTCAGTCGCATGGATTCGGATCCATACAGCATGGCGCCGGTCCGGGACAGGGATTTAGCATGTTCACGACCTTCGCCATCAAGGTAAGTTGCACTTTCCTCAACCAGGTTCATCCCGTCCTGAAACAGAGCCTTGAATTGCCCTGAATTAGCAAATTTTTCAGCTAGGTTGATAGTGTTGCTCAACGGTCCAATCCCCTGACTTTGCGGGAATTTAATTCACTTTTGCTGTGAGGTAAAGTTCCTGCAGGACACAACTGTGACAAATGGTAAACACCGGTTGGCTGGCGAGCAGCGATTTGGAAAAAAAGAGCCGTAAGAACGGCTCTGAAAAGTTAACAGGGAGGCGTCAAACTAGGCAGATGTCGTATCTGCTACGTTTGAAGATCCAGAAAATCTGGATGAAATGATTAATGCCGTATAAACCTTAATTTCAGGTTAACAGATTTCTTAAAGTTCAGGATTTAAACAAAGCCTCCGCGGCTGACAGATGAGCTGACTTGTCATCCCTGGATTGTTCCAGCCGGGTGATTTCCTGTTTGAGAATTTCTATCATTTCGTCAGTTTCCTCCACCGAAAGCAATGATAGGTCCTGGCCAATCGCGTAAGCCTGTTGCTTCGTTTTTTGTTCTTCATCGTCCATGGGAGCCTCCTGCCTGTAAATTCCGCATAACCCGTTCTGCTATGGCGGAACGATAATTCATCAAAAAAATCAACTACCTGCTCTGTTTATCTGCCAACGGACACCGCCTGCAAATGAAACAGTTGCAACCCGCAGACGTGCAGGTTATAACGAGTCTAATTCCTGAACAATTCCAAATTTTTCCCGCAAAGGGAGCCTCCCAGAAAACGGGCAGGCACACGGGAAAAGTGTAACTCGAGGAGATTATTATGGCAGCTCCACTTATGCCAAAGGCAACCGCTGTTTGGCTGGTAGACAATACCTCGCTGACTTTTGACCAGATTGCCACGTTTTGCGTGCTTCATCCGTTGGAAGTCAAAGCGATCGCAGATGGCGAGAACGCTCAAGACATCAAGGGTATGGACCCTATCAATACCGGACAGCTCACGCGCGACGAACTGGAAAAGGCGCAGGCGGACCCGAACCACAAGCTCAAAATGGCGGACCCGAAAGTTTCTGTTCCTCAGTTGAAGAAGAAAGGCCCCCGGTACACGCCGCTTTCCAAGCGCCAGGACCGCCCCAATGCAATCCTGTGGCTGGTACGCAGCCATCCTGAACTTAAGGATGCTCAAATAATTCGCTTGGTTGGTACAACCAAAAATACGATTGAAGCAATTCGCGAACGTACGCACTGGAATTCTGCAAATCGCCAACCTATGGACCCGGTTACACTGGGTCTTTGCACTCAGATCGCGTTGGACGCAGAAGTCAGCAAGGCGGCCAAATGGGCACCGGCGAAACCTGAAGTGCCGGAAACGGACGAACAGCAACCGGCCGATACACTGATGCCGAGTGAGATTTCACAAGAGTTGTCATTGGATGCTGTGCCGACTCCTGTTGCCGAGGAATCGATCAGTGCTGACGACGTGTTTGCTAATTTTCAGAAGGCGGATGACGAAACAGACGCTGGTAAGAATCGTAACTGAGCGTCGGTCTGCATCGGGCACCGGAACTATTCTTCCGGTGCAACCGTGTAGTTGAGGCCGAGCCGGCCTCCATCTGCATAAATTGTCTGACCGGTAACATAGCTTGATTCATCCGAAGCAAGGAATACAGCTATGGCTGCGATCTCGGCCGGGTTGCCAATCCTTCCTATAGGTGTACGGGCAAGGGTTTTTGCAGATGCATCAGCGTCATCGACTACCGATTCCAACATTTTTGTCATTATCGAACCGGAACCAATAGCATTTACACGGATACCGTGTTTGGCAAGCGAAAGAGCGGCCACTTTGGTTAGCTGATCGAGGCCACCCTTTGAAATCGAATATGGCACCTGATCAGGAATTGCGAAGACCGCGTTCACCGACGACATATTGATGATGCTACCCGGCTTGTCGCCAGCTTCTACCTGTTCGATTTGATGACGCGCAACGGCTTGTGAACAAAGAAATGCACCTTTGAGGTTAATTGACAGAACGTGATCAAACTCATCTTCTGTAAGATCAAGAAACTCCGACTTGGCTACCACGCCCGCATTGTTGACGAGTATGTCTATTCTGCCAAATGCATCCAGTGTACCTGCAATCAGGTTGTGAACGTCAAGGCGTTCAGCAACATTACAATGAATGTATTTTACGGTGCCGATCTTGCGTAGTGCTTTTTCCGCTGCTTCACCGGTTTTGTTGTCAACATCGGCGATTACCACCTTTGCTTTTTCTCTCAGGAACCGTTCCGCAATGGCATAGCCTATTCCCTGGGCGCCACCGGTTACGATTGCAACCTTGTCCGAAAGCAGCATTGTTATCCCTTTTGCTCGTTCAATACTTCTGCAATTTCATCAAGTATAGCCGGATCATCAATGGTTGCGGGCATTTTCCATTCAAGGCCATCGGCTATTTTTTGCATGGTCCCTCGCAGGATCTTGCCTGAGCGTGTTTTCGGCAGGCGCTTGACGACCATAGCGTTCTTGAAAGCGGCAACCGGTCCGATTTTTTCGCCAACAAGTTTTACGACTTCCTGTTTGATTTCATCATGTTCCCGGTTGCATCCGGCGTTCAAGACGATAAATCCGCAAGGAATTTGCCCCTTCATCTCATCCGCAATGCCGATGACTGCACATTCGGCCACGTCCTGATGGGAGGCAACCACCTCTTCCATGCCGCCTGTGGAAAGGCGGTGTCCGGCGACATTGATGATATCGTCTGTGCGGGCCATGATAAAAAGGTAACCGTCTTCGTCGATGTATCCCGCATCTGCCGTTTTATAGTAACCGGGAAATTCATCCATATAGGCTTCCCTGAAGCGCTTCTCCGCATTCCATAGTGTCGGAAAACATCCCGGCGGCAAGGGCAGTTTCACCACGATATTGCCGAGTTCACCAGCAGCAAGCGGTTCACCTTCGTCGCTAAGTACATCCATATGATAACCTGGCATTGGAACCGTTGGGGAACCGTATTTTATCGGCAACTGCCCAAGTCCCATCGGATTGCCGGCAATCGTCCACCCGGTTTCCGTCTGCCACCAGTGATCGATTACCGGAACGCCGAGTTTTTCTTCTGCCCAGTGTATCGTGTCAGGATCAGCGCGTTCTCCAGCCAGAAACAGCGTCCTGAAACGGGAGAGGTCATATTTTTTGATGAACTCACCATTGGGATCCTGACCCTTTATCGCGCGGAAGGCTGTGGGTGCCGTGAACAAAGTTTCCACGTTATGCTCCGAAATCAGCCGCCAGAAGGTACCCGCATCCGGAGTGCCCACGGGTTTGCCCTCAAACAGAATTGTCGTGCATCCGTGCAGCAGTGGCGCATAGACTATGTAGGAGTGGCCG
This sequence comes from Rhizobiaceae bacterium, assembly GCA_965198665.1. Taxonomy (GTDB): domain Bacteria; phylum Pseudomonadota; class Alphaproteobacteria; order Rhizobiales; family Rhizobiaceae; genus JAALLB01. The sequence goes on along the minus strand of CBDAPT010000008.1, from coordinate 489,163 downwards.
ACTACCCAGCCGACATCTGACGCGGCCCAGTAGACTTCACCGGGTTCCACATCATAAATCGCTTTCATCGACCATTTGAGGGACACCATATGTCCGCCATTGTCGCGGACTACGCCTTTCGGTTGTCCAGTCGTGCCGGAGGTGTAGAGAATATATAACGGGTCTGTCGCCAGAACCGGTTCGCAGGGAACCTGAATTCCTGCTTCAAGTGCCTCACCGACCAGCAGGTTGTAGTCAAAATCACGGCTTTCAACCAATTCGCAGGTTTGTTGTTCCCGTTGCAATATCAATGTGGCAGCAGGTTTTGATGTGGACAGATCTATAGCTTCATCAAGCAGCAGCTTATAGGCAACGATACGACCTGGCTCAATGCCGCAAGACGCCGAAATGATCATCTTCGGCTGGGCATCGTCAATTCTGGTTGCAAGTTCGGAGGCTGCAAAACCGCCAAACACGACCGAGTGCACGGCGCCAATACGCGCGCATGCGAGCATCGCAACGGCAGCTTCGGGTATCATCGGCATGTAAATGATAATCCGGTCGCCTTTGGCGATGCCTTTGTTCTTCAGAACAGAAGCAAGCGCGCTGGTTTGCGACTGCAAATCTCTATAGGTAATGGTAGCCTTGTTATCAGTGATCGGGCTGTCGTAAATGATTGCAGCCTGATCTGCCCGGCCGCTTTCGACATGGCGGTCAACACAATTGTAGCACGTGTTGCAGGTAGCACCGACAAACCAGCGGCCATATACCCCGTCATCCGGGTCAAAAATCTTCTCTGCTTTTGAATACCAGTCGATTTCATTCGCCGCTTCCATCCAGAACTTTTCCGGATCTTGCTTCCAGCCTTCATAGATTTCCTGATATCTCGACATTCCAGACTCCTCCACCAGTCACACCTGTATAAACCCGCAGGAACCCTAAGCAAATTTATTTTCAGGAGTCCATTGAGCTATAGGACAATTCGGAGTGCAAATCCGTTGTGCAAATATACTATCCAGACTGTTCTTCAAGCTGCAAAATGTAATCTGCGAGCTCCTCGGCCCATACCCGGTACCCAACAGATGAGGCGTGAAACCCATCAGGCGCAAAATTCTCAGGAATCGGTTTCCATTCGGTATCAGGTGCAAGGGCACTGCGCTCACGACACAGAGTCTTGCCATTCTTTCGGATGATCCGCGAGCGAATGCCTAGTATCTTGTTGAGCGGTGAGGGGAGGATTGGTACCTGCTCCATATCGATCAACCCCTGCCAGATGATACAGACACCGGGAAATTTTGCATGCAGGGCATAAAGCAAACTGCCAAATTCCTTGCAAAAGCGTCTTCCCGAGTGGAAGTTTTTTGAATCATTGGTACCAATGCTTAGAATTACATAATCATAATTGTCTTCCGCCAGATGCGGGACAACATGATTTAAAATTCCGCCAGCTGTGGCGGAGTTATTGCCGGATGTGCGAATATTAACGGGTCGCCCGGATTTTTCTTTCAGAAGATAGGGCAGGCGGCCTGATACACCCTCTTCAAATACTGGCACGCCAACACCGGCTGCAGATGAATCTCCCACAAACAGGATGTTAATGGCTTTGCCTTTGCCTTTGAGATTTACAATTGCTTTTTGCCGGGGCGGAGCCAGTCTTTGCGATCGACGGCGCACCCCAAGCCCCTGCCATACATAGATAGGAAAGGCGAGCCATGAGAGGAATGATTGTGTTCGTGTAACCATGTTGTTTTACTAATTACTTTGACGTAAAGGTCAAGATGTGCCACAGGCATTTTTCGGCTGATGGGCCTATAGATCATTCGACTTTTTGCAACTCAAATTTCTAAAACAGGATTGTGTTTCAGACAATGCATGCGAACAGTCAATTTCCAAGTTTGTGGTTTTGCCTGTCCTGACTATCAAACACAATGATTATACATTTCGATTGGTGAGCTTCATCTCGTAAAAATACCCGTCGCCAAAAAGTGCAACATGGCCTTGATTATACAGAACCCAATGAAAGGCTAGCCTGTGTCGCTACGACTGGCGACTACAGCAGCGACCAGATCTTCAGGGACCTTTTCTGGTATTTCGGCGACAGCATTTTCAATGCCCTGACTTGCCGATTGCATGGCAGACTTGTAAGCGGCCAGATATTCCCGGCATTCCCGACACATTCTCAGATGTTTTTCAAAACGCCTGCGTCGTGCGGTGTCCAGGTTATCTTCAAGATAGTCGACTACAAAACCTTCAAACTCTTCGCACGTGATCATCCATGGAAGTTTGAACATCATGGCCTGTATCCGGCGTTTGTAGGTGTGTTTGGTCATGGGTTCATTTCTCCGGCGCGCATCAGCGGTTCTAGAAGTGATTTCAAGGCAGCCCGTGCCCGATGAAGGCGAACCTTGACGTTTGCCTCGGATATGCCCAGTATGTCTGCTACTTCCAATGTTGTATGTTCTTCGATATCGCGAAGCAAAAGCACAATGCGAAAGGCTTCTGGCAATCTGTCAATGGCACTCATGATCTGTTCGTTGGATTGTCTGGTGATAATCAACTGTTCCGAAGTTGGGACTTCTTGCCACGGTTCTTCTATTCGGCATCCATAGGTATCAAATTCCGGCAGCAGGGGGTCGATATTGCCATCTTCGCGGAATGTTCGATGTTTACGCAGCAACATCAGGGCTTCATTGACAACAATCCTTCGAATCCAAGATCTGATCGTCGATCTGCCACTGAACTGATGGGCGTTCGAAAACACTTTTGAGAACGCGTTTTGAACCACATCTTCGGCCAACGCCATCTCTCCCATGTAGCATCTGGCAAGCCTGAGCATCCAGCCTATATGCGCCCGTACAAATTCTGCGGTGGCTTTATTGTCACAAGCAGCCGGAATCGCTTCCCCATTGTCCTCAATGCCGTCCAACCTCGAATCGCTCATCGGAGCGTTGAACTCCTACCCATGTACGCCCCCTTAGCCTGATGCCCTATTGGGTCAGGTATTGTCCGTTGTCTCTTACCACGGCGTCATACATCTCACTAGAGTACAGGGATGACAGCTCGAAAGGCTGTTTGTCATCATACAGACTCGCCGGTCACAAAGCCGCTGGACCAGGCCCACTGAAAATTGTAACCGCCGAGCCAGCCGGTAACTTCCACACATTCGCCGATGAAATATAGGCCGGGAACCTTTTTTGATTCCATGGTCTTTGACGACAATTCCGCGGTTGAGACACCACCCAAAGTCACTTCGGCCTTTGCAAATCCTTCTGTTCCGTTTGGATGGAAATTCCAGGTAGCAAGGGCCTCGGATAGGCTCAACAATTGAGCATTTTTATAATCAGCCAGGTTGCGACCGGAATTGTCCAGTCTGTTGGCCAGAGTTTCGGCAAGGCGGTCGGGGAGATGTTGGCAGAGGGCGCCTTTGAGTTTGCTTTTCGGGTTGTGTTTCCGGTTTTCGATCAGCCAGTCTGATGGCAAGTCCGGCAGAAAATTCACGGAAACTGCCTCTCCCGGTTTCCAATAAGAAGACGCCTGCAAAATGGCAGGGCCGGACAGACCTTTATGCGTGAAAAGTGAAGCTTCACGGAACGGATGTTCTCCAGCCGTGACTATAGTGTGCGTTGCGACACCGGACAAACCGGAGAAAAGCGCCTCTTCAGGGCCCAGGGTTAGCGGGACAAGGGCCGGTCGCGGTTCCACAACCTTGTGTCCGAACTGCCTGGCTATCTCATAGGCGAAACCTGATGCACCCAATTTCGGTATCGAAGGCCCTCCTGTCGCAATAACAAGAGATATCCCCTGGAATGTTCCATGGGAGGTTATCAACGTATATCCCGGTTCTGCCTTCAGAATTTTTTCGGCTTTACAACCGGTAATGACTTGCACTGAGTTTGCAAGACACTCGCCCAATAGCATATCGACGATTTGCTGGGCTGAGCCATCGCAGAACAATTGTCCTAATGTCTTTTCGTGCCAGGTTATTTTGTGATGGTTTACAAGGTCAATGAAGTCATGTTGTGTGTATCGCGCCATGGCGGACTTCATGAAATGCGGATTTGCGGAAATATAACATTCAGGACGGCAATCAAGGTTCGTGAAATTGCAGCGGCCGCCACCCCGATATGAGAATTTTCTTTCCCGGTTTGTCTGCATGGTCCAACAGCAATACGGATTTGCCCCGTTTCGCTGCAGTCATGGCGCACATCATCCCGGCGCCGCCGGCGCCCAAGACGATTACATCAAAAGAGTTCGCTTTGTATTCCATGGTGCATACAAAAAAGCCCGAACCGGAGTCCGGGCTTTCTTACAAAACTTTAGCTGACTCTGTTACGCAGCTTCCGCTGTTTGGGTCCAGGTGCCGAGCGCGGCCATACCATTCATTTTAGCGCGATGGCTGAAGGCTGCCTGCGCATCTGCAACATTTTCAGCCTTTCCGCCCCATGCCTTCAGAGCGGCTGCCTGAAGCGCGCGGCCGTAGGAAAAAGTAAGGTTCCATGGCATGTCGTAGGCAGCATTCATAGCAGCCAGATGGGCGGTTGCCTCCTCGTCGGATTGTCCCCCGGAGAGGAATGCAATGCCGGGTACGGATGCGGGTACGCAATCCATGAGGCACCTGACGGTACGTTCAGTAACTTCTTCGACGGTCGTAGTGGTGCCGGATGATTGCCCGGGGACAACCATGTTTGGCTTCAGAACCATTCCTTCCATTTTGACACCTGCATCATACAGTTCACTGAACTGGGTTTTCAGAGCCCACTGGGTCACCTCATGGCAGCGTTCAATTGTATGTTTGGAATTTTCGCCGTCCATCAGAACTTCCGGTTCCACAATCGGCACGATCCCGGTTTCCTGACACAAGGCTGCATAGCGGGCCAGACCGTGAGCATTTGCCTTGATGCAGTTCCAGGATGGTGTGTTTTCTGTGATTGTAATTACCGCACGCCATTTTGCGAAGCGGGCGCCTTGTTCGTAGTAACCTTGCAGGCGCTCGCGCAGACCGTCGAGGCCTTCGGTGACTTTTTCTACAGAAGTGCCGGACAATGCCTGGGCACCTTTGTCAACCTTGATGCCTGGAACTGCCCCTGACGCCTTGATCAGATCCACCAGAGGTGTGCCGTCGGCAGCCTTCTGGCCCAGAGTTTCCTCAAACAGGATTACGCCGGAAATGTAATTTTTCATTGCCTCCTGGGAGCGGAAAAGCATTTCCCGGTAGTCCCGGCGGTTTTCCTCTGTAGATTCCACATTGATTGAATCAAAACGTTTCTTGATAGTGCCGGTACTCTCATCAGCAGCCAGGATGCCCTGACCCTCTGCAACCATGGCAATCGCAATGTCCTCAAGACGCTCGCTCATCGAAATTCTCCCGAAATGAAATTTGCCCGTTCTTAGCAGAGAGATTTGCAGATTTGAACATTTATCTGGCCGAATTCGGTTCGCATTTGGTCGTATTGCCCAGATTTTTTACTATATAAACAGGTAGTGAGTAAGCTTAAGGCTGATTTTGTCACAACAATGCCGTTTTGGTGAAAAATGCTGCAACAAAACCAACTGGATACTTGCGCGGATTAGGGTCTAAAACCGCTATGAGCGCGCAGATAGGTTAGATGTTCAAATCCCTGCAATCACAAGAATTTATGCGTGATCCGGTGCCACTTTTACAACAAATGCGTAGGCATGGTTCGGTGGTGCGATCCCGCATTCCTATCCTTGGAAAAGTCTGGCATACAACGAACCAGGCTGCCGCTGTCCAGGTTCTGAAAAACAGTGAAAACTTCACAGTGAGGAACCAAAAGGGAAAAGTTGTCGGACTCTACTGGTGGATGCCCAGATACCTGAAATTGCTGGCCTCCAACATGCTGGCGTTTGATGATCCTGATCACAAGCGTCTTCGGTCTCTGGTCGACAAAGCCTTCCACCGGCGTGAGATACTGGATCTCAGTGACGGGACGGCAAAAATTGCAGGCGAGCTGTCGGCAAAACTGTTTGCCCCCTCACCACAGGCCGACCTAATTGATGGATTTGCCCGGTCATTTCCACTTGCGGTGATTTGTGAGCTTCTTGGATTGCCGACTGATGACAGGCCCAAATTCATGAAGTGGGCCAGCGGCCTTTCTCAGGTGACCGGGCTCCTCAGTTTTCTGATGATCATTGTCCGGCTTAGACCGTTCACCCGTTACATCGAGGAACAGGTGAGAGCGGCAAAACAAAATCCCCGAACCGGTCTAATTGACGAGTTGGTCAATTTGCAGAGGGACGGCGAAGACATAAGCGATGATGAGTTGGTGGCCATGGTGTTTCTGCTTCTGCTTGCGGGACATGAAACCACAACACACCTCATTAGCGGGGCGATACTCACTTTGTTTCAGCACCCCGAACAAAAGGAAATGCTTGTCAAAGACTGGTCATTACTGGACTTGGCCGTTGAAGAGCTGTTGCGATTTGTAAGCCCTGTCCAGTCTACAAAACCCCGTTTCATACGAAAAGACTGTGAAATTGATGGTGTCCGCCTGAAGGCTGGCGAGATCGTGATGCCGTTGCTGGTGGCTAGCAATTTCGATCCGGAGGTGTTTGATAAACCCGGGGTGTTTGATATTACGCGTAAGCCCAACCGGCACATGGAATTTGGTTCCGGGATGCACTTTTGTTTGGGTCACCAGCTTGCAAGGCTGGAGTTAAAATACGCGATACGCACGCTTCTATCCGATTACCCGGATATGGAGCTTGCCATTCCCCTCGATGAAGTCGAGTGGCACAGCCGGTTCGGGTTGCGCTCTCTCAAGTCCCTGCCAGTGCGGATCGGAAACTAATGTTCGAGCACAGCAACGCCGGGCAGTGTTTTGCCTTCCATCCATTCTAGGAACGCGCCGCCTGCGGTTGAAACATAGGTAAAATCCTTGGCTGCATCCGCATGGTTGAGTGCGGCAACGGTGTCACCGCCACCGCCGACCGATGTAAGTTCACCAGCCCGGGTTTGTTCGGCGGCAATGGCTGCCACATCGACAGTTGCCTTGTCGAAGGGTTCAATTTCGAAGGCGCCCAGAGGACCGTTCCACACCAGTGTTTTGGCTGAGCGGATTTTCTCACCAATTTTAGCTGCGGATTGTGAGCCAGCATCCAGGATCATCATATTATCCGGCACGTCTGACTGGCCGACAGTCAGGTTCGGTGCATTTGCAGCGAACATCTCGGCCACTACCACATCATCCGGCAGGATGATTTCGCAGTTCTGCGAAGCGGCTTCTGCAAGGATTGACCGGGCTGTATCCGCGAGGTCCTTTTCACAAAGGGACTTCCCAACATTGATGCCCTGCGCTGCCAGGAATGTATTGGCCATGCCGCCGCCAATGACCAGCATGTCGACTTTCTTGACCAGGTTTCCCAACAGCTCAAGTTTTGTTGAGACCTTTGCTCCGCCGACAATGGCAATGACCGGCCTCTGTGGATTGCCCAGTCCTGATTCCAATGCTTCAAGTTCCGCCTGCATGGTACGTCCGGCCACTGCCTCCATATGGCGCGCAAGGCCTTCGGTTGATGCATGAGCGCGGTGGGCTGCCGAAAAAGCATCCGAGACAAACAGATCACCGTTTTCCGCAAGTGCGCTGACGAATTCCGGATCGTTCTTTTCTTCTCCCGCATGAAACCGGGTATTTTCGAACAGCACAACATCGCCGTCAGCCATAGCATCTACCGCAGCAGCGGCCATGGGGCCGATACAGTCGGTGGAAAATGCAACCGGCTTGCCCAGCATGCCAGACAGGGTGGAAACCACTGGAGCCAGTGACATTTCAGAATTTACGGCTCCTTTCGGCCGTCCAAAATGAGCGAGCAGGATCACCTTGCCACCCTTGTCTGCAATTTCGTTAATGGTTGGCAAGATTCTCAAAATTCGGGTGGCGTCTGTCACCTGACCGTCTGCCATCGGCACATTCAGATCGACACGCACAAGGACCCGTTTTCCTGAAACGTCAACATCATCAAGGGTTTTGAAAGAAGGCATGTGTGCAAAACTCTGGTTTAAGGGAAATTGCGGTTTTCATAGCAGAATACGTTGCCCTGACAACTCCTTTGAAGACGAATATGCCGGCTCCTAACCGTTTGTTAACCATAAAAATTTTACTTTCCTTTAGGTAACGGGGTTTTCGGTATGATTCGTAGCTTATTCTTATTGTTTGCATGTCTGGTAATACTGGCAGCGTGTGCTTCCGGCAGGTCTGTCAAATCTACAAAAACATACAGTCCTGCAGAGTTTCAGATTTCGGACGTAAGAATTAATGTTCCCGCAGGCACATCCAGCCGCGGGGAAGTGCGCCGGTTAATGCGAAACGCAGCCACAAATCTGGCATTGGCGCATAACGACAATGCTTCTGCCGTGGCACCCGAATATGTGATGGAAGTTGCAGTTAATCAGTACAAGGCGACACCGGTTTCGCAGGCAACGCTCCGTTATGATCTGATTTTGCGCCAGCCCAATGATGGCCGGGTGTATCGCTCCCTTCCTGTGACAGTTGGAAATGACGGCTCAACGGGTAGCCGTTACGGATCGACCGCACGCGGTTTGATCAGAGATTCCATGCCGGAAGCGTTCAAGCAACTGTATGGCCATTCCAGAATATTGGGGAACGTGAGAAGCATGGTAGCAGGCGATGGCATGTTTGATCAACCAATTGGTGAGACACGGGTTGCACCGGCTTCATATACCCCATCACCAGCGACAGAAAGTTCAGCAGGAGAGCCGCAGGTTATTGCCTGCGATGTTTGCTAAGCAGGCTCAAGGGTCGGCGTATACGTTTTCTCCTAGTGATCGTCGTTGCCATGTTCGATGCCGCTCCACGTTGCAATGGCATCACCATCAGCCCGATCTCCGTTCAGATCTTCCTGCGTTTCTTTCCTGCCACGGCTGTTTTGAACGATCCAGGTTAGTAAAAGCGCAAGCACAATGATAATACTCGCCACAATCAGGAACAAACTGGCGGGATTGTCCATCATCACACCTTGCACTCTGATAAGAGGGTATTTCTGGTTTTTGCTCCGTCTGGAATGTTCTGTCCCGTGACAAAATATTCAAAAGGGTGATCCAGTTGGCGCAGACTTCTTCCATCAACACTGGCGAGGGAAATTTTCGGCTTTTCCGGCATGAGGATATGCGTTGAACCGTTTTCTGTTGCAAACCTGCCCAGAACACATGAGCGTTGAATCATCAGATAACGAGCGGACCCCTCGACCGAAAGCTGAAGGTTGGCATGACCGATAGCGGTTTTGGTTATCGTAAATGTTGGCTGAGATTGGTTCTGGCTCAAAGCCACCGTCGGGTCAGGCTGTTGAGCGGTTTGTGTGCATCCGCAGACCAGCAACAATAAAAGAGCGACGCTGAAGGCTTTCATGAAAACTCCCCCTATTCACGGAACCTTTCATAGGGAATTACAGCAATTGCCACCAGTTCGACAAGCAGTTCGTTGTCCCAAATCTTTGAAACCTGTATTCCGGTCGTGGCGGGGCCTGTTTCTTTTTTGAAATGTTTGGCCCGCGCTGACGTGATTGCCAGCTTGTCTTCTTCGCGCACATAATAGGTTGTCAGGGAAACAATGTCGTCCAGTGTGCCGCCAGCTTCGGCCAGAACTTTAGCAATATTAGCAAGGGCAGCTTCTGTTTGTGCCCCTGCGTCTCCTTTGTGAAGAACTCTGAAGTCCTTGTCCCAGGCAACCTGTCCAGTAAGTTGCACTGTTCGACCTTCCGGTTCCACCACTCCCTGATTCATCGGATAGTCCGGCGACATCCAGACGTCTGATGAATTCAGGTTTTGGCGTTTGGTCACCCCAGGTTGCCCATGGCGACTGCGGTATCGCTCATGCGGTTTGAAAAACCCCATTCATTGTCATACCAGGTAAGGATCGAGACGAGGTTTCCGTCCATTACCTTTGTCTGGTCCATGTGAAAGATGGATGAATGTGGATCGTGGTTGAAGTCTATGGAAACAAGGGATTCGTCGGTGTAACCAAGTACCCCTTTCAACTCGCCGTCGGCTGCTTCGCGGATCGCTGCGTTTACCTCTTCGGCGGTGGTATCCCGGGACGCGACGAATTTCAAATCCACAACGGAGACATTTGGAGTTGGAACCCGTACGGACATGCCGTCCAGCTTGCCGTTAAGTTCGGGCATCACCAGTCCAATTGCTTTTGCTGCACCGGTTGATGTCGGAATCATGGACATTGCGGCAGCACGGGCGCGATACAGATCCTTATGCATGGTATCCAGCGTTGGCTGGTCACCGGTGTAGGAGTGAATGGTGGTCATCATGCCTTTTTCAATACCGATCTTGTTGTGCAGCACATAGGCGACTGGAGAAAGGCAGTTTGTTGTGCATGAAGCGTTTGACACGATTTTATCTTCGGCGGTCAAATCACCATGGTTCACACCATAAACAATGGTTTTTACATCGTTGCCGCCGGGTGCGGAGATGAGAACCTTTTTTGAGCCGTTTTCGAGGTGAACGGATGCCTTTTCGCGAGATGCAAATATACCGGTACATTCCATTGCGATATCAACGTCACCCCATGGCAGTTCCTTGGGATCGCGGATGGCTGTTACCTTGATTGGGCCCTGTCCGACATCGATGGTGTCACCATCCACTGTCACAGCTCCGGGGAACTTTCCGTGGACTGAATCATAGCGCATAAGGTGAGCGTTGGTTTCAACCGGCCCTAAATCGTTGATGGCTACGACCTGAATATCATCGCGGCCCGATTCAATAATCGCCCGCAATACGTTTCTACCAATTCGACCAAATCCATTGATGCCGACTTTGACAGTCATCTTTGTTTTCTCCGTCTATGTTACGCGTCTTCTTCTGCCGCGTTTTCCAGTTTCGCCGTGGCTGCTTCGACAATTGCCTCGGCTGTGATTCCAAAATGCTCAAACAGTGCAGTGCCAGGGGCGGAGGCGCCAAAAGTGCTCATGCCGATAAAGGCGCCATCGTGTCCAATGATGCGATCCCATCCCTGTCTTATCGCTGCTTCCACTCCGACCTTCACCGGCGCATCTCCGATGATTGACGACTGATAGTCCGCTGACTGAGCTTCAAACAGTTCAAAACAAGGTACGGAAACAACGCGTGTCGGTGTTCCTTCGTCTTCCAGGTCTGCCTTAGCTGCAAGGGCAATCTCTACTTCAGAGCCGGAAGCAAATATGGAAACCTGCGCATCCCCTTTTGCCGGCGAAATCTCGTAGGCACCACGGCTGCAAAGATTTTCTTCTACAAACTCGGGGCGCACACTCGGGAGGCCCTGGCGTGTAAGTGCAATGGCACTGGGGGTTTTGTCGGCTTCAAGTGCAAGCTGCCAACACTCCGCCGTTTCCGTGGTGTCTGCCGGGCGGAACACGTTGAGGTTGGGAATAGCCCGCAGTGAAGCCAGGTGTTCTACCGGCTGGTGGGTTGGGCCGTCTTCGCCAAGTCCGATCGAGTCGTGGGTGAGGACATGGATCACTCGAATCCCCATCAATGCCGCAAGGCGAATGGAAGGCCGGCAGTAATCGGAAAAGATAAGAAATCCGCCGGAATAAGGGATCAGTCCGCCGTGCAGTGCGATCCCATTCATGGCGGCGGCCATTGCGTGTTCGCGAATGCCGTAATGAATAAAACGACCAGCGTAATTATCTGGGGTCAATGCTTCAGTCTGGCTGGTTTTTGTATTGTTGGATCCGGTCAGGTCCGCTGATCCACCGAGAGTTTCCGGAACCGCCCCATTGATGACTTCCAATACCTTTTGCGATGACTGGCGGGTTGCCATCTTCGGCTGTTCTTTCGCCAGTTCTTTTTTCAAGCCCAGAATTGCATCAGAAAAGTCAGCGGGCAAATCGCCGCGCATGCGTCGTTCGAATTCACCCTTCAGCTCTGGATCAAGCGCTTCATAACGCTTTTCCCATGTTTTATGTTCCTTGCAGCACTGAAGTCCGGCAACGCGCCAAGCATCAAGAACCTTTTCAGGCACTTTGAAAGGTTCGTGGTCCCAACCAAGAGCTTCGCGGGTGAGGGCTATTTCTTCCTCGCCAAGCGGTGCACCATGTGCTCCTGCAGTTCCGCCTTTGTTGGGCGAACCAAAACCGATAGTGGTTTTACACGAAATCATGGTTGGTCGGTCGCTTTGACGGGCCTTTTTGAGCGCTTCAGCAATATCTTCGTGATTATGTCCGTCTACGTGGATGGTTTTCCAGCCCGAAGCCTTGAAGCGTTCGATCTGATTGGTTGAATCTGACATCGAAACCGGGCCATCGATAGAAATGTTATTGTTGTCCCACAGCACGACCAGCTTGTTCAGTTTCAGGTGCCCGGCCAGTGTGATTGCTTCCTGGCTGATGCCTTCCATAAGACAGCCGTCACCGGCGAGGCAATAGGTATAGTGATTGCAAAGATCATCGCCGAATTCGGCGTTCAGATTGCGCTCAGCGATCGCCATACCGACTGCATTGGCCAACCCCTGTCCCAACGGGCCGGTGGTGGTTTCGATGCCGGCTGCATGTCCATATTCGGGATGGCCGGCGGTGTTGGAGCCCAATTGGCGGAAATTCTTGATCTGCTCGATGTCGATATCTTCGTATCCCAGCAAGTAGAGCAGTGAATACAACAGCATGGAGCCATGGCCTGCTGAAAGTACGAAACGATCCCGGTCGGGCCAATCGGGATTTTTTGGATCGAACTCCATGAATTTGCTGAAAAGAACTGTGACAATGTCCGCAGCACCCATGGGAAGGCCCGGATGACCGGAATTTGCTGCCTGGACTGCGTCGATGGATAAAAATCGAATGGCGTTTGCCATGTCGTTCAGAGAATTTTTGTTGACCATAATTTCTCGCAGGATGGGTATAAAAAACCAAGGCTAGCGGTGTTTTGATTATGCCCGTTGAAAGGTTCTTGGTATTGGGCGAACACTTAGTCAGGAGACACGCCAGAGTCAACGGCTTTGTCGCTTCTATCATCCACAGTTGGGAGGTTTGGAGCATAAATCTGCTTCAAGTCTGGGGGTAACTCGCCTAAGGCATTGACTGGAACTTAATGTGATGTGTAATTGATTTCGCCTAAGTGTCTGTGATCTTGGGGGTTGGGCGGGTTTAGGGGATGCATCGAATCTGGTATCAGCTGAACTTAAGAGGGCATTACGGTAGGTGGTGAGTTCTGTTATGTCTGGAGTAAATCAATTGTCTGATGCCATGAACCGTCTGAATGACGCCCTGGCCTCCCTTGAAAAAGCCGTCGATATGACCCTTGAACGCGAAGAAAGCCTTCGCGACACAGAGGCGGAGGTTCAGCGCATGGGTGCAGACCGGGCGCGGCTGGCCGAAGCCTTTGATCAGGCGCAGGAGCGTTCTCATCAACTTACGCATGTCAACAACGAGGTGTCCCGCAGACTTGTTGACGCTATGGAATCCATCCGCAATGTGATCGATCGCAAACAAAGCAGTTAGGAGTAACTGGTGCCTTCAGTAAGCGTGACCATAAATGGCAAAAATTACCGCATGGCCTGTGATGAAGGGCAGGAAACTCATTTGGAAATGCTTGCTGGTGAACTGGATGGTTATGTCAATCAGCTGAAGGGTTCTTTCGGCGATATCGGAGATCAGCGCCTTACGGTCATGGCCGGTGTCATGGTTACGGATGAAATGCTTGAAATTAAGAAAAAACTCGCCTTGGTTGAAGCTGAACTGGCACGTGTTCAGGATGCAGGCGTCTCCCAGATACGGGAGCGCCAGGAGGGCGATGAGGAACTCACTCAGAGCCTCAACGAAGTTGCCAAAAAAATAGAAGATCTCAGCCGGAAGATGAGCAGTGGGGTTCGCAACTAATCGGCATTGCCGATAGCGTGTTTGAAAAATTCTATCATGCGACGCTGGCTGTCTTTCGTCGCAGTTTCGTCTCCTTCAAGTACATGCCCCATGTAGGTTATCCTGGGGATTGGCAAATCAAATGAGTGTGTGGCTCCAGGATAGGTCTTGACCGTGATGAGCTCGCAGCCTTTTGCACGTTCTATACAATCGGCTGGTGGGGTCCACTCGTCCTTTTCTCCAGCCAAAACCATCAGTGGCACGCGCGGCTCGAACGGTACGGCACCGCACCAGGGGTAAAAGGCGACCGCCGCTATTATACGTTCGGCATCGCTACCGTAGGACAGCAATGAGGCAACCGAGCCTCCATTACTCTGTCCCATTACAAGCGTTTTCGATATGTCTATTTTGGGATGAGAGCCGAGATGCTCGATTGCGTCAATTACGTCACGCTGGCGATATCCTTGCGCCGCAGCTATGCGACTCAGTTTTTGGCAGACCCAGTCATCTTCGTGTCCTCTTGGCTTGAAACTGTCCATTACAAGGGTTGCGAAGCCGTGCCTGTTCAGAGCGTTCGCGTGAGAATGGAGGCTGGTGCGAACCGCCCCAATGAGTCCGCCACAACCATGCAGCAAAATTACCAGAGGTTGCCTTTCATCCGAATCGGCAAACGCAAGTTGGCCGGTCAGGGCAACATCTTTGCCGAAATAGGTGGAAGATGAGGGAAAGGAGATTGTTTCTGCAGCCTGCGCTGTGGCGTTGTTGGCAAACAACATGAACAATATTAGGACAAAGAATCTCGTCATCGGCTTAGTCTCTGGATTGCTAAGAGCCTGACTCAAAAGTTTTTCAGACATAACAGTACCTTGCGAGTCGCCGCGTCATGAGCCGGATGCTCGCGATGAGCGTCCATGCGGTGGAAACCTCGATTTTGCGCTCCCAGTCCTTCGCCAATCGCCGGCAGCGGCCAAGCCACGCAAATGTCCGCTCCACCACCCATCGTCGCGGAATAACCGTGAACCCTTTGGCCGTGTCGCTGTGTTTGACAACCTCGATTGTCCAATCGCCATGGCCGGCAATCGCCTCACGCAGTTTCGGGCCGGAATAGGCACCATCGGCAAACAGGTGACGCAACCAGGGGAACCGGAAGCGAATGGCCTTGATGAGTGCGACTGCGCCGTCGCGGTCCTGAATGTTGGCTGCAGTAACGATCACGAACAGCAGCAATCCGATCGTATCGGTGACAATGTGACGTTTGCGGCCCTTGACCTTTTTGCCAGCGTCATAGCCGCAAACGCCCCCGCTTTCAGTGGTTTTGACGCTTTGGCTGTCGATCACTCCGGCCGTTGGACTGGCTTCGCGGCCCTCCAGTTCACGGGTATTGAGAACCAGAAGGTAATTGATGGTTTCCAGCAAACCCGTGTAGGTCCAGTAATAGAAATAGCCCTGAACAGTCGACACCGGCGGGAAGTCACTGGGCAGCATGCGCCACTGGCAACCGCTGCCGGCCATGTACTGGATTGCGTTGAAAACCTCACGCAATTTTGTCGTGCGTGGTCGTCCACCTGTTTTGGCCGGTGGCAGCAGCGGTTTGATGATTTCCCATTCGGCATCTGTCAAATCGGTTGGATAGCGACCGGTTTCGCGTGTATGCTCAGCGCGAGCGGTATCATCCCACGGCATCGTGATCCTCCGTTCTTCGTTTAAAGACGTTGAATCACAAACCATTGATATCGCTCAAATACTTTCCGGTCAGGCTCTAAGGTTATTTGGCGAATTCAGGTAACGCATCTCGAATTCCGAATGCCGCAATAACACCCCGATAGCTGGGTAAATCCACAAATACTCTAGCAAAAATCGGAAGGGATGACTATATTGCGCTGGCGTTACTGCCTGGTTCGACAGACGCACAATCCCCGGGGCCTTAATGATCTCAAAGGGAACTGTCCCTGACCTCGCTCGTGGGCTTGGTCATCACGGTGCCCACCTACTTTGTAGGTTCCCGGGATCGTCAAACGGTTTGACGGCCAAGGCGGTGCGCTTTTTTTGTCGGAGTGCATGATGGACAGACAAGCACAAAAAGCAGAACTGCGTTCAAGCGCCTTAAAGCGTCGTGATGCTATACCAGCAGCAAGCAGAATAGAAAAAAGTCTTCAGGCTGCCGAAGCGGGTAGTGCACATATTAAATTTGAACCGGGTACGATCATCTCCGGATTTTTTCCAATTCGCTCGGAGATAGATCCACGACCGCTGATGGATAATCTGCGTGAGGCGGGAGCACGCCTCTGCCTTCCGGTAGTTATGGACAAAACCACCATTTTGTTTCGTGAACTGGTTCGGGGAGCCGAATTGATAGACACCGGATTTGGCACTCGCGGTCCTGCCGAGACTGCCGAGGTGATTGATCCGCAACTGCTTATCATGCCGCTTTCAGTTTTCGATCATCACGGTGGGCGAATAGGATACGGTGCGGGCCATTATGACAGGGCAATTGCCAGGATTATCGACAAGGGTGTTAAACCGAGGCTCATCGGCATGGGCTTTGACTGCCAGCATATCGAGCAGGTGCCGGTTGAGCCGCACGATCAGCCGCTCGATGCAATGTTGACGGAAAGCGGATTTTATCCTGCTGTCCAGGGTGTCTCATGAGGATACTGTTTTTAGGCGATATGGTGGGACGTGCAGGGCGACAAGCTGTTTACGAACAGTTACCCGATCTGATTAAAAGTCAGAAAGCTGATTTCGTTATTGTAAACGGGGAAAATGCGGCCGGTGGATTCGGCATCACCGAGGACATCTTCAATTCTACCATAGAAGCTGGAGCTGACGTGGTAACCACCGGTAATCATGTGTGGGATCAAAAAGAGGCACTTGGTCTTGCCGATCGCGAAGACCGGTTTCTGCGACCGGCCAATTATCCGTCCGGAACGCCAGGACGTGGTACTTTCATGTATGAGGCGAAAAATGGCGCGCGCGTTATGGTAATGAACATCATGGGGAGGGCTTTCATCCATCCGGAACTTGATGATCCGTTTGCCTGCGTCGAACAGGAATTGCAAAGTACCGAACTTGGTCGTACCGCCGACGTCATTTTTATTGATTTTCATGCTGAAGCAACTTCCGAGAAACAGTGTTTTGGCCATTTTGTAGATGGTCGTGTTTCGGCGGTGATTGGCACCCATACCCATGTTCCTACGGCTGATCACCAGATCCTAAATGGCGGAACCGCTTATATGTCGGACGCGGGAATGTGCGGAGATTACGATTCCTCCCTAGGTATGGATAAGGAAGAACCCATTAACCGGTTTGTGTCCAAAATTCCGCGAGGTCGTTTTGAACCGGCAATGGGTGAACCAACTATTTGTGGTGTGGGCATCGAAATCGAAGATAAGACGGGACTGGCCACCTACATCAAACCATTGCGCGTGGGCGCGCGCCTGGACAACATCCTGCCCTGGTAGTTGGTGCCGTACAAGTGAACTCAACCAGACAGGTTGTCTAATTCCTATCCCGCTCTCGTCTAACAACCTGCCCTTCAAACTGAACTTTAACTGAATGCCGATTTCACAGTCGGTTCAATTGGCGTGCGCTAATGGACTCCAGGGGGATCAAACCATTGGAGGTAACAATGAAACTATCACTGAGAAAACTCACCGTATCAGCCGCATATATTGGCATGGCAATAAGTGCTTCTGCACTGCCCGCGAATGCAAAAATCAAGGAAATGAAGTTGCACTTTGCACAGACACAACTGGACAATCCACCGGCGATGGAAATGCATTTCAAGAACGGAAACTGGGTCTGGAAAAACCAGTCTGTTGTTTATAAGTCCAGAGCCAAAATCAAGGTCAGGTCAAAGACCTGGCGTGTCAGCGACGCGAGGCTGGTGGTTTTTGATGCCGGCAGAACCCGGTATGCAGATACGCTTTGGCAATTGCCATTGAACTACAAGACTTACAAATACGAGAAGCTGGTCACAGTCAACATCGGCAAAAAAGTTCTGGCTGCACAAAAGAGCGCAGCGGTTGCGCTTTGCAATACATTTGGCAGCACTGAGAAAGTTGTCCGTACCCTGAATGTAACCGCCGAATTACAGGCAATTGCTACCCAGGACGGTTGGAAATACAAGAAGGCCAACCTGCCGGTTCGCATAGTTTGCATGCCCAAGCCCAATCCTGCCCGAAAGCCGGTTGAATTCAAGATTTCCCAACTCAAGCTGTACACTATTCCGGCCAAACCTAAGTGCGGGAAACCGGTCAGTTTGATTGCGAAGTTCAAGACAAACAAGCCGGGTGACATCAAGTTCACTTTGCACCGCAAGGACGGGAACAAGCAAAATATCTCAATCAAAACCCACAGGGTAGGCAACGGTTACGGCGTAAGTTGGTCAAAAAAATACACGCTTACAAAATCCGTGAACCGTAACTACATGATTGTTGTCTCAAACCCGTTAACCTCGACCCAATGGGTACCGTTAAAAGTACGCTGTGGCGTTGGTGCGGATGTGTCTTCAGCGAACTCGCTGGCGAACTGAATCAGAAGAAACATGGCCGTTCGATTGGCACAATCGGACGGCGCTTGGCACATGCGGACGTACAATCGGTGGGGCGCTAATTGTTTGAAATTTGGCGCAAAATTTCCATGGCATCCTCTGCCCTGTCTTCCGGAACAAACAGATGATCGTGATAAAATCCAGCAACTGGATTTACTCCCATGCCGTGGTTTGCAAGTTCCGTTGCTATGCGAGCAATAAAGCCGACAGCCTCAAGCGAGGAATGCACGTTCAGCGTGATCATTCGGCAGGGAAATTCATATGACAGTCTGAAAGTCTCGGCTTCTGACTGTAGGATAATCAGCGTAACACCCTCAGCCTCATGAAATATCATACGTGGTGTAAGCCCGTCTGGAACTTGTGATTTTTCAGTGGTAACGAACACGAAAGTACCATCCATGAGTTCTGCTGACATGGATTGAAGTAGTTGCGTTAAATCGGTTTCACCAGCCATATTGCTTCCGACAAAAAGTGCTCATCGGCTTCATTATCGCAATGAAAATGGTGCGGCAATGGTTTGCTGTGTTAAATCTGAGGGATTCTATCGGGATCAGTTCTTTTTGCCAAACACTGGTTTTCCTGGATCGCGTAACCTGACATCATAACGGACTGTGTCGGCAGGTCGTTGCGCCTTCAGTGTCAATGTTCAATTAAAACTGACCCTGTATTTCCATTTAAAACTGACCCACCGTTTTTGCACGCAAGCCCCCGGACGATCAGCTCTCCAATTGCAAGATCGTCCGGGGGCTTTTTCTGATCAGGATTGAGTTTTTTGTTTTTTGCTTTGAGCAAACCGGTATGATGCATTCCCGGTTTCTATAATGGTGCAATGATGGGTAATTCGGTCCAGCAGTGCGGTTGTCATCTTTGCATCTGCGAAGACCTGCGTCCATTCCCCGAACTCCAGGTTGGTTGTAATGATGACGCTTGTCTTCTCGTACAGTTTGCTGATCAGATGGAACAGTAGCGCTCCGCCGGACTTTGGGAACGGAATATAGCCGAGTTCATCAATAATGACGCAATCCAGTGCGCATAATTGCCGTACGATCCTTGCGGTATTTCCCTCTGCCTGTTCACTGATCAGCGCATTGATCAGGTCGACAGCATTGAAGAACCGAATTCTCTTGCCGTGATTAACAAGCGTTGTTCCAAGAGCAATGGCAATGTGGGATTTTCCAGTTCCCGTTCCACCAACCAGAATCAGATTATGTGCATCGGCAATAAACTGTCCGGAACACAAGGGTTCAATCTGTGTTCGGGTTACAGCCGCCGCATCATAATCGAAGGTGGCAAAGTCCTTGTGATGAGGGAAGTTTGCACTGCGCATTTGATACCGGACCGAACGCACCCTTCGTTCCACGGTCTCTGCCTCTATCAACTGCTTTATCGCCGTGGCCAGGTTTGGCGGCTGACGTGCACTTAGCAAGTCCTGTGCGCAAGAGGCCATTCCATGCAATCTCAACCCCGCCAGCTGTTCAATGAGGCCGTTCATGCCGTCACCTCATACAGAGCTTCATAACGCTTGCAGTCGGCTTGCGGGACAGTTGAGATCAGAGGATAATTGCCGGTTTCGCTCAATGGCGTAATTTCCGGTTCTTGCAATTGATTAATCAGATTGATGATGGCAGGAAGACGCAAGGTATTTTGCTTTACAGCCAGCTTACAGGCCTGCTCGATCACCTCTGTTCCATGCTTGTGTGCCAGCAGCAGAAGATCGACAAAATCCCGGTCCCCTCCCTTGTCCTGCATGTAGTGATCCCGGATCGTCATCATAACATTTGGCAATTGCCAATCCACGAAAGGGGCGCCATTTCTTAAGGCACCGGGTTTGCGATCCAGCAATGGCACATAGTGCCAGGGCTCAAAGTAACTGATATTGCGGGTAAAACGACGTTTGTGCCCGGCAATTACTTCATGATCCGCAACAAGAACTATTCGCCCGGCATAGGCTCGCAGCGAGACTTGTTGCCCGGCAAACTGACAAGGCACGCTGTAACGATTGTTATCATACTGAACCAGACAGGTGGAACGCACCCGCACACTCTTTTCGATGTACCCGTCAAAGGGTTGGCCGAGAGGGCGAAGCGCGGCAACCTCTTCTGCAAAAACCGCATCAATTGTGCGATCCTGCATCCCGGGATGCGCACGTTCGCCAAGTTCTTGACAACGCCGCTCCAGATGTTCATTCAAGCTATCAAGGTCATCAAAGGAAAGCTTGGGCGTAAACACCTCTGCTCGTATGAACCCGACCTGGTTCTCAACCTGGCCCTTCTCCCAGCCAGATGCCGGCGTACAGGCGACCGGCTCCATAACGTAATGGTTCATACAGGCAAGGAAACGTGCATGGAACATTCGTTCCTTCGAACGCGATACATAGGTGACCATAGTCTTGGGATTGTCGATGATGACACGGCGGGGAACTCCCCCGTAAAAGGCCAACGCACGCACAAAAGCATCAAGTACCATCTCCTGCACTTCGCTGGGATAGGCGTATACAAACGGCTTGCGGCTGTGGCAAAGCCGGAAGTGGGCAATCTTCACTTTCTGGGGTACTCCGCCCAGAACAACGTGTTCCTCACTCCAGTCAAACTGAACCGCATCACCTGCCGCAAACTGCAGGGGAACAAATGCTCCTCTGGACCCCGAACTCGAATGCTTCAACTCGCGGATAAGTCGCTGGGTCGTTGAATAAGACCCTTTATAGCCTTCCCCAACCAGTTCCTCGTAAAGCTTCTTGCCTGTGCGACGCTCCCGGCGCGGCAGCTTCAGATCATGCTC
This sequence comes from Rhizobiaceae bacterium, assembly GCA_965198665.1. GTDB lineage: Bacteria > Pseudomonadota > Alphaproteobacteria > Rhizobiales > Rhizobiaceae > JAALLB01. Next base: position 468,039 of record CBDAPT010000008.1, on the reverse strand, counting down.
CCAGCGTGACCGAAGCTTGTCTGCATGCTTCCCAAGCAATTTATGCAAGGGTGCAGGAGTGTGGCGCTGATAACGAGGCTCCCCATCATCCTTCAAATACTTCCTGATCGTATTGCGCGAAACTCCCGTCTCACGACTTACCTGTCGAATGCTCTTTTCACCGCGCAATATCCAGCAACGGACCTTCAAAACCGTTTCCATTTGTAACACCTGTCTCTTCCTCGCGCTTAAAACGCGAAACCTAAAACAGGCGGGTCAATTTTACTTGAAAATTACCCACCCAAGTGGGTCAAATTTGCATGGAAATTCACACACCTTCAGTTTTGGCTCCAGATGCTGCATCCGGATTTCGGGCGCCTGATCCGTTGCTTTGGATTCGTTTGCCTGAACAACCTGTTTTTTGGTTTTAACATGCGATTCAACAGGACCGACAAACCGAATTCCTGCTGAGTTTCCGTTACGGCGAACGATGGCACAATCGACTTTGTAACCGTCGAATTCGTTGTATACCTTGAAATTGTCGGGAATCAATATTCCATCGGAAAAATCCAGATAGCCGCCATTGTTCGAAACATTTCTCAATACCGCGTTGACGCTGCAGTAATCTGTTCCGAAAGAAAGGCCCACACGTTGCAGCATCTTACGACGGGGAAAAGCCCGCTTTTCGACAAATGATTGTTCTGATTGTTGAGTTGATCCAGCCATTCAACTTCTCCTATGATGGTTGTCCAGCGGGAATGTTCTGCCCCGCGATCTTGAAGGCCGGAAAGTCCTCGAAGACCCAGCCGTTCTTGAGCGTGTCGTAGATGATCGCGAGCAGTTTACGTGCGGTCGCGATGATCGCCTTGCCGGCCCCGCGCCTGGCCTTGATGCGTTGGTAGAAGGCATTGAGGTAGCCCGAGTATCGGATGGCAATGAGCGTGCACTGAACCAGCGTGGTGCGCATCAGCTTGTTGCCGCGTTTGGTGATCCGCCCCCGGTTGTCGGTTTCGTTCGACTGGCTGACGCGCGGGACGATGCCCACATAGGCAGCCAGCTTGTCGGCGTCCTCGAAGTCATCGACGTTGCCGATCCCCGACAGGAGCACGGCCGCCGAGCGCGGACCGATGCCCTTGATTGAGACGAGGCCGTCGTAGCCATCCAGTTCCCGGGCGGCCTCTTCGATCGCACCGTCCAGTTCGCCAATCGTCGCCATAAGCCTCAGCGCCTGGTCGCGCAGGGCCTTCAACTCGACCTGTTCCAGTGTCGAGAACCGGCCGACCTCCAGAGCATTGAGCCGCCGCTTCGAGCCCAGGCTTTCCTTCTTCAGCTTGACGCCGTGGCGCGTGTGCAGCGCATGGATCTTGTTGATGAGCCGGGTGCGCTGCTTGACCAGAAGATCGCGCGTGTGGGTGAGTGACGCCAACTCGCTCTCGGCAACCGTCTTCACACGCGTCTCGGGCAGCATGTCCTTCGACAGGAAGAAGGCCAGTGCCCGGGCATCGTTCCTGTCCGTCTTCTTCACCGACTTGCGGATCACGCCGAACTGCCTCGGGTTGACCACGACAACACGGCCGACGCAAGCGACCACCTCGTCACGAAACCAGGCCGAATTGCCCGTCGCCTCCACGGCAATCTCGTCGTCCGCATCAAGGCTCAGGCAGAACCGTTCCAGATCGGCCGCTGCCAGCTGGTAGGTTTCAAATATCTCGCTGCCGTCAGCTTCAAGCCGGCAGACCGTGAAAGACGTCGTGTGAAGATCGACACCGATAAAGGACATGGCTAAACTTCTCCCGTTGGTGAGCGGCGGAACCCTGACAAGGGTGTGAACGGCCACGCCAAACTCCTATACGAGGTCACCGGACCGAACCGGGCCTCACGCTGGTCGTTCAGATACAGGCGGCGGGTAATCTCCTTTACAGGGTCGCAATGCCCTAAGATGACATCCAGCCTGCAGCCTATCCGCCTCTCCCAGCACTCTATCCGAGTCGGGATGCATGACCGCTCACACCCCATTCATGCCATCTCCTTTCCAGTTCATGTTACCTGAAAGGTTTACCGGATTCTGAATGCCGCTGATGTTGGCGGATGCAGAAATTTCGCGGATCGTTTCGGCACCTGGCCCGAATGCCGAATTGAGTTGCGGGATTTGGGCCGTGCCGTCCGCCAGTGAAATCTTTCCGGCGACGTTTAGGGTATTGCGAATAGTTTTTGGACTTCCTGCCCTGAACGCAAACCGCATGTCGGTATTCACGTTGCCGCCAAGCGGCAGGGAAATAGCGGCCAGTTCCGCCAAGCTTGTTAGGTCGATACCCTCTGCCGTGAACCGACCGCGGAACTCTGGTTTATTGTTTACAAAGGCACCGGTAAATTCCGTACTTAGGTTTCCTTTGGCAATTGCTTTGGAGGAGAAGACCCCTTCCAACTTTCCCTTTTTCAACGAAGCTACCGCGAAAATCTGTTCAGCGATTGCGTCGCCGGTCTGAACTGCATCAGCCTGCAATTCGAGATCAAGATCCATTGTTTTGGCAAAGCCAAAATCCACAGTGTTGCTGGCAGAGCCCGTGTCGGTTTGCGGATCCTGCGCAGTGGTTGTCTCCCCATTGTTTTGGAATACCAGCCTGCCTGCAGCAACCTTTGCCCAAAGGTGGGGGCGGTTTCCCGGTGTATAAACAACATCGAGTTTGACAGCCTGTCCAGCCATCTCAACAGTGCCTTTCTGCACCCGGTAGGATCCGTCTGAAGCGAGTTGAACATTTCCGGCTGCCACGATATCCGCAAGCAGTGGGTGGGGCGGTGGCGACAATGAGGATTCCATCTGGAATGCCGTAGGTTGTCGGCTTAACAGTTCTCCAAGAGAACCCAATTCCGCGCTGAACGTAACTTTCTGTTTTTCAACCAGACCATCGAAAGTAAGCGACAGGGCTTCTCCCAGGCCCGGAGCTGATAAACCGATATCAAGGTCAGAGGCAACTATCCGGCTACCGTTTGGGTCTACCTCCCAAACCGTTCCTTCGACAATGGAAAGCCGGTCAACCGAGAGGTTTTCGAGATACGCAGCGATGACACGAAAAACATCTTCGGAATTTTCGCCAGCATCACTTTCAGTGTCTGACGGTTTGTTTGCAGAAGCGTGTTGATTGAGGGTGATTTTCGGTTTTTGCAGCCGGACTTCCTTGATCTTTATTTGTCCGGATATCAGGGCGAACAGATCGGCGGCGGCAATCACCTCCTCAGCTGACAGGTTTACCTGATCTTCCGGCGCACCGACAGACACACTTTCTGCGGCGAAACCAAGGTTGGGGTATACGGTGAAATTGACCGCTCCTGCCAAGTCCACCTGCGAACCGCTAAGGGAAGTTAATTGGCGGGAAATGCTCTGACGAACGGTTTCCTCGCTGATCAGGCGGGGAATCAGCAGTATGGCTGCACCAGCAGTTCCCGCAATCAGCAACAGTATGATGATCAATCTTCGCAAGGGTGTTCAAGCTCCGCATCATATGTGCTTTATCGACAGTCCCTCAGCCTTGGGTCGAATCAAGCTGTATGTAAGTCGGAATATTGATTCATAGCAAAAAAGCAAAATAGCGTTGGAAACGGTTTTTGATGATTAGGTTTTGCCGCCGCAAGATGCATTTAGTTGTGGGAAGTTTCGTGTCCCGATTAAAAACAACTGTTATTCCCGGATTGTGTTTTGGTAACTGTTAATTTCACGAGGATTTGTCTTGCCTATTTGCATGATGATTCTTCGTAAGTTTACGTAAGGTGAAACTTGTATATGATGTACAACGCTTGGTTGTGGGTACAGGATCTAATTAACGTTTAAGTTTATGCGTAGCTTGGGGTCGGATAATCGGCGTTTACGTCGCCGAAAAGCAGCTTTGGTGCGCAAGCAGCAAAAGGCTGGTAAGGGTTCTGTATTTTCTGACAGGTTCATTAGTACAGTTGCAGCCGGTGCCGTGTCGCTGGCAAGTGGAACAATTACTCAGACTACAATAGCATTTGCCGGTCCAGACGCCTGTACATTTGCAGGGACAACCGTAACCTGTACCGGAGATCAGTCAGCCGGTGTGGCCAGCGGGACAGACTTTCCGGCACAGCCGGGTGTTCCCGCGGTTGATACACTCACTGTCAATAATCTCAACCGCGCGATAAATCCGGGCGGCAGCAATGCCGGCGTCAGTTTCAGAAATACCGGCAATGGAAATGTGAATATTAATGTTGATACCGGAAGCTTCGGGATTCAATCAAATGGTGATGGAATTTACGGCAGGGTGGATGGGAACGGGAATGTTTCGATAACCAATAGGGGCAACATAACATCTGCAACTGAGGAAGGAATTGATGCGGAAATTGGCGGCAACGGCGATATCACGATCGACAATATCGGTGATATTGTTGACCAGGATGAATCAATAGATGCAACCGTCAGTGGGAACGGCAATATCAACATTACCAATGTTGGCAATCTAACATCTTCCGGTGGTTACGGTATCGATGCTTATACAGGCGGAAACGGCAACATCCTGATTACCAACACCGGCAATATCAATGCACACGAGGAAGGTATTGGCGGGTATGTCAACGGTGATGGAACCGTTCAGATTAATAACACAGGAAATATTAATGCAGGTGATGAGGGCATAACCGGTTTTGTCATCGGGAATGGAACGGTTCAGATCAGCAACACCGGAAACATTACGGCTGACGATGAGGGCATCTATACGCGTGTAGTTGGAAATGGCGGCATAAATATTACCCAGACCGGTGACATACAATCCCGTCTGGGTGGGATCGTCGGCTTGAACACAAATGGAAGTGGCGAAATCAACGTCAATTTGACGGGCAATATTACATCAGATCTCATTGGTATATTTGCCAGGGCCTATAGAGATGACACGACTATCACAGTAACCGGTAACGTTACGGCACAGGGGCCGACCGGGATTAGCGGGATCAGTTATCTGGGCAATGTGAATATCGCCGCGCAGGGCGATGTTACATCCGGCACCGGTGTTGGTGTTTTCGGCTACACAAATAATGGAAATTTAGACGTTCAAACCAGCGGCAATATCATGTCGCGACTGAATGGAATTTATGCATACAGTTACAACGGAAGTGTCAACGTTATTTAGTCCTCGAACATCACTTCCAGTGATGGTCACGTTATTTTCGTAACAACTGACAGCGGTCCATCAATCACGATTCAAAATTCGGGAAACGTAACTGGTGATCTGGATGCAGTTTTTGCGTCCCCCGTGCCATTCCGAAGTGCACCAGTGAAAACGGCAGCGTGATGAGCATTCTTCCTTGCGGGCGGGCCAGGCGATGGCGAGAATCTTGTAGAAGGAGATTCGCCTATGCCTCGCGGCTACCACCACCTGACCCAAGATGAACGTTGCCAGATTTGGGGGTTGAAGAAAAGCGGCCTCTCGCAGAGAGACATTGGGCGTGAGCTCGGACGCCATCACACGACAATCCGTCGAGAGATGCAGCGCAACAGCGGCGGCCGGGGCTACCGGTACAAACAGGCCCATAACAAGGCGACAGAGCGCCGCCACAGGGCGTCATCGGTGCCAAGGAAGATGACACCCGCCCTGTGGCAATTGGTCGAGGAGAAGTTGGCGGCTGGCTGGAGCCCAGAGCAAATTTAGGGTCGGTTTCGTCGGGAAGGCCAAGCCATGGTGGGGCGGATGCGGATCTACGAATACGTCCGCGCGGACCGCAGGGCCGGTGGCAGCCTTTACAAACGTCTGCGGCGGCGTGGGAAGAAACCGAATTGGCGCGGCGGCCGGCACGCCGGGCGAGGACGCATTCCCGGTCGTGTCGATATCAGTGAGCGGCCCGCGATCGTCGAACAGAAGTTGCGGATCGGTGACTGGGAGGTGGACACGATCGTTGGAGCGGGTCAAAGCGGCGCAGTGGTTTCGGCGGTGGACCGCGCCTCGAAGATGACCCGACTGGTACGGCTCGACAGGAAAACGGCCGAAGATGTCGGAGCTGCGCTCAGACGCCGGCTGGAGGCAGATCGGCACCTGGTTCACACGATCACTGCGGACAACGGTAAGGAATTCGCTGGCCACAGCAGCCTGTCCAAGGCGCTTGATGCCAAGTTCTATTTTGCCCGGCCCTACCACTCATGGGAGCGCGGGCTGAATGAACACACCAATGGACTGGTCCGCCAGTATTTGCCGAAAGGCACGGATTTCCGGTCTGTGACCGATGCCGAGGTCCAGGCGGTGGAGGATCTGCTCAACGCACGGCCGCGCAAGGCACTCGGCTTCCGGACGCCGGAGGAGGTGTTCAGAGATGCGCAGGCACCGCCATGACCGCTCTCAAACCTCTGGGAAGCGCACAGCGTGAAATCTCTCTTCGGCACAGTCTGTTCGAAGAGGCGATTGCGCTTGTGCGCAATTCTGCGGTAGGGGTATTGGTAACGGCAATTCAAGTCATCGCAGGCTCCGCCTGGCGGTGGTGCACCTCGGAGCGGAAACGGCGTATCCAATAAAGGTCTTCATCCGAGACTTTCACAATATCGGCAAGACCTATTATTTCCGCCAGCCGCCGTCGGTATCTCCTCTCACTTGAAATGAAATTTGCACGAATGTTGGGGTCCACCATTATGAGGCAGTCAGCAGCGTTGCTTTTCAAAAGTGACAAATACCCATCTGCACAAGGTTCTACTGCCAGGCTAATTCCGCCAAAAAACATGGCACCTACGGGCTTTGACAGTTTGTCGGGCAAATCAGAGGCTGCCAGCATCCGTCCAGCTGTATTCTCATCGTAAAATGCGTAGCTAGCTTTGCCCTCCACCAATTTGACAAAAGCAAGAGTCGTAGGACGGTTTGAACGTATCAGTGCGTGCGTCGCCACATTGCTTTCGTTGAGCGCTTCGCTGAGTTGCACTCCAAATAGATCGTTGGAGACGCCCGAACAAAGTCCAACCGGGGTGGACTGGCGACCAATACCAATTGCCGTATTGAAAACAGAGCCACCGCAATGTGGAACAAATGCTTTTCCGTCTTCAGTGGGGATCATGTCTATCAAAGCTTCACCACAACATAGGATCATGTGAATGGTTCCAGGGTACTATGGGTTTCAATCTTTTCTCAGGCCAGTCTGGCCGTCAAAAACATGGATGCGATCAACATCGGCAGCAAAATGCATGGTTTCGCCGATTGCTTCTTTTGGAAGTGAATCCAGTTTCGCAATGAATTCTGTGCCGTCATCGGTGACATAATGCGCCAGAACATTCTCACCCAGGTTTTCAAGCAGATCGAGTTTGGCACTCAGGAATGCCTTTGACTTAGAGACTTTTTGCAGATGCTCCGGACGAATTCCGAGTGAATCTTTATAGACGGCCTGTTTAGCAATTTTCGCAATGTCTTTTGATAGCGCATCTGCTTTGAAGAAATTCATCTTCGGGCTTCCGATAAAGCTCGCGACGAACATATTGTCCGGCTTCTCATACAGGTTCACCGGTGTGCCGACCTGTTCTATGACACCGTCCCGTAATACGGTAATCTTGTCTGCCAGGGTCATGGCCTCGACCTGATCATGCGTTACATAGATCATGGTAGTTCCCAGACGTTGATGCAATCGTGCAATCTCAAGCCGGGTTTGTACGCGCAATGCGGCATCGAGATTTGATAGCGGTTCTTCAAAGAGAAATACTTCCGGTTCGCGAACGATGGCTCTTCCGATCGCGACCCTCTGACGTTGTCCTCCAGATAGTGCGCGGGGCGTCCGATCCAGATAGTCAGTTATTTGGAGAGATTCTGCAGCTGCGCGGACCCGTTTATCAATTTCCGGCTCCGGCATTTTGGCTTGCCGAAGACCGAATGCCATATTCTTGTAGACGTTCATGTGCGGATATAGAGCATAGGTTTGGAATACCATTGCAACACCGCGTTTGGAGGGTGCTATCTCATTAACTCTTTTGTCTCCAATAGCAATTTCTCCACTTGTGATATCTTCGAGACCTGCAATCATCCTGAGCAAAGTGGACTTGCCGCAACCGGAAGGACCGACAAAAACCACAAACTCCCCGTCATTTATTTCCAGATTAACACCATGGATAACCGGAGTTTCTCCGTAGGCTTTTCTTACATCCGTAATTTTCAGGTTGGCCATTTCTCTTCCATCTCTTCTATTGCAGAGAGTAACTCTGGAACAAATTCTTCGTATCTGGACGGAAGGTCCGACCAGAGCGCTTCCAGTTTTGCGAATTCCGCCTCCCTTCCGGCACGAAGCAAGGGTTTGAGATGTTCCCAATATGGTTCGATATAGTCTATTTGGGTTTTACCAGCGGCGTATCGTCTGGCAAAAACATACCAGCTGGCAATGCTGTCATATCCCAGCATTGGACTGATGCCCTGTGACAGACAGCTTTTCAGGGTGGGACGAATAAAGATCGGAAACTTGGACCAGCCATCCATGCAAATTCGACCGAGGTCATCAGCGATGGCTGCATTTGAAAACCGCTTGGCGATCAGATTTAGGTAATCGCCTTTGTCAAATGGTAGATCAAGTGTAAGGCCGGGCAGTACATTTTCCAATTCAAACCGATCGAAATGTGCCCGGAGATTTCGGTCTGCCATTGCTTCATCAAAGGTCCGGTGGCCAGCCAAAGCTCCAAGGTAACAAAGTGCCGTATGTCCACCATTCAAAATGCGTATTTTGGCTTCCTCGTAAGGGTCCACATCTTCAACAAACTCAACCCCAACGAGATCAAGTGCAGGAAATGGGCCTGCAAAGTCACTGTTTAGAACCCATTGAATATAGTTTTCCCCGTGTATGGCGGCATCAGAATATTCTAGTGCTAACGCCGCTATTTCTGCACGCAGGGTACCAGTGGAGCGGGGAGTAATACGGTCTACCATGGAATTGGGAAACGTCGCATTGTTTTCAAGCCATGCAGCGAGATCTGATTGCCGGCTCAGTTCAAGATAGGTGAGAAAATTTCGCCCGAGTTTTTCACCGTTGGACCGGATGTTGTCGCAACAAAGAATGGTTACCGGGCCGGCATCCATATCCATGCGGCGTTTCAATCCGGCAGCCAAAAAGGCGTAAACCGAGCGCTTCGCTGCACCGTTGATTTCAGCGGCTATTACGGGATCAATGCTGTTGAGTGACCAGTCATCGTTAAGGTAGTACCCGCTCTCGGTAACAGTCATACTGATGACGCTTACCGACGGCAGACACAACAATTCCTCGGCCTGTCGTGCGTCGGTTGACCAATCAGCAAATCTGACATGCGAACGAATTTCCCTGAGGGTGCTTTGCCAATTATGTGTGGTTGTTTTGAGCAGGTATCCGGTTTCGCAACCTGCGACGCGAGCGAACTGAGAACTGTCCTGTGGTCGCAGGTTTACAGCGGCAATCCCCCAATTGAGGTCCCCTGTAGCCTCCATATAATCATCAACATAGACAGCCTGATGGGCGCGATGAAAAGCACCGTATCCCACATGTACAATACCAATCTGGCACTGCTCGCGGTTGTAGCAGGTGCGCTCAATCGTACTGTGCGCTTGCTGGTTCATCGCATGTCCCTGGGTGATGGACTGAGTTCGCTGCGCGCCAGATCACGATAAGCAGATGGGGTCATCTCTTTCATTTTGAGAAAATGCCGATTGAAGTTTGCCAGGTTTTGAAAACCAACTTCATAGCAGATTGACGATACCGGATCGTCTGTTGCATACAGCATTGAACAAGCCTGGCCTACCCGGACACGATTGACGAATTCAACAAACTTGTTCCCGGTAGCCTTTTTAAAGTTCCTGGAAAATGCTGGATTGCTCATCCCGGCCATACCTGCAGCCTGCTCCAGGGTAATCTGGTCGGCGTAGTTTCGGGTGATGTGATCAACTACCTGCCCAATGCGTGCCTGGTTACTGCTGCCCTCTGGTTGGGTTACGCCGGTTACAGACAATGCCCTCTTTTCAGCATGTTCATTTATACGCACCAGGAAACGGATGAATGCCGCTATTCTTTCCGCGCCACGTGTATTGCGAATACGTTCAAAGTGCCCGCGGGCGAACGTGGCATCAAAGCCGATAAACTCTATTCCGGATTTGGCCAGTTCCCACATCGGGCCCATTTCCTTGAACTCCGGAAAAGCCCGCGTCAAATCACCGACGCTTTCTTCACTGAATTGAACCAACATGTCACGAACCTCGACCGGTTCGGGGTGGACGTGCTCATCGGTCATCCAGTTATGCGGGAGATTGGGGCCAGTCAGAAACAGGGAACCAGGCGCAAATTCGCCGATATAATCGCCAACAAATGCTTTCCCGGTTGTGGTTGTGATTAGATGCAGCTCGTATTCTTTATGACTGTGCCAGCGGCACAGTTCAGTGGGCCAGCCGTGTTCGAGATAACGAATACTCTCTGTTGCACGATCAACATATTCAAATTCCGGCAGCGTGATCGACATTACATTAACACCCCATACTATCGGGAAAAGTGTAGCGCGTTACCAACTTACGTTTTCCATAAAGTGTATTCGGCAGGTAGGTTTGGGTCATTTGACAGCTCCGAAGGTTAGACCTTTTACGAGCTGCTTTTGACAAAACCAGCCAAGTACCACGATGGGACCGACCGCTGCGGCCGAAACCGCCGACAGACGCCCAAAGAACAGTCCTTCCGGTGCACGGTTTCCTTCAATCAATTTGGAAAGAGTTGCCGCTTCAGTTGTTGTCAGACGCACGGTCCAATAGGCTTCATTCCAGCAGAAGATGAAGCACAACAAAGCAGTTGAAGCCAGACCGCCCCAGGCGAGAGGCAATACAATGTCCTTGATTTCACCCCACACGGTAACCCCATCCATTTTACCTGCCTCGATTATTTCCTTGGGAATTTCCTTGAAATAGGTGAACAGCATCCAGATGACGATCGGCAGGTTGATCAGACATAGAACAATTATGACCAGAAAATGCGTATCATACACATTGAGAAAATTCTTGGTCAGGAAAGTCATTGGATATAATACCGCTGCTGCCGGCAACATTTTGGTGGACAGCATCCAGACCAGGATGTCCTTGGTGTGCCGGCTGGGATTAAAGGCCATGGCATAGGCAGCAGGAACACCGACAAATAAGGCAAACGCGGTGGCAAACACGGATGTTATAACCGAGTTTGTTGCAAAGCGCCAATAATCGTAGTTCTCGGTCATGTTGGTGTAGTTTTCCAGCGTCGGTTGAAAGACGAAAAGGTGATCTGGATTGACCGCATCTGCATCCGTCTTGAAACTTGTAAACACCATCCAGAAAATCGGGAAAAAGAACATGAGCGCTACTAGCCATGCCAAAGCGGGCCAGAAAACTCTGCCAAAACTGGAACTTTGTGTGACGACTGCCATATCTGCCCCCTAGTCCATCAGACTCTTGCCGACCATGCGCAGCAGGAAAATTGCAACAATGTTGGCCAGAATTACCGCAAAAATCCCTGTAGCACTTGCGGCACCTATGTTGTTCGACGCAAATTCTCCGATCAGATAGGGCAGGTTTTTATTGCCGTTTCCTCTGCTCACAATTTCAATCTCCGCATACAGTGACAGATGAAAGATCGCCTGGATCATAACCACAATAGCAATCGGGCGTGCGAGGTGCGGCAGAGTGAGATTTCTAAACTGCGACCAAGCGTTAGCTCCATCCAGAATGGCCGCTTCTTTCTGCTGTTGGTCTTCCGATTGAAGTGACGTCATGAAAATCAGTACAGCAAACGGTGTCCATTGCCACGTGACCATGATGATTACCGCATAAGCGGAAGTCTGCGTTGCGCGAAAAGATATCGGTTCAATTTCCGGCCAGAGGGAGAAAAACCCGCCGAGCATCGGAAAATCTCTTAAACCATTTATGATGCCGTTCACGCCCTCTACAGCCAGGCCATTCAGGCCCAACACAGGATCAAGAATCATGTTGATCCACAACACCGCATTGACTGCCGGCATTACAAAAAATGGAGAAATAAGCAGAACTCGAACTATCCCCCGTCCAGGAAATGAGCGGTTTATCAGAACAGCAATGGCCAGTCCCAACACAACTGTCAGAATGATGATACTGCTTACGATCAGCATGCTGTTTTGAACAGCGAACCAGAAGTCTTTGGTTTTTAAGAGAACATATTCATAATTTCCAAATCCGCGCCAATTACTTAGACTGGGTGAGGTCCATTCCGGCCTCCGCAGGCTGTTCAACACGTAGCGGATGAACGAAAAATACAAGGTCATGCCCAGCGGGATAAGCATCCAGATCAGCAAAAGTACAACGGCTGGCGTTTGCAGGATCCGCGGGAGTGTTCTATTCGACATGGTTCAATAAACCTTGCTGAGCAAACAGGCTCGCTGAGAATTTTGCACGGTTGTTGGTGATTTGCAAAGCTGAGTTAGTGGACCCAAAGGTTTACCTCAAACAACCGATAAGGTTTTGTCGTCGAGCCCGATGCAAAACACCGGGCTCAACAACAATGTATCGATTTACTCGTAGTAGCCAGCTTCGCGCATGATCGCATCCGCTGCTTCTTGTGAAGCGGCAAGCGCATCGTCTACGGATTTGGCACCTGAGAGTGCTGCAGCCATTTCCTGTGCAACTGCAATACCGACTTCCGGGAACTCTGGAATGGCAGCGAACTGAACACCAACATAGGGTTTCAGGTCTGTTGCTTCTGGAGCAGCCGATTCTATGGCTGCCATTTCAGCCGCCGCAAACCCGGCAACCGCCTGAAACTCTGGATAGGCGTAGGTTGAAGATCGGGTGCCTGTTGGCACAGACCCCCATCCGAAGTCCGGATGATTAGCTACTGCCTTGATATAATCTTTAGACGTTGCCCATTCGATGAACTTCTTGGCTTCATCTGCGTTTGCTGTACCGGCTGGAACAGCCATAGTCCAAGCCCAAAGCCAGTTTGCTCCGACCGGATTACCTGCATTCGGCGACTGGGCATAAGCAACTCCATCCACCTTTAGGAAAGAAGCAGCGATTGTTGCGTCAATCCACATCCCGCATTTGCCTTCGTTGTAGAGCGCGAGAATCTCGTTAAACGAGTTGCCCTCTGAACCCGGAGGGCCATAATTGCTCAGTAGATCAACATAAAAGTTGATGGCAGCACGCCACTCGTCGGAATCGATTGTCGGGCGCATTTCCTTGTCGAACCAGGCGCCGCCGAAAGAGTTCACAACGGTGGTGATGAAGGCCATATTGTCACCCCATCCAGGCTTGCCGCGCAGGCAGGCACCATAAACGCCACCATCAGGATTGTGGATTGCGGCAGCAGCTGATTTGATGTTGTCCCAGGAATCATTGTCTGCAATTGCCACGCCTGCTGCATCGGTCAGGTCCTTGCGGTACATAACCATGGAAGGTTCTCCATAGAATGGCGCGGCGTAAAGGGTTCCTTCGTGCGATAGGCCATTGCGGATAGCCGGCAACATGTCGTCGATATCATAATCGGCTCCGAACTCCAGCGGTTCGATCCAGCCTGCTGCACCCCAAATAGGTGCTTCCTGCATGCCGATATTGATAACGTCATACTGACCGCCACCTGTCGCTGTATCCGATGTCACCTGTTCGCGAAGCACACCTTCTTCCAGTGAAACCCAGTTCAGCTTTACACCGGTTTCAGCGGTGTAGGCTTCGGCAACTTTTTGCATGTTAATCATGTGACCGTTGTTCACGATCGCGATTGTGAGTTCAGCTGCAGAAGCCGTCATGGCCGTGGACGCAGCTAACACAACGCCAATTGCTGTATTGCGTAGAAATTTCATCTAGTCCTCCCAAGAAACCGCACCCAATGTGCGAAATGCAGAATATCAAAATTCTTTTTGGGGGCGGTTGCTAATAGGAAAATATCGCAAACTGATACAAAAATCACAATAATTCTGAAATTTGGGGAAATTTACGTGTTTTTTGTATCTTTTTCATCGTACTCGCAGCAGAAAACGTTGCCAATTGGATGGACAATCGGAATGTCAACTTAGTGGCCATTGCAGACATCAACAAAGTTCACCACAACGTCGCTAAGTCCGCAAAGCTGCCGTTCGAAACAACAGTGAGTGCTAACTTACATGCAATGGCAGTGTTTGGGAAACCAGTAATAAAATACGAGGTTTTGCTCAACGCCTGTTATGAAAAGCGGGTGTCACAACGTTGTAAAGATGCAAATATTTTCGCGGCATACTAAGCCCAATTTGAATTCTTTTTGTATTTTTAGCAGGGCCGTACAAAAATATCCTCATACGCCGGATTTGCTACAGTCTCATCTGCCTTGGCAGCAAGCTGTTCGAAGTTATCTCCAAGATATTGAAAATAGTCTTTCAATGTCACCTTGTCGGGATAAATATGGTCGGCTGGGTATCTGAGCTGAAACATGATCAAGTCCACCTTGCAAACATTGATTGGATTTGTATCGAGCCATTCGGTCATGGCTTTTCCATGTTCTTTTTGTTTTGGAGACATTTCTTGCAGGATTGAAAAAGGTACTTCTTCTTGTTCTACATCAAATCCAGCTATCAGTACCTGGTATATTTCCTCCTGCATGTTTTTTTGCCGTAATTTGTCAACGAGGGGAAAGTCCAAATCTTCGTATTCTGCAATGGATGCATAAAGATTTGTGCGCTTTGATATTAGACCGTAATAAAAGTATCCGCGTGGACCTTCGACTTTGATCGGCGGGAGCTGCCTTATGATTTTTGTCCTGTCTATCAGTACCTGATGGTTATGTTCCTCGTTCTTCTGTGAAGTTTCGTACTGATCGATGTTTAAATAAAAAGTCGTGTTCAAGCTGCAATCTTCAATTTTTGCGACCTTACTGATCCGATAGTTAAATGAACTTATTGACACCAGCATATCCAAAAAATTGATAACAACCGGTAGCGGGTTTGCTGAGTTGGGTTTGATAGCACAAATTTCCTGATTGTTTGGAGCCGTATAAACAAGACCATCCGTCGTAATTTTGTAAGAATTCAGAAAAAGCTGTTCAATATCTTTAACTTCCGAATTTTTTTCAGGCAAATTGCATCCGCACAACAACACCGTAATTGCTGTAGCGATCATCCTTGTGGTTTTCTTCTCAGATTCCATCCACTTTTCCTCAGAAGTCGTATTTAGTTAAAGATTGCCACGAATTTTTTCCGAAAAAAAAGACTTGTTTTAGTTGCTTTGAATTACGTTACGATCAAATTTCGACGCAGATACCCGTATCGGTTCAGCTGTTCTCTTTTTGCTTGGATAAAAACTGTGCTCTGGTTTCTTCGGGAACCAGTGCCTGCCCTGCTGACCTTTTTTGTTCGATTTCTGCTACGGTCGCTTCGAGGGTAATAAAACGCCTGGCAGAAGAGGGATGTGTACCCTTCTTGAAACCAATACTTCCAGGGTTGCTTGCTGCCATCCGCCTCCACAAAGTCGGTGCCTGTGAAATATCAAAACCGGCTCGTGCTATATGATACAAACCAACATAGTCAGCTTCAATTTCAAACCCGTGCGAGTGTGCTGCCGAGCCTGCCGCTGTTCCAATTCTTGTTACATCAATCCTAATTGCAACCGACACTGCAATTCCAGCAATAGTACCAATCGCTGCATTCGCTTTTTTTGCATCTATATGTCGTCGACTATTGTGCGCAAGCTCGTGACCGATCACCGTGGCAAGCTCTGTATCATTTGCTACAAATCTCATCATGCCCCGTGTAACTCCGATTGACTTTCCATCTGCTACAGCATTCACCAAATCGCTTTGAATAACTTTCACAGGAGAAGCGCATCCTCTTTTTGCTGCTATATTAACGTCGTACAGTGTTCCGTTCCTCTTTACCCGGAACACTACTGTCGTTGATTTTGACTTGCCCAGCGATTTGTAAATCAGCGGAACCCCTCGTTTGCCTTTTGGAACCGCTTTACCATTTACCTTAACAATTGCGTCACCGACTTGCAGCGCTCCCTCTGCGGGAGCATTTTTCGCCATTAATATTACAGTTGGTTGCTCCGAAACACGAAACAAAGATTTCATCTTGTCCTTGAAGTCATCAGGGGTCGTATCCAACGTTGCATAGTCAACACCGATATAATTGGTGACAAGCTTGCCACATAACTCCGCGTTTGAGATCATTATTGGCTGCGACACGTCCAGAAGCCGTTGGCTCAGCGCCAGGTATTCTTTGATTGCTAATTCTTTTTGTAACGCTGCTTCACTTTGGGCTTGAGCATCATTAACCTTTGGTACCTTGCTGGTAGGTGAACAGCCCAACATCATTAGACTAATTATGAAAGTAACCAGTATCTTTTGTGCGAGATTCATTCATTTCAACCAATCAAATCAAGTATTATTATCACGAGTATTTACTTGAGCAAGGGGTTGTAAGACGAAATTATTTTGATAGCAAAGAATATATTTGGTCGCTCTATCCACTCCTAACTATAAGGCACGGCAGCATTGAGCCTACATTTGCCTTTCGCGTGCTGACGCGATCAGACTTTTCGTGCAATCAGGTAGCGCATGCAGCGACCTCAACATACAGACCATGTCTTTTCCCGGCCGGTCTGAATGACTTCAGGGTACCTGGCCGGGCGTATACTCTTGATGCGTCCTAGAAGAACGTGAATGCATCCTGATCGAGCGCTGCCAGTCTTGTGTAGGACAGGATGAGCTTGTCCCCATCGCCGAAGTCAAAGACCGTGTGGCGCCCTTGTTGTGAGGCCACATCCATCAGATCGTCATAGCTGTCGACACCATCCATATTGATCGAGATTTTATCGCCCCCTGAGCGATATCCCCACCACCAGGGTCTCTGGCCGGTGTCAAAGTCCATGATCCGGTCGCGGCCATCCCCTTCGCTGAACACGAAAGTATCCTGACCCCAACCACCCCACAGGCGGTCATTACCCTCATTACCGTTGAGAATATCATCACCCCAAAGGCCATAAATCCGGTCGTTTCCGGTACCGCCGTCGATTTGATCGGAGTAAAACCCGCCAAACAGCCGGTCATTGCCGCCCGCACCATAAATCTGGTTGGAACTGAAGAGATCACCAAATATCCAGTCGCGGCCATCTGTACCCTGTACCCAGCCCTCATACGGGTCACCGGAGCCATCAACGGCAATGGTTACGGTGGCCGTTGCTTCCAGATCTCCATCGCTAACCGTATATTCAAACGTGTCAGTACCCTCGAACCCGTCATTGGCCGTATAGGTGATGTTGCCATCACCATCCAGAGCGACAGTCGCATTCCCTGAAGTGCTGGAAACACCGGTGATTTCAAGCGCATCGCCATCGATATCATCATCGTTGGCCAGCAGGCCAATTGCGGAGATCGTAGCGGTTTCTCCGGCTGTTGCCGCCAGTCCAGTATCATCATTGGCGACAGGTGCATCGTTGACCGGACTGATTTCCAGATCGAATGTGTCGGATGCTTCAAGTTCGCCATCACTTGCGGTCACAGTCACACTAAGCGCGCCGTTGAAGTCCTGCGGTGGCGTTCCAGAGAAGGTTCTGGCCGCTGCATCAAAGGATAACCATGCGGGCAACTCCGACCCGTCCGCCAGACGAGCTGACACACTTAGTATGTCGCCATCGATATCAGAGAACGTATTAGCCGGAAGCGTGAACGAGACAGCCGCATCCTCAGCAGAAGTCTGATCAGCAATTGCGTTCGCAACCTCAGGCGCATCATTGACCGGTGTAATTTCCAGATCGAATGTGTCGGATGCTTCCAGTTCTCCGTCTGATGCGATGATTTCTACAGACAAGGTGCCATTAAAGTTCTGCGGTGGGGTACCGTTGAACTCACGGGCTGCCGCATCAAACACCAGCCATGCAGGCAGTGTTGCACCGCTAGCCAGACGGGCGGACAACGTCAGAGCATCTCCGTCGATATCGGAGAACGTATCCGCAGGAAGAGCGAACGAGACTTCCGTGTCTTCGTCAGAAGTTTGATCGGAAATCGCATTGGCAACCTCAGGCGCATCATTGACCGGAGTGATTTCGAGATCGAATGTGTCGGAGGCTTCCAGCTCCCCGTCTGATGCAATGACTTCCACAGACAAGGTGCCGTTAAAGTCTTGCGGCGGCGTGCCACTGAACTCACGGGCTGCGACATCGAAGGTCAGCCATGCAGGCAGAGCCGCTCCGCTTACCAGACGGGCGGACAACGTCAGAGCATCTCCGTCGATATCGGAGAAAGTGTCCTCAGGAAGCGCGAACGAGACAGCCGCATCCTCCGCAGAAGTCTGATCCGCAATCGCATTGGTAACCTCTGGCGCATCATTGACCGGAGTGATTTCGAGATCGAATGTGTCGGAGGCTTCAAACTCGCCATCGCTGGCAGTAACGGTGACACTAAGTGTCCCGTTGAAGTCCTGGGGCGGGGTTCCAGTGAAGGTTCTGGCTGCGGCATCGAAGGACAGCCATGCTGGCAGAACTGCTCCACCGGCGAGTGTCGCAGTAAGTGTTAGATCTGCATCATCAACATCGCTGAAGGTTTCTGCGGGTATCGAGAAGCTTACTGATTGATCCTCGGTAGATGTCCTATCGATAAGTGGCGTAACGACAATAGGAGCATCATTGATGGTTGTGATATTAAACGAGAACACACTGCCGATGCTTTCACCATCTGGATCGGTTGCCGTAACCTCGACCGTCGCAATAAGCGTGCTGTTTCTGAAGTTCTGTGGCGGATTACCGGTGTATGTTCCTGTATCAGAATCGAAAGACAGCCAGGCTGGAAGCGGCGTGCCGCCGTTTAAAGTTGCAGTTAGCGTGAGATCATCGCTGTCTACATCGCTGAATGTGTTGGCGGGAATAGTATAGTTGATAGTTTCATCTTCCGTGCCAAACTGATGAGGTACGGCATTGGCAACAACCGGCGCGTCATTCTCTCCAAAAACCCAGAACGTAAAATCTGCTGTTGATGTTCCACCATTGCCGTCTGAAATCGTGTATGTAAAGTTCTCGGTTAACCGCTCTCCTTCCGCTAGTTCTTCATAGGCACCATTGGTATAAAAGGCGATGCCAGTCTTAAGTATTTCCAAATAAGCACTGGAAGGCAGATTGATTTGGTCTCCGCGAGAAACGGCTTGCCCATTAAAAGCGACAATACTCAAAGGATCGCCATCAACATCAAAATCATCGTCCAGAATATTGAACTGTGCTGAATTGTTTTCCAATAGTCCGCCGAAGTCTGCATTAGCAACGGGCGCATCATTTACCGGAGTGATTTCGAGATCGAATGTGTCGGAGGCTTCAAACTCGCCATCGCTGGCAGTAACGGTGACACTAAGTGTCCCATTAAAATCCTGGGGTGGCGTTCCGGAGAAGGACCCGGCTGCGGCATCAAATGATAACCATGCTGGCAGTTCTGACCCGTCCGCCAAAAGAGCAGACACACTAAGTGTGTCGCCGTCGATATCGGAGAACGTATCAGCTGGAAGGGTAAAGCTGATGGACTTGTCTTCCTCGGATGACTGGTCGGCAATGGGATTTGAAACAATGGGCGCATCGTTTGCGGAGACTATTTCAAGCTCAAATGTGTCGCTGACTTCGAATTCGCCATCCGACGCGATAATTCTGATGTTCAATGCCCCTGTAAAGTTAAGAGGTGGATTTCCTGAAAACGTCTTTGTCTGGGGATCAAAAGATAGCCATGCTGGTAATTCCAAACCATCAGCCTGGACAGCCGATAAACTGAGTATGTCCCCATCAGCGTCGAAGAAGGCGTCATCAGGGACAACCAGATTGATCGGTTGATTTTCATTCGACTGTTGATCCATCAGACCGGATCTGACGATCGGTGCGTCATTAACATTCAGAATTCTGATCTGGAAGCCGGCAGTTGCCTGCAGCGCGCCATCTGATGCAATTACGTTTACATTAAGTGTTCCATGAAAATCCTGTGGCGGTGTGCCAAAGAAGGTCTGTGACAACGGGCTAAAACTCAACCAGTCGGGCAGAGTAGAACCATCTGAAAGGGTCGCTACATAGTCAAGTTCACTGGTTTCTGCGTCTGTGAACGTATCTGTCGGAATCGAATATTCTATCAGGTTGTCTTCATTGATCTCGAGATCAACTATTTCGGCCACCACAACCGGCGCAGTATTGACTTGACCAATTGTGATTGTGTGCTCACCTGTGAACGGCGCATCGCTTCCTGCATCAATTACATAGTCAAAGCTTGCAGCACCTTCAAAATCTTCATCTGGCACAAAAAGCACCCGACCATCGGGGAGGATTTCAACGATTCCGCCAAGCGGATTTGAAACTGAAACAAAACTGACTGTTTCACCCTGATTGTTGCCCTGATCATCCAAAATGTCATTGACTGTCAACAACACACTATTGGCGGGAAGACTGCCCGCAAGTGGAGTGACCGTGATGTTCACATTCGCTGTTTCAAGAGCACCGTTGGCATCTTTTACGGAATAGGTGAAAGAGGCTTCGCCTGTGAACCCGACATCAGGTACAAAAGTAATGTCACTTTCTGGGTCAAGAGAAACGGTACCATTTTCTGCACCGTAGACTTC
Source organism: Rhizobiaceae bacterium (assembly GCA_965198665.1). Taxonomy (GTDB): domain Bacteria; phylum Pseudomonadota; class Alphaproteobacteria; order Rhizobiales; family Rhizobiaceae; genus JAALLB01. Next base: position 447,554 of record CBDAPT010000008.1, on the reverse strand, counting down.
CAGAAGTTCCAGGCCGTTTCCAATATCATTTGCAAGAAGGTCGTTCGCGGAAATGATGAGATCGGTGTTTGGTGCAGCTAACAGGTCGGTATCTTCTGTGGCTACAAGAATCTGATTGTCAATAAGTTCACGTATGTCCGTCAGAAGCATGATAGTTTCGTCATCAAAGCGAATTTGCTCCACGGCATCCAGCCCACCATCAAGGCTGCTCAGAATCAATATTTCATCATTAGTCCCACGGAAACGGATTAGCAGGTGATCCTCATCATCCGGATCTGGTGAAAACCGAGAGAACAAAACATCGGATCTTGATGAGGTGGACGCCCCCTCATACCGGCAAATGAATTGTCGTAAGGTGGTTGTTGATGAATGAACCACAAATAACGAAGGAGCGTCCTTATGAAAGTTACCACGATCGGGCTTGATCTTGCCAAAAGTGTCTTCCAGGTTCACGGTGTTGACGATGATGGCAGTGTTATCGTGATCAAAAGGTTGCGGCGAAAACAGTTGAAAGGCTTTTTCTCGAAACTGCCAGCTTGCCTTGTCGGCATGGAGGCTTGTGCCACTGCCCATTATTGGGCTCGCACCCTGGCAGCCTTTGGTCATGAGGTCAGACTGATGCCTCCTGCCTACGTCAAGGCCTACGTAAAGCGGGGCAAGAATGACGCTGCCGATGCTGAAGCGATTTGCGAGGCTGTCAGGCGGCCCACCATGCGTTTCGTGCCTGTCAAAACACCTGAGCAGCAAAGTATCCTGATGATACACCGAACCCGTTCTCTGATTGTGCGGCAACGCACCATGGCAGCCAATGCACTGCGTGCTCATTGTGCAGAGTTCGGTCTTGTCACCACCCCCGGCGTCAGGAACATCGTCAAGCTGGCTCATTCCATCTTCAACGAAAACGACGAGAAGCATGTCCTGCCGGCTATTGCACAAGTCGCGCTGGCAACGCTTGCCCGTCGCTTGCTCGAACTGGAGGAAGAATTGCAGGCTCTTGAGAAGGTCCTGCGTGACTGGCACCGGCAAAATGAAGCCAGCAGGCGCCTGGCAGCCATTCCGGGTATTGGTGTGATCACAGCCACTGCACTGATGGCAACCGTCAGCGATCCGGGACAATTCAAAAGCGGACGGCAGTTCGCCGCATGGCTTGGCCTGGTCCCCAAACAGCATTCAAGCGGTGACAAAGTAAGGCTCGCTGGCATATCAAAGCAGGGAGACCGGTATATTCGCCGCCTGCTTGTCATTGGTGCGACAGCTGTTATTCGCCACAATCGAAACAAGAAGAGCCCGACCGCGGTCTGGATCAATGGTCTGCTGGAAAAGAAACCTGTGAGACTGGTCTCTGTCGCATTGGCCAACAAGACCGCTCGCATCGCCTGGGTTCTTATGACCAGAGGACAGCGCTATAACCCCTTGCGAATCAGCGCCGCTTGAAGGCAAGGCACAGAAATTGGTAATGGCAGAAAGTGATGTGACATGATCAGCCAAAAACGAGGTTACACCGTGTGATTCAATGCGCCCCATGAGCGCGTCATCTTGATCAGGAACCTCGTTTGCGGATTTCCATCAGGGCCAGCGATCTATCAAATATCGCATCAACAGGCCGGACATATGAAAGCAACCGATCAAAACATCAAAAAATGTCTTGCCAATCCGGGGCGTCCACATATGAATAACCGGAGATGTGTACGGTGTCCGCGCCGAATGTTCCAGAATCTGTTATCGTATCGCGGCCATCGTTGCGATTGAAAATGTATGTGTCACTTCCGGTTTGTCCGTTGAAATAATCATTTCCACGTCCGCCGGATACCGTATCGCTGGGATCGTCCGAACCCTGGATGTAATCGTCACCGTCACTCACTATCGCGGCAAACACAGCATCTCGGATTTGCTGATTGTTCCATGATTGTCCGTCACCAAAGTAGACGTTCATGCCGGTTCGGATCATGGCGGCTTCCAGGATGAGTGTATCACCCGTAGCATTCACAATGATTGCCACATCATTGCCGGCCAGGGATGTCCGACTAACAGTAACATCACTGAGAGAGATATTGTTTAGGTTGATGATCGCACCGCTATCTCTAACGACATCGAACCCAAATCCAGGTTCAAAATTGTAAGTATCGGTGCGGCCAAGCCCTTCAAAATACTCATTTGCCGCTGTACTTGTGAATGTATCGTTGCCGCGGTTATTGCCCCTAAAATATTCAGATGGTGCAGCGGCGGCCAAGGCTTCCAGTTGATCATTGTCCCATAGAGTTCCATCTTCAAACTGGATTTGCTGGAAACCATTGGAGCCACCAGCGTTAACCGCGTTCACCATATAGATGTATTCGTCCGTGCCTTGGAACCGAACAATAATATCTTTTTTGGTGTGCGGTTCGAAGTCCAGTACAACCTGATCAGGCGTGTATCCGACGATCCGCAATGTGTCTGTGGTTCCAAACTCGGAATCAAAAATGAATTTCGGTCCATCGCCAGCGGTGAATACTGCGACATCATTTCCGTCTCCGCCATCTACAATGCGTATGTTGGAATTCAGATCCAATTCGTCGGCGCCAGGGGTTCCAAACAGACCAGGAGCTGAACTTGCCAACTGGGTATCGAGTACTTTCTGCTGAATTTCAGCCAGAGAGAATTCGGGTCCGTCCTTGATACGGATTGTTTCAATTTCATTAAAGCGGCTTCCAAGGCCACCGCGAACATGAATACTGTCTTCGGTACCCACAAAAGTGATAAGAAGATCGCTCGAAATCGGATTATACCTTGAGAGTACAATTTCGGATTCATCATATCCGCGGATTTCCACCACGTCCGTGCCTGTCCGTCGTCATGGGTTTCTGGACAGACCGCAGCTTGAGCTAAGCGAGTATCTGGCTCATCTGTTTGTCGATGTTAAGCGACCTGCTTGCGGTATTGCAAGCGCCGTTCGTTGATAGTCTTTTGCTTGATCCTTTCTCGTTGTTGCAGGATTTGGTCGCCACGTCCGAAGTAGACGTCGGCGGGTGTCAGGTTCTTCAGGCTTTCGTGGTATCGCCTGTGATTGTAGTGGCTAATGAACCTACCGATCTGGCCTTTCAGATCGCCGGGCAGGAAGTAGTTTTCCAGCAGGATGCGGTTCTTCAAGGTTTGATGCCATCTCTCGATCTTGCCTTGTGTCTGGGGATGGTATGGTGCGCCACGAACATGATCCATGCCGTTGTCATCGAGCCATTCAGCCAGTTCGGTGGCGATATAGCTGGAGCCATTGTCTGACAGCAGTCTTGGTCGATGATGGACATTGATCTGATCACAGCCAGAGGCCTGCAGCGCGAGTTCCAGAGTGTCAGTAACATCGCTGGCCTTCATAGTCGTACACAACTTCCATGCGATCACATAGCGGCTGTAATCATCGAGAATGGTGGATAGGTAGAACCAGCCCCAACCAATAACCTTGAGATAGGTGAAGTCCGTCTGCCACAGCTGATTGGGCGCAGTTGTTTTGTCACGGAATTCGTTCGCAGCCTTGATAACCACAAAGGCAGGACTGGTAATCAGGTCATGGGCCTTGAGAAGCCGGTAAACACTGGCCTCGGACACGAAGTAGCGCTTGGTGTCGGTGAACCTGACAGCCAGTTCCCTTGGAGATAGTTCTGGCTCCTCCAATGCCAGATCGACGATCTGTTCACGCACATCGTCAGGAATACGGTTCCAAACCCGTGCGGGCATGGGAGCCTTGTCTTCCAAGGCATCCACGCCACCAGTCTGGTATCTGTCATACCAGGTATAAAAGGTTGAGCGTGGAACACCCAGTCGATCCAGTGTCTGCTTGGCTGGAAGATGCGATTGTTCTACCAAGCGGATGATCTCAAGCTTCTCGGATGCAGGATACCTCATTCGTCGTCTCCCCCATCGCCTGTCATGCTTTTTTTGAGCAATCGAAGTTCCAGAGCCTGTTCTGCTACGACCTCCTTCAGATCCCGGGCTTCCTTGCGAAGTCCCTTCACCTCATCGGTATTGGCCTCACGCATCGTATCGCCAGCCAGCCTCTTCTTTCCGGCTTCCATAAATTCCTTGGACCAAGAGTAATACTGGCTCTGGGCAATTCCTTCCTGACGACACAGCTCGGCAATGCTGTCTTCACCACGAAGGCCGGAAAGCACAATCCTGATCTTTTCTTCCGAAGAAAACCGACGTCGCGTCTGTCGTTTGATGTCTTTTACAACACGATCAGCATCGTCGGTCATTCGTTCGTTCTTTCGTCTCATCATTTGCTCCTTGATAGCAATGATGAGCCAAAATCACTCCCTTACGCAATCAACCCAATCTGTCCATTAGGCGCTGACCGGGTACACCGCACTTACAGCCGGTTACATTGTGGCCTGTTCGTCTATCGGGTGGACCATTATGGCCGTTTTGGTGAGTGGATTGCCGGAGCGCCATGACCGTCTGATGATCGCCCTTGGCATGATCATGGTTTCATTCAGCATCATCGGGTTTTTGTATGCGGTACCCGCAGGGCCTATTTGGTTGATTGCGTTAGCGGCGGGTTTCGAGGGTGGTGGTTTCGGCATGGCCTGGGCCTTTGTTCTAAGGCAAACCACGGCGGGTGCCACTGATGAAGAAGTCCAGCGGATATCAGCAGCTATCCCCACCATTCAGAGATTGGGGTATGCATTGGGCGCTGCCTATATCGGCATTGTTGCAAATGCGTCCGGCCTGTTGACCATGCGCGGGCCTGATGAAGCCTCTGATGTCGCCCGCTGGATTTTTGCAGCCTGCCTGCCATTTGCCGCGATTGGTCTGGTGGCCATGGCTTTTTTTGTACGCAGCCGAACCAGTGTCCGTTCACAGTGAGCATTACAAAAGCCGTGGGACATTGCCCCGGATTGTCATTCCTTGCGCATGGAACCGATTATCTTCAGCATGAGTTCGATAAACTGAGCTTTCTCCCCGGCACTTAATACGCTGAGCGCATCCCGGTTTGTCTCCGTGGCACAGTGATAGGCGTCTGCTTTGATACTCTGCGCCTTTGGGGTGAGCCATATTTGCTGCGCACGTGCGTCGGTTGGATGCTTTGTTCTTTTTATCAGGTTGTCCCGCTCCATCCGGGTAAGCGTATTGGCAAGGGTTGCCTGTTCGATATCCAGCTTTTGCAACAGTTCGCGTTGCGCAACGCCGTCCCGCTCCCAGAGCTCCAGAAGGATGGGAAACTGGCCGGTTACGATGCCGTGAGGTTGGATGCGCGTCTGCAGTTCTTTTGCAAACAGTCTGGCCAGATGATTGATCAGATAACCGGCGGATTTTTCCTTATCGAATTTCATGATGAAATTTTACACTTGCATAGCAAGCTATGCAATAATATATAGCATGCTATATAAAATCAGAAGGAGTAAAATTTATGTCAACCTTAAAGGAACTGGATCCCACCATTTCCCTGGCCGAACAAATGCATTCAGAAGACGGACCTGTTGTGCTGATCAACGTCTTCAACGTTGATGCCGTCGACGCAGAAGCGCTTGTCAGCGCATGGGCACGGGATGCAGCCTTCATGAAGGCTCAACCCGGTTACATTTCCACGCAATTGCATAGGGGAGTGGCTGGCAGCACAACATTCGTGAACTATGCGGTCTGGCAGGATGTGAAAAGCTTTCGGAACGCGTTCACCGATCCGGAATTTCAGCGTCGGATAAAAGAATACCCGAAAAGCGCGATTGTCAGTCCGCATCTGTTCAAAAAAATCGCAGTCGCAGATTTATGCGTTGCTTAACCCCCAAAATAATCTGGAGAATGAAATGAGAAATCTGTTATTGGCAGCCGCTGCTGCTGTATTCCTGTCCGCTAACACAGCCGCTGCGAGCGACGAGGGCAATGGTGCCGCATCAAATCCTGTGACCTTGATTAATGCTTTCGTGGTGCCGGATGGCAAGCAAGAAGAAGCCATTCGTTTCTGGGAGCGTGCTGCCGAATTCATGCGCTTGCAACCGGGCTATATTTCTACTGCCCTGCACATGGCAATCCTCCCGGATGCGAAATACCAACTGATCAACATCGCCAAATGGGAAAGTGCTCAAGCCTTTAAGAAGGCAAGTTCCGCACTTCGCCTCCAAAGTGATTTGAAACCGGTCGCAGGACTGGTTCCCAATCCTTCACTTTACACTGTCATCCGATCCGATTGAGGCGAGGAAGATGCCCTTAAAAAGCACACGAACGGCTTATGGCCGGGTAGCGGTTTTCATCCATTGGGTAAGTGCCTTGATGATTGCCGCCTTGTTGGCGAGTGGTTTTCGGGCGGCAAACACCGCAGATGAAGAATTAAAAGCGCAACTGTTGGGTTTCCACGTTGCGCTTGGAATTACCGTCCTTGTTCTGACCGTTGCAAGAATTATGTGGTGGTGGCTGGCGGACAGGAAACCGGAGCCGATGATTGGCACGTCGTTGGTGAAACGCAGGCTGGCAGGATTCGTGCATATCTCGTTCTACATCGTCATTCTGGCCATGGCAGGGAGCGGGATTGGCCTCTTGGTCCTGTCGGGTGCCGGCGCGATCATTTTCACCGGCTTGCCCGGTTCACTCCCGGACTTTACCGAATACCCGCCACGCATACCCCACGGCATTGGTGCACGGTTACTGGTGTTGTTAATCTTTTTTCATGTGATGGCGGCTTTGTACCATCACTTCATATTGAAAGACGGCATCCTGAGGAGAATGTGGTTTGGGAACTGACATTGCGCTTCAGTCCCCGTTTCATCGCTGGGGTCGGCAATCAGGCCAACTCACCGGGTATGTCTGCCACCAGTCGGTGAAGCAGGTTGGAAAACCCTTCCAGTTCCTCTTTATGCCAGCGATCCTGAAACACGTAGCCACATTGCTTTTCAAAAGTCGCCTGCGCTTCGCTTAGCCTTTGCAGGCCGGTGTCGGTCAAGACCACAAAGGCCAGTCTGGCATCGCGGACATCTGCTTCCCGATCGAGCAGGCCGAGTTTCTCCAGCGGTGCCGCCATTCGTGTCACGGTGGAAGCCGAGATATGCATGCGCTTTGCAAGCTCAACCCGAGACAACCGGTGGCGGGCGGGCTTCTCCAGATGCTTCATCAGCAGAAACTCGCCTACAGACAGGCCGTGTACAGAAGAAAATTCTCCGGACAGGCGTGCCCGGATTTTGTCGGCGGACTGGAGAATACGAATTACATTGGTTGCACATAAATTTGTCATATCGTCTTATTATTGCAATATGCTTGCAGACACAAGCAATATTCAATTTAATTAATATGGCGGTAATTTATGCCAGCGAGCGGTAGTTCTGCGGTTTGCGATTTTGTTGAATGGTTGTCAGTTATTCCGCCCACGACTTTAGCAGAGCCGCAACGAATGTAATGGTCAACAACCCGAGAATGGCGCCCATCCTTCTCGGCGTCATGCCGAACCCGACATCCCGCTCGCGATTAGCCCAGCGTCTTTTTCTGTCGAGCGGCCATCCACAATGCTCACACCGTTTCACATCATCGGCGTTTACGGACTTGCACTGCGGGCAAATTGATGTCGTCATGCCTCAAAACCTGCGTTCCAACACGGCAGCGGTCAGGTGAGACTGCCTGCCTGTGACGAGCAAGAGTAAGCCGCTTTTTCCCGCAGGTAAATGGTTACCGTGTCGTGCCACCCCCTGGCTTCAGGATACCAAGGCCCGCCAGCCCGCAGACAGTGGCGGTTGCGTGAACCATCTCCGCTGACAGTGACGGCGCATGAAATCCCCAGATTGGCCAGGCGAGCCACCAGCCGAGATAATAGGCAATTGCCATAAAGGTGATGAGTGCCCAGGATTCAAACGCAATTTGCGCGCCCCTGATCATCGCCCAGACCAGCAGCAGGTTGACCGCCAATGCCAACATGGCTTCCCGGAAAGCATGATAGTTTGTATGCGTAGGCCCCTCAGGGAGCGCCGGTGCCTGAAACTCAGGTGTCCAGGCGAACTGCAGTGTGAACCAGAAACTAATAAGGCCTGCGATAACACTCAACAGGATGAGTACACGGCTAATTCCCAACTTGATTTCAGACATCTGCAAGGCACCGGATTTGATAGGTTCGCGAAGCTTAGCAGCAGGCCTGGGCAATCGGCATTATCATTTGTTAACACCAGGGATTTTTCTGCGGATGCGGCTTAAGGATACCGGCGTTATGCCAAGATATGAAGCGATGTAATGCTGGGGCACCATTTCCAGCAGTCTTGGATCCTGTTTCATTAACAGCCGGAACCGGTCTTCCGGATTTCGCATAATCCGATTGAGAAACAGGTTTTGATAGTCCGCCATGCAGGCGACTGCGATATCGAGTATTTCGCCAGCGAACTCCGGTGACCGGTTCATCTGGGTTTGGAAATGCTGTTTGTCTGCAATCCTGAGCCGGGTAGGCAAAATGGTTTCGATGGCAAAGATACTGGGTGTTCCCTGATAAAAACTTTCAAATGAAGCGACCATGTCGCCGGGAAGAAAGAACTTTACAGATATGTCATTGCCATCATCATTATGCCACATCCTCAGGCAGCCGCTTTCTATATAATAGGCATTCAGGCTCACCTCGCCCTGTTCCAGCAGCGTGTGTTTTTTCGGGTACTCGATGAGGTCAAACTGGCTCGCAATGGTGTCGCGGATTGAGGCTGGTATTTTCATGTACACCCCGGATTTGGTGTGCTTTTGCATTCGTTAAGCACGCCATCCCTGATTTTTACGGTTATTCCTGCGTTGATTTTGCGGGTTTCCCGATCAGTTTGAGAAGGTTACTGAAGCCCTGATTTGATTCAAGCAGTGCTTCGGTCCCTACGCAGCACGAACTGATCTCGCGGGCCATCTGCATTTTTTCGTGTAGAAACACGACTTCACCGATGTCCCGGCGATTTCTCGATTTCGGATATCGTCTGTCCATGATTGCCTCCCGGTAATGGGAGTTTACTGTTCCAGCAGGCTAGAGACAAGCCAGTCCGGTGCGAACCGGACAATCTTCACCTTGTCTGACAGATTGGGATTAAAGCAGCGATTGTGCCACAGCGTTGCAGAGTGCTCTGGTTCGCCTGGTGTCACCAGGGCTACATTGCAGTGGAGGCGAAACCCCTGATTAAACTGCTTGAACTCGAGGATGCACTTACCCCGCATCAGCATATTTTCAGCAAACTGTGAGTTTTCTCCAAACAGCGCAGTCAGGCAGTCCATAAACTCCTTGTATCCGTGATAATGTGTGGATTGCAGATATGTAAGCGTTTTGTTGCGAACTTCATTGGGGTCGTTGTTCTTTTGAACCTGAAAACGAAAGAAATCAGTGCTTTCCTCCGGTGCTCCGCGAATGATCATGGTAATGATCTTGTCAGCCAGAACCTCGCCGTTTGTGCCCAGAACCTTGGGCATCATTCCTGGAGAAGGACGCCCTTCATCCTCCCGCATCGCGATCTGCCGAATCCGGCACTGCCAGGAAAAAAACTGCTCGCGTAACTCAATCTGGTTCATGATTTAAAAAAACTCTCCGCTTTGATTTCCTATAACAGGTTTCCAAGAAAAAGGGCCACCAAAAAGGCAGCCCTCCAATTGCTTTTGTCAGGGGCGACTATTCAGAATTAATCGATGATTCATGGCGATGGCCCATCCACAATGCCAGCAGGCAAAGCACGATGGAAACCAGCAGCCAGATGAACTCACCACCGGCTCCGTTATAGTAGGCGGAGTCTACGACTGCGTCCCAAGAACCTTCAAAAGGTGCACCTATCATTGGTATTCTCCTTTTTCGTTTCGTTTATTCTGCCGGAGCAGGTGAAGTTGGAATGCCTTCAGGATAAGCGGAGGCTGGTACTTTGGACGGATCCATACCGGCAAGTTCCACTTTCTCGCTGGTGCGAAGGATACCCATCGTCTTGAAGATCCAGGCAACAACAAATCCAGGTACAAATCCGCACAAGGCCATGACAATCATGCCGACGAACTGACCGACAAAGCTTGTCAGAACAGCACCCTCAGCCGTTGTGGACGGATAACCAGCAGCGAAGATACCGACACCGAGAACACCGACACAACCAAGTGTACCGTGAACGGTTACAGCTCCCACTGCATCGTCAATGCCGAACTTCTCGAGCATTTTGGCCGACCATGGCATGATCCATGCACAGCTGACGAATGCGATTGCGAAGGTGAGTGGCGGCCAGTAGATATCAAGCCCTGATGCACAGGAAATGATACCGCCAAGAGCACCGGACATCATCCAGAACGGATCGCGGGTTGTTGCCCATGCGCCGATAACACCACCGGCAAATGCCATCAGGATGTTAAAGGTCAATGCAGACAGCGTCATTGGCGTTCCGTAGATGTTGGTGAACTCCGTTGCAGACCAGGACCACGCTTCACCCGGATAGATGAGGCATGCCATCAGGAAGCCCCAGAACCCGACGATAATGGTCATGAGACCAATCATTGTCATTGGCATTGAGTGTCCGGCAATGTGGTTCGAAGAACCGTCCTCGTTGAACTTGCCAATCCGTGGCCCAAGGTGAATAAGCACGCCGAGCGCAAAGAAGCCCGATATCATGTGCACCACACCGGATGCGCCGAAATCATGGAAGCCCCAGTTGACCACGAGCCAGCCATCTGCATGCCAACCCCAGGCAGCAGCGACAACCCATGCAAACGAGCCAAGCACGATTGCCAGGATGACGAACGGCACTAGACGGATACGCTCGATGACCGAACCGGACATGATGGACGCGGTTGTACAGGCAAACAGGGTGAATGCTCCCCAGAACACACCGGTCGCATTGTCACCCAGGTGCGGGCCCATCACTGAACTCGCCGGATTTGCCGCAGCCGCAGCATATTCCAGACCGCTGATACCATTTGGTCCAACGCCGAAATTGAAACCGGTCGGGAAGGCCCAATAGACCCACCAACCAAAATAGTAAAAGGTTGGAATCATAAATGCGAATGCAAGAATGTTCTTAATTCCAGATGCCAGCACGTTTTTCATGCGCGAGGCACCCATCTCATAACCCAAGAATCCAACATGGATCAGGATCATCAGCGGAATCGTAAGGTAGTAATACGTCTCCGCCGCGACAGTGTTGCCGGTACCGTTTGCCGCCTTTAGAGCAGCAAGCTCGGCCGCCAACTTGGCGACTTGTTCTTCCATGAGTTTTCCCCTCCGGAAAGTTACTCTATTATCTAATGTTGCAAGAACCAAAATTGGTCCTAATTGGTTGTAACCAAAAAATTACCAATTTGCCAATGGATTTTTGGTTCTTCACGGGAAAAGTCGGTGTTCTAAAATGCTCAAATGAAGGCACAATTTCCTTCAGCAGAGCTGAAATTGGGACTGCCAGCACCACCCGAATAGGTTTACGTTAAGGAAGAAATGCGGCGTTCGATCACGCAAATGTATCAGAATTTTGCCGGAAAACACGAAAAAAATACGTGAATGGTCTGTAATTGGTATGGTTTTGGATTGCATTGGTTGAATTTTTGTCCAATACTGCACTGGGCTCGGATCACAGTTAGGCTGGTTTTCGAGGCTGGCGACTTGGGAGATCGCATTGCATTACACAGGCGGGAACTTGACTAGGAGTGCCTGTCTGCAAATCAAAATCCATGGGAGGATATAAATGAGTTACAAATCAATCGTTAGTTCAATGGTGATCGCTGCGGGCATGACCGTAAGCGGAACCGCAATGGCGGCAGATTCAAGCGATCCGATTATTATTCCGATCCACAACTGGTCCAGCCAGATTGTTATGAGTCACGCGGTCGGCCAAATCTTCGGATCAATGGGCAACAATGTCGAGTTCGTCACAACAGACAGCCAGGCAGTATATGAGTCGGTTCGTCTCGGCGACGTACACCTTGAACTCGAAGTCTGGGAAGGCGCCTTCGGCAAGTCTTTCCGCGAAGCTCTGGAAAAAGGCGGCCTGCATGATGCCGGCGACCACGATGCGGTGACCCGTGAAGACTGGTGGTACCCAATGTGGACAAAGGATGCTTGCCCTGGCCTTCCAAGCTGGGAAGCGCTCAACGAGTGTGCAGAACTGTTCAAAACCGCTGAGTCCGGTGACAAGGGCCGTTACCTTGACGGACCGGTTGACTGGTTGAAGCATGGTAAAGAGCGGGTTGAGGCACTCGGCATGAACTTCGTCGTTGTGAACGCTGGTTCTGCTGCTGCACTCTGGGCCGAAATCGGCGCTGCTGAAAAGGACAAGCGTCCGGTGGTTGTCTTCAACTGGACACCTAACTTTGCCGAAGCCGTGTGGCCAGGCGAGTTTGTCGAATTCCCTGAGTGGGAAGACGGTTGCGACAAGGATCCGGCAAAAGGTCCAAACCCGAATGCGCTTTATGACTGCGGCAACCCTGCCAAGGGTTACCTCAAGAAAGCTGCCTGGGATGGTATGAAGGACAAGTGGCCTTCAGCCTACTGCGTTTTGACCAAGCTCAGCTTCACCAACCCACAAATCGCTGAAATGGCGAAAATCGTGGACGTTGATGAAGAAGAAGCAGAAGATGCAGCAGGCATCTGGCTGGAAGCCAACGAAAGCGTCTGGAAGCCTTGGGTGGAAGCCTGCAGCTAACAGTCCTTTGACAGTTCTAAAATAAACTTGCATCCCGGCCCATATTGTGCCGGGATGTTTCTTTGAAGCACATCCCGTTTTCAACTTTTCCGGGAAACGGGAATGTGCTACCAAACATCAGGGGATAACCGTTCTAGCGTTTCTGACGAAACTCGGAACGGAAACCGGCAATCTGCATTTGGGTCGGAGCACCGATACGAATGCAAATCGCAGGCAAGTCCGTCGGGGACCTTTGCGTTTTTCAGCAGTCTGTATCAGACTGATTGGAAAGAGCACTAAAAGATTGAGACAACAACAGAATGAGCAAACAAGAAGTCGTCATTAGTTGCAAAAACGTATGGAAACTTTTCGGAAATAATCCAGAACGTTTTCTCAAGACAATTGATGAGAACACAACCTATGCCGAAATCAGTGCGCAGGGTTATATCGCTGGGGTCCATAATGTTTCGGTGGAGGTGCACCGGGGAGAGATGCTGGTAATCATGGGGCTTTCCGGTTCGGGAAAATCCACCCTGGTGCGTTGCATGGGCAGGCTTCACGAGATCACCGGCGGCACAATCGAAATCGAGGGTGAGGATATCGGCGCACTGGACGAGGATGCGCTGATCAACCTGCGCCGCTCAAAGATGGGCATGGTGTTCCAGAGTTTCGGCCTGTTACCGCACCGCACCGTTCTTGAAAACGTGGCGTTTCCTCTGGAAATGCGCGGACAGGACAAGCACGATCGCCGGGCGCGTGCCCTGGAAGTGATTGAACTTGTCGGACTTGCAGGCCGCGAAGAGTATTTTCCGCGCGAATTGTCCGGTGGTCAGCAACAGCGTGTCGGCATAGCACGCTCGCTGGCGATTGAGCCCGATATATGGTTCCTGGATGAGCCGTTTTCCGCGCTTGACCCGCTGATCCGCAGGGAGATGCAGGACGAGTTTCTGCGCCTGCAGGAAATGCTGGGCAAGACAATTGTCTTTATCACCCATGATTTTGACGAGGCGCTTAGGCTGGCTGACCGCATTGCCATCATGAAGGATGGAGCCGTTGAGCAATGTGACACGCCGGACAAGATTGTTTTGAACCCGGCAACGGAATACGTTGCGAAGTTCACCGAAGAAATTGAAAAATCGAGGGTTGTTCACGCCGGCGTTCTGGCAAAGCCCGCAAACGGCAAAAATGTCGAAGGCGAGGCCGTCGACGCAAAAGCCACCATCCAGTCACTCGCTCGCATGATTGTGTCTGATAAACGCAAGAACATACCGGTTAAAAATGATGCCGGGGAACTGATGGGTGTGATGAAACGGCAGGATGCCATGGACATCCTGTTGGGGGATGGATCGTGAACCTGCAATCCCGCCATACACAAATTGGCCACGGATTTTTGGGCCTCGCGATACTGCTAATCCTCTTTAAACCACTATTGCCGTCTGTCCTGGACCGCCTTCCGGAATGGCATCCAATCTGGGCTGCCTACATGGACAGGTGGTTTGCCTGGATTCAAAATGATCTCGGCCTGATTCACGTCACGCGCGCAATTGCAGGCGGGATTGGCTTTCTGATCGACGCCGCAGCAAATCTGCTATACGGCAAATCCCGGTGGCCGAGGCTGGACGCTATTCCCTGGTCAGTAATTGCCAGCCTTGCAGCGGTCCTGGGCTATTACCTGGGTGGCTGGAAACTGGCACTGCTTGCCGGTGGTACCTTTACCTGGACTGCCGTTATGGGCCAGTGGAAAATCACCATGGAAACCATGTCGGTTATCGTGATTGCGGCTCCGATCGGGTTTATCATCGGCTTGCTGCTTGGTATCTGGGCGTGGAAGTCTCCACGGGTGGAATCCGCCCTTCGGCCCATTCTGGCGATACTGCAGACCCTGCCATTTTATACCTATCTGTTACCGGCAGTGATTTTCTTCAAAGTCGGACCGACGGCCGCATCGGTGGCAACCATTGTCTATTCCATGCCGCCGATGATCCTGATGACAATTGTTGGATTGAAAAAGGTTTCGCCCGAAGTGGTTGAGGCGGGCAAGATGTCCGGCTGCACCCGGTGGCAGATGCTGACACGCGTTTACCTGCCGTCGGCCCGCACCGAAATTCTGGTGGGCCTCAACCAGGTTATCATGCTGAGCCTTGCTATGGTCGTTCTGACCGCCTTTATCGGCATGCCCGGGCTTGGGGCAAAACTGCTTGCCATGATGAACAGTTTCAAACTGGGTCGCAGTTTTGAAATCGGAATCACAATCGTACTGCTTGCCGTGGCACTGGATCGCCTGTCCAAGGCACTGGTAGTCAAACAGCCTGAGCATTTCGAAAAGGGCACTCCGTGGTGGGTGAAAAACCAGGCCTGGCTGGTGGCTGCCGGCGTGTTCGTCTTCTTTATGATCCTGAGCGAACTCATTCCGTTCTTTGACGAAGTCAAACGCAAACAGTCTCTGTCGATGGGCAAGGACATTGACGGTCTGATCAAAGGATTTCTGGCGCTCGATCCAATCCAGGCTACCACCTATTATATACGTTACTTCTTCAATGTCTGGGTACTGGTTCCCACCGAAAACGCGCTTCTGTACATCCCGACCTTTGGCGTGATTGCAATCGTAATCGGCCTTGGGTGGCTGATGGGTGGATGGCAGCCGGCGTTAATAGGGTTCCTGTTTTTCCTGGCGGTCGCTGTGCTTGGCTGGTGGGACCGGGCTATGTTGACCCTGCACTCGACGGTCACTGCAACGCTTCTGGCTATTCTGATCGGAATGCCGCTGGCAATATGGGCTTCCCGCTCCGAAAAAGCCTCGCGCAGGATGCTGTATGTCTGTGACACTGCGCAGACATTCCCGAGTTTTATCTATCTGCTGCCGGCAATCATGCTGTTCGGCATCACGCCTATCACGGTTATCATGTCGATCCTGATTTATACGATGGTGCCTGTAGTGCGCTATACTATTGAGGGGTTGCGTGAAGTGCCTTCCGAAATGACCGAGGCCGCAGACATGTCCGGCGCAACCCGCTCGCAAAAGCTTTGGAATGTGCAGTTGCCGCTGGCCATGCCGACGATCGCGGTAGGTCTGAATCAGGCACTGATGTTCTCCTTCTTCATGGTGATAATTGCAGCCTTTATCGGCACCCGCGATCTGGGCCAGGAAATGCAACGCACCATGGCAGGAACTGAACTGGGCAAGAATTTCACCCTCGGGTTTTCCGTAGTCCTGATGGCTCTGACTTTTGACAATATGATCTCGAAATGGGCCGCTGCAAGAAAGCGGAAACTCGGGCTGGATTAAACGGGATCCGCCCTGGCCGAAACCTCAATGGCGGGTACCGAATGTCCTGAAGTTTGTTGAATTGCATGTCTTAGGGTTATAATAACAGGCGTAACAGTTTGCGTTTGCGAATTCCTGCAAAAGGTTGACGAAGTGAATATTCAGGAAAAGGATACAGGCTCTGCCCTGTTTGCGGACAAGTCCATTTCGAGCACGGTGGGAACCGTGGCCTCTACGTTGTATGCGCGAATCCTTTCAGAACAGTATCCCGCAGACTCGCGTCTTCCCGCCGAACGCAGTCTCGCCAGCGAACTTGGGGTTGCGCGCAATACCATTCGTGAAGCGCTTGATTTGCTTGAGAGCCGCAACATTATTTCGCGAAGACCTGGCAGCGGAAGTTTCGTCACCTTGAAGGTGGGTGATGAGGCGCAGGAAAATGATGACAGAATCAAAGATGCAAGCCCGGTATCAGTTGCCACCAGCCCGCTTGAACTGCATGTCATGCGCAGCATTATCGAGCCGGAGATGATCCGCCTGGCAATTATCAACATGCCGCCAAGGGAAATCGAGAAACTTGGCGAAACCCTTTCTCGCATGGAATCAATTCATACGGATTCCGCCCGATATGTGCGCCTGGAGGAGGAATTTCACAGGCAACTGGCTTCGGGAACCGGCAATCCGTTGCTCATCGCCTGCTACGAACTGGTGATCGAGGCCAAGCGCCAGAACTTCCGCTCCGCTCAGCAAAAGAGGCATTTTTCTCCCAAGCGCATAGAGGAATCCCAGCGCCGTTACAATTCGTTGTTCAACGCAATTGCCCTGCGCGATATCGAAAGTGCCGTGGAATACATCCAACTGCATCTGGTTGACGAGCAAAGACTGCTTCTCCAGGAAGGATAAGTGTCGGCCTCAATTGGCTACAAGATCAATTTCCGCATCATTAAATCCGAAACCTGCCATGATCTGACGGTGATCGCTGCTCCCCAGAAATTGCCGCAAAAACTCATTAACTGCGTTACAGAGCTCATGGTTATCCGGCGAAAAGGCAAAGCATCCGAACGCAGGAGGTTTTTCGTCTGCCGGAACAGCCACGACATCAACCGCCATATCCGGATTACGTGCGATGAACCCGGTATGGGCGCGCGCTACGCTGGCATAGGCATCCACCTTACCGGAACTGA
This sequence comes from Rhizobiaceae bacterium, assembly GCA_965198665.1. Lineage (GTDB taxonomy): Bacteria > Pseudomonadota > Alphaproteobacteria > Rhizobiales > Rhizobiaceae > JAALLB01. The sequence continues at coordinate 430,566 of CBDAPT010000008.1, read as the reverse complement.
CCGCATCAGCCGCCTGCGCATAAGTCTCAAAAACCTCAATACGTTCAGTCGGCACTCCGAATTCAATGGCCGAGCGGTGCTGGAACTGGTCTCGTATGACAGCCAGAGTTGCTTCAGGATGGGTTGCCAGTGAGCGGTACCCTGACAATGAAAGCGGATTGCCGGGTTTTACCAGAAATCCGTCCGGCAAACCCCATATGGGAAGGCTGAACAATGCGGACTTGCGGCGCTCCGCAGTATTGAACAGACCGGTTGTCATATGCCACCGGCCGTCATCGACACCAGGCAGCAGTTCAGCGAATTCCGTTTCAATCGGTTCAAACGGCATATTTCCAGAAACTTCGCAAAACCGGCGTGCGAGTTCCACATCACAACCGGAAATATCGCCATCCGCATCCCGGAAATTGAATGGTGGCTCGATCAGATAGGCAAATTTCATGCGGAGGCTCCTATGATGGTTGTCCAGCGGGAATGTTCTGCCCCGCGATCTTGAAGGCCGGAAAGTCCTCGAAGACCCAGCCGTTCTTGAGCGTGTCGTAGATGATCGCGAGCAGTTTACGTGCGGTCGCGATGATCGCCTTGCCGGCCCCGCGCCTGGCCTTGATGCGTTGGTAGAAGGCATTGAGGTAGCCCGAGTATCGGATGGCAATGAGCGTGCACTGAACCAGCGTGGTGCGCATCAGCTTGTTGCCGCGTTTGGTGATCCGCCCCCGGTTGTCGGTTTCGTTCGACTGGCTGACGCGCGGGACGATGCCCACATAGGCAGCCAGCTTGTCGGCGTCCTCGAAGTCATCGACGTTGCCGATCCCCGACAGGAGCACGGCCGCCGAGCGCGGACCGATGCCCTTGATTGAGACGAGGCCGTCGTAGCCATCCAGTTCCCGGGCGGCCTCTTCGATCGCACCGTCCAGTTCGCCAATCGTCGCCATAAGCCTCAGCGCCTGGTCGCGCAGGGCCTTCAACTCGACCTGTTCCAGTGTCGAGAACCGGCCGACCTCCAGAGCATTGAGCCGCCGCTTCGAGCCCAGGCTTTCCTTCTTCAGCTTGACGCCGTGGCGCGTGTGCAGCGCATGGATCTTGTTGATGAGCCGGGTGCGCTGCTTGACCAGAAGATCGCGCGTGTGGGTGAGTGACGCCAACTCGCTCTCGGCAACCGTCTTCACACGCGTCTCGGGCAGCATGTCCTTCGACAGGAAGAAGGCCAGTGCCCGGGCATCGTTCCTGTCCGTCTTCTTCACCGACTTGCGGATCACGCCGAACTGCCTCGGGTTGACCACGACAACACGGCCGACGCAAGCGACCACCTCGTCACGAAACCAGGCCGAATTGCCCGTCGCCTCCACGGCAATCTCGTCGTCCGCATCAAGGCTCAGGCAGAACCGTTCCAGATCGGCCGCTGCCAGCTGGTAGGTTTCAAATATCTCGCTGCCGTCAGCTTCAAGCCGGCAGACCGTGAAAGACGTCGTGTGAAGATCGACACCGATAAAGGACATGGCTAAACTTCTCCCGTTGGTGAGCGGCGGAACCCTGACAAGGGTGTGAACGGCCACGCCAAACTCCTATACGAGGTCACCGGACCGAACCGGGCCTCACGCTGGTCGTTCAGATACAGGCGGCGGGTAATCTCCTTTACAGGGTCGCAATGCCCTAAGATGACATCCAGCCTGCAGCCTATCCGCCTCTCCCAGCACTCTATCCGAGTCGGGATGCATGACCGCTCACACCCCATTCATGCCATCTCCTTTCTGATTACGCCCGTAGCTGGCAATCTTTACAGCCAGAACTTCCTCGCATTTGTCGAGCAGCAAACGACGGCGTTTGAGTTCAGCGGCATGATCCAGAAGAATTTGCCGACGCTCGCTCCTGGTGTTGCCGCCCTGCTTTGCAAGCCGGGTAAAGCGCTTCATCTGTTTCAATGGCATGCCGGTTTCACGCAGCCAGTAGAGCAGGGTGATCCAGTCAATGTCTGAGGGTTTGAATTTGCGATGACCATCCGCGCTGCGATGAATTTCCGGCAACATTCCGGATTTTTCGTAAAAGCGGATCGTATCAGGGGGCAGGCCGCACATGGCGGCAGCTTCAGCGATTTTCATTGCAACTCCAGTCAGGTAGTACAGTTTATACCGGCCTGGAGTTACTCCAAGTCAAGGGCAGAGACGGCTGCTGGAAATGATGAAAGCGTTTTTATGCACGGTGTGGGGAGAAATGGCGTGGAATTGTTGTTTCCTCGACCGGCTTGGGTACCAGTCGCTGATCCCACATCTGGCCCAGGGCCCGCATGTGTTTCTCAAGCAATCCCACGTGATCACGGCACCAGCTGATCGTGGAACGGAATTCCTCGATCTGCGCCTTGCCGTTCCTGATAGATACCACCGGCCAGTCTCCGACAAGCGCATTATCGATGCCGAACAGTTCATCACCCCACCACTCGGCATTGCCAAAGGCATGGACTGCCTGACCGCCGTGCTTCATGGCGGCAAGAACGGAGACCGGTTCAACAGTGCCGGCTTTTTCGATTGCCGAACGCCACAGATCGAGGCCGGATACATATTCCCAGGAAACGGCAGTCCAGGAACCTGGGAACCGCTGGTCATATTCCGCATAAAACGCGTTGGGCCGATTGAAATTGACGGATTTTGAGTTGAGCTTCTGATCATCAAAATCCGGAAACTGGAACACGAACCCTTCCATGAATTCCGTGCTGGTCGCTTCAATCAGCGACTTGTAGTCGTCAATTGTACAGGACAGAAGCTGTCCTTCATAACCTCTTTGATAGGCAGCCTGGGTGAGTGCATGAACGACCGGCTCATAGGCAGTACACCAGCACATAATGTCCGGCTGTGAGGCCATCAGCGTTTCGACGATACCATCGGCGTCCGGATTTTCCGGGTTGTAAATCACCTCCTCGACGATTTCGATGTCTGTTGCTTCAAAAGCCGCGCGATAGGTGGCCAGTGACGGCAGCCCCAGTGCATCTTTCTGGCTGCACAGGGCAACGGTTTTGAGAAGCGGCTTGTTCTGCGCGAGCCACTCAACACCTGTAACGTTGTAGATTGGATGAATTTCGCTTGGGGCGATCAGATAGGGTGTGTCCGGCGAAAGATCGCTGGGCAAAAGAGTGGAGGTGAGGATCTTGCGCTGGCGCACATAATCCAGGATCGGGGTGAAGGTGTCCCCGCCCAGCATCATCAGGAATTTTACGTCTTCCTCCTGGATCAGTTTTTTAGCGCCTGCCAGTGCCCGATCCGCATCATAGCCGCAATCATAGGCAACAATCTCTATTTTATGGCGCTGACCATTGAGCAGGATGCCGCCTTCGCTATTCACCCGGTCCGCCCAGATGTGCGAGCCGTTGAGACCCGGCTGGCCCCAGGAACTCACCTCACCGGTGAGCGGTGCGAGAAATCCTATTTTGATGGTCTGTTCCGCACTGACCCCGAAACGCGACGTTGCCCCCACCACGGACATGCGTAATGCAAAACTTGCTGCACTCACAATAGTCTCCTGCTGCGCCTGCCGAGGGTAAGTCCTTGTTCCAAGGGACCAAAAATACCAAATCTCGACTTCGCTATACCAATTACCCACAAATTGGTACATATTGGGCTGGAAAATCAAGGATTTTATTGACTATTGGTTCGAATATCCTAAAATTGGTTCAGGTATGGTATACCAATTTCGAATTTGTGACGGCATCAACACTTTCTGGGAGGGAAATCATGACGAAACGGATAGCGGTTATCGGTGCGGGGCCTTCTGGGCTCGCCCAATTGCGGGCATTCCAGTCAGCAAAGCAGAACGGCGAGGAAATTCCTGAAATCGTCTGCTACGAAAAACAGGACGACTGGGGCGGCCTTTGGAAATACACCTGGCGCACCGGCCTTGATGAGCATGGTGAGGCTGTTCACGGTTCCATGTATCGCTATCTGTGGTCCAACGGTCCGAAAGAGGGGCTTGAATTTGCCGATTACACCTTTGAAGAGCATTTCGGCAAACCGATTGCCTCATATCCGCCGCGCGCGGTCCTGTTCGATTATATCGAGGGACGGGTGAAGAAAGCAGGCGTACGTGACTGGATCAAGTTCAATCACGTGGTACGCCGCGTCGAAAAGAATGCGGACGGAAAGTTTCGCGTCATTGCCAATGACAGCGTCAACGATACCGAAAGCGATGAAGTCTTCGATCATGTAGTTGTGGCTTCCGGTCACTTCTCAACCCCCAATGTGCCGCATTATCCCGGTTTCGAAACCTTCAAGGGCAGGGTGCTGCACGCCCACGATTTCCGTGATGCGATGGAGATGAATGACAAGGACATCCTTATCCTGGGCACATCCTACTCCGCCGAGGACATCGGCTCCCAGTGCTGGAAATACGGTTGCAAATCGGTGACCGTTGCCCACCGCACCGCTCCAATGGGCTATGACTGGCCCGACAACTGGCAGGAAGTTCCGGCCCTGATAAAAGTTGAAGGCAAGACGGCACACTTCAAGGACGGTACTACCAAGGACGTTGACGCGATAATATTGTGTACCGGCTATCTGCATCGCTTCCCGTTCATGGCGGACAATCTGCGCCTGCGGACCGCAAACCGTCTTGCCTCCGCTGACCTCTACAAGGGCGTGGCCTATGTGCATGACGCGGACCTCTTCTATCTCGGGATGCAGGATCAGTGGTACACGTTTAACATGTTCGATGCCCAGGCCTGGTGGACACGCGATGCGATCATGGGCAAGATTTCCATGCCGGACAAGGCGGCCATGGTGGCTGACGTCAACGCCCGTGTGGATGCCGAAGACGCGCTGGAAGACGATTACGACTGCATTCGTTATCAGGGCGCATACACTCAGGAACTTATCAACGAGACGGATTATCCCAGCTTCGACATTGATGCTGCAAACGAGGCTTTCTTCCAGTGGAAGAAACACAAGAAGAAAGGCATCATGGAATTCCGCAACCACGGATATGTGTCGCCGATGACCGGCACGCAGGCACCACCGCATCACACACCATGGAAAGATGCGCTGGATGATTCTCTGGAGAGCTATCTCCAGATCTGATCTCCCACGATCAACAGAGTGACTTTGCACCCCGGTTCTGCCGGGGTGTTTGTTTTTGGTCAGGTAAATCGGCCCTGGAACACACATACCTGATTTGACTGTCAGGCTACCCCATTTACAGTGCATGGCGTCACAAGGAACAGGCTTTATGCGGCCCCCGTGCCATTCCGAAGTGCACCAGTGAAAACGGCAGCGTGATGAGCATTCTTCCTTGCGGGCGGGCCAGGCGATGGCGAGAATCTTGTAGAAGGAGATTCGCCTATGCCTCGCGGCTACCACCACCTGACCCAAGATGAACGTTGCCAGATTTGGGGGTTGAAGAAAAGCGGCCTCTCGCAGAGAGACATTGGGCGTGAGCTCGGACGCCATCACACGACAATCCGTCGAGAGATGCAGCGCAACAGCGGCGGCCGGGGCTACCGGTACAAACAGGCCCATAACAAGGCGACAGAGCGCCGCCACAGGGCGTCATCGGTGCCAAGGAAGATGACACCCGCCCTGTGGCAATTGGTCGAGGAGAAGTTGGCGGCTGGCTGGAGCCCAGAGCAAATTTCGGGTCGGTTTCGTCGGGAAGGCCAAGCCATGGTGGGGCGGATGCGGATCTACGAATACGTCCGCGCGGACCGCAGGGCCGGTGGCAGCCTTTACAAACGTCTGCGGCGGCGTGGGAAGAAACCGAATTGGCGCGGCGGCCGGCACGCCGGGCGAGGACGCATTCCCGGTCGTGTCGATATCAGTGAGCGGCCCGCGATCGTCGAACAGAAGTTGCGGATCGGTGACTGGGAGGTGGACACGATCGTTGGAGCGGGTCAAAGCGGCGCAGTGGTTTCGGCGGTGGACCGCGCCTCGAAGATGACCCGACTGGTACGGCTCGACAGGAAAACGGCCGAAGATGTCGGAGCTGCGCTCAGACGCCGGCTGGAGGCAGATCGGCACCTGGTTCACACGATCACTGCGGACAACGGTAAGGAATTCGCTGGCCACAGCAGCCTGTCCAAGGCGCTTGATGCCAAGTTCTATTTTGCCCGGCCCTACCACTCATGGGAGCGCGGGCTGAATGAACACACCAATGGACTGGTCCGCCAGTATTTGCCGAAAGGCACGGATTTCCGGTCTGTGACCGATGCCGAGGTCCAGGCGGTGGAGGATCTGCTCAACGCACGGCCGCGCAAGGCACTCGGCTTCCGGACGCCGGAGGAGGTGTTCAGAGATGCGCAGGCACCGCCATGACCGCTCTCAAACCTCTGGGAAGCGCACAGCGTGAAATCTCTCTTCGGCACAGTCTGTTCGAAGAGGCGATTGCGCTTGTGCGCAATTCTGCGGTAGGGGTATTGGTAACGGCAATTCAAGTCATCGCAGGCTCCGCCTGGCGGTGGTGCACCTCGGAGCGGAAACGGCGCGGGCAATTACGCGCATTGCGGCAATCGTATTATTTTTTGCTGCCGCTTCCGTGAATGCGGAAGAGGTGGATCTGGAACTCGTGCTGGCGATGGACGCCTCTGGCTCGATCAGCGAAGCCGAATATATCCTCCAGCTCGAGGGCACATCGTCCGCCTTTCGCGATCCGGCGGTTCAGGCAGCTATTCTGTCAGGCCTCGTAGGCAAGATAGCGGTCAACGTGATGTTGTGGTCAGATGCTGCTTTCCCCAAGGTGAATACCGGGTGGCATGTGCTCGACAGTCCACAGTCGGCTGATGCATTCGCGGCCCTCATCCGGACCTTCCAGTTGAGCGCGGATAACACAATCAGCTTCGGCGGAGGTGGCACCGGAATTGGCGCAGGGGTGGAAACCGAGTTCTGGTTCGCCACCTCAATCATGATGCCGGATGCAAAGCTCCTTGCGGAGGCGGAAAACGTCACCATTAACGGGCTGCCGATAGTATCCAGGGATCACCCTGACCTTGACGCCTATTACCGTGAAAGAGTGATAACCGGCCCCGGCGCTTTTGTTGAGCGGGCAGATGGGTTTGAGGACTTTGGCCGGGCCATCCGCCGCAAGCTCCTGCGCGAGATTTCGAGTACGATTGCGAACCGCGAATTACCTCGTGACATGGGCCGAAAAGGCGATACACTGCGGGTTGATGTTTCCATCAACTAAGGGGAGTGGGCTATGCGCCTGTTGGTTTTTCAGCACGTGGATTGTGAGCATCCGGGCTCGCTGCGCAATTACCTGCGCGAGGATGCAATCGAATGGGATGCGGTGGAACTGGACGAGGGAGAGCCTATTCCCAACCTTGAAAATTACGACGCACTCTGGGTCATGGGCGGGCCGATGGATGTCTGGGATGTGGCAGAGAACCCCTGGTTGATTGAGGAGAAGCGGGCGATCCGCACCTGGGTGCGCGACATGAAGAAACCCTATCTCGGGCTTTGCCTTGGCCATCAGCTTCTTGCCGATGCGCTGGGCGGCACCTGCGGTCCCGCCAGACCGCCCGAGATTGGTGTGCTGGAAGTCAAACTTACCGAAGAGGGCAGGCGCGACCCGGTTTTCGGCAGTCTACCGCCGGTGCAGAAATGCCTGCAATGGCATTCGGTCGAGGTTGCACAAATGCCTGAAGATACGGTCTGTCTGGCGTCATCCAGTGCTGGACGTTACCAGGCAATGCGGGTGGGCGAGAACGCCTGGTCGGCGCAGTATCATGTGGAATGCGAGCCGGACACAGTGGCCAATTGGGGCGAAATACCTGCCTACGCCCAGGCACTTGAAAACTCTCTGGGCCCCGGTGCGCTGGAAACGCTGAAAGCAGACGCTGCTGCCGTGATGGATGACTTCGAGGCATGCTCACGGGCGATGTATGACGGGTTCAAACGGGCCGTGACGTAACGCGGGCGGATGGGTGCTGTCAGGTCAGTGCATCCGCAATTACAGTGATGGCCATATCCCGGTGGAAAATCTGTGACGCTTTCCAAAACTCCAATTGAGACCGACATGACATCCAGACCGGTCAATAGCCGGTTGGGCCTCGCCTATATGTTTGCCGGAATGGCCCTGTTTGCCGCAACAGATGCCTTTGCCAAATTGCTCACCGAAACCCTGCCTCCGGTTCAGATTGTCTGGAGTCGACAGAGCGGGCTTTTGGTTGGAATTCTGTTGTATATGGCAGTACGCGGGTTCCGGATTCTGTACACGACCCAGCCAAAATTGCAGATAGCCCGCGGGGTACTGGCAGTATTTTCCGCGACATTATTCGTGATCGGGGTTGCCTATGTCCCGCTGGCTGATGCTGTTTCCATAACGTTCATTGCGCCATTTATCGTAACCATTATGGGAGCGGTGTTGCTCAAGGAGCCGGTCGGCATCAGGCGATGGGCTGCTGTTGTTATAGGCTTCTGCGGCACTCTGATCGTCTTGCGACCGGGAATGGGTGTTGTACATCCGGCAGCCTTTCTCTTGATTATTGCTGCAACAGCATTTGCCTGCCGTCAGATATTGTCACGGGTGTTGGCGAACGGTGACAGCACCGCAACAACTGTCGCATATACTGCGATTGTTTCATGGGCTTTGCTTTGTATCCCGCTTCCCTTCGTCTGGACATCACCGGAAACGCTTGGACAAATAGGTCTGCTAATAGCCATTGCTGTTTTTGCAGCGTTTGCTGAAACCCTCATCATTATGGCTTTGGACGTTGCTCATGCGGTAGTGGTCGCACCGGTTCAATACAGTCTTTTGATCTGGGCAACCATGTATGGCTATCTCCTGTTCGATCAATTGCCTGATTTATGGACGCTTGTCGGAGCGATAGTTATCGTTGCAACCGGCTTGTATACGATAAATCGGGAACGCGTTGTGAAAGCGGGGAACTAACACCTCTGTTCACGTGCTGCTTGTCTAGTCGCAAATGCCTTGTGAGGGGCTGCATATTTCGAGCGGATTCCCTTTTGCGGAGATGCGGGTTGAATTAACCGCATCAATCGGATGTGAGTTCCATTCGCCCGCCAATGTGCTTAGCAAGAAACCGTTCAATTTTTCGAGCCAGATCCATGCGATTGTTCCACTTCCTGATCTGGTGGCCCTCATCATCATAAATGACATACTCAACATCAACACCATTGCGCTTTGCCGCTTCAACGATCCGGTCTGAGTGTTCTTTGACGACCCGAACGTCATTAGAACCCTGGGCGACAAACAGTGGCTTGGTGATCTTTTCAACATGATTTATGGGTGAGTATCTGCGAAGCTCAGCCATATCCTCGGGACTATCGGGATGACCGATATATTTGTACCAGCGATTGAGCCAGTTTCTCCAGTATGCAGGAAATGTCTTGTAGACCAGTTCAAGGTCTGCCACTCCAACAATATTGACTCCTGCAGCAAAAACTTCTGGTGTGAAAGTAAGCCCAGCAAGCGCCGAGTAACCGCCATAACTGCGCCCGTAAATGGCAATTTTGTCGCGATCGGCTATGCCGTGTTCAATCGCCCAGTTAACCCCGTCAATCAGATCGGTATGCATGGCGCGGCCGATTTGCCGGTTGGCAGCCGCTATATAATCCCGGCCATAACCGGTGGACCCCCTGTAGTTAACCCGCAGCACCGCATAACCGCGATTGGCAAAAAACTGATCGTAATCATAAAAACCCCATATGTCCCTGGCGAACGGTCCCCCGTGTACCGCCAGAACCATGGGCAGCTTTTTGCCTGTAGTACCATTGGGTATGGTCAGATATCCGTTGAGAACCATTCCATCGCGTGCGGTGAAACGGATGGGTTTCATTTCGGAAAGGTTGTGCGAATGACGAGCCACTGCCGTTTCTGCAAGCTTGGTCAGGGAACCTGATCGTCTGTCGAGCAGGAAGGCCTCGTCTGACGTCACATCCGAGCTGAGACTTATGGTGAGCACATCAAAGTTGCGGGATCTGCTTCTGACTCTGAAATTGGTTTTCCTCTTGCTGGCGAATTTGTCATAGACCGACTGGAGTTCACTGTTGAAAATCTTGATAAGATTGTAATCCGGTGACGACCAGGCGGCCATCAGTTCGTATGTATCATCATCAATCCATACATTGGTTACGTCAGCGTTCGGGTTTTCATAAACGACGGTTTCTCTTCCTTTCGCAAGATCATACTTCACCAAAACCTGCCGGTCTCGTGCGATATTGGAGATAGCCCATGCCCATTTGGCGTTCACGGGCGGAGTGCCGACTATCCAGAATGTATCTTCAACACCACCTTCAATCATTCTGTTCCAGCCGCCGTCACCGTCGGATACTTCAAACGCCCAGCGTTCGTCGTCCAGTCGGCGTCCTACCGCGATCACGTTTCCAGACAAATCTGTTTGATAGAACGAAATGTCCCCGGGATTTTGGAGCACCATTCGTTCTTCACCGGTGCCGACATTATGCCAGTACAGGTCAAACAGAGACTTATCCCTGCGGTTGTCAGAAAGCAGGTATTCGAGTGGCTTGTCAGGAAACCATTGCTGAAACCTCACCTTGGTACTTCTGTACTGTGTAACATCACGGAACGGCTTTTCGGGGTTTTCGCTGTCTGCCAGCAGGAAATGAAAATTCTCATCCCCGTCATTGTCCCACCAGCCGGTTATGTGGCGGTTGTCAGCGGCCCAGTGTGCCCATCTGACAGCCCTCTTACCTTTAATAATCGTAACATCCTCAGAATTAAGATGACGAAAATGCACAGTAGGCCGGCCATCATGCAGCGCGATCCATAGCAGTTTTGTTCCATCAGGAGATACCCGATGGCGCCAGCTTTCCGTACGGGTGGAAAAGAAAGTCTCCACCGGAATTAACGGCGGTAGGTCCGCATCAACCAGTGCGGGATGCGTGGCCGGTTCAATCTGAATGTCCTTTGAACTGGAGCGCTCGGCAACCAGTCCCATCATCGTCACGAGTACCAGGATGGACAAAATGTTACGAAGGGGTGACATGGGGTGTTTTCCCGGAACCTGTTTTTCAGACGAAACTACCCGCTATTTTGGCGGCAAATTTTGGCCAGAACAAGCCATATCGTTCTCGCGGACATTCGTGGGCGGCAGAAGGGCAGGTTTTTAGGTTTCACTAAAGTGTTGCGTTTGGGGATGATCAAAAACTCTGTGCAGCTTCTGTAAGTACCCGCAGTTTCGTCATGGCCAGTTCCCGCCCCAGAAAACCCAACCCGCAATCGGGTGCTGCGATCATTTGTTCTTTCGGAAGGATTTCCAGCACCTGGGCCATGCGTGCCTTTACCTCATCAACCGGTTCCACCCGGTTTGAGGCGATGGTGACAAAGCCGACAATCAGTTTTGACTGACTGAACCTGGAAAACAAGTCATTGGGATTGTGGCGATGCGCATCCTCGATGGAAATTTCATCCGCAATGCCGTCGACAGCTTCAGCAATCTGAAGATAAGCGTCGGGATCAGCCTTTGGATAGTCTTTTGCATCAAGCGCATTTGGATACCCGCAACACATGTGGATGGCGCGGTTTACCGTGTCCGGCACACCGTCGAAACACGCACGCAGTGTATCAATGCCATATTCAAGAGCCTCTTTTGGCTTTCGTGCAAATATGGGTTCGTCAATCTGGATATTGGTGCACCCGGCATCAGCAAGTGCGGTCACCTGGGCGTTAAGGGCTTTTGCCAAATCCGTTGCCAGGTGCACTGCATCGTTATAATGGGCGTCGGCGGTAGTATCTGAAACGGTCATCGGCCCGGGCATTGTGATTTTGACCGGACGTCCGGCAGCCTCCTCCGCAAACCGCCAGTCATTGACCAGGGTAGAGGTGTCGCCTGCCTTGATGTCGGAGCGGATGGTCGGCAGAAACGAGGTATAGGCCCCGTTGCGCAAGACCCTTTCGGTCAGGTTCTCGAAGTCAAAGCCTTCAAAATGCCTGCACTGATAGTGGACATAATTGTCGCGTCGGATCTCGCCGTCCGTCGGCACATCAATACCGCACTCAATCTGATCGGCAATAACCTCGCAGGTTGCCCGGTCCAGCAGTTCCCTGGCTTCTTGGGTATCGGAATCGTCCCATTTCCTCAGCACTTTTTCGGTGTAAGAGTCGTCCTCATGACCAACCTGAAACCAGTCACTGATCGGAACATAATCCGGTTTGGGATAAGCCCCGATGCAAGTTGTTTTCACCGCCATTGAAATACCTCCCGATTGAATGCGCAGCCGGTGTTGAAAGACCGGCCGAAAAACAGGTTAGTCTATTTTTTCCAGGGTTCTCAAGTGGCGAGCATACGAAACATTCCGGCGTCAGAATTTGGCTGCCGAAAGTACTTCCAGTATCGAGGTTTCGGATTTGGCAATAAACAGCAGCCAGGAAAAAATCACACCCAAAAGCCAGATGACAAAACCTTCTACCCGGGTGAATTCATATTTTTCGGGCTTAATGAAGAATAGCCATACCCATCCAAATCCGGATATGAGCGCAGCAAACCAGAAATAAAAATTCGGTATGGCAAACATCAGCTTCCATTATGTAGCATCAGTTGGGCCATTACAATTGGAGATTTGCGGTATCATTCCCCCGGGTTCCGATTGATACTGTTTTCGTACAATAATTTCCGAAACTGGCGCGAGACTGGCTTTTTTCAAGTGCCAAATCCGGCACCTTATTGCCGGGCGCATCAGTCTTTTCCGGCCTGCGCCAGCAAAAACCCGCCCAGAATTATGATTGCACAACCAATCCAGGTGCCGGGGCCCGGGATCTCGTTGAAGAACAGCATGCCAAGTATGGCGGAGAATAAAAGCCAAGAATAATCCACCGGGGCCACTACCGACATGGGTGCTGCGCGGTATCCGCGTATCGTGCAATATTGACCGAAAATAGCGAGCGGGCCCAACAGCAGCGCCCACGTAATGGTCGTTGCTCCGACACAACGCCATTCCAGAACAGCCGGCGGAAGCATCAGGCAAAACCCGAAAAACGTGACATATAGCATAACGGTCAGAGCGTGTTCTGAACGTCCCAGCAAGCTGATCAACAAACCTTCCAGGGCAAACAATGCCGCGCCCAGAAGAGCCGCCAGTGCCGGCAGGAGGTTCAGTTCAGAATTAAATGCCCCCTTGCTGGTCATGACAAGCGCTACGCCGGCAAGCGAAACAAGCACTGCGTTCCAATGTCGCCTGCTGATGGTTTCCTTTAGCACAAATGCACCAAGAAGGAGCGCAAGGATGCCGTAGGTCAAACCGATTGCGGTAGCGTCGACGAGCGGCATATTGGCCGAGGCCCAGGTAATGGCCACTACCGCCCCGCACCCGCAAACCGCGCGCACAAGATGAACCCAGGGTTGATTGCTGCGAAGTGACCGCAGGCCGCCATTGCCGGGAACCAGGATCAGCAGCGTGGCCATGCCGCCCAAATAGCGAAACAGGGAGAGTTGGAAGACACCGATGCCGCCATCGAAGAATTTCGCTGCGGCAAAGATCAAAGTCCACAAGAAGGTGCTCAACAGCACCCACAATATCGCTGTCACGTTTTCCTGCATCGGCCTCATCTCACCAGCCTGGTTGATATAATCAGTTAAATTAAAGTAGCCTTAGAAAAACAAACGAGAAAATCTCTCTTTGAGTGAAGAAATATGATGCAGGATCTAGAACAGATTTCCCTCAACGCAGTGCGTGTTTTTGTTGTTGCAGCCGAGTGTCGCAGTTTCAAGAACGCGGCTCATCGTCTTGGTGTTACGGCAGGTGCCGTGAGCCGTCAGGTGTTCAATCTTGATGAGGTGGACGCCCCCTCATACCGGCAAATGAATTGTCGTAAGGTGGTTGTTGATGAATGAACCACAAATAACGAAGGAGCGTCCTTATGAAAGTTACCACGATCGGGCTTGATCTTGCCAAAAGTGTCTTCCAGGTTCACGGTGTTGACGATGATGGCAGTGTTATCGTGATCAAAAGGTTGCGGCGAAAACAGTTGAAAGGCTTTTTCTCGAAACTGCCAGCTTGCCTTGTCGGCATGGAGGCTTGTGCCACTGCCCATTATTGGGCTCGCACCCTGGCAGCCTTTGGTCATGAGGTCAGACTGATGCCTCCTGCCTACGTCAAGGCCTACGTAAAGCGGGGCAAGAATGACGCTGCCGATGCTGAAGCGATTTGCGAGGCTGTCAGGCGGCCCACCATGCGTTTCGTGCCTGTCAAAACACCTGAGCAGCAAAGTATCCTGATGATACACCGAACCCGTTCCCTGATTGTGCGGCAACGCACCATGGCAGCCAATGCACTGCGTGCTCATTGTGCAGAGTTCGGTCTTGTCACCACCCCCGGCGTCAGGAACATCGTCAAGCTGGCTCATTCCATCTTCAACGAAAACGACGAGAAGCATGTCCTGCCGGCTATTGCACAAGTCGCGCTGGCAACGCTTGCCCGTCGCTTGCTCGAACTGGAGGAAGAATTGCAGGCTCTTGAGAAGGTCCTGCGTGACTGGCACCGGCAAAATGAAGCCAGCAGGCGCCTGGCAGCCATTCCGGGTATTGGTGTGATCACAGCCACTGCACTGATGGCAACCGTCAGCGATCCGGGACAATTCAAAAGCGGACGGCAGTTCGCCGCATGGCTTGGCCTGGTCCCCAAACAGCATTCAAGCGGTGACAAAGTAAGGCTCGCTGGCATATCAAAGCAGGGAGACCGGTATATTCGCCGCCTGCTTGTCATTGGTGCGACAGCTGTTATTCGCCACAATCGAAACAAGAAGAGCCCGACCGCGGTCTGGATCAATGGTCTGCTGGAAAAGAAACCTGTGAGACTGGTCTCTGTCGCATTGGCCAACAAGACCGCTCGCATCGCCTGGGTTCTTATGACCAGAGGACAGCGCTATAACCCCTTGCGAATCAGCGCCGCTTGAAGGCAAGGCACAGAAATTGGTAATGGCAGAAAGTGATGTGACATGATCAGCCAAAAACGAGGTTACACCGTGTGATTCAATGCGCCCCATGAGCGCGTCATCTTGATCAGGAACCTCGTTTGCGGATTTCCATCAGGGCCAGCGATCTATCAAATATCGCATCAACAGGCCGGACATATGAAAGCAACCGATCAAAACATCAAAAAATGTCTTGCCAATCCGGGGCGTCCACATATGAAACAGCGATGGGTGTGAAACTTTTCGATCGCAGCAACAACGCTATCCGGCTCACCGACACGGGAGAGAGCTTCTTTCGTCAGGCCGTCACAGGCCTGAACGCACTTGGGCGGGCGATAGAAATGACCATGCGCG
This sequence comes from Rhizobiaceae bacterium, assembly GCA_965198665.1. GTDB lineage: Bacteria > Pseudomonadota > Alphaproteobacteria > Rhizobiales > Rhizobiaceae > JAALLB01. Next base: position 415,353 of record CBDAPT010000008.1, on the reverse strand, counting down.
ACGGGCGTGATCTGTCTGTGCTGGTTTCGACCAGTTTGGCAATCCGATGGCTCATTCCCCGCCTTGATGGTTTTCGCAAACGCTTTCCGGACATTTCGGTACGGATTGAAACAGCGAACGATATCGATCCGGCACAAACTGCCGGTAGCGACCTTTCACTGTTGTATCTGCCCGCGGGAACTCCGCTTGAGGGCAGAGAGGTTCTCCTGGAGGACCGTTGCCGCCCTTATCTTTCGCCGGCCTTGCTGGAACGCAAGCGCAACGGCACAGGGCTCGGCGACATTCCCGCCTTGCAGTGCACCAGCAGCAACTGGGATTGGCAGATGTGGTTGAAGGCAACCGGGAAGACAGACGTTAGGCTGACGTATGGGGGACATTTCGATCTTGATGATGCAGCACTGCGAGCAGCAATTGCCGGACTGGGAATGGTGCTTTCCTCTCAATTCATGATCCGCGATGATCTGGAAGCAAATCGCCTTTGTCCATTGCCCGGTAGTGACGAAGTGCTGCTTGGCTATTTTACCCTGGAAGCCTCAACTCCTGTAACCGGTGCTACCAGGGCATTTGCCAATTGGCTGAGAGCGTTGCGCTAGCAGACAACCATGACGTCTTGTAAGCCAACCCAAAACTATCTGTGGTGAAGTCCTCAACATGGATTTGTGCAAACCCTGAAATCCGTTAGGCTGCAAAAAACAGACGGGGCAGGGCCATGAAAATCGCTATCGGAACGGACCATGCAGGCTACAGGTACAAGGAGCGTATCCGCGATTTCCTTGTCACCCGCGGCTATACGGTAAAGGACTTCGGAACGTTCAGTGAAGAGTCCTGTGACTATCCGGATTTCATTTTTCCCGTTGCCCGGGCGGTTGCAGCCGGGGAATATGATCGCGGAATTGTTCTGGGCGGTTCCGGCAATGGTGAGGCGATTGCGGCCAACAAGGTTGCGGGTATCCGCTGTGCAGTTTGCTGGAATGTGCTGTCCGCAGAAATGGCACGCCGCCACAACGACGCCAATGTGCTGTCGCTTGGCGAACGGATGATTGATGAAGACATTCTCGAAGCGCTTGTCATGAAATGGATCGAAACGCCGTTTGATGGCGGAAGACATACCAGGCGAATACAGAAAATCGAAAACGGGTGAATTGCGGGCCGACATGCTGAGCAGAAGCGAATTTCGAAAACTCGACGCGGTGGCTATGGCGAAACTGGTTCGCCACAAAAAGATCAAACCGTCTGAACTTTTGGATGCTGTCTTTCGTGAGATAGACATCCACAATCCCCAACTCAATGCAATCGTAAGTCGCTATGATGAACTGGCTTACAAAGCAGCCGCATCGGAGTCACCTGAAATGCCTTTGGCAGGTGTTCCTTTTCCCGCGAAGGATATCAATGTCCAGGTAAAGGGCATGCCGCTAAAACACGCCTGCCGTTTTTTGACGACGCACCGGCGTCGGCGGAGAGCAGTCTGCTGGCGCAACGGTGGCATGAAGCGGGGCTGGTTGTATTTGGTCGTACCAATACCCCGGAATTTGCAACCGATTATGGCTGCGAACCTGAATTATATGGCCCGGCCAACAATCCCTGGGACTTGAGCCTCACGCCCGGCGGATCCAGTGGTGGTGCCGCTTGTGCGGTGGCCGCAGGTATTGTGCCCCTGGCACATGCGACGGATTCTGGCGGTTCAATTAGGGTTCCCGCAGCCTGCTGCGGAGTGTTCGGGTTCAAGCCAACCAGCGGGCTGGTCGCCACCGGGTCTCATCTGGGGCCGCTCGTCAATGGCCTTAATTGCGATCATGCTGTCAGTTGGACGGTCAGGGATTCCGCCGCATTGCTTGACGCTACCACCGGTCCGGAAACCGGCTCACCGCGCGCCTATCAAGAAAACAGAGCCGGGTTTCTTGACCGGCTTGATGAAGCGCCTGCCGGTCTCTCAATTGCAATGGTCCCCCATTCGCCCACCGGCATCAAGCCGGACGCAGACATGGCCTCTTGTCTTGAAGCTACCGCCCGGCTGCTGCAAGAACTGGGACATACTGTTATCCCCTGGGAATGGCCGCCGAATTGTGACGCGTGTGATGCTGCCTCGGTATTCTGGGCCAATGAATTGACGGTGCTGGTAGAAGAACATGCCGAAACCTTGGGCCGGCCACCCCGAGATGGAGAATTGGGTCCGGTCATACAATGAGCCATGGAACAGGCGCGGGCAACAAATTCCGTTGAAGTCGCCCGCGCACAGGCGCAACTGACACGGCTGCAAAGACAAATGACCGTTTCGATGAACGGTATTGATGTCATTATGTCGCCGGTGGTAACCGGTCCCCCGCCTGAAACCGGTGTCTTTACACAAGCGGCTAATCGCAGCATTGAAACCTGGATGGACGAAGCATGGAAATTTGCCCCTTATCCGGAAATTTTCAACGTTACCAGCCAGCCCGCCATGTCTGTCCCACTATATGAGAGCGAAAACAGACTGCCGATCGGCATCCATTTTGCCGGCCGGGTCGGGGACGACCTCACCCTTCTGCAACTCGCCCGGCAGTTGGAGATAGCATTGCCCTGGCAGCACCGGCGCCCACCTATGTGCGGGTTATAAAACGCTGAATTGTTCTTTGTGACGAAGAGGTTTTCGAACTCCTGACCAGCAGTCATTTTGCCGACCGCCGGGGGTCAAAAATCATAACCATTCTCAAAGATAGTCAATTGCACCTGGTAGGTGATCTGCCTGTTCCTGCCAATCCAATCAGTCCAGCACATTAAACGAACGGCTGCCCATGGATTTCTGCACTTCGTAAATTGACCCCTGCGTTGCCCCATCCGGATTTGCGACACGCATCGGGCAGGGCACCACACGCTGCTCAATCGTGGACGTGCCGCATAACACACGCCACTTGCTTTTCCAGGACGATGTACCCTTATTCCCTGCGGGTCGCGACCTGATCCGGTGTCAGTTCATTTTGCATGATGTGGTACCTCTTCCGGCAAAACTCATGCCGATAAATCTCCCCGCCAAACGCTTTATTTGCAAGCAGAGAAAGCAGGCTGCCGCAATGAACAAGAAAGAACAGGCAGGTGGTTTCACGCCCTTTTCTAATCAGAATATGCAGCCTGATGTGTCATCTTCATGGATGCAGTTTTGCACCCTTGGTAATTTTGTCGACAACCTTGGTGTCCGCATGCAGGGCGAGCCCGACAATCGCTGCTTCCTTCGGTGTGAATTCTGCGAATGCGACACTACACGCTGCGTTGCTCGCTGCAACACAGCCATTCGAACCGGGTCTCGAAGCGGTTCAGGCGGCAGGCAGCATTGCTGAAATCACGGCTGCGCTGGAGAGGCACGCCAGGCAGACGGCCCGGCGACGCAGAGCATTGCCGAAGCGACAACTCCTGAGGGCACGGGATTTTCTGGTGGACAATTGTCGGCAGAATGTAACACTCGACGACCTGGAGAAAGTTTCCGGGCTCGACCGATATTCCCTGTCCCGCAGGTTTCGGGATGCGTTCGGAACAAGCCCGCACCGTTTTCTGATCATGCGGCGCCTGGAAATTGCCCGTGAAATGATGTCATCCGGTACCCCGCTAAGTGAAACCGCCGCTGCTACCGGGTTTGCCGACCAGAGCCACATGACCCGTCACTTTGCCCGCGCTTTTGGAGTGTCCCCCGGCAGGTGGGTATCCGCCGTACAGGCCGGCAGGCAACAGGCCCAGGTGTGATGCTCCATGCGTCTTGAAATGAGCTCCCCTAACGATGTTTACAAACAAAATTTTTATTTGTATGCTAACAATAACCTGCTGGTGACAGGAGGTTAAGGAACAGGTTCCAGATTAGATGGTTGAGGAGCTTGAAAATTTCGATATGGCATTTCAGTTCCGCGTGGCTTGAGGTGGCGTGCAATGCAGTTTAGCAAACCCGAAAAATTGCACCGCGCGGTTACCTTGTTGAACTCGCAAGATTGGAAAATTCTTGCTGGTGGCACGGATTTTTATCCATCTCTCGGGGAGAAAGAAGTCGATTTCAATGTGCTGGATATTTCCGGAATATCTTCCCTGCGCAATATCGAGAAGGACACCCAGGGCAACTGGCATATTGGGGCGCTTGTCACCTGGTCAGAAGTAATCGCACATGATTTTCCGCCAGCTTTTGAAGGCCTGAAGCTGTCGGCAAAAGAAGTCGGTTCAGTACAGATCCAAAATCGGGCGACCGTTGTCGGTAACATCTGCAATGCATCTCCGGCCGCTGATGGCGTTCCGCCTCTGCTCACACTCGGCGCAATCGTCAAGATTGCCTCTGTCGATGGAGAACGTGAACTCCCGCTTGAAGAGTTTATCCTGGGCAATCGCCAGACAAATCTGAAGCCGAATGAAATGGTTGTCGGCCTTATGATTCCCGCTGAACAATCCCTGGGCAGGTCTGCGTTTCTGAAACTCGGCGCACGAAAATATCTGGTGATTTCGATTTCAATGTTGGCTGCCCGTCTGGCTGTCGGAGAAAACGGCATCATCGAGGATGCAAAAATCAGTGTCGGTTCGTGCTCCGCCGTCGCAACACGATTGCCGGCTCTGGAGGCTATGCTGGTCGGCAAAGCGCTGTCGCGTGATCTCGTGACGGATGTGGCCGATGAACATTTTGCCTCGCTGTCACCCATTGATGACATACGTTCCACCGGGGCCTACCGAACGCTGGCGAGCAAGGAGCTTGCAATCCGGGTGCTGGGCTCATTGGCGGGGAACCCATAGCAATGAAAATCAATTTTCACCTGAATGGCGATGAACATCATGCCACGATTGACCCGGTAAAACGGCTGTCGGATTTTCTTCGTGATGACATGAACCTCACTGCAACCAAGGTTGGCTGCAATGCCGGTGATTGCGGTTCCTGCAGCGTTCTCATTGACGGCGATATCGCCTGCAGTTGCCCCACCAGTACCGGACAGATCGACGGATCCAGAATGGAGACACTGGAAAGCCTTTCCGATGACGGTACCCTGACAAAACTGCAACAGAGCTTTCTGCATTACGGGGCAGCCCAGTGCGGAATATGCACGCCGGGTATGTTAATGTCCGCAAAGGCATTGCTCGATCACAACCCGGAGCCTTCAAAACACGAGGTGGAGGATGCCCTGGGTGGTGTTTTGTGCCGATGCACAGGCTATCGCAAAATTGTCGAAGCGGTGATGCATGCAAACAATTTCGTTGCTGCCGAGGTAACTCCGCAGGCAGGATGTGGGGTCGGGACATCGGTGCGACATCTGGATGGCAGGCCAAAAGTCGACGGCACCTTGATGTATGGCGCTGACATTGTCCCGAAAGATGCGCTTTATGTCCGGGTAGTCCGCAGTCCGCATCACCATGCCAAATTCACGATTGGTGACAAGGACAGGTTCGTTTCAGAAACGCGTGGTGTTGAAGCGTTTCTTGATGCAACAGATATCCCGGGCAAAAACTGCTTTGGCGTTATTCCTCCGTTTGCGGATCAACCGGTATTTGCGGAGGAAGTCGCTATCTACCGGGGAGAAGCTGTAGCGGCAGTGGTTGGCGCGTATGAAACCGTGAAAGCTTTGAAAGTGGAAAGCCTGCCGATTGATTGGCAGCCAACCGATCATGCCCTGCTTCCCAGAGATGCAATGGGTGGAAACCTGATCGATCTGCATCATGATCGCAGAGAAAATATTCTCGTTGAGGGTTTTGTCGAAAAGGGTTGCGTTGGCGACGGCCTGGCGTCATCCAGTCACCAGGTGGAAGTCAGAACCTCCACGCCGTTTGTCGAACATGGGTACATCGAACTTGAAGCCGGGCACTGCATCCGCAACGGGGACCGGCTCGAGTTGTTTGGATGCACGCAGGCTGCACAGATGGATCGCGAATGCCTTGCCGAGATCATGGGCCTGCAACTCGATGATATCCGGGTAATGCCATCTGCATGTGGCGGCGGGTTCGGATCAAAACTGGATCTGTCGTTTCAGCCCTATGTCGCGCTCGCCGCATGGAAACTCGGGAAACCGGCGTTTATCACCTATGATCGATCAGAATCCATGCAGTCGACAACCAAGCGGCACCCTTCAGAGATAGCCTTGAAAATTGGCTGTACTGAAGACGGAAAAATTACCGGCTTCGACTTTGAAGGGGTGTTCAACACCGGAGCGTATGCCAGCTGGGGCCCAACGGTCGCAAACCGCGTGCCGGTTCACGCGTCGGGTCCATACTTTGTCGAGAATTACCGGGCCAGAAGTGTTGCGGTTCATACCAACACACCGCCATCAGGCGCATTTCGCGGATTTGGCGTGCCGCAATCGGCAATCGCTCAGGAGGTAGCGTTTGACCTGCTCGCTGACAGGGCAGACATCGATCGTCTCGATTTTCGCTTGAGAAACGTCCTGAAGAACGGACTGCCGACGGTAACGGGGCAGGTCTTTGAAAAAGGCGTAGGCATAGAAGAGTGCCTGAACGCCCTCAAACCGTTTTGGGACGAAGCGCGCGAGGAAGCCGCCAGCCATAACCGGCGAGCAAACGGATCAGGGATGAGGAAGGGTGTAGGGCTTGGCAGTTGCTGGTACGGTTGCGGCAACACCTCGCTGCCGAACCCGTCCACCGTACGTATGGGGATCAGACAGGATGGCACCGTAGTGTTGCATCAGGGTGCAATGGACATAGGGCAGGGAGCCAACACAGTCATTGCTCAAATAGCCGCTGACGGCCTGGGTGTGCCGGTTCACTGCATAGAGATAATTGATGGTGATACTGATCTCACCCCCGACTGCGGCAAAACCTCGGCGTCCCGTCAGACCTATATTACCGGCAAGGCCGCGAAGCTTTCAGGTGAAGCATTGCGCAGACAGATTTTGCGAAAAGCAAATGTCAGTCATGACGCCGAACTGATTTTTGAAGCCGGAATGATAACAGCGGGCGAGGGCAAAACAACCACATCGATTGATCTGACCAGATTGCCGGAAAATGAACTTGGTTATGTCTTCATGTCGGAAGAAACCTATGATCCGCCAACCAAGCCCCTGGATGAAAAAGGGCAGGGCATTCCCTACGCCATGTATGGATATGGCGCACAAATGATGGAACTCACGGTTGATACGGGACTTGGTACGGTGAAACTTGACCGCATCGTTACAGCCCATGACGTGGGTAAAGCAATAAACCCCCTGTTGGTGGAAGGCCAAATCGAAGGCGGTGTTGCACAGGGCATTGGCATGGCGTTGATGGAAAATTATGCACCCGGCAAAACCGAGAACCTGCACGACTATCTGATCCCGACTTTTGGTGATGTTCCCGAATTCCACAACCTGATCATCGAGGTGGAAGATGCGGAGGGCCCATACGGAGCCAAGGGGTTGGGGGAGCATGTGCTCATTCCGACAGCGCCAGCCATTATCAATGCGATACGGGATGCGACAGGGGTTTTGATTACGGATTTGCCAGCCACCCCGGACAAGGTACTGGCGGCACTGAAAGACGGTAACGGGATTCAATAAATTGGTAGAAAAAGCAAAACCGACCGACAAGATCAGATGTGATGCATGTCCCGTCATGTGTTACATCGCTGATGGCAGATCAGGTGCATGTGATCGCTATGCCAATGAGGGCGGTGAACTCGTCCGTCTGGATCCCCTCACCGTCATTGAAAACCGTGTCAGCGAAATGGCGCCGCTGGTGCCGTTTCAAGACGGTGATGAAAACTGGGATGGTGAACTTGTCCGCCCAAAAGACCGTTTTATTTCGGCAATTGGTGCGGGAACGACCTATCCCGACTATAAGCCAGCACCGTTCATTGTCTCTAGCAAGGTAAATGGCATCGACACGGTAACCGTCGTTACCGAGGGGATATTCAGCTACTGCGGTGCCAAGGTAAAGATTGATACCGACAGACATCTGGGCCCGGAACGCTCTCTGGTGCGTGCGCAGGGCGAACCGGTCGGTCATGTCACTACCGCGGAATACGGCTCCCAGATGTTATCGCTCGGTGGTGTGCATCATTTGACCGGCGGCGGCAAAAAAGAAGGCCGTGTAACATGCGCGACCCTCCTTGCCCTGTGTAACGGGGAGCCGGTGGAACTGTCTATAGATGACGGGGCTGAGGTGGTGGTACAGGCGAACAAGGCACCCATCGTCAATGGTGTTACCGAACAGCGGATGCGGGTGGGTTGCGGCTCGGCAACGGTCGGCATGTTTGCTTCCCAATGGAAAGGGCTTGTCGATGAGGTTGTTGTGGTTGATGACCACATTACCGGTGTCATGTCCGAACATCAGGCCGGAAAGGTTATCGGATGGCCGGAAACCGGGATCAGGATTAAGGGGCGGCGTTCGACACCCGGACGGTATTTCCAGGTGGCAGGATCAGGCACGGGGTGGGGCGGTACCGACCTTTTGGATCCGCTGGACATCCTTGGTGAATTCAACCCCCAGAAAGCAAGTCCCGGTCAAAGCCTGCTGATGGTGTCCACGACTGGTGAGCAATTCGCATATTTTGAACTCAACGAAGAACTGATCCCGGTAGAAAAGAGTGTTCCGGACAGACTCGGACCGTCGATCAAACGGATTGACGAGAATTGTGAACCTGCACTTGCCACGGTGATGTTTATGGGCGGTGCAGGCGGTTCGTTGAGAGCAGGCGTCACCGAAAATCCCGTAAAACTCACCCGTTCGGCCCAGGAGACGATCACCAGCGTGACCTGCGGAGGTGCGCCGACCTACCGTTGGCCGGGCGGTGGTATTACAGTGATGGCTGATGTTTCGAGAATGCCCGAAAATTCGTTTGGCTATGTACCCACGCCGGCCCTGGTTGCACCGATTGAATTCACCATGAGTCTTGAAAACTATGAAGCGCTCGGCGGTCAAATGGATCATGTTGTCAGTCTTGATCAAGCGATCGCATCCAACGCCGGAAAACAGCAAGATCACATATTGAGCGGCCAGCGGATCGTCGGCAACCATTTGGATAATCCATGGCCTGTGAAGGGTGGGAGTTAAAGTAACGATGCTTCAGGATGCTCCGCAAATATCGTTATCAGAAAAGGGTGATCTCCTGTTCCTTCGTCATGGCCCCATTGATCTGTTCATGGGTGTTGATACACACGATGAACCTGACCGGCAAAAAGCATTCAGGATAGCGGCTGCTTCATTTGAGCCGATACTCTCCGATCTCTGTGGGGAGTTGGATGTGTTGCGCCTCCCGGTGACAACGCGTCAATGGGTGCCGGACAGTCCGGTGGCTGCCAGAATGCTAGATGCGGTATCGGTATTCTCAGAAAAACACTTCGTCACACCTATGATTGCAGTAGCGGGATCTGTGGCGGATCATCTGACGCAATGTGTTGCCGGGAAGGTCTCAGCCCGGCGGATATTTGTGAATAATGGCGGTGATATATCCGTGAGGCTTAGTGAAAATCAATCGTTCACAGTCGGCATTTGTTCCGACCTCGCAACTGGCAGGATTTGTTCCAGAGCTACCATTCGCGCCGAAGATGATGTCGGTGGCGTAGCCACCAGCGGCTGGGCCGGGCGCAGCCATTCCCTTGGCATTGCCGATGCAGTGACCGTGTTCGCTGCTAACGCCGCACTGGCTGACGCGGCTGCGACACTGATTGCCAATGCGGTCAATCTGCCGTCATCACGCAAGATAGAACGAGCACCTGCCCGGGAACTTAACCCGGACAGTGATCTGGGCGACATGCTGGTAACAACCGGTGTTGCCCGTCTGGATGCTTTTGAAAAGCAGGATGCACTCACAGAGGGTTGCCGGCTAGCCGAAAAAATGAGGCGATCAGGGATAATACATTTAGCACACCTCGTGCTCCAGGGCATGCATCGGGTGGTCACACCGGGCAAATCAGATCTGATCGCGGGGCATACAGGTACCAATTCACACATTAATTCAGAACCTGCGGGACAAGTTCATGCCTGAAGTAATTGTACGAAAAACCATCATTTCCGTGGATGAGATCTATCATGAGGGCGGGCCTGTGTCGCAGACACCGTACAGGCGGGCCTATATCGCAACTGTTATTACGAACCCGTATGCCGGAAGTTATGTGGAGGATATTGCGGGCTTCATGGACGATCTGAAGCCGCTGGGACTGAAAATGGCTGAACAACTGATCACTGCTATCGGCTGCGGGCCCGAAGGCGTGGAGGCATATGGCAAGGCTTCGGTTGTCGGAGAGGACGGAGAACTCGAACACGCAGCCCTGTGGCATGCCCCTGGCGGTTATTCCATGCGGGAACTGCTTCCCAATTCCAAGGCAATTGTTCCGTCCGCAAAAAAAGTGGGAGGCCCGGGCGTGAGAATTGACGTGCCGGTTACCCATTCCAATGCATCATATGTGCGATCGCATTTTGATTCGATTGAGGTTGGTATCAACCATGCCCCCAGAAAGAACGAAATGATCGTGATTTTGGCGATGACGACAGGTGCCCGTATTCACAATCGTGCCGGCGGGCTGGCGGCTGCGGATGTGATCGGTGAAGATGGACTGAAATAGGGTTAGGAGAGAGACAATGAAAATCCGGAAGATATCGGTTGTGGTCGAAGATACCCATATTGAAATCGGTCGGCAAATATCGCCACCGACACGGCGCGCGGCGGCAATTGCCGTTATCGAAAATCCGTTTGCGGGTGTGTATCAGGAAGACCTGGAAGAACTCATGAGTGCTGGTGAGGAACTGGGTGGCTTGCTGGGTCAAAAATGCGTCGACGCACTTGGTATCAGTCCACAGGAAGCTGAAAGTTATGGCAAGGCAGCGATGGTCGGCGAAAACGGAGAGCTCGAACATGCTGCGGCAATCCTGCATCCCAGATTGGGCAAACCACTTCGCGCCGCTGTGGAGAAAGGGGCGGCTCTGGTTCCATCCTCCAAGAAAATGGGCTCCATGGGACAACCGCTGGATGTTCCTCTGGGTCATAAGGACGCCGCCTATGTCCGGTCCCATTTTGATGGCATGGAAGTGCGGATAAATGATGCACCAAGAGCCAATGAAATAATGGTTGCAATTGCCGTGACGGATTCCGGGCGCCCGCTTCCACGGGTCGGCGGCCTTACCCATGAAGAGGCAGAGGGCAACGACGGATTGCGTTGAGTTGTCAACGCAGACTTATGTCGAATTTTTCCATGACGTGTTGTCATTCAATATCTGTTTGATTTGTTTTGGTGGTTCCAATTATAATTCGCTATCGAAGCCACCTTTTATTCCGGGATAAACGGACACCGAGCGCAGAGCATCTGTAGAGTATTTGCGTTTTTCGTTTAGTCGGCAATATCCGCCAAATGAAAATCGCACGAACGTGGCATATGGAACAAACAATGAGTCATGCAGAAGACAGATATGATCTCGATAACCAGGTAGGATTTCTGCTTCGATTGGCCAGCCAGCGCCATAGCGTTATTTTTCAAAGCAACACAATAGACAACATCACGCCTACTCAATTCTCGGCACTTGTGCGCATATCCGACAATGGGGAGTGTTCACAAAACCATCTCGGACGTCTTGCGGGAATGGATGTGGCGACTATCAAGGGAGTGGTTGATCGCCTGATTCATCGCGGGCTGGTAAAGTCCCGACCTGATCCCAATGACAAGCGACGGTTATTGGTGTCCCTTACAGAGGCCGGAACTGTGTTGATAGAAGAAATGAAAAAAGCCGGTAAGGTGATTACCGCAAAAACCCTGCAGCCGCTTACCGCTCAGGAACAAAAAACGTTTCTTAAAATCCTGAAAAAATTAACCTGAACTGTCAAAACGATGCGGGTGCGCATCCACATATGTCCCTGTGGCATATGTGTTTTAACTTAAACCACGCAGGGCAGTCTGGTCGCCGGGGGTGTATTGCGGCTTCGCTCGCTGCGCACGACACCATCTATGACGGTCATACCAACGCCGGGAAGATTACCCAGCTGAATGGATTCCAGGATGTCTTTTCCCGGTGCATGCTGTGCCTGGTCCATCAATACAAAGTCAGCACAATAGCCGTTTTCTATCATGCCCGTATCAAGGTTCCTGCGCCTCGAAGTGTTGCCGGTGCCAAAGCACAGTGCGGTTTCGGCGGCTACATTGCCGAGGCTGGAAAGCATGGCAATCATCCGTATGATACCCAGCGGTTGCACACCGGATCCCGCCGGTCCGTCTGTCCCTAAAATAAGCTGATCCAGTTTGTCCAGCTCGCGGGCCGTGTTCAGCGTCAGGAGTGCCGCACGCTCGTTTCCGTTATGAACTATTTCCAGCGCAGCCTTGCAGTTTTCACACAGGCAGATGATCTGGTCATCGGGTAACGCGGAATGACCGCCATTGATATGGCCAACCACATCCGTTCCTGTTTCCAGTACCATATCAGCGTCAATCAATCCGGAACCGGGGATAGAAGGTCCGCCCGTGTGGATGGTACTCTGAATGCCGTATTTCCTGGCCCAACCAACCATCTGGCTTGCAGTCTTTCCGTCTTTTACGGTGCCGAGGCCAACCTCGCCCAGAAACTTTACCCCTGATTCCGCGAGTTCCTTGAAATCCTCTTCCACCATGCCGTGCTCAATCACCGGTGCGCCGGCGTGAACTTTCATCCCGGAGGGTCTGAAGTTTTCGTACCAGCGCTGGGCGGCTAGAGCGTGTTTGTGTCGAGTAGATTCAGTTTCTTTCCGTGCGCGAATATGATTCTGATTGGGGTGACCTGATTCGGTTCGAAGCCAAGGATTTTCAATGCCCAAGCCCCATCCGATTGAATTGCGTAAACGTGTTGTAGCTCATGTAGAAGAAGGCCACACTCATCGTGGAACGGCTGCCCATTTCAAAGTCTCCGTCAAATTTGTGAATGATATGGTGAAGTTGAAACGTGAAACTGGCTCGCTTGCTCCAAAACATAACCCGGGAAAAACAGGCCATGGCAAGCTTTCACCCTATAAAGACTGGCTTCGAAAACGGGTTGATGAACAAAAGGACATTACAATCCGTAAGCTTTGTGCGGAGCTGAACGAAAAATTCAACCTCAATGTCCATCATTCGCCTGTCTGGCATGTTGTGCGCAGTTTCGGGTTGTCGCATAAAAAAAGACTATTTATGCCAAGGAGCAACACCGCATCGACGTGAAAAAAGACCGCGAACTCTGGAAGACAAGGCGTGTTCCGTTTTTGAATCGGTCGATTGAAAAACTTGTCTTCATTGATGAGACGTCCACAAACACCAAAATGGCCAAGCAAACTGGATGGGCCCCAACAGGAGAGCGCCTCATAGATTTTGTCCCTCATGGCCACTGGAAGAAGCAGACACTTATCGCAGGCCTGCGCAGTCATGGACTGGTTGCGCCCTGGGTTATTGACCGGGCCATGACCAAAGAAATCTTTGAGATTTATGTTGAGACACAGTTGGCGCCAGAACTGGAAAAGAGAGATGTCGTAATCCTTGACCACCTAGCCGCTCACAAGAGCGAAAAAGCCGAGCAGATCTTGCGAGATATCGGCGCATGGTTTTTGTTCCTGCCGAAATATTCCCCAGATCTCAATGCCATTGAAATGGCCTTTTCGAAGCTCAAGGCTCATCTGAGGAAGGCAGGCGCCAGAACCTTCGATGATGTCTGGAAGGCAATCGGAGAGGTCTGCCATATGTTCACGCCAATGGAGTGCCGGAATTTCTTCAGGGCAGTCGGCTGTGAATTCACGTGATGCGAACACGCTCTATTGCCATCGCTTTTAGGCCAACCACATCTTTTGGACGCCCCGGCATGTGGACTTCGCCAGCCGAAATCAGCGTAGTCACGCCGCCATGCAGGGTAGAATCGATCCAGTGTAATTGCTGCTGCCTTGGAGTGTAGTCTCCAACAACCGGATGAATGTGACTGTCTATGAGCCCCGGTGCGAGTGTCACGCCCTGTGCATCAATGACGGTTTTCGCATCCGCCGTGTCCAAATCTTTTTCATTGCCCCAGGAATGGATTTTGCCGTCAATGGCGATCAGGCAGTTGCCATCGAGAATCGGCTCCTCGATCCTGCCAGAAAGAATCAGGCCAATGTTTTTGATCACCAGTTTATCTGCCATCCTAGATACTCCTGCGGGTTTTCATGCATGCCTTTCCTGGTTACCGATGGCTGCATCAACTGCAAATACAAGGACTGTGTTGAGGTTTGCCCTGTCGACTGTTTCTTTGAAGGCGGGAACATGGTGGTAATCCATCCCGACGAGTGTATTGACTGCGCAGTGTGTGAGCCCGAGTGTCCGGTTGATGCAATCAAGCCGGATACAATCAGCGGGGCTGATTTCTGTATCGAACTGAACCGGAAGTACGCGGAAATCTGGCCAAACATAACTGAACAGGGAGAAGCCTGCGCCGATTGTGAAATCTGGGCAGACAAACCCGAAAAACTGCAACTGCTTTCTGAAGCACCGGCAGCGGAATCTGGAGCATTGTGATGAGAGTTGTCGGACCCGACGAGCACTTGCAAGGCGAATTCAATATACCGCAGGGCGTATTTGGAGAAACCGTTACCGAAGTCCAGCACTACACCGACAGGCTTTTCCGGTTTCGCACAACCCGGCCCGCAAGCCTGAGGTTCCGGTCTGGCGAGTTCGTAATGATTGGCCTGCCGAATTCTGAAAAACCGGTTTACCGTGCCTATTCAGTTGCCTCCCCGAGCTGGGATGACACCCTTGAGTTTTTCTCGATCAAGATACCCGGCGGACCCCTCACCGAACATCTTCAGCGCATCAAGCCGGGTGATACGATTCTCATCAGAAAAAAACCGACCGGCACGCTTGTCAATGATGCCCTGTTGCCAGGAAAACGCCTGTGGATGTTTTCGACAGGCACCGGAATTGCCCCTTTTGCTTCGCTGATACGCGACCCGGAAACTTACGAGAAATTTGAAAAGGTGATCCTCACTCATACCTGTCGCGAAGTCGCTGAGTTGAAATACGGACAGGATCTGATCGGGCAGATTGCAAATGATCCCCTGGTTGGTGAACTGGCGCCAGGGCGCCTGACGCATTACTGCACGGTTACCCGTGAGGATTATCCCCATACCGGCCGGATCACCGACTTGTTGAGAAGCGGCAAGGTATTCAGTGATCTGGGTGTTGACCCGATCACGCCGGAAACCGATCGCGGCATGATTTGCGGCTCCATGGAAATGCTCAATGAGACCAAAGCAATTCTTGAGGGGCTTGGTTTGCAGGAGGGAGCAAATAACAAACCGGCAACCTTTGTCGTTGAGCGCGCGTTTGTGGGCTAGCCACAAGGCTGCTATCTGCGTAATTGGATATTGCGAAACGGTTGTTTGATTCCACAGCCGAAAGTGTATTTTAATAGACCGAGAAGTTTGACCGGTTGATGAGGGTTGGAAGAGATTATGACAGACAATGCAGCACTTCTGATGATTGATATCCAGAACGATTTCTGTCCGGGCGGTGCGCTTGCCGTCGATGACGGCGATGCGGTGGTACCGATCAGCAACGCTTTGCAGGAGAGGTTTCAGGTGAGGGTGCTGACACAGGATTGGCATCCCGGCGACCATTCATCCTTCGCGGCCAATCATGAAGGGCCGGAACCGTTTTCTTTGATTGATATGCCCTATGGACCCCAGGTCCTGTGGCCCACCCACTGCGTGATTGGAAGTAAAGGCTCGGAATTTCATCCGGATCTGGAAATAAACCGGGCTGATATGATTATCCGAAAAGGTTTCCGTGCGGCAATCGACAGCTATTCGGCGTTCTTTGAAAATGACAAGAAAACTGAAACAGGTCTGGCCGGTTACCTGCGGGAGCGAGGTACAAGCGAAGTCTATCTGGTAGGTTTGGCAACCGATTTCTGTGTCTGTTACTCAGCGCTTGACGCGGTGAAACAGGGTTTTGCAGCCACCGTGATAACCGATGGGTGCCGTGGCATTGATCTGGATGGATCGCTTGATGCGGCGATGGCACAGATGCGTGATGCAGGTGTCGACTTCAAAACAAGTGATGCCTTAAGCTGAAGCGAATTTCGTTTGGTCTGAAACCACTGAAAAACTGAAAACGTTTAGGGCCAAGTTGACTTGCGGCGATTCACACGCCGACATATCGCTCAAGCAATGAGTTGTCGGTTTTCAAAACCGAAGCATCTATTGTGTCGCGGCTGTAGCCGTTTTCAATAAAGGTTACACGATCCGCGATTGACAATACTGCATCAACCCGCTGCTCCACCAGAACCACAGCAACACCCTCGTTTTTCATGCGTACAACGACGCTGCGAATCTGCTCTATCATGGAGTGTGAATTTCCATGCAAATTTGACCCACTTGGGTGGGTAATTTTCAAGTAAAATTGACCCGCCTGTTTTAGGTTTCGCGTTTTAAGCGCGAGGAAGAGACAGGTGTTACAAATGGAAACGGTTTTGAAGGTCCGTTGCTGGATATTGCGCGGTGAAAAGAGCATTCGACAGGTAAGTCGTGAGACGGGAGTTTCGCGCAATACGATCAGGAAGTATTTGAAGGATGATGGGGAGCCTCGTTATCAGCGCCACACTCCTGCACCCTTGCATAAATTGCTTGGGAAGCATGCAGACAAGCTTCGGTCACGCTGGGAGCATGATCTGAAGCTGCCGCGCCGGGAGCGTCGCACAGGCAAGAAGCTTTACGAGGAACTGGTTGGGGAAGGCTATAAAGGGTCTTATTCAACGACCCAGCGACTTATCCGCGAGTTGAAGCATTCGAGTTCGGGGTCCAGAGGAGCATTTGTTCCCCTGCAGTTTGCGGCAGGTGATGCGGTTCAGTTTGACTGGAGTGAGGAACACGTTGTTCTGGGCGGAGTACCCCAGAAAGTGAAGATTGCCCACTTCCGGCTTTGCCACAGCCGCAAGCCGTTTGTATACGCCTATCCCAGCGAAGTGCAGGAGATGGTACTTGATGCTTTTGTGCGTGCGTTGGCCTTTTACGGGGGAGTTCCCCGCCGTGTCATCATCGACAATCCCAAGACTATGGTCACCTATGTATCGCGTTCGAAGGAACGAATGTTCCATGCACGTTTCCTTGCCTGTATGAACCATTACGTTATGGAGCCGGTCGCCTGTACGCCGGCATCTGGCTGGGAGAAGGGCCAGGTTGAGAACCAGGTCGGGTTCATACGAGCAGAGGTGTTTACGCCCAAGCTTTCCTTTGATGACCTTGATAGCTTGAATGAACATCTGGAGCGGCGTTGTCAAGAACTTGGCGAACGTGCGCATCCCGGGATGCAGGATCGCACAATTGATGCGGTTTTTGCAGAAGAGGTTGCCGCGCTTCGCCCTCTCGGCCAACCCTTTGACGGGTACATCGAAAAGAGTGTGCGGGTGCGTTCCACCTGTCTGGTTCAGTATGATAACAATCGTTACAGCGTGCCTTGTCAGTTTGCCGGGCAACAAGTCTCGCTGCGAGCCTATGCCGGGCGAATAGTTCTTGTTGCGGATCATGAAGTAATTGCCGGGCACAAACGTCGTTTTACCCGCAATATCAGTTACTTTGAGCCCTGGCACTATGTGCCATTGCTGGATCGCAAACCCGGTGCCTTAAGAAATGGCGCCCCTTTCGTGGATTGGCAATTGCCAAATGTTATGATGACGATCCGGGATCACTACATGCAGGACAAGGGAGGGGACCGGTATTTTGTCGATCTTCTGCTGCTGGCACACAAGCATGGAACAGAGGTGATCGAGCAGGCCTGTAAGCTGGCTGTAAAGCAAAATACCTTGCGTCTTCCTGCCATCATCAATCTGATTAATCAATTGCAAGAACCGGAAATTACGCCATTGAGCGAAACCGGCAATTATCCTCTGATCTCAACTGTCCCGCAAGCCGACTGCAAGCGTTATGAAGCTCTGTATGAGGTGACGGCATGAACGGCCTCATTGAACAGCTGGCAGGGTTGAGATTGCATGGAATGGCCTCTTGCGCACAGGACTTGCTAAGTGCACGTCAGCCGCCAAACCTGGCCACGGCGATAAAGCAGTTGATAGAGGCAGAGACCGTGGAACGAAGGGTGCGTTCGGTCCGGTATCAAATGCGCAGTGCAAACTTCCCTCATCACAAGGACTTTGCCACCTTCGATTATGATGCGGCGGCTGTAACCCGAACACAGATTGAACCCTTGTGTTCCGGACAGTTTATTGCCGATGCACATAATCTGATTCTGGTTGGTGGAACGGGAACTGGAAAATCCCACATTGCCATTGCTCTTGGAACAACGCTTGTTAATCACGGCAAGAGAATTCGGTTCTTCAATGCTGTCGACCTGATCAATGCGCTGATCAGTGAACAGGCAGAGGGAAATACCGCAAGGATCGTACGGCAATTATGCGCACTGGATTGCGTCATTATTGATGAACTCGGCTATATTCCGTTCCCAAAGTCCGGCGGAGCGCTACTGTTCCATCTGATCAGCAAACTGTACGAGAAGACAAGCGTCATCATTACAACCAACCTGGAGTTCGGGGAATGGACGCAGGTCTTCGCAGATGCAAAGATGACAACCGCACTGCTGGACCGAATTACCCATCATTGCACCATTATAGAAACCGGGAATGCATCATACCGGTTTGCTCAAAGCAAAAAACAAAAAACTCAATCCTGATCAGAAAAAGCCCCCGGACGATCTTGCAATTGGAGAGCTGATCGTCCGGGGGCTTGCATGCAAAAACGGTGGGTCAGTTTTAAATGGAAATACAGGGTCAGTTTTAATTGAACATTGACAATCCGCCCCCGGTTGTCGGTTTCGTTCGACTGGCTGACGCGCGGGACGATGCCCACATAGGCAGCCAGCTTGTCGGCGTCCTCGAAGTCATCGACGTTGCCGATCCCCGACAGGAGCACGGCCGCCGAGCGCGGACCGATGCCCTTGATTGAGACGAGGCCGTCGTAGCCATCCAGTTCCCGGGCGGCCTCTTCGATCGCACCGTCCAGTTCGCCAATCGTCGCCATAAGCCTCAGCGCCTGGTCGCGCAGGGCCTTCAACTCGACCTGTTCCAGTGTCGAGAACCGGCCGACCTCCAGAGCATTGAGCCGCCGCTTCGAGCCCAGGCTTTCCTTCTTCAGCTTGACGCCGTGGCGCGTGTGCAGCGCATGGATCTTGTTGATGAGCCGGGTGCGCTGCTTGACCAGAAGATCGCGCGTGTGGGTGAGTGACGCCAACTCGCTCTCGGCAACCGTCTTCACACGCGTCTCGGGCAGCATGTCCTTCGACAGGAAGAAGGCCAGTGCCCGGGCATCGTTCCTGTCCGTCTTCTTCACCGACTTGCGGATCACGCCGAACTGCCTCGGGTTGACCACGACAACACGGCCGACGCAAGCGACCACCTCGTCACGAAACCAGGCCGAATTGCCCGTCGCCTCCACGGCAATCTCGTCGTCCGCATCAAGGCTCAGGCAGAACCGTTCCAGATCGGCCGCTGCCAGCTGGTAGGTTTCAAATATCTCGCTGCCGTCAGCTTCAAGCCGGCAGACCGTGAAAGACGTCGTGTGAAGATCGACACCGATAAAGGACATGGCTAAACTTCTCCCGTTGGTGAGCGGCGGAACCCTGACAAGGGTGTGAACGGCCACGCCAAACTCCTATACGAGGTCACCGGACCGAACCGGGCCTCACGCTGGTCGTTCAGATACAGGCGGCGGGTAATCTCCTTTACAGGGTCGCAATGCCCTAAGATGACATCCAGCCTGCAGCCTATCCGCCTCTCCCAGCACTCTATCCGAGTCGGGATGCATGACCGCTCACACCCCATTCATGCCATCTCCTTGTTCTTATTGTCATGGATGAAACCACGAATCTCGCGGGATGAAAACAACTAATGGCCGAATTCTGAGGTCAATTTCATGTTCCACAAAAGGTTATGTAAGGACCGGAATCCGCTGGTGCACCTCGGGTGTATTTCTCTGTGCCGTCCTGTTCGTCAAACGGCTTTTCAAGAACTGTCATCAATGAAGTAAAGGGCTCCAGATTGTTTGACGAAACAGCCTCCCGGATTGCCTCTTCAACCAAATGGTTGCGCGGAATGTAATGCGGGTTGGCTTGTTTCATTTGCTCAATGCGATCATCGTCAGAGACGGTTTCCTGTCTTGTCCGGGAACGCCAGTCCGCCAGCCAGTCCTTGGCGGGATTAACAGTGCTTTCCGAAAACTGTTCGAGAAACGGCTGATCATTTTTTTCCACGGCCATCGCAAGTGCCCTGAATGTGTTTGTGAAGTCAGCCCTGCCATCTTCCATCACTTTGAGCAGGTTCTCGATCAGTTTGTTGTCTTCAGCGACTGGTTCTTTCAACCCGATTTTCGCACCCATCCGTTCCAGCCACTGTTTCTTGTAGATTTCCGGCACAACATTCAGTTCGTTCGTTGCGACACGCACGGCATTGTCCTTGTCTTCATTGTCTATCAGGCCCAACAGACACTCTGCCAGGCGTGCCAGGTTCCATTGCAGGATCAGGGGTTGCATGCGATAGGCATAACGACCGGTTTCATCAATCGAACTGAATACGGCGTTTTCTGTAAACACATCGATGAAAGCGCAGGGACCATAATCGATGGTCTCTCCGGAAATGGTCATGTTGTCCGTGTTCATGACACCATGCACGAATCCAATTGCCATCCATTGCGCCACAAGTGAGGCCTGAACGGAAATCACGGCTTTCAGGAATTCAAGGTACTTGTCCGGATGTTCATTGAGAGACGGGTAATGGCGGTTAATCGCATAGTCTGCCAATTGTTTCACCTTCGCCTCATCGTTGCGAGCTGCAAAAAACTGGAACGTGCCGATGCGCAGGTGGCTGGATGCAATGCGGGTGAGTACCGCGCCGGGCAAAGGAACTTCCCGATACACCTGTTCTCCGGTTGTCACTGCTGCAAGCGAGCGGGTGGTTGGAACTCCCAGGGCATGCATAGCTTCACTGACAATATATTCGCGCAGAACGGGCCCGAGTGCAGCTTTGCCATCGCCGTTGCGGGAGAACGGGGTGCGACCGGACCCCTTCAACTGGATATCGCGGCGCACGCCGTCGAGATCAATAACCTCACCAAGCAACATAGCTCTTCCGTCACCGAGGCTGGGCGAAAATCCGCCAAACTGATGGCCCGCATAGGCCTGTGCCAGTGGGTAAGCACCCTCGGGGGCCTGTTTGCCGGAGAGGATTTCCACTCCAGCGTCCGAACTCAGAAATTCCGCATCAAGCTGTAGTTCTGCTGCAAGGCTCTCGTTAAGGCGAACCAATTCCGGCTTTGGAGCGTCATGCCCCTTTATAGGCACATAAAAACCTTCAAGCTCCTTTGCAAAGCTGTTGTCGAAATTGAATTCGGATTGTGTGCCTGCCACCTGGATTTGCCTTCCGGTCCCGCTTTTACGCTGTTTCGTGATAGGATCGTAACACCAGATTTCGGATTGCTTCGAAAACGGCATTGCTGCTTTGTTCCACGGTTTGCCCTGATGTGTCCACTGTAATGTCTGCCTTTGAGTATGCTTCCTCACGGTTTGTGAGGATCAATTTCAGGTCGTCCATTGCATTGGGATTTCCCGCCATAGGGCGGTAGTCACCCTGATCACGCACCCGTTGCATGTGTTCCTGCGGGGATGCCCGCAGCCAAATCGAATGAAAGCTTGAAAGGATCCGGTTAAAGGTATTGCTGTCAGAAACGATTCCCCCGCCGACAGCCAGCACCACCTTGTCCTGCCGTTCGCTCAGTGCGTTGATCAGCGCGTGTTCACGCTGGCGGTAACCCTCTGCGCCGTATAGTGCGATGACTTCTGATACCGGCATGCCACTTTCGTTTTCGATAAGTTTATTCAATTCGATAAATTCGAACCCGAAGTGGTTTGCCAGCAGCCTGCCCAGGGTTGACTTGCCAGCCCCGCGCAGTCCTATCAGACATATGCGTTCGGCTTTGTGGGAGTTTGCCAGGCTGGAGTCGAGAAGATCAGTTACCTGCTCCTTTAATATCGGATTGGCAGATTTGTATTTCTGGACAAGATCAAAAACTTCATCATCCATGAATTCGTTTCCGAGAAACCAGTCGGGCGTCTTGTCCAGAGCTTTTGCGATTCTGAACAACAGTGCTACCGAAACATTGCTGTGCCCGGCTTCCAGCTGTGCAAGATAACGCTCTGAAATTCCCGAAAGTTCCGATAGTTCTCGTCGCGAAAGGTTACGGCGTGTTCGGATCAGACGAACCTTGAGGCCGACATTTGCGACAAATTCCTCAACCGCATCCGGATCGGATTTTCGGGGCTCCTTATTTTTGGTTTTTGCAGCGCTCACTTTAATCCTGTTCCCGCAAATTTTTGTGTCTGCCCGGTTGAAGGGGTTTCATGCAGCCTCCGAAACAAGTTCAGGCAATACCGTTTGTAGCCAGGGAAGCGCTATGTCTTCCGGTGCCTCGCCGGAAGATGCATCATGCAATCCCCGCTCGCCCACCATGGTGGCCTTGCATTCAACCAGCAAATCTTTCAGTCGTTCGGAACCCTGATTGAAGGTCTGGTCAAAGACCTGGTCACCCAGTCCGAATATTGCGAAACGAATACCGGTGAGATCAGGACGCTGTTCGTCCAGCGCATCGAAGAAATCGGTAGCGTTTGTCGGCAGATCGCCGTTGCCATACGTCGACGTAACAATGATGTAGAAGCGATCAGCGGTCAAATCATCCGGCGCAATGTCTCCAAGATCAGCAATCTCACACTCGAAATCGCTTCCCAATTCTTCTTCGATATCATCGCACAGCAATTCGGCATTGCCTGTTTCTGTTCCGAATAACAGTCCAACTTTCATGAAACCTGCCTTTGATTCTCAATTGTCTGAAACATTTTTTCTTTGGAAGACCACTTTTGCCTGCAGCGACCGGGTGCAGCCGTTTCGATTTCCATACGGTCTATCGCCAGCCAGTCCTGATAATCGGTTATCTGATCGCCAAGCCTTTCCAGAATAGCCTGTTTGCCGGGTTTACTGCCCGTTGTTTGCTGCAGCCAGTCAACAATATTGCCTGCAACCTGCTGGCTGGCAAGGCGATTTTCAGGAATTGTGCCGTTCGGCCCAGTCTTGAACCAACCGGCTGCGAAAAGTCCTGGTTTGAGAATACCATTTTCAATTGCGCTGGCGTTACCGACAAGGCTTTCGCGGTCGATGTGGTTTTCGTTTTCAAATCCGATTGCTGTGATTATGGAGTTACAGTAAACGGTTTTTCGTTGCTCGCCATTGGTTTTTCGCAATGAGACACTGCCAACCTTTTCCGCCGTTCCTACTATTGCCTCAACCGACCATCCGGAGTGAAAAATAATCTCTTTGTCCGGATTATCCACGCGGGACGAGAACAACTCCTGAAGAGCTGCATGCATTGGCACTTCCGGATCTGCTGAAAACAGATCTCCATCCTCTAGGCGGCATTGCAGCCCTTGAATGTTGGTCAATTCCCGAACCAGTGTCGGATCAAACTTGGCGTTTTCCAGGGGTGAGCGTCCGATTATGTGGATGGTGTCCACCGTAGTGTTAACCTGGGAAGGGTCAAGGTCGGATCCTTGCAGTTCGGCCTCCGACTTGGCCAGCACGCGTATGATATCCATCGCCACATTGCCATTGCCCAGAACGGTTGCTGTTTTACCAAATTCAGTCAAAAAGCCTTCGCTGTCCGGGTGGGCGTTCCAGCAGCGCGTTACTTCACCTGCCCCATAGACCCCATTTAGGTTTGCTCCATCAACTTCGAGTGTCCGATCGCGATGAAGTCCGGTTGCGATGACAACTGCATCCATGCAGTCAGTGAGCTCTTCAAGTTTCAAATCGTTTCCGATTTCCAGATTACCCAGAAAGTGCACGCCGTGCTTCTCAAACAGCCGGGAAAACTGCCGCACAACGGCCTTGGTTCCCTGGTGATCAGGAGCTACCCCGTAACGCACCAGCCCGTATGGAGTGAGAAGTCGGTCAATCACGGTAATTTCTGCTTCCGGACAGGCCTTTCTAAGTGCCTGCGCCACATAGCAACCTGCAGGCCCGGCACCGATGATTGCAATCGTGTGTGTCATGGAGGTTCTTTTCTAGGCCATGTGCAGCTTTACATACTCAAAGTCGCCGGGTTTGTTGTCGATGCCGACACGGGGAGGAGAAATCCAGCCGGCGTATTTGCCCGGCTCAAAACAAGGCACCATCAAGGACTGGATGAAATCTCCATCAGCTTTGGTGGTGAGCCACTCGTCGCGCCGTTTTTCCCACTCCTCGGTGGAAATCATATCTCCCTCCGGTGTGAGTGGGCATCCCGAGAAGACGCCTATTTGTCGATGAAAGCCTTCATGCGGCAATATCATCTCAAACTCGATGCCGGACTTTTTGATGATCTTGTTCCAGCGACCAACCCCGCCAGAAGCATCCTTCTTGTAATCGTCCCGCAACCGCATGTTTATCGCTGTCAGGGCCGGAACGTCCTTCAACTTGATTTCACCATCTTCGAGCTGGACAACCGGGTATGTTGCATCGGTCAGCCGGTGATCATCGTCTATGCGGTTTTCCATAAACCTTCCCTTGATGCCTGCATTGAATGCATTGGCGGCATTTGTTGAGACTTCCTGCCCGAAAAGATCCAGCGATAGAGAATAGTGCATGTTGAGCTTCTTCTGAATTGTAGGCAGGTCGATGACCCCGAGATCGCGAATTTTGTCGATATCGTAAGGATCTGTAATCCCTGCTTCATTCATCGCTTCGCAGGTGCGCTGAATGACACGGGTAACACCGGTTTCGCCAACGAACATGTGATGTGCTTCTTCGGTCAGCATGAAGCGGCAGGTGCGGGACAGGGGGTCAAATCCCGACTGTGCAAGGGACTCCAGCTGCATCTTGCCGTCTCGATCGGTAAAGTAGGTAAACATGAAGAAAGAGAGCCAGTCCGGCGTTTGCTCGTTGAATGCACCAAGCATTCGCGGGGCCTCTTCGGAACCGGATGAACGGCGTAGCAAATCATCGGCTTCCTCACGGCCGTTCTTGCCGAAATATTTCTGCAACAGGTAAACCATGGCCCAGAGATGGCGCCCTTCCTCGACGTTTACCTGGAACAGGTTGCGCATATCATAGAGTGAAGGGGCGGTGAGGCCGAGGAAACGCTGTTGTTCCACAGAGCCTGGCTCGGTATCTCCCTGAATGACAATCAGGCGCTGCAACATGGCCCGGTATTCTCCCGGAACCTCCTGCCAAGCGTCTTCACCGGCATGTTCGCCGCACGGAATTTTACGGTCTTCAACCTGCGGTGCCAGCAGTATGCCCCAACGGTATTCGGGCATTTTCACGTAATCGAACTTTGCCCAGCCTTTGGGATCCACCGAAACCGCTGTGCGCAGATAAACCAGTGAATTCTGAAAATTCTGGGGGATCAGGTCGTTCCACCAGTTGATGTAACCGGGGTGCCACTTTTCGAGCGCTTTCTGCACCCGTTTGTCCGAAGACAGTCCGACATTATTCGGAATGAGGGTGTCGTATTCCACATTTACAAGATCAAGCATCAAACTCTCCTCATATCGTATTGGCCGCGTTTTCCGGTTCCGTATCGTTGCAAAGCACCGTCTTCGCCAACGGCGTTGGGCCGCTGGAATATCCAGTTCTGCCAGGCAGTCAGGCGACCGAAAATGCGTGTTTCCATGGTTTCGGGACCGACGAAACGCAGATTGGCTTCCATGCCGGTCAGGGCATCGGGTGAGAAACTTGCCCGTTCCTCAAGGATTATGCGAACTTCGTCTTCCCAGTCGAGTTCGTCATAGGCTTCGGTAATCAGACCAAGTTCATCCGCGTCAAAAGCCTCCTGGGCCTCACCGGCAGCTTCTTTTGCAGTGGTAACCATGTCCGGTTCGCCAAGGAAGCGGGTCTCAAGACGTGAAAGCCCGTTGGCCATTGGGAACGTGCCGAAATTGCTGGCGCTCAGTGTAACGGTTGCGATCGGCCGGTTATCCTCTTCGAAATCTCCCTCCATCATGTAGGTACGGTCAACCGCAAACAGGATTTCGGCGAGGAGACCGGCGAAGCAGGAGCCGTTTTCTACCAGAGCAACCAGTGACCGCGATGTCATATCGATGCGTTTGAGAACGCGCTTCCAGTAGAGCAATATTTCCCGTGACAGCCAATCCTGTGACCGGTTTTCAGTAAGAAAGGTTTCATGGGCGATAACCTGCTGTGGATCGCCGACGGACTTGAATACGATGACGCCAAGCTCCAGCTCATTGAGGCGAAGGTGCAGGATGGCGTCATCCAGCTCACGGGCCAGTCGAAGCGCCCAGTTGCCCGCTCCTTCTTGATGCAAGGCATCGATTGATTGCGGCACAGGGGTGTCGGGTCCCTTGAGCGTGATGGCTGCAAGTCGGGCATCTGCATCAACGTCGACTTCCACGAGGGAATAGACAATTGAACCATCCTCATGAAATGTCCGATCGAGAGCGGTAAGCTTTATGCCTTTCATGTCGTTGCCGGCCTTGGCCTTGTCAGCTATTTCCTGCGCCTGAGTTTTCACAAACTCGTCGAACTTGGAGTTAGCCACCACCGCATCAACCAGACGCCATTCTTCTGCCCGTTTGCCGCGAACCCCTTCCTCGATGGAACAGAATACATCGGCACGGTCACGGCGGACTTTGCGTTTGTCCGTCACGCGTGTGAGGCCGCCGGTGCCCGGTAGAACCGCAAGAAGCGGAACTTCCGGCAGGGCGACGGATGTCGAACCGTCATCGGTCATGAAAATCTTTTCGCAGGCAAGTGCAAGTTCGTAACCGCCTCCGGCGCACGCACCCTTAACCGCTGCAATATAATGCTGTCCGGATTCTTCTGCCGCCGCCTCATAGGTGTTGCGCGTCTCGTTGGTAAACTTGCAGAAATTCACCTTGTGCGCATGCTCAGCTCCGCCCAGCATGCGAATGTTGGCGCCAGCACAAAATACCTTCTCCTTGCCGGATTCCATAATGACCGCACCAATTTCCGGGTGCTCGAAGCGCATGCGCTGCACGATGTCGGCGAGCTCGATTTCCACTCCGAGATCGTAAGAATTGAGCTTCAGCTCGTAGCCTTCAAACAGACCCCCGTTCTCGTCAACATCCATGATCAGGCGAGCTGTATTGCCTTCATATTCCACGCGCCAGTGCCGATAGCGGGACGGATCGGTCTGAAAATCAACGGTTTTATTCATCAAAGAAGTCCGGAAAGAATAAGCAACTTTGAGAATAATAATGCATGTCAGGTTGGTGTTAATGAACTATAATTCATAAATGGTCTGGTTACAGAGCCACTTGTTCCGCCTCAATCCGGTTTAACCTTTTGACATATTCTTCGATCACAGCGAGGGTCTCTTCCGGCTTTTCAAGATGTGGCGAATGTCCGCAATCGTCCAGGATCGCTTTTTCGAGAGGTGAATAGATCCGGTTTCCCAGCTCATCGATTTGCGCAAGCGTTCCGTACTGGTCGTCGATTCCCTGAACTGCCAGCACAGGTATCCGAAAATAATCGATTACATCGGCAACGTTCCAGCTTCTGAAGTCCCGGTGCAGCCAGGCGCCGTTCCAACCCAGGAAGGCGCAGTCCGGATTGTCATGATATTTTGCTAGCTTTTCCTTGAGGTCCGTTGTCTCGTAGTCGATTTTTGCCCTTTTAATCGATGCCCAGCTTTCCGGCTCTCCGAAGAAATGCGGTGCAATAAGTATCAGCCCACGAACCCGGAAGTCCTCAATCGAACCGGCGTAGATCGCTGAAATTGTCGCTCCATCGCTGTGACCCAACAAAATTCCGTTCCTGAATCCAATCGTATCCAGAACTTTTGGCAATGTCTCAATGGCTTCGCGCGACTGATAGTCCAGCGGTCGTGGCAGCGAAATGGCTGAGGATTTGCCGTAACCGGCGCGACTGAACACAAATACGCCCATGCCGGTCCGATCACAAAGGGCCTTTGGAAAATCGCGCCAGAGTTCGACACAGCCCAACCCCTCATGGAGCATGACGATGGTGGGTGACTGTTCGGGTGATGGGCCGTAGCAAACAGCCTCGAGACTATGCCCGTTCACATCAAGGAACTGCGTGCTGCCTGGTGTCCAGCAGAATCCTGCCATGGTTCAGTCCCGCAGCTTGAAACGTTGAATTTTACCGGTTGCAGTTTTGGGCAATTCGGACACAAATTCGACCCAGCGTGGATATTTCCATTTGCCTATTTGTTGTTGGACCTGTTCTTTCAGGATCTGGTCCATGCCGTTGGAACTTACCCCTTCTTTGAGGATGACAAATGCCTTGGGTTTTTCCAGATCTTCATCATCCCTTGCCGGGACAACGGCGGATTCAAGTACGTCGGGATGGGACGAAATCGATTGCTCGACTTCAAACGGTGAAACCCAAATCCCCGAAACCTTGAACATGTCATCGGTTCTTCCGCAATAGATGTGACGACCGTCCTCGCGACGTTCATATTTGTCTCCGGTGCGTGTCCATACGCCTTCAAAGGTTGCACGGCTCTTTTCACGCTGGTTCCAATAATCCGCCGCTGCAGAATCGCCATTCACGAGCAGTTCTCCGACTTCGTTGTTACTTACATCCTTGCCGACTTCAGCGGGCAGGGCCTCGCCGGCAGAAATACACCGTCGAAGGTTGACTTCCAGTTTCGCCTTTCCTCCTTCAAGATGCGCATTAGAGCGTGTTTGTGTCGAGTAGATTCAGTTTCTTTCCGTGCGCGAATATGATTCTGATTGGGGTGACCTGATTCGGTTCGAAGCCAAGGATTTTCAATGCCCAAGCCCCATCCGATTGAATTGCGTAAACGTGTTGTAGCTCATGTAGAAGAAGGCCACACTCATCGTGGAACGGCTGCCCATTTCAAAGTCTCCGTCAAATTTGTGAATGATATGGTGAAGTTGAAACGTGAAACTGGCTCGCTTGCTCCAAAACATAACCCGGGAAAAACAGGCCATGGCAAGCTTTCACCCTATAAAGACTGGCTTCGAAAACGGGTTGATGAACAAAAGGACATTACAATCCGTAAGCTTTGTGCGGAGCTGAACGAAAAATTCAACCTCAATGTCCATCATTCGCCTGTCTGGCATGTTGTGCGCAGTTTCGGGTTGTCGCATAAAAAAAGACTATTTATGCCAAGGAGCAACACCGCATCGACGTGAAAAAAGACCGCGAACTCTGGAAGACAAGGCGTGTTCCGTTTTTGAATCGGTCGATTGAAAAACTTGTCTTCATTGATGAGACGTCCACAAACACCAAAATGGCCAAGCAAACTGGATGGGCCCCAACAGGAGAGCGCCTCATAGATTTTGTCCCTCATGGCCACTGGAAGAAGCAGACACTTATCGCAGGCCTGCGCAGTCATGGACTGGTTGCGCCCTGGGTTATTGACCGGGCCATGACCAAAGAAATCTTTGAGATTTATGTTGAGACACAGTTGGCGCCAGAACTGGAAAAGAGAGATGTCGTAATCCTTGACCACCTAGCCGCTCACAAGAGCGAAAAAGCCGAGCAGATCTTGCGAGATATCGGCGCATGGTTTTTGTTCCTGCCGAAATATTCCCCAGATCTCAATGCCATTGAAATGGCCTTTTCGAAGCTCAAGGCTCATCTGAGGAAGGCAGGCGCCAGAACCTTCGATGATGTCTGGAAGGCAATCGGAGAGGTCTGCCATATGTTCACGCCAATGGAGTGCCGGAATTTCTTCAGGGCAGTCGGCTGTGAATTCACGTGATGCGAACACGCTCTAAGGGCGGCATAAAGCGTCGGGACGCCACAAAAGACAGATGGTTTGTACGTATTGAGCGTTTCGGTAACCGAGTCCGGTGTCGGTCGTCCGGCCAGAATGATAGTGGTTGCACCCACAGACATAGGGAACGTCATGGCGTTGCCGAGGCCGTAGGCGAAAAAGAACGTTGCCGCTGAATACACGGTGTCTGCCTCTTCTATGCCGAGTACCTGTGCACCATAAGTGTCGGCAGTGTATTTCAGACTGGAATGAACGTGGCGTACACCTTTGGGTTGCCCGGTGGATCCGGAGGAGTACAACCAGAATGCCGATTCCTCGCCCGTGACATGTAGTGCTTCGCGTGACTGGTATTTGTCCAAAGCGCCTGTGAACGTTTCATGTGCACCTGCATCATCTCCGATCACAAACACTTTTGCGAGATAGGGATTGTCTTTCAGCACCGGTTCGACAATCGCAAGCAGAGCCTGGGATACGAACAGTATGCGTGCCCGACTGTCGCGAAGGATTGCGTCATACACATCGCTGGCCAAAAGCGTGTTTATGGCGACTGGCACAACCCCTGCCTTGAGGCTGCCCCAGAATATCACCGGGAATTCAATCTGGTCCAGCACAAGAACTGCCGCCCGGTCTTCCCGGTGAATACCGTTTGCCTCGTAAAATTCGGCCATCTTCCCACTTTCATGGGCAAGCTCGGCATAGGTCATGGTGCGCTGGGCACCATCTGCCTCGATAAATACCGCCTTGTCGCCAAGCGGGCCAGAGGCATGCCGATCAACAAAATGGAGGGCGGCATTTTCGTTGGCTTGTGTCATTTTCTCCTCCCGATTGCTGGTCAGTAAAACATTCGCAACAGAAACAGGGTAATTCCCGGAAATGCAATCAGGATGCCGGTCCGGATGATATCCGACATGACAAACGGAAAGACATTACGATAAGTTTCAACGATGCGTGTGCTTCTGTCCATGGCATTAATGACAAACAGGTTCATGCCGACCGGCGGCGTGATCAGGCCCACCTCGACAACAATCAGTACCAGTATACCGAACCAGATTGCGGTTTCCTCGATGGTCAGACCGAATTCCAGAACCGATATGATCGGAAAGAATATGGGGACCGTCAGCAGGATCATGGAAAGGGAATCCATGACACAGCCGAAAATCAGGTATAGGCACAGGATGATGATCAGGATCAGCCACGGGTTGAACCCCTGTTCAACGATAAAGCCGGAAATTTCCTGTGGTACCTGGGAGAGCGCGAGAAATGAATTGTAAAACCCGGCTCCCAGAATGATGATGAAAATCATGGCTGTGTTTTTGGCTGTAGCGAGGATTGCTTCTGACAATGAGCTCTTGGTCAGCCCCTTGTTTCGCCAGGCGATGATCGCAGTACCGGCTGCGCCGATTGCCGCGGCTTCCGTCGGTGTGAACCAGCCAAGATAGATACCGCCAACGACCAGAAGAAATACCAGCAGTACCGGCCAGACATCAAACAGCGCCCTGAAGCGCTCGCCATAGGGAACTCGCTCACGCAGTTGTGCGTTGCCCGGATTGAGCCGCATCACCACGGAGATGGTGATGATGTATCCAAGGGCCGCAAGCAGGCCCGGAATGAAGGCTGCCAGAAACATTTTTGCGATGTTCTGTTCGGTGATGATTGCATAAATCACCAAAACCACGGAGGGCGGGATGAGAATGCCAAGCGTGCCGCCTGCCGCCAGTGTAGCGGTTGAAAGACCGCCTGAATATCCGTACCGTTTGAGTTCCGGCAAAGCCACCTGTCCCATAGTGGCAGCGGTTGCAAGTGAAGAACCGCAAATAGCTCCAAAACCCGCACAGGCTCCGACAGACGCCATTGCCACGCCACCTTTTCTATGGCCCAGCCAGGTTTCTGCCGCTTTGAACAGGGCAGTCGACATGCCCCCCAGCGTTGCAAACTGTCCCATGAGCAGAAACAACGGAACGATAGACAAGGAATAGTTCGAAAAGGTTGAATAGGTTTCGTTTTTGAGCTTGGCAAGTACGACGAGCGAACCGCCGGTAATCCACATGGTGCCGCCAAGACCACATACCAGCATGGCAAGGCCGATAGGCATGCGCAAAAAAATCAGCAGCAAAAGAACCGGCATGGAAAGCATGCCAATTTCGAGGTTACTCATTCCGCAACCCCTCCACCGACTGCATCATCCCTGCTTTCGTCAGACATCAGTTCGGTTGCATGAAGCCATGTTGAGTAGATGGCCACGACACAGGCTACCGCCGCCGCAGCTGCACAGGCGGCATATCCCCACCAGACCGGGAACTGGAGCAGAAACGTTGTCTCTCCGTAACGCATTTTGTCAGTTGTTCCGACATAAAGGCGCCAGGTGACTATAACGAGAACGAAGGCAAACAGAGCCTCCCACAGCAAAGCCAGGATTTGGTTGAATCGGGCAGGCAGAAATCCGGTAAACAATTCAACCGTGGCATGAGCCCGGTTCAACTGGCACCAGGGCAGAAAAGCCATAATGGCAAAAGCGACACCCGCTTCGACCAGTTCGAAATCACCGACAATAGGCCCGAACTTGGTCAGGAAACTACTGATTGCAGGCAGGGATTCCTTAAGTGTTTCGGTATGGCCCAATGTGTTGAGAATTCTTCCGGCAACCGAATTGCAGGTAATGATGATCAGGCACAGCAGAATAGCCCCTCCGAAAAGGGCCATGCCACGGGCCAGCAGATGCATGAATTTGTTCATTGTCCCCAATCACCTTGTATGCAGCAGTACGTGTTTGTAGCACTTGCAGGACAAGGCAAAAAGGAGATGGCATGAATGGGGTGTGAGCGGTCATGCATCCCGACTCGGATAGAGTGCTGGGAGAGGCGGATAGGCTGCAGGCTGGATGTCATCTTAGGGCATTGCGACCCTGTAAAGGAGATTACCCGCCGCCTGTATCTGAACGACCAGCGTGAGGCCCGGTTCGGTCCGGTGACCTCGTATAGGAGTTTGGCGTGGCCGTTCACACCCTTGTCAGGGTTCCGCCGCTCACCAACGGGAGAAGTTTAGCCATGTCCTTTATCGGTGTCGATCTTCACACGACGTCTTTCACGGTCTGCCGGCTTGAAGCTGACGGCAGCGAGATATTTGAAACCTACCAGCTGGCAGCGGCCGATCTGGAACGGTTCTGCCTGAGCCTTGATGCGGACGACGAGATTGCCGTGGAGGCGACGGGCAATTCGGCCTGGTTTCGTGACGAGGTGGTCGCTTGCGTCGGCCGTGTTGTCGTGGTCAACCCGAGGCAGTTCGGCGTGATCCGCAAGTCGGTGAAGAAGACGGACAGGAACGATGCCCGGGCACTGGCCTTCTTCCTGTCGAAGGACATGCTGCCCGAGACGCGTGTGAAGACGGTTGCCGAGAGCGAGTTGGCGTCACTCACCCACACGCGCGATCTTCTGGTCAAGCAGCGCACCCGGCTCATCAACAAGATCCATGCGCTGCACACGCGCCACGGCGTCAAGCTGAAGAAGGAAAGCCTGGGCTCGAAGCGGCGGCTCAATGCTCTGGAGGTCGGCCGGTTCTCGACACTGGAACAGGTCGAGTTGAAGGCCCTGCGCGACCAGGCGCTGAGGCTTATGGCGACGATTGGCGAACTGGACGGTGCGATCGAAGAGGCCGCCCGGGAACTGGATGGCTACGACGGCCTCGTCTCAATCAAGGGCATCGGTCCGCGCTCGGCGGCCGTGCTCCTGTCGGGGATCGGCAACGTCGATGACTTCGAGGACGCCGACAAGCTGGCTGCCTATGTGGGCATCGTCCCGCGCGTCAGCCAGTCGAACGAAACCGACAACCGGGGGCGGATCACCAAACGCGGCAACAAGCTGATGCGCACCACGCTGGTTCAGTGCACGCTCATTGCCATCCGATACTCGGGCTACCTCAATGCCTTCTACCAACGCATCAAGGCCAGGCGCGGGGCCGGCAAGGCGATCATCGCGACCGCACGTAAACTGCTCGCGATCATCTACGACACGCTCAAGAACGGCTGGGTCTTCGAGGACTTTCCGGCCTTCAAGATCGCGGGGCAGAACATTCCCGCTGGACAACCATCATAGGAGGAGCGGATTATTATTCCGCTCCTCAATTGTTGTTTATTTGGAATATTTCTTGATGAGCTCCTGGGCTTTCGCGATCAGGGCCTTGCCGTCAATACCACGGGAATCCATGTCAGCGATCCATTTGTCGTAGACCGGCTGTGCAGCTTCCCGCCATTTGGCAACCTCTTCATCCGTCAGAGTGATGATGTTGTTGCCAGCAGCAACCGCTTTTTCGCGTGCAGGGCCGTCAGCACCGGCCTGGGTTTCACCGGCAAATACCGAGAATTCCTCGCCGGAATTGTCGTCAATTACCTTTTTAAGATCGTCCGGCAGGCTTTCGTATTTGGCCTTGTTCATGGCGAGTACGAAAGTCACGGTGTAAAGCGCTTTGTTAGAGAATTCCGTATGATTTTTCACCAATTCGGGTACCTTGAGTGCAGCCGTTACTTCCCACGGGATGGTGGTTGCATCGATCACGCCTTTGGATAGTGCTTCCGGTACTGCGGGAACCGGCATGCCGACGGAAGTAGCGCCGAAGTTTTCAAACAGGGTGGTAACTGTGCGCGAAGCACCGCGTACTTTTACTCCCTGGAGATCCGCTACTTCACGGATCGGCTTGTTTGCGTGAATGAGCCCTGGTCCATGCACCCAGGTTCCGAGAATTTTAAGATCCTTGAAGTCAGCATCTTTCATGTGGGTTTCGAACATCTGCCAGTAGGCACGTGAAACCGCACCGGCGTCGGTCATCATGAAGGGTAGCTCAAAAACCTCTGTCCGTGGGAAACGGCCTGGAGTGTAGCCCACAACCGTCCAGATGACGTCGGCAACACCGTCAATCGCCTGATCCATGAGTTCCGGTGGTTTGCCGCCCAATTGCATAGAAGGAAAATGCTGGACATCGATGCGGCCATCGGAAGCTTTTTCGACCTTGTCGGCCCAGACATCCAGAACCAGTTTGGGAACATTTGCCTGCGGCGGCAGGAACTGGTGCATTTTCAGGGTTACTTCCTGCGCGTAGGCAGAAGCTGCAACCATGGTGGTCAAAAGTGCAGTGGCACCCACTTTGACCAGAAGTTTGGATAGATTTTTCACTGTTATCTCCTCCATTTCAAGAAAGTTGATTCTTAGTTCGTCAACAGTTCAATGACAATCTGAATTATAGTGCCTGTTGTCTGGCAGGCGCATAAATGTTGAATTTCACCTCCCCCGGTTGCCAATTGAACGAATTGCCTATTTTTTATCTGCACAAAATGTAACTAACAACATCAAGCACGTTTTTCATCTTTCATGACTACCGGGAAACATTATGACCGACGCTTTTATCTGTGATTATGTACGTACTCCGATCGGACGGTTTGGCGGTGCGCTCTCTGCGGTAAGGACTGATGACCTTGCCGCCGTGCCTTTGCATGCCCTTAAGGAAAGAAATACCTCAGTCGATTGGGAGGCAGTCGACGATCTGATCATGGGATGCGCCAATCAGGCCGGTGAGGATAACCGCAATGTCGGGCGGATGGCGGTTTTGCTGGCGGGCCTTCCGCAATCCCTGCCCGCAGTTACCCTGAATCGGCTCTGCGGTTCGGGCATGAATGCTGTGATTGATGCTGCGCGAGCCATTAAATCGGGAGAGGCGGAACTGGTGATTGCCGCTGGTGTTGAAAGCATGTCGCGGGCGCCGTTCGTTATGCCCAAAGCCCATTCGGCGTTTTCCAGAAACGCGGAAATTTATGATACTACAATCGGTTGGCGGTTTGTGAACCCGGTTCTCAAAAAGCAGTACGGGATCGATTCCATGCCGGAAACCGGGGAAAATGTAGCCGAGGATTTCCAGATCAGCCGGACTGATCAGGATGCTTTTGCGTTGCGGAGCCAGGAAAAAGCAGCAGCAGCACAGGCAAACGGCCGCCTTGCAAAAGAGATTGTATCGGTCGGGATTCCCCAACGCCGGGGAGAGCCTGTTGTCGTGGATGCAGACGAACACCCAAGGACGACTACCCTGGATAAGCTGGGCAGCCTGCCGACACCGTTTCGCGATGGCGGCACCGTTACGGCCGGTAATGCCTCTGGTGTCAACGACGGGGCGGCCGCGCTGATTATAGCCAGTGAGGAATCAGCGAAAAAACATGGCCTTACACCGATTGCGCGGGTGATGGGAGGCGCAGCGGTCGGCGTTGAGCCGCGTATTATGGGTATCGGACCAGCCCCGGCCACACAAAAACTCTGCCATCAACTTGGGATCCAACCGTCTGATTTTGATGTGATAGAATTGAACGAGGCTTTTGCCTCTCAGGGCCTTGCTGTTCTTCGCCAGCTTGGCATTGACGAGGCAGCCGAACACGTCAATCCAAACGGTGGTGCAATTGCGCTTGGCCATCCGCTTGGCATGTCAGGTGCACGAATTACCGGAACTGCGGCTCTGGAACTGAGCGAGAAAAAAGGCAAACTGGCGCTCGCAACCATGTGCATCGGTGTGGGTCAGGGCATTGCTGTTGCACTGGAAGCGGTGTGACCTGAACCACCGCTTTTTTGGGTGAGAACACGCAAGGTCTCCAAAATTGGCCCAGCTTTGGTCGGCGTTTGGATCACGATTGGTTGCGAAATGGATCAGTTTTGGCTTTGGTGTCGCGTCATCCGTCCACCGCTTCACGCATCCATTGCTGCAGTGCTCGGATCGAATGCTCGGAACTGACACCGCAATTGGGATCCAGCACCAGCGGACCGGGCACATAGCCGCGCGATTTAAGACCGCGCTGAACGGATTCCACCAGATGGATGTCTTCTTCCACGGTTGTTTCGCGATCCTGTTTGGCGAGATCGGTAATAACATCGGATTTGACTCCATCAACTGTATACCAGCCGCGCCAGACAACGACATGGTCGGCATCGACCGCACGCCAGTGATAAGTGTTCAGAACGTTGCCGGGATAAACCTGGAACGAGAACATCGGCCATAAGAACCAGGAGGAATACTGGCCGGCGAATTCGTTCGATTCCAGATCAATCGGATAGGTCATATCATCGAGGTTCTGGCATTCTGTGCGGTGGCGCAGGATATAGCCTTCCGGCTGTATGTCATAGGTTTCCGGTTTGACAACACCGGTTGAAAATGTCGGATGGTTGAGCGAGCAGTGATAGCACTCGGAATAGTTTTCTACCGAGACTTTCCAGTTGCAGTTTTCCGGTATTTCCACCCATTTGACAGGTTTCAGCGCTTCCATGTTAGGCACCCAGCTCGATAATTCCTTGCGGGCATTGGGGAACCATTCGTCCATCGGTTTTGCATCCGGGTCGAGATTGGCGAACAGGAACCCGTTGAAGTTTTCAAGTCGCACCGGAGTAAGGCAGATTTCGGTGCGATCAAAACCGGGAACGGATTTAACATTCGGTCCCGAACGCAGGTTTCCGGTCAGTTCATAAGTCCAAGCATGATACGGACAAACCAGTAGCTTGGAATTGCCATCACCAGTGACGAGTTCGTGCGCCCGGTGCTGGCAGACATTGTAAAAGGCCCGTATTTCATCGTCCTTGCCTCTGATGCAGAAGAGGTTTTCGCCTGCAATGGAAAAAGAGAAATAGTCGCCCGGGTTCTCGACCTGGCTCGCATGCCCGGCAAACTGCCAGGTGCGGGCAAGCAAACCGCGTTGCTCCATGCGATAGATTTCCGGGTCGGTATAGTACCTGGCGTCAAGAGAGCGTAGGGGTTTTACAGTCTCATTCATCAGATTTCGTCCTGGTAAATGCCCAGTTGATGCCGGCGCTTGTGGAACAGATCGACACGGTCAACAATTTCCGGGCTGGCCGATGCAATCACGAAACTCAGCAGGGTTTCCAGCAGGGCTATGGTTGAAACCGAAGATGGAAAAAACTGCGGCGTATCGGCAGCGATCACAAAGCCGAAATGACTTGCGGTAATAATGGGCGACGCAGGGCTGTCCGAAATACCGATAATTTTCATGCCCTGGTCACGGGCAATGGCAATCGCCTCAACCACTTCGCGGCGGTAGGGTTTGCAGGATATCGCAATCAGCACGTCGCGTTCGTCCGCCCAGGCCAGATCGTCGGTTGCAGTGCTTCCGGGCTTGGGTATGGCATGAAACTGCACCATGCCGGTTGAGGCGAGATAGGTGAAATTATGGGCGTTGGCGGAGTTAACCCCGACACCCAATGTATAGGTCTGGCGTGACGCCCAGATTGCCTCGGCCGCTTCTTTAAGGGTTGTTTCTTTGATGCCGCCGAACGTGGTTTCTATGTTCGAGAGGGTGCTGGCTACCATATCGGCATAGAGCTCGCCCAACTGACCGCGCTGGCGAATCGACTGAAGCCAACGGGCACGATCGGGAAAACTCGCCGTACCACGGCGGATAGCCTCGCGGAACGGTTCGCGAAAATCCTCGTACCCTTCAAAGCCCGCTTCGCGCGCCATGCGCACAAATGTATTTGGCTTTACCTTGGCTGCATCGGCAATCTCGCGAATAGAACTCACCCCTACATCGCGGGGGTTTTCCAGCACATAGGCTGCTGCTTTTCGCAGTTCGGGAGTGAGGGATTCGAGCTGGGTTGCCAGGTCGCTAAGGACTGTCTGGCTGCTGGTTTCACTCTCTTTTGGTACAATCATGTCATTCATGGTTGACGATTGTACAATTGTTTGATTATTTTGCAAACTGATTTTTTGCAATAGCGGAACTTTCCCATGTCAGAAGAAACAACTTCCAAACTTCCCTCCCACGCGCGCGTTGTTATTGTCGGAGGCGGCATCATGGGGTGCGGACTTGCCTATCATCTCGCCCATGAAGGTTGGGGAAAGGATGTGGTTCTGCTGGAAAAGGCGGAACTTACCTCCGGTTCAACCTGGCATGCGGCCGGTCAGATCACGCACTCAACGTCCAGCTTTGGCCTCGGCAAGTGTGTGGACTATAATATCAACCTGTATTCAAAAATTCTGGAAGAAGAGACGGGACAGTCAAGTACCTGGCACGGGTGCGGATCCTTCCGGCTGGCCTATACCGAAGACGAAATGGACTGGTTGAAACACACATTGTCTGTTGGTCGTTCGCTCGGGTTCAACATTGAGCTGGTTGACCGGGAAAGAATTGCAGAACTGCATCCGTTCTATAATCTTGATGGCGTGCTTGGTGCCTTGCATACACCGGATGACGGCCATGTCGACCCGGCGGGCCCAACCCATGCAATGGCAATCGGTGCGCGCCAATTGGGTGCAAAAATTATTCGGCGTTGCCGGGCAACCGACATCAAGCAATTACCGACCGGCGAGTGGCGGGTTTCAACCGAACTTGGAGATATCACCTGCGAACACGTGGTCAATGCAGGTGGCACCTACGCTCGCCAGATGGGAGAATGGTCTGGCCTTCTGTTGCCAATGACGTCCATGACGCACCACTATCTTGTCACTGATACGGTGCCGGAATTCCTGGAACTGGAGAAAGAGTTGCCTGTCATCCGGGATGACAAAATGGTCTCCGGTTACATTCGTATGGAACAGAAATCAGGGCTTATCGGAATCTATGAAAAAGAGAATCCGAATTCCGTCTGGGAAGATCATTGCCCCTGGGAAGCGGAGAACGAGCTTTTTGAGGCAGACTACGACCGGATTATGCCATGGCTTGAAAACTCGATGGAACGCATGCCGATCTTTGCTGAACTGGGCATCAAACGCGAAGTGCATGGGGCCATCTCCCACCCACCGGACGGTAACCCGATGATCGGCCCGGCACCGGGTGTGAAAAATTACTGGTGCTGTTGCGGCACCCAAATCGGAATTGGCTGGGGGCCTGGCCTCAGCCGCGAGCTGGCACGCTGGATCGTGCATGGTGCAGCAGATATTTCCATGCGCGAATTTGATCCGCGCCGCTTCGGCAATTACGCCCAGAAAGAGTGGCAGGTTACCAAGGCCAAGGAAGATTATTGTCTGCGTCACGAAATTCCCTTTCCTCATTTCAATCGCCTTGATGGACGTCCGATCAAGCCATCCCCGATGTATGAGCGATTGCAGGAGAAAGGCGCGGTCTATGAAGAGGTGTTCGGCCACGAAAGGCCGCGCTGGTTTGCCAAAGGTGAAATTGAGCAACGAGACTATTATTCCTTCAAGCGTAATGAACTGCACGATGTTCTAGCCGCCGAAGTCCGGGCTGTTCGCGAGAATGCGGGCATCATGGATATCTCGGCTTTCACAAAGGTTGAAGTCGCTGGCCCCGATGCAGAAACCTTTCTGGAGGGGCTGGTTGCAAATAAACTGCCGAGGAAAACCGGTGGCATCATCCTGACACACTTGCTCAACCGCCGGGGGCGGATTGAAATTGAGGTGACCATCGTGCGGCTGGCGGAAGACCGGTTCTATCTTGTATGTGCCGCCTTCTTCGAACAGCGCCTGCTGGATCACCTCAATCAGAACCGGAATGATGAAAGTGTGGACGTGATCAAGCGTTCCGACGAATGGTCTGCCATCACACTCAACGGACCAAAGGCGCGCGATGTCCTTGCCGCCTGCACGGACGCGCCTCTGGACAATACGAATTTCCGCTGGATGAGTGCACAGGAAATAGAGGTTGCCGGACACAGGCTCTGGGCTTTCCGGATGTCTTATGCGGGAGAGCTTGGCTGGGAATTTCACATCCCCCGTGAAAGTGCACTGGCCGTTTATGATGCCTTATGGGCTGCGGGCGAGCCGCACGGCATTGTTGATTATGGTTCCTTTGCTATGAACATCATGCGGATGGAAAAAGGCTTCAAGGGTGCAGGCGAACTTACCAATGAGGTTACCCTGCCGGAAGCCGATGTCATGCGGTTTGTCAAAGTCGACAAGGGAGAGTTTCTGGGCAAGGATGCAACCGTTGCGTCCATGCAGTCGAACAAACTTCCGTGGGTATGTGCCTATTTGGGCATTGAAGGAGACGGCAAGGCAGACGGGCACGGTGGTGAAGCCGTCATGATGGGCGGCAAAGTGGTCGGAACGACGAGTTCCGTCGCCTATGGCCATTCCGTTGGGAAGGTTCTTGCGTTTGCTTACGTAAAGCCGGAAGCTGCGGAACCGGGAACCGATCTTGAGGTTGTCATTATGGGTAAAGAGCGCAAAGCTGAAGTATTGGGCGCACCGGCTTACGATCCGGAAAGCCATCTGCCGAGGACAGATATATGAGCAATATTCCTGAAACCATGCGAGCCTTCGTCCTTCATGGACACGGGGATTTCAACGTCCTTAAATTCCACGATGACTGGCCGACGCCAAAACCGGGCCCCGGTGAGGTGCTGGTGCAGGTGAAAGCATGCGGCCTCAACAATACTGACGTTAACACGCGAACCGGCTGGTATTCCATAGGGGTAACCGAAGCTACCACCGGTGGAGCCTATGATGATACAAGTGATGAAGATGGCGGCTGGGACGGCGGCATCGAGTTCCCCCGTATCCAGGGAGGCGACGCTGCTGGTGTGGTGGCTGCAGTTGGTGAGGGGGTAGATTCGGCACTGGTCGGCAAGCAGTGCCTTGTCGACACGATTGTGCGCGACTGGGATGAACCCATGAACCATTACAAATGCGGGTATCTTGGCTCTGCGGTGGACGGTGGTTTCGCCGACTATCTTGTTGTCGATCATCGCAATATCTGTGTGGTGTATGCGAACTGGAGCGATGCAGAGCTGGCGACTGTGGCGGTTGCCTATTCGACGGCAGAAAACATGCTCGTTAGGGCAGGCGTTGAAGCAGGTGACACGGTTTTGATTCCCGGGGCTTCGGGCGGGGTTGGGTCAGCCCTCGTTCAGCTTGCCAACCGGCGCGGCGCAAGAACCATTGCAATGGCGTCGGAAGCCAAACACGCAGATGTGCAAAAGCTCAATCCAACTGCAATTCTGCCGCGCCAACCTGACGACCTCAAAGCAGCCCTGAAAAGTGCCATCGGGCAGGATACGGTGAGTGTCGTGGCAGATGTTGTCGGAGGCAGTCAGTTCGGTGCACTTCTTGAAACCCTGTCGCGGGGTGGGCGTTATACCTGTTCGGGAGCAATTGCCGGTCCGATTGTCGAACTTGATTTGCGAACCATGTATCTCAAGGATCTGGTGTTTTACGGCAATACGATTTTTCAGCCGGGAACGTTCCAGAATCTGGTGCGATACATTGAGGCGGGTGAAATCATGCCGATGCTCGCGGCGACTTACCCACTGGAAGAATTGCATGATGCACAGCGCGCCTTTATTGACAAAAAACATACCGGTAACATCGTTGTAACCATGTAGTGGAAAAGGGCATGACACGGGAAATCTTTGAAAAGGCATTGCAGGAGGTCAAGGGTTTTTATGAGGCCGAGCCTGCCCTTACCGATTTTCACGCTTTTCCGTCTTCTGACGAACTGGCCTGGCGGGAACTGGAACCCAATTACATTGATCCCGCCGATCTGTTTGCCGAAGATGAAAGCCTGTCGCCTGGCCGGTTTGATTCAGTCAAGGAGGCGTTGCTCGCTGCCAAGGATGACGCGCGTTGGCGCGAAACTTACAAGAACACGAATATCGGTGCGGATTTTCTCGCGAAATTTGGTTGTTATGAGCTTTTCGGATGGGAAGGTCATTTTGACTGCCAGTCGACCCGGGGATTCATCGTGTATACGCCCGGTGGTCTATACTATCCCTGGCACCATCACCCGGCCGAGGAAATCTACTTTATCCTGGCCGGTGAGGCGGAGTTTGCAACCGAGGGCAACGCACCGAAAATGCTGAGGCCCGGTGATACCGTATTTCATCAGGAGAACCAGCCGCATAACATGCAGACCCACGAAAAAGGTGTGCTGGCCTGGGTTCAGTGGCGTGGAGACATGAGCGTCAAGCCCGTACTTACAGACAGGTTGAACGGATGAAGATTACGCGTATTTCAATCTACAAGAAAGCGCTGCCCTATGTCGGTGGAACCTATGTCTGGGGGGCGGGAAACGTAATTGATATAGCCATGACTTCCGTCGTCGTGATTGACACGGAT
The DNA here is from genome assembly GCA_965198665.1 of Rhizobiaceae bacterium. GTDB lineage: Bacteria > Pseudomonadota > Alphaproteobacteria > Rhizobiales > Rhizobiaceae > JAALLB01. The sequence continues at coordinate 372,650 of CBDAPT010000008.1, read as the reverse complement.
GCGGGCATTTCCGGATGTGGTGAATTCTGTCCCTGCGGGGAAAATTACATGGGTGCCCATTCCGAGGGAGTGGAAGCTGCCGCCCGTCTGCTGGCGCCGGTGCTGCTGGGTGAAGATCCGCGCCAGGTTGGGCATATCGAACGCCTGATGGACAACACGATTGGCGGGCATGGATACGCCAAGGCCCCGTTTGATGCGGCCTGCTGGGATATTCTCGGCAAGGCGACAGAACAGCCGGTCTGGATGCTGATGGGTGGCAGGCTTACCGATGGTGCGCCATTGTACCAGGTGGCGCCGCAGAAGGATATTGAATCGACCAAGAAGGATCTGAACGCCCTGCGCGATCAGGGGTATGGGCAGTTTCAGGTAAAGGTTGGCTGTGACTGGGCAGCCGATATCGACCGTATTCTGGAGGCGGTTCCGCTTATCAAATCCCACGAAACGGCAATTGCTGATGCCAATCAGGGCTGGCGGGTGGATCATGCATTGAGGGTGGGGCGAGCGACAAGACATCTAGATTATGTCGTGGAGCAACCCTGCAAGACCTATGACGAATGCCAACAGTTCAGGAAAGCAATTGATTTGCCGATGGAGCTGGATGAATGCGTCACCGACATGAAAGTGGCGCACAGGATAGTTGCCGACCATGGCGCTGATATCGTCTGCCTGAAAATCTCCAATGTGGGCGGTCTGTCCAAGGCAAAGCGCATGCGCGACTTTCTTGTCGACAACCGGTACCCGGTCGTCTGTGAAGACAGCTGGGGCGGGCAAATCAACACAGCCGCCCTTTCGCAACTGGCGACATCGACGCCATCGGAGTTCCTTTTCAATACCACCGATCTTGAGAATTATGTCTCCTTGCCGACCGGCATCAGCCAGCATCGCATCGAGAACGGAAAATTCTATGCGCCGGATGTGCCGGGTATGGGAGTTGAACCGGATTTTGAGGCTCTGGGTGATGCGATTGCAAGCTTCGGAGAAGAAGCATGACGAGACCACAGGCAGTTGCGACCAGGATGATAGATGACGAGCGGGTGCGGGTAACCCGTTTTGATTTTGAACCGGGCGCGGAAACCGGATGGCATGAGCACGGTTTCGATTATGTAATTACCGCCGTCACGGATTGCGCGATGCTGCTTGAGGAACCGGGTGGCAATGAGCGAATGGTGGATGTGTCCGCCGGCGAGAGCTATCGCCGTGACAAGGGCGTTCAGCACAATGTAATCAATAACGGGAATATTCCCATGTCCTTTGTCGAGGTTGAGCTTAAATGAAGATTACAAGAATTTCGGTCTATCAGAAAAACCTGCCGCTGAAAGACCCGTACTGGCTGTCCGGTGGCAGGTTGCTGTTTGAGGTGCTTGACGCGACATTTGTGAAACTCGAAACCGATGCCGGAGTAATCGGATGGGGAGAGGGGACACCCTGGGGTCACACATATGTGCCTGCCCACGGGCCGGGCATTCGTGCCGGGCTGGAAACCATGGCGCCGGTTATCCTGGGTCAGGATCCGCGAAAGATCGAACTTGTGGAGAGGGCCATGGATCTGTGTCTGCCTGGCCACCTTTATGCCAAGTCACCGGTAGACCTCGCCTGCTGGGATATTCTCGGCAAGGTGACTGAAATGCCGATTGCCGATCTGCTTGGTGGCAAGCGCGAGAATGGAACGCCGGCGGCCACTTCTGTTTCTTCCGGTGAGCCGGACTACATGATGAACATCATCAACAATTACCGGGATATGGGATATGTGGCCCATTCTGCCAAGGTTGGCGGCAGTGACACGGACAAGGACATCGAGCGCATACGGCATCTGGAAGAAAACCGCCGTCCCGGTGAAATCATCCTATATGATGTCAACCGGGCCTGGACGCGACGCGAGGCCAGCATTGTCATGAATGCGGTGGCTGATCTCGGTGTAACCTTCGAACAGCCGGGCGAAACCCTCGACGATATTGCCGAAATCCGCAAGGTCACCACCTCACCGATCAGTGTGGATGAAACGCTTGTAACCCTGCAGGATGCCTGCCGGATTGCGCGTGAAGGAATTGCGGATGTGTTCGGGATTAAGATCAACCGTGTCGGCGGCCTTTCCAAGGCGCGCCGGATGCGCGATGTCGCCATGGCCCATGGCATACAGATATTTGTCATGGCAACCGGCGGTTCGGTAATGGCGGACACGGAAGCTGCTCATCTCGCACAATCCATTCCGCAGGAGTTTATCCGTGCCGGCTGGTCGTGCCAGGACATGCTCACATTGGACGTTGCACCAGGCAGTGGCCCCAGATGTGTGGATGGTCATATTACCATTGATGACACACCTGGTCTGGGGGTAACGCCGGATGAAGCCGTTCTTGGAGACCCGGTCGCGGTTTATGAATAGATGAAGATAACCGGCATAAAACTCTGGACAGTACCGCTTTCGAGCCACGAGACCTATTACATGTCGGATGGCAAGGTCTGTGATACCGTCGACACGGTTGTGCTTTGTCTGGAAACCGATCAGGGTCTGCAAGGATGGGGAGAGGTCTGTCCGATACCGCATTACCTGCCTGCCTATGCGGATGGCGTGGCACCGGCGGTTATGGAGATGGCAGACGTACTTCTGGGAGCTGAGCCAATTGGCCCGGAAGCCCTGATGAACCGGTTGGAAAATCATCTGCAGGGGCATTTTTATGCCAAGTCCGCCATCGATACCGCTCTGTGGGATTTGACCGCAAAAGCGGCAGGTCTGCCCCTTTATGCACTTCTGGGTGGCAGGCAGAATGAAAGCCTGCCTCTGTATCACTCCATCACCTGTGTTGAACCCGATGAAATGGTGAGGATTGCCCGCAGCGCGCAACAACAGGGCATGTGCCAGTTTCAGGTAAAACTGGGCGCCGACAATGACTGGGAAAAGGATGTCGCGCGCCTGCGCAAAATCCGTGAGGTTGTTGGCAAGGGTCCGCTGGTTTACGGTGACTGGAACTGCGGTGCCTCTCAGCTGGATGCAACCCGGGTTGCCCGGGCCGTCATGGATCTGGACGTGATGCTAGAGCAACCCTGCGCAACCCTGGAAGAATGTGCAAATGTCCGCAGCGCAAGTGGTTTGCCGATGAAAATCGATGAAAACGCCTATGACATTGCTTCTCTGTTAAAGGCCTATCATTTGGGCTGTATGGATGCGGTAGCGCTTAAACTTTCAAAGTTCGGCGGCATGAGTGCGATGCGCAGGGCGCGGGATCTGTGTCTGCATATGGGTACCCGTATGTGCATCGAAGATACATGGGGTTCGGACATAACCACGACGGCGGCCATTCATCTTGCATTGGCAACGCCTGCCGGAGGCATCCTTAATGTTTGCGACTTGTCCGGCTATGTGTATCCGAGACTTGACGAAAACGGACCGTCAAGAAAAGACGGCATGATCGGTCTTTCTGATAGGCCGGGACTTGGGATTGAACCGGATCCTGCTGTCCTTGGTGATACGAAACTTAACCTGGAGTGATGACATGACCCAGCAGAATTGGAAACAACGTGCTGAAGCTGTGCTGCCTGCCGGCGGTTTTGGCAATTTTGATCCGGGTGTCTTCATCAGCCGTGGTCAGGGAAGCCGCGTATGGGATGAGGATGGTAATGAATATATCGATTACCTGATTGGCTCCGGCCCAATGCTGCTGGGTCACGGTAACAAGGAAGTCGAGGAAGCGGTTCTGGAACAATTGCCGAAGGGCATGACGTTTTTTGCCAACAATGCACAGGCCATTGAGCTGGCCGAGGAAATCTGTCGCGCGGTGCCGTGTGCAGAACAATTGCGTTATGTGTCTACAGGCGGTGAAGCGGACATGTATGCGATGCGGCTGGCGCGCGCTTTTACCGGACGGGACAAGATCATGAAGTTCGAGGGGGGCTATCATGGCATGTCGGCAGAAGCACAGATGTCGCTTGCGCCTCAGACATTGGTGAACTTTCCAGTGGCGGTTCCCGACAGTGCAGGCATACCGCAAAGTGTTCGGGACGAAATGCTGATAGCACCCTTTAATGACGTGGAATTTGCCCGGTCACTTATCGCTGAACACAAAGACGAGATTGCAGGGATCATCGTTGAACCCCTGCAGCGGATCATTCCGCCGGAGCCCGGATTTTTGCAAGCTATTCGTGATGAATGCGACAAGCATGGCATTGTACTGATTTTTGATGAAGTGGTAACCGGCTTCCGGTTCTCCTATGGCGGAGCGCAGGAACTGTATGGCGTCACTCCCGATGTCTGCACGCTCGGCAAGGTAATAGGCGGCGGATTTCCGCTTGCCGCCATTGTCGGACGCAAGGATGTTATGGACCATTTTGACAAGGGCAAGGTTGGCTCCGATGGCTGGCTCATGCAGTTAGGTACCCTGTCCGGAAATCCGGTTGCGGCTGTTGCAGGTCTGAAGACGATGGAAATCCTTAACCGGGATGGTGCTTATGACAAGCTCCGGGGCATTGGTCAGACGATAATGGACATGATTGCCGGGCATCTCAATGCTGCCGGTGTCGCGCACCGCATCGTCGGTGATACAACCCTGTTTGACGCGGTCTTCACGGACAGGGATGTGCGGACATATCGTGATGTTCTGGCGGCAGATGCCGAAAAGAATGCCAAGTTCAACGATGTGCTTCGGCAGGAAGGGATCTTCAAGTCTCCTGGCAAACTTTATCCGTCACTGGCGATCACGGATGCGGATCTGGAGCAGACGGACCGGGCATTTGCAGCAGCGGCAAAGGCGATTGCCTGATCCAGTAGCAGTCCTGTCTTTCAGAGCCGCTAGTCCGATTTGTCAGCACGACTTGCAAGCCAGTCCAGAAAAGTGCGGGTAGCCGGATTGCTTTCACCACGCCGGGTTATGCAACAGTGGTATCCGCGATTTGTCCTTATCTTATCGTTGCAGGCGGGAACAAGTGTGCCGGATGCAATCAAATCATCCGTTACTCCGCCCCAGCCCAGGCCAATGCCGTCCCCGTTCTGAATTGCCCTTACATAGACCATATAGCTGAGGATGCGCTTCAGCGAATCCGGCTCGGGTACCCTTACCCCGGAACCGGCGAAATACAGTTGCCAGTCGTCTCTGTGATCGTTGCTTGACATATGCAGTAGCGGGAATTCAGTCAGGCTTTCCTTTGATTGAGTGGAATTACCTGCCAGGAAACCGGGCGCACATACCGGAATGAGCTCTTCTGCCAGTACCATACGGGATTGTAATCCCCGGATACCACTTGTTCCGAAGATGATGACGCAGTCACACTGGTTCACATCATAATCGGGGTTCTGATCGCGGGTGACAATTTCGAGACTGACGTGCGGATACAGGTCCTGAAATTCGGCCATGCGCGGCAGGAGATAAAGGCTTGTGAAACCGATAGCCGCGTTGATGGTAATTACGCTTTTGCGGCTGGACTTGCGGATGTCATTCGCCGCACTTCGTATCGCTGCCAATCCGTCGGATACTGCTGAATAGAGGATTTCGCCTTCTTCTGTGAGGGTGAGAACCGCCTTGGTTCGCACGAACAGCCTTACCTCCAGCAGGTTTTCGATATTGGCAATCTGTCGGCTGATCGCCGGCTGCTGGACGTTCAATTCCTGTGCGGCCCGGGAAAAGCTCCGATGCCGGGCAGCGGCTTCAAATGCCTGGAACTGCCCAAGCGGCGGCAACCATTCCATTTATATCATTCCTTACCAGAATAATTGTTATTCACATTTTCAGTGTTTTCCCTATTTTTCAAGCCTGTTACGTTTGTTTCAGGAATTATTGGAAATGACGTATGGCAGACTACCGGATACTTGCACTCGGGGGTGATGGCATTGGGCCGGAAGTGCTGGACGCTGGCTTGAAGGTTTGTGCGCGTCTGGCGGAAATTGCCGATGTTTCAATCGACGTAGAGCACGATCTGCTGCACGGAGCCTGTTGGGACAGGTACGGAACGTTCTGCCGCGAAGAAACGATTGAGGTTGCATTGGCGGCGGATGCGGTTCTTGTCGGGGCTGTCGGCGGCCCAGAATGGGATGATATTGTGGTTGAAGGCGGTCCGGAAATGCAGGATGGCCTGATGCGGTTGCGCAAGGAACTTGACACATACTGCGGTCTGAGACCTGCCCGTTTCTATCAGGCGCTTTGTGAGCGTACACCCTTCAAGCCGGGTCTTGCAGATGGTGCTGATATCTTGGTGCTGCGAGAAATGTGTGGTGGGGTGATGTTTGCCGAGCCGCGCGGGCGGCAGACGCGGTTTTCCAAACGTTATGCCTATGACACGGCAGGTTATGATGAAGAAGAGTTGCAGCGCATTGCCCGGGCCGGTTTCGAACTGGCACAGGCACGACGCGGCCGACTTGTCTCTGCTGACAAGGCCAATGTCATGGAATCCTATGTACTGTGGCGAGAAATCGTAACTGAGACAGCAAACGACTATCCCGATGTGGAACTCTTGCACATGTACGCTGACAACTGTGCCTTTCAGATGATGCGTGATCCAAAGGCGTTTGATGTCGTACTGGGGTGTAACCTGATTGGTGACTTTCTGTCGGATCTTGCTGCTGTTGTCTCCGGCTCACTGGGCATGCTGCCGTCTGCCTGCCTGAGGGCATGTCCGATACCGGGAGAAAAAGTTCCGGGGCTTTACGAGCCGGTTCATAGTACTGCGCCAGATATCGCAGGGCAGGGAATTGCAAATCCGATTGCCATGATCCTCTCGGTCGGCATGATGTTTGAATATTCATTCGGCCTGCCGGAGGTGAACAAGCGCGTTGAAGCGGCGATCATCGCAGCGCTAGAGAAAGGCAATCTAAGCGCTGATCTTGGCGGGCAGAAATCTACTGAGGCGATGACGGATGCCATTCTTGGGGAATTGGCTGCATGAAAACCACATTCGACTATATCGTTTGTGGCGGCGGCTCTGCCGGTTGTGCACTCGCGGCATGGTTAAGCGAAAATCCGGATTTGAACGTCTGCCTGATCGAGGCTGGAGGCAGGGGACGCGATCTGTTCATTCGTATGCCGGCCGGCAATGGGTTTGTGTTCGGGAATCCCAAACTGGATTGGGGTTATGAGACCATTCCGCAGCCGTCGTTGAACGGTCGAAAGATATATTACGCCCGGGGAAAGAGCCTTGGCGGCTCCTCAATCATGAACGGCATGATTTATATGCGTGGCGTGCCAGCAGATTATGATGCATGGCGTCAGATGGGCCTGAACGGTTGGGGTTACAACGATTTGCTTCCCTATTTTCTGCGGTCTGAGTGCGCGCGTGACAGGCGTGATCCGTGGCACGGAACTTCCGGCCCCCTGAAAACCGAGCAATCGGAGAACTTTGGTGAACTGGACCGGGCCTTTGTTGAAGCAGCCCAGGCTGCCGGACACAGGCTTATTGATGACTTCAACGGGCCGGAACGTACGGGAGTTGCCCGCACGGACAGTACTGTTCATGGCGGTATCCGGCAGTCGTCTGCTATAGCCTATCTGACCAACCCACCCCGCAATCTGACGATTTTAACCCATACCCAGATTGCCCGGGTCATGTTTGAGGGCAGTCGTGCGATGGGTGTCGAAACCCTGTCTGGTAAAGAGCTGCGTGCAAATGCTGAGGTCATCTTGTGTCAAGGGGCATTCGGCACGCCGCAGACCCTGATGTTATCGGGCATTGATCCAGCCGATCACCTTGCTGAAACAGGAATTGATGTACGGGTCGATCTGCCCGGTGTCGGGAGTAATCTGGCCGACCATCTTGATGTTTCCATGCAATATGCGTCAGACCGGCTTGATCTCAGCCTTGCCCGGTTCCAGCGGTTTGATCAAGCGGTAAAACTGATGCTGGACTGGCTGTTGTTCAAGAAGGGCCCCGGTGGCGGAGCATTTTTTTCGTCCGTTATTTTTCATGCTTTTTCGGACCCGGCTCTGCCGGAGCTGGAGATTTACATGACACCGATGGTGATAGAGGAAAATCTCACTTCCGGTGCAGACGAGAATACACCCCTGTTGCAATGGCTGGGCCGCAAAATGCTGGTTCGGGGGCGCAAAGTTGCCCGTCCCGGTGTGCAGATTGATATCAATCAGGAGCGACCGCGTTCACTGGGCACTGTACGGTTGGTAGATGATAATCCACGCACTCATCCGTTGATCGATGCCAATTATTACGATGACCCGCGAGATCTCGATGAGGTTGTGCAGGGCGTTCATATGATGCGGGATCTCATGGCAAAGCCGCAGATTGCCAGGTATCTGACCGGTGAAATGGCGCCCTGGAAAGACGCGAGGACAGACGTGGAAATCGAGGAAGCTGTCCGCAATACCACCTATACCGGTCACCATCCATGCGGCACGGCAAAGATCGGGGTGGATAATGACCCGCTTGCGGTTCTTGATGGTGATTTCCGGGTTCGGGGAACACAGGGCCTGCGGGTCTGTGATGCTTCCGCCTTCCCCACCCAGATCACCGGCAATCTGAACGCCACCGTAATCATGATGGCGGAAAAGGCAGCTGACGTTATACTCGGTCGCGAACCATTACCTGCATTCTATCCTGAGGAGAAAGTTGCATGAGCATGACCTGTGGCGAGGCGACCATGCGCCTGTTGGCCAGATATGGTGTGACAACCGTGTTTGGAATTCCCGGTGTTCACACCCTGGATATGTGCCGCGGCCTGTCCGGGGGAGGCAATTCCGGCATGATAACGCATGTCCAGACCCGTAATGAACAGGGTGCCGGATTTATGGCAGAGGGTTGGGCACGGGCAACCGGAGAGGTGGGCGTGGCTATCGTCATTTCGGGACCGGGGGTTACCAATGCGTCCACAGCCGTGGGCCAGTGCTATGCGGACAGCCTGCCGATGTTGCTGATTTCGGCAGAGCCGGACAGCAAGTCGATTGGCAAGGGCTGGGGTGTGCTGCATGAGATTACCGAGCAGAAAAAGGTAACCGAGCCGCTTTGCGCTTTTTCCGCCACGGCGCACCGGGCGTCCGACATTCCAGAACTCATGGCGCGGGCTTTTTCTGTATTTTCATCCGGGCGTCCGAGGCCTTGTCATATTTCGCTGCCGCTCGATGTGCAGGCAGAAATTGTCGAGGAAGTCTGGGAACCGGTACCGCTGCCGGGCAGACCGATTGCGCCTTCCGGGCAGTTGGAAAAGGCGGCAGAAATGCTGAAACAGGCCAAATGTCCGGTAATCATGGTGGGCGGAGGTGCCACATCCGCTGCGGGAGATCTCACCGCAATTGCCGAGGCAACGGGTGCAATCGTGGTTGCCTCAACCGCGGGCAAGGGCATTGTTCCTGATGATCATCCGCTGTCACTTTCAGCCGGGACTGTGCGGCCGGAAATACATCCGTTTCTTGCGGAAGCTGATGTGATCCTGGCTGTCGGTACCGAGATTTCCGAAACTGACAGTTTTGTCGAAAAACTCGATCTGCCCGGCGATATCATCCGGGTGGATATCGATCCGCAGAAGATAAGCGATTTTTATCCGGCAAGTCTGGGTATCGTCTCTGATGCGGGTCCTGCCATGGCCGGGTTGCGCAGGCATCTCGAAGGCCATGAGAGCAACCTTGAAAAGGCCAGTGCACGGGTTGTTGAGTTGCGCGCGGCGGTGGATGCGAACCTCAGCGTTTCGGAAAAGCAGCATGCCCGACTGCTTGCTATCCTGGATGAGATCGCGCCGGACAACACGATATGGTCAGGCGACGCCTGTCAGATTGTCTACACCGGTGCATTTGCCATGCCGGTGCGCAAACCACGCCGCTGGTTCTATCCTGCGGGCTTTTGTGCGCTTGGCAATGCGCTGCCCAATGCAATCGGTGCCAAAATGGCGAGGCCGGATCAACCGGTCGTGGTGTTTGCAGGCGATGGAGGGTTCATGTTCACCATGCCCGAACTGGTTACCGCTGCTGGAGCCGGGATGACCCTGCCGATAATCATATGGGAAAATGGCGGCCTCAAACAGATTCAGGATGACATGGATATTCGCGATATCCAGCGTGTCGGCGTTGAAGGGATTAATCCGGATTTTGTGGCACTGGCCAAGGCTTGCCACTGTCATGGAGTTGCACCGGACAGCGAAGCAGCGTTCCGTAAAGCATTTGACGATGCGTTGGCCGCTGACAAACCCACCATCATAGTCGTAAGAGAAGGCGAGGCTTGGCTTACATGAGAACGTTCAGATATTTCACAGGTAATGAATGGCACGAACCGGCCTCCGGTGAGACATTTGACAGCGAGAACCCCGCGACAGGAGAGGTCTGGGCACAGGTTCCAGATTGTAACGGCGACGATGTGAACCGGGCTGTGGCTGCCGCAAAGTCTGCCTTTTATGAAGGTCCCTGGGGACGCATGATGCCTGCTGAGCGTGGACGGGTGATGCGCCGCATCGGTGATGTCATCTCCAGGCATGCGGATCGCATCGGCGAAATCGAAACCCGTGACAATGGCAAACTGCCGAAGGCCATAACACCTTCGCTGAAGCCGGAAGCATGGCAGGTGGATTCGTTTCACTACTATGCCGGCATGTGTGACAAGTTTGAAGGAAGCCTCATTCCCGCAGAAGCACCCGATATTCATAATTACCTGAAATGGGAGCCGTTTGGAGTGGTTGCGCAGGTACTGCCCTGGAACTCTCCCATAGGCACGCTGATCTGGAAACTCGCACCTTGTCTGGCAGCAGGAAATACGGTGGTGATGAAACCGTCCGAACAATCGTCCTGTTCAACGCTTGAACTGATGGATGTACTGCTCGAGGCGGATCTGCCACCAGGCGTTCTGAATGTGGTAACCGGGTTCGGGCCAACGACCGCAGGCCCGATGATCGAGCACCCGGATGTGCGGATGGTGAGTTTTACCGGTGGCACCAATGGCGGAAGGGCGGCAGCTGCCCTGGCCGCCAGGCATGTAAAGCCGATTGTCATGGAACTGGGCGGCAAGTCACCGCAAATCGTCCTGCCGGATGCAGATATTGAGCTGGCCGTTAACGGTGTGGCTTCCGGCGTCTTTCCTCCGGCGGGGCAGAGCTGTATTTCCGGCCCCCGACTTTTGGTGCATAAGTCCATCATTGACGAATTTTCCGAACGCCTGGTGGAGGTGGTGAAAAAGGCGCGGGTCGGAGATCCCAACGATCCGCAAACCCAGATAGGGCCGATTGCCAACCGGCCCCATTATGAAAGCGTATTGAAACGCATTGCCGAAGCCGAAGCGGTTGGCCACAGGATGCTGCTGGATGGCCGGTCTGCCTGCCGTGACAAGGGCTACTATATCGGGCCGACGATTTTTGCTGATGTACCCAACAGTTCGGATCTCGCCCAGAACGAGGTTTTCGGGCCGGTCGTTTCCACTGAAGCGTGGGAGGACGAGGAGGCGGTCGTACGAATTGCCAATGATACGCTTTTCGGTCTTGCTGCCGGTGTCTGGAACCGCGATGTCACCAGAGCCATGCGGATGGCTGACCGGATCGAGGCGGGAACGGTTTACATCAACAACTACTTCAAAGCTGCCACACAGTCTCCGGTGGGTGGATACAAGCAATCGGGCTACGGACGTGAAAACGGCTGGGAAGGCATGCGCTGTTTCATGCAGACAAAATCTGTCTGGCTATCCACCAATCCCGCGCAACCGGACCCGTTTGCAGATTAGGAGGGCGAATGGACTATGATCAGCCTCAGCGGATGAATTCGGACGATCCCTCAAAGGGCTCGGCATCAACATACTTGTGCGGGACGTTGGGCGAACGGTGCGGTTTCTGGTCGATGTCTTTGGCATGCGGGCCTTCCAGCCAACGGAAGATTTTGCGATCATGACCTATGGTGAGCAGGTTTTTCAACTGCATGCAGATCACACCTATCACAGTCACCCTCTGCCATCCCTGTTGCCGGAGAACGGGCCGCGGGGTGGTGGAATAGAAATTCACCTTTATGACAGTGATCCGGACCGTGCTGCGGGGGATGCAGCTGCGCATGAACATGCAACGACATTGCTTCAGGAACCAACCAACAAGCCGCATGGACTACGGGAATGCGTAATCGTTTGCGAGAACGGATATGCCTGGCTGCCCAGCCGGCAATTAACAGATGACGAGGTTGCAGCCATCGGATGAACAGCCAATCCGATGATACCAGAAAGTGAGATGGAACCATGGAAAATGCTGAGCGCCCGAAATCATCCAGATGGCACCATAATCCGCATTTGCCGATTTCCGTTTCGCCCATTCTGGACTGGCCGCCCAAACCGATAGCCTGGCTGAGATGGATTTCCACCTACTGGCTGGCAATCAGCTCGGTTGTTGTAGAGTTCCTGTTTGCCTGGGCTGTGTATGCGTTGCTTCAGCCCGATATAAACACCATGAAAGAGCTTGCCTGGGGATGGGTAGGCCAGGTGTGGCTGCGAAATCTGGCACTGATCACCATTGTGGCCGGAGGCCTGCACCTCTGGTTCTACTCATTCACGGCACAGGACAAAAAACTCAAGTTTGACGCTCGCGAGCTGGCCAGAAACAACGGCACCTACACGTTTCGGAATCAGGTTTTGGACAACATGTTCTGGAGCATTGCCAGTGGCGTGACGGTCTGGACCGGTTTCGAGGTACTTTACTGGTGGGCTGCGGCCAATGGTTATGCGCCGGGATTGATAATTGCGGATAACCCGGTCTGGTTTGCCCTGTGGTTCGTGCTGATCCCTATATGGGCGAGTTTCCATTTTTACTGGATACACCGGTTGCTCCATTGGCCACCGCTTTACAAGCTGGCCCATGCGCTGCACCATCGCAATGTCAATATTGGTCCCTGGACCGGTATCTCCATGCATCCGATAGAGCATCTTCTCTACTTTTCGACCGTGCTGATACATTTTGTTGTGCCGTCACACCCTATCCACGTGCTGTTTCATTTTTATCAGGAAGCACTTAATCCGCCGTTCTCTCACTCCGGCTTCGAAGGAATCCTTGTCCGGGACAAGAAACGCGTGGCTGCAGGGGATTTCTTTCATCAGCTGCATCATCGCTATTTCGAATGCAACTATGGAACCGGCGAGGTGCCGTGGGACAAAGTCTTCGGTTCTTTCCACGATGGTACGGATGAAGCCACCGAAGCCACCAAGGAACGGCGCAAAAGGATGTATGCCAAATGAGCATCATCCAGGAGTTAGCTCACTTCGTCGCGAATGCCGAGCCTCCCGCCAATGCCCGGCAAACGGTCCGTGATGCGATTGCCGACTGCTTCGGCTGTATCCTTGCAGGGAGCAACAGCAAAGTAACGAACAGAGCGCTGGGTGGCCTGTCAGCCGTGAGTTGTGGCCCGGTTCTACTGTACGGGCGAACGGAAACCTGTTCAGCCGGTTACGCTGCGATGATTAATGCGGTTTCGGGTCATGCCTATGAGCTGGATGACTGGGAAGAAGCCGGCAATACACACCCGACCGTAGTTGTTTTTCCAGCAATGTTGGCCGCTGCAAGCCTTCGACAGGTCAGCGGGCGCGAATTGTTAAACGCCTATGCAGTCGGGTTCGAAGTTATCGTGCGCCTGGGTGAGGCGATTACGCTTGAACATTATGCCCGCGGGTTTCATGCGACCGCGACCCTTGGAACAATCGGCGCAGGGGCGGCGGTCTCGCGATTGTTGAAGCTCGATGCGACTGAGACATCGAATGCGATAGCTCTGTCAGCGTCGCGGGCGCTGGGATATGCGGCCCAGTTTGGTTCCAACGCCAAACCGCTTCAGGCCGGGTTTTCAGCGCGGGCCGGGCTGGAATGCGGATTGATGGCGGCGAATGGCATCACGGCGAATCCGGCCACGGTTGAAGGTGCGCGTGGAATGTTGGGTCTGCTCGGAAACTTTGATCAGCAACGCGTAGACAATGCGTCTGGCCAGATAGGCAGTCCGTGGGCATTGGAAGAATATTCGATTGTGCTAAAACCCTGGCCGTCCTGTGGATACGCACACCGGCTGATGACTGCTGCGCTGGAATTGAGAGGCAAGCTTGATGGTCGAACATCGGAGATTGTAAAGGTTGCAGCTACTCAACCGGACTTCCACAATGCCATACTATTGTATGATCGGCCAACAACCCGAAACGAAGCATTGTTCTCCGGGCCTGCCTGTATTGCCCAGATGCTGGTCACCGGCGAGCTGGGACTGAAAGATTGTGAAAACCGGTTTTGGGAAGCAGCAGAAATAGACCGTTTGATTTCTGTAACCGATATCCAGGCTGAACCGGCAAAGAACCCGGAAATCAATTACGATCCGGAACAGCCCGATATGTTGACGCTGACGTTGAAGAACGGCGACATCCTTCAGCATTGTGAATTTCCATGCAAATTTGACCCACTTGGGTGGGTAATTTTCAAGTAAAATTGACCCGCCTGTTTTAGGTTTCGCGTTTTAAGCGCGAGGAAGAGACAGGTGTTACAAATGGAAACGGTTTTGAAGGTCCGTTGCTGGATATTGCGCGGTGAAAAGAGCATTCGACAGGTAAGTCGTGAGACGGGAGTTTCGCGCAATACGATCAGGAAGTATTTGAAGGATGATGGGGAGCCTCGTTATCAGCGCCACACTCCTGCACCCTTGCATAAATTGCTTGGGAAGCATGCAGACAAGCTTCGGTCACGCTGGGAGCATGATCTGAAGCTGCCGCGCCGGGAGCGTCGCACAGGCAAGAAGCTTTACGAGGAACTGGTTGGGGAAGGCTATAAAGGGTCTTATTCAACGACCCAGCGACTTATCCGCGAGTTGAAGCATTCGAGTTCGGGGTCCAGAGGAGCATTTGTTCCCCTGCAGTTTGCGGCAGGTGATGCGGTTCAGTTTGACTGGAGTGAGGAACACGTTGTTCTGGGCGGAGTACCCCAGAAAGTGAAGATTGCCCACTTCCGGCTTTGCCACAGCCGCAAGCCGTTTGTATACGCCTATCCCAGCGAAGTGCAGGAGATGGTACTTGATGCTTTTGTGCGTGCGTTGGCCTTTTACGGGGGAGTTCCCCGCCGTGTCATCATCGACAATCCCAAGACTATGGTCACCTATGTATCGCGTTCGAAGGAACGAATGTTCCATGCACGTTTCCTTGCCTGTATGAACCATTACGTTATGGAGCCGGTCGCCTGTACGCCGGCATCTGGCTGGGAGAAGGGCCAGGTTGAGAACCAGGTCGGGTTCATACGAGCAGAGGTGTTTACGCCCAAGCTTTCCTTTGATGACCTTGATAGCTTGAATGAACATCTGGAGCGGCGTTGTCAAGAACTTGGCGAACGTGCGCATCCCGGGATGCAGGATCGCACAATTGATGCGGTTTTTGCAGAAGAGGTTGCCGCGCTTCGCCCTCTCGGCCAACCCTTTGACGGGTACATCGAAAAGAGTGTGCGGGTGCGTTCCACCTGTCTGGTTCAGTATGATAACAATCGTTACAGCGTGCCTTGTCAGTTTGCCGGGCAACAAGTCTCGCTGCGAGCCTATGCCGGGCGAATAGTTCTTGTTGCGGATCATGAAGTAATTGCCGGGCACAAACGTCGTTTTACCCGCAATATCAGTTACTTTGAGCCCTGGCACTATGTGCCATTGCTGGATCGCAAACCCGGTGCCTTAAGAAATGGCGCCCCTTTCGTGGATTGGCAATTGCCAAATGTTATGATGACGATCCGGGATCACTACATGCAGGACAAGGGAGGGGACCGGTATTTTGTCGATCTTCTGCTGCTGGCACACAAGCATGGAACAGAGGTGATCGAGCAGGCCTGTAAGCTGGCTGTAAAGCAAAATACCTTGCGTCTTCCTGCCATCATCAATCTGATTAATCAATTGCAAGAACCGGAAATTACGCCATTGAGCGAAACCGGCAATTATCCTCTGATCTCAACTGTCCCGCAAGCCGACTGCAAGCGTTATGAAGCTCTGTATGAGGTGACGGCATGAACGGCCTCATTGAACAGCTGGCAGGGTTGAGATTGCATGGAATGGCCTCTTGCGCACAGGACTTGCTAAGTGCACGTCAGCCGCCAAACCTGGCCACGGCGATAAAGCAGTTGATAGAGGCAGAGACCGTGGAACGAAGGGTGCGTTCGGTCCGGTATCAAATGCGCAGTGCAAACTTCCCTCATCACAAGGACTTTGCCACCTTCGATTATGATGCGGCGGCTGTAACCCGAACACAGATTGAACCCTTGTGTTCCGGACAGTTTATTGCCGATGCACATAATCTGATTCTGGTTGGTGGAACGGGAACTGGAAAATCCCACATTGCCATTGCTCTTGGAACAACGCTTGTTAATCACGGCAAGAGAATTCGGTTCTTCAATGCTGTCGACCTGATCAATGCGCTGATCAGTGAACAGGCAGAGGGAAATACCGCAAGGATCGTACGGCAATTATGCGCACTGGATTGCGTCATTATTGATGAACTCGGCTATATTCCGTTCCCAAAGTCCGGCGGAGCGCTACTGTTCCATCTGATCAGCAAACTGTACGAGAAGACAAGCGTCATCATTACAACCAACCTGGAGTTCGGGGAATGGACGCAGGTCTTCGCAGATGCAAAGATGACAACCGCACTGCTGGACCGAATTACCCATCATTGCACCATTATAGAAACCGGGAATGCATCATACCGGTTTGCTCAAAGCAAAAAACAAAAAACTCAATCCTGATCAGAAAAAGCCCCCGGACGATCTTGCAATTGGAGAGCTGATCGTCCGGGGGCTTGCGTGCAAAAACGGTGGGTCAGTTTTAAATGGAAATACAGGGTCAGTTTTAATTGAACATTGACACTTCAGCATGCCTGTACCTATCCGCAAAACCCGATGAATGCGAAGCAACTGGCAGGTAAATTTGCTGCTTGCACCGGAATGAATGCCCAGTTGTTCCATGAGATTCAGAAATGGACTGAAGCTGACGACGTGGCGAAGTTTTTTGATGGGATTGCGAAATGACGAAACCTGTTCGATCGAAACTGGACCTGCGAGGAAAACGGATCTTTGTCGGCGATGAAGAGGCACTGAGAGTATTGGGTGATATTCTGCGTATGGCGGGGTGTAATGAAAACACTGCGGTGATGATCGCGGAACATCTGGTCGACACCAGCCTTTGCGGCATGGAAAGCCATGGCGTGATGCGCGTATTGCAATATGTCGAGCAGATGCAGTCCGGTTACATGGACCCGGCTGGTGAAGCAAAGCTAACCAGGAATGACAAAGGTGCAGCAATCGTGAACGGGGGTGGAGGCAGTGGTATTCCTGCCATGCGACTGGCCTTTCGACAGGGAATAGCTGAAGCGGCGGAAAATGGAATTTCTGCCGTTGCGGTCAAGAATGTCGGCCATACTGGCAGGCATGGGGCGTATGCCGATGAAGCGGCTCAGGCAGGATATCTCACCATCTGCGTTGGCGGCGGTAACCGGCAGAATTGGCGACAGGTTGCCCCCTATGGCGGGGCGCGAGGAATGTTGCCGACCAATCCGTGGTGTGTTGGAATCCCCGGCGGTGAGCAAGGGCCGGTTGTTCTGGATTTTGCAACATCAAAAATTGCCGGTGGCTGGATTTATGCCGCCCGTTCAGCCGGCGCACTTTTGCCAGAAGGCTGTGTCATTGATCGGGACGGCAATGCGACCCGCGATCCGGAGGACTATTTCAGCGGTGGGGCAATTCTGCCGGCCGGCGGTCACAAAGGTTATGCGCTTGCCCTGATGGCTGAAGCAATGCTGGGTTCGGTGGAAACCGAATCCAACTGGCTGCTGATTGCCATTGATGCCTCTCGATATCGTGACGAAAGTGCCATGCGTCGTACAGCGGAGGAAATTCTTGCAGAAATGCGCGACTGCCCGCCTGCACCGGGCTTTGAGCGGGTGGAAGTGCCGGGTGAACGGGAGCGGAACCATCGAACAAATTCCGATGGGATGATTGCGGTACCGGAAGAAACCTGGAAGCAGATTGTGGCGCTTGAGGCTGAACTTTCTGGCTCAACGCGGTGACATCGGCAAATATTCTGTTGTGGTCTGTACCCGTCGCAGATATCGCTCTAAATATGCCTGACAGGGCTTGCGGAACCGGGAGAGAAAGATGACAGAACAAGCGACAGGACCGTTGACCGGTGTAAGGGTAGTCGACCTCACTGCCGTCATTTCCGGCCCGTCAGCTACAATGATATTGGGTGATCAGGGTGCTGATATCATCAAAGTGGAAGCGCCAGGCGGTGATTTTGCCCGCCATGTGGCTACCCGTCGTGGCGGGTTTTCCGCCTCTTTCCTCAATAACAACCGAAACAAACGTTCAATTGTCCTCAATCTGAAATCAAAGGAAGGGTTGGATAACCTCTACGGCCTTATCCGGGATGCGGATGTGTTGGTGAGTAACTTCCGGCCCGGTGTGATGGACCGGCTTGGATTGAGTGAGGATGCGGTCCGTGCCGTTAACCCTTCGATTATCTATGCGCTGATTACCGGCTTTGGCTTTAGCGGTCCCTATGCCGACAAGCCAGTTTATGATCCGCTGATACAGTCAGTCTCCGCGCTTACGACTGTTCAGGCCGGGTCGGATGAGGAACGGCCCAAGCTGGTGCGTACTATCCTGCCGGATAAGCTCACTGGTGTTCAGGCCAGCCAGGCGATTACAGCGGCCCTGTTTGCCCGCGCGCAAACCGGAGAAGGGCAATCGATACATCTTTCCATGCTGGATACGGTGATTTCCTTTCTATGGGGGTCTGACATGAGCGGACACACATTTGTCGGCGATGAGACCGGGCAGGAAGAGGCGCAGTCGTTCATCGATCTCATCTACGAAACCCGAGACGGCTTCGTCAGCGTTTCAGTGATGCAGGACAAGCAGTGGAAAGCATTTTGTGATTGTGTGGAGCGGCCGGATCTTCTGGCGGATTAACGCTTTGCCACCGCTGAATTGCGCGAGATAAACAAGAATGCACGGCTTGAGGAAATTCAGAATGCTGTAGCCGAATTTTTGTCCGAAGTAATCCTGGAGCGCCTCGAAGCCGCCGGAGTGCCTTGTGCACCGGTGCTCACCCGCAGCCAGATGCGCGAACACCCGCAAGTCAAAGCCAATGGTATTATCGTGGAAACCGATCATCCGCAGGCAGGCAGGCTGCGGCAGGCACGGTCGCCGGCTGTTTTTTCCAGGACACCGGCGAGTATCCGCAGGGGGGCTCCATTGCTGGGCGAACACACCGATGAAATTCTCGCAGAGCTGGTGGCTGGAAAACAGAAGTAAGCGCACAAGCCCGCTTTCTAGATCTTTTGCAAACACAATACGATGACAGGCTTGTAAACTGGATGAAAAGTATCGGGTTATATTGACTCGCCAACCCTGATCTGTAATTTGGGTTGTCGGTGCCTCACCAGGGAGAATGAGTATGAATTGCATCCAGAAACTTGCCGGTGCGCTTGCCTTTGCAACAGCAGCAGCCACCACATCCACGGCCTTTGCCGCCGACACCGTTAACATCTACTCTTATCGGCAGCCCGATCTGATTGCTCCGCTGCTGGCAGAGTTTACCAAACAGACCGGCATCGCAACTCAGGTTCAGTTCCTGAAAAAAGGCATGGTTGAGAAACTGAAAGCCGAGGGCGCGAACTCACCTGCCGACGTTATCATGACTGTTGATATCGGCCGTCTTTCTGAAATCACCAATGCCGATGTCACACAGCCGGTTGATAACGAAACCATCAATGCCAATATTCCAGCGAATTACCGTGATCCGGCCGGCCACTGGTTCGGACTTACAACCCGCGGCCGTGTCGTCTATGCATCTGTAGATCGCGTTGAGCAGAATACCATCACCTATGAGGAACTGTCAGATCCCAAGTGGAAAGGCAAAATCTGCACCCGCTCCGGCCAGCACGCCTATAACGTGGCGCTGTTTGCTTCCATGATTGCCCATAACGGAGCGGAATTTACCGAGAAGTGGCTCGAGGGACTGAAAAACAACCTCGCCCGCAAGCCAAGCGGCAATGACCGCGCACAGGCGAAAGGCATCTATTCCGGTGAATGCGATCTGGGGCTCGGTAACACCTATTATGTGGGTCTCATGGAAAACAACGAAAAGGATACGGATCAGAAGGAATGGCGCAAAGCTATGAAAGTGCTGTTTCCGAACTCTGATGGCCGTGGCACCCATGTGAACATCTCCGGAATGGCGCTGGCGAAACACTCACCGAATAAGGATGCCGCACTTAAGCTGATGGAATTTCTGTCAGGCGGCACTGCTCAGGAGCTTTATGCGGAAAAAGTATATGAGTATCCGATCGGTCCCGGTACAAGCCCATCAGAAACCGTTGCCAATTTTGGCGCGATCAAGCCTGATACGCTGGGCCTTGATGAGGTGGCCAAGCTTCGTGAACAGGCGTCCAAAATGGTTGACAAAGTCGGTTATGAGGATGGCCCCTAAGGTTGACTGAAATAAGCGGTCCAGCACCGACAGCCAAACCAGCAAAATTTCGCGCCGGGTTTTTGATGCCCGGCGCAATTGCGTTTGCCCTGTTCTTATGCCTGCCGATATTCACCCTGCTGGCGCTTTCCGTCAGCAGTGACTTCGATGGCTTTGTGCACATCGCTACAACCGTCATGCCAGGTGCCGGCCTGACAACAGTGCTACTGATGCTGGGTGTGGGGATATTTGTAGCAATTGTGGGTACTGCCGCTGCGTGGATGGTTACCTATTTCGAGTTTCCCTTTCGCACCACCATGCAATGGTTGCTGGTATTGCCGTTTGCGGTTCCTACTTACATATCAGCATATGCGTTTGTGGAGTTTTTCTCCTTTACCGGCCCGTTGCAGTCTGCGGTGCGTGCAATCGGTGGTTTCCAGTCCTCAAGAGAATACTGGTTTCCTGAAATAAGATCGCTCTGGGGAACCGTGTTTGTGATGGGATTTGTCTTGTTCCCCTATGTATATCTTTCCGTTCGCGCCCTGTTTCATGTTCAAGGCAATAACATACCCGACAGTGCCCGGGTTCTGGGTGCCAGTCGTGTCAAACTCCTGTTACGCATCACGATACCGCTGGCGCGGCCAGCCATTATGCTGGGCGTGGCGCTCGCACTGATGGAAACCATCAACGATATTGGTGCGGTTGAATATCTGGGTACACGAACTTTGACATTCTCGGTATTCTCGGTCTGGCTCAATCAGAACGATCTGGCTGGAGCAGCGCAACTGGCCATTTTCCTGCTCGCGATTGTATTTGTGCTGATCGGCCTTGAATATCTGTCGCGTGGTGCGCGCAGATACCATGAGACATCCATCCAGCCGAAGCGCCAGTCAGCACGAATTCGACTTGGCGGAGCAGCAGGTTACCTTGCAGCACTGGCTGTGTTCATGCCGGTTCTGATCGGTTTTGGAGTTCCATGTGCGGTCCTGCTGGAATTTGCTATACAGGATATTGCAGATCTGCTGTCTCCGGTCATGATTGAAGCGCTTGTTACCACCATAATACTGGGTGCGCTGGCTGCAGTTCTGGCGGTGTCAGGAGGGTTGCTGCTGAGTTTTGCGCTGCGTTCCTATCCAACCCGGACAACCCTGTTTGCGGTACGACTTGCAGCGCTTGGCTATGCTATTCCCGGAACGCTGGTTGCACTTGGGATTTTTATTCCGCTTGCGGCATTCGACAACTTTCTCGATGGCCACATGCGTTCGCTCTTCGGCATTTCCAGCGGGCTCCTGCTTACCGGTTCCGGTGCGGCGCTGGTGTTGGCCTATGTCATCCGGTTCATGGCGATGGCGGAGGGAAACCTCGAGAACGGGCTCGCAAAAGTCTCACCCAACCTTGACATGGCCGCGAGAAGCCTTGGTCGAAGCCGGAGTCAGACCCTGACCGGAATATTGCTGCCATTGATGAAACCGGCGATTGCCGGCGCGGCGCTTCTGGTTTTTGTGGATGTAGTCAAAGAGTTGTCGGCTACCATTTTGCTGCGGCCGTTTGGAATGAATACGCTTGCCACCCATGTGTATGACTTTGCCTCCCAGGCACGCGTCGAGGATGCCGCTCTTGGGTGTTTGCTTATCATCCTGGCCGGAGTGCTGCCGACCATTTTGTTGGTACGGGCGAGCGATTTGTAAGGTTTTGCCTGATATTCAGTATTCTTTTTCGTAGAAGATACCAGCCTTGTTCTGACCGTCTTCCAGCGCTTCACCGCGCAATTTCAAACCCCGGCCAATGGAAAGATCTATTCGGGCTTTGCCGGAGGCGGCCTCCGTGCCACGCTCAACGCCCACATACACCCTGTCGTTGATGTATTTGCCAACACCCACTTTCGTCTGGCCCGTCGCTTCATCGGTCTTGATGTCCAGATCATCCGCCTGGATCAGGCCCTGAAACTTGTCCAGAAGCGAAGAGTTGCCCCCGTAACCGGTGAGCGTTGCCGCCGCTTGCCCAAGTTTCACGATCTGCAAGGCTGACAGGGAGCGCAAATCGGTTCCGAAAATCAGACGCGCCAGAATTTCATCCTCGGCAAGCGCAGGTGAAGACGAAAACCGGAACTGCGGATTGTCGGAAGGCCCGACTACATCGATGAATATGGTGTAACTGTCCTTGATGGTTTCTGCCCGCATATCGAGATCAGGAACCAGCGATCCGCTGAATTTCATCACGCCTCGGGTAAAATCGAGACGCTGGTTCAATATTGAAAACCGGCCCCGGCGAACCTTGAAAGCGCCTTGCGCATTTGGTTTCGAAGCCGAACCCGCAAGTTTGAGTGCACCGCCCAGTTCCGCATCGAGCCCGCGGCCACGGACAAAGATTTTTTACAGCGCCCTGATGTTGAGGTTCAACCTCAAACCACCTGCGCTGGAACTCTGCGGTGTTTCCAGCTCTTCAACCTGTCGGGAAACTTCTCCGGTAGCATTTTTGTGAGTAATATCGAGTTTTGCTATGGACGGTGGCAGCCGCTCGGGGATCGTGACTGTGGTGCGTTTCAGATTAACGGTGCCTGATATCAGCGGATCTCTGATTATCGAGCCGGAGACATCTATGTCGGCATCAAAATTTGACGATACGGTCTTGTGATCAATGTATACGCCATCTTTCACTTCTACCTTGATTTTTGCCGGGAACCCGGAATTTGCAGCTATGCTCACCTGACCATTGGCCGAAACGCGGCCTCCGGTTGACAGCTCACCATTGACCTTTGCGATGCGCACCGTTTCGCCTGCAAGGACAATATTCATCGCCATGTTGTTGACCGCCAATCCACTTTCGGCATGGACGAAACGGGCACCGCTTGAAGTGATCGATCCATCCAAAACAGGTTTATCGGATGTGCCGGTAATCTTCATCGTCATCTTTGCCCGACCTTCAAGAAGGATGCCCTGATTGGCCAATTGTTTTGCCAGTACCGAGAAGGGAATGTCTCCGTCATAAGCCAGTTGAAGATTTACCGACTTGCCAAGTCCTACTTCTCCTCCACCGGTAATATTCATGCCTGCGGGCCCGGTTATTGAGGAATTGTAGTTCACCGAATTGTTGGCAAAACTGCCATTGGCGGTGATGTCTAGTGCTGATATGCCGGCATCCTTTATCTGGCTGACGGAAAAACTCTGGAGGCGGGTCTGAAAATTGACGGCTGGGGAGGCCGGTGTCCCGTTTACAGTTACCTGTCCTGATAGCGTGCCCGTTGCACCAAGATCGGCCGCAAACTGATTGGCAAGGCCCGCATCGAGGGCTGAAATTTGAGCAGAAACGTCCAGCGTGTCGGCAACTTTGCCACTTATGTCAATCCGGCCCTTGCCTACCTGCAACAGAATGTCCTGCAAACTCACCACGCCATCGGCAATCTGAATGTTTGCGGTTTGCGCCAATTGCACTTTGAGTGACTGAACCTCCGCCGCTGCTTTTGAGATTTGGATATCTGTTGTGACGGATGGGCGAATTCTGCCCGCAGCATTGACCGGTATTGTGTTGATGGTCGTCTGTACATCGAATTCGGTCCAGTCCCCACTGCCTTTGAAATCGACATTCAGGCCAGAAACAATCGTGGAACCGCTGCTGACACGATCGATAATTATGGCTCCGCGCGGTTGGGGTTCAGCCAGATAGTCACTGACCTTAATAGCCACATCCACACCTGCCAACGCGTTATCCTGAAATTTAAGTGCGTCGCTTTGCAGACTAAGCTCCATTTCGGGTTCGCTTGAAGGTACCGAAAACTCTGCGGTACCGTAGAGGCTACCGCTCATTTCCTGCAGAGAAAGGGCGGCAAGCGGAGCCAATTGCGGCAGATTGATATCGATTGACCCTTGTGGAACGAACTGATCATCAAACCTCAGATTGCCCTGGATATTGTTGGAGCCGTTATTGATAGAAAGATCTTTCAGGTACCGCAGGCCGCGTTCTGTCACCAGGGCGGTTTTGCCGGCCAACGGCTGGCCGTCCAGTGTTCCGCTCATGGTAACTGCCAGGTCGGGAGTATCAGGATCAGCAGTTCCCTGCACGGTAATCTGGATGTCGTCACCGCGATGGTCATTAAAGATTAGATCCTCGCCCTCCAACCGCAGGTCTATTTCCGGGCTGTCCGGTGTTCCTGCAACATCCAGTTCGACGCCCAGTTTGACGTCAAAACCGTCGGTCAGTCCGGTCAGGGTGCTGGCATCCAGTCTCAATTCGCCTGTCATCTGCTGATCGCTGAATTCCAGATTGCCGGATCCGCTCAACGGGCCGCCCGTAAGTTCAAAATTGCTGACTGCGAATGTGCCATCCGCCGAACCCGACAGTCAGGCACTTGCAACCAGCGTCTTTCGGATGACATTGCCCAGTTCTTCGGGCAGGGCATCTGAAATCACGCTTGACTGAATATCCGCAATCCAGGATGCCTCGGCGATCTGATACGAGCCTTTGGCCTCGGCATTTATGGACGGATTTGAGAGTTTCAGACTATCAATTTCCAGCGTTTCCTGGCCAAGTCTGCCATTTGCCGAAAAAGACTGGCTGCCGCCCAGTGCACGTTGGATATGGTGATTTTTGCTGGTGAGGGAACCGATGGTAATGTCTGCCGATAACGCACCGGTCTGCTCGGTCAGATTGTAGTCAGGCGAGCGGAAATGAGTTTTCACGTTAGATGCACGCATATCACCGGTATCAATCAGCGGAATATCGGCGAGGATATCAATGCGTGCATTCTCGCCATTACCGGTTACGGAAAATGCCAGATTGTTCGCGATAAGCTGCTTCAGGCCGGGAATGACGCCTGACGGAATTTCCAGACCGCCGTCGCGTACCTGAAATCCACCGGTGATCTGATTACGGCCCGCCGGATCATAGTCACCGGTTGCCGCCAGAAAAAACCGTTCGAAATCCAGTTTGGCCTTCGACACTTGAACTTGTCCCGAAAGATGTTGCGTAACATCGAGTTCAAGGTCAAACACCTCGCCAACCAGATTGCGGTAAACAGGCGGCAGGAATTGCTTCGGCTGGCCCACGCCATTGATTGAAATGTCGCGCTTCTTTTTGCCTTCGGACAAGGTTCCATCGACATCCAGAACCTGGCGATTGTCCACTTTGGCAGCCAGGGAGAAATTCCAGTTTTCAAGCGAACCCTTACCTGAAACGGCAAACGTTACAGCCGGAGCGTTTTCGATTTGCAGTGCGTTGGCAAGCAGGCCGTTTGCACCTTCGCTGAGATTGGCATCCAGAACGATGCGGCCCTTTTCCGGCTGATAAATTGCGACCACCGCAAGCGAACCCGGTGTGTCGTCAATACGGATGGCTTCGAGACCAAAATTGGTGTCCGTCAGATCTGCGTTCAAAGTGACATGCGAGTTCACCTTCAGTCGCGCAGCAGTGCCCATCACTTCCGGGCCTATAGCCAGTTCATTGACGGTTATTTTCTTCAGATCAATCGACACCGGTAACCCGCTGCTTTCCTCGGGTTCCGGTTCCGGTTTTGTTGCAGGCGGTTGGTGCAGCAGATTCAAATGCCGCACATGTATCCCGGAGGATACAAATGCACCGGTAAGCAGTTTTGCCGGCTGCCAGCTGGTTTTGACATCGGAAATATCCAGCCACGCACCGCGACCGTCAGAAATTCGAAGCTGTTCAACCTTCAGGTTGCCGCTCCATATTCCGGAGATCCCGTTAATCTCGATGGTT
Organism: Rhizobiaceae bacterium; assembly: GCA_965198665.1. Taxonomy (GTDB): domain Bacteria; phylum Pseudomonadota; class Alphaproteobacteria; order Rhizobiales; family Rhizobiaceae; genus JAALLB01. The sequence continues at coordinate 346,602 of CBDAPT010000008.1, read as the reverse complement.
TGCTCCGGTTTTGATGCAGCGGAGGATATCGCGGTTGCCAGCAGATAAAGCCCAGGAGTGGTGAGGGTAAGCAGCCCTGCAAGGCAAAAGACAATGAGCAGAAAGCCCAGGATGGATTTGAATATGATCTTCATTGTCTTGTTCGATTGTGAGGTCTGTAGTTTGCCGGAATCAGCGCCAGTTTGCCAGCTAATTAGGCAATCGCATTATGGAAATAGTGTGGTGGCGTAGAGTAGTTTGACGTGGACCATACGCTAAAACGCCTGACCAATCCCGGCATATACGCCCCATCTGTCTTCATTGGCACGTCTGTCGAGGGGCACGCCGACATCGACGCGCAATGGACCAAAGGGCGTTTGGTATCTGATGCCGACACCGGCTCCTGTCCGCACATCATAGAAATCCGGTGTCTCTGATTCTGATACGGAACCGAGGTCGAAAAACGGCACGATTCCAAGGGTTTCGGTAACCTGGATACGGGCTTCCAGAGAAGCTTCGAACAACGATCTGCCGCCGCTTGGGCGCCCATCGGCCGCACGTGGACCCAGGGTTTGAAACTCGAACCCGCGGACTGATCCACCGCCACCGGCATAAAAGCGCCGATCTGCGGGAATATCGTCAACATTAGCGCCGACGATTGAACCGACGGTTGCTCTGGCGGCCAGCACGACATTGTCCGCGACTGCCTGATATCCGATCACAGTCGCCTTTGATTTCAGAAAAGTAGAGGTACTGTCCAGATCGTGACTTGGTTCAAGCTCAATAAGAACCTTGCTGCCGGTTGTCGGATTGAATGGATCGTCGCTGCCGTCGTATGTGTAAACCAGAGGCGTGCTGACAATCAGATGCCCGGTTTCCTCTGCGCCTTCTTCAATCTGGGAGACGTCGACATCGAGGCCAACAGAGAAGGACTGTTTGGTGTCAATCACCTTGGAAACTTTTACGCCACCGCGAACAGATCGCCGCTCAAATGCATCATAGGTTTCGGATACGGCGGACAGTTTGGCGGAAAATGTCGAAGACGGATCGTAAAAGGCAGGCTTTTCGAACAGGATAGCAGCGTTGTAATTAAGCTCCGACAATTCTGATGTTTCAGAAAACCTGCTGATGCCGCCTTCAATACGAAAACTTTCTGCCCTGCCTCCAAGATTGCGATGACCCCAATAGCCTTCGATGCCGACCCCGTCGGCATTTGAATAGGTGGCGCCAACGCCAAAGTATCGGTGTTTGCGCTCTGTCACCTCAATCGTGAGTGGAACATCACCATTTGCATCCAGCGACCGTCCAGGTGATACGGTTACCGAATTGAAGACGCCAAGTTCCAGAAGTTTCCTGCGGATTGCTGACAGGTGTTCCGGTGAGTAGAGGCTCCCGGCAGCCACTTCTGCGTGTTCCCGGATGAACTCCATGTCCACGGTTTCGTTTCCGACGACCGTAACAGATCCGATGCTGGCAACCGGACCGGGGCGGACATGAAGCGTAACGTCCAGGACACCGCGATTGTGATCGGCTTCTATATCGGCTCCCGCCACTTCGGCATAGGGATGGCCGGTTTCCATCAGACGCGTAACGATTTCGTCCTGTGCCTGAAGGACGAGTACCGAGCGTGCTGGCTCGCCTTCGACAAGACCGAACTCCTGCGGGGTCATGCCTTGTCTGTCTCCGGTTATGGCAACACGACCGAAATTGAACTGCTGACCGGCATCAATGCGAATTTCCACTGGTACCGGAACCGAAGTATCAAATACCATGGTGGGATCGATACGGCCCAGTTCCCTGCCTTCGATGTAGATTTTGACAACGCCGGAATAATGGGCCTGTTCGTAGAGTGCTGCTATTAGCAAATCGCGGTCCGACTTCGCCTTGACCAGAAGTCCCAGGGAGCCGGAAACCGGTGTGTCTTTTCCGGCAATGAGTTCGGATGCTGCTTCGACATCACCAGCCGCATCAGAAGCAAGTCCCGTCTGTGTGAAAGTCACCTCATAGCGAACCGGATCGACCACGGTTGTATCTTCTGTTTCGGTCTCGAAGAACTTCTTTCCAAACAGTTCAATGGCTGAGGCTGGTGCCGGCGACAGCAAAACGAGGGCTGAAAGCCCTACCGCCATAATCTGGCAAAACATCAATACGCGTGAAATACTATTTGCCATTGTTGTAATGGGTTACTGTCCGGGCTGCCAAACCGGAAAACCAATCTGCCTGGTTCCAACCGAACGGTTGTTTCGCACCTTCAGTTTCTGTTAATTTCCCTAGCGGAAATTTGTACCATTATTTCAGGGGTAATAAAACAGCGAAACTGAACTGAAGCTTAACGCCACTTGATGGAGCAACCCATGCTGGGCATCTGCTCCTGCGGCCCTTGCCCGGTCGTAGCAATCAATCGCATGGCATCCACCAGTTCCCGGGTGCGATTTTTCGGATCACCCATGCGCGCATCATCCAATCTGCCGCGACACTGAAGCTCACCCCGGTTGTTCAGCCCGAAGAAATCCGGAGTGCAGACTGCTCCATAGGATTTGCCGATATCCTGGGTTTCATCGACAAGATAAGGAAAACTGAACCGGTGCTTGGCAGCGAATAACTTCATGTTTTCGGGACTGTCGTCGGGAACGTACTTGTAGTCGTTCGACATCACGGCCAGGACGTTAATGCCTTGCGCCATCAATTCAGCCGTATCATCTGCAAACCGATCTGCAATTGCGTGGACATAGGGGCAATGGTTGCAAATGAAGGCTATCAGCAGCCCCTTTTCACCCAGATAATCCGACATGGTGAATGCCTGTCCATCCGGATCCTTCAAGGTGAAGTCCGGGGCTTTCCAGCCAAAATCACAAAGCGGGGTGTCCAACAACATGGGCGTGTTCCTCAAGATCAGGGATCAGACCGGCAACAAAGGCTAAATCCATCCATAAAAGATAATCAAATTACCATAGGGATCAAGAACCCCGAATTCCGTGGTGCCCCATGGCTTCTTTTCCAGCCTGGCGTTCGGATGAATGCATTTGAGATCGCGCATTCTTTCCCATAGTTCGACAACCCCCTCAACCTGAATCTGGCACGAATGGGTGCCGGCCAGAAAGGTTTCTGCACCGGTTACTATCGGCTTGTCGTTTTTGCGCGTCTTCCAACTTTCGTCACTTGCAAGCCACAGGTGCAATTCTACCCTGCCGAGGGTAAGAACCGCATAGCCGCCCTTGTCTGCATAAATGCAGTCAAATCCCAGGACTTCCTTGTAAAACGCGATTCCCTCATCAAGATCGTTGACCGGCATTGCCGGCATAATGGCTGTCGGTGTGCCTGCTGTAGGTGACTTTGTCAGGAGATCCGGCCGCCTTTCGGCAGTTAGCTGTCTGGCCTGTTCCTCCTGCCATTCAGAAATCTTCTTGTGATTTCCGCTGGTGAGCACGTCAGGGATCCGGTGTCCCTCCCATTCCTGTGGACGGGTATAGTGCGGATGTTCCAGCAGGTTGTTTTCAAAACTTTCATGGGTTGCGCTGATATCATTGCCCATGACGCCCGGCAGAAGACGCACAACGCTATCCAGCAATACCAACGCAGCCGGTTCCCCGCCTGACAGGATGTAATCGCCGATCGATACCTCTTCGAGATTTCGCTCATCGATAACCCGCTGATCGACGCCTTCGAACCGGCCGCAGACAATGATTGCTCCTTCGCCCCCTGCAAGATCACGTACGCGGGCCTGGGTAAGCGGTTTTCCCCTGGGTGACATCAACAGTCTGGGCCGTGAATCCCTGCCAATACTGTCTATTGCCTGCGCCAGGATGTCAGCCCGCAATACCATTCCGGCACCACCGCCTGCCGGGGTGTCATCGACACGCTTGTGTTTACCGTCGCCGAAATCGCGTAAAGGTACGGTTTCAACAGCCCAGTCACCCCTTTCCAGTGCGCTGCCGGCCAGCGAAAGGCCAAGAGGCCCCGGGAACATTTCCGGATAAAGGGTTATGACAGTTGCCTTGAACATTATTCTTCCGTGTCCCGTTCGCTTACTTCCCGCGGAGGGATGACAAGAACCCGGCCGTTGTCGAAATCGATTTCCGGCACAATGGCCCGTGTAAACGGCAGATAGTAAGTTGCACCACCACCAACGGGTTCGATTTCGATCATGTCGTCCGCACCGAAATTTGGCACATCCCGGATTGTGCCAAGGCCATTGCCTGCTTCATCTACCACCGTTAAGCCGACAAGGTCGGACACATAAAATTCATCGTCGTCCGGAGGTGGAAGTTTGGACCGGTCAATGAACAGTTCAATCCCGTTCAGGGCTTCTGCTTCTTCGCGAGTGTTTACGCCCTGAAATTTGACGACCAACATCGATTTTTGGGTTCGCATTCGGGTAATTTTGAGTTTGCGGCCATCGCCGGTTTCAAGTTTGCCGTACTGATCTAGCATTAAAGCCTCGCCAAACGGCTTCACGCGCACATCGCCCTTGATGCCATGTGCCGCGCCGATCTGCGCCAGCAAAATAAGGTGTCGGTCTTTTGGATCTACTGACAAGAAACTTTCGCTGCCCACATCCAGATATACATGGTCGGCACGGTTGTACCATTGCGCCATTCATTCCACTCGGAATGATAGTAATTCTTGTACTGCCGATCCGGGTCTCGCGCGTAACGTGCCCATGTATCGGTTTCGGGTTTTATCTTGCCGACCATATACCAGGCATATCGGTTGGTGAGGTTCAACTCGACCCATCGGCGCAGATCCGGTTGCAAAAAGTAAAGTGTCGTCAGCAATATACTTGTGAATACTGCGATGTTGCCAAGAAATCCAACAATACGATTGAAGTAAGATACAATTTTTTCCATAATTTTCTCCCCGCAAAAGAGAAGTAAAATATCTATCTGTACCCATTGTCAAAAGTAAAAGGGGTCGATCCGACGAATTTTGCATCTCATCTGTATTTACAGACGTATGCAAACACGTTTCAGATCGCCCGCTTTGTAACTGTGCGACAAAAAGCCGGTTATTCAGCGGCTGTTTCTTCGGCCTGTGCTTCTTCTGCAGGTGCTTCCTCGGCTGGTGCTTCTTCAGCCTCTGCCTTTGCAGCTTCAGCTTCCTTGGCTGCCTTTTCGTCAAGGCGCTCCTGGGCTTTCTTGCCTGGCAGTGCTTTCTTCGGGTTGTTGCGTGCCTCGCGTTTCAGGATGCCTGCCTCGTCCAGGAAGCGGTGCACCTTGTCAGTAGGCTTGGCGCCATGACCGAGCCAATGCTGGATGCGCTCTTCGTTCATGGTAACGCGCTGCTCGCTGTCTTTTGGAAGCAGTGGGTTGAAGGTGCCAAGTTTTTCGATGAAGCGGCCGTCGCGGGGTGCGCGAACGTCTGCAACAACGATCGAATAAAACGGGCGTTTTTTTGACCCGCCTCGAGCCAATCTAAGTTTAAGTGCCATGTGTGTTACTCCTTGGGATGTGTGAATGGCGTTTGTCCGGTTTATTTCCGGAGATCCTTGTGATTCTCAACCACATCAGAGACGATGAAGTTTAGAAGTCTTTCTGCAAAATCCGGATTGAGACCAGACTTGGCTGCAAGCGCGCGCCAGCGCTTGGCCTGTTCGGCCTCCCGATCCGGAGATGAGGGTGGAAGGTTCTTTTCCTTCTTGATGATGCCTACTTGCCGTGTAACCCGATAGCGTTCGGCTAACAGGTGAATCAACGCAGAATCGAAATTGTCTATCGAAACACGAAGCCTGTTGATTTCATCAAATTGGTCATCATCAGTTGTCATGCGAACTGCTCCATGAATTGTTCAGGCGGCAGGTGCCGCCAGATTTCAGCAGGGAATTCCTCAAACAGCACTGAATCTGATTCATATGTGGACGCCCCGGATTGGCAAGACATTTTTTGATGTTTTGATCGGTTGCTTTCATATGTCCGGCCTGTTGATGCGATATTTGATAGATCGCTGGCCCTGATGGAAATCCGCAAACGAGGTTCCTGATCAAGATGACGCGCTCATGGGGCGCATTGAATCACACGGTGTAACCTCGTTTTTGGCTGATCATGTCACATCACTTTCTGCCATTACCAATTTCTGTGCCTTGCCTTCAAGCGGCGCTGATTCGCAAGGGGTTATAGCGCTGTCCTCTGGTCATAAGAACCCAGGCGATGCGAGCGGTCTTGTTGGCCAATGCGACAGAGACCAGTCTCACAGGTTTCTTTTCCAGCAGACCATTGATCCAGACCGCGGTCGGGCTCTTCTTGTTTCGATTGTGGCGAATAACAGCTGTCGCACCAATGACAAGCAGGCGGCGAATATACCGGTCTCCCTGCTTTGATATGCCAGCGAGCCTTACTTTGTCACCGCTTGAATGCTGTTTGGGGACCAGGCCAAGCCATGCGGCGAACTGCCGTCCGCTTTTGAATTGTCCCGGATCGCTGACGGTTGCCATCAGTGCAGTGGCTGTGATCACACCAATACCCGGAATGGCTGCCAGGCGCCTGCTGGCTTCATTTTGCCGGTGCCAGTCACGCAGGACCTTCTCAAGAGCCTGCAATTCTTCCTCCAGTTCGAGCAAGCGACGGGCAAGCGTTGCCAGCGCGACTTGTGCAATAGCCGGCAGGACATGCTTCTCGTCGTTTTCGTTGAAGATGGAATGAGCCAGCTTGACGATGTTCCTGACGCCGGGGGTGGTGACAAGACCGAACTCTGCACAATGAGCACGCAGTGCATTGGCTGCCATGGTGCGTTGCCGCACAATCAGAGAACGGGTTCGGTGTATCATCAGGATACTTTGCTGCTCAGGTGTTTTGACAGGCACGAAACGCATGGTGGGCCGCCTGACAGCCTCGCAAATCGCTTCAGCATCGGCAGCGTCATTCTTGCCCCGCTTTACGTAGGCCTTGACGTAGGCAGGAGGCATCAGTCTGACCTCATGACCAAAGGCTGCCAGGGTGCGAGCCCAATAATGGGCAGTGGCACAAGCCTCCATGCCGACAAGGCAAGCTGGCAGTTTCGAGAAAAAGCCTTTCAACTGTTTTCGCCGCAACCTTTTGATCACGATAACACTGCCATCATCGTCAACACCGTGAACCTGGAAGACACTTTTGGCAAGATCAAGCCCGATCGTGGTAACTTTCATAAGGACGCTCCTTCGTTATTTGTGGTTCATTCATCAACAACCACCTTACGACAATTCATTTGCCGGTATGAGGGGGCGTCCACCTCATCAAACCGGGCACCAAGTTTTTCTGCCACGCGCTTGGAGCCAATATTGTTTTTGTCGATCATGCTGATGGCGGTTTCCCAGCCAAGTTGGTCATAGGCATACTTCAGGCTGGCGATGGATGCCTCTGTTGCATAACCCTTGCCCTGGGCATCCGGTACCAATGCATAACCGATTTCCGGTTCCGGCCATCCGCCCGGATACCACGGCCCGACGAAACCCAGAGTTTTTCCACTTTGTTTTTCTTCCACCGCAAAGGCAGTGAAGCCGTGCAGGTGCCAGTGCCCGATTATCATGGCAAAGTGACGCCAGGATTGCCATGGTGCCTTGGTGCCGCCGATGTAGCGGGCATTATCCTCGTCACTGAAAACATCGACAACCGTGTCTGCATCGGATGCTCTCCATGCACGCAACAACAGGCGCTCGGTTTCCACTTGTGGCATAGGCAGAAGGTCGGTCATGCAAACCTCGCCAGAAATTCCTTAGGCGACAAATGACGCCAGATGTCGGCCGTGTAATAGGCAAATTCAATATCTTCGCGCTCAACAGTTGCACCGAGTTTTTGTGCAATGCGCCGGGAAGGTTCGTTTGCCTTTTCAATCTGGCTTACCGCCCTTTGCCAACCCAGCTCCTCGAACACAAACCGGATGCTGCGCTTTACTGCTTCCAGTGCATATCCCTTGCCCTGGAATTCGGGTGCAAGAGAGTAGGCAATTTCGGGTTCTTCCCATCCGTCCTTTTGGTCCGGGCCGCAAAAACCGGCCAGTCGGCCGCTGGATTTTTCCTCAACCGCAAATTTACCCCAGCCGCGGAACTGCCAGTGGCCGGCCATGGCCATGAGATATTGCTCGCACTGCCAGCGCGCCAGTCTGCCTCCGATAAAGCGGGTATTTTCATCGGTGGCAAAAATCCCGCATATTCCGTCGAGATCATCGGCGGACCATTGTCTCAGCACCAGCCGTTCGGTCTCGAGCCGGGTTGTCTGCAGGACAGCGGAGTTCATAGCTTCTTGCCTCCAAACGGGCCTTTGCCGTCAGGTGCTTTTATACCCATGTCGGCTGCCATTTTCTGAATTTCCTGCGGGCTCATCTTCGAAAGATCCGGCATGGCGCCACCACCGGGCATGCCGCCTGGCATGCTTCCGGGGAGGCCTGGCATACCGCCGCCGCCAAGCATCTTGCCCATGCCGCCGCCCATCAGGCCGCCAAGACCGCCCATGAGGCCTTTCTTGCCGCCCATCTTGGTCATCTTCCGCATCATGTCGCCCATCTGACGGTGCATTTTGAGGAGCTGGTTGATTTCCTGAACGGATGAGCCGGAACCCGCCGCGATGCGTTTCTTGCGGCTGGCATTCAGCAGTTTCGGGGCCTTGCGTTCCTTGCGGGTCATGGAAGAGATTATTGCCTGCTGGCGTTTGAAGATGCTGTCGTCCATGCCGGCAGCCTCAATCTGTTTCTTCATCTTGCCGATGCCGGGAAGCATACTCATGATACTGCCCATGCCGCCAAGGTTTTGCATCTGGGTAAGCTGATCGGAGAGGTCGTTGAGATCAAACTCACCCTTCTGCATCCGCTTGGCCATCGCTTCGGCTTTTTCCTGGTCGATGGTTTCGGCAGCCTTCTCGGCCAGCGAAACCACATCGCCCATACCGAGGATGCGGTCGGCAATTCGCTTGGGATGGAAGTCTTCCAGCGCATCGATTTTTTCGCCTGTACCGATAAGCTTGATCGGTTTGCCGGTAACCGCACGCATGGAAAGTGCCGCCCCGCCCCGCCCGTCACCATCAATCCGGGTGAGGACGAGACCGGTAATGCCGACGCGCTCATCAAAATTCCTGGCAAGGTTGACGGCATCCTGACCGGTGAGGGAGTCAACCACCAACAGGATTTCGTGCGGATTTCCCGCAGCCTTGATGTCGGCCATCTCGACCATCAGCGGCTCGTCGATATGAGTGCGGCCTGCTGTATCCAGAATGACAATATCGAAGCCGCCGAGTTTTGCCGCCTGCTCGGCCCGCGCGGCAATCTCTACCGGGGTCTGGCCCTCGACAATCGGCAGGGTCTCGACATTTGTCTGCTCACCGAGCTGACGCAGCTGTTCCTGGGCGGCAGGTCGTTTTACATCCAGCGACGCCATCAGAACTTTCTTTTTCTGTATTTCTGTAAGGCGCTTGGCGACTTTTGCGGTGGTTGTAGTTTTACCCGAACCCTGAAGGCCGACCATCATCACGGTAACCGGCGGTGCAGCAGCAAGGCTGATCGGCTCCGCATCGGAACCCAGCATTTCCACAATCTCGTCGTGGACGATTTTGACCACCATTTGGCCTGGGGTAACAGATTTGACGACTTCCGCACCAACAGCCTTTTCACGGACCTTTTCGGTAAAGTCACGAACCACATCGAGTGCAACGTCTGCTTCGATCAGTGCGCGGCGGATTTCGCGCAACGCGACTGACACGTCTTTTTCGGACAAGGCACCACGTTTTGTAAGGCCTTCAAATATGCCGCTCAGGCGATCTGATAACGATTCAAACATCCGTAATTCCTTGTGATTTCCGTTTTGTCAGATATGGAAACCCTTTTACCCCATTCAAAGCCCCAAACCAAAAAAGCACCCGGGGGGGCATCGCGCTGCCGGATGTTTGCCTTTGGGGATCTCTTTATACCTTTTCGGGTCCCGTTTGGCGGTTCAGTAATAGTCTCTCAATGAGATGCGTGGCATAAACAGCGAATCAGCCGAAATGTCAAGGGATTTGCTTTTTGCCGGATTGTCCCTACATGAGGCTCGTAGAGGGAATCCATGACACGACGCAAATTCTTCAAATGGTTTGGCGTAGGCACAGTCAGCCTGTTCGGTGGCGGTGCGGCTTATACGGCCTACGATCCGTCCAACTATTACTATAAAGGCCCGAAGTCCGACCATTTCAACGGCAAGGTGTTTTTTAATCCCGGAGGAACGCCTCCCGGTAAATTCACCGATCTTCTGAAGTGGCAAATGGGCGGTGGGCGCGCAAAGTGGCCTGAGAAATTTCCAAGTCCGTTTGATGACCAAAAGCCGGACGAACGTGTGCACGGTGATGAGATGCGGATCACAATGGTGGGCCATGCGACCCTGCTGATCCAGACAGCCGGGCTGAATTTCCTTACCGATCCTGTATTTGTCGAACGGGCAAGTCCGGTGCAGTTTGCCGGGCCCAGGCGGGTCAATCCGCCGGGTATCCGCTTTGAAAACCTGCCGCCGATTGACTACGTACTCCTGTCGCACAATCATTACGATCATCTCGATCTGGCGACGCTCAAACGTCTGCACAAGGAATATGAAGCCACGATCATCTGTCCGCTGGGCAATGACACGATTGTTCGCACAAAAGCCCCCAAGGCCAAATTCATCTGCGGGGACTGGGGCAATGTGTTTGAGCTTTCCGACACGGTCAAGGTTCACTTCGAACCGTGCCATCACTGGTCGGCGAGAGGCACAAAAGACCGGCGCATGGCGCTGTGGGCAGCCTTTGTTCTGGAGACGCCTGCTGGCAAGATTTACCATGTTGGTGACACCGGATTTCATTCCGGTATCAACTACAAGGCCCTGCACGAAAAGCACGGACCGGTGCAGCTTGCAATCATCCCCATTGGTGCCTACGAGCCACGCTGGTTCATGAAAGGCCAGCACCAGAACCCGGATGAGGCGGTTCAGGGACACAAGCTCATGCAAGCGGAAACCACGATAGGCCATCACTGGGGGACATTCCAGCTCACCAATGAGGCAATCGATGCGCCACTGGAAGCGCTCAAGGTTGCCAAGGCACAACACAGCCTGACGGAAACCGAATTTGTCACGCTCAGGCCTGGTGAAAGCTGGCCTAACGCATAGCTTTTCTTTGCATTTTTTGGCCAACAAGCCTATTTGAGGCTCTATGAGTGAATTGAACCTGCCATTTTGGAAAATGAACGGTCTCGGCAACGAGATTATCGTTGCCGATTCCCGTGCGTCCGGGGACCGCATCACGGCCGATGCAGCGGTTGCACTGGACCGCCAGCCGGAGATGAAGTTCGATCAGATCATGGAGGTTCACAAATCCGGAAATCCGGACATTGACGCCAGCATTCGCATCCTGAATTCCGATGGTAGCGAGGCACAGGCCTGCGGTAATGGTACACGCTGCGTGGTTTCCTGGCTGCACGGTGAGAACGCCAAGGAGCACTGGCTGTTCAAGACAGCAGCGGGGCTTCTGAATTCCACCTATATGGATGACAGCAAAATCACAGTGGACATGGGTGTTCCAAAATTTGCCTGGGATGAAATCCCGCTGGAAGAGGAATTTGCTGACACAACCGGCATTGAGTTGCAGGTGGGGCCGATTGACGATCCGGTTCTGCATACTCCCAGTGCGGCCAACATCGGCAATCCGCATGTCGTGTTCTGGGCACCGCAGGATGTGTGGACTTATGAACTCGACAGGTTTGGTTCGTTGCTGGAGTTCCATCCGATGTTTCCTGAGCGCTGTAACATTTCTATCGCAAATGTTCCGGCACGCGATCGCATTATCCTGCGTACCTGGGAACGCGGTGCCGGCCTCACCGATGCCTGTGGTTCTGCTGCCTGTGCGGCGCTGGTTTCGGCTGCACGAAAAGATCTGACAGACCGCAAAGCTACCGTGACGCTGCCTGGCGGCGATTTGGAAATCGAGTGGACTGAAAAGGGCCGCATACTGATGACCGGCCCGGTGGAATACGAATTTACCGGCAAGCTTAATCCCGAAACCGGCGAGTATCTTCGAGAGGCGGGATAATGGGTATCAACGAAACCGGTAACGCGCGGCTGAAAATGCTGACCTTCGGGTGTCGCCTCAATGATTTTGAGTCAGAGGTTATGCTGCGCGAAGCGAACAAGGCCGGCCTTTCAGAACTTCCCGATGGCGCAATCCTGGTCAATACCTGCGCGGTTACCAATGAGGCGGTCCGTCAGGCCAAACAGGCTATCCACCGTGCCCGCAGAGAAAATCCGGATGCCCGTATCATTGTCTCCGGCTGTGCGGCGCAAACCGAAGCAGAGACTTTCGGTGCAATGGACGAAGTGGATCTCGTTCTCGGCAATGAAGAAAAACTTCATGCCCACAGTTACCGTGCCCTCCCGGACTTTGGTGTCAACGATACCGAGAAAGTCAGGGTGAACGATATTATGGCGGTAACCGAAACAGCCCCGCACATGATCGATAGCCTTGGTGGACATTCCCGCGCTTTTGTTCAGGTACAGAACGGCTGTGATCATCGCTGCACGTTTTGCATAATTCCCTATGGTCGGGGCAATTCTCGATCCGCCCCCATGGGCTCGGTGGTCGAGCAGGTGAAGAAGCTTGTCGACAACGGCTATCTCGAATTGGTGTTGACCGGCGTTGATACAACATCATACGGGGCGGATCTGCCCGGTAGTCCGTCGCTTGGCACCCTGGTGCAGAAAATTCTGAAACAGGTTCCCGAGCTTCCGCGTTTGCGTCTTTCTTCTATTGATTCCATTGAGGTTGATGAACCCTTGATGGAGGCAATTTCATCAGAGATACGGTTCATGCCGCATCTGCATATGTCTTTGCAGCACGGGGACAACATGATACTCAAGCGGATGAAGCGCCGCCATTTGCGCGATCACTCCATTGAGTTTTGTCAGACTGTTCGCGGCCTGCGCCCCGATATCAGTTTTGGGGCTGATATGATTGCCGGTTTTCCGACTGAAACAGAAGAGATGTTTGCCCAGTCCGTTTCGATTGTTGAAGAATGTGGTCTGGATTTTCTACATGTCTTTCCGTTTTCACCACGCCCTGGAACGCCGGCCTCGAAAATGCCGCAACTGGATCGTGGTCTGATCAAGGAACGGGCCCGAAGTCTGCGGGAAGTCGGCGAAGCTGCTTATCAAAACCACCTGTTGCGAGTAAGTCGAGGCACCTATCCGGTTTTGATCGAGCGGGGCGGCCTTGGACGAACCCCTCAGTTTACAACGGTTGAAACCGGCAGCCTTCCACAGGGAGAAATTGTCGAGATGGCAATTTCCGGCCATAACGGCAAACATCTATTGGGCGAGGCGATTCGCGAGAGACAAGTGGGCTAGGCGCATTGGCAGAAGAGAAGAAACCCGGACTTCTGAAACGCATTTTTTCTTTTGGTTTTGGCCGTAAGAAGAAGGCCGAACCTGAGGTCGACGAGGCTGCCGCCAAGGAAGCCGAAGAAGCGGCGAAACGCGAGGCGGAAGAAAAAGCAGCTGCTGAAAAGGCTGCGCGCGAAGAAGCTGAGCGTCTTGCGGCAGAAGAAAAAGCCGCCAAGGAGGAAGCTGCGCGCCTGGAAGCTGAAAGGCTGAAAGCGGAAAAAGAAGCCGCGGAAAAAAAGGCTGCCGAGGAAAAAGCCGCTGCCAAAGCTGCTGAAAAAGAAGCTGCAAAGGCACAGAAGGAAGCTGCAAAAGAAAAAGCAGAACGCGAGGCTGAAGAAAAAAAACAGGCGGAAGCCGAGGCAGCGCGGCAAAAAGCAGAGCGGGAAGCCGCCGAACAGGAGGCAGCAGAACGCGAGCAAGCGGAAAGAATAGAAGCAGAGCGCCAGGCCGCAGAAGAAGCGGCACGGCAGGAAGCGGAACGCCTGGCTGCGGAACAACAGGCCGCTAAAGAAGAAGCCGAACGTCTGGCAGCCGAAAAAGAGGCCGCTGAAAAAGAAGCAGAGCGCCTTGCTGCGGAAGCAGAAGCTGCAGCTGAACCCGAGCCGGAAGAGCCGCAGGAAGAAGAGCGAAAAGAGGGCTGGTTCAAGCGTCTGCGGAAAGGGCTGTCGCGATCCGCATCGAACCTCACTGAAAACATAACGGCGGTATTCACCAAGAAAAAGCTGGATGAAGACACGCTGCAGGAGTTGGAGGATATTCTCATTCAGGCGGATTTGGGTGTCGAAACTGCCATGAACATCACAGACGCCCTTTCAGATCAGCGCTACGGCAAGGACGTGACGGATGAGGAAGTGCGCCAGATCATGGCCGAGGAGATTACCAAAGTCCTCGAACCGGTCGCCGAGCCACTGGAACTGGATCTTGATCACAAGCCGCATGTAATTCTTGTAGTCGGTGTCAACGGTTCCGGCAAAACCACAACCATCGGCAAGCTCTCCCAGAAACTCTATGATGGCGGCTATTCCACGATGCTGGTTGCGGGTGACACGTTCCGTGCTGCGGCGATAGAGCAGCTTCACATATGGGGAGACCGCACCCAGGCGCCGGTCATGTCGCGCGAACACGGGGCGGATGCAGCAGGCCTGGCCTTTGACGCCTATGCTGAGGCGAAAGCACAAGGCAAGGATGTGATGATGATGGACACTGCCGGCCGTCTTCAGAACAAGAAGGAACTAATGGATGAACTCGAGAAGATTATCCGTGTTCTCAAGAAGCAGGATGAAGCGGCACCTCACACAGTTTTGTTGACGCTTGATGCGACGACCGGACAAAACGCCCTAAATCAGGTGGAAATTTTCAAGGATGTCGCCGGTGTCAACGGCCTTGTCATGACAAAGTTGGATGGTACTGCCAGGGGTGGCATTCTGGTTGCCATCTCTGCCCGCCACAAATTGCCGGTCTACTTTGTTGGTGTCGGTGAGCAGGTTGAGGATCTTGAACCTTTTGAGGCAGATGTATTTGCCAAAGCCATTGCAGGAATTGAGTCATGAGTGAAACAGGTACAACCGATGAAGAACGCAAGCCAATAGGCCAGGGGCTGAAACTTGCCCTGGAGATGGGGCCGTTGCTGGTCTTCTTTCTGGCCAATGCTTACGGCGAGGAACTGGCGGGGAGTTTTCCGATCCTGGCGGATTTGGGCGGCAAGATTTTCGTTGGCACCGCCTTCTTCATGGTAGCAATGATCATCTCGCTGACGCTTACCTGGCTGCTGGAACGCAAGATTGCGGTCATGCCCCTGGTTACCGGTGTTATGGTGCTCGTGTTCGGTGGCCTGACGCTCTATCTGCAGGACGAATTTTTTATCAAGGTGAAGCCGACCATCGTCAACACCTTGTTTGGTGTAACCCTGTTGTTCATGCTGTTTGTGTTCAAATTGCCGGTGATGAAGCTTCTGTTCGGTGGAACGGCATTTCAACTGGACGATGAGGGCTGGACTAAACTGTCGTTTCGCTGGGGCTGCTATTTTCTGTTTCTTGCAGTCGTCAACGAAATCGTCTGGCGTAATTTCTCGAACGATTTCTGGGTGAACTTCAAAGTCTGGGGAACCATGCCCATGACCCTTATTTTCATGGCGTTTCAGTATCCGCTGATGTTGAAACACGTTACTATGGACGACGATACCTCGCAGGAAAAATCCTGATCAGGGGCTCTGAAAGCAGGCCACGTATCGATCCAGCATCTCGCCACGGCCTGCGATTGCCAGTGTCATTTCAAGATCTGAGGGCCGATCAGACCAAATACGTATCTGCACCCCCCTGTAGCTGAGCTTGTCCGCAGTAAAGGCACCGATGAATCCGATGCCCAATCCGGAACTCACAAGCGCCAGTTGTGAATGAATGCGTGTGGCCTCAGCAGCCACATTCAGTTGACCATCCGTTGTGAGTGTCTCTCTCAGCTTGTTGTATAAAGCCGGGCCCTGTTGTTCAGGAAACATGACCAGTCGTTCGCCTGAAAGGTCTGCGGTTGTTATTCTTTTGTTTCGACAAAGGGGATGAGCGTCTGGCAAGGCAAGGAGCAGGGGCTCGCGTGCTATGGTTCGGGATTCCAGACTGACAGGCAATGCCACCGGTGGATGCAGAAAACCAAGATCAAGCCTTCCTGTTGAAAGCAGCTCTACCTGCTCCGGGGTGGTTAGCTCAACAAGCCTGGGCCGGGGCAGGTTGGCGGTTTCCATCTGTCGCAGAACTGTCGGAACGGCAACGGAAAGGGCAGCTGAAACAAACCCGATTTCCAGCGGGGCTGCCGTCGGAACAGAAGTTCGAACCGAACGTTCTGCGCGTTTCAGATGCCTCTGAATTTCCTGTCCGTCTTTCAACAGGGTTTCGCCTGCTGGGGTCAGTCTGATGCCGGAAGAAAAGCGTTCAAAAAGTGTAGCGCCCAGCTCAGCCTCCAGTTGTTGAATGGATTTGGACAGCGGCGGCTGGCTCATGTTCAGTGCCTGGGCGGCAGCGCGAAAGCTGCCGGCCTCTGCAACTGCTATAAATTGCTGCAATCTGCGATGGTTGAGCGCTGACACGTGATATTTATTTCATATCATATTATATAAAATCAATACTTTTTATATATAGTAATTCGTGTCAGTTATCCGGGATGAACGATACATCCCAATCGCCTCTTAAAGGCCGGATAACCATCCTTTTGATCTGTGCCGGTATTTTCGCCATCGGTCAGTTCCACCGTGCATCGGGCGGGGTGTTTTCACCCATTCTGATCGAGCAGTTGGCTGTGTCAGCCACGGCAGTAGGCTCATTGGTGTCTGCAATGTTCCTTGCAAATATCGCGGCACAGCTCCCTTTTGGCTACGCGCTCGACCGCTACGGGCCGAAACCGGTTCTAACCCTTTGCCTTGTGGTGATTGCAATAGGCACATTGGTTTTTGCACTGGGCGGCTTTCGGCTGGATGTGCTTACAGGTTCGCGGATATTGATTGGTCTGGGCTCAGCTGCGATGGGGGCCGCAACCAATGTAATCATCGCCCGTTCATTCCCAAGTCGGGACTTTGGTTACATCAGCGGGCTTGTGGTCACACTCGGAGGTATTGGCGGATTGTTGGGAACCTATCCGTTGGCCTTTGCGTTGGAGCGTCTGCCGTGGTCGCTTGTGTTCTCGATAGCAGCATTCGGCTCGGTGTTGCTGGCGCTGTTTGTTTTGCTTTGTTTCAAACCGCAATCCGCACGGCCGGTCACACAATCTCAGGCAGCCCCGAATGAAGGGTATCTTACGCTGTTGCGCAAACGCGAATTTCAGAAAATCCTCACGCTGCAACTTGTCGCCTATGCGCCGATCACCACGATTACCGGGTTATGGGGCGGGCCGTATCTGCAGGATGTTCAGGGGCTGTCCGCGGAAGTTTCCGGCGCATTGCTGCTGGTTATGTTTCTGGCCACGATCTCTGCGGGATACGGATTCGGAATTCTGGACCGCAGGGTGAACCAGCGGTATCGGCTGATCCTGTCAGCGGTTGTGGTTTCCGGGGGTAGTTTGCTCATGCTGGCGATATACAAGGATGCGCCACCGTTCATTGCAGTCGCCTTGCTGCTGGTGATGATTTTTTCTCAGCAGTTCTATGTGCCGCTGGGAGCTCACATGCGCCGTATTACTCCGGACAATCTGATGGGCAGGGCCTCCACACTGGTTACCCTGTCTGGCGTGGCCGGAATTCCTCTGATGCAAACCGCTTTTGGGATTGTTCTTGATATTGCAAAATTTTCCGGCCTGGACGGTCCCACCCAGTACCGGCTGGGATTTGCCATGATCGGGGTAAGTGTGCTGCTGGCGGGAGCGATTTATGCAACGGCAAAGGATGTGAACCCGGAGCCCGAAGATGGCTGATGTACTCAGCGTTTTAGATCCGCAGTCTCTCCTTCGGGATTTTTGAACGGGCTGGTGGCCTCTCCGGCGGCTACCTGCCGGTCATGTTCGAGCGCCCAGTGTACGGTTGGAAAGGCTATCTCTTTCCACGGTATGTCTTTCCAGTCGAACAGATCCACTTCCAGGCTTTCCTCACCAGCAGAAAATTCCGGTGTGCGCAGGGTGGCGCGATAAATCAGCTGAACCTGTGATAACCGTGCCACGGTGTAAACGGCCAGCAATTCGGAAAGCAGGAGGTCGGCATTTGCCTCTTCGCGCGCCTCGCGTCGTGCACCATCCTCCGGTGTTTCCAAGAGTTCCATGTAACCGGCGGGAATTGTCCAGTAACCCCTGCGAGGTTCAATTGCCCGCCGACAAAGGAGATGGCATGAATGGGGTGTGAGCGGTCATGCATCCCGACTCGGATAGAGTGCTGGGAGAGGCGGATAGGCTGCAGGCTGGATGTCATCTTAGGGCATTGCGACCCTGTAAAGGAGATTACCCGCCGCCTGTATCTGAACGACCAGCGTGAGGCCCGGTTCGGTCCGGTGACCTCGTATAGGAGTTTGGCGTGGCCGTTCACACCCTTGTCAGGGTTCCGCCGCTCACCAACGGGAGAAGTTTAGCCATGTCCTTTATCGGTGTCGATCTTCACACGACGTCTTTCACGGTCTGCCGGCTTGAAGCTGACGGCAGCGAGATATTTGAAACCTACCAGCTGGCAGCGGCCGATCTGGAACGGTTCTGCCTGAGCCTTGATGCGGACGACGAGATTGCCGTGGAGGCGACGGGCAATTCGGCCTGGTTTCGTGACGAGGTGGTCGCTTGCGTCGGCCGTGTTGTCGTGGTCAACCCGAGGCAGTTCGGCGTGATCCGCAAGTCGGTGAAGAAGACGGACAGGAACGATGCCCGGGCACTGGCCTTCTTCCTGTCGAAGGACATGCTGCCCGAGACGCGTGTGAAGACGGTTGCCGAGAGCGAGTTGGCGTCACTCACCCACACGCGCGATCTTCTGGTCAAGCAGCGCACCCGGCTCATCAACAAGATCCATGCGCTGCACACGCACCACGGCGTCAAGCTGAAGAAGGAAAGCCTGGGCTCGAAGCGGCGGCTCAATGCTCTGGAGGTCGGCCGGTTCTCGACACTGGAACAGGTCGAGTTGAAGGCCCTGCGCGACCAGGCGCTGAGGCTTATGGCGACGATTGGCGAACTGGACGGTGCGATCGAAGAGGCCGCCCGGGAACTGGATGGCTACGACGGCCTCGTCTCAATCAAGGGCATCGGTCCGCGCTCGGCGGCCGTGCTCCTGTCGGGGATCGGCAACGTCGATGACTTCGAGGACGCCGACAAGCTGGCTGCCTATGTGGGCATCGTCCCGCGCGTCAGCCAGTCGAACGAAACCGACAACCGGGGGCGGATCACCAAACGCGGCAACAAGCTGATGCGCACCACGCTGGTTCAGTGCACGCTCATTGCCATCCGATACTCGGGCTACCTCAATGCCTTCTACCAACGCATCAAGGCCAGGCGCGGGGCCGGCAAGGCGATCATCGCGACCGCACGTAAACTGCTCGCGATCATCTACGACACGCTCAAGAACGGCTGGGTCTTCGAGGACTTTCCGGCCTTCAAGATCGCGGGGCAGAACATTCCCGCTGGACAACCATCATAGGAGAATTTTCGCATCATGGCGCACAACTGAGCCGACAACTATTTTAGGGTTCTGATAATTGACGAATCCGCAATGTTCGCAAACCGAGCGTTCGTGCGTGTCACCATCCGGGACGGTCTTTATCAGTGAAGGCGAGAGCGGATAAGTCATGGTTTGCAATCCCTTCCATGTTTATCCTGCTTCCGCAAGTTTAAGTTCAATAAGAGGCAGGATCACCGATTCCAGTTCTGCTTCGCTAACCGGTCCCACTTTCTTGTAGAAGATCACCCCCTTGCCATCCACTAGGAACGTTTCGGGAACTCCGTAAACTCCCCACTCTATGGATGCCCGCCCGTTGCGGTCGACGCCCACCACATCGTAGGGATTGCCCAGTTCCGCAAGAAACGCCAATGCATTGCGGTTTGAATCCCGATGATTAATTCCAACAACCTGGATCCGATCATCTTCACCGAGACGAACGATTTGCGGATGCTCCTGCCGACAGGGCACACACCAGCTTGCAAACACGTTCACCACGCTGAGTTTCCCGGCAAATGTGTCGCCGCCCATCCCGGGTACCTGTTTGCCGTTGTGTTCGAGGCCCTTGAGTTCCGGAACTAGTAGCCGTGGTGCGGGCTCATTAAGCAAGGCCGACGGAATTGCGGCGGTGTCGCGTCCCTCTGTCGAAAGCAGGGAATAGAAAAGGCCGGCAAGGCCCAGAAACACGAAGAGCGGCAGAATCGCAATCCAGGTATATGACTTCTTGGCTTCAGTGCTCATGTGTTTTGTTCAGCTCCGCTCCCCGCTTGTCTGCGAAGCCTCGATTGCCTGCAACTCCGAGCGGCGTTTGCGGTGAGTGGCCAGGGTGACAATCACCATTGCTGCAATTGAAACAGCGGTAATCAGATAGGCAGGAACGATGAAAGCGGCGTGTTCTCCAAACATCTCTTAACCTTTCCGCTTTCGAATGCTGCGGATTTTGGCGGAGCGAATACGGCGCGCCAGAATCTCGTTGCGCATGGCCATCATGTGCAGTGTGAAAAACAGAAGGACGTAAGCGACTGCCATCACCAGTAATGGATACAGGAAAGCCACATCCATGGCCGGTTTGTCGAACCTTGATACGCTTGCAGGCTGGTGCAGCGTGTTCCACCAATCAACCGAAAACTTGATGATCGGGATGATGATAAACCCGGTCAACGTCATGATTGCAAGGGGCTGGGCTGCCTCGGAAGGTTCATCAAATGCCTTGGAAAGCGCAATCAGGCCTAAATAAATGATGAACAGTATCAGGACGGATGTCATGCGGGCATCCCATTCCCACCACGTTCCCCACATCGGTTTGCCCCACAGGGAACCGGTTGCAAGCGCCAGGAAGGTAAACACGGCACCAAGCGGAGCAGCAGCGCGCAATGACACATCGGCCAGGGGATGTCTCCAGACAATGGTGCCGATGGCGGAAAAACTCATTACGGAATAGGTCATCATGGCCAGCCATGCAGCCGGTACATGGATGAACATGATCTGTACGGTGGCACCTTGCTGATAGTCTTCCGGTGCGTTGAAAGCCAGATACAGACCGGCAATAAATGCAACAACGGTTGCCGCCGCCAGATAGGGGATTATCCGGTCGGCTAGAGCGAGAAACCGGGTTGGGTTTGCAAGGCCCCAGAAATTTCCCAGTTTCGGTTGTGTTGCGGTATTGCTTGTCATGGTGTCGATATGCGCACAGTTCTTGTCTGATTTCAGTCGGCAGAATGCCGCAGCATGATGGCCGCTGCAAGTGGACCCAACACGGAAGTGAAAAGAGTTGTAGCACAAAGCAGTAAGAACGGCCCAGTAAAGGGAGCAGGATCTTCCTGCGCACCAACGATTGCGGCTATGCCGAAAATTAGCACCGGAATGACAAGCGGCAGAACAAGAACGGATATCAGCATGCCACCCCGGGGCAGTTTCACCGCTACCGCCGACCCCACTGTTCCGATGAATGAAATGGCAGGCGTACCGGCTGCAAGAGTCAAAGCGGTGATTGCTATGGCAAATCCTGACAGGTTGAGCATGACGCCAAACAACGGCGTAGCGATGACCAGTGGTAGGCCGGTGGTAAGCCAATGTGCAAATGCCTTGAAAAATATTGTGAGCGCCAACGGGTGCGACTGCATCACCAGAATATCAAGTGAACCGTCTTCGCGTTCCTGTGCGAACAGTCTGTCGAGGCCCAGCAAGCTGGCCAGCAACGCACCGATCCATAAAATGGCCGGCGCAATATGGGTGAGAAGTTTCGTGTCCGGGCCAATGGCAAACGGAAACACAACAACGACCGCCAGGAAAAACAGGACGCCGGTCATCATGCCACCGCCTGCACGCCAGGCCAATTTTGTTTCCCGGGCAAGAAGCGCCATCATGTCTGCAGTGCTCCAATTTCCAGAGACTGAGTGGATGAAATCCCTAACGGCAGATGCGTGGCAGCAATCAGGATGCCGCCATCCGCACAGAATGCCTGTGCCAGGGCTGAAAACAAGGCAACAGATTGTGCGTCCAGACCAGACGTGGGTTCGTCAAGGATCCATACCGGACGGTCTGAAACCAGCAGACGGGCAATCGCAACGCGACGCTTTTGACCAGCCGAAAGATAGCTGAATGGTAACTCGAGCACATGATCCAGTTCCACCTCTTCCAGGGCCTGTTCGATGGTCAGGTGCGGTTCGCCTATGAAATTCTGCCAGAACTCGAGATTTTCACGAACCGTCAATGCCGACTTCATACCGTTCTGATGTCCGAGGTAATGGCAGAACTCACGAACCGGTTCTTCGAATCGTTTACCGGTCTCATCAAACAGTTCAACTGTGCCGTCAGCCAATGGCAGCAGTCCGGCAACACCGCGTAGAGTCGTGGACTTTCCGGAGCCGTTTTCTCCGGTGACAACAAGTGCCTGGCCTGCCGAGAGTTCGAAGCAGATATCCGAGACGATAGTCTGACCCGCCCGCTCAAGTGACAGATTTTTTGCGATGAGTTTCATGGCGTTAGTGTTTAGCGATTAAATCACAAGACGCAAAGTGATAACTGTTTTTGTGACTGGACTGCCGATCACAATCAACCAATGCGCCCTTCACACATAGCGGTATAGACCCTATATAAACAACAGGTTGGCGTGGCTGCACAATTTATTAACGCCTAACCGCTAAATTCGTGATGATGGATACGCCTCTATGTTGAACTCCCTCGACAGCTTCAGCTGCAAAAGCACAATGACCGTGAATGGCAAGGAGTATGTATATTACTCTCTTGTAGAGGCGGAGAAAAACGGACTTGAAGGAATTTCCCGATTGCCGTTCTCCCTCAAGGTGCTTCTGGAAAACCTTCTGCGATTTGAAGATGGACGTTCGGTTACGGCCGACGACGTCAGGGCGGTTGCCAATTGGCTGGAATCCAAGGGTTCGGCAGAGGCAGAAATTGCCTATCGTCCGGCAAGGGTCTTGATGCAGGATTTCACCGGTGTTCCGGCGGTTGTTGATCTGGCTGCGATGCGGGATGCAACGGCTAATCTTGGCGGGGATACAAATGCAATCAACCCGCAGGTTCCCGTTGATCTGGTTATAGATCATTCGGTGATGGTCGACTTTTTTGCAAATGACAATGCTTTTGCCATGAACGTGGATCGCGAATATGAACGCAATGGAGAGCGTTACACGTTTCTGAAATGGGGCCAGCAAGCGTTTGATAATTTTCGCGTGGTTCCGCCCGGTACCGGTATTTGTCATCAGGTTAATCTGGAAAATCTGGCGCAAACGGTATGGACCAAGGAAATCGACGGGAAAACAGTAGCTTATCCCGATACGCTGGTTGGAACCGATTCCCACACGACCATGGTGAATGGCCTTTCCGTTCTGGGTTGGGGGGTTGGCGGTATTGAAGCGGAAGCTGCAATGCTCGGTCAGCCTGTTACCATGCTTGTGCCTGAGGTGGTTGGTTTTGAGCTTACCGGCAAGCTCACCGAAGGGACAACCGCAACAGACCTGGTGCTTACCGTGGTCGAAATGCTTCGCCGCAAGGGGGTGGTGGGCAAGTTTGTTGAATTTTATGGTTCAGGCCTTTCCAACCTGTCACTGGAAGATCAGGCGACCATTGCAAACATGGCGCCGGAATATGGTGCAACCTGCGGATTTTTCCCGGTTGATGATGATTCCATCAACTATCTGACCTCTACGGGCCGCGAAGCGGACCGTGTAGCTCTGGTTGAAGCCTATGCGAAGGCCCAGGGCATGTGGCGGGCTGATGACACGCCTGACCCGGTCTTCTCTTCCACGCTATCGCTGAAACTTGAAGATGTGGTGCCTTCGATTTCCGGTCCAAAACGCCCTCAGGACCGGGTGGTGCTCGCCAAGGCTGATACAGAGTTTGCCAAAGCAGCAGAAACCATCAAATCCAGCAACATTCTCAAAAAGGGTGAGGAAAAACGCTACGAGGTAGCTAATTCAAATTACAAAATTGACGACGGAGATGTAGTGATTGCGGCAATCACATCCTGCACCAATACGTCAAACCCAACCGTGATGATTGGCGCTGGGCTTCTGGCACGCAATGCACGCGCCAAAGGCCTAACCGTCAAGCCATGGGTGAAAACCTCACTTGCGCCGGGTTCCCAGATTGTTACTGATTACCTTGAGAAGGCGGATCTTCAGGACGATCTTGATGCGCTGGGTTTTAATCTGGTTGGTTACGGTTGCACGACTTGCATCGGTAACTCCGGTCCGCTCCCGGAGCCGATATCTGAAGCGATCAACGGCAACGATGTGCTCGCGTGTTCTGTGCTGTCAGGCAATCGGAATTTTGAGGGTCGTGTCAGCCCGGACTGCCGAGCCAACTATCTCGCTTCTCCTCCCCTGGTTGTGGCCTATGCGATCGCAGGCTCCCTGCATGTCAATCTGAACAAAGATCCGATTGGCCAGGACGCGGACGGCAACGATGTTTTCCTCAAGGATATCTGGCCATCCTCGCAGGAAATTTCCGAACTCATACGCACTTCAATCAATGAGGAAATGTTCCATTCACGCTACGGCAATGTGTTTACCGGAGACGAGGGCTGGCAGGAGATTGAGGTTGAAGGTGGTGAGACCTACGGCTGGTCGTCCAATTCTACCTACGTCCAGCACCCGCCGTATTTCGAAGGCATGACTATGGAGCCGGAGCCGATCGACGACATCAAGGACGCGCGCATTCTGGGTCTGTTCCATGATTCCATTACTACCGACCACATCTCACCGGCTGGATCTTTCAGGTCCGACACGCCCGCCGGAGTATACCTGACGGATCATCAGGTGCGCCCGATTGACTTCAACTCCTACGGTTCAAGACGTGGAAACCACCAAGTCATGATGCGCGGTACCTTTGCCAATATCCGCATCAAGAACCAGATGCTTGAAAATGTCGAAGGCGGGTTCTCGAAACATTATCCATCCGGTGATCAGATGCCGATGTATGACGTGGCCATGCGCTACAAGGAGGAGGGTGTCCCGCTGGTAATCTTTGCCGGCAAGGAATACGGAACCGGCTCTTCTCGCGACTGGGCAGCAAAGGGCACGCTGCTTTTGGGTGTGCGTGCGGTAATCACGCAGTCGTTCGAACGCATCCACCGTTCCAACCTTATTGGTATGGGCGTTCTGCCACTGGTCTTTACCGGTGACGACAGCTGGGAGAGCCTCGGCATGAAAGGTGATGAGCAGGTAAGCATAGCGGGCCTTGATAACCTCAAGCCGCGACAGACCCTGACGGCAGATATCACTTTCAGTGACGGTTCGACCAAATCCATCGAATTGCTGGTCCGCGTCGATACGGAAGATGAGCTGGATTATTACAACGCAGGCGGCATTTTGCATTACGTTCTGCGCAATCTCAATCGCCCTGCCTGATGCGGGTTTTGACTCCTGCCGGGTGAATTATCCGCTGGTGTCGCTGACTTCGACAAAAAATCGCGTACCCAAAACCAAAACACATCAGTACACAAGTTTGTGTCCTGAACGGTTTGTGAGTCGCATTTTTTGGTAAAATTAAATATTTTCGTGCCAAATAGCTGCAAAATGTGCAGAGCAAACTATCGAATGAGACAAACGTGAGAAAATTTCTTGCAGGGCTGTGGATGGCTGGTGTCGCGACTTTCGCGGCAGTTCCCTCAGCGGATGCCGTAACGATTTCACAGCCAGAAGCCGTGATTGAACTGTTTACCAGTCAGGGATGCTATTCGTGTCCGCCGGCAGACAAACTGATGGGCAAGTTTTCCCGCGAGGGCAAGTTCCTGACGTTGAACTGGCATGTGGACTACTGGGATTATCTCGGCTGGAAGGACAAGTTCGCCACACCGGAGTTTACCCAGAGGCAGTACAGCTATGCCCGTGCGCTGCGCGAACGCCAGGTATATACGCCGCAGGCCGTTCTGAATGGCCGTGCCCATGCGGTCGGTTCAGATGAGCGAAAAATCACGCGCCTGATCACCGCAATGAACGGTGCCAATCAGGGCCTCACCGTGCCGATTACCGTGGAAAAGAATCAGGATGGCATGAGCATTCGAATCGACAAGGGCAAAATTAAAGGTGCCGCGACCCTTCACATGGTGTTTTTCAACAATTCTCAGGAAGTCGACATTGCACGGGGTGAAAACGCCGGCAAGACCCTGAAGTATCACAACGTGGTCCAGCGCACCCAGCCTCTAGGACTGGTCAAAACTGACGGCTTCGACATGAGTTATCCGATTGGCGAGATGCTGAAAGCAGGGTTCGACGGATGTGCGTTGCTGCTGCAGACCAACGATGCACAGGGCAATCCCAGTGCGATAATCGGTGCGGTTGTTATTTCCGATCTTTAGCAGCCGTTTCTCCACGGGAAACGCTGGATAGCACGAATCAATTTTTCGCAAAAAAAAGACCGGCTGCTAGCCGGTCGTAGTTATATGGGGGTTGATGTTGCCCGATCAGATGTGTGGTCCGGTTCGCCGACTCCGGGGGCTGGGGGGGCTGAAAACCGGTTGGTCTTCGAATCGGACCGTCTGAGGCAACAAGGTTAATCTGGCGGCAAATAATGTTGGAAGCGAGCCAACATTTGGGCAATTTTGTGGCATTTTTACCCCCATACCTTGTATTGTTTTCATATACAACCAGACCGGTAAATAGCGATTTCATCGCCCCGGAAAGTGTTATTCCGCCGAAAAATGCATAAATTGGCGGAATCGGCTTGCATTACCCGTGATTCACTTTCATGTTTAGTTCCATGAATACAAGAAGCAGCTCAAATGTAGTGCCGATTAATAGAGTGCAGCCTCCCAAACCAGAGGAAATTGTATCTTTCCATCGGCGCGAACTCGATACTCTCCTACAGTTTTACAGTTCAAGGGTCGGAACGGGCGAATGGCGCGATTATGCCATAGACATGTTGAAAGATCGGGCTGTATTTTCCGTGTTCAAACGGTCGAGCGAAGTGCCGATCTACACGATTGAGAAAACTCCCAAACTGGCACGCAGGCAGGGCGAGTGGAGTATCATCAATGCCAATGGCCTGATTCTCAAACGAGGCCATGAATTGCGCAATGTGTTGCGGGTGCTCGACAAGAAACCGAAACTCGTTTCAGTCTGATCAGGTTCGTCGCGGCGATCCGTTTAGGCGGATTGAATGCGTTAGAGGATTGAAAAACTCAAAGATCCGAAATGAGCGATGCGAAATGGGCGGGGCCGGACAATCTGCAACCGGTTGAAACCGTTTCCAGTCATTCGCAAACCGTATCAGACATTACCGTCGCAACCGGGAAGCTATTGGATATTACAAACAAAAACGGCATCCCGAAGGATGCCGTTCTTTTGGTTTTGTATGCTACGACTTAGTCGTCGCCGCTCATAATGCCCATAATGCTCAGGATATGAATGAACATTGAGATGAAGCTTCCGTAAAGGAGGTATGCTCCGAATATGGACTTGCGGGTTGCGACATTGGATGAATCGCCCGCTGAGTACATGTTTTTAACTTCCTGGGTTTCCCAGGCGGTGATTGCGGAAATCAGCAATACGTAGGCGCAGGAAATCAGAAGGCTGAACATGGTGCTTTGCAGGAACCAGTTCACGACCATTGCAATCAGGACACCGATAACGCCCATAACGGCGAACTGGCCGATGCGGCTGAGATCCTTTTTGGTTGTGTAGCCAATGATGCTCATCGCGCCGAACAGGGCGGAAGTGATGGCGAAGGCCTGGATGACAAGGGCAGGCGAAATGCTGAGGTACACATAAACCATCGGTGCGATGGCTACACCCCACAATGCTGCATAACCCCAGAATGCCGCATGGGCCAGGCCAGTGCTGCGGGAATTGAGGATCATTGTCGGTCCGAACATGCTTGCGCCGATCAGCAGGATGAAGAACAACCAGGGTACGCCTGCAACAAAGCTGAGGAAGGCCGGGCTGTTCATGACCAATAGAGTTACTACGGCTGTCCCGGCAATGCCGAGCGCCATGTAGTTATAAACGCCGAGCATGTAGGAGCGTAAGCCCTCGTCATACTCGACACCGGCGCGCGACTGGGCGCCGTAGTCCATTCGATTTTCTTCGTAGTCAGCCATTATTTGTTCTCTCCCAATTAGCTTGACAAAAGTTTGCAACCATCATGGTGCTTACCAGTAATATGAGAATTTTATATCACAATCTCAAGTCTTAATAACAGGTGAATTTGCAGCAAAATGACTGTTTTCGGCCCATTTTGATACAGTTTTAAAGTTCTCTGAGTACCGGCGCGGCTTTTTGACCGAGTATCCACCAGGTGCCCATAAGTCCAAAAACGATGGTAAAAGCCAGAGCGGTAAACACGGTAGTCGCAGCAACTGCCGGCAACATTACGAAGTTGAAGCCCATAATTGTCGAAATCACGAACCAGCCTGCGAGACTGCCTGCGAGAATTGCAAATACGGCTGTTGCAAGGCCCAGAAGCGTGTATTCCAGTACCAGCATGCGGGTAAGTGTGTTCCGCGTGGCGCCGAGTGTTTTGAGGACGACAGCATCATGAACCCGCTCGCGGTTTCCTGCCGCCAGTGCACCTGCAAGAACCAGTACCGATGACAGCAAAGCCACTGAGGCTGCTACCCTAATAGCGGTTGATAACTGGCTGATGAGGCCGTTGACAGTTTCAAGCGCGTCACGAATGCGGACCGCTGTAACGGCCGGAAAAGTCTTGGCCAGGGTTTTCAGCAATTTGCCGTCAAAGCCATCCGCATTGTTCTTGCCGGTACCAAGGGTGGCCAGATGGGCATGCGGTGCGCCTGCGAAGGTGTTGGGTGAAAAGACAAAAACAAAATTGATGCCCAGCGTTTCCCACTGCACCTGGCGCAGGGATGCGATTTTTGCTTCAATATTTCTGCCCAGAACATTGATGATAAGCTGATCCCCTATTTTCAGTCCCAGTTCTCCGGCTTCTTCAGCACTAACCGAAACAAGGGGTGGGCCGGAATAGCCCTCGGGCCACCACTCACCGGCTGACAGGGTGGAATTTTCCGGAACCCGTTTGGCATAGGTGATGCCGCGGTCTCCCTGCAACACCCATTCGCCGCCGGCTTCCGTTTTGTATTCGCTGGCCGGGATTCCCTTGAGCGAAGTTACCCGCCCGCGGAGCATCGGCACGGAGATGATTTTGCCGTCTGGCGCCATTTCGCGCAGTTTGGCTCGAAACGGCTCGATTTCACTGTTCTGGATATCCACGAAGAAGAAATCCGGCGCGTCCTTCGGTAGATTGTTTTCAATTTGATTGCGAAGGTTGCCGTCAATGGTTGCCAGTGCAACCAGCAGTGCCAACCCAAGCCCAAGGGACAGAATGACGGAAGATGTCAGCGAGCCAGGTCGGTGAATGTTTGCAATCGCCATTTTCAACGGGGTTGAGCGCACAGCCGGTGCATGCCTTGCCAGCCATTGGATTGCCATTGCCACCAACAACAGCAACACAAACGAGGCTGTAGTGGCACCAACGAACACGTTGGCAATGAACCGGTTTTCCGAAAAGTATATTGCTGAGAACACCAGCACGGAAATCAGCGTCAGCAACACCAGAATATATGCCGTTGCGGGAAGTCTTCTGCTTTCGCCGTATGTAGCTGCGCGGAACAGTTCGGTTGGCTTGATTTCCTGCGACAGGGCAAGTGGCCAGATAGAGAATATCAATACGGTCAGGATTCCAAACAAAATCCCGGGCAGTAGTGCGGATGGGAACAGCAGGGAACCTTCTGCTACGGGCAACAAACCCTCCAGCGCCGCCCGTGCGCCATAGGGCGTGGCGATGGCCATCAGCAGCCCGATGCAAATGCCTACAGCAGCTATCGTCAGTATCTGGATCATGTAAAGTTTGAAGACAAACTTTCCCGGTGCACCAAGGCTTTTCAGAGACGCAATGACCGGCCGTTTGGTTTCCAGGAATGCGCGGGTTGCATTGGCTATTCCCACACCACCTACAATAAGCGATGTAAGGCCCACCAGGGTGAGAAACTGAGAAAACCGCTCAACGCTGCGAGTGAGCGCCGGTGCTGCATTGTTTCTGGACCGGATACGCCAGCCGGCATCTGGAAACCGAGACTTGGCGGCATCGGAAATTTCTGCAATAGCCTCTTCGCCTTGGTCATTTGCCTTGAGCTTGTAATGATACCGCAAAAGGGAACCCGGTTGTATGAGACCGGAATTCTCAAGCCCCTCAAGGCTCATCATCAGTCGCGGACCAAAGCCAACATTATCCCCCACCTTGTCCGGCTCATGATCGATGACTGCACGCAGTGTGTAATGAACTGAGCCGATTTCCAGTTTGTCACCGGTTTTCAGTCCCAGTCTTTCCAGCAGCAACGGTTCGGCAGCAATTTCATCCGGGTTCAGGTATGTCGGTGCATCATCGGCAAAAACAAGTGAGCCGTAATGGGGATAGATATTGTCGACCGCCTTGATTTCCACCAGGGTCTGGTCACTGCCATCCGGCAGGCGTGCCATGCCCCGCATGGTGATCAGCTTTGTCACCTCGCCATGGGAATTTAGAAAGGCGCTTTGCTCGGGGCTGGCTTCTCGCTGGACCAGCGAAAACGACAAGTCGCCACCAAGAATGGCCTGGCCTTCCGAGGTTATAGTGTTTGTAATCGATTGGGCGACGGAATTAACACCACCGATTGCTGCCACGCCAAGGGCGATGCATCCCAGAAATATGTAAAATCCGCGTAATCCGCCTCGCAGTTCACGCATTGCGAACCGCCATGCCAGGGCGAAGTCGGGTATGAATTCCGGCTTATGCATTGACGGTCTCAATTGTGCCGGAGTTGACGGGGATGGTCCGGTTGCACTGTGCAGCAAGATCAGGATCGTGTGTGACAAGTACCAGAGTGAGACCTTTCTGGGTCTGCCGTTCAAACAGCAGATTGGCAACCTGCGTGCCGGTTTCGCCATCCAGGTTGCCGGTTGGTTCATCCGCAATCAGTACGGCAGGGGCAGGTGCCAATGCACGGGCAAGGGCAACACGCTGTTGCTCGCCGCCTGATAACTGGCCGGGATAATGATTGAGGCGTTCACCCAGACCAACAGCACGTAACTCTTCCCGTGCCTTTTCCAGGGCATTGCGGTCGCCAGTGAGCTCAAGGGGAACGGCGACGTTTTCAACCGCCGTCATATTCGGTATCAGGTGGAACGACTGGAACACGATGCCGACATTGCGGCCGCGAAACGCTGCCAGTTCATCTTCACTCATCTCAGTGATTTCCGTGCCGTTGATTGCAATACTGCCTTCGTCCACCCGCTCCAGGCCGGCGATAACCATCAGCAACGTGGACTTGCCGGATCCGGATGGGCCGACGATGCCTGTCGAGGTTCCGGCTTCGATATCCAGGTCTAT
The DNA here is from genome assembly GCA_965198665.1 of Rhizobiaceae bacterium. Taxonomy (GTDB): domain Bacteria; phylum Pseudomonadota; class Alphaproteobacteria; order Rhizobiales; family Rhizobiaceae; genus JAALLB01. Next base: position 315,343 of record CBDAPT010000008.1, on the reverse strand, counting down.
TCCCTTCAGAACATGGACGCGTGATGCCCCATGGCCGAGGGTAAGTTGCAGGTTAGTCAGACTGATTGCAGGCTTGGGGGATTGTTTCAACACGGAATAAGACCCATTTAATGCGTAATGTCGTTAACAATGCCATATGGGACTGTCGCATGAAAATCAAACCGGTACTTCATTACACTTTGTTCATGTTTGTGTTGATGTTTTTGCCAATTCAGGCGGCAAACGCAGCATGTGAGGGCAAAAAACTGGTTGTTCTGGGCGACAGTCTGGTTGCCGGCTACGGGTTGCCGCCCGGTGCTGCATTCCCCGAACAGCTTGCATTGGAACTCGAAAAATCCGGACTTTCCATTTCCGTTACCAATGCCGGTGTGTCTGGGGACACCACATCCGGTGGGCTGTCGCGACTCGATTGGTCGGTTGGTGATGATGCGGATGTTGTAATTCTGGAATTGGGTGCCAATGACGCATTACGGGGAATACCTGTCGAAGTGACACGGGAAAATCTGGAGGCAATGGTTACGAAGCTCAAGGACAAGGGCGCCGAGGTCATATTGGCGGGAATGTTGGCGCCACCCAATATGGGCAGCCGATATGGCGAAGCGTTCAATGCCATCTATCCGGATTTGGCAGAAGCCTACGATGTGGCGCTTTATCCCTTCTTCCTGGATGGTGTCGCCGCAGAGCCGTCGCTCAATCAGGATGATGGCATCCATCCCAATTCACAGGGCATAACCATCATGGTGGAGCGGTTTTTTCCACTTATCAGGCAGGTGCTGGAAAAAACCTGCGGCTAAGAGAGACTATGGTGCTCGGTTTGGCCTTGCGAAAAATGCTAGCGGTTCTTTTTGATCTCGGGCGGATCAAAGGCGGTCATGGGCGGGAGTGGTTGGTCAAACCGTTCTACCTTGACCAGGCAGGTGTGGGCGGACGGCCCCTGACCGAGTTTTGAAGTTCCCTTGTCACGGGTAAGCACATTTGGATTGCCGTGTCTGCACATCCCGTTCTCGTCCGGATCCCACCAGGCACCGGTTGTCATCTGGATCACACCGGGACGAATACGATCAGACACAACCGCTATTCCAAGACAGGCACCGCGGTCATTGTAGAGTCTTACCGCATCTCCATCGGCAATGTTCCTTTCTGCCGCGTCATCGGGATGAAGCAATACCGGTTCGCGTTCTTTAATTTTCGCGTTCCTGCTTGTGGAACCCTGATCAAGCTGGGAATGCAGTTTAGTCCCCGGCTGATTGGAAATCAGATGCAGTTCATCGGGTTTTGCATTTCCGATCCATTCGTAAGGTTCCTGCCATTGGGGGTGGCCGGGGCAATCATTATAGTTAAATCCGGCTACTGTCGTTGAAAAAATTTCGATTTTACCGCTCGGTGTTGCAAGTGGATTGGCTTGCGGGTCCTGCACAAAATCCTCCAGCATGACACGCGGCCTTTGCGGCGTTTCAAACCGGTGCCAGCCATTGTTGCAAAAGGTTTCCCATTCCGGAATTTCGAGCTTCTTCCCACTGCCTGCTTTGCCCGGTACCTGGCTTGAGGCAAGATCGCCCGCCTTGCCGTCGGAAACTGTGGTTTTGGAATATATCCAGCGTATCCATTCATCCGCGTCGCGGCCTTCTGAGAAAGCCGGCTCAATGTTCATCCAGCGGGCAATGCCCCTGAAGATGTCAAAGTCATTGCGTGCCTGACCAGGTGCGTCGACTGCCTTTTGCATGCGAATCATATAGCTGTCGCGCTGAGAAAGACTGACGTCGTTGCGTTCGACATGTGTGGTGCAGGGCAGCACGATATCTGCGCGTTTGGCAAGGGCATTCCAGCACCAGTCATTGCAGATTACCGTGTCCGGCTTTTGCCAGGCCAGTTCCAGTTGATTGAGATCCTGGTGATGGTGGTAAGGGTTCCCTCCGGCCCACCAAACCAGCTGAATGTCCGGGAAGGTTAGCTCCTGACCGTTGAACGAGAACGTCTCTCCGGGATTGTTCAACATGTCGGCAATGCGGGCAACGGGTATGAAATCAGCTATACCGTTTTTGCCCTGAGGAAGTGAGCCGCCGGAGAGAAGCGGATAATCAGCGCCGATGCTGTTACAGGCGGAATAGCCAAAACCAAATCCACCGCCGGGTTTGCCTATCTGTCCCAGCATTGCCGCAAGGGTGATCGCCATCCAGAAGGGCTGTTCGCCATGGTCCTGTCGGGTAAGGGACCAACTGACGGAAATGACGGTGCGCCGGGCAGCCATGCGTCGCGCCAGATCACGAATCGTGTCGGCCGGGATTTCGCACAAGGATGCCGCCCAGTCTGCGTCGCGGGCGGTACCGTCTTGCCCGCCGGTAAGGTAATCGGCAAACGTTTCAAAGCCGGTGCAATAGCGCTCGAGAAAGTCGGGATCGTGCAAGCCTTCGCTCAAAAGCGTATGCGCAAGTCCCAACATCAGGGCTACGTCGCTGTTGGGACGGGCAGCAAACCACTCGGCACCGACTTCATCCATCATGTCGTTTTTCAATGGACTGACATTGACGAATTCAACGCCCGCTGCTGCTGCTGCCAACAGTCCGTCTTTCTGGCGATGTGCCCCGAGACCACCTGCATCAATCTGTCCGTTTTTCAGCGGGATGCCGCCAAAGGCAACCACGAGCTCGACGCTTTCGGCTATGGAACTCCAACTGGTGGTCGTGTTGAGAAATTCTCGAAACGAACCCAGCACATGGGGGATCATTGCTTCGGCAGCGGCGAAGGAATAGGTGAAAACAGAGCTGGTAAAACCACCGCTGCAATTTAAAAACCGCTTTAACTGACTTTGCGCATGATGGAACCGGCCCGCGCTCGCCCAGCCATACGAACCGGCATAAATGGCATTGGAACCATGTTTTTGACGTACCCGGGTGATCTCTGCCGCCACCAGCTCTTCCGCTTTTTCCCAGGAGACTTCGACAAAGGCCTCCTTGCCGCGAAGATGGGTATTGCTGCCGGGGCCGTCCTGCAACCAGCTTTCACGTATCATCGGTGCGGTAATTCGGCTGGGAGCGTTTAGTGAATCGACAATGCCAAGGCCGATATCGGAAGGGTCCGGGTCTTCCTCAAAATACTTCATGCCGACCAATCGACCGTCATCAACCTCAGCGCGGTATACTCCCCAATGGGTTGCAGTCAGGAACGTAGGCTTGTTCATGGACGTCTCGCAATCAAATTCGACACGCATGTTTATAGGCTAATATGCCGTTGCTTGCTATCGGCTAGTTGGGTCGGCACGATAAAATCTTGCTATTGCCCGCATAACCCCTGGATGACGTCAACCTTGTTCTGCAATTGGGTTGAAGCTCTATTGTAACATCGGAAATTTGAGTAACGGTGAAGCACACGGCGGCAGGGCAAAACTCTTTCATAAAGCAATGCCCGAAGCGATTATGCGGTCAGTAATTTCGAGAACACCGGTTTTGATTCCGACTGGTTGCTGATTTGTTGTTGCCCAGCTTGAAGCAGTTTCCAGTCAGATGAGCACAACAGGCCGATAAAGGTTGTCCCTGCAAGCGTTCTTTTGCGTCCGGCCACGGAATACAGGTTGACGGACCGCTTCAGTTCCTTGTCTTTGATGGATAACCATTTGAGATTGTGAGACAAGGCCAGGCTCTTGGGTACAAAACAGGCGCCCAAACCAAGTTTTATCGGGCGCCGTTTCCGCTCCGAGGTGCACCACCGCCAGGCCCTTTTTGAAATGAGGGCGCAAGCCCGAATGCAAAAAAGGGCCTGGCGGTGAAAAATTTCGACAGGCGGAGCCTGCGATGACTTGAATTGCCGTTACCAATACCCCTACCGCAGAATTGCGCACAAGCGCAATCGCCTCTTCGAACAGACTGTGCCGAAGAGAGATTTCACGCTGTGCGCTTCCCAGAGGTTTGAGAGCGGTCATGGCGGTGCCTGCGCATCTCTGAACACCTCCTCCGGCGTCCGGAAGCCGAGTGCCTTGCGCGGCCGTGCGTTGAGCAGATCCTCCACCGCCTGGACCTCGGCATCGGTCACAGACCGGAAATCCGTGCCTTTCGGCAAATACTGGCGGACCAGTCCATTGGTGTGTTCATTCAGCCCGCGCTCCCATGAGTGGTAGGGCCGGGCAAAATAGAACTTGGCATCAAGCGCCTTGGACAGGCTGCTGTGGCCAGCGAATTCCTTACCGTTGTCCGCAGTGATCGTGTGAACCAGGTGCCGATCTGCCTCCAGCCGGCGTCTGAGCGCAGCTCCGACATCTTCGGCCGTTTTCCTGTCGAGCCGTACCAGTCGGGTCATCTTCGAGGCGCGGTCCACCGCCGAAACCACTGCGCCGCTTTGACCCGCTCCAACGATCGTGTCCACCTCCCAGTCACCGATCCGCAACTTCTGTTCGACGATCGCGGGCCGCTCACTGATATCGACACGACCGGGAATGCGTCCTCGCCCGGCGTGCCGGCCGCCGCGCCAATTCGGTTTCTTCCCACGCCGCCGCAGACGTTTGTAAAGGCTGCCACCGGCCCTGCGGTCCGCGCGGACGTATTCGTAGATCCGCATCCGCCCCACCATGGCTTGGCCTTCCCGACGAAACCGACCCGAAATTTGCTCTGGGCTCCAGCCAGCCGCCAACTTCTCCTCGACCAATTGCCACAGGGCGGGTGTCATCTTCCTTGGCACCGATGACGCCCTGTGGCGGCGCTCTGTCGCCTTGTTATGGGCCTGTTTGTACCGGTAGCCCCGGCCGCCGCTGTTGCGCTGCATCTCTCGACGGATTGTCGTGTGATGGCGTCCGAGCTCACGCCCAATGTCTCTCTGCGAGAGGCCGCTTTTCTTCAACCCCCAAATCTGGCAACGTTCATCTTGGGTCAGGTGGTGGTAGCCGCGAGGCATAGGCGAATCTCCTTCTACAAGATTCTCGCCATCGCCTGGCCCGCCCGCAAGGAAGAATGCTCATCACGCTGCCGTTTTCACTGGTGCACTTAGGAATGGCACGGGGGCACTTTAAAGGGGCCAAAAACAAAGCATTATGACAAACGGAAGGGGCGAAAAACTCGGATTGAGAAAAACCCTCAGGTGAAAAAATTCCTGTTGGAAAACGAAGACAAGCTGACATACGATCAAATGCGCAGCTGGTTGATTGAGAATGTCGGCAAAGAACTCACCCCATCACGAAGCGCCATTTCCAGATTTTTTCAAATCGAATGGTCCAAAAAAGAAAAAGCCCTGTGACTTCTGACGACAATGATTTAGAACCTTTGTAACCATCAAGAATGCTTGAGTTTCAATACAAACCGTTTGATACAAGAAAATACCGGTTAATCCCGAATTAATTATCACCAATCCCGATTAATTATGTCGGGTACAACTATGATGACCGTCATGCTGTTGGCGTGGTTTGGCATACAGTTGTTTTACGGGTTACGTTTGCACCAACTCCCGCTGTCATATTTCAGGAGATAGGGCTTTGGTGTCCCATTTTGATTGGCACGAAACTTGCAGTTTGCCCCGGGAATGCCTGTCAGGTGTTCCCGTTTGGGTTGATAAGATACAACTAGAGTTCCATCATGATAGCTGAAAAACATAACGCCGACATTCAAACCGGAGAGTTTCTCCTGGACATTTGGAGCGGAGACTACAAAACCATCAATCGCCAACTGGCCAAAATAGGCGATTTGGACCTGGCATTTTCGTTATACCAATTGGCTTGCCGGAAATATCCTGACGAGCCGATTTCATTGCGGGAGGGGAACCGTATCATCAGGGCGAGAAGAACAGATTTGAAGTGAAACACCGGATTTTTCGTAACTTGTACAACCGGTTACCGGAATCCCAGCTTGATATTTAAAAGACGCGTTATGAATTCACCCTAACCGCGGGATTAGTAAAATCCAGGCTGGTCGAAAATCCGCTGCCGAGAAGGCGATCCCGGCGGCATGTTTTCCCCGCCTGAAACCTCTCTTGCTGGCCTATTGCCGAATATTAAACAAACGTACCGGTCAATCGGGGTACCCTACATTTTAACCCGGTCTCGTGTGCATGGTTTAGTGCTCCGGAAAACGATTACTGCAAGTGAAAATTAGAAAACGCCGTTTTGGCCCTTAACAGCCGTGAGGCAGTTTAAGGCAGATGTGCGCGGTTCCGCTTTGAACACTGACAATGCCGGATTATTTAGACTTTGCTAACCATAATCCCAATTTGCTGTCGAATCTTCACTAATCTCCAAGATGGTTAGCGTATCCCTAATTCGTTCGATAGGGATTGAGTAATGCGTATCTCAAAGATTGTAATAGTTCTCGGTATATTCGCCGTCGTTAATTTGTCAGGATTTACAAGTCTTGAAACCGCTGAAGCTGCTGGTTGTAGAAGCAGCAGCAAACTTGGCGTCAGCCGAACCCTGACATTAAGTACTAAGGGTGGGGTGAGATTTGGGTCCTCCCATGGTGGACATCGCAATTTTCTGCGAGACAAGGAGGTGGTTCTCACATTTGATGACGGTCCAATTCCGGCCACCACGAACAAAGTGCTGCATGAGTTGGAGCGTCATTGTACAAAAGCAACGTTCTTTATGGTCGGTCGTATGGCGCAAAACAGCCCTGCAACGGTCCGCAAAGTTCTGAGCAAGGGGCATACTGTCGGCATTCACAGTTTTTCTCACCGTAACCTTGGTCAGACCAACGCCAAGGCCGCCATTCAGGATGTGGACAAAAGTATCAAGGCGATCAACAAGGCTGCAGGCAGAAAAGTGGCGCCGTTTTTTCGGTTTCCGTATCTCTCAGAAAACCGTGCCGTGAACAACTATCTTAATGAGCGTGAATACGGAGTGTTTGCCATTGATATCGACAGTCTGGATTACAGAATGTCCAAACCCGCTTCCATGGTCAATCGGGTAATGTCCGAACTGCGCCGCAAGGGCAAGTGAATAATTCTCCTCCACGACATCAAAAAAGTTACAGCGCGCGGAGTAGGACAACTCCTGGATCGACTGAAGGAAGAGGGTTACAAAGTTGTGCACATCAGGGGGCGTGGCGGAAAGACTGCTACTGATCCGCTTGTTGTTGCCAGTAATGAAACGGCCGAGAACGAGCCAATTTCTAAATGGAGATTGAAGCGTCAAATTGGTGTTAGCATTGATGACAATGGTTCTTTCAAAACCGGTTTCAAGCGGCCCAAAATGTCACGAAAAAGGCAGAAAAAGGAAACCGGGGAAACGAAAATCAGACTGGCTTCGATGTCTCAAAATGAACAGGTTAAACGCAGGAAGCAAAAGTTTTTGGATGGGCTTGATTTGAAAAAGAAAAAATTTCGAGATGCCCTGAAACTGAGACTGATTACTCAATAGGAACGATTTGACACCGATCGCCTTTTCGAGCAGCGGGAGCATGCACCGGTCGATACAATAGACAATCTGCACGCACCAAATTGGCAAGCATTGAGCTGTCTTGCCTTTCAAATGGGGTTACTACCAGGACCCCGTCGGCGCTAATTTTCGTAACCGCGCGCATATATTCGGCCCGTTCATCATTTTCCTGAAGATCAATGCCAAGTACTGCCTGCTGCATTGTGATCGTATCCGGCGTTTGTCCGGCCAGGGTTTGAATGAGAGGTTTCACAAAAACGTTGTAAGCAACAAGTGATGAAACCGGGTTCCCGGCAAGGCCGGTGAGATAAATAGTTCTATTGTCTCGTTGCATCTTCCCAAACAGAAACGGTTTGCCGGGACGCATCGCAATTTTTTTGATCTCAAAACTGAAGCCCAGGCTTTCGGCGGCCGGCAGTACTAAATCATGATCCCCCACGGATGCACCACCGGTAGTCACCAGCAAATCCGGTTCCAGTTCCACAGCCCGTTGCATGCTTTCTGCAAGTGCATCCAAAGAGTCTGGGATCAGCCCCATGTCCAATAGGCGGGCCCCTGAACCGCTGATAGAAGCGCTGAGACCGAAAGTATTGGACGCGATGATCTGACCAGGGCCAGTTGCTTGCCCTGGCATTACGAGTTCGTCACCGGTAGACAGCAAGGCGACAACTGGTTTTTTGTACACCGTAATGGTCGCATGATTCATGGATGCTGCGAGAGACAAGCGGTTGGAAGTCATAGGGTCCCCGACAAACAGTAGGGTGTCACCGTTAGCAAAATCCAGCCCAGCTCTCCTAACAAACTTTCCCTGTTCCACGCCTTGTTCAACGGTCACCGTATCGGCATTGGATTGGGTGTTTTCCTGAATTACGACACTATCCGCGCCGTTGGGTACCACTGCTCCGGTGAAAATTCGAACGGCTTCACCCGGGCCAACACTACCAGGAAACGGTTCTCCGGCACGCGATTGACCGATGAGATTTAGGGTTGAAGGGAGCTGTGTGATGTCTTCCTGCCGCACCGCATAACCATCCATCGCCGAAGCGTCAAATGGTGGTTGGGTTCGCATGGCTTGAAGGTCTTTGTGTAGAATTCGGTTAGCTGCGTCAGACAGCTTTATTTCTTCCGCGCCGACTGGCTCAACACCCCTAAGCACGATGTTCAGGGCGTCTTCTGCGGGAATGAGGCGATTGATTGCTTTTGGCATGTTCGATCCGGCAGACTAAATCAGGTATCCCGTTTCCAATGACCGGATTTGCCGCCCTTCTTTTCGATCAAACGAATTTCTGAAATGACCATACCACGATCGACAGCCTTGACCATGTCGTAGATTGTAAGACAGGCAGCCGTGCAAGCCGTCAGGGCTTCCATTTCCACGCCGGTTTGTCCGGTGACACCAGCCATGGCGTGGACGCGAAGACCGGGCAGGGTATGATCGGGTTCAATATCCACGGAGACCTTGTTCAGCCCAACAGGATGGCAAAGCGGGATTATATCCGGCGTTTTTTTCGCAGCCATGATACCGGCGACGCGAGCTACAGCGATGACATCACCTTTTTTGGCATTGCCGTCTTCTACGAGCTTCAGAGTTTCCGAGCTCATTACTACGGTACCGCTTGCGATTGCCTCGCGTCTGGTGTTTTCCTTGCCGCCAACATCGACCATTTGAGCTTCACCGGATTGGTTTAGATGGGTAAGGGTGCTCATCGTCATGCAGCCTGGGGAGATTTGGCAAGAATTTGCCGGGTCGCATCTGCAACATCATCTTTGCGCATAAGGCTTTCGCCAATCAGGAATGTATCAATGCCACAGTGCGACAATCGGGCGAGATCACCGGGCACAAACAAGCCGCTTTCACCGACCAAAAGTTTCTCAGCCGGAACCATGGCGGCCAGTCGCTCGCTTGTTTCCAGGGATACATCGAACGTTTTCAGGTTTCGATTGTTTATACCGAGCAAATTTGAGGACAGTTTTGCAAGTGCGCGCTCCAGTTCTGCCTCGTCATGAACTTCAACAAGAACGTCCATGCCAATTTCAATCGCTGTGTTCTCCAGCGCTATCGCCTCGTCGTCGGTGACGCTCGCCATGATGATAAGAATACAGTCGGCTCCCCAACTGCGGGCTTCATACACCTGATAGGGTTCGTAGAGGAAATCCTTGCGAAGTGCGGGGAGACTGGTTGCATCGCGAGCTGCGGTAAGAAACCCCGGAGCACCCTGAAAACTTGGTGTGTCAGTCAGGACCGACAGACAGGCAGCTCCGCCTGACTGATAGGCTTCGGCGAGTTTGGGCGGATCAAAATCCTCCCTGATCAATCCCTTGGATGGGCTAGCCTTCTTGATTTCAGCAATCAAAGCGTATTGGCCAATTGTGTGTTTTGCCTTTAGGGCATCCGCAAAGCCACGCGGCGGAGAGACATCCGCGCATTTTGCTTTCAAGTCCTCCAGGGATACAGACGCTTTTGCTGCTTTGATTTCCTCACGCTTGTATAGTTCGATCTTTTTCAGGATATCAGCCATCAGCCGTTCCCCTGATTTGAAACTTCAACCAACTTTTCAAGCGTTTGCGCTGCAGAGCCGCTATCGATTGCCTCGGCGGCCATTTCTGCACCTTGTGACAGTTCTGATGCCTTATCAGCGATAACAAGGGATGCGGCAGCATTCATGATTACCATTTTTCGGTAGGCCGAAGGCTTGCCTGCAAGGACCGCCCTCAATGCAACTGCATTTTCCTGTGCATCTCCGCCCGCTATTGCAGTTTCATCTTCCACATCAAAACCAAAGTCAGAGGGGTTGATGTCAAAAGTACGAACTATGCCATCTTCCAGGGCAGCTACCTGGGTTGTACCGGTTATGGTAATTTCATCAAAACCCTGTCCATGGACAACCCATACTTTTTCAGAGCCCAGTTTTTGCGCCACCTTGGCGGCCGTCAGTACCCATTGGGGAGCAAACACGCCCAGAAGTTGCCGGCTTACGCTAGCGGGATTACACATCGGGCCCAGCAGGTTGAAGATTGTTCGGGTTGCCAACTCCACCCGAGCCGGTCCCACGTGCCGCACTGCCGAATGATGAGCGGGCGCAAACATGAATCCGATACCTGCATCGTTTATGCAGTCGCTGATTTGTCCGGGAGACAGTTCAATATTGACACCCAGTGCCGTCAACACGTCAGATGCCCCTGACTTTGAAGACAGGGACCGGTTTCCGTGTTTTGCAACTTTCACCCCGCACCCTGCAACCACTAGCGAAGTACAGGTGGAGATATTGTAAGATCCTTTTGCGTCCCCACCGGTTCCAACGATATCAATTGCCTCATCCGGGGCATCAACCGGCAGCATAAATCCCCGCATAGCATCAATAGCTCCCGCGAATTCCTCTTCGGTTTCACCCCGCACGCGCATTGCCATCAAAACCGCCCCAATTTGCGCATGCGTCGCATCTCCGGCCATAATGATTTTAAATGCGCCCAAGGTTTCTTCGCGCGACAGCGTCTCGCCATTGGCAAGCTTTGCGATCACTGGTTTCAGGTCACTCATGACAAATCCCTGTATATGCAATCCATTCGCGAGTTCCCACGAACCTTAATATCCATGTTGGTTACCACCATAGGGGGCAAATGCCAAATCTATGGCTGCGCGGTTAACCGAAACGCTATCGCGGGCTTGCAGGTGTTCCACAACCTGGGAAAGGATGTCTTGAGATGCAGCCAGATTTATTCGCTGGTCAAAATCATCGGGCAAGGGGGTTGAGTTGGTATTTTCGATGCTTACCAGTTTGAATACAATCTGCCTTGTGTCGCCAACCGAGACAACGCTTGTTGAGCTGTTCTTTTCGGCAAACCCGGCACTCAGGGCAGCAGATGGAAATCCACCATCCTGGCTGTTGCGTTGAAGCGCTGGAGTTTTGGTCAGTTTCACCGGCTGTCCAAGTGAATCGGCTGGGAGATCTTCAGCTAGAACGGTGTTAAAGTCCGAGCCCGCCCGTATCCTGTCTGCAATTTTGTCGGCGACTTTCTTAACTGTTTTACCGGTTTCAGATGCAATCCATTGGTCGCGAACCTGTTCTTTCACCTCATCAAAATCCTTTTGGCGCTGCGGGGTAATTTCCAGAACTTCGAACCATAGGAATCCATTTTCACCGATTTCGATAGCCTGGGTATCATCGCCGGGGCTGGCTTGAAATGCCTCGGACAACAAGTCTCGCAGTTGTGGTATGTCAGCAACTGGTTTGCCTTCCGTGTCCAGCCCATTTACATCGATAGCGGATATGGTTCTCGTGGTAAGTCCAAGTTTTTCGCCTGTTGGGATAATCTCTTCACCCGCTCCGCGCTCGTCTTCGACTGCGTCAAAGCTTGCAAAAACGTCCTCGATTGCACGATCGGCAGCGATCTGATTTCGCAACGTGTCCTCGATTTCTTCGAAAGGCGTGGTTCTTTCTTCATTAATTTGTGTAATCCGCAGGATAACCGGTCCAAACAAACCGTCTACAATGTCCTTAGGTTCGTTAAGGGATGCGGAGAATGCTGCTTCTGCAATTTTTTCGTCCGGCAATTCGCTGCGTGTAACCATTCCCAGTTCTATGTCGGAAATGGATTTTCCGTTTTCAGCAACGACTTCGTCGAAACTAGCCCCATCAGACAGTCGTTGTTTTGCAGCCTCCGCTGCCTCCTTGTTGGCAAGTACCAGTTGCTGTACTTGTCTGCGCTCAGGAGTGCGTAAATGGGTTTTTTGATTTTCGTATGCTGACTGCACTTCCTCTTCAGTAACCTCATCGGGTTTCATGACATCGGAGGGCTCAAGTTTCAAAATTGCAATCTTGCGATATTCGGGTGCGATAAAAGCGGTCTTGTTGCTGTCATAATACTCGGTGAGTTGACTGTCTGTGGGGGCGGGGATGTCACCTGCGACTTCATCGCCTATCTCTACGTACTCGAAAACACGTGCTTCATTCTGAAAAATTTTCAGGGCATCAAGATAGGCCTGCGGCATGCTGAGTGATGCCGAGGTACCATCCAGAATTTGATTTCTAAGCGAAACACGTTTGCGGCTCTGTATGTAGTCTTCCTCAGTTAATCCGGCGCTGGAAAGCGCGCTACGGAGCCGTTCCCGCGAAAACTGACCGGACAAGTCGCGGAACGTGGGATCATTGGAAATGTCTGTTGCCAAATTTGATCCGGAAATGCCAAGCCCCATTTTTCGTGCATTTTCATCGAGTACTGCACCAGCCACAACCTGGCTGAGGACACTCTCGCGAAGTCCCAGAGAATCTGCCTCCTGACGGGTCAATCTGCGGCCAATTGATTGCGAAAGCCCCAGAAGCTGGTTTTCATAAGCAAATCGGTATTGTGACGCATCGACCTTAGTTTCGCCCACCTGCACAACATTGTATTGACCTCCGAATATTATGCTTCCGGAGATGCCCCAGATGGCAAAACTGAGAGCCAGTAGAGCAATCAATATTTTTGCCAGCCATCCCTTTGAAAATCCGCGCAATAAGTCGAGCATTTAAACAATCCTGTGAACAGTAATTCGGTAACAAACCCTATTGGATATATCCGCAAGGGTGCCGCTACTCAAGCGCTTGTGCAAGAAACCTTGTAACGATTGCGTTTTCCGGTGATCCGGTTAGAAAGCCATCATGTTTGACAGGAGAATAGTATGACACCGGGTATTAAACCGCTTGTTGCAGGTAATTGGAAAATGAACGGCTTTCGCAATTCGATGTCGGAGTTGGGTGAAATGGCAAACGGATATGGTGCCGAGATGCGCGGGCGGCTGGATATGCTTGTATGTGTCCCGTCTACTTTGATACTGACAGCAGCCCATGTTTGCCTCGGCAGTCGCGTCGCGGTCGGTGGACAGGACTGTCATTCCAACCCGGCAGGTGCGCACACAGGGGACGTTTCAGCAGAAATGATCGCTGACTGCGGTGGCACTGTTGTAATCGTCGGGCATTCTGAACGCAGAACCGACCACGGAGAGACCAATGCGACAGTCAAGGCAAAAGCGGAAGCTGGTCTTCGCGCAGATCTTACGGTCATTGTGTGTATTGGCGAGACACAGGCGCAGCGCGAAGCGGGAGAAACACTTGACGTGCTGAAGGATCAACTGGAAGGGTCCATGCCCGATGAGGCCACAGGAGACGCGGTTGTTGTTGCCTACGAACCAGTCTGGGCGATTGGTACCGGCCTCGTTCCTTCCATAAACGATGTGGCGCAAGCCCATGCTTTTATGCGTGACTATCTTGTCGGCCGATTTGGCGATGAAGGCAAGTCGATGCGACTGCTTTATGGAGGCTCGGTTAAACCTGGAAATGCTGCCGAGTTGATGGCAGTGGACAATGTGGACGGAGCACTCGTGGGGGGAGCGAGCTTGAAAGCGGCGGATTTCCTTGGAATTTGCAATGCCCTGTAAGGCAGTGCCTTGAATGGCCTGAATCAGGCATTACATAAGCGCAAATGGTTGCACATGGCCGTCAAACGTGTAAAAGGGCCTCAATAATTTTGCCAGAATAGCGAAAATACGGATTTTTCATGCAAACAGTTCTGATTGTGATTCACCTTATGGTCGTCATTGCCCTTGTGGGTGTCGTTCTGCTGCAACGTTCCGAAGGTGGTGCCCTTGGCATCGGCGGTGGCGGTGGCGGCGGCAACTTTATGTCTGCGCGCGGTGCAGCTAATGCGCTGACCCGTACGACTGCAATACTTGCCACAGCATTTTTTGTGACATCAATCGGACTTGGTATTCTGGCTGGCGTCGATAGAGGCAGTGTTCTGGACAATATACCTGTACAGAATCAGGAAGGTACCGGAAATGGTATTCTGGATCAGTTGCCCGGTAGTGAAGGTCTGAACCTTGGTGGAGACGGGGAATCCAGCGAACCACAGGTTCCCACCAGCCAGTGACGTCGTAATCAATTTCAAAACAAATGCTCCTGCTGCCTGCCGGAGCATTTTTTTTGGGACAATTTCAGTTTTTGCTGTGCAAATCAGATTTGCCGTATTAAGGCTTAAATCCCATGGCGCGATATGTTTTCATCACTGGCGGTGTGGTATCATCACTTGGAAAAGGTCTGGCTTCGGCGGCACTTGGTGCGCTTTTACAAGCGCGCGGGTACAAGGTGCGGCTGCGTAAACTTGATCCTTATCTTAATGTTGATCCCGGCACCATGTCTCCCTATCAGCATGGGGAGTGTTTTGTTACCGATGACGGGGCAGAGACCGATCTTGATCTCGGTCATTATGAAAGATTTACCGGGAGGCCGGCAAATCAGCAGGACAACATTACCACCGGGCGGATTTATCAGGATATCATCGCCAAGGAGCGTCGCGGAGACTATCTTGGTGCCACCGTACAGGTGATCCCGCATGTTACCAATGAAATCAAGAGCTTCGTCCTGGATGGAAACGAAGACTATGATTTTGTCCTGTGCGAAATTGGCGGCACTGTCGGTGACATTGAAGCGCTGCCATTCTTTGAGAGCATTCGTCAGTTGGGTAATGATTTACCGCGCGGAAATTGCATCTATGTGCATTTGACACTAATGCCCTGGATTTGGGCCGCGGGCGAATTGAAAACCAAGCCTACCCAGCACTCTGTCAAAGAACTTCGGTCTATTGGTATTCAACCGGACATCCTGCTTGTCAGGGCGGACCGAGAAATACCAAAAGAAGAGCGTCGGAAACTTTCGCTGTTTTGCAACGTGCGCGAAAGCGCCGTTATTCAGGCGTTGGATGCAAAATCGATTTATGACGTACCCATGACCTACCACAAGGAGGGCCTTGATCAGGAAGTCCTGGATGCATTTGGCATTGATCCTGCTCCCAAGCCGAACATGACTGTCTGGGAAGAAATCAGCACCAAAATTCAAAATCCGGAAGGCGAGGTGAATATTGCCATTGTCGGGAAGTATACGGTTCTCAAAGATGCCTATAAATCGCTGATAGAGGCTTTGCAGCATGGCGGAATTGCCAATGAGGTGAAGGTCAATCTCGAGTGGATCGAATCTGAGCTGTTTGAAACCGAGGATGATGTTGCGCCCCATTTGCAGAACATTGATGGAATTCTTGTTCCCGGTGGTTTTGGAGAACGTGGTTCTGAAGGGAAAATTAAAGCCGTAACCTATGCACGCGAGAACAAAATCCCATATTTCGGGATTTGCTTTGGCATGCAGATGGCCTGTATCGAGGCGGCACGCAATCTTGCTGGTATCGAGAACGCTACCTCCACGGAATTTGACGAAGATGCGAAGGAGCCGGTTGTTGGCCTCATGACGGAATGGTTGAAGGGCAATCAACTCGAGAAAAGGGAAGCTGCCGGAAATCTGGGCGGCACAATGCGTTTAGGTGCCTACCCGCATCCGTTACAAGAAGGGACCCTGATTTCACAGCTTTATGGTTCCAATCAGGTTTCCGAGCGCCACCGGCATCGCTACGAAGTCAATATCGATTATAAGGAACGGCTTGAGGAAGCAGGCCTTATCTTTTCGGGCATGTCGCCGGACGGCCTGCTTCCGGAGACAATAGAGTACCCAAAAGAGGTTCACCCTTGGTTTATTGGGGTCCAGTACCATCCGGAACTTAAATCAAGGCCCTTCGAACCCCATCCGCTGTTTGCGGGTTTCATTGAAGCTGCCAAACAACAAAGCCGCCTGGTTTAACGGTTTAGGTAATTGACACAATATTAGCTCACACAGTTAGAGCGTGTTTGTGTCGAGTAGATTCAGTTTCTTTCCGTGCGCGAATATGATTCTGATTGGGGTGACCTGATTCGGTTCGAAGCCAAGGATTTTCAATGCCCAAGCCCCATCCGATTGAATTGCGTAAACGTGTTGTAGCTCATGTAGAAGAAGGCCACACTCATCGTGGAACGGCTGCCCATTTCAAAGTCTCCGTCAAATTTGTGAATGATATGGTGAAGTTGAAACGTGAAACTGGCTCGCTTGCTCCAAAACATAACCCGGGAAAAACAGGCCATGGCAAGCTTTCACCCTATAAAGACTGGCTTCGAAAACGGGTTGATGAACAAAAGGACATTACAATCCGTAAGCTTTGTGCGGAGCTGAACGAAAAATTCAACCTCAATGTCCATCATTCGCCTGTCTGGCATGTTGTGCGCAGTTTCGGGTTGTCGCATAAAAAAAGACTATTTATGCCAAGGAGCAACACCGCATCGACGTGAAAAAAGACCGCGAACTCTGGAAGACAAGGCGTGTTCCGTTTTTGAATCGGTCGATTGAAAAACTTGTCTTCATTGATGAGACGTCCACAAACACCAAAATGGCCAAGCAAACTGGATGGGCCCCAACAGGAGAGCGCCTCATAGATTTTGTCCCTCATGGCCACTGGAAGAAGCAGACACTTATCGCAGGCCTGCGCAGTCATGGACTGGTTGCGCCCTGGGTTATTGACCGGGCCATGACCAAAGAAATCTTTGAGATTTATGTTGAGACACAGTTGGCGCCAGAACTGGAAAAGAGAGATGTCGTAATCCTTGACCACCTAGCCGCTCACAAGAGCGAAAAAGCCGAGCAGATCTTGCGAGATATCGGCGCATGGTTTTTGTTCCTGCCGAAATATTCCCCAGATCTCAATGCCATTGAAATGGCCTTTTCGAAGCTCAAGGCTCATCTGAGGAAGGCAGGCGCCAGAACCTTCGATGATGTCTGGAAGGCAATCGGAGAGGTCTGCCATATGTTCACGCCAATGGAGTGCCGGAATTTCTTCAGGGCAGTCGGCTGTGAATTCACGTGATGCGAACACGCTCTAGCTGAATCCGGGTCAACAGCAAAATGGTTTGCTATTTTATTGGATGAGACCTTCCAGGGCTTTTAGAGTGTCGGTCACGCCTTTAATCGCGTTTTCAACCTCTTCGATCCTCTTCACCGATTCAGACTTTTGGGCCTCAATGCCTTCAGCCTGGCTGTTTTCCAATGCTGTTGCGGCTGCTTGTTCTTCAGCGAGTTGCTGTTTCAGGCGTTCGAGTTCCAATCGTTCAGCCTCTATTTGCTTGCGTACTTTTACCTCTGCCTCAAGCCTGATACGCGCATCCTCTTCGGCCTGTTTCTGCTTTTCTTCCAATTCAGCTGCCGCATTTGCGGCTTCTTCCGCGGCCCGCGCTGCTTCCTCTTCGGCCTGGCGTTTTTTCTCTTCAAGCTCAGCAGCAGCTTTTTCTTCTGCCTCTTTCTGTGCCTTTGCAAGGCTTTCCGCGGAAGGTTGGGTTGATGTTGGCTCCTGAGTTTCGACTTTCGGGGGTTCCGCCTCATTGCTACAGGCTGCCAGAGACAATATTGTGATCAGCGGGAGTATTACTTTTTTCATGGGATCTGCCCTTAAATTCTGCGCTCCTTGGATAACAATCATCAGGATTGTAATGGGTTGGAGTAAAAAACTTACGTTACGTAAATATGCTTTATTACAGGGCGCTTCATGAACCGGAAGTGAATGGATCCTTCAGCTAACGTTAATATTGTCAGACCCTGGTTACGAATAACCCGGCTTATCTTCAGATGCATGCCGGCGCTATTACATTTGGCGTCGGCATGATGTATGTGTTTATGATTTCGTAAAGTTCAGATTGTGAAACGGAGTTTGAGATGAAGGCTGTGTGGTATGAGCGCAATGGTTCCGCTGATGCTGTGTTGATTTCTGGTGATAAACCGACACCTGATCCCTCAAGCGACGAAGTTCTCGTCCGACTGGAAACTTCAGGTGTCAATCCATCAGACGTAAAGAGTCGCGCTGGCCGTCCCCTGGCTTTTGATTATGTGATTCCACACAGCGACGGGGCAGGGGTAATTGATAAAGTGGGCGAGGGGGTTGATGAGGACAGGATCGGTGAACGTGTCTGGATATGGAATGGGCAATGGCAACGGCAATCTGGAACGGCGGCGGAATATATCAGCCTGCCTGCTGATCAGGCTGTGACACTGAGCGGCAGCATAGACTTTGCGACTGCTGCCTGTTTCTGCATTCCGGGCCTTACAGCTGCTCATGCCATTAATCTGATGGATGATGATGAATCAGAAACTGTTCTTGTGACGGGGGCTGCATCTTCGGTGGGGCATTACGTGACTCAGATGGCTGTTCAAAGCGGTAGAACTGTTATCGGTACTGCGTCTGAAGAAAAAGCGGATATTGTCGTTTCAGCAGGTGCGACAGCTTGTATTGACTATAAGCAGGAGAATGTCGGCGAGCGGGTTCTGGATTTGACTGGTGGCAAAGGTGTAGGAGCAATAATCGATATGGACTTTTCCTCCTCCCTTCAGTTGATTTCGTCGTCAGCTTTACAGCCGAGGGGTACCATTTATTGTTATGGTTCCAATGATATGGGCGCTTTGGAGGTGCCTTTCCGTGATCTGCTGTTCAAGTCCGTCAATCTGAAGTTCTTCTTGGTTTATGAACTGAATGACGAACAGCGACAGGCTGCCATCAGCAGACTTTCCAACATGGTCGAGAACGAAAGTCTTGAGACAAGGATCAGCCAATTGCTACCGGTCGGTGAAATCGTGAGGGCGCACGAACTTGTCGAAAGCGGTGAGGCCAATGGAAATGTCGTATTGCAATTTTGAACCTTGCCAACAGTAGGGCAATCAGGCATCAGATTCTCATGAGCAGCCATACACCCAGACAACTTGACCATTTGGTATTGCCGGTTCCGAACCTGGAAATTGCCCGATCGCGTCTGTCTGAAATAGGATTTACCGTTGCGCCGGACGGTCGACACACGTTCGGGTCTGAAAATTGCTGCGTATATTTCGGCAATGGCACTTATCTTGAACCATTGGCAATCGGCGACAGCGATACTGTGAAAGCGGCGAAGCAAAAGGGAAATACCTTTTTGCTTCGAGATCACGGTTACCGTTTTCGACTGGGTGATAACGGATTTTCCGCCGTATGTTTTGGCGGCGTAGATGCAAGGGATGATCGCAGGGCCTTCCGCAAAGCGGGTTACCGGACAGGGAAAATCGTAACGGTCAAACGTCCCGGTCTAAAGGTTCGTACGGTTTTTGCCGTTGATGAACGTGCGCCGGACTTTAGTCTGTTTCGATGTGAAAGACCCGACGGTCCACCGCGATTTCCGAAGGAACTGTGTGTTCACCCAAACGGCGCTTTACGAATAGCCCGTGTCAGTTTGTACGAAGAAGAGCCCGCTGATTTTCAGGCTTACCTGCAGGAGATTTCAGGGGTGAGGGAAAGTAATTCTCATTCTTTGGGGATAGATTTGGCGCTGCCTAATGCAGTTTTGTCTGCTTGCAACGAGCGCGGTATGAAAAACAACTACGGTGTTGAAGACTTACCCACAGGACGCGGTATGCGGGCGATGGCATTTGATGTTGAGGTATTGGCACTTGATGAAGTGTCCAAACTCCTCAGCAAGAACAATATTAACAGTAGGATGGTCGGTAAGCGGTTAGTCGTTTCACCGGCAAAAGGGCAAGGTGCTGTGATTGCTTTCGTGGAGAAACAGGTATGAGAGTTTCAGCGTATAATGTTGATGTGGGCGAAACACGGTTTGCGAATGATGCACCGGTTTCGTTTATTGTCGGTCCCTGCCAACTTGAAAGTCGTCAACACGCTTTTGACATGGCAGGTGCTATTCAGGAAATTTTTGGGAGGCTGGATGCGGGTTTTGTCTACAAATCCAGTTATGACAAGGCAAATCGCACCAGCATCGATGCGACCCGCGGAATTGGTCTTGAAGACTCAATGGAGATTTTTGACGATTTGAGGCGCGAACTGGGCGTGACAGTACTAACGGATGTGCATGCTGAAGGCCAATGTGCCGATATCGCACCGCATGTTGACGTACTGCAAATACCGGCGTTTTTGTGCCGGCAAACCGACTTGCTGGTTGCTGCTGCCAATACCGGCAAGGTGGTAAACGTGAAAAAGGGACAGTTCCTCGCCCCCTGGGACATGAAAAACGTCGCCAAGAAAGTGTCCGATTCCGGCAACGACAAAATTATGCTGACTGAGCGTGGAGCAAGTTTCGGTTACAATACGCTGGTATCGGATATGCGTTCGTTGCCGCAGATGGCAGAAACGGGTTATCCGGTGATTTTTGATGCTACGCACTCAGTGCAAATGCCCGGCGGACTTGGCGGCACATCAGGCGGGGACCGGGCAATGGTTCCTCCACTTGCAAGGGCTGCCGTTGCTACGGGCGTTGCGGGCGTGTTCATCGAAACGCACGACGATCCAGATAATACGAACTCATCAGATGCACCTAATATGATCCGTCTCAATGAGCTGGAAGTTTTGCTCGCACAACTGATCGAAATAGACAGACTGGTCAAGGGTCTCTAGGCCTTGAGTCAGAACAGCGAAAATCCTGAGAATTTGGTCAAAAACGGTCGCTAACCGATGCGGTCTGCAGCGGCTCCGAATCACGTTTTAATTCGCGAATGCGTTCATCATATCGCGTTTCAAGGCATTCGAAATCCAGTCGGCACAAATTGCGCTGTTTCAGCCAGGAACCATGTTTCGCCGAAATTTTCTGCACTCGGTCAGAGCCGGTTGCACGTATGATTGCATCGGCAAGAAGTTCTGCAAGCTTTTCATCCTTAATGAGAAGCAATTCGTTATTGCATACGGCCATTTCGCTGGGGATTTGTGCATTGGCACAGGAAAATGACTGTGCGTTTGCATTTTTCACTGTGACTGGCAAAAACACGTTTGCTGCAATCAGGGAGCATGTCGCGATCGAGCCTATAACAATGCTGCGTTTCATAGTTACGCCTCCGGTTTTGTATCAGGCTAATACGGGACTTTGTGCCTGACAGGACGACAATGAGGCAATTTTGCGACTTTTTGGCCTAACTGGTTGCTGCGGCCTTTCGAAATTGACGTGCGTTCGGTAGAAGCTTACTCATTCAACGTTTCTGATCTCTAACGAAAGCCGATTCCCATGTCTTCGATAATAGATATCCATGCTCGCGAAATTCTTGACAGCCGAGGAAATCCAACTGTTGAAGTGGATGTATTGCTGGAAGATGGTTCTTTTGGCCGTGCAGCTGTTCCTTCCGGTGCTTCTACAGGCGCGCATGAGGCCGTGGAGCTTCGTGATGGCGGACCGCGATATCTCGGAAAAGGTGTTGCAAAAGCCGTAACTGCTGTAAATGAAGACATTCTTGAAGCCCTGGTGGGCGTGGATGCCACGAACCAGCGCCAGGTGGATTACACAATGATAGAGCTTGATGGAACCGGTAATAAGGGCAAGCTCGGAGCCAATGCTATTCTAGGCGTTTCATTGGCCGTTGCGAAGGCTGCAGCAGACACTTCCAGCCTACCTCTGTACCGGTATGTAGGCGGTCCGAACGCCAAGTCTCTTCCGGTTCCTATGATGAATATCATCAATGGCGGTGAACACGCTGACAACCCTATAGATTTTCAGGAATTCATGATTATGCCTGTGGGTGCCGATACCATGGCAGATGCGGTGCGAATGGGAGCGGAGGTTTTCCATACGCTGAAAAAGGAACTTTCCAGCCAGGGCCACAATACGAACGTGGGTGATGAAGGTGGATTTGCTCCGAACATTGCCAGTGCTCCGGATGCTTTGGATTTCATCATGAAATCCATCGAAAAAGCCGGTTACAAACCTGGAGAAGATATTCATCTCGCGCTGGATGCGGCGTCCACCGAATTCTTCAAGGATGGCATGTATGTACTGGAAGGTGAAGGGCGCAGCCTGGAGCCTGAAGCCATGGCCGGGTATTTCGCTGAACTGGTAGATAAATATCCTATCATTTCGATCGAAGATGGCATGGCTGAGGACGACTGGGATGGTTGGAAAGCACTTACAGAAAAAACCGGTGACCGCTGCCAATTGGTAGGTGACGATCTGTTTGTGACAAACCCTGAAAGACTTGCCAGCGGCATTCAAATGGGCGTTGCAAACTCCATATTGGTTAAAGTGAACCAGATTGGCACCTTGACGGAAACCCTTGACGCAGTTGAAATGGCTCATAAGGCATCTTACACCGCGGTTATGTCCCATCGGTCCGGAGAAACGGAAGATGTCACGATATCTGATTTGGCCGTTGCCACCAATTGTGGGCAAATCAAAACCGGTTCGCTGGCTCGGTCTGATCGGCTTGCAAAGTATAATCAACTTCTCAGAATCGAGGAGGAACTCGGACAGTCTGCAGAATATGCGGGTCGCTCAATCCTGCGTTGATCAGGTTAACCATGATACTTAAGAGTCGGGTAACCAGGACGAATTTCCTTGAAGCCCGGAACTTGTAGGCGTATTTTCAATTCTGGATGTGGCGTTCACGCCCGTAACATGTCGGGCGCATGCCGATGGCAGCAATACAAGCAGTTTGCCATGGTGTGATAATTGTCTGGAGTAGAACATGTTTACGCCCGCATTCCCTAGAATCACCGTGATTTGTGCCGCGTTGTTGGCTACATCATTTGGCTCTGCAATCGAATCAAAAATCAATTCCCAGTCAATTTGGGTTGGCGAGGCCAAGGCAAGCGGTGTTAGCACGCGCACCAAAAGCCGGCTTTTTGTCCAGCGCAAACGCAGTATCAATCTGCGCAATGATCGCGTTGTAATCCAAAATCATCTTCAATCGCAGCGACGTTCACAGTCAGTATTGGCCAACCCACGAGCCGTCTCACGAAGCGGTGTTGTTATCCTCAATGGACGAACAGGCCGTTATAATTCCGGCGTCTTGTTGCGCGGAAACCGCCGCGACAGGCTGTTTGTTCAAAGACAACGTGATATTGCTCGCAGGAATGATCGTCTGGTTATCGAAAACCAGTTGCAGTCAGAACGCCGTTCGGCTTCTGTGCTTGCCAATCGGGATTCTGGTAGAATTGGCACCGGTGTTGTGCTTGGCGATCGCGCAGGGATTATTTCAGCGGAAAATGACGGCGTTGCAGGCGTGGTAAGCGCGAACGGCATAGATTGTCCAAGAGGGTATAATTGCGGCTATCGGATTTATTCCAATGGGACAGGCCCGCGCATAATCGTGCCAGGTGTTTCGGCCGGAGACGGATTGCCTGCCTTTGACGGGGTGAGTGGCCCGAATATTATCACATTTGATGATTGAGCCGATCACAGAAGCTTGCTGCGGCCCACATACAACGCAAGGGCCGCCGCGTTGGAAATATTCAAAGACTTGATCGCACCGGGCATATCAATGCAAACAAGTTTTTGGCAGGTTTCCCGGGTTTTCTGGCGCAGACCCTTGCCCTCGGAACCGAGGACAAGGGCAATCTTTTCCTGAGGTTCGAGCGATTCAATCGGCAGGGCTTCCTCACTGTCAAGACCAACGGTTGTAAACCCGGAGCGGTTCAGCTCCGCCAGGGTGTCGGCAAGATTGCGCACTTCAATGTGATCGATCAGATCCAGTGCTCCAGATGCGGATTTTGCCAGAACTCCGCTCTCGATGGGCGAAAAACGGATGGTCGTAATCAAGGCCCCGGCGTCCATCGCCACAGCAGATCGCATGATAGCACCAACATTGTGCGGGTCAGTTACCTGATCGAGTATCAGAATCAAGTTGCATTCTGCCAGATCGGAAATTGCTTTGCGGGGAAGGGGTGCGGTATGCAATACGACCCCCTGGTGTACTGCGTCAGATCCAACCATTCGATCGAGCTCAGCGGGAAGTTTTGTCTCGATTTTCAGATTAGTTGTTTCCATCCCAAGGCGGTTCAAACCGTTCTTTGTTGCGTAAAGAACCACATGATCGCGTCTGGGGTTTTGCAGAGCTTCCCGTACCGTATGCAGCCCGTAAAGATAGAGGTTGTCAGAAGCCTCTCGCTCCACTTTTTTTCGGTTTGGCTTACGGTTGCCAGTGGTCGCATCACGCCTGGCTCTGCGTTTTTTTGCGTGAAAGCTATTGTGCTCATCACTCATAATTTTTTTCGAATGATTGTCCGTCATGCACTTCAGGTAAGCTGGAGTGGCAGGTGGGTCAACGCTACACCTGAAAAAATTCGAATTTGCCAGTCAAATCGGTATTCATCTGTTGACAGCTTCGTTACGCGGCGGCATAACGCGCGACAGGCTCCAAACCAACCATTTGCAGCTGCCGCGTTTTGTACGCGGGAATTTCTTGGCACCGCCATTATGGAGGAGTGTCCGAGTGGTTAAAGGAGACGGACTGTAAATCCGTTCGCTATGCGTACGCTGGTTCGAATCCAGCCTCCTCCACCATCGGCGGTACAAGAATCAGATGGCCTCTGGTCGGCCGCGGGTATAGCTCAATGGTAGAGCAGCAGCCTTCCAAGCTGAATATGCGGGTTCGATTCCCGCTACCCGCTCCAGCAAGAATATTTTATTTAATAAAATCAATTACTTATGAAGAATCGAATTCCGAACGTGGGACAACTTTTGTACTTTATGGGGTGCTATGGGGTGTTATTCGCTTTTTGTGGGACACCTAGGCGTTGAAATCATTGGCTTTTTCATAATTCCAGGTTCGGAATTGCCGCTTCGAAGTCTTTCCGGAATGAAGGTTGTTGTCATCCGATGAGTTGCATGGGCTTGCCAGAAAACTTAATTGTTTACGACCCGCGCGCCGGCAGCTAATTGTGCTAAATTTACAGTATCGATTACAAAAGTCGTGCTCGCCGATGAATAAGGAGTAGTTACGGTACTTTGCTTCTCTGTTTTGACGCTGCGCCGCTGCAAAAAGGTGGCAGGGCATTTTTGTTGTTTGGAGCACATATCGTAAATTGCTATCAGGGCGATTCAAAGAAAGCTCGCATTTATGTCCTTTGACAGGAATGTGATCGCTTTGTCGCGGTGATCCTGCACGGTTTCGATTGCTTTTGTCGGAGATTTTGAGATGCGTTTGAGCAAGGCCAATGCGCCGCTCAGGAGGGTAAAGACATTTGCCGGTGCGTGATCTGATCTGTTTGTGTAGCGATCCTCTCCCAAGGTCACATCCTTGTCTCGGTGCATGATTTCGATGGCCCAGTGCCCCCGATTATTGCGCAGGATGTTCTCAGGCCTGGGCCGCTTTCGGCTTGAGATCACATAGTTCGTTTCCGTCTCGGTCTTTGTCACAACTCCGCCCCTGACATGCTGCCGTATACGGGTGATCTGGCCTATGCTGGCGATGGTGTCCCATTCCTTTCGCATGTCCTCACTGAGTGCTTCACAGGGCAGGAGAGCGATGTGGCGCTGCTCAATCCGCCCGTGGCCTATGTCCACTGGCTCTCGGTACTTTTCCAGGGGGAAAAATCGGCTCTTTGAAGGCCGTTTCGATTTCTTCATGCAGATTTTCCTGGTTCTTTTTCACTGTCAGGACATAGTCGCCACCTTTGTCGACGATCCGGGACGTGATTGATTTCTGGCAGAAAATTGCATCCCCCGTGATAATCTTGCCCTCAAGGTCCAGGCCGTCGAGGAGCCGCAGCGCATCCGGGATTTCCTTGCCTTTGCCGCGAGACGAGACATGGCCCGCACACTGTCCGAGTGCCGCACAAAAAGCGAACAGCACATGTTCTGCATTGCCCTCATCGTTCTTACTGGCACGCAAGGTCTTGCCATCAATTGAAATGTGACGGCGCGCTTCTTCGTCACTTGCGCCCTCGTCGGACGCGGCTATGAACTGGCTGAAAACCCGGGCCATGGCGTTCGCATCAAGAATGCGCAGAAGTTCGGTCAACGTTGCATGACAGGGTGCCGGACGCCCTCGGCGAAACCCCAGTCGCTGAAGTTGTTTTGAGCTAAGCGAACGTCCCAGTCGAAAGGCTGCCATCATGCCCTTGCGCCCGCACAGAACCGACAAAAGCATCAATCCCAGAAGTGCCTCCAAAGGATGTTGACGCCCCTTTTTTCCGCGTGGGTCGGGTACCTGTCGCAAAATCGAACGAACGGTCTGCATTTCAAAACTCACTGTGCATATTTCTGTTCGTGTCATGGATTCAGACATGATTCTGATTTGCAACAACTTTTTCAGCTGCGATAAATAACCCTGAATTGCTATGAACTTGCTAGACCTCGTGTCTTTTTGTGTGGCATAATTGTCCGCTACTCAGTAGATTTGGAAGGGGCGTATCTGTGAGCAAGTCAAAAAAAATTTCGATGGTGTTATCGGCAATATTGCTACTGGCATCTACCCACTCTGCAAATTCAGCTCAAGTTTCGGATTCACCGGTAAATCCTAGATTATATAGCTTCTACATAAAACTGCAGTATGTTAGTATTACTTGGGATTCACCTTCATTCTGGGGTGATCCTCAATTTGATCAATATGTAGCT
Source organism: Rhizobiaceae bacterium (assembly GCA_965198665.1). Taxonomy (GTDB): domain Bacteria; phylum Pseudomonadota; class Alphaproteobacteria; order Rhizobiales; family Rhizobiaceae; genus JAALLB01. The sequence goes on along the minus strand of CBDAPT010000008.1, from coordinate 288,764 downwards.
TTTTTATATACTAACGGAGACTGCTCAGGTGATCCTAAGCAAACGAAAATCGAAGAAGCATCAAAACAAAATACGGTCTTCACTGCTGGGTATCAAAAAGATACAATCAATTCTTTTAATGTTCAAACGCGGACTAAAGTAACGGAGAACGAATATGTTTATTCCGGCTTATCCAGCTGTGTACCCGGTCAGCGCCTAATGGACAGATTGGGTTGATTGCGTAAGGGAGTGATTTTGGCTCATCATTGCTATCAAGGAGCAAATGATGAGACGAAAGAACGAACGAATGACCGACGATGCTGATCGTGTTGTAAAAGACATCAAACGACAGACGCGACGTCGGTTTTCTTCGGAAGAAAAGATCAGGATTGTGCTTTCCGGCCTTCGTGGTGAAGACAGCATTGCCGAGCTGTGTCGTCAGGAAGGAATTGCCCAGAGCCAGTATTACTCTTGGTCCAAGGAATTTATGGAAGCCGGAAAGAAGAGGCTGGCTGGCGATACGATGCGTGAGGCCAATACCGATGAGGTGAAGGGACTTCGCAAGGAAGCCCGGGATCTGAAGGAGGTCGTAGCAGAACAGGCTCTGGAACTTCGATTGCTCAAAAAAAGCATGACAGGCGATGGGGGAGACGACGAATGAGGTATCCTGCATCCGAGAAGCTTGAGATCATCCGCTTGGTAGAACAATCGCATCTTCCAGCCAAGCAGACACTGGATCGACTGGGTGTTCCACGCTCAACCTTTTATACCTGGTATGACAGATACCAGACTGGTGGCGTGGATGCCTTGGAAGACAAGGCTCCCATGCCCGCACGGGTTTGGAACCGTATTCCTGACGATGTGCGTGAACAGATCGTCGATCTGGCATTGGAGGAGCCAGAACTATCTCCAAGGGAGCTGGCTGTCAGGTTCACCGACACCAAGCGCTACTTCGTGTCCGAGGCCAGTGTTTACCGGCTTCTCAAGGCCCATGACCTGATTACCAGTCCTGCCTTTGTGGTTATCAAGGCTGCGAACGAATTCCGTGACAAAACAACTGCGCCCAATCAGCTGTGGCAGACGGACTTCACCTATCTCAAGGTTATTGGTTGGGGCTGGTTCTACCTATCCACCATTCTCGATGATTACAGCCGCTATGTGATCGCATGGAAGTTGTGTACGACTATGAAGGCCAGCGATGTTACTGACACTCTGGAACTCGCGCTGCAGGCCTCTGGCTGTGATCAGATCAATGTCCATCATCGACCAAGACTGCTGTCAGACAATGGCTCCAGCTATATCGCCACCGAACTGGCTGAATGGCTCGATGACAACGGCATGGATCATGTTCGTGGCGCACCATACCATCCCCAGACACAAGGCAAGATCGAGAGATGGCATCAAACCTTGAAGAACCGCATCCTGCTGGAAAACTACTTCCTGCCCGGCGATCTGAAAGGCCAGATCGGTAGGTTCATTAGCCACTACAATCACAGGCGATACCACGAAAGCCTGAAGAACCTGACACCCGCCGACGTCTACTTCGGACGTGGCGACCAAATCCTGCAACAACGAGAAAGGATCAAGCAAAAGACTATCAACGAACGGCGCTTGCAATACCGCAAGCAGGTCGCTTAACATCGACAAACAGATGAGCCAGATACTCGCTTAGCTCAAGCTGCGGTCTGTCCAGAAACCCATGACGACGGACACTGACAGGGTAAATCGGAAGCTGCTGAGAAGCTATTACCGAAACCTGCCGGAAGCTACTCAAGGCGTTATGGATATACGCTTTGATCTGGATGTTCATCTGCCTGAAACTGCTGAAGGAGGCCAGTCGAAAGAGCTGGAGCATCAGCAATTTACAATCCATGTGCGCGATGCGCCCGGAGAGGCCGCTTTTCCGATTGATGATGAAGACGGGAAGGACAATCCGCACAGCGAAAGCTCGGAAAAACTGGATGAATGGTTTTCTGAAGCCAAGGGGATTGTTTTGGTAATTTCTGCCCTGAATGCCGGGACGCATGACGGGTTTGAAGAATTGATCGACAAAGTAGAGGATTTTTGCGAGCGCGCGGGACGGCCCGAATTCCAACAGCTTGAACGGGTTGTGATTGCGATCAGCATGTTTGACCTACTGTTGCTGCGGTTTGACAACCGGGCCAGAGATATTGCCACGGAACCGGAAGCAGTTTTGAATATTCTGCATGCGCATCTGCGGCCGGCTTTCGATATTATCAAGGATTTCAGACCCTTTCCGCTTCAGGAAAGAGAAATTGACCTAAGGTTCATTGCCACCTCCAGTTATGGATTTCACCCGCAGTTGGGATGCGCAAACGTCGATCCCAATACGGAGACTTTGGATCCGGAAAAATCACGTTTTCCGCTGCCTCTGGCACCTGATAATGTGAGATATCCGTATATGACGGCTGATCCGTTCATTTATGCAGCGCTGGGGCTGGAGGGGCCGTTCTTCTTCACTACTGAGGAAATTCTCAGCGGAATAATTGAGGATCGCAGCGTTCCTGAAGTCGAATTGCGGGCTGTTGAGCCCAGCCCACCGGGTCTTCAAAACGAAGACAAGACCCAGAGCGGCTGACTTGCAGGCAAGTCCGCGCAATCAGGTGATGCCGATGGCGATAAGCCTAATCCCCATGACCAGAAATGCTATCAGAATGAACGTTCTGAATTTTTCCTGAGATACGCGGCTTCGAAGCAGTTCCCCCAGGCGGAACCCGATCAGAACAACTACGAGAGCGACTGCCGATTTTATCAGAACCGGTATGGTTATAAGGCCTGCAATAACCTGTCCGGCCCCCAATGCCACAGCGCCGGCAAGAAATATGAAACCAATGGTGCCGATAAACCGTTCCTTGCTCATGTTGATCGCCACCATGTACATCGCGACTACAGGCGACCAGATGGAACTCAAGCCGCCGAGGATTCCGGCCAGAATGCCCATGAAAATTTGCCAGCCTGTGCCAGTTCCCACCGGAAGGGACAGGCCGAACATCAGGTTCAATGAGAAAATCACCATCGCAAATCCGATTGCAACCGTGAGCAATGCGGTTGGATAGTCGGGAATGAACATTGCGACAATGAAGATTGTGACAAAGACAGCCGCAGCAAACCAGAAGTATTCTGATACAATCTCTCGTTTGCCGGGTGCGCGTGTAAACTGCAGGACATTGGTTATAAGTATGGGCAACCAGAGCAGGGGAATTGCCTCGGTTGGTGGCAAATAAAGGGTCAAAAAGCCCATGGCAGACGCCGGTAATCCGATCCCAAGAAACCCCTTGATAGTGCCAGCCACCAGGAATATTGCCGCGAAAATCAGAAAAACCTGTGGTTCGTAAGAAGGGATCAGGTTGGTCAAGTCCAAGTCAAACTGTCCTTTCTACACCCAGGTTTTTCATACTCCGGCGGCCCCGTATATCAATGAAGCTAGCCCCCGTTGTCATATACAAGATCGTGAAGTTTGAGCCGTTGTACCTTACCGGAGGGCCCTTTGGGCAAGTCGGCGAGTACATGAATGCGGTCGGGCGACTTGAATTTTCCCAATTGCTCTGCGCAAAGGGAAAGCAGATCGGTTTCCGATGCAGCCTTTCCGGGTTTGAACCGGATGCAAGCTTCGACGCGCTGGCCATATTGGTCGCACGGAACCGCGAATGCGGCCGCTTCCAGAATTGCGTCGTGTTCGAGCAGGACCTCGTCCACTTCGCGGGGCGCAATATTCTCTCCACCCTTGATAATGAGCTCTTTGATCCTTCCGGTGACGAAAACAAATCCGTCCTTGTCCATATGGCCAAGATCTCCGGTACGTAACCATCCATCAGGTGTAATTGTTTTTGCCGTCTCATCCGGTTGATGCAAATACCCTTGCATGACATTTGCACCACGAACCAGAATTTCACCGGTAATGCCGGCGGCAACTTCTTTTTGATCGCCATCGCCAATCATGATTTCATTTCCAACTGCTATCCCGGGTGACCCGATTTTGGCTTTTTCGGGGGGCATTGGATTTGACAGGATCTGCGCTCCGGTTTCCGTCAGGCCCATTGTCTCAATGATGACTGTACCGAAGCGTTCTTCGAACCGGCGATGAATTTCCGGGGGCAGGGGTGCTGATGCGGAACGTGCAAACCGCAGACGTTCGTGGTTTACCTCCGGTACCGTTTCGTCGTTCAGAAGATAGGCAAAATGGGTTGGTACAGCACTGAACCAGCTTACATTACAATCGTAGACTTGTTGCCAGAACCGGCGAACCGAAAATCTGCCGGGCATCACCAGTCCGCTTCTTGACATCAGGGTGCCCAACACGGTCACGCAAAGGCCATTGATATGATAAATCGGCAGGATGCACATCGCGGTGTCGGCGGAAACCAGATCATGGCCATGAACAACGTTTAAGCCCGCTGCCGTAAGATTGCTGTGATTGAGCACTACGCCTTTGGGGCGGCCGGTTGTACCGGAAGTGTACATCAGCAATCCGGAAGTCTCCGGGGCAGGTCTTTTCAGCGGACTGGTGTTGCCGGGAATTTTCGATTGCCATTGCGGGCCCAGTTCGGGGTCAATGCGGATGACGGTCACCGGATGGGAGACATCTGCCAAAGCCTCTTCGACAAGCTCCTTAGACTCATCTGCGCACATGACCACGGAGGCTTTCGAGTGTCCGATAACGTAGGACAGGACGCGTGCTCCGGCGACGAGATTGAGCGGCATTGCCGTGTAGCCGCCATAGGTTACTCCAGTAAAGCAAAGGGGCGACCATATGCTGTTGGGTGCTGCTATCGCCACAACCCCGTCCGGGCCAGTGTCGAGTGCGTCGAGATTGCTGGCGATGTCACGAGACCGGCTGGCGGCCTGCGACCAGGTAATCGTGTCACCGCTTTCAGGCGAGCGGATCCACACCCCATCGGGATCTGAAGCGGCATTTGCGTCAATCTGATCCGCAATGGTTACCGTCATTTTCCAAACTTCTCCCAGTAACCGGAAAAGATATCTTCGAGGGATGGACGGTTTTCCTCAATCGTGCGGGCGATGACGACTTTGTTTACGAAGTGGCGCCAATTGAGATTTTCGTCGATTGAATTGCCACCCCAGGTGCCGCAACCCATGGACAGGGAGAACGGCATGCCGTTGTTGAAGAACCCCCCAGTTGCAAAACAGTGTGCCTGATTGACGATGACGCGGCACGTTTTCGCCTCCATGGCAATCCGGTGCGCCCGGCTATCGTCGTTTGAGTGCAGGCTTATGGAATGTCCTGCGCCCTGAATAGACTGTATGGAAATTGCTTTTTGCATTGCATCATCAAAATCAGACGCGCGGTAAAGTGCCAGAAACCGAGCCATTTTTTCACCCGTCATGGGATGTTCACGGTCGATTTCCTGCTGCGGAACAACCAGAAATCGGGTGGAGGCGGGTGCAGATCCGGCAAGGCCGGTTTCGTCCAGAACGACATCAATGTCCTTGGCAAGCAGGGCATTGGTGAGTTTGCCATTGTTCCAATGCAGAGATTCAAGGTCTGCTCCCTGTCTTTCATTCAGCAGGAATCCACCCTGATTAGACAGCGCCTCGACCACCTGATCGTATACCTCATCCACGGCGACAATCGCATTTTCAGAGGAACATGATGTTGCGTTGTCAAAGGTTTTCGATGCGGCAATTTTTTCCGCAGCCGAGGCAATGTCAGCTGTCTCATCGATGATCGAGACTACATTGCCGGCACCTACTCCCAAGGCAGGGGTTCCGGAGGAGTAACCCGCCCGCACATTTGCCTGTGAGCCGGTGACGATGACCAGATCTGCCAGTTGCATCAACCGTTCCGTCTTTGGCTTGGAGGGCGGAAAGGGAACCATTTGAACCAGGTCCTCCGACAGTCCGAGTTTTGAAAGTGCTGCATGAACATGTTGCAGCAATTCAATCAGGGGTTTCACCCCTTTCGGTGACGGTGCAAGGATGATTGCGTTTCCTGTCTTGAGAGCATTGATGGTGTTGTTTACCGGTGTTGCCAACGGGTTTGTAGATGGCACGATTGCCGCAACCACACCTTTTGGCCGCAGATAGGTTGACAGGCCCAGAGCCTCATTTTCCTCGATATGCCCGAACGCGGTAACCCCCTTGATATCGCGCATCAGACCCAGGGTCTTGTTATGGTTCTTTTTGACTTTGTCATCGGCGTTTCCGAGTCCGGTTTCTGCCACCGCGAGCTCCGCCAGTTGCCGGTTCCGATCCGGTTCCATCAAGGCCCATGCCACCGCCTGGCAGGCACTGTCGAACAAAGCCTGTGAGCCCGATGTTTCATATTCTTGCTGGGCGACGCGGGCACGGGCCACAACGGTATCTATCTCCGGTACCGAATTCGCTGAAACTTTCTCCATTGATGCTTCCTGTCAAGAGGTCTGCGACTTAGACGTGAATGCCCGGTATACCCCCGCGAGGAGCGTCAGTACACCAGCAGCAATCAGCAATGTACATATAGGCCGGGAGAAATAGGTACCAAGATCATAATGAACCATTTGCATCCCCTGGGCGAAATTTTGCTCGCCGATTTTGCCGAGTATCAGGCCAAGAACGATGCCTGGTATGGAATATCCGGTGCGACGAAGCAGGAATCCCAGGATGCCGGCGATGAACATCACCATCACATCCAGCACGAGGCCCCGACTGATATAGGCGCCGATTGCGGCCAACAGAAGGATAAGAGGTGCAAGAAACTGGAATGGAATTTTCAGCAGGTTGAGAATGGTTTTGGTCTCGATCATGCCGATAAACAGGATCGAAAGGTTGGCGTAGAACATAGCGGCAAAGACGATCCAGATAAGGTCCGGTGAATTGTAAAACACCAATGGACCGGGTTCCAGATCGTGCATCTGAAACACTGCCACCATCATTGCAGTCAATGCGCCTCCGGGCAGACCAAGGGCCAGCAACGGGATCATTGCAGCACCTGTCGCAGCATTGTTTGAAGTCTCGGAAGAAATGACCCCCTCGAGTTTGCCTTTGCCAAATTCCTCCTTGTTGCGAGACCAGCGAACGGCCTCACCGTAGCCCATAAAGGCAGCGAGGGTTGCGCCAATGCCGGGAAGAATGCCGCAGAAAAATCCAACCAGAATTGAGCGTAGAACAGCAATCTTGTGCGCCCAGAGTTCCAGCATCGTCGGGAAAGACATGCTGACTTTTGGCGCATTGTATTTGCCAACTGCTTTCTTTTCGGCCTGAACGAATATTTCCGATACAGCAAAGAAACCGAGAATGGCCGGAACAAAGGCAATTCCGGCGGCAAGATCAGTGAAGCCGAAATTGTAGCGATCGATGCCGCCTACTGGATCCTGGCCAATGGTTGCTATCAGCAACCCAAGCAGAACTGACATCCAGCCCTTCCAGATGGTGCGGGCACCGACCGAGGAGGCAACCGCAAGTCCGAAGAACACCAGTGCGAAGATTTCCGGGGGACCGATGTTGCGTATGGCCCATTTGGCGAGTGGTTCGGTTGCGGCCATCATAATCAGGGCGGATGCAACACCACCGATTGCTGAACATAATACGGCGGCACCGACAGCCTTTCCCGATTTTCCCTGTTGGGTCATGGGATAGCCGTCAAAAGCCGTAGGCGCATTTTCCGGCGCGCCGGGAATGTTGAACAAAATTGCTGTAATCGCTCCGCCGTAGGTGCCGGTGCAGTAGATGACTGCAAACAGCATCACACCCTGAGCCGGTTCAAGCTCGGCGGTGAAGGGCAGTAATATGGCAGCAAGCGTCAGCATGCTGACACCGGGAATTGCACCAAACAGCATCCCGCCGATCACACCGAAAACAAAAATTGCTATGGTGAAAGGATCACCGAATAGGGCAGCACTGCCAGCAAGAAAATTATCCACCATGCTCGTCACCAAAGATTTTGAAGGTTGGTAGTAAGCTTGAGGATCAAGCCGCTATAATCGTAGAAAGGCGATGTGTTTCCCTGTGGCAGGGGGGCATTGAGGATTATCACAAACAACGCCAGAAAAATCAGATATATCACCAGCGTGGTCACCAAAATGGCTTTCCATCGCCGCTCGCCAAATAACCAGATGATTAAAGCGATGAACACCGGTGCGCCGGAATATATGCCGACAGGCTTGAGAAGCAATGCAAACACAAAGGGTGTCAGTAAAACGGCAAGCATGTTGTAAAGAGTTGATTTATTTGAGTAATCAACTTCCGCATCATCTGTTTCCGCCACACCAACGCGCCCTTTTTGTGCGGCTGAACCGTGGTTATACTGGTAATAGATGTTTCCGATCGCAGCGAGGAAAAGAAGTCCGACAACAACTCTTGGCCAGCCGGTTGCGCCAAATCTGTAGATTTCTATCGGTTGATTGAATTCAAATGTGTAACCGAAAAATATGGCGACGATGAACAGCCAGATCCCTGATTCAACCAAATGCGATTTGCTTATCTGTCCCAAGATTTCCTCCCCGTAAACGCACAATCAACTCGCGGTAGAATTTCCGACTTGGGAATTGATGCCATTTATTCGAACTGGCGCCCCGAAGCGAGGCGCCAACTCCTGTTTCGAGTGATTATTTCACATCCAGGCCCATGGCCTTGTATACTTCGCGGTATTGATCAATTGATTTTGTGATCAGTTCCTTCGAACCAGCGGTATCGCGATAGCTGTCGATAACAGTCATGAACTTGGATTCATTGAATGCCTGATAGCTGTCTTCGCAGTAGCCGCGCTGGAATGCCCACTGAAGCCATTCTACGCGATCTGCCGGAGCGTCCTTGTGAACGTAGAAACCACGGAAGCGCAGCAGCGGATCGAAGTCCATACCGGCCTCGCGGTGGGTTGGTGTATCAGCAAACACACCTGGGCGTTCGTCAAAGATTGTCAGGATTGGCTTGAATTCGCCTGCATCCAGGAACTTGCGAACGTCACCGGGCTGCTCGAAGAGTGCGTCAACCTGGCCACCCAGCAATGCACCGTAGCGCGGAGCACCTTTGTCAAACGAAATCTGTTGGATTTGCATGCCAGTTGCGTCGGTGATGAATTTCATCGTGACACGCTCCATGGAGCCTTCCTTGGACACGTTAGCAATGGTTGCCTTGCCACCCTGGGCTTTTACCCACTCAACGAAGGATGCCCAATCGGTATAACGAGACTCGTTTGCCCGGATGTAAATTTGCGAGAATGTAACCTGAGAAGTCACCAGCGGGATAAGATCCACTGCTGGATTTGGACGTCCGGAATCAAGTGCGTGTGCAGACGACGCGTCATCAATATGCTCCAGAACGTTATACCCGTCAGCCGGGGCTGCCATATAGGCCGTCATGCCCACCGTACCGGAACCACCTGGTTTGTGATCACGATTGATGGCAACACCAGTGAGTTCGGTTACAGCTTCAGCCATGGCGGCTGCCACCTGGCCGGAACCGCCAGCCGGGCCGTATGGCACAATCATGGTTAGAGCACGTTCGGGAAACCCGCCGGGTTTGTCCATGGACGCTTCGGAAACTTTACACTCAAAAGCGTGTGCTGCCCCGCCCATCGATAGAGCAACAGTTGCAGCGGCCGCAAGGCCAAGTAGTTTTTTCATAAATCCCTCCCTAAAAGATGGTCGATAAATATCGACTGATAGAATTTGTAATGTGAACTCATTGTTTTGGCAAGAAAACTTCGAGGAATTTGAATTCTAACCCTCGTTTGAAGAAACGACACATGCAAGTTTTCAACTGCATGCAGCGCGCTCGAGCATGACAGCAGAATGGATTGCCTTTCTGCCCGTCACGTCACTAATTTGGCACCTGCATGAGAAACCATCGGCTATCACCGTTGTATTTTCCCCGGAATTTCTGATGGCTGGAGCGAGCGACAATTCTGCCATCTTTCGGGAAATATCTTCGGTTTCCACCTTGTATCCGAAAGGGCCTGCCATGCCGCAACATGAACTCTCGATGAGCTGCGCCGAGACGCCCCTGATACTGTTGATGACATCCAATGTGTGGTTGGCAACACCAAATGCCTTTTGATGGCAATGCCCGTGGATGAGTGCGGATCGGTCTTTTTGGGCTGGTATTTCCACGGGGTTGTCGGAAATGAATTCGGCAAAGGTTTGTACCTGCTTTCCCATTTCAACGGACCAGTCATCCAGCAAGTTTACGGCTTCATCCCTGAAGGTAAGAACACAGGACGGCTCCAGTCCGACAATTTTTTTGCCATTGTCCAGGGCATTTCGAAACAGGCTGCGGAACGCGACATCTCCTGCCGGGCCCTGTCGACAAGGCCGGCAGACAAATAGGTGCGCCCGCAACAAAGGTTTCCTCCTGCGGCGGTCGCGACACCAACGCTTTTGCCGGTACGTGATAAGACACGCGCTGCAGCGTAAAGGGTTTCTGGATCAAAGTGCCGGTTAAATGTGTCTGCAAAAAGCAGTATGTCACCATCAGTCTTCATATCAAACGGCTTGTGGAAAGCGGGTGGCTTGCGTTTCGGGCTGATGCCGGTAATGGCCGAGACGGTCTGGGGGAACCTTCTCGGGAGGTTTGCCAGTGCCGGCATTTTTCCTGCCCAGGGTGCTATTTTGGGTAAGTGGGCAATCACCTTGTCGCCGAGATTAAGGCCAAACCTGGCAGCTCTTGCAGCCTGAGTTTCAATCTTCATTTTTGCCATGTCAACCGACATCGGGCACTCTGATTTACAGGCCTTGCAGGAGACACAGAGCTGCATGGTCTGTGCCATTTCATCCGAAGTGAAGGCATCCTTTCCCAGGTGGCCGGTAAGGGCCATACGCAGGGTGTTTGCCCGCCCCCTGGTCAAGTCTTTTTCATTGCGAGTAGCCCGAAAAGAAGGACACATGACTCCGCCGACAGACTTTCGGCAAGCGCCGTTATTGTTGCACATCTCGACCGCACCAACCAATCCTCCCGGCCAGTCTGACCAGTCGAAGGCGGTCTTTTGCTGCTGCTGTTGGTAATCCGGTGGCCAACGAAAAAGCGTGCGGTCGTCCATTTTCGGTGCTCGGACTATTTTGCCCGGGTTGAGGATCTGATCCGGATCGAACAAGTCTTTTACCGCTTCGAAAGCGCGCACGATTTCGGTGCCGAACATCCGTTCGTGAAATTCTGAACGGACTATTCCGTCACCGTGTTCGCCGGAGTGAGAGCCCTTGTATTGTGCAACCATTTCAAAGGCTTCTTCTGCAATCGCCCTTAGTTGCCTTGCTCCCAAATCCTTTCTGAGATTAAGGACCGGGCGAACGTGCAGCAAGCCTACGGAGGCATGGGCGTACCAGGTGCCGTCGGTGTTGTGTTTGCGGAAAACCTGGGTCAGCCGGTCCGTGAATTCTGCCAGATGTTCCAGTGGAACCGCGCAATCCTCGACAAACGAAACCGGTTTTTCATCCGTGCGCATAGACATCATGATGTTCAGGCCCTGCGCGCGTATACTCCAGATCCGGGCCTGGAATGCCGGGTCTTCCGCATCGATGACGCCACCCTGGGCCTTGCCGGGATCACCCCAGCGGTATCCAAGCTCAGCCATCAAATCGTCTAGCGCTTTCAGGCGTCGGCGGTTTTCACTTTCGTTTTCGGCAAACTCGACCAGCAGCAGTGCTTGTGGGTCTCCCCGGACAAATTCATCAACGATGGGTCTGAACTGAGGAATATCGCGACCGAGCCTGATCATATTATGATCTACCAGCTCAACTGCAACCGGCCCGAGTTTGACGATGTGTTGTGCTGCATCCATTGCCGCATGAAATGTCGGAAAATGACAGATGCCCAGGCGCTTGGTTTTCAGAGTCGGTGAAAGTTTCAGCTGCAGGGATTTGGTGACGCCCAATGTTCCTTCGGACCCTACCAGCAAATGAGCCAGGTTGGGTTTCTTTCTGATCAGTTCGTCGATGTTATAGCCGCCGACGCGCCGCGAGACCTGTGGAAACCGTTCTGCAATTTTATCGGCAACGCCGGTTGCTATGGATACAAGCTGATCGGCCAATACGCCTTGTGGTGCGGTCTGGCAAAACTGCCGCAGCGTGCCATCACAAAGAAGGGCTTGCAATGAAATCAGGTTGTCCTGCATCTTTCCGTATCGAATGGAACGCGAACCACATGAATTGTTGGCAGCCATACCTCCAAGCGTGGCCCGTGAAGCAGTAGAAACATCGACGGGAAACCACAGTTCATCCTTCTTCAGCGTTCGATTGAGATCATCAAGAACCAGACCCGACTCAACTTCAACGATGTCGCCAACCGGATCATATTCCAGCACCCGGTTTAGATGTTTTGAAAAATCCACAACCAGTGCGTCATTGACGGTTTGTCCGGACTGGGAGGTTCCGCCACCCCTTGCCAGGAATGGGATGCCTTCCGATTTTGCAAAATCAAGCGATGCTTCAACGTCGTCCCAGCACTTCGGCACAACGACCATGCGGGGCATGATCTGGTAAATTGAAGCGTCATTTGCGTAGCGGCTGCGGTCAAAAACCCCGGTAAGCAGGTTGCCTTCCAGGCGACTTTTAAGTCTTTCATAATCCGGCATTTCGACCTTGACCTGCAATGGATAATATTCTCTCTTGTGGCAGGAAGCTAAATTAAATCAAGGGGATTGTCATGCCATCGGGTCGTCATTTTCTTCAGATCCCTGGGCCTACTAATACCCCCGAAAGGATTTTGCGGGCGATGCATCGATCTGTGATTGACCATCGCGGACCGGAATTTTCGAAACTGGGTTTGGGCCTCTTGCAGGACCTGAAAGGCGTTTTTCAGACCGAAAATCGGGTTATCATTTATCCGGCATCGGGAACCGGCGCCTGGGAAGCAGCGTTGGTTAACGTTCTTTCGCCTGGAGATCACGTGTTGATGTATGAAACAGGCCAGTTTGCCACCCTTTGGAAAAATCTGGCGTCAAAACTAGGATATGAGCCAGTGTTCATGCAGGGCGACTGGCGAAGTGGCGCCAACGCAGATGCCATTTGTGAACAGCTAAAGGGAGATACAAAGCATCAGATCAAGGCCGTTTGTGTGGTCCACAATGATACAGCGACTGGCATCACTTCTGATATTCCGGCGGTCAGAAAGGCGATTGACGAAGCCGGTCATCCAGCCTTGTTGATGGTGGACACAATTTCGTCGCTGGGTTCTATCGAGTTCAAAACGGATGACTGGGGAGTTGATGTGGTAGTGGCCGGTTCTCAGAAGGGCCTCATGCTGCCTCCCGGACTGTCATTCAATTCAGTTTCTGCCAAAGCCTGGTCGGTTTGTGAACAGGGCGGGGACCGTCGTTCTTACTGGGATTGGCGGGATATGGCAGATCCCAATGACAAGGGGTTCTTTCCCTATACTCCGGCAACCACGCTGTTATACGGCCTTCGTGAGGCTTTGGACATGCTTCAGGAGGAAGGTCTCGAAAACGTCTTTGCCAGGCACACACGCCATGCGGAAGCGACCCGGATTGCGGTCGAAGCCTGGGGGCTGGAGATTATGGCAGTCAACCCGGAAGAACGATCCAATTCTCTTACTGCGGTTGTTATGCCGGACAACAAAGGTGCTGATGCCCTGAGGACCACCATCCTCGACAGTTACGACATGTCCCTAGGTACGGGACTGAACAAAATTGCTGATCGGGTATTTCGTATCGGACATCTGGGTGACTTCAACGACTTGATGCTGATGGGAACCTTGTGCGGTGTTGAGATGGGACTGGCGAAAGCCGGAGTGAAACACGATCCCGGTGGCGTTCAGGCCGCCATGAAGTTTCTGGTTGATTGATGGAACTGGACATCGGTTTCAGTACGTTTCAGTTAGCGGCCATTTTTGCCACCTATCTGGTAGCCGCTTCGGTAAAAGGCGTGACGGGACTTGGCTTCTCGACGGTCTGTTTGCCCCTGCTTGCGTTGAGCGTCGGATTAAAGGATGCACTGCCGCTCGTCATCATCCCTTCCGTGTGTTCGAATGTTGTCGTTATGGTAGGGGCAGGGCATTTTGTATCCACTGTAAAGCGTTTCCGGCTCATGCTGGCAATGACAGTGCCCGGAATTCTGCTTGGCCTTTGGGTTCTTTACCTGATCGACGGAGAATTGGCCGGTGCAGTCCTTGGTGTTGTCCTGATAGCGTTCTGTCTGTTCTCCTATACAAATCCGGACTTTCGATTGCCTCAGAAACTGGAAGCTGCGCTTGGACCCGTCAGCGGATTTCTGACCGGGTTGGTGAACGGGGTTACAGGCAGCCAGGTGATGCCGTCCATGCCCTATCTTATGTCCCTGAACCTGAAGCGGGACGTTTTCGTTCAGGCTATCAACTGTTCTTTCACGCTGTCGAGCCTGATCATGGCACTGGGGCTTGCCAAACTCGGGTTGCTGACACTGCCGGTGATCGTTGTTTCCGCGGCCGGTGTTGCGGTTGCGTTTTTCGGACTGCGGCTGGGTGAAAAGTTACGCAATAGACTATCTACCGACCAGTTCCGTAATGCGGTACTGGGAATTCTGGTCGTCATGGCGGTAATTCTGATTGCCAGGGTGATCTGAACACCCGCTTTGTTATCTTTCACCTCGGCTATTGGACTCTATGTTCAACGTCTGTAGGGTGCGCCGCGAAGCATCAAAAAACTGAGCTGAACGGAGCCGGGAAATGCCATATTCGGAGTATCATCCAGAGCTGATGGGTTCAGCCGTACTGTCGCCAACCGGGAAAGTTGAAGCAGGATCGTGGCAAAGTTTTGAGCTTGTTTACACCGCAGGAACCTTTGGAATTGACGACACTGGCTCGATTAAAATTGCCATGCGATTTGCTACAGATTTCGGACCCGTACAGTTCGATGATCCAGCAGCTCCCGGCTATACGACCGTGGAGGCTTCAAATGGCGCGACCCTTGATTGTCGTTGGGAATTCAAACGTAATATTCGTCCCTGGAGCCGGGCATTGTACATCGGGGTTCAGGAACATTTCCTGTCGGAAGGCGATACGATAACAGTACGTTTTGGCGATACGCGCGGTGGTTCCAAAGGTGTTCGTGTTCAGACTTATTGCGAGCGGGTTTTCGAGTTCAAGGTATTTGTCGATGCGATTGCCACTTACGACTATGTGGCTTTGTCGGAGAGCCCGCACATCAATGTTGTCCCCGGCCCTCCGGTGACCTGGCGGGCGGTATTGCCTACGTTGAGAAATGCGGAGGATGCTTTCCGACTGTCGATAAAGGCAGAAGATGCCTGGGGAAATCCCAGCGATCAGGTGGATCAGGAACTCAGACTGGTACCATCGCAACCGATTGACGGACTTCCGGAAACTGTAACATTCGAGCCAGGAAACTTTTCTCTGGTATTGGACAATCTTTCATTGAACGAAACCGGAGAGGTGTTCATTTCGGTGCAGGAGCCGGGTGGACGGGAGCTTTGCCGGTCTAATACGTTGTGCATTTCTGAAAACAAAAACCTGTTGCATTATTGGGGTGACCTCCACGGCCAGTCCAACGAGACACTGGGTACAAACACGGCAGAGGAATATTTCCTGTTCGGGCGTGACCGGGCATTTCTGGATGTGTGTTCGCACCAGGGCAATGATTTTCAGATGACCGGTGAATTTTGGGAAGATCTGAACAGGCTCACGGCGCGGCTGGATGAGACAGGCAGGTTTGTTGCTATTCCCGGATATGAGTGGAGTGCCAATACAGCCAATGGCGGCGACAGAAATGTATTCTATCGCCATGAAGGGCGTCCAATTTACCGATCATCGCACGCACAAATTGCGGATTTGTCAGATGAGGCCAATGACGGTTATGTGGCTGATGATCTTTTCAAGCACCTGAAAGATGAGGATTGCGTATGCTGGGCTCACTGCGGTGGCCGGTATGCCGACATTGTTTATGCTCACGATGGCAAACTTGAGGCTTCGGTGGAGGTACATTCTTCGTGGGGTACTTTCGAGTGGCTGTTGCATGACGCATTTTCGAAAAATTATCGGGTAGGTGTTGTGTGCAATTCTGATGGTCACAAGGGCCGCGTTGGCGCGAGTTTTCCCGGTGCCAGTTTCTTCGGTGCATACGGGGGACTTACCTGTTATCTGGCCAGTGAACTCAGTCGGGACGGAATTTTCGAGGCACTACGTGCAAGACGCCATTACGGGACTACGGGCAACAGAATGTATCTCAATGTACAGGCGCGACCAGCCTCCGGTGCCGTTCGTTATTTGCGCGATCCTGAGGTATTCGACAATCCATCGAGCGAACAGGTTGAGCGTCTGATGGTTGGCGACATCGCAAAGGTGAACGAGGAAGAAGTTGAACTTTCCGTAACAGCGATCGGATCTGCCCCAATTGAGAAGATAGATATTTTTGATGGCATGAAACACATCGCAACGCACCGTCCTTATGACCATGATCTTTTGGGCTCGCGGATCCGTCTGACTTTTTCGGGTGCACAATACCGGGGTCGCTCGCGAACTACTACCTGGGATGGATCGCTGGAACTGGAGGGTAATGAAATTCTCGAATGCGAGATGTTCAACAACTGGAACCTTGATCGGGGAATTCAGAGCCGATCAGCATCCAGCCTTTACTGGAAAGCGGTCACATCCGGCAATTATGGCGGTATTGATCTCTGGTTGAAATCCGCAGATGCCGGGCGACTGCGGGTTAAGACTGACCATGCCGATCTTGACCTTGCCATTGCTGACATCGGACTGGAGGAAACCGTGATTGAAGCCGGAGGCCTTGAACGTCGGCTTTCGGTCCAGCGCCTGCCAGAAAAACCCGTCGAACACCGCATGGATATCGCTCAGATCTGTCCGATAAAAAGGGGCGAGGATACCCGTCTGTTCGTAAGGGTTCAGCAGTTTGACGGCCATCGTGCCTGGACAAGTCCTATATATCTGTTTCGATAAAAAGCCCGCTGTCTGCAAGCCGTCAACGATCTAGTAGGCATGAGTTTTCTCTGAGCCAGTCAGTAGATGATTTCTTTTCGTTTGTGTTTGAAGGTGATTTCACTCCGCGAGAAGCCGGTCAGGCACCGGTGATTGCCATACGGTTCGGATTCAACCTCTGTCCGGATGTGTGAATTTCCATGCAAATTTGACCCACTTGGGTGGGTAATTTTCAAGTAAAATTGACCCGCCTGTTTTAGGTTTCGCGTTTTAAGCGCGAGGAAGAGACAGGTGTTACAAATGGAAACGGTTTTGAAGGTCCGTTGCTGGATATTGCGCGGTGAAAAGAGCATTCGACAGGTAAGTCGTGAGACGGGAGTTTCGCGCAATACGATCAGGAAGTATTTGAAGGATGATGGGGAGCCTCGTTATCAGCGCCACACTCCTGCACCCTTGCATAAATTGCTTGGGAAGCATGCAGACAAGCTTCGGTCACGCTGGGAGCATGATCTGAAGCTGCCGCGCCGGGAGCGTCGCACAGGCAAGAAGCTTTACGAGGAACTGGTTGGGGAAGGCTATAAAGGGTCTTATTCAACGACCCAGCGACTTATCCGCGAGTTGAAGCATTCGAGTTCGGGGTCCAGAGGAGCATTTGTTCCCCTGCAGTTTGCGGCAGGTGATGCGGTTCAGTTTGACTGGAGTGAGGAACACGTTGTTCTGGGCGGAGTACCCCAGAAAGTGAAGATTGCCCACTTCCGGCTTTGCCACAGCCGCAAGCCGTTTGTATACGCCTATCCCAGCGAAGTGCAGGAGATGGTACTTGATGCTTTTGTGCGTGCGTTGGCCTTTTACGGGGGAGTTCCCCGCCGTGTCATCATCGACAATCCCAAGACTATGGTCACCTATGTATCGCGTTCGAAGGAACGAATGTTCCATGCACGTTTCCTTGCCTGTATGAACCATTACGTTATGGAGCCGGTCGCCTGTACGCCGGCATCTGGCTGGGAGAAGGGCCAGGTTGAGAACCAGGTCGGGTTCATACGAGCAGAGGTGTTTACGCCCAAGCTTTCCTTTGATGACCTTGATAGCTTGAATGAACATCTGGAGCGGCGTTGTCAAGAACTTGGCGAACGTGCGCATCCCGGGATGCAGGATCGCACAATTGATGCGGTTTTTGCAGAAGAGGTTGCCGCGCTTCGCCCTCTCGGCCAACCCTTTGACGGGTACATCGAAAAGAGTGTGCGGGTGCGTTCCACCTGTCTGGTTCAGTATGATAACAATCGTTACAGCGTGCCTTGTCAGTTTGCCGGGCAACAAGTCTCGCTGCGAGCCTATGCCGGGCGAATAGTTCTTGTTGCGGATCATGAAGTAATTGCCGGGCACAAACGTCGTTTTACCCGCAATATCAGTTACTTTGAGCCCTGGCACTATGTGCCATTGCTGGATCGCAAACCCGGTGCCTTAAGAAATGGCGCCCCTTTCGTGGATTGGCAATTGCCAAATGTTATGATGACGATCCGGGATCACTACATGCAGGACAAGGGAGGGGACCGGTATTTTGTCGATCTTCTGCTGCTGGCACACAAGCATGGAACAGAGGTGATCGAGCAGGCCTGTAAGCTGGCTGTAAAGCAAAATACCTTGCGTCTTCCTGCCATCATCAATCTGATTAATCAATTGCAAGAACCGGAAATTACGCCATTGAGCGAAACCGGCAATTATCCTCTGATCTCAACTGTCCCGCAAGCCGACTGCAAGCGTTATGAAGCTCTGTATGAGGTGACGGCATGAACGGCCTCATTGAACAGCTGGCAGGGTTGAGATTGCATGGAATGGCCTCTTGCGCACAGGACTTGCTAAGTGCACGTCAGCCGCCAAACCTGGCCACGGCGATAAAGCAGTTGATAGAGGCAGAGACCGTGGAACGAAGGGTGCGTTCGGTCCGGTATCAAATGCGCAGTGCAAACTTCCCTCATCACAAGGACTTTGCCACCTTCGATTATGATGCGGCGGCTGTAACCCGAACACAGATTGAACCCTTGTGTTCCGGACAGTTTATTGCCGATGCACATAATCTGATTCTGGTTGGTGGAACGGGAACTGGAAAATCCCACATTGCCATTGCTCTTGGAACAACGCTTGTTAATCACGGCAAGAGAATTCGGTTCTTCAATGCTGTCGACCTGATCAATGCGCTGATCAGTGAACAGGCAGAGGGAAATACCGCAAGGATCGTACGGCAATTATGCGCACTGGATTGCGTCATTATTGATGAACTCGGCTATATTCCGTTCCCAAAGTCCGGCGGAGCGCTACTGTTCCATCTGATCAGCAAACTGTACGAGAAGACAAGCGTCATCATTACAACCAACCTGGAGTTCGGGGAATGGACGCAGGTCTTCGCAGATGCAAAGATGACAACCGCACTGCTGGACCGAATTACCCATCATTGCACCATTATAGAAACCGGGAATGCATCATACCGGTTTGCTCAAAGCAAAAAACAAAAAACTCAATCCTGATCAGAAAAAGCCCCCGGACGATCTTGCAATTGGAGAGCTGATCGTCCGGGGGCTTGCGTGCAAAAACGGTGGGTCAGTTTTAAATGGAAATACAGGGTCAGTTTTAATTGAACATTGACAGGCTGGCCGAAGACCGCTTCCTGCTATGCGGACCGACATTGGCAGATCTGCGTGACTACGACTGGCTCAAAGCCCATCTGCCCGACGATGGCGTGACCCTCAATCGCGGTTACCGGCACGACGGATCGCTCATGGTGATGGGTCCGAAATCGCGGAATATACTGGCGCAACTTACCGACGCCAATCTCTCCACCCAAGCATTTCCCTGGCTATCCGTGGCCGAAATTACGCTGGCTGGTGTGCCGGTAACCGCAATGCGTGTTTCCTTCGTAGGTGAGCTTGGCTGGGAATTGCATCTGGCTTCAGAGCACCTTGAGCAGGTTTATGATGCCATCATGGAAAACGTTCACAAGCATGGAGACTGTCAGTTTGGCTCCTATGCACTCAACGCAATGCGGATTGAAAAGGGATATCACGGATGGGGTTCCGACTTCGGCACGGAGTATACCTTGTTCGATGCGGGCCTCGAGAAGTTCGCCAATATGAATAAAGGGGAATTTATCGGTCGTGCCGCTGTTGAAGCGCAATCCGTTCGGCAGCCAGATTGGGAATGGATCGGATTAGAGATTACTGAAGACTGCCCTGAGCCTCTTGCCTCGGACCCTATTCTCAAAGACGGTGAGTTGATTGGTTATGTAACCTCGGCGAGCCATGGCTATCGAACCGGCAAACATTGCGTGCTCGGATATGTCAGACGTGGCACTCTCGACAGTGGCGATGACTGCTCGGTTAGAATTTTGGGGCAATTACGCAGCGCAAGTCGACATTCTCCACACGTCTACGATCCCGATAATTCACGCATGAAGGTTTAGAAACGGGCGCCGACTTGGCTACAAAGTGCCAATGTTAATCGCACCCGCAATAACTAGCCGAGGTTTGTCTTGTGGTGCGAGATAAACGGTGAGTAAGCAACGGCATCTGGTTTCAGTCTTTTATCCTCGCCAAAGTCGTCATCTGCATTGAAGGGAATTGTTTTTCGCGCTTCCAAATTTGAAAGAACCGAGGCCCAGTCCATTTCATAACGATCAAGATCGCTGATGCCATCTTCATGATTTTCAATTGAAGAAACACCCCCAATGCCGTGCATGATCATCGGCTCCAGCACATTGAAACCAATATATCGGAATGGGAATAGCAACGGCCAGGCAATCAACCTCGTATCACCCTCCCGGCCGTCGAAACTACATGAATCTGCCGATGCTCCGGTTGTTATGCATGCGATCATGTTTTTGCCCCGACAGATACCGGCATCGTATCGCATCTGACTTTTATAGACCTTGCCGTATACAAACACCCTATCCATCCATCCCTTTAGGATGGCAGGTGCACCGAACCACCAGAGTGGAAACTGCACGACAAGGAGATCCGCATTCAAAAGTCTGTCCGATTCCTCACGGATATCCTGTGGAAGGGTGTGATTTGCTGCATTAAACCGTTGCTCGGTTTGAGCATGAAAAACTGATTTGTCAGAGCGTTCCGTGTAATGACGCCCAGCCTCACAGGGGTCGAAATTCATGTCATATAGGTCAGACAAAGTAACTTCAAAACCACCGGATTTCAGTGTCTCCCGGGCCACACCAGCCAATCGGCCATTGAAGGAGTTGCGCTCGGGATGAGCCAAAACAATATGCGCTTTCATTGGCTGTTCTTAACCCCCTGCTGACACCTGAAACCCCTCCAGCCAGTCATAAGAGCCACTTTTAACATTTGTCAATACGGGCTCACAGCCGCAGCACACCACACACTATTCGGAAAGTCACGTAATCCGGTTTGCCGCAACAGTTCAATCAATTGGAGCTGATCATGATGATCAAGCCTGAGTGCATTCCTGCACCCGACATTCGTTATCAGGTCAAAACCTGATGACCTGAGAATGCCGGATGTCTGTTGCTTTTTTGATCAGCTGGATTCTGAGAGGCAGGTCTTGAAGGAAACCGCCATGTCGCGAATTAGCGTAAAATAAAGTTCCGGTCCACTTTCAATAGAGGCGCCAAGCGGGTCGAGTATACCCGTTTTGGCGCTTGTACCCTCCGTCACAGTTGTGACGAGCTTTGGCTCGAATTGAGGTTCGGAAAACACACAGGATGCACTTAGATCCCTAACCTTGTCCTGCAGTTCACTGATCCGTTCCGCACCCGGCAAAACTTCCGGCGATACTGTGATTGAACCTACAGCATTCAGGCCAAACCGTTCTTCGAAGTAGTGATAGGCATCATGGAAAACGATGAAGCCTTTCCCTTTTACAGGCGCCAGCTGCGCTGATACTTCAGTAACCAGACCATCCAGTTTCGCGGAAACCTTTTTCGCATTTGCTTCGTATTTGTCAGCGTTGGACGGATCTGCTTCTGCTAGGGTCTCTTCTATCTCGTGTACCAGGGCTTTTGCGTTCACCGGATCAAGCCAGACATGTGGATCAAATTCTCCGTGATCGTGGCCATCGTGTCCACCGTCCGCGTGCTCTTCATGGTCGTGATCGTCATGTTTGTCTTCAGCATGCTCTTCGTGATCGTGGTCGTCATGCTTGTCCTCGGCATGCTCTTCATGGCCATGGTCGTCGAACGCACCGCCCTCGCGGAATTTCAGTTTTATGAGGTCGTGTGCATCCATCAGTTCGACAGTTTTTGCATTGGCTGCAATGGCCTCCTTGAGTGGTTTCTCCAGAAATGCCTCAATCTCGTCACCAACCCAGAACACCACGTTAGCCTTCTCCAGGTTTTGAGCCTGGGATGGTTTCAAAGCATAGGTATGGGGTGAACTTGCGCCTTCAACAATCAGACTCGGCGTACCAACGCCCTCCATAACCGCTGAAACCAGCGAATGAATAGGTTTGATCGAAACCACCACATTGGTCTCTGCCTGTGCAACCAATGTGCCAGACGAAAGAAGAGTTGATGCAAGGAGGGCTGATTTTACGAGACGCATGATGTGCTCCGGGATACTTTTGCGATGGCTGTGATGTTATTTTATAACACAATTGTGTTATGGTATAACGTGTGCAATAAACAAGATCAATACCCTAAACTTGCTCACTTACACGGCTTTCGTTGCCAGGCATGCTACAAAAAACTCAATCCCTTATTTCCTTGAACAATACCGGCCTTTACAGGTCCGGAAAATGGTTGGTTCGCGGCGTCACCATGACTGTTGAACCGGGTGAAATCGTAACATTAATCGGTCCTAATGGTTCCGGAAAATCCACAACCGCCAAGATAGCTCTAGGTGTATTTGATCCCGATGAGGGTACGGCCAACAAGCGTCAGGGGCTTAAAGTCGGCTATGTACAGCAAAAGCTGTCGATTGACTGGACTTTACCTTTGACAGTCAATCGATTTATGAGTCTTACAGGCCAGGTAGGCCGCAAGGCGGCACAAGAAGCAATGGTTGCAACCGAAATTAGCCATCTTGCTCAGGCAGAAGTTCGCACCCTGTCCGGCGGTGAATTTCAGCGCGTTTTGCTGGCGCGAGCGATTGCCTGCAAGCCCGAACTTCTTGTACTTGATGAACCGGTTCAGGGTGTCGATTTCAATGGCGAGATTGCGCTGTACGAACTCATCAGGAATATCCGTGACAAGCTGAATTGCGGTGTTCTGCTGATATCGCACGACCTGCACGTCGTCATGGCTGCTACCGATCGTGTAATTTGCCTCAACGGGCATGTTTGTTGTTCCGGCACACCAACCACTGTCGCTTCAAGTGCCGAGTACAAGGCTCTCTTCGGGGCTCGGGCCACGGCAGGTCTTGCGATTTATGAACACAGTCACGATCACGAGCATTTGCCTGACGGCCGTGTTCTCCATAAGGACGGAACGATTACGGACCACTGTCATCCCGAAGACTGGCATCACGGCCACGACCATAAAGACGCAACCGAAAAACACGGAGCAGGTGACGATGCTGGATGATTTTTTTAGCCGCGCATTGATTGCCGGGGCCGGGGTAGCTCTGGTCGCCGGACCGCTTGGTTGTTTTATCGTGTGGCGCAGGCTCGCGTATTTCGGAGATACCCTGTCCCATGCAGCACTGCTGGGAGTAGCGCTCGCCCTGTTGTTTGAAGTCAACACCACTCTTGCTGTATTCGCAGTTTCTGTATGCGTTTCCCTGGCTCTGCTGCTGCTGCAAAAACGCGCCACGCTGTCGGCAGACGCCCTGCTCGGTTTGCTGGCGCATTCCGCATTGGCTGTTGGCCTCGTTGCGCTGGCCTTCATGACTTGGGTTCGCGTCGATTTGATGGGATTCCTGTTTGGCGACATTCTGGCAGTCACATCATTGGACATTGCTGTCATATGGGGTGGCGGTGCATGTGTCCTGACGGTTTTGGCAGTTATCTGGAAATCCTTGTTTGCAGCGACCGTGAACATCGAACTGGCACAGGCTGAAGGCATGAAACCAGAGCGTGCCAACATTATCTTCATGTTGCTGATG
This sequence comes from Rhizobiaceae bacterium, assembly GCA_965198665.1. Taxonomy (GTDB): domain Bacteria; phylum Pseudomonadota; class Alphaproteobacteria; order Rhizobiales; family Rhizobiaceae; genus JAALLB01. Next base: position 264,885 of record CBDAPT010000008.1, on the reverse strand, counting down.
GCTACGGTAATTGCCATATCCATGAAGATAGTCGGGGTGCTGTTGATCACTGCATTGCTAATCATACCTGCCGCTGCAGCCAGGCGGTTCTCCACCGGCCCCGAACAAATGGCAGTTCTTTCGGCTTTGATTGGCGTTGCTGCTGTTTTTATCGGATTGTTCGGATCGCTCGAATGGGATACGCCAGCCGGTCCCAGTATTGTGGTTGGGGCGCTGGCAATGTTTGTGGTATCCATCCTGCCATTCCCGGTCATTCAAAGGCAAAAGTCCAAACACAAGCATGCAGATAATATTGGGCAATAGAAAGGATTGCATCAATGAGCAAACATACACATTCGACTGCTGATCTAACCAAAAATCAGTCTCTTGTCATGAACGCTCTGTCCGATGCCAAGGGACCGTTGAGTGCCTACACAATATTGCATGAACTTCGTGAACATGGCTTCAGGGCTCCCCTACAGGTCTATCGGGCACTGGATAAACTGGTGGAATTCGGCATGGTTCACAGGCTTGAAAGCCTTAATGCATTCGTGGCTTGCCAACATCCTTCATGCGAAAGCGAAAACAAGGATACAGTGTTGTTCACGATTTGTGAGAAATGCGGCGACGTGCAGGAACTGGTGAATGAACGACTGGTGCACACCTTTACAAGCCTCGCAAAAGATATCGAATTTTCTCTGAAAGAATCCGTGATAGAACTGCGGGGGGTTTGCGCGAATTGCAAGGAGGGTTGAGTTCAAGCGGCTTTACTCTGCAAATCGCATCAAAAGCGCACAGGATACAGATTTCCATCGCGACCCTGTTATGATAGCCAGAATTTGATTTGTCGCAGCAATGCGCTGCAGTAGTATCGTTCCAATGAAAATGACGGTTCGAACCTTTTTGTTGCTCTGCAGTATGGCTGCCGCTTTCGCGCTGCCAGTTGTGACTGCCGCTAACGCAAATAATAATTGCGACATAATCAACCGGATAGAAGACTTTGCTTCAACCAACACCGCGCCGACAGGCGCCACCTGCAGCCTGTTCCTGGGACAATCGGCACGCACCGGTGTTTCCTGTCATTGGGAATATTCGTTTCGCGACGCTGCAGCCCCGAGACAGGCAAAAGAAATGTGGTCCGGGCTTCGGCACTGTCGTGCTGGTATCGAACCGGAGCCAGATCAATTGGTCAATCACCCCGACAGTTATGACCTGAAAGAATGGATTTCAAAAACCGGCATCTACAGCATTTCGGTGAAAGACAAAGGCCAGCTCGAGCGTACGCTTGTTTTTTTCAGGTATGAGAAAACTGACCCGTGAAGTCCTGAAAAACCTCATGAATACGGATTGGCACACTATCGTAATTCATGATCTTCAATTGTGATAATGCCCAGAACATCATTGGTCAGGAAGCCATAAGAGCGCGGACAGAAAGTATCGGGGATTATCTCCACGTCATACAGTTCTCCGATTTCACCGTCGATCCGGAACCACTCGACACAGGAGCCGTTATCGAGATCGATTACCTGGATGCCGCACCACGGTTCGGAATCTGTGTTCGTCAGACGCTGGTCAAGTTCAAGACCTTCAAACCGTTCATATCTGGGCCGGGACAAACCGACAAATGCGTATTTGTCCCGAAACGAAAGGCCACGAACAAACCCGGGACAGAAACAAACCGGAGTAAACCGTTTCGCTGTATCCTCAATTGACGGATTTACCCAGCCCAACTCACCGGTACCTGAATTAAGTACCCATAACCTGTCCCGAAAAATTCGCGGCGAATGCGGCATGGAAAGCCCGTCACAGAAAACCGTGTTTTTTTCTACATCCATGACAATCCCGCCGTCACCACGTCGGTCACGCCAACCGTCAATCGTATCAGATCGGGAAACCGCGGTAACATAACGTGGCTGGCCATCCTGCATGGCAAGGCCATTGAGATGGCAACGGTCTTCGGCAACAAGTGCAGATATGAACGGCGGCAACCAGTACGGCTCGAAACTGTGCTTTTGTGAAACCCGTGCAAGGCAGTTGTAACGTGTGTTTACAAACAGGATGTCTCCCGCACCGGTCACACCAAGATCATGTGTATCAAGAACCTCGGTCAAATGAGTCGTACGGGGTACGAAACACTCTGTGAATTGCTCATCCATGACTTCCTGCCCACGCAGGACATTCTCCATTCGGTAGATATTTGCCAGCGTGGCAAGGTATAGCGTATCCCCGGTATAATGCAGGCCCATCGCCTTTTGAAAATACTGCTCATTCACCATCAATCCGCCTTTGGGATTACGGCCCAGCAGATATAGCCTGCCGGATTGATAGGACGTGGCGGCAACGGAAACATTAAGCCTGTTGAGCAGGTTGAGAAATCCGCCGGAAACCGAATAGCTGGCCGCGGGCTGCTTTTCACTGTTTTTGGCAGCATGCGGTTCTGATTGCTTGTTCATCTGGATCCATAACCCGTGTTGTCTGTGTTATTGATATTTATCAAAGAACTGAATGGAAAGAAAAGTAAGTCGGAGCAGACAATTCGATAGATTCAAAAATGATAGCTGGCCTTCAATTCGCCAGTTACCGCGAAACTGCTTCCGAAACCGGACTGTACCTCGCCGTTGAAACCCAGAGAATGCCGGCCATCTGCCGAAATACGTGAAACATTCAATCTAGCAAAGCCGGCCTCATTGTCTTGCAGGTCGGCATTAAATCCGAAAGCTGTGCCGCCAACCATGGCAGCCACATTATCCGACCCTGAATTTCGGGTCGCATCGACACCAAATGAAAGATTGATCCGCGAAATATTACCTTCGCTATCCTCTCGCACACTGGGAAGATTTATCTGCGCCCGCAAATTGACCACCGATACATCCCTCTCAGCGATCGTAAGCGGCAATGCAGTTCCTGTTTCGGTATAACCATCCAGGCGCAGGTGCATGTAACTGGCCCGGGCACTCAGAAATGCCGGAAATTCCATAAAATCAAGAGGAACGCTGACCGTAACTGAAGGAGAAACGAATAGTCCGTCGTAATTCCCGACTGCCCGGGTTCCATTTACATTTCGCACGTGTTCGTTGTCAGTGAGACCGGCCATAAATGCAGCATGCAGACGATGGGTCCCATAGTCACGTTTCCAATAGAGCCCGCCAAACAGAGAATCTGTCTCCCCGTCCCCGGCGTTGAAAGATATGTTCACATCGCCGCTGGCATAGCCTGCAAACACGCCCAATACACCTTCGGCATCCGCGTCCCCAACTTCTGCTCCACTCATAATTCCATAGAAATCATGTTCAAAATTGATTTGGGGTGCGAAGCCGTCCCGGTCATGGTGACCGCCAAATGTCGATGCCCAAAGTCTCCGCTCGTTCCGCAGCTCCGATGACTTGAATTGCCGTTACCAATACCCCTACCGCAGAATTGCGCACAAGCGCAATCGCCTCTTCGAACAGACTGTGCCGAAGAGAGATTTCACGCTGTGCGCTTCCCAGAGGTTTGAGAGCGGTCATGGCGGTGCCTGCGCATCTCTGAACACCTCCTCCGGCGTCCGGAAGCCGAGTGCCTTGCGCGGCCGTGCGTTGAGCAGATCCTCCACCGCCTGGACCTCGGCATCGGTCACAGACCGGAAATCCGTGCCTTTCGGCAAATACTGGCGGACCAGTCCATTGGTGTGTTCATTCAGCCCGCGCTCCCATGAGTGGTAGGGCCGGGCAAAATAGAACTTGGCATCAAGCGCCTTGGACAGGCTGCTGTGGCCAGCGAATTCCTTACCGTTGTCCGCAGTGATCGTGTGAACCAGGTGCCGATCTGCCTCCAGCCGGCGTCTGAGCGCAGCTCCGACATCTTCGGCCGTTTTCCTGTCGAGCCGTACCAGTCGGGTCATCTTCGAGGCGCGGTCCACCGCCGAAACCACTGCGCCGCTTTGACCCGCTCCAACGATCGTGTCCACCTCCCAGTCACCGATCCGCAACTTCTGTTCGACGATCGCGGGCCGCTCACTGATATCGACACGACCGGGAATGCGTCCTCGCCCGGCGTGCCGGCCGCCGCGCCAATTCGGTTTCTTCCCACGCCGCCGCAGACGTTTGTAAAGGCTGCCACCGGCCCTGCGGTCCGCGCGGACGTATTCGTAGATCCGCATCCGCCCCACCATGGCTTGGCCTTCCCGACGAAACCGACCCTAAATTTGCTCTGGGCTCCAGCCAGCCGCCAACTTCTCCTCGACCAATTGCCACAGGGCGGGTGTCATCTTCCTTGGCACCGATGACGCCCTGTGGCGGCGCTCTGTCGCCTTGTTATGGGCCTGTTTGTACCGGTAGCCCCGGCCGCCGCTGTTGCGCTGCATCTCTCGACGGATTGTCGTGTGATGGCGTCCGAGCTCACGCCCAATGTCTCTCTGCGAGAGGCCGCTTTTCTTCAACCCCCAAATCTGGCAACGTTCATCTTGGGTCAGGTGGTGGTAGCCGCGAGGCATAGGCGAATCTCCTTCTACAAGATTCTCGCCATCGCCTGGCCCGCCCGCAAGGAAGAATGCTCATCACGCTGCCGTTTTCACTGGTGCACTTCGGAATGGCACGGGGGGTTCTGACATAGTGTGTCTCCTCGGCTTTTTACTATGAGTTTTCTGGACAGGCGGCTCAATCTAAACCTAATATCATCCATGAAAACAGCGATTTTATCGCACAAACATGTCAGGAAAAATCACAGCTTTGAACGATCACGTCAGACATTTGCGCGGGTTACAGGCATTTGACGTAGCTGCAACCTGTGGAAGCCTCAGCAAAGCAGCCGAAGAACTCGGTGTCACTCACGGTGCGATCAGCCGTCAAATCAAACTGCTTGAGGATCATTTGGATGTATCTCTGTTTCACAGGCGGCCCAACGGGGTCGAAATTACCGAACAGGGATTGCATCTTCACGAAGCAACGCGGCAATCCTTTCAGCTCCTGCGCGAGGGCGTTCGCAGGGTGAAGCGCGCCGAGGATAATCAGTCGATCACCATTTCCCTGTCCGCCTCGCTGGCCACCAAATGGCTTGTTTCAAGACTTCCGGCTTTCCGTGAAGCCAATCCGGGACTTGCAATATATCTGGACACCAATGATGAAATTATCGATATGCAAAACAGTCAGGTCGATGTCGCCCTGAGATACGGGAGGCCAGACTGGCGGAGGTTGCATTATGAACTCTTTTTGCGGGAGGAACTGGTTGTTGTCGCAGCGCCCAGATATGTGGACGGTCATTCAACTCCAATGAATCCTGAAACCATTTCTTTGCTCCCGCGTCTTTCTGATGAGTTCAATCCGGCGTGGGACAGATGGGCGGCCGACAACGGCCTCGACCCTGCCGGGCTGGCGGCACCTGCAGTCAGGTTCGCAGACTCGGCAGTGTTGATTACAGCTGCAATTGATGGTCAGGGAGCCGCTCTGGTGCGGCGGTTGCTTGTCGAAGATGATTTAAGCGCTGGAAGGCTCATCCGCCTGGACCGAACTGTCACAGCGTCTGACCGGTCCCTGTATTTTGTCTGCCGTTCTGGAGATCGTAACCGGGCTCCGGTTCGTCGTTTCAGGAACTGGCTGTTCTCTTTGGGCTTGAATTGAACCTGGCATGCGCGTCCATTACTGCTTACCGGGCAGTTCTAATAAAGAGAGTTTTATTTTCCCCGGCTACAATTTACCGGTGGGGACACCAATGCAGTTACAGGTCATTCGAACAACTTTTCTACTGCCGAATCCAGGGCTTCCAAGTAGGCATCAATAGCGCTTTCATCATGGGCCAGTGAAACATATATCTTTGTCAGCATTGGGTTGATAAAAATTCCCTGTGGGATCAGTTCAAGATCAATGGTTCGCCGGAGATGTAAATTTCCTGCTGCCTCGCTTTGCATGTCCACGATTGGCGCTTCTGCAAGTTGAAACTGCACCAGGGGGCCTTCACCGTAAACCTGCGCCGTGATTCCCCGGTTCGAAAACACTGTCGCAATGCCATTTCTCAATCGTTCTCCCATGGCAAACAGATGCTCATAAGTACCTGAGGCTCCAAGGATATCGAGTACTGCAAGGGCAGCGGCCGATGTTGCTGGACCACCGCCGGTGGTCGATGCTGCCCAAACGTACTGATCGGTGTGATGGCGATCTTCACGCACCTCATCCATAACATCAGCCCTTCCTCCGAGCGCAGCAATAGGAAACCCACCGCCCAGCGCTTTTCCATAGGCGATTAGGTCTGGTGTCACGCCGTAGTATTCGCATGCGCCGCCATAAGCGAGGCGGAAACCCGATACAACTTCATCAAAGATGAGAAGAACGCCATGGCGCTGTGTACACTCTCTGAGGCCCGTCATGAATTCCCGCGTCGCTAAAACAGATCGTTGAACCGGGTCAATGATTACGGCTGCCAGATCATCTGCGTTTTCTTCAATGAGTTGTTCGGCCGTTTGCAAGTCGTTGTACGGCGAGACCATAATATCCGAAACAGCGCTTGCACCACCGGTGCCGGTTGTTTCAGCCGATGGCAGGGCACCCTGCTTGGACCAGAAAAAGTTTGCAACGCCCTCCACGTGTGATCCGTGGAATGCTCCTTCGAACTTGAGAATCTTTGACCGCCCGGTTGCCCCGCGGGCGATCCGAATGCAGGTCATGGTAGCTTCAGTGCCGGTCGATACGAATCGAGTTCGTTCCAGTCCAGGTGAAATGACAGCAAGACGCTCAGCGAGTTCCACCAGAGCTGTGCTCATCGCGGCAAAATTAATCCCATCGGATGCCTGGCGTGAAAGCGCTTCCACAACAAGCGGGTGTCCATGCCCGACCAGTGCCGATCCCCAGGCCATGGTGTAGTCGAAATACTCTCTATTTTCGGCGTCCCAAATCCGGCAACCGGCCCCACGTTTGAAGACCCTTACCAAGTCAGCTGGTAAGTCATATTCACCATTGGACCCCGCAGGAAAAAGCTTATGCGCTCGCTCTGCCCACAGCGACTTATTGGCCGTCGTTCCGGATGACTGCATTTTTGCCTCCTTATTAGCCTTTAGATTGGTGAGCAGGATTAAACCGAAGTCAAGTGCACGGTTGTATTTTCCATGGTATCGCGCATTAGGGTCTCTGGAGGACGTTCCTCCTACCTCATTGCGAGCGCAACGTCTTCATCGGCCTCAATACCGACACCCTGTCCTCCCTTTACCCTCCAAACCCTTCACCAGGCTTCAAATACTCTTTTCGCGGTGGGGCGAAGACATCGAGGAAAATTGCGCCGTTCGGGCCGGCTTTCATTGTATGGGGCACGTTGGCGGGGGTGCGCCAGAAGTCACCTTGTTTTACCTCAATCACCTCGTCACCCTGGTAGCGGGTGCCGGAGCCTTCTATCAGGTAACCCCACTGCTCTTCCGGGTGATGATGCATTGTGCCCATCGCATCGGGCTCAAACCGGACAATTGAAATCATTGCCTGATCACCGGGAAATATGCTGGTCGTCACGCCCTCTGCCAGTTTGCGCGGAATGCCCATTTCGGTTTCATGGATGTTGAAGAAATTTTCGGCCATTGTCCAATCCTTCGCTTGCCGGTGTGTTTGTCCTCTGCTTGCCAGCTAACCTCAAAATCACGTTTCGGGAAAGCATAAAAAAACCTGCCTGATCACTCAGGCAGGGTTCCGGGTTGCCCCAAAGAGTTCTACTGGATTTGCCCCTGTGTCATCTTGCGGAAGAAATGAGACAAACCGCTATTTCAAACTCCCCCCTCTGAAATCAATCGCTTAGGCCCGGTTCTGGCTTTGTGCGCTTTTCCCTCCAACTGAATGATTGCTACGGTTGGAGGGAAACGCTGCCATCTACCAAGGCCGCCTTAAAACTTGCGATAGGCCTGGTTCAATACAACCATCGGATGATCCGGTGACATCTGGAACTTGATCAGCAATTCACGGGCAATCATGTCCCTGTCCTGCTGATTGTCCGGCAGATCCATTTCCTCCGGAATAGCCACCCAGCCATTGATGTTGCGGTCGAACACGGCTGCCTTGCCGTCGTCATAACCCATGTGCACATCTTCCAGCCAGTTGAGATCATCCCAGCCCATAAACTCGATGTAGCCTTTGAGAAAGTCAGTCAGACGATCATAATCCGGCAGCAGGTTAACATCGTAGCGATAACCGATGTGCTGACCAATCGTCTGTTCGCGTTCCGAATCCAGACCACCCCCCTTGAGGAAGTGATCGACGTCTTCAATTTCGGCGCCCTTATAGCTTGATCCTGCCATTTTATCTCTCCCTGTTAGATATGGTGATAGTCTTCGACACCGACTGTGTGATCCGTGCCGGCGAGTGGAACCTGCGCAATTGCGGAAGCCTCCATTGTAAGCGCGGCCAGATCCTCCGGCTCCAGGCTGTGGATGTTGGTCTTGCCGCATGCACGGGCGAACAACTGTGCTTCCATTGTCAGTGTATGCAGGAAGTTATAGACGCGTTCTGCTGCTTCATCGGGATCAAGCCGCTTGCGCAGGGTAGGATCCTGTGTCGCCACGCCGACCGGACAACGCCCAGTATGGCAGTGATAGCACTCGCCTGCCTCGACACCCATTTCTGATGGATAATCCGCTTCCGGTGTGTCCTTGTTACAGTTCAGCGCCATCATGGCCGAGTGACCGATAGCAATGGCGTCTGCACCAAGGGCGATTGCCTTGGCAACATCAGCACCGTTGCGGATACCACCGGCATAGACGAGCGTAATTTCCCCGCGCTTGCCGATGTCGTCGATCGCACGGCGGGCCTGACGGATTGCAGCCATGCCCGGAACACCGGTATCTTCTGTCGCCAGGTGTGGTCCGGCTCCGGTACCACCTTCCATGCCATCGATATAGATGGAGTCCGGATCGGTCTTGGCAGCCATGCGGACATCGTCATAAACCCGGGCTGCACCCAGTTTTAGCTGGATCGGAATCTGCCAGTCCGTCGCTTCGCGAATTTCCTGTATCTTAAGCGCCAGATCGTCTGGACCGAGCCAGTCCGGGTGACGGGCTGGTGAGCGTTGATCGATACCGGCAGGCAGTGAGCGCATTTCCGCAACCTGGTCGGTAACTTTCTGCCCCATCAGGTGACCACCGAGGCCAACCTTACAACCCTGACCGATGAAGAACTCACAACCATCTGCCAATTGCAGGTGATGCGGGTTGAAGCCGTAACGGGACTGGATGCACTGATAAAACCACTTGGAGGAGTAGCGGCGTTCATCAGGGATCATTCCACCCTCGCCAGAACAGGTGGCTGTACCTGCCATGGTTGCACCACGGGCGAGAGCCGTTTTGGCTTCAAAGGATAGCGCGCCGAAGCTCATACCGGTAATATAGATGGGTATATCGAGCTCGAGCGGACGCTTGGCACGAGGGCCAATGACTGTTTTGGTAAGACATTTCTCACGATACCCCTCAATCACAAAACGTGTCAGAGTACCAGGCAGGAAGGTAAGATCATCCCAGTGCGGAATTTTCTTGAACAGCGAGAAGCCACGCATGCGGTAGCGACCAAGCTCCGCCTTGACGTGAATATCGTTGACGACTTCCGGCGGGAAGATAAATGACTTGCCGAGGCTGTATTTTTTCTCAACCTGCAGTTTGGCGATTCCGGTATCGGTTTTTTCCGGTTTTTCCAGCATTAGTTTTAACCTTTCATGGGGCGACTAAGCCCTCAAAATACAACACCCAATCAGAGTACCAGTTTCTTCTCTGACGGCTCGAGATTGTCGTAAGACCAGAGCTGTTTACCAGCGACAATCTTGGTGAAATGATCGACACCTTTTTCCGGCATGATTTCGTATTGCGTCAGCTTTCGCGTCAGCCATGCCTTGTCGAGATCGGTGAGCTCTGAGGGGACAGCGTCCACACCCAGATCCTGGATTTCACCACCCACATAAATGGTGCCATCATACATAGAGTCACCGAGGTTCTTGCCCGCATTACCACACACGACCATACGTCCTCTTTGCATCATGAAGCCGGAAAATGCTCCGGTATCGCCACCCACGAGAATGGTACCGCCCTTCTGGTCAATCCCGGTCCGGGAACCCACAGAACCCTTGCAGACCAGATCACCGCCACGCAATGCGGCACCAAAAGTGGAGCCGGCGTTTTTTTCGACCACGACAACGCCTGCCATCATGTTCTCGCCGAATGACCAGCCGACCCGGCCACTTACGCGAACGTTTGGACCATCCAGAAGACCGCAGCCGAAATAGCCGAGCGAACCTTCAACAATGAAATTCATACGATTTAGAATGCCAACGATCAGGGAGTGTTTCGCACCGGGGTTTTTGAGAACAATCGTTCCATGACCGTCATGTATACGATCACGAATTTCCCGGTTGATGTCGATGGCTTCCCTGCCCTCGCACTCTACTTCACAACGTTTGTTGAAATCCACGTCCGCTGCGAAGTGATAGCCGTAGCCGCCTTCGTTTTCCAGCTTGAACATGGTTTTGATGTCACGGCCCTTAAGCGGTTCCGTGTGCAGTCCCATTTCATGGGATGTACTTACGCCTGCCATACTCTTACCTCTTCATCATAGGGATCCCATGTATCGATCTCATGGGGAACGATTGCCCGGATAGCCACTTCCTCGGAAGCAAGGGCCACCATGTCGTCTGTTTCGTAAAGCACCATCGGTTTGGCTGCCATGGAATCCTTGGCCATGCCGAGCTGATCGGTAGTCGTCACCAGATAGGTGAATACACCATCGATTTCCTCGATTGACTTTTTCAGGGATTCTTCGAGCGTCAAACCTTTTTCAAGGTTTACAGCGGTGTAGACCGCAAGCAGTTCGGAGTCACAGTTGGAAACGAACCGCTGGCCCTCCCGCTCCAACTGACGGCGCATCAGCCAGTAGTTGGTGATCTGGCCATTGTGAACCACTGCAATGTCATTATACGGATAGGCCCAGTAGGGGTGGGCAGAGCGGATATCCACGTCGGATTCCGTCGCCATCCGGGTATGACCGATAGCATGGGTTCCTTCAAATTCGCCGAGACCGTACTGTTCGGACACGACGGTTGAATCTCCCAGATCCTTGATAAGTTCAAGGGCTGATCCGATGGAAAGAATTTCCGCGCCTTCGATTTCTTCAATCCGGTCAGCGACGAGTTTCATGTCGCCTTCGTATTTGATTTCATAGCGATACGCGTATTCTGTGGCTTCCTCGAGTTCATCAACCTCGACACCCAACTCCTCAAGAACCGCATCAACTCTCGCTTTGCGCTCCTCGATAACCTTGAAAATCCGGCTGCCGCGATCAAGGTCTTCTTGTTCAGCAACCTTGAAGCGGAGGATGAACTCCCCCTCTTCCGGTTCACCATAGATGGCGAAGCCTGTTGAATCCGGACCGCGGTGTTTGAGCGATTGCAGCATGGCAGTCATTTCCTGCCCTACATTGCTCGAACCCTTCCGGTGAATGATACCAGCGATACCACACATTTTCAGTTACTCCTGTTAATTTACGTGTCTTCGAGGCGGGGTGACTGCCACTTACGGCAGGCACTCCATGTAAGTTTCCTTGTCCCAATCCGTCACGGTAGACATGAAGCGGGCAAACTCGTCTGCCTTGTACTCGTGGTACAGACGATACATCTCCCCTGGCATGCCACGCTTAACGACCTCGTTATTGTCGAGATAGTCGAGTGCTTCACCCAGTGACATCGGAAGTTTCTTGACGTCCTTGCCTTCCTTGATGGCTTCATAAATGTTGCGTTCTTCGGGGGCACCCGGATCGAGTTGATTGTCAATCCCGTCATCCATCGCAGCGAGAAGCGTTGTTCCCATGATATATGGATTAACCATGGAATCGACCGAGCGATACTCAAACCGGCCAGGTGCAGAAACCCGCAGACCCGTGGTTCTGTTCTGGAAACCCCAGTCTGCAAAGACCGGCGCCCAGAAGCCCGTATCCCACAGACGGCGATAGGAGTTCACGGTGGAACAACCGATAGCTGTCAGCGCCTGCAGGTGATGGACCACGCCGCCAATCGCTTCGAGGCCCTCTTTGCCGGGCATCTGCGGATCGTCATCATCCGGCATGAAAGTATTTTCGCCGCCTTTGATGTACATGTAGTTCTCACGCATGCCTGGCAGGTCTTTCTCGTCATTGCCGCATTTGACAAACTGGTCTTCACCGCCGCGCCACAGCGACATGTTGTGGTGACAGCCGGAAGCGGAAACGCCCATGAACGGCTTGGTCATGAAACATGCGAAAATGCCATGCTCGCGGGCGACCTGTGCACAAATCTGACGATAGGTGGTGAGGCGATCGGCATTGCGAAGCACGTCGTCGAACATCCAGTTCAACTCGAGCTGCCCAGGCGCATCCTCATGGTCACCCTGGATCATGTCGAGACCCATCTGGCGTGCGTACTTGATCACCTGCATGGAAACAGGGCGCAGGCTCTCAAACTGGTCGATGTGGTAGCAGTAGGGTTTGGAAAAACCGTCTTCCGGTACACCGTTCTCGTTGAACTTGAGCCACATCATTTCCGGCTCCGTACCAATACGCAGGCGACGACCATGTTTCTTTTCAAAATCATCGTGCATCCGGCGCAGGTTGCCGCGGCAATCTGAAGTGAGGTATGCGCCCGGATCCACCTTCTCCTCACGGTTGCGGAACAAGGTACAATAGAAGCGGCCGATTTGCGGCGCCCATGGCAGCTGCATGAAGGTTTCCGGCTCGGGAATGCCCACCAGTTCCGCTGCTTCCGGTCCGTAACCCAGATACTCCCCTGCCCGGTTCAGGAACAGGTTGACAGTCGCGCCGTAAACGAGCTGGAATCCTTTTTTGGCAACAGTTTCCCAGTGATCTGCAGGGATCCCCTTACCCATAATCTTGCCGGTGACGGAAACAAACTGAAGATAAAGGTACTCAATACCTTTCTCATCAATCATTTCACGCACCTGTTTGATCTTTTCGTCGCGGCCTTCCTGCTCGACGAATTTTTCAATATCCATGGCCATACTGTGCTTTCCTCCCAGGACCGATTTGCAAACTTTTGAGCTGAAAAATCAATTCGTACCAATACCCTACCAAAAGCATACCAATTTTGACAATACATAAAATGCAGTTTAAGGTGAATTTTAAAGGGAGGTGTATGTGGATATCTTAGACGCGACCGCACGTGTCACATTGTAAAATGCGGAATATACCATTATTTCCTAAGTATGCGGACCAGCAATTGGAGTTTACTGGATTACCATATGGTTGTAACCGACACACAAAAAGCCGCCATTGGTGCCCGCGCAATTGGTCTAAGATTGCGTAAAGCCATTGAATCCGGCACGTTTGGTGATGGTGAACAACTTCCTACAGAGCGTGAACTGGCCGAAACCTACACAGCGTCACGCAGTACAATCCGCAATGCCCTGAACATGCTCGAAGCAGAAGGTTTTCTGGAACGCAAAGTCGGAAGCGGCACCTACGTAACATATTCCGGTAATGTCGGCGAAGTGGTAGATCAGATCAGCCCGATGCAGCTAATTGACGCACGGATCGGAATTGAGCGCCAGATGATACGTCTTGCTGTCATTCACGCGACCAGGCGCGATCTGGAATCAATGGAAAATATTCTCGCACAAATGAAACAGGCTGAAACCGACAGGGATGAGTTTTCACGTTGGGATACAGAATTTCATATTCAGATTGCCAAAAGCACGGGTAATCCGCTGATGGTGCACTTATATGAAAAAATCAACGAAATCCGGGCCCATTCTCAATGGCGGGCAATGAAGAATTTGATTCTCTCCCCCAATCAGATCCGCAGATACAATAAACATCACGAAGCGATGGTGAATTGTATTCGCAATCGGGATACAGCCGGCGCCATAGAAGCGCTCAATGATCACATGGAGTTGGCCCGGCGCGACCTGATCGGTGCTGAGGACCGACTGTAGATTATCAATAAGGTGTCAATGTTCAATTAAAACTGACCCTGTATTTCCATTTAAAACTGACCCACCGTTTTTGCACGCAAGCCCCCGGACGATCAGCTCTCCAATTGCAAGATCGTCCGGGGGCTTTTTCTGATCAGGATTGAGTTTTTTGTTTTTTGCTTTGAGCAAACCGGTATGATGCATTCCCGGTTTCTATAATGGTGCAATGATGGGTAATTCGGTCCAGCAGTGCGGTTGTCATCTTTGCATCTGCGAAGACCTGCGTCCATTCCCCGAACTCCAGGTTGGTTGTAATGATGACGCTTGTCTTCTCGTACAGTTTGCTGATCAGATGGAACAGTAGCGCTCCGCCGGACTTTGGGAACGGAATATAGCCGAGTTCATCAATAATGACGCAATCCAGTGCGCATAATTGCCGTACGATCCTTGCGGTATTTCCCTCTGCCTGTTCACTGATCAGCGCATTGATCAGGTCGACAGCATTGAAGAACCGAATTCTCTTGCCGTGATTAACAAGCGTTGTTCCAAGAGCAATGGCAATGTGGGATTTTCCAGTTCCCGTTCCACCAACCAGAATCAGATTATGTGCATCGGCAATAAACTGTCCGGAACACAAGGGTTCAATCTGTGTTCGGGTTACAGCCGCCGCATCATAATCGAAGGTGGCAAAGTCCTTGTGATGAGGGAAGTTTGCACTGCGCATTTGATACCGGACCGAACGCACCCTTCGTTCCACGGTCTCTGCCTCTATCAACTGCTTTATCGCCGTGGCCAGGTTTGGCGGCTGACGTGCACTTAGCAAGTCCTGTGCGCAAGAGGCCATTCCATGCAATCTCAACCCCGCCAGCTGTTCAATGAGGCCGTTCATGCCGTCACCTCATACAGAGCTTCATAACGCTTGCAGTCGGCTTGCGGGACAGTTGAGATCAGAGGATAATTGCCGGTTTCGCTCAATGGCGTAATTTCCGGTTCTTGCAATTGATTAATCAGATTGATGATGGCAGGAAGACGCAAGGTATTTTGCTTGACAGCCAGCTTACAGGCCTGCTCGATCACCTCTGTTCCATGCTTGTGTGCCAGCAGCAGAAGATCGACAAAATCCCGGTCCCCTCCCTTGTCCTGCATGTAGTGATCCCGGATCGTCATCATAACATTTGGCAATTGCCAATCCACGAAAGGGGCGCCATTTCTTAAGGCACCGGGTTTGCGATCCAGCAATGGCACATAGTGCCAGGGCTCAAAGTAACTGATATTGCGGGTAAAACGACGTTTGTGCCCGGCAATTACTTCATGATCCGCAACAAGAACTATTCGCCCGGCATAGGCTCGCAGCGAGACTTGTTGCCCGGCAAACTGACAAGGCACGCTGTAACGATTGTTATCATACTGAACCAGACAGGTGGAACGCACCCGCACACTCTTTTCGATGTACCCGTCAAAGGGTTGGCCGAGAGGGCGAAGCGCGGCAACCTCTTCTGCAAAAACCGCATCAATTGTGCGATCCTGCATCCCGGGATGCGCACGTTCGCCAAGTTCTTGACAACGCCGCTCCAGATGTTCATTCAAGCTATCAAGGTCATCAAAGGAAAGCTTGGGCGTAAACACCTCTGCTCGTATGAACCCGACCTGGTTCTCAACCTGGCCCTTCTCCCAGCCAGATGCCGGCGTACAGGCGACCGGCTCCATAACGTAATGGTTCATACAGGCAAGGAAACGTGCATGGAACATTCGTTCCTTCGAACGCGATACATAGGTGACCATAGTCTTGGGATTGTCGATGATGACACGGCGGGGAACTCCCCCGTAAAAGGCCAACGCACGCACAAAAGCATCAAGTACCATCTCCTGCACTTCGCTGGGATAGGCGTATACAAACGGCTTGCGGCTGTGGCAAAGCCGGAAGTGGGCAATCTTCACTTTCTGGGGTACTCCGCCCAGAACAACGTGTTCCTCACTCCAGTCAAACTGAACCGCATCACCTGCCGCAAACTGCAGGGGAACAAATGCTCCTCTGGACCCCGAACTCGAATGCTTCAACTCGCGGATAAGTCGCTGGGTCGTTGAATAAGACCCTTTATAGCCTTCCCCAACCAGTTCCTCGTAAAGCTTCTTGCCTGTGCGACGCTCCCGGCGCGGCAGCTTCAGATCATGCTCCCAGCGTGACCGAAGCTTGTCTGCATGCTTCCCAAGCAATTTATGCAAGGGTGCAGGAGTGTGGCGCTGATAACGAGGCTCCCCATCATCCTTCAAATACTTCCTGATCGTATTGCGCGAAACTCCCGTCTCACGACTTACCTGTCGAATGCTCTTTTCACCGCGCAATATCCAGCAACGGACCTTCAAAACCGTTTCCATTTGTAACACCTGTCTCTTCCTCGCGCTTAAAACGCGAAACCTAAAACAGGCGGGTCAATTTTACTTGAAAATTACCCACCCAAGTGGGTCAAATTTGCATGGAAATTCACACCCAGACTTATAACATTAAAGGCAAAATGCAGAGTTCTATGGATGCCGCACTCCTGTCTGCCACTCTGGAAGCCCAGAAATTGCCAAGCGATGCGACACCGGAAGAACGTCAGGATGTACTCGAGGAGGCGTTTGAAGACTTCTACTCCGCCAACTTTTCCAACCTGATGTACAAGGACGATTCCTTCGTTCTCAGTTCAGACGACTATACAATCACGTTCAACGAAGACACCAATCAGGTTTCAGCCCAGGTGGATTTCGACCACAACGGTCCGGCCTCCAAACTTACATCCATGTACCAACCGGTGATTGCTGCTTCCAGCACCACTGCACTGGAGGTGGTTGAAGACCATTACATTATTGACATCGTCATGTGTATCGATGCAACCGGCTCGATGCAGAACACGCTGGATGCGGTTAAGGTTGCAGCACAAACGTTCAATGACGATTTGAGGGGAGAATTGTCGATCACGGATGAAAATCTGAAAATTCGCGTTCGCCCGATCTTCTACCGGGACTGGGATGACGAATACTATTACGTCAATGATCACCTTGTACCTCCCGGCTGGTCCAATTACTGGTGGAACACCTGGTATATCGATTATTACCTGGGCGGCCGCCAGAATTACGAAGGTGGCATGGTCCACTACCCGGTCGGCGATGGCTTTATCGATCTCGACCCGAGTGATGAATCCGGAATTAATCCAACCACACAAACTGCCAATTTCACGAACTTTATCGGTTCCGAAAGAGCAGCCGGCGGGTTTAACTGGCCAGAGGGTGCAGGAGCCTGTCTGAACGATGGCATCCGTTCCAACTGGTTTGACAATCAGTCACAGGAATCAAAGGATTATTTCGACATCCCGGATTCTCACACGATCATAAATATCAATGAGCCTAAACCTGAGGGTGACTATGCTCGTGTGACCACCATCCCGGTAATCGTTTTCTGGACTGATGCAAACATGATCGATCAGAACCTCAAATTACTGATCCACTTCGGACCGGGCACAGGACAGGGTTGGAACAATGTCAAACTTTGGGACCGTTACAAATATGGCGGCAGCCTGAATGTGGGCAATTCCGACGGTGTCGAACGCATTGCTGAGGAAATCAGCGACGCTGTTCCCGACATTCTCCGCGTTGCCGGATAAATCGGCAATCTGCAATAAGACGGATGGTCGCCAGGCTACCATCCGTTTACTTCCAGACAATCCAGCCATACGCTCCAATGACGAAAGGCTGGCTCATTTATTGTGTAAAATGCCAGCCGGCCTGTAAGCCGGGTTCTGTATGGCCCTGCCAGGCAGGACGTGGTGATTATTCATCTGGGATGCCAGTTACCTGGCACCTCGACGCAACCCACCCGAACGTCTGACCTGAAAACCGGTCTGGAGTTTCCTCCGCGACGTCCCTATTCGGTTTTGCTCCCGATGGGGTTTACCCTGCCCGCACCATTGCTGGCACGGCGGTGGGCTCTTACCCCACCCTTTCACCCTTACCTGAGGACATAACTGGTATGTCGCCTGGCGGTTTGCTTTCTGTGGCACTTTCCCTCGGGTTCACTTCGAGAAGCTTCCCCGGCCGGGAGTTACCCGGCATCGTGTTTCCATGGAGCCCGGACTTTCCTCCGCTGCGCCTTTTCAGGACCTGCAGCAGCAATCACCCGGCCGACTGGCGGTTTGGGTATAATATTTGCCCGATACAAGCGCAAGAACCCTTGGCCTTTACATTCGGCCAGCAAAATATTACGTAGCGTAATGTTGGGGGGAATTTAAACAGGATTGAAGGGAAATTTCATGGATCCAGTAGCTTTATTGATATTTTTGGGAATAGGCGCGATCGCCGGATGGCTTGCGGGTAATATCATATCCGGTGGCGGCTTCGGTCTCGTTGGCAATATAATTGTCGGCATACTCGGTGCGATCATCGCAGGATTTTTGCTGCCCAATATTATTCCAATTTCCGGCATCGTCGGCCAAATTCTCAGTGCAACAATTGGCGCGATCATTCTTTTGTTCGTGATCAAGTTAGTAAAACGATAGCTGAAAGGACACTTATCCTTAACACCGTCTTAATGTTACTGTCAGACAATCGCCGAATTTGCAGCGCATACCTAAATCTGGCAGATTGTTATGGAAAGCATATCACGACGGGAATTCAACAAAATGGCAGCCGCGGCCTTGCCGCTGCTGCCCACCGAGGCACTTGCCGCAGGTAATGGCAAAAGGGTGTTCAAATACGGTTCGAATGAGCTTGACTGGTATACTCCAAAACACCAGCAAGCGAATGCTCCTATCCTTGTATATGTGCATGGCGGCGCCTGGGCCCTTGGCAATCGCGGACAAGTCGGAGCCAAGGCCGGCTACTTTACCGACCGCGGATTTCATTTTGTATCGGTAGGCTACACGTTGTTCCCGGCAGCCAACGCACAGACCCAGACTTTACAGGTGGCCGAAGCCGTCAACTGGGTTCATCACAACGCCGGAAAATTATCAGGGGATCCTGATCGCATTGCTCTCATGGGACATTCAGCTGGATGTCACCTGTCCTCGCTTGCAACACTTACGGGCGGAGCACCAGCAGTAAAAGCGCTGATCTGCAACGACACACGTTCTTATGATTTGCCATATTTGGCATCAATTAACGGGGGCAGACTGCCGATATTGTACAAAGCGCCCTTCACGCGCCGGAAAATGTGGGCAGCCTGGTCTCCAATTTCCTACACCGGATTACAGGATCAGCCTCCGACCCTCGTGGCCTGGTCGAATGGAAGTGGTCGCGACCGAGTTTCAAAACGATTTGCCAACGCGCTTGAAAAAGATGGAGTGGATGTGACCCGTTTCGACGGCTCTAGGCGATACAACCACGTGTCCATTGACCGAAGAATGGGCAGAAGGCGCGATGAACTGACCAAAGAAGCATTGAATTTCTTGTACAAAACACTCGCTGTTTGAATTTATGTATTTTCCCATTGGGAATATTAATGTTTACTAACCCGATCAATATAAATAATCTAAGCGGGAGTAATTATTTATGCAGAAAATTCGATTTATCTTTGCCATTTTTGCTGGACTTTGCCTGACCATACTTTCTACAGGTCAATTGAGTGCCAAAACCATAACCGGAGATGTTCGTGCCGGTAAATCCACGCAAATTTATTCCTTTGTAAGCTACAATGCCGAAACCTGTGCCACCAGCACCATTCCAAAACTCGGCACAGTCAAGGTAGATAACGGCAAGATAACCAGCCGTGTTGGAAGAGTGCAGTTTGACAGCGGGCGTTGCAAGGGAAAATACTTCAATGCCTTGCAGATCTTCTACAAATCGAAATCCGGATTCCGTGGTGAAGACAAAGCTTCAATTATCCTGATTACAAATCGGTATGTTGGCGGATTTTCCCATAGTCGGCGATCAAACAAGGTAATATTCAAATTGAATGTCAAATAAATCAGGCGACGGCCAGTTTTAATATCCCGGCTACGCTGCCGCATTACGAAGAACCCAACCAACGACAGACACCGGATTATTTAGCATCCGATCAGCTGTTGGTTGAGTTGCGGGATTTGTCGCTTGAAAGCAATCAGGCCAGGATCTTTTTCACCTTGCCACAGTAACGCGCGCTGATCCGGTTCATTCTGGTTGCACCATGCCCGGCATTATATTTGAGTATGGTTCCGCATGTCGTGCCATCGGACAGGCGATGGGCCTTGCCCAGATATTTCATACCCCAATAAAGGTTTGTTGCCGGGTCATAAAGTGCCTTGCGCGAGCCCTTGTATCCCATACCACGAGCGGTCGCGAGTTTGATCTGCATCAGCCCGATTTCCCCCGCTGCCCCCGTGACATTTGAACGGAAGCTGCTTTCCACCTGAACAACTGCCCTGGCCAGATGAAACGGTACACCGTGCTCACTGGCATACTTGGCAATCAGGACGGCATAATTCTTGTTGCCAATCTGCGAGGCGGTTTCACCGGCCTTGGACTTGTTGTTCACCGGTGCCAGCCTTGCCTTGCGTTTTGCCAGTCTTTCTTCACGTAATAGCTTGTATTTTTGACGTTTTTTCTCAACTCGCTGTTTCCAGTCCGTACCCGGATTGTCCGATTTTTCCTTTTCGTCAATACTGGCAATTGAAGCTGTTGCGAGGGCAAGTTCATCGCTTTTCTGCGCACTGTTTGTCTGGCAACCAACCAGAATTCCGCAAACAGCAACCACAACCGGTGCTGGAGGCACCGCGTCGAAAATCTTCTTCATTTTAAAAATTTCCCTAATTATTCCAGGCTCGTGCACAATTGTGACAAACCCGGATAGTTCCACCAAAATCCAATCGAATCTCTTGATAATTCAAATCCGCGGGACAGATAGGTATAGAATTCATACCCGTCCGGTCGGCTGTACCGAATACCGAGAATCCTGAATCAAGAATTCTGGCAGTGCTTTGAAGGCCAAACTGGGCAAATTTGATGGCGGCAAATAAACAAATATTTCGTTACGTAACATATGGGCTCAGGAGGCCCGGATCAGAGCCTCCAATGTGGCAATTGTCTCCCCGTCCGCCACTCCGTCAACCCTGTGTTGCCGAAAGTGACTCTGGAAAGCTGTTACGCAGTCGCTGGTTGCAGTGTCGAACGCATCATCAACGGCAAGGCCATATCCATACAGAGACAACATTGCCTTGAGTGCTGCAACCGGTTCACCCCTGTCACCCAGTTGCAAGAAACCCGCGAATGCCGGTTTTTGGGTTGGCACCCACAATCCGATTCCATTGTCAAAAAGCTTATGCCAGGGGAATTTTTCTCCCGGATCCTGTTTGCGCCCGGGAGCTACATCCGAATGGGCAAGAACATTTCTGGGCGGTATCGGGCGGCGCTGCAAAATATCCGCACACAGCCGGATCACCGCATCAATCTGACATTCCGGAAAATCCGGATAGCCAAACCCGTGCCCGGGATTTGCAATCTCTATTCCTATTGACCGTGAATTTGTATCCGTCTCACCAAGCCACACGGATTGTCCTGCATGCCATGCCCGTTTCTCCTCCGCTACCAGCTGAACAACCCGCCCGTCCTCATAGACAAAGTAGTGGCAGGAAACTCCGCTCTCTTCTTTGCACAACCAGTCCAGTGCGGCATCGGCAGATTCCATGCCGGTATAGTGCAGCAGCAGGATGTCTGTCTCCAGGTGAGCGGCCCGGTCTCCAAAGTTTACTGCCGGACGAACATCACAATCACAACAGGTATCAGCGGTGAAACTCAAAGCCTGCGCTCCAGCTTTATCCGATCCCAGGCCTTGTTGATCTGGGCAAGGCGTTCGGTTGAAATAGCAATGAATTCAGGGGGCACGCCTCTAGCGATCATGCGGTCAGGATGGTTTTCGGACACCAGTTTGCGATAGTGTTTTTTCATCCTGTCATTATCCCAGCCTGTATCCGCTTCCAGAATGACGTAAGGGTCTCCGTCTTCCGGCTCCAGGTGCCGCAGGCGGATGCGTTCGTATTCGCGCCCCTTAATTCCAAAAATGTCGGCCACATCATCTATGAATGCCATTTCACTTTCATGATAAAGCCCGTCCGCCTTGGCGATGTGAAACAATCCATCCATCACATCTTCGAGGATTTCCTGATCATGGGAGAACAGTCCCTTAATCTTGACAGCATAACTGTGAAAACCCGCAACATCTTTTTTCGCCAGATTGTAGAGCCTGGAGACGTTGTTAAATTCCTCCTGTGGAATGTCGAAAATCTGCTGGAAGGCCTTCACTTCATCGGCTGTAACAACCCCGTCTGCTTTCGCGAGTTTTGCTGATAAAGCAATCATAGCTACCGAAAAGCCCACTTGCCTGCGGGTTTCGGGATCGCCTTCGAAAACCGTACGCACAGCTTCCACGATGCCAGAAAATGCTTCGCTGGCTACACCGGAGAGAATTTCACCAAGTTGGGTCCAAATAGACATGGCCACGTTGTAAGCGAGTCACCGCCAAGTGCAAAGTTATTCTTGGCAAGGAATTTGCCCAATCCGCATGACACGCGGATATCAACGAAGCACCGGATCACATGAAAAAGACTTCCAAAGGCAACCGAAGCCGAAACTGACGGCTTATGCACCAGGCATGTTTGCAGTTACAGGTTTTCGTTCATCGTTGAAGGCAAGCTAAATTGCAATCAACGTTTAAACGCCGGTTTTGACCGGCGTTTTTCGCGATACTGATGGGGTGGTGTGGTCCTACGTACGGAAATTTTTGACCAGGTTTCCGGCACCATTGTTTCTTGGTGGCGCAGAAGTTGGTTGTGCAGCCATTGGCGTCTGCGGCGGTGGCGGGGTCTGCGTTGACTGAGGCGTATTAAACCCGGCCTGTTGCACAGGTGGCGCAACCCCGGGAGCCGGAGCTTCCGGAGCCGCATGCGCCGTCGGTGCAAGCGAACTGTTGGAACCGGTATAAGCCGCATTGAGGATGGAATTGATGTCATCGCCAGGACGCGCAGGCTCGCGTTCCACAGATTCCCTCTGCGCTGCCAGAGTATTGTTACCCGGCTCCGCCTCTTCTCTGGAATCAACAAATGGATCAGAGTGATTAAGAAGTTTCCGGTCCTCCTTGCGCATCCGGCGCAGCACAGATGCAATCGAGACAGTAAGCCCGTCTTTAACCTTCTGTTGCTGCTCATAGATATGAGCCCCCGGCAGGTCTTCCGCCCGCATGGTTTCAAACGTCATGCGCATCGGTGTCTGAATGGCCTCGCCGAATGCAATACACTCACGGTTTGCGATCGAAGACAGAAAGCTAATGGTGCTCTTTGCTCCATTCGTAACCGCGCCACGAATGATTTCCTGGTCCCGTTCGTTGCCCAGCCGCATGGCAAATACCGTATTGCATTGGGACAGGATGGTCGGGTCAAGTTCTCCCGGCCTCTGGGTGATTATGCACAAGAACACGCCGTATTTCCGGCCTTCTTTCGCGATTCTCGCGATTGCCTGTCTTGTCGGCCAGAAGCCGGCCTTTTCGTCGGCTGGAATGTACCGGTGAGCTTCTTCACAAACCACCAGCGTCTGAATGGCACCATCACTGTTCGCTGCCAGATCGAACGCCATACGACTCAGCACTGATACAACCGAGTTTACAACCTCCGTTGGCAGCCCCGACATCTCGAGAACGCAAATTGGCTTGTCTTCCTGAGGTACCCTGAAAATACGGGACATGATAGAAGCCATAATGTCTCTGCCAGGTCCCGGATCAAACATAAACCGGAACCGGGGGTCGTTCGAGATGCTTTCTAGCCGGTATTGCAGGGATTTCAAAAACGGTTTTTCTGCCTTGCCCTCCAGCAATCCGAGGCGATCGTCGATGATCTTCAACAAATCGACCAATCGATAAGGCAACGGCATATCAGCCGTAAGGGTGCTTTTGCCGCCTTTTTTCTTGACCAAATTGCCATTGGCCTTGTCAGAGTCCGACCTATACTGTTCCTTGGCAAGCGGTATCAAATCGCGAAGAAGCTCGATTTCTGAATCAAATCCATCTTGCCCGCGGAATACCACTTCGGAAAACTCATCCAGTGTAAATAGCCAGAACGGCAACAACAGATTGGTTGAATCAACCACAACTGAATCTTTTGGGAACGCCGTTGCAAATTCATTATGCGGATCGAGCATCAATATACGGATATCCGGGCGTGCCTTGATAACCTTCCGCATCAGCAGTGTCACGGAGGTGGATTTACCGACACCGGTTGTACCAACCACCGCGAAATGTCTGGACAAAAGGCTGTCGACTTCAATTTTTGCGTCTACCGATTGGTCCTGGGTCAACTGGCCCACCTTGACGACGGTCTCCCCCTCACTCTTGTATATGATGGCAAGGTCAGCCGAACGGATACGGTGGGCGATACAGCCCATCTGAGGGTAGTTCGCAATACCGGAACTGAACTTGTCCTGCACGCCTTCACCGCCATGAATAATCTCGCCCACAAGTTCAAGCTGGATGTGAACCTCGTTGCTACCATTGATGTCCCAATTATCCCTGACCACATCCACCCGGCATGTCAGACCGACTACGCGGTTAAAGCCGACTTTAATGGAAACCAGTTGGCCGACCGCCCAATAGTTCTCGGCAACCTGGGAATTGTTTTCGACATTTGCAGCGATGGTTGCATGCTCGCCATCACATTTCACCACATAGCCGCGGGTACGGTCACGGCTAAGCTCAGCCTGCAGGGTTTGCTGGTTTTCAACCTGGGTCTGGTAGGTACTCTTGCGCTCCACAGCCAGAGAGGCACCGTCAGGCTTTGGCGGTGTATCCAGTTTTGGTATGTCTTGAGTATCGATGACGACCTCGTTCGGTTTCGGCGATTTGTCGATTGTTTCCATATACCTGCTGTCCCCCGCACTATTCTGATTTAGTTTACTGCCACAGGGTTAATCGGCAGTTGGAAAACATGGTTAATTTTGGATAAAAGATTACCCACACCCTAAAAAAGATTGCCGCTTAACGCGCCAGTGATTATTGGTTTTACAAACTTCTACGGACGGGCTTGTTATGACTAAATGGGATTTCTGGATTGACCGGGGTGGCACCTTCACTGACATAGTGGGATGTGCACCGGACGGGACCCTCCACCCTCACAAGCTATTGTCTGAAAACCCCGAAGCCTACAGGGATGCGGCACTCCAGGGTATTCGGGACATTCTCGGGTTGAAGCAGCAGGACAAAATACCCTCAACGCTGGTTGGTAACGTGAAAATGGGCACCACTGTTGCTACCAATGCCCTTCTCGAGCGCAAAGGTGACCGAACGGCCCTCATCATCACCAAGGGCTTTCGCGATATGCTTCGCATAGGATATCAGGCCCGGCCGGATATTTTCGCTAAGGAAATCCTGAAGCCGGAATTGCTTTATGAGCGGGTTATCGAGGTTGACGAGCGGGTTCTCGCGGACGGCACCGTGGAAGCCGTTCCCGACCTCGAAGCCTTGCGGCCGCAACTCAAGGAACTTCTTGAAGCAGACATACATTCGATTGCGATCACGTTTATTCATGCCTGGAAGTATCCTGAACATGAACAGGCAGTTTCGGGCCTGGTGAGATCCATGGGCTTCCAACAGGTCTCGGTCAGTCATGAAGTTACCCCGCTGGTCAAACTGATCGGCCGGGGTGACACAACGGTGGTCGATGCTTATCTTTCACCGATTTTACGCCGTTATGTCGAGCAGGTTTCTTCAGAATTGGGTCTGGACGCGGCGAGTGCCTCCGCCGATGCGCCACGATTGATGTTTATGATGTCTTCGGGCGGCCTGACCGCTGCTGACCTCTTCCAGGGCAAGGACGCCATTCTTTCCGGCCCGGCCGGTGGTGTAGTTGGAGCGGTGGAAACCTCCAAGCTTGCCGGTTTTCATAAGATGATCGGCTTCGACATGGGTGGCACTTCGACCGATGTTTCCCATTACGACGGAGAGCTTGAACGTACGTTCGAAACCGAGGTTGCTGGTGTGCGGATGCGTGCCCCGATGATGCATATCCATACAGTTGCTGCCGGCGGTGGTTCAATCCTTTTCTATCAGGATGGACGTTTTCAGGCAGGACCGGATTCGGCGGGGGCGAATCCAGGCCCGGCCTGTTATCGCAGAGGCGGACCGCTTGCAGTGACCGATGCAAACGTCATGGTCGGGAAACTGCAGCCGGAATTCTTCCCTGCCATTTTTGGCCCAAACCAGGACGAAAGACTGGATACCGATACCGTCAGAACCAAATTCTCCGAAATGGCCGACGAAGTCGGCTCCTCTCCGGAAGAGGTCGCGGACGGGTTTCTGAAAATTGCCGTCGAGAACATGGCCAATGCTATCAAGAAGATTTCCGTGCAACGCGGCTATGACGTCACCGAATATGCACTCAATTGTTTTGGCGGCGCCGGAGGACAGCATGCATGCTCGGTGGCAGATGCGCTTGGCATGGAAACGGTACTGGTGCATCCTTTCTCTGGAATCCTGTCAGCTTACGGCATGGGCCTGGCACAGGTCCGCTCCGCGCGCTCCCGTGCCCTGGTTCAGGAACTCAGCGATGGTATGGTTTCCGACCTCGAAAAGATACGTGATGAATTGGCCTGGGAAACTGAATCAGAACTTGCAACACAGGACATAAGCCCCTCAGAAACCTCGTCTTTTACTCGAATTCACATACGATACGACGGGACTGACCTTGCCCTGCCAATCCCCTTTGCCTCATATCGGGAAATGCTCGAGACATTCGAGTTCCAGCACCGAAAGCAGTTTGGCTTCGTTTTCGAAAACAAGAAACTGATCGTCGAGGCCGTCGAGGTGGAGTCAGTCGGCGGCGCCGCCGGTTTGGTGGAAAAAGAAGCAGCACTGGACAGTGCATTTCATGAAGCTGATCAGAAAACCCGAATATTTTCGGGCAGCCAGTGGCACGAAGCCGGTATCCATTTCCGTCAAAACCTGAAGCCGGGCAACCAGGTGCA
The DNA here is from genome assembly GCA_965198665.1 of Rhizobiaceae bacterium. GTDB lineage: Bacteria > Pseudomonadota > Alphaproteobacteria > Rhizobiales > Rhizobiaceae > JAALLB01. Next base: position 238,073 of record CBDAPT010000008.1, on the reverse strand, counting down.
AGGCCCTGCCCTCATCATAGAGCCGCATCAAACCATTGTTGTTGAGCCGGACTGGACGGCGGAGATCAATGCGCTCGATCACATTGTTCTCAAGCGGGCCAAACCCAAGGAACGGGAACTGGCAATCGGCACTACCGCCGATCCGGTGATGCTGGAAGTTTTCAATAACCTGTTCATGTCGATTGCAGAACAAATGGGCGTGACGCTTCAAAACACCTCCTATTCTGTCAACATGAAGGAACGGCTGGACTTTTCCTGTGCCGTATTTGCCAGCGATGGTTCACTGGTGGCAAATGCACCGCACATGCCTGTGCATCTTGGCTCCATGGATCGCTCAGTGGAGAGTGTCATTGAAAACAATGCAGGCGACATCAACCCCGGAGATGTGTTCATCCTGAACGCACCTTATAACGGCGGTACGCATCTGCCGGATATCACCGTGGTAACACCGGTTTTCGATGATGATAACAGGGAAATCCTGTTCTACGTTGCGGCCCGAGGCCATCATGCGGACGTAGGTGGAATGGCGCCTGGAAGTGCAACTCCGCTGGCCACACATGTGGATGAGGAAGGCGTTCTTATCGATAATTTCAAACTGGTAAAAGCTGGCGTGATCGATGAGGAGGGTATGCGAAAAATCCTGACCGAGCATCCCTGGCCAGCGCGAAACCCGGATGAAAACATGGCCGATATCCGAGCCCAGATTGCTTCCAACGAAAAGGGCGTCGTGGAATTGCGCAAAATGGTGAATCACTTCACGTTGCCGGTGGTTGAGGCCTATATGAAGCATGTCCAGGATAATGCGGAAGAAAGTGTCCGGCGTGTGGTAGACCGTCTTTCTGATTGCCAATACACCTACCAGACAGACAATGATCAGCAGATTTCGGTCAAGATTTCGGTGGATCGGAAAAACCGTCAGGCAATGGTGGATTTCACCGGGACTTCCGAAATCAGGAAAAACAACTTCAATGCTCCCGAACCGGTTTGCCGTGCTGCGGTCCTGTATGTATTCCGGATTATGGTGGAAGCCGACATCCCGATGAATGCCGGGTGTCTGAAACCGATCAATATCGTCATTCCTGATGGTTGCATGTTGAAGCCCCAATACCCTTCAGCGGTGATTGCAGGCAACACAGAAACCAGCCAGCACGTCACCAATTGCCTGTTAATGGCCTTGGGCGCCTTTGCAAATGCGCCAGGCACCATGAACAATCTGACGTATGGCAATGATCGATACCAGAACTATGAAACCATGTGCGGCGGTGCGCCAGCCGGCAAAATGAACAGTGGAAGCGGTTTCAAGGGTGCTGATGCGGTTCATGTTCACATGACGAATACGCGTCTGACAGACCCGGAAGTGCTTGAGATGCGTTATCCGGTCGTCGTTGAGGAGTTCCGGATCCGAACCGGCTCCGGCGGCAAGGGTGAATTTGCCGGCGGAGATGCGGTTAGCCGAACCCTTCGTTTCATGGAAGACATGACTTGTGCCATCCTGTCCTCATCCAGGAAAAACGCGCCAAAAGGACTTGCTGGGGGTGGTGAAGGAGAATGCGGGTCAACCATTATCCGTCGACTAGACGGCAGCATGGAAACCCTGAAGCACTGCGACCAGACAGAAGTGAAGGCCGGGGAAGCCGTAATCCTGAATACACCAGGTGCGGGAGGATATGGAACATCCTCCTAACGCATTGCGGCAGAACAATACGGCCTTCGGATCATACTTAACTCAAAGGCCGGTTAGTCAACTTATTCGGCAGGCTGAATATTAACAGCTTTCGGACCTTTTCCGCGGTTGTCTTCTTCGGTATCAAAAGTGACCTTCTGGTTCTCGGTAAGGCCTTGCAGGCCGGAAGCCTGTACTGCAGAAATGTCCACGAAAATATCTTTATCGCCTTCATCCGGCTTAATGAAACCGAATCCTTTGTTGGTATTGAAGAACTTTACTGTTCCGGTTTGTGACATGATCTTTATCCTTTCATCGATCAATTTGTGTATGCAGCCTTATGGTGCAGGGCAGGCAGTGCAGGGATGTCGAGGAAAGGTTGGAGTGCATAATCACCCCACATGCATTGATATTATTTTTCACTTTGCCGAAGTCGGTTTTCACCGATATTCCAGTCATCTTCATGTTCGCAATATGCCCGAACAGCGCAACACTAGCGCTATTCTATGAAATAAGCAAGAACTATTTCATTTCAATGACTAGGAATACAATTTCTGTCAACGTTCTGATTGCGTTGCTATGCCTCTGCCGCTCAAACGCGCACGGTTACTGAGATTGCGCAGAAATCCGGACGCGCGATCAACGAGATTTCGGCTTTTGGGAACATGGCCGGTGTCCGATATGGATGCGGTCGTTACAGGATCGACTTGTTGAGGCAGCACATCCAGCGAATTTTGATCAAAATTCTGAACAACAGCGCTATTTTCCTGCGGTACAAGCTCAACCGGTCGAAGGGTTTGCAGGGCAGGATTTTCCGGTTGCGGAGGCACATAAGTCAACGCCATTTGCGGTTTTTGATACGCAGGATTTGACTGGGGAATTGGTTGAACACCGGCAAAAACTGCTTCTGGCTGCGCCTCTTCCTTAAATTGCTGTTCCGTTGCGTGGACTTGCCGGATAGCTGTGAGCATACCCTGCTGAACACGAGGAGAATCATCCATCCGGTTATGTATAAACCCACTGACATGAATATTGCTGGCCCGCGGATGTGAATCCACATTGTTGAAACGACCATAAACCGGATGTATCGAATAGTAGTTTTCCGCCCATTCGACATTGTCGCCTGCAACACCGACGGGACCTGGAATATCGATCAATCCCATATACGCGATGCGAATGCCTTCAGCCTTCAGGGTACGGGCAATCGACATAGATGCCAATGCGCCCATCGAATGTCCTACCAAAGCAATGGATTCTGGTTTTCTTCTGCGAATAGTCTGCAGGGCATCGTCTACCGCTCCAAATCGCCTGACCTCCGAATAAATGCCTTCAGCATTCAGCGCCTCGGCCATCTGGTTGAGGCCTCTGGAAAAGTGGAGATTGTCACTTACGAAAGAGAAATCACCTGCCCCCTTGAAGAAATAGACTTCCACCGCTTGAGCGGATGTTTGCAGGTTTAATACAAAGGCGGCAGCTGCTGCTGACCGTAGGATAACGCGATACATGAATCCCTCGCTGGAATTAGGCGTGTTCTGCTCGGCATAACCATGGTTCACAAAGTGTGACTGAATGAGGTTACAAAAGCGTTACCGGATGGAAGACCCAACGCAGTTGCCAGCTGTCACTTTTCACCGACGATCAAAACCCAGAAGTGATTCAGCCGCGGGTTCTTTCCCGATGTGTTGCGCGCATAGGCGATGCCACCCAGCGAATAATTGCGTTTCAGCAGAATTTTACGGTGCCCGGGAGATTCAAGCCACCCTTCAATAGCCTCATCGATACTGCGATAGCCGACGCCCAGATTTTCACCTGCCGAATTGTAAAAGCCAAAGGCGAATATCCTGCGTTTAAACTTGGTATCGGGACCGAATTCATGGCCAAATCGCCCCGTTGCGCCCATAAGACTTGCATGCCTGTTAGCGGCAGCCATTAGCCGTGGATCCTGGCGAAACTCCTGCAGAAAATACCGGGAGCGAACGCGATTGATCTTTTCAAATGATCGGACCGCATCAAAGTCGACAACCGTATTGTCAATCGGCTCGCGTTGATCTTGTGGTTCACTTCCACCACCCAGCACACCAGCAGGGCTACAAGAGGCCACGGGAAACAGGCCAGCCAGCAGAAACAGAACAAACGTGAACTTGAAAAGACACACCATGAGCAAACCCTAAACCCTGATCTTTAAAAATTGTTTATTGCCTTTCCGCTCGCAAGTTTCGGGTGGTTATTCCAGCAAACGTGGCTTAAGGACTAGACATGTCCCAATCAGCTCCCTCCGCTTCACCCAGAGACTGGCTCTTAATTACAATCCTTGCATTGATCTGGGGTGGTTCTTTCCTGTTCGGGCGAATTTTGATGCTCGAATGGCCGCCCTTTACCGTGGTGTTTTTGCGCGTGGGCATTGCGGCAATAACCCTGTGGGTGTTTCTGGTTGCGACCCGAAAATCCTTTCCGACGGAAGGAAGCATAATTTCCGCCATTCTCGTCATGGGCATCCTAAACAATGTAATACCATTTTCATTGATCCTGATCGGACAGCAGGAGATTGGATCCGGTTTGGCATCCGTTGTTAATGCCATGACACCGATTTGGACACTGATAATCGCCAATTTCATGACGGCAGACGAGAAATTCTCCACCAGCAAAATATTCGGTATCGCGCTCGGGTTTGCAGGTGTGGCCATCCTGATAGGCGATGACTTGCTCAAGGGCTTGTCAGCTTCTGCCTGGGCACAGACCGCCGTACTGGGGGCGACAATTTCGTATGGATTTGCCGGCGTATATGGCAAACGGTTCAAGGGGCATGATCCTATCGTGATTTCCACCGGTCAGTTGACCGCATCTTCTCTCGTGCTTTTGCCGTTGATATTCATCCTGGAAAACCCGTTTTCGATTTCACGACCCGATTTTGAGATGATTGTTTCCTTGCTGGGCCTGGCAGTCCTTTGTACGGCTGTCGCCTATGTATTGTTTTTCAAAATTCTGGCCAGTGCCGGTGCAACAAATGTATCGCTGGTTACTTTTCTGGTTCCCGTAAGTGCAATTCTTCTGGGAATGGTCTGGCTCGGCGAGACGCTGACAACGGCAAACCTGATAGGAATGGTTCTGATTGTTTCAGGCCTGGTATTGATCGATGGCCGAATATTCCGAAAAACCTGAGTCCGCAAGTTTTGTGCTTCAATTCCTCGCGTATAATCACCAATAGAAAATTATTTCACAACGCTGTGAACAAATTTCCGGCAGTAATTCCAAACCTTTACTTGTGAAATCACAAAGTGTGAACATGTGTTTCTAACAAATCGGTTTGCATGACACTCCAATTAACTTAGACTTTGGTATGGGGGCGGGCGTCGACAAAGGAGGACGTGATGCAACTTGTAAAGAAGGCCAATCTGGCAATTACGGTCGCAGCATTTGTTTTTGTCACTGCACTGGTTTTCGGTCTGATCGGATGATTTGAGGCCGAAGCGTCTATTTTTCAGCAAGCCAGAGACTAACCGTAAGCGTATCTTTGGCTTGCTGATCACCGGTTTTACTGGCCAGTTCGGTATATTCCGAGGGCTTCAGCCCGGCATCTTTAAGCCAGGTTTCCATTTGTGATTTGCTAAAGCCCAATCGTAAGTGTGCATGTTCTGTACGCAGGAACTCAAGTTCATGCGGAGCAAAATCGACCACAAGCAACCGCCCACCTTTATTGATTGCCTTGCTTGCCTCTCGGATGGCCGTCGCCGGATCTTCCAGATAGTGCAAGACTTGATGAATGGTCACCAAATCAAAACTGTCGGCCTGTGTCGGCAGGATGTATAAGTCCCCCTGCCTGGTTTGCACCCGGGACAACTCTGCCTGATCCAGACGGGAACGGGCAACAGACAACATATCCCTGCTGGCATCGATACCAATTCCTTTGTCATAAATGCATGAAAACAGTTCCAGAATCCGTCCTGTGCCGGTACCAAGATCCAACATGGCGGATATTTTTTCAGATCCAACCATATCCAGCATCGCCCGCTCGACTTTGGATTCATCTACATGCAGAGATCGAATCTGATCCCACTCACCGGCACTCTTGGAGAAATATTCAGCTGCCCGTTCCGCACGGCGCTTGCGTACCGCAGCAAGTCTTTCCTGATCCCGGGCAACCTGACCGTCCAGATTATCCACCTGCCCTATCAGAGTTGTGATAATACCCGAACCAATTCCCTGATCCACCAGCCGGAAATACGCCCACGCACCCTCCTGGTAGCGTTCCAGCAGACCGGCTTCGCTTAACAATTTCAGGTGCCTGGAAATTCTCGGCTGTGATTGGCCCAGAATTTCAGTAAGATCTGAAACAGTGAGATCGCTTTGCGCAAGTAGCATCAGCAACCGCAACCGTGACGGCTCCCCGGCAGCCCGCAGCAAGCTGACAGTTTGTTCCAGCGAAAGCGGAGTATTTTCCAGCAGATTCTGCGACATTAAAAACCCAAACGAAACATAAATATATGTGTATATGTAAAGGGGTCATATTTGCAACTCTTTACGAGTTCACCGGCACAGACTCAGAGTTCTATTCCAGTTCATCAGCCGCTGCCGCATAACCGCCGCCAGCGCCATCCAGAAAATGAAAATGGTCATCGGAAGTCACGGATGGGACAAAACAGGTCAGCACCGCCTGATCCTGCTCACAAATACCGAATCTCAGCGCCCCATTGTTTCGTTGTTTTTCAAGGCTGGCCCGCAAAACCCGAACATCCTCTTCCTTCATACTGATGGTCATGCGAATGCCATCCTGGATTTTCCGATAATCCGTATTGTGTGCGAGCGTACGGCGATAATGGTTGGGGTCGAAAGCGCCGATAGACCAACCGGTAAGGTTCAGAATTCCGGCAAGGCCGGTGATCAGCAGGATCTTGATGAGGTGGACGCCCCCTCATACCGGCAAATGAATTGTCGTAAGGTGGTTGTTGATGAATGAACCACAAATAACGAAGGAGCGTCCTTATGAAAGTTACCACGATCGGGCTTGATCTTGCCAAAAGTGTCTTCCAGGTTCACGGTGTTGACGATGATGGCAGTGTTATCGTGATCAAAAGGTTGCGGCGAAAACAGTTGAAAGGCTTTTTCTCGAAACTGCCAGCTTGCCTTGTCGGCATGGAGGCTTGTGCCACTGCCCATTATTGGGCTCGCACCCTGGCAGCCTTTGGTCATGAGGTCAGACTGATGCCTCCTGCCTACGTCAAGGCCTACGTAAAGCGGGGCAAGAATGACGCTGCCGATGCTGAAGCGATTTGCGAGGCTGTCAGGCGGCCCACCATGCGTTTCGTGCCTGTCAAAACACCTGAGCAGCAAAGTATCCTGATGATACACCGAACCCGTTCCCTGATTGTGCGGCAACGCACCATGGCAGCCAATGCACTGCGTGCTCATTGTGCAGAGTTCGGTCTTGTCACCACCCCCGGCGTCAGGAACATCGTCAAGCTGGCTCATTCCATCTTCAACGAAAACGACGAGAAGCATGTCCTGCCGGCTATTGCACAAGTCGCGCTGGCAACGCTTGCCCGTCGCTTGCTCGAACTGGAGGAAGAATTGCAGGCTCTTGAGAAGGTCCTGCGTGACTGGCACCGGCAAAATGAAGCCAGCAGGCGCCTGGCAGCCATTCCGGGTATTGGTGTGATCACAGCCACTGCACTGATGGCAACCGTCAGCGATCCGGGACAATTCAAAAGCGGACGGCAGTTCGCCGCATGGCTTGGCCTGGTCCCCAAACAGCATTCAAGCGGTGACAAAGTAAGGCTCGCTGGCATATCAAAGCAGGGAGACCGGTATATTCGCCGCCTGCTTGTCATTGGTGCGACAGCTGTTATTCGCCACAATCGAAACAAGAAGAGCCCGACCGCGGTCTGGATCAATGGTCTGCTGGAAAAGAAACCTGTGAGACTGGTCTCTGTCGCATTGGCCAACAAGACCGCTCGCATCGCCTGGGTTCTTATGACCAGAGGACAGCGCTATAACCCCTTGCGAATCAGCGCCGCTTGAAGGCAAGGCACAGAAATTGGTAATGGCAGAAAGTGATGTGACATGATCAGCCAAAAACGAGGTTACACCGTGTGATTCAATGCGCCCCATGAGCGCGTCATCTTGATCAGGAACCTCGTTTGCGGATTTCCATCAGGGCCAGCGATCTATCAAATATCGCATCAACAGGCCGGACATATGAAAGCAACCGATCAAAACATCAAAAAATGTCTTGCCAATCCGGGGCGTCCACATATGAATAAACTGTCTCCTGTTGCTCGGGCTTCAAGTCGCACACCATTCGGTGGCCAAGTAAAACCAAGTCGGCTTTCCGATACCGGGCTTGCATTTTTTGAATCCGCCTGGACCAGCCGCATCAACTCCTCAACAGCACTGGTCGGAATTTCTTCTTTTCCATCCGCCGGTTCAACAATCAGAGACACGATTTTAAATCCCGGCTCCTCAACCGGTTTCCAGCGGCAGGACAATCCGGTGAGATCCGGCATCACACCGGCAGGGGCCCGCTCGATACAAAATTCCCCGGCCTTCATCAATTTTTCAGCATGCCCAATTCCGCCACCCATGAACGCAAAATTTCGGATGGCATCCGACACCCTCACAGCGGCTACCAGCAAATCCACACCATCTTCGCGAATTTTGCTCACCGGCACGATCGCTGCCCGGAGTTTGAGATGCAATTCGTCTTCTGCCCAACCGGCTACCGCAGACAATGCGGCTTCAACGGCAGGGCAATCTTCTTGCGAAAACGCAACCGCTGCACCATCGCCGCCAAAAATATAAAGAACGTCCTGATGTCCAATACCATTCATGATTGCGCTGATCATGGAGACACCAGCCATGTTAACGGCTTTGTAGCGGCCTTGCGAAATCTCTTTGCGTGATTGCACGACATCGGTGACCGCCACATACCAATCATTGGGTACAGGAACATAGTTTTCGACCGGTAGGGCATTTAGAAAACGTTCCTGGACGGGAAGCGCATTTACAAACTCATCTGTCTTGCCTGAAGACATCTGATCCTCCAACTACCCCTTCGAGTTACCCCGGCTCCACCTGCCGTTTGAAAACATAGGTTTAAACTAGCTCGAAAAAATAATATTTAAAGCACCATGAAATCGACAAGGAAACGCAAGGAAATAAAAACCAGGCTTCGGGCACTGATCCCGATGGCGCCAATGGAGGACTTTCTTGCAATTGAACAGGCAGCCAACGCAGGACACCTTCGGCATCTGCCGCCTTCGATATCCTCGTGGCAGGCAACAACCGCACATATACGGCACGTTCATACCGACTATGATGCTTTGCTCTCTGAAGGGTATGATCGGGAGTCTGCCCGACATTTCGTTCTCGAGGAAATCAATACGAAACTTGCGGAATGGGGTTGTGCGGAACGCATAGATGAAGGCGACGACTTTGCAGGCACATAAAAACCGCTGATGTTTGACCCGCCAAATCGGCCAGGTCTTCAAATATCCCCATGTTTGTGCCGTTTGAAGGTGGCAAACCGTCATTGATGTTCCATATGTAGGCAATCAACGTTTCTTGCGAGGCATCCATGAACTTTCCAGAAGACTTTCCCATAACGAACAAATGGCCGACACAACATCCTGACCGAATTCAGCTTTACTCCCTGCCAACGCCCAATGGCATCAAGGTTTCTGCAATGCTGGAGGAAACCGGCCTGCAATACGAGCCGCATCTTGTTAGTTTTGGAACAAACGACCAGATGTCTCCGGAATTCCTGTCGCTCAACCCGAACAACAAGATTCCCGCCATCATTGATCCCAACGGCCCTGACGGAAAACCAATCGGTCTCTGGGAATCAGGCGCCATACTGATTTATCTGGCCAACAAATCGGGAAAACTGTTCCCGTCCGAACCGTCCAAACGCTATGAGACTTTGCAATGGCTGATGTTCCAGATGGGGGGCGCTGGCCCCATGTTCGGTCAGTTTGGTTTCTTTCACAAATTTGCCGGTAGCGAAATCGAAGACAAGCGCCCCTATGAGCGTTATCAGGCAGAAACCAGTCGCCTGTTGGGAGGCATCAACAGCCAGCTTGAGAACAACGCCTACGTAGCCGGCGAAGATTACACAATTGCCGACATTGCGCTGTGGCCCTGGGTGCGGACATTAGGTGGATTTTATGATGCCGGCGAAGCCCTGGAACTGGACCGGTTTAAAGCAGTCGGAGATTGGTTGGAAAAATGTTCCAGGAGACCGGCTTCAGAAAAAGCGAAAAAATACCCTCGTAGGAGCGAACCATGTTTTTACCGATCACGACCCTTGCAATCTGCATTCTGTCAGTTCTCCTGTTCATATTAAGCATTCGGGTTATCAAGGTTCGTCGCAGCGAGCAGGTATCACTTGGAGATGCAGGCAAGGAAGTGTTGCAGCGCAGAATACGCGGACAGGCTAATCTGGTTGAGTACGGGCCTTTCGGTGTATTGTTGATCCTGGTAGCCGAGCTTCAGTCTACCAACATCTACATCCTCGCCCTGATAGCCATAGCCTTCTTGCTTGGAAGACTGATACACGGCTACGCTTTCGGCTTCACGGACAAATCCATGAGCTTACGCGTAAGGGGCATGCAGCTCACCCTGTTTAGCCTTATGGGACTCGTTGGCCTCAACCTGTGGGTATTGGCAACTGGCCTTTACTCATAAATCCACTGCTCCCAGATGCGGGCGGTAAAGGTATCCCCTGCCCGTATCTCACCTTCCCTCTCGACCCAGGCAACGAGTCCGCGCTTCATGTGAGCGGCTTTGGTAAAATTGAACGCGACATCTGTATTCTTGTGGTCTTCCGCCTCAATGCCGATATGTTCGGCAATGGCGCCACCTGCATGCCGGCAAGGTGCATTGTAACCATCAACGCGCAGGGTGACGCCATTATCGAACAGAATAATGGTTCGCGGCGGCAGATAGCTGAGAGATGGGATTCCCTCAAAAACCAGATTGGCACCAACCCAGCCCGGATCAACTGTTTCAAGCGCCATATCTGATGCAATTTCCCTGAGTTCCTCTTCACTGAGAATAGAAAGCTGACGCTCATTGCGCATCTCGGTTCCGCGCTGATACCAGGGTTCACGTGCGCCGGAATCGCGGGTGAGCCCTTCGTGAAAATCACCCTTGATGCCGCCATAGGTAAGTTCCAGCGTTTCGATGTCTTTCGAGACAAAGTGATCGTCAGCAGCTTTCATGACCCGGGTAACCTTGCCCTGCAGTTTCTTGGCCGGAACAGTCTTCATAATCGGTCTTTCCTCTACCTATTTGCTGGTAATTCCGAGTGACGGACAGTAACATTTCAACAATTGCATTTTGCTTTTGTTAGACAGCCGCAGGAGTTTCGCCCATGACTGACAAACCGATTGTTGCCCTGAATATGCCCGCCGAGGAAGAGCCGCTTACAGAGCGTCAACAGAAATATCTCGACGTCTGTGACGAAAAACTTGGTTTCGTTCCCAATGTCCTGAAAGCATATGCATGGCATTCGACAAAATTTGAAGGCTTTACCGGCATTTACAATGATCTGATGCTGGGCGATTCGGGCTTAAGCAAACTGGAACGGGAGATGATCGCAGTTGTCGTCTCCAGCTCGAACCATTGTTATTATTGCCTGACAGCCCATGGTGCGGCTGTGCGTCAGCTGTCGGGAGATCCCAAACTGGGCGAACAGCTTGTCATGAATTACCGCACTGCGGAACTCGAGCCCAAACAACGCGCCATGTTGGACTTTGCCTGGAAACTTACCAAAGATCCGATCGGAATGGACGAACCAGACAGACAATCTCTGCGCGATGTAGGCTGGAGCGACAGGGATATCTGGGACATTTCTGCGGTTGCGGCATTTTTCAACATGTCCAACCGGATGAGCGCAGCAACTGACAAACAGCCAAATGATGAATATCATGCCATGGCCAGATAGTCTGCCCGATTGAGTTACCGGCTCTTCAGACGGTCAATTTCCGCTTCTACACTTTCCCGCCTGTCTTTGTTGGAGGGATGGGTGTCCAACTAGTTTGTTTCCCGTTCTGTATCCAGGCCGTGTTCCTCCAGCAGCCGATCAAGCAAAACCAAAAACGCTGCCGGGTCGCGTTCAAGCTTCAGCATCACCTTGACGCTGTATGCATCCGCCGAGGTTTCGAACTCGCGGGTGTAGGAAAACGTCTCAAGCAACACCGCCTGACTTAGAACCTCTTCAACAACCTGCCCGGAATCACCGCCAATAAGCGAGATCATGAATGTCAGGCCCAACACACGATAAAGCTGCCGCAGCGAATGGCGTTCGTTCACGTGGCCGATTTCATGAGCAAACAACCCGGCAATTTCATCGTCATTCGCAACCAGTTTTTCCAATTGATCGGTAAGAATGATAGTCCCGCCAGGCAGAGCGATGGCATTGGCACCAAGGGCACCACCGTCCCTATAGAGCAATGTCAATGGAGGTTCGGTATGGCCGGACGCAATTGCAACCTCGTCAAAAAGAGCAGTCAACTCTGCTTTTCTTTCATCATCCAGTTTGCTTTCAGAGAACAAAAGTCGGTCGACCGCATCTCGCGTTCCTGCATCAATCGCATCCACAACCGCTGTCGGCGTGTTGTGCGCAGCGACATTTGCCAGCAATGGTATTCCGTACCGATATATACCCACCAGGCTTATGACGGTGAGAACGACCGCAACGATTACGATTTTCCAGGAACGTTCGGCGCGAGAAAGCCGCGAGGCAAAATGATTTCCCTGTCCAAAGGCAAGATCGACCGCATCGTTGTCCGGACATTCGAAAACGCTGCCATCTTTGAAATATATTTTTCTGGGAACTTTGCCGATACGATCTCCCAATTCGACAAATTCTACCTGATGCTGTTCGCCACTTTCAAGGAGCGTAACGACAAGGCTGCCGTCCTCATAATGCAACCGGGCATCCCTGCTTGCAGAAGATTCTGCAAGTAGGTACCTGCCCGTCAGGTTGTCCGGTACTGTCGGTGTCATCTTTACAACCCGAAGTTTATTCCATCGATGTCAAGGTATTCAGCGGCAATCACATTACCCTGATCTTCCTGAACATTGATGAAATTGTCCAGTGTGCCGACTGATGTGAAATAAGTGTTGGCCGCAAGGTAACGCCAGGTTCGCACTGCAGCCCACGGCCGCAACAGCGCAAATGAGAGAATTGTCAGAACCGCGTTGGAAACCATGATCCAAAGATATCGCATCCGCGACAGGTTGGAATCCAGCCGGTGTTTGCCACCCAAACGCGAGTGCTGGAATGAAATATTGCGCATCCCGGCTGAATAAAAGGCGTAGCCCATTATGAACGGTGTATAGGCCAGTATGATAATCAGCAGGAACATGGCCGCGGCACCCAGGTTCTGGAAGGGATTATCCAATGCTTCCGGGTCTAAGTTTGCGCCAGTCATGAGAAAGAAGATTCCCCCCAGCAGCGTCCATACGGCAATAGCGGACAAAATCAGAAACAGTATGGATGCACCAAGGTTCAGGTAAACAGGCTTAAGGGGCACGTCGGTCGAAAATCTGGCATCGCCGAAACTTGTATTGTTGCCGATGTAATTGGCACCGGCTCGCGACACGAACGGAATGATAAATATACCGGCAAAGAGTGCCAAAAACATCACAATTGCGAACAGAGAAACATGCGCTTCATTGTCCAGCAACCCCGCAACCCCGGCAAGAACCCCAACAACCACAACCGGCGCAAAAACCAAAAGAGGCAACAGAATGAAAATTCCTAAAGCACGCCAGTAACTGCCCTGAAAACTGAAATGCACGTTTCTGTAACTCGTCATACGCGCATTGAAGGAAATCGCCTTGTTGAACACCCACGGCAAGACCAGAAGATAGGGAACCGTCAGGATTGTACCGAATAATGGGGCCACCTGGCTCAGCAGATTGACCACAACCAGATATCCGACAACGATAACCCGACCCGATCAGGATTTGCATGGGTCGGGCATGATACTCAAAATTGTGACCGTCCAGCCAGGTATTGCCGCGCCGTTTCCGCTCCGAGGTGCACCACCGCCAGGCGGAGCCTGCGATGACTTGAATTGCCGTTACCAATACCCCTACCGCAGAATTGCGCACAAGCGCAATCGCCTCTTCGAACAGACTGTGCCGAAGAGAGATTTCACGCTGTGCGCTTCCCAGAGGTTTGAGAGCGGTCATGGCGGTGCCTGCGCATCTCTGAACACCTCCTCCGGCGTCCGGAAGCCGAGTGCCTTGCGCGGCCGTGCGTTGAGCAGATCCTCCACCGCCTGGACCTCGGCATCGGTCACAGACCGGAAATCCGTGCCTTTCGGCAAATACTGGCGGACCAGTCCATTGGTGTGTTCATTCAGCCCGCGCTCCCATGAGTGGTAGGGCCGGGCAAAATAGAACTTGGCATCAAGCGCCTTGGACAGGCTGCTGTGGCCAGCGAATTCCTTACCGTTGTCCGCAGTGATCGTGTGAACCAGGTGCCGATCTGCCTCCAGCCGGCGTCTGAGCGCAGCTCCGACATCTTCGGCCGTTTTCCTGTCGAGCCGTACCAGTCGGGTCATCTTCGAGGCGCGGTCCACCGCCGAAACCACTGCGCCGCTTTGACCCGCTCCAACGATCGTGTCCACCTCCCAGTCACCGATCCGCAACTTCTGTTCGACGATCGCGGGCCGCTCACTGATATCGACACGACCGGGAATGCGTCCTCGCCCGGCGTGCCGGCCGCCGCGCCAATTCGGTTTCTTCCCACGCCGCCGCAGACGTTTGTAAAGGCTGCCACCGGCCCTGCGGTCCGCGCGGACGTATTCGTAGATCCGCATCCGCCCCACCATGGCTTGGCCTTCCCGACGAAACCGACCCTAAATTTGCTCTGGGCTCCAGCCAGCCGCCAACTTCTCCTCGACCAATTGCCACAGGGCGGGTGTCATCTTCCTTGGCACCGATGACGCCCTGTGGCGGCGCTCTGTCGCCTTGTTATGGGCCTGTTTGTACCGGTAGCCCCGGCCGCCGCTGTTGCGCTGCATCTCTCGACGGATTGTCGTGTGATGGCGTCCGAGCTCACGCCCAATGTCTCTCTGCGAGAGGCCGCTTTTCTTCAACCCCCAAATCTGGCAACGTTCATCTTGGGTCAGGTGGTGGTAGCCGCGAGGCATAGGCGAATCTCCTTCTACAAGATTCTCGCCATCGCCTGGCCCGCCCGCAAGGAAGAATGCTCATCACGCTGCCGTTTTCACTGGTGCACTTCGGAATGGCACGGGGGCTCTTGGCAAAGCATACCCGGAACCAGTTTTCCATGGAAGGGTCGAACGTGGTGCCGGGAGCAATGCCGACCTTGCCTTCGATGGCAAGTTTTTCCGCAAATCCTACATTGTCGGTTACACCGTCAATCTTGAAGTGAGCGTAGAATGCCGCGCGTGGTGGTACACACGTAACTCCGTTGATGGCCGACAAGCGGCTGACTGCCAAGTCACGGCCTTTGCGATATCTTGCAATCTGGCTGGCAATAAGGTTCTCGCCCTGTCGGATTGCTACCAGCCCTCCGGCCTGAACGAATTCCGGGGCACAGGACATGGAGAACTCCATCAGCTTTTCACATTCATAAAGAAGCGATGGTGGCAGTGTAAGCCACCCCAGACGCCATCCGGTCATCGCCCAGCTTTTGGAGAAACTGTTGACGATGATCAGGCGATCTTCCGGCTCTGCAAACTCGGCAAAGGATGGAGCTGCTTTTTCCTCATAAACGATCCTTGCATAAACTTCGTCGGATATAACCCACGTCTCGGATTTTCTGCAGGCATCGAGAATGGCTTTGATTTCGTCGCGTTCCAGCATCCAGCCCGTAGGGTTGTTGGGTGAATTGAGAAGCAGGATTTTTGCGCCCGCTGTTTTCTCAATCAGCCGGTCAATATCCAGGGACCATCCGTTGCCCGATGGTTGTAACGATATTGTATCAAGTTCCGCATATTGCAGTTCCGGTACCGTCAACAGCGTCGGGAAAGATGGCAATGTAGTAACAACCCGATCGCCATTTTGGGTCAGGAGTTGAAAAGCGAGATTAAGAGCATTTGTGCCGGAAACAGTTACCGCAATGCGATCAATCCCTATCGTGTTCCGGTATAGATCACTCATATATTCTGCAATAGCTTCGCGCAGGAACGGCTTCCCGAGACCTTCAGTGTAATAAGTATTCCCGGCAGCCATGGATTGATGGGCTGCCTCGCAGATGAAGTCCGGTGTGGGGATATCAGGTTCGCCGAACCACAACGGAATCAAGCCTTCAGCACCCATGGTGGTATTGGCCAGCTTGCGTAATTTGGAAACGGGAATGGACAGTCCCTGACTGGAGAGGTCGGTGGAAGCGGACATGGTTCAGATGGTCAGAATTGCGATGTGTTGAGGATCTTTTATACCCTCAATTTGCGTTTCCATAAACTCTGCGCTGAAGTTTCCACCATAACCTTCAGTTTGTGCCTTGTCCCAGACTTCTTTCAGGACGATACATTCGGATTTCAACACCTTGTTGTGTTTCTCCAGTTTGGCGGATGTGTTTACCGGAGCTCCGATCACAGTCATTTCCAGGCGCTCGTTCCGGCCGACAGCACCAAAAGAAACCGGACCGTGAGCAATTCCTATACCGATTTTCAAGGGACCTGCTTCTGCAATCAATGGTTCTTCGGCCTGCCATTTTCGGCAATCCAGCAAAATAGCTTCTGCTGCCTCCAAGGCAGCCCGGCACAGGCTGGAGTTTTTTGGGTCCATGCCGATGGTAGCCATGATGCCGTCGCCCATGAACTTGTCGATGATTGCGCCATTTTCCTGCAGGATTGGCACGACACGGCCCTGATAGACCGACAGCATTTTCATGACATCAGACGCTTCACGGCCAGCAGCCAGAACCGAAAAACCCCGAATGTCGATATTCACAATAGCCATTACGCGGCGCTCACCGATGCCTGCTTCCAATGCTGCATTTCCGGTGCGTATGTCCTGTGCAATCTGCTTGTCAAAAAACCGGGAAAGGTCTTTGGCTGCAGTCTGCTCGGTTACTGCGGTCACCAGCAAGTTGCTCGAGCTGTTGACCACCAGTGCCAGTATCCCGGTTACCGCCAGGATGGTGATGATCTTGTCAACCTCCGCGCCTATCAGGATGGTGTTGGATGTCAGATATTCAACGTATGAGCGCGTGATCATCTTGTCTTCCGGCTCGAAATTTATCACGTAACCAACTATCGCCAGCCAACCCAGTGCTGCAGTGACACCGGCTGCCAGCACATATTTCCATTCTAGCCTGAGAGCACGCAAGGCAATGAATATGAAGACATAAAGCAGGGTGGGTGCCTTGAGTATGAACGAAGCCGGCTGTTCGTACTGGTAATGGAAACTTACGATAAGTGAATAAAGCAACGTGAAGTCAAACAGGATTGAGCAGTACACTGCCCAGCCTGGTATCTCAGTGCGCAAAGACCAGATCAATCCGATGACGGAAAGGATGATATAGGCACCGAGGACAAAGGGAACGGGTTGGAAGTCCGCTTGGTTTCCGGTTTTGACCGCAAGGGAGTACAGCAGCGAGAACATCAACACGATCAGCAACTGGATTACCCGCACAACGACTTCGTTTACACGTTTACGCATCTGTAACGAAGCGCGTATTCTCTCGGGCAGCATGGTCATGTCACGCGAACTGAAAAAGTTACTTTGAATGTAGTCCTTGAATTTCATGAATGCGCGCCCCGCAAATCAGTCCATGAACTTATAGCAAAGCATTACTATCATTTGTTCCTTTTTTGTTCTTGTTTTTCTTCCGGTCAATGATATGCTGACAAAAATGCCGGTAAGTTGAGTCTGGAGAACTGGTTGGATGGTCTCTAAGGTTAATACCGTTGCATTTCAGGGCGTGGAAGCCGTTCCGGTTGACGTTCAGATCATGGTCGCACCGGGAAAGATGAACTTTTCCATTGTCGGGTTACCGGATAAGGCGGTGGCGGAAAGCCGGGAGCGGGTCTATGCGGCTTTGCATGCTTCCGGATTGTCTCTCCCGCCGAAGCGGATAACCGTTAATCTGGCGCCGGCTGACCTTCCAAAAGAGGGCAGTCATTATGATTTGCCGATTGCACTTGGTTGATGGCTGCTTTGGGGGCAATTCCTCTGGAGATGCTGGCCGGTTATGTTGTGATTGGCGAACTCGCTCTGGACTGAAACATTGCCCGGGTTGCCGGGACACTTCCTGCAGCGATTGGTGCCAATGCCATGGGCAAAGCTCTGATATGTCCGGCCAGCTGCGGACCGGAAGCCGCATGGGCTGATCCCGACATGGACGTACTTGCGCCTGCCAGTCTCATTGCGTTGGCCAATAATTTCAAGGGAACGCAGGTTCTGTCACGACCAATACCCTCAATTTGTCAGCCGAATGAGCCGTGTCTTGATCTGGCAGATATTCGGGGACAGGAGACTGCAAAGCGTGCGCTCGAAATAGCCGCTGCCGGTGGGCACAACTTGCTGCTGGTTGGCCCTCCCGGTTCTGGCAAGTCGATGCTTGCCGCGCGGCTGCCGGGTATTCTGCCTGTTCTTTCTCCTGTTGAGCTGCTTGAAGTATCCATGATTTCCTCTATTGCGGGCGAGTTGATTGATGGCCTCCTTACCAACCGTCGGCCCTTCAGGAGTCCGCACCATTCTGCGTCTATGGCCGCGATGGTCGGAGGCGGCGTGCGTGCTTTGCCCGGTGAGGTATCTTTGGCTCATAATGGTGTGTTGTTTCTGGACGAGTTTCCGGAGTTTTCACCACAGGTTCTCGATTCTCTGCGTCAACCGCTGGAAGCGGGGGAGACGCCGATAGCCCGGGCCAATCATCGCATTACCTATCCATCGCGAATTCAGCTGGTAGCTGCAATGAACCCCTGCCGGTGCGGTATGGCAGGAGAGGCAGGGCATACATGTCGAAGGGGTGAGCGATGTGCCAGTGATTATCAGGCTCGCATATCCGGACCTCTGATGGATCGGATCGATCTCCGTGTGGAGGTCCCATCGGTCAAGGCCACAGACATGATTGGAAGCCCTGCGGCGGAAGCTTCCGCTGCGGTGGCTGATCGGGTAATGGCCGCCCGCAAGCTCCAGTTTGCTCGGTCTAAAGCATTGAACCTGCAGCACATAACCAATTCCCGTGCGCCGGCATCAGTAGCCGAAAAGCTTGCCAGAACCGATGCTGCCGGGGAAAATCTGTTACGGGAGGCTGCGGAAAACCTTAAATTCTCTGCCCGTGCCTATCATCGGATATTAAAGGTGGCCAGAACGATAGCGGATCTTGACGGGTGCGACATGGTTGGCAAAATTCATCTGGCAGAAGCCATAGCTTATCGCAGCGCGGGAAATCGGCTCGCATACACCACATAAAAACTTGGCGATCGAATATGTTTCGCGAAAGGATTTTTCAATAAAATTGTGGTTTCTATGTTGCTTATACATGGCAGTGATTGCTGCAATTGGCAGGTTTCCTAAAGACAATTTGAAGCATGAACCCCGATCAAAATAAAAATGACAGCTGGAAACTGATTCGCGAAATCCAGAAACGTGCTCTGGATAACGTCGGCAACGATTTTGACCCGAGCGTTCCTGGAGAACTCCACCAGCCGAATCACACAATAGCGGGCAGACCAGGCGTCAGGCCCCAGTTCACAGGCTCAGCGCCCAGCAATTCCAATATCAAGAATCAGACATTTCTGAAGCTCGCACTGCTTGGTATTGTGGTATCGGCCTTCCTGATGCCGTTGATGACCTCAAAAGTGCTGGTTGTAATCATGCTGCTTTCGATATTGCTATTGTGCGGTTGTTGTTATTTCCAGCTCAGCCCCCAGGCAGCGCGTGTGGATTCTGGCGACTACGAAACGCTGAATTTCCTCAAACATGAAAACGAGGAACTTCAGGACATGACCTGGGAGCTTAGAGAGCGCGAAGAACGTTACCGCAGCCTTTCTGATGCGTTCGGTGATATGATTATGGACCGCAAATCAGACGGAACCATCACCTATCTCAATTCATCTTTCACAAAGTTCCTTAATTTGACTGAAGCTGAACTGATAGGAAAGCCGTTTCCCTACACACGCGAACAGGTTTAAGAAAATGCCGGAAGCAGTGGATCCACACGCGTAGATATATTCTGTCTGGAAGTGGACGGCGGGCACCGATGGCTTGCCTGGGTGGATATCCCGATAAGAAGCGAAACCACGACTGAAAACATCATACGCACGGTTGCGCGTGATGTTACCCACCAGAAGCGCGCGGAACAGAAACTCCGGGATGCAACGCAAAGTGCTGAATCCGCAAGCAAGGCAAAAACCCAGTTTTTGGCCAATGTCAGTCATGAGATGCGGACACCATTAAACGGAATTCTGGGCATGTCAGGTTTGCTTGCTGACACCAAACTTACCCGAGAACAGGACGCCTATGTCAATGCAGTACACGATTCCGGGATTGCGCTGCTGACGTTGATTGAAGACATTCTGGACATGACACTTGTTGAAGCTGGCAGACTGGAAATTCGCTCTGCGATCATGAGCCCACATCGCCTGATTGAAGACGTGTGCGAATTGTTGTCTTCGCGAGCCCATGCAAAGGAAATTGCAATCGGTTCTTTCGTGGCAAGCGACATCCCCGAAACCATTGAGTCTGATCCCGGCAGGATCAGGCAAATTCTGGTCAATTTGATTGGCAATGCGATCAAGTTCACCGAGAATGGCGGGGTGTTCGTAAGTTGCCAGCTCAATGTCAGCAAGTCCGACAAGTCATTGCTTCTGTTCGAAGTTCACGACACAGGCGCGGGCATAGCACCAAAAGACCAGGAATTGGTATTCGAGGAATTTTCACAGGCGGACAACCGCAGCACCCGAAAGTATGGCGGCGCCGGTTTGGGACTGGCGATTTCAAAACGGATTATCCAGGAAATGGGAGGCGAGATTGGGCTCGTCAGCGAACCGGAAAAAGGCTCCTGTTTTTATTTCACACTGCCAATCCCTTTGATTGCGGGAGAAACAGCAAAAACGTTACCCGATGCAGTGTCGGAAAGCGTTCACGCACTCGTCTCCTGCAACCCGGTTACCACCCGGGTAGTGGACTGCTATCTTTCCGAACAGGGATATCGGCTGGACAAATTTGAGAGTTCTGCGGCTTTAGAGGATGACGATGATCCTTCCCGGTTCCAGTCGTTGCTGGTTGATGCCGCCGCATTTGATCTTGAATCCGATGAACTGGAACGATTGCTGCGAAAACTGCCAAGCGAACCGGTTAAAATAATCCTTCTGAAGCCTGAGGAACGACAGCGGCTGGATGAACTTCTTTCCATGGGATTTGACGGCTATCTGATCAAGCCGGTCCGGAAGACTTCACTGGTAAATCTGATTGAAGGAAAAGCTGGCAACGCAAAGGATGACCGGAGGAATTCCGTCGCAAAACAATGGTCAGTCGGTGCCGCGCAAATCCAGAAGCCGAGAACCATCCTGCTGGCCGAAGACAATGAAATCAACGCATTATTGGCACGGTCTGTACTGGAGAAAGTCGGCCATGCCGTAACCCGGGCAACCAACGGTCAGGAAGCACTATCCCTTCTTGAAGAGCGGATGGAAACTGATGCCTTTGATCTGGTTTTGCTTGATTTGCAGATGCCTGTGATGGATGGGCTTGACGCTCTCAAACAAATTCGAGCCAATGAAGAGCGCGATGGCACACCAGCACTGCCGATATACATTTTGACGGCAGATGAACAGGAAACGTCCAGAAAATCTGCTCTTGCCAGTGGTGCAACCGGGTTTCTGACCAAACCCCTGGATCCGGAAAAGCTGCTGGCGATTATGGATGATGCCTAGCCATTAACACTTCGCCCTGATCTGGTTTAGTGAATGTCTTCGGTTATTCATGTCCTGTTTCACGGGGTTGAAAAATTTCTGCAAACTCTGGATATCAAAAAAGAAACGCAACTGCCGCCTTATTCCGGTCAGCCGTTTGGCCTGTTGGGAAACCTTCACTCGCATCTTGCAAGACCGCAGTGAGACCAAAATCATGACTCTCACTATAACCAGTTGCCTGTGGTTGATGATCAGGCCCGTTCGAGCAGACAAATTCCAGGTACACAACGCTATTTTGTATAGCTTTTTCCAAATCTGATCTCACAGGTTTTATCGGCCTGGCACATAAACCTATAGTATGTGAAGGACGATGGCAGATATGCGGGCATGGATGAGGCCTGAGAGTGGTGCCATCAGGTTGTGGATGTTCTGCCTGATTGCCTCTCCCCGCTTGCATGATGTGCAAGTTTCATGAATCCTGAGCCTGCTGAGAAAGGCTAAAGGTACCATTGCTACAAAAAGCTGAAGACAAGACTGCGGCGGCAACGCCGATGATGCAGCAATACATAGAAATCAAGTCGGTAAATCAGGACTTCCTCCTGTTCTACCGTATGGGTGATTTTTATGAGCTGTTTTTTGATGATGCTGAGGAAGCTTCAAGAGCGTTGGGAATTACGCTTACCAAACGCGGCAAGCATCAGGGAGAGGATATTCCGATGTGCGGGGTGCCTGTCCACGCGGCAGAAGATTACCTGCAACGCCTGATCGCTCTTGGTTACAGAATTGCGGTCTGTGAACAGATAGAGGATCCGGCAGAGGCCAAGAAACGTGGTTCGAAAGCAGTGGTGAAACGGGAGGTTGTCCGACTGGTAACGCCCGGCACTGTCACCGAAGAGAAATTGCTTGAGCCTTCTGCCTCAAATTTTCTGGCGACGCTTGCTCGTGTCCGCAGGGGAGAGGACAGAGATGAAATAGCACTGGCTTGGATAGATATCTCGACCGGTGCATTTCGAATTTGTGCAACGTCATCAGACAACCTCGGTTCCGACTTGTCGCGGATAGAACCCCGTGAACTTGTCCTGTCTGAGGCACTCTATCACGATGATACTATCCGATCCCGGATCCATCTAGACGAGCGGGCGATTACCCTCGAAGCAGCAACGTTTTTCGACAGTCAATTGGGCGCTCAGAGGCTGAAGGCGCTGTTCGGCGTAAAAACGCTGGAAGGATTTGGAAATTTTTCGAAAGCTGAAATTTCCGCGGCCGGTGCCGCAATTGCATATGTGGAAAAAACCCAGGTTGGAGAGCGACCGGCCCTTATGCGTCCGGTTCGCGAGACCGGGAACCATTCGATGTTCATTGATGCGGCCACTCGCACTAATCTTGAACTCGTGAGAACCCTGTCCGGCGAAAAGACCGGTAGTCTCATCCATGCAATAAATCGCACACTCAGCGGGCCGGGAGCTCGTCTGCTTGGAGAACGGATGATGAGTCCCCTGTGTGATGTGGATCAAATTCGCGGTCGTCAGGACAGTATTGCATTTATGCTATCAGACAATGAACTGGCACAGGGCCTGCGAACTCACATCAAGCAGGCACCGGATATTGCCCGTGCCATATCCCGCCTTTCGCTCAACCGTGGCGGACCGCGAGATTTGCTGGCAATTCTCCAGGGCCTTGAAGCAGCAGAGATTGTCGGGTCGGAACTGGGTAGTAGCTGCGAGAATCTGCCGTTGGAACTTTCCTTCTGTCTGAAAGCCATTCAGGCCATGCCAACAAATGTCGAAGCGATGTTGGCTGACATGCTGGATGATGAGGTTCCGCTTCTTGCCCGGGATGGTGGATTCATCAAGTCGGGATTTGATTCCGAACTTGATGAGCTGCGCGACCTTCGCGATGAAAGCCGTCGTGTCATTGCCGGAATGCAGACCCGGTATTCCGAGGAAACCGGGGTGAAGTCGCTCAAAATCCGCCATAACAATGTGCTGGGATATTTCATAGAGGTTACGGCGGGCAATGCCGCAGCTCTTACACAAAACGAAGAAGCAAAGGCTAGATTCATACATCGCCAGACGCTTGCCAACACGATGCGGTTCACCACTACCGAGCTGGCAGATATGGAAAGCAAGATTGCAAATGCAGCAGGTCGCGCGCTTGAAATCGAACTTTCCCTGTTTGACAAAATGGTTGGTCTCGTTCTGGAAGCAGCGGAAGCGATTAACGATGTGGCAGGCACGCTGGCCATCCTTGATGTTTCCCAGGGCCTGGCAAAGCTGGCTGAAAGTTGGAATTATTGTCGGCCAAATGTGGATGATAGCCTGTCTTTTGATATTAAGGATGGTCGTCATCCTGTGGTTGAACAGGTGCTGGCTGCGGAAAAACAAAATCCGTTCGTTGCCAACAGTTGCGAGATTGGCGGCATAGATGCCGGTAAACTGTGGTTGCTGACTGGACCGAATATGGGCGGTAAGTCCACGTTTCTTCGCCAGAACGCCCTGATCACGATTCTTGCGCAAATGGGTTCATACGTTCCCGCTGCTTCAGCGCATATCGGGGTAGTTGACAGGCTATTCAGTCGTGTGGGTGCGGCGGACGATCTTGCCCGTGGTCGTTCCACTTTTATGGTTGAGATGGTTGAAACAGCAGCCATTCTTAATCAGGCGAGAAAACATTCCTTCGTAATTCTCGATGAAATCGGGCGAGGAACCGCGACATTTGACGGGCTGTCTATTGCCTGGGCAACCATCGAATATCTGCACGAATCGAATGAATGCAGAACCCTGTTTGCAACTCACTATCATGAGCTGACTTCGTTATCGGAACCGCTCGAGCGGCTTTCCAATGTGACAATGAAAGTCAAGGAATGGAAAAGTGAGGTGATTTTTCTGCACGAGGTTTCTCAAGGCGTAGCCGACGGCTCCTACGGCATTCAGGTTGCCAAGCTGGCGGGTCTGCCAGAAGCTGTGGTTGCCCGGGCGCGTGATGTTCTGGATCAGCTTGAAAGTACCGAAAGGGCAAACACCGCGAAGACACTGGTTGATGATTTGCCGCTTTTCTCGGTAGATCCCGCACCCCAAAAGGCATTGCCTGTAAGTGAAAGTGAGTTGGTGAAAGCGCTGGAGGACCTCATGCCAGACGAGATGACACCTCTTGAAGCACTTCAGGCACTTTATGATTTGCGCAAATCGATTTTCAAAAAAGACTAAAGGCCGTTTTGAGCAGCCAGCTCCTTGAGAGAGGTCTGCGGGCGCGGCCCGATGTGCTGAATGACTTCCGATGCGGCCAAACCTCCCAGACGCGCGCAGTCTTCCAGGGAGCGGTTGCTGGTTAGGCCGAAAAGAAACCCGGAAGCATAGAGATCGCCAGCACCGGTGGTATCAACCAGTTCAGAAATCGGGTGGGCATTTACTTCTATGGTTTTATCTCTTGTAACGACGATTGAACCTTCTTCACCGCGTGTAATTGCTGCAAGTTGACTATCGTTGCGAATTGCATCCAGGGCAGATCCAAAGTCGGAAGTCTGGTACAGGGATTTTAGTTCGGCATCATTGGCAAAAACGATATCAACCGTTCCCGATCGCAACAATTCGAGAAATTCTTCACGGTAACGGTCAACGCAGAAAGAATCCGAAAGGGTCATGGCCACTTTGCGATTGGCTTCGTGCGCAATGCGTGCTGCCAGCCGTATTGCATCTTTGGCTTTGACCGGATCCCACAGATAACCCTCAAAATAGGTTATGGCGGAAGAGGCCACTACATCCGGTTCGATATCGTTTTCAGCAAGCTGGACGCAGGCACCGAGATAGGTGTTCATGGATCGCTCGCCATCTGGGGTTACAAAAATCATGGAACGGGCGGTTGCCTCACCGCCGACCAGAGGTTCTGTGTTGAATTGTGCGCCGATTGCGCGAATATCATGAGTGAAAATTTTGCCCAGGTGATCGTCAGCAACTTTTCCGAAATAAGCGACTTTACCACCGAAACTGGCAATACCGGCGGCGGTGTTGCCCGCACTTCCGCCTGAGGTCTCGATAGCGGGGCCCATGGCTTCATACAGGGATTCCGCTCTTTGCATATCGATGAGGTTCATTGCCCCCTTGATGATGTCCTCCGATACCAGGAAATCATCTTCACAGCGGGCAATAATATCCACAATAGCATTGCCAATGGTCAATACATCGTAGGTTGTCTCAGACATGGCAGATTCTCCGGACTGTTCGATCTGCGCCTCTGTAGAGCAATTCCATCAACAAGGGAACTGCGAATTCGAAAATGCAATAAATTACTCAATAGCTTATGATGATGCTCGTGGGTTCGTCTGACAATTTCTCTTGTCATTCTTGTTTGCGTCCGCGGTAATCCCTATTTCAAAGCAGTCCATCAGGAGAGACCAATTGGTAATCAATGCAGCCCGAAAGGCAATTCGCGGAATATTCTCAAGCCGTTCACGACATGTGGTCATGAAGTCGGCAGGTCTTACCGTGTTGCTGTTCTTTGGTGTTTGGCTTGGACTGCAGGGCCTTGTGTCGGGTTATCTGCTCCCGTTTATCGGTGACTGGGTCTGGGTAACCACAATAATCCTCTGGGTTCTGGGAGCCGGTATTGTTATTGCAGGTGGTTTTCTCCTGGCACCGGTTACGGCAATATTTGCCGGTATGTTTCTTGATGACGTGGCCGAACACGTTGAAAAACATCATTATCCTGAGGACTCGCCTGGTCGGCCAATGCCAATGGCAGCATCGGTTCTCTTGGCGGTAAAGTTTGGAGTATTGGTTCTGGTGGCCAATGTCGTGGCATTGTTGCTTGTCTGGCTGGCAGGATTCGGGGTCATTGTTTTCTTCATTCTCAATGGTTACCTGCTTGGCCGTGAATATTTTCAGTTTGCGTCGATGAGGTTTCGCACTGAAAAAGAATCCAACCTTCTGCGCAGGAAATTCAGCTTCGAGGTTTTCCTCGCTGGTCTTATCATTGCCGGGTTTATGAGTGTCCCATTGCTTAACCTGTTGACGCCGGTTTTTGCGGCAACCCTGATGGTTCATCTGCACAAAAACATCAGTCTCAAAACCTAGCGACCAGCGACGGGGATTTCCTGATCCAATATCGGAACAATGGGTGCAGGAATGTCACAGCTTTTTTCGCTGGACTTGCACAAATCAGCAATAATGCAGTGCTCGCATTTGGGTTTGCGTGCCACGCAGGTGTAACGCCCGTGCAAAATAAGCCAGTGATGGGCATGGTAAAGAAATTCCTCGGGGATTACCCGCATCAGAATTTTCTCCACATCGTCGGGTGTTTTGGCCGGTGCCAAGCCGATGCGCGTGCCAATCCTCAGAATATGGGTATCAACGGCCATGGTTGCCTCGCCAAAAGCCATCGAGAGCACCACGTTGGCAGTCTTGCGCCCGACACCTGGCAGTGTGACGAGTTCCTCCCGGGTTCGTGGCACCGTACTATCGAATTCTTCGATCAGCTTCCGGCTAAGTGCGACCACGTTCTTTGCTTTGTTGCGGTACAGACCTATCGTCTTGATGTATTCACGAACTTTCTCCTCGCCCAGCGCCAGCATTTTTTCCGGGGTGTCAGCGACTTTGAACAATTCTTCTGTAGCGCGGTTTACTCCCGCATCTGTCGCTTGCGCTGACAGGGCCACAGCGACAACCAGTGTAAATGGATTCACATGATTGAGCTCACCCTTGGGTTCCGGTCGCAGTTGGCTGAACCGAGAGAATATTTCGGTCAGTTCTTCCCGGCTATACTTTGAACGAGGCAGGCGTTTTTTCATGCGACGATTTTGTTCTGTTCGTTTCGTAATTTCGCGTTAGATTATAGGGTATGAACGATAAAACCACAGCCCGGGAACCGAATAATCCAAAGGCAGATTTCGTCGCTGAGCTAACGCCGCACCGCTCGCTCGGCCGTACCGGGTTTTTCGTATTAATGGGGTTCATTTCGATAACCTGTTTTATCTCTGGCATGATGTTTCTGGTAATGGGTGCGTGGCCAGTGTTCCTGTTTATGATTGTCGATGCAATTGTAATCTGGCTGGCTTTCAAGCTGAACTATCGTGCTGCCAGGGCCAGGGAACGCATCTGTGTTGGCAAGCATGAATTGCGGGTACAGAAAATCGATCCTGCCGGCCGGTCCGTCGAGCATGTGTTCAACCCCTTCTGGACCCGTTTTGAAGTAGACAGGCATGACGAAATCGGTATCGTCCGCATGCGTCTTCTCAGTAACGGGGAGAGCCTTTCGATCGGAGGGTTTCTCAACCCGGATGACCGTGAAAGTTTTGCCTTGGCGTTTGCCAGCGCCCTGGGGAAAGCCAAATCCTGACCCGTATCGTCGGTGCGCAAGTTTCGGGTGGCGGCACACTTTCGAGCGTACTAGATTTGTGATTATGAAACACGATCTACACAATCCAAAAGCCCAACGCTACGGTGGGCATATTTTAGAGGCCGATACACGTGATGGCGATTATGCCGTTGTACGTGATGCGGTGGAATTTCTTTCTTTACGCTGGCAGGATCAGCCGACGCTGGCTGAACTGTCGGACTATCTGGGGCTAGGTGAAACCGCTACCCAAAAGCTGTTTACCCGGTGGGCCGGGATTTCTCCCAAGGCCTTCAGCCAGGCGGTAACGCTCGATCACGCAAAGCGGCTGTTGCGAGATGAGGGGCTGCCAATCCTCGACGCCTCTTTTGAACTTGGCCTGTCCTCGCCTTCCAGATTACACGACTTGTTTGTCACCCATGAGGCTATGCCGCCGGGAATATGGAAAGAAAAAGGGGCCGGCCTTACCATGCGATACGGATTTCATACCTGTCCCTTCGGGCAGGCGCTGATTCTGGCCATAGGTGAAGGCAGCGATCAATCGCTTGCTGGTCTGGCGTTTTGTGATGCGGGGGAAGAAACGCTTGCGCTTCAGGATATGAAGGGTCGATGGCCCAATGCGAAGTATCAGGAAGATTCGGCAGGGACGGGCGCGCTTGCGAAGCGTATATTCAATCCCGAAAACTGGACACCTGAAACGCCATTGCGTGTGACGCTTATCGGAACGGATTTCCAGATCCGGGTATGGGACACGCTGTTGGGGATTCCTCTTGGGCATGCAAAAACCTATTCTGACATTGCAGAAGCGATTGACAATCCAAAAGCAGTGCGGGCGGTAGGTGCAGCCGTGGGGCGAAACCCGATTTCGTTTGTGGTTCCCTGCCATCGTGCTCTTGGAAAATCCGGTGCGCTAACAGGCTATCATTGGGGTATTACCCGAAAAAGGGCGATGCTTGGCTGGGAGGCCGGGGTAGCAGGTTGAACCGGCTTCTTGCCAGGCAGGCGACAAATCTCTAGGAATTAAAGGGCGATCATTCAGGAAAGGTGGATTCTCCAAATCGGAACGGTTTTGGGAATTAGCTTTAATGTCTGGGTGATGAAGGCCCTAATTGTGCTCCGGGAGAATTGGTTGTGAATACTCACAAAGGCTCGTGCCACTGCCAGAAAGTCAAGTTTGAAATGCAGTCGGAAGATATCCTCGCGGGTGCCTATCGATGCAATTGCACGCTTTGCCAGAAAAAGGCAATTGTTATGAAAGCCGAGGATAAAAGCCATTTCAGGCTGCTTGAGGGAGAAGAGCATCTTCTTTCCTATCAGTGGAACAAGAACATAGCCCGACACTTCTTCTGCCGGCATTGTGGTGTCTATACCCATCATAAACGCCGCCGGGATCCCAACCAAATAAGCATTAATGTGGCCTGTTTGGATGACATTGCGATGCCGGGAGAGGATCAGATCGGCCGTGCTGACGGGGCGAGTCACGACTGATCGCGGTAGTTTTGGCAAGCGCAATCGGAGTTTTTAATTTATGACGGACGAACCGGTGAAAGCACACGCTGTTGGCATAAACCACGTTGCTCTGGAAGTTGGTGATATTGAAGAGGCGCTTGCCTTTTACGGGCGTTTTCTGAATTTCGAAATTGCCGAAAAAAATCAGTCCAGTGCGTTCATCTATTTCGGTGACCAGTTTATCGGTTTCATGAAAAGCAACCGGCCGAACAAGGATCATATCCGTCATTTCGGCATAGCGGTGGATAACAAACCCCTGGCCAGACGGCGCCTGGAGGAGATGGGTGTCGAATTTCTCGATAGTCGTTTTCTTGATTTTCTGGACCCCTGGGGCAACCGCGTGGAAATTACCACTTACACGAACATTCAGTTCTCAAAAGCTGATCACGTGTTGAACGGCATGGGCCTCGGACATCTGAAGAAGACAGAAGAAGCAATCAACGAATTGAGGGAAAAAGGCATGGCGCCAAAGCAGCCGCGTTGACGGCCGGTTCAGGGCCTGCCGATTTTCAGGGTCACCGTTCCGCGGACCACCGGAATATCTTCTGCATCCTGCCAGCATATGACATCGACAATCGACAGCCTGCGGCTCTTCCTCTGGATGGAAGCTCTGGCAAAGAGATCCGCGTCCTTGGTGACACGCAGGTAATCAATGGAACTGGTGCTGACAAATAACTGCTGGTCATCACACACAGCTCTTGTTTCCATTTCAGCGCAGAGTTCGATGGTTGATGCGC
This sequence comes from Rhizobiaceae bacterium, assembly GCA_965198665.1. Lineage (GTDB taxonomy): Bacteria > Pseudomonadota > Alphaproteobacteria > Rhizobiales > Rhizobiaceae > JAALLB01. The sequence goes on along the minus strand of CBDAPT010000008.1, from coordinate 207,993 downwards.
TGACGCCACCATGCAGTGAGCGGATGAATATGTTGCCCAAATGATGTTCTGCAAAGGTGAGTTTGTAGAGGCCATCATTTTCGGTTCTGCCCAATTGCAGCCAGTTACAGATATTTGCTGAAAATCCCTTGCTCATGACTTGTCCCGGATTGACTTTGTTGTGGTTCCGATCATGAACGTGCCAATTGCCTGTGATACGAGGTGCGTACCACCACTTCCCATTACCTTTCCGCTGACATAGGTAATTTCACTTTCCTCGCCTTCGTAGATGGCAGAACAGATAACCTCTTCTCCAATCTTCAGCCGCCCAAGGTGATTGGTTGTCAGCTTGATGGTTGCGATTGGTTGCGGCTTTTTCAGTTCACCTATGGCGCAGCACCCCATGACAGTGTCCAGGAGAAGCGTGTTCAAGCCGGTATGAACGTGGATGCCGTCCTGATCGGCAAAGCTTTCCGGCGCTTTCAGCGATACTTGAAGCTCTTTGTCGTCACCCGGATGAAACCGCATGTTCAGGGCTTTTGTAAGCGGGTGCTTCTCGGAGAAAAGCAGCTGAGCAGGGTGAACCATTGACATCAGGTTTCCAGCTCCAGGATTTCCTTCGACTGTACGGTGGTATCTGCATTCAGCTTATAGATCATCGGCACACCGGTTGCGAGATTGAGCTTGGTGATAGTTTCTTCTGTCATGCGGTCGAGAATCATGACCAGTGAACGAAGCGAATTCCCATGTGCTGCGACGAGCACGGTGTTTCCTGCCATGACCTTTGGCAGAATTTCATTCATGTAATAGGGCCAAACCCGTGCACCGGTATCCTTGAGGCTTTCCCCTTCATCTCCGGGGGGTGGGGTGTCATAGGACCGTCTCCAGATGTGTACCTGCTCCTCTCCCCACTTCTCCCGCGCATCGTCTTTGTTCAGTCCGGCCAGATCACCATAGTTGCGTTCATTGAGCGCCTGATCGTGAATGGTTTCCAAATCTGATTGACCGACGCCGTCGAGAATATGCTGGCAGGTTTTCTCAGCCCGCTGCAAAACACTGGTAAATGCTATGTCAAACTTCATGCCGCGCTGGGAAAGAGCGCGCCCCGCAGCAATGGCCTCCGCATGCCCCAGTTCTGTCAAATCCGGATCCCGCCATCCGGTGAAAAGGTTTTTACGATTCCATTCGCTTTGTCCGTGGCGTACGAGAACCAGCGTGCGTTCCATGTTAAGTTACCTTTTGTGAGAGTTTTACAATCCTAATACGTCCCGCATAGAATACAGACCTGCGGGTTTGTCTTTTGCCCATAGTGCAGCCGTGATTGCGCCCGTCGCGAACAGTGACCTGTCCTGCGCCTTGTGGGTAAGTTCCAGACGTTCGCCGTTGCTTGCAAGAATGACTGAATGTTCGCCGATAACGCCTCCGCCACGCAGTGTGGCAAAACCGATCGACCCCTCTTCACGTGCACCGGTAATGCCGTCGCGGGTGCGAACCGAATTTTCGGCAAGGTCAAGAGCGCGGCCTCTTGCGGCGGCCTCACCCAGCAGAAGCGCTGTACCTGAAGGGGCATCGACTTTGTGCTTGTGATGCATTTCAAGTACTTCGATATCAAAATCCGATGCCGAAAGCGCCTGTGCCGCCTGTTCAACCAGAACGGCCAGCAGATTGACACCGAGACTCATGTTCCCGGATTTTACAATCGTTGCACTCTTACCAGAGGCTGCAATTTCAGCGTCCTGTTCAGCCGTGCACCCGGTCGTCCCGGTAATGTGTATACAATTATGCGCTCCGACTTTTGCAGCCAAAGCCACGGTAGCAGCAGGGACTGTGAAATCGATTACCGCGTCTGCGGCTGAAAGGGCTTCCTCAAGATTTGAAGAAACAGCGATGCCGTTTTCTCCCAAACCGGCGAGGATGCCGCTATCCTTGCCAACAGCAGGTGATGTTTCCTGTTCCACAGCGGCGCAGAGTTTGGCACCACTTGTCTGGTCAAGGGCATGGATGATAGCCCCGCCCATCCGGCCTCCGGCACCCAATACTGCAAGTTTCATATCGCTCATGATGCTTTCTTTCTAACCGGTGTTTTGCGACGTGGTTTGGCTGCGGGTTCTGCGCCTATCCCATGCAGGCGTGCATAGGTTCCGCTCTTTTTCTTCAGCAGGTTGGCATGGGTTCCCTCCTGCGTGACCTTTCCGTCCTCAATTACATAAATGCGATGTGCGTTGCGGATAGTACTTAGGCGATGGGCAACCACAATCGTGGTGCGGCCTTTGATAAGCTTGTCCAGTGCCTGCTGAACGAGCAGTTCCGACTCATTGTCGAGTGCCGATGTTGCCTCATCCAGCAGCAGGATGGGTGCATCACGCAGGAATGCACGGGCAATAGAAAGCCGTTGTCGCTGTCCGCCGGAAAGATTGCCGCCCAATTCGCCAACGGTTGTGTTATACCCTTGCGGCTGTTCGAGTATAAACTCGTGCGCCTGTGCCAGTTTTGCAGCCTCGATAATCTGTTCCTCGCTGGCATCCGGCTGGCCATAACGGATGTTCTCACGAATACTGCCCTCAAACATCATAGGTTGCTGGGATACATAGGCAATCGAGTGTCGCAGGCTCGTGGCCGTAACGTCGGCGATGTTTTGGCCATCGATTGAAATCTGTCCCTTGTCTAAGTCAAAGAAACGCTGGGCAAGAGATATCATCGTGGATTTGCCGCCGCCTGAAGGGCCAACAAGGGCAGTTGTTTTACCAGGCTCTGCGATGATATTGATGCCGTTGAGGATGGGTTCACCGTCCAGATAGGAAAAATGCACATCGTGGAAATTAATTCTGCCCGCTTTTACAGACAGGGTTATGGCGTCTTGCCTGTCAGCCTGACGCTGAGGTGTATCAAGAATTTCATAAAGCATCCGGGCATTTACAAGAGATTTTTCAAATTGAACCCGGAATGTAGCCAGCTTTCGCGCCGGATCGTAGGCAAGCATGGCTGCTGCAAGAAATGAAACCAGGCTTCCGGGATCATGGCCCAGTATGACAACCCTGTAACCACCGAACGCAATCGATACAGCAATCGCAAAACCGGCGAGAATTTCTGTCGGTGGCTTTGTCATGGCATTGAGTTGTGAAATGCGATTGGACCGTTGTTCCGCTTGCTGGGTAAGCGTCTTCATTTTCTGAAGCATAACTTCCTCAAGCGTGAAAGCTTTCACTACTTCCATACCTTGAGAATTCTCGACAATGGCGGAGGTGACTTTGGCGTTGAGGTCCACTTCCTGTCTTGCAATTTTCCGGATACGTTTAACATATCTGGACATGACGAATGCCAGCACCGGCAATACGGCAAGAGAAAAAACCGACATATAAGGATCCTGCACGACCATCACGGTGAGCAAGGCAATCAGGGTGAGAAGGTCCCTTGCAAATACGATCAGCACATCATTCAAAAGCAACCGCATTCCGATGATGTTCTGATTGATCTGTCCGACGAGATAGGCTGATCGGTTGGATTTGTGAAATTCGACTCCGAGCTTCAGAAGGTGGTCGAAAATCCGCCTTTGATATCGCGCGACCATGTTGTTGCCGATCTTGCCCAGCACGTACATGTAACCATAAGTCGCAAAGCCACGGATTACGAAAGCTGCAAAAACCACAAATGCCAAGGAATAGGCAACATCCAGGTTTTTCTGATCAAAAACCTCGTTGATTATGTTGCGGAGAATGAAAACCGGAGTGGCCGTTGATGCTGCTACAACGATCATGAGGATTGTTGCAAGTATGTAACGGCCACGATACAGCCGCCAATTCTCGAAGAGAACCCGCTTCACAATTGACAGGGTTTCGTCCTGCTTGCTGTTTCTGTTCGGTAAGAGTGCCAATGGTTCTTCCAGGGCCAGATGTTCAGGTCTACATACAAGCCCCTGAGTTGATTTGCAAAGGTTAAACTGGTGAAACCGTATCGCCTATTGCGACCGCTCCCGGTTCGAGGATTTTTGCCGTGATTCCACCATGTCCGCGAACGGCAGTATAACCGCCGGGGCCGAATATTTCCTCCATGCGTGAACAAGGTGCGCAGAGGCCGGTCCCCTCAAGCAGGGCTGCGCCAATCCGGAATTTACGATTGCGCAGGCCAAGCAGGTTTATATGGCTGATAACGATATTGCGGCGCAAATCTGCCGGGTTCACGACCTCCTTGTCCAGAAAGGAAGCGATGACTGCGAGGTGTTCATGCTGTATTAGCGTAACTGAGCGCTTGCCGCCGGATTGATAGTGGTCCCCTTCAAGGCCGGAGAGACTAAGTATTATCTGATCTTTGGCGATCAGGGGTTTTCGTCTTTCGGGACGAATTCCGATCCAGCTTACCAATCCGTTACGCGTGAATTTTGAGGTGAGTTCAGCGATTGTTTCTAAGAAATCGGCTCCCGTGGGCGTTACCAGTGTGGCGGTTTTGTATTTTCGGGCGGGGAATCCAGATGATCTTCAAAACTCGTCAGCCGGTTTTCCAGATTTGCCAATTGTCTTTCCAGACTTTCTATCCTCTTCCATTGAGCGAGAACTTCCGATGACAGTTCTTCATTGGCCATTCGCAGGTGGGAAACCTCTTCCTCTAGCGCAATGAGGCGTTGTTCCTTTATCGTCACAGGCCCTGCCCTTCAAACAGTTTGTCTTTCACCGCTTCCATTGAAACGAATGTGGATGTGTTGGCAACATGCGGTAACGAAGAAATTACCTCACCGAGAATTCTTCGATAGTCCTGCATGTTCTGGGTTCGAACCTTTAAAAGGTAGTCATAACTTCCGGCAATCATATGGCACTGCTCGACTTCCGGAAGTGCCGTGACGCGCTGTTTGAATTCGTTAAGAGCTGCCTCTCTTGTATCGTGCAGTTTTACTTCCACAAATGCGATGTGGTCGAGGCCGAGCTTCACTGGATCCAGGATAGCCTGATATCCGGTGATGATGCCGCGCTCTTCCAGGCGTTTCAGGCGCATCTGGCACGGCGTCTTGGATAATCCGATGCGCTTGGCAAGGTCTGTTACGGAGATTCTGCCGTCACCTGAGATCGCGTGAAGGATTTTCCGATCGTAGTCGTCAAGGTCACTAAAATGATTCATGAAAGGTATAATGCCTAAAATGACTTTGAATTTAGGAGTTATCACCATTATGGTGAAAAACAAAGGAAAATCGGCTTTTATGGTTGAGGTATTATCGAGCAACCGAAAAAAGGATGTTTCATCATGCACAAGCTGGCGGGTCACAATCAAAACCAGATGCGTGCGCAGATACGCAATGCCACCCTGCCGGACGAGGGAGAAATTCTTCGTCAGTTGATGGCTATGGCTAACCTGTCGGTGGAGCAGCGCAAGGCCATTTCCGCAAAGGCTGCACGAATGGTGAGCGAAATTCGCGAATCGTCCGATCCGGGCCTGATGGAGACGTTTCTGGCCGAGTATGGACTCTCAACCGAAGAAGGCATTGCCCTGATGTGCCTTGCCGAAGCGTTGCTGCGGGTTCCCGATGCCGAGACTATTGATGCCCTGATTGAGGACAAGATTGCTCCCTCCGATTGGGGCAAGCATCTGGGACAGTCCAGTTCCTCGCTTGTCAATGCTTCGACCTGGACGCTGTTGTTGACCGGCAAGGTGCTCGCTGATGATGATGATGGAATTCTTGGTGCGGTTAAGCGACTGGGGGAGCCGATGATTCGCACGGCGGTAAGCCAGGCGATGCGCGAAATGGGCAAGCAGTTCGTGCTTGGACGGGATATCTCAGAGGCGATGGAAAACGCTGGTTATTATGAAGAAAAAGGCTTCTCATATTCTTACGACATGTTGGGAGAGGCAGCCCGTACAGAAGATGATGCGCGGCGTTATCATTTGGCATACTCCGAGGCCATTGGTTCAATTGCCAAGGCATGCGTATCAGATGACATCCGGGTAAACCCCGGTATATCAGTGAAGCTGTCCGCTTTGCATCCGCGATATGAATACCAGCAATACAAGCGCGTGATTGAAGAGCTGGTACCCCGCACCCGCTCGTTGGCATTGCTGGCCAAGTCTGCCGGCATGGGTTTCAACATTGATGCCGAGGAAGCCGATCGTTTGGACCTCTCCCTGGACGTTATTGAAAAGATTTTGTCCGATCCGTCATTGAAAGGCTGGGACGGATTTGGCGTTGTGGTTCAGGCTTACGGACCGCGCGCCTCATTTGTTCTCGACTGGTTGTATGATCTGGCTGTTCGACTGGATCGCAAAATCATGGTGCGCCTCGTCAAGGGTGCGTATTGGGACACGGAAATCAAACTTGCGCAGACCCTCGGCATTGACGGATTTCCGGTATTCACGAGAAAGCCTGCCACCGACGTATCCTACATTGCCAATGCCCGAAAACTGCTCGGTATGACAGATCGCATTTATCCGCAATTTGCCACCCATAATGCCCATACTGTGTGCAGTATTCTGGAAATGGCTGATGACACGGATGCGTTTGAATTCCAGCGTTTGCACGGAATGGGAGAAACGCTTCATACGAAAGTGCTGGAGGAGAACAAAACACGGTGCCGAATTTATGCACCGGTTGGTGCCCATCGAGATCTGCTGGCCTATCTGGTTCGCAGATTATTGGAAAACGGCGCAAACAGTTCCTTCGTAAACCAGATTGTGGATGAGGAGGTATCTCCGCAAGAGGTGGCTTCAGATCCATTTACCGAGGTTGAGGAAGTTCTCGACAGCCCTACCAATCCAAAGATTGCGAAGCCCAATAACCTTTTTGGCTCAGCGCGTAGAAACTCCAGAGGGTGGAACATCACCGATCCGGTTGATGTTATGGAGATTGACAATGCAAGAAGTCCGTTTTCAGCCGCCAGATGGGAGGCAACTCCGCTAATTGCAGATGTGCCCCGATCCTTCGAAACTGCCCGAGAAGTTTTCAACCCTGCCAATCCGCAGGACCTGGTAGGACGGGTACACGAAGCTGACAAAGGCCATGTCGATACTGCTTTACAGGCAGCCAGGGCTTGGGAAGGTGCGGATGCAAGAAAGCGTGCCAGGTGTCTAAACCGGGCTGCAGAACTCTATGAGGAGAATTTCGGGGAGTTGTTTGCCCTGCTGGCAAGGGAAGCCGGAAAGTCTGTTCTCGACTGTATCGGAGAGTTGCGCGAGGCAGTTGATTTTCTGAGGTATTATGCGGGCGAAGCAGAAAGACTGTCTGATCGCAAGCCGTGCGGAATCTTTGCCTGCATTTCCCCCTGGAATTTCCCACTTGCAATTTTTACAGGACAGTTGAGTGCAGCATTGGCAGTCGGCAACGGAGTTATTGCAAAGCCGGCTGAATCCACCTCGTTAATTGCCTTTCGTTCAATTCAGCTGTTGCACGAAGCAGGTATTCCACAGCAGGTGCTGCAGTTGCTTCCCGGCAAGGGAAGTGTTGTCGGAGCTGCCCTGTCAAGTGATCCTCGTGTCTGCGGCATGTGTTTTACCGGCTCCACGGCAACGGCACAGATTATTAATCGGGCGATGGCAGCTAACTTGCCACCATCTGCCCCGTTGATCGCGGAGACTGGCGGATTGAATGCCATGATTGTTGATTCAACCGCCCTGCCGGAACAGGCGGTTCGTGACATTCTGGCATCTGCATTTCAAAGCGCGGGGCAAAGATGTTCCGCATTGCGGGTATTATACTTGCAGGAGGATGTAGCGGAACCGGTTCTTAACATGCTCGTCGGTGCAATGGACGAGCTTACTGTCGGAAAACCCTGGGAACTGTCGACGGATGTTGGCCCGGTGATTGATGAGAGCGCCCGGGAAAAAATTGAAAATCACATAGACACAGCGGTCACCGATAGACGTCTGATACATCGGTTGGGCAAACCTGAAGAAGGTACTTTCGTGCCGCCGACTTTGCTCAGGGTATCTTCGATTCTCGACCTGAAAGAGGAGATATTCGGACCTGTTCTGCATGTCGCCACATTCGCATCCGAAGATCTGGAAAAGGTAATAAACGATATTAATTCAACAGGCTACGGTCTCACGTTTGGGTTGCATACAAGGATTGATGATCGGGTGCAGCACATCGTGGACCGGGTGAAAGCCGGAAATATCTATGTGAACAGAAACCAGATTGGTGCCGTGGTGGGTTCACAGCCCTTTGGCGGCGAGGGTTTATCTGGTACCGGACCCAAAGCCGGTGGCCCGTTCTATGTGCCCCGCTTTACAACCGGTGCCAACAAAACCGGGACGCAATGTGCCGCCAAGGAGAAAGTCGCAGTCACGGCTGATGTTCAAAACGCCTTAACGAAAGCGGGCAGGACTTATGAAGAGGTTTTGCACAGTCAGATTGATCTTCCCGGTCCAACCGGTGAATCGAACCGGTTGACCCTGTTTTCAAGGGGAGTTGTTCTGTGTCTGGGGCCTGATCTGAAGACGGCGGAGAAACAGTTCGAGATTGCAGAAAAACATGGATGTGCGCCGATTATCGTTGCCCCCGGCACCAGTAAGGGTGTTGACGGGCGGTTAAATCCTGCTGATCTGACCGGGTTGAAGGGGTTTTCCGCTGTTTTGGGATACGGTCCTGATGATTATCTGCAGGCTGTCAAAGCTGCTTTGGCCCAGCGGTCCGGGGCAATAATTCCACTGATAACCGACGATAGCGGCACCGACATGTTGTTTCTGGAAAGGCATGTCTGCGTTGATACGACCGCATCAGGAGGCAATACGGCACTTCTGGCGACATGAGCTCGTTCTGAATTTTGAAATTGGCATCAGGTCGATCAAATTTAATTCTGGAACAATGAATTGTGATCGAAGGTTATTGTGAAACAGGTAGTTTCCGGGATACGGTTTTTGCAGACTAAAAGAGAGGGTCATATGTTGAATCGAATTCGCAAATTCGGACTGTTTGCTGGCATCCTGGCACTGGGACTTGCCTCGACAAATCTGGGCCACGCAGCTGCCTCGGCCAAATCGGTGCAAATCAAAGGTGAAGTGATCGACACCTGGTGTTTTTTCTCCGGCGTTATGGGTGGCGAAGACGCAGTGATTGGTACTGCACACCACACTTGTGCACTGTGGTGCGCCGCCGGTGGTATTCCGGTAGGTGTGCTTACTGAGGATGGCGATGTCTACATGGTGCTGAAATACGAAGGTGAAGACATCCTCGAACAATCTGACAACATCATGGAAGTTCAGTCTGATACGATTACTGCCAAGGGAATGCACTATGTGCGTGATGGCGTGAATTACCTGATTGTTGAGAAAGTGGTTGCCAACGACGGGATCTTGAACCTCAATCACGAGGATTTCGGTCCGGTTCCGCCATTCTCATTCCCGAAAAAGAAGAAGTAAGGAGATCACGATGAGTAAGCAAATTCTAAGTGGTTTCGCGCAAGCTTCAGCGATTGTTGCGGCCCTGGCATTTTCAACATCATTTGCACAGGCGGAAGGCGAGTTTTCCGAGGGCAGCAATGCCAAGGAGTTCGGTTTCCTGGATGAGGAGAAGGCTACTTTCTCCGGCAAGGTGGTGGACATCATGTGCGAGCTTTCCGGTAATTGTGTCGATAATTGCGGCGGCGGTACCCGGTTGATGGGTATTATCCGCAGTTCCGATAACAAGCTGATCTTGCCTCTGAAAAATGCCCAGCTGGCGTTCAACGGTCCGACAGAAGATTTGGTTCCGTATTGTAACAAGCAGGTGGATGTCGACGGAGTGCTGATTGGCGACCAGGAGTTCTACGGTACCAAATTCTATATGGTTCAGTTTATCCGCGATGCCGGATCTGAAAAATGGAACAAGGCAAAGTTGTGGACCAAGGAATGGAAGAAACGCAATCCGGATGTCGCCAAAGGCAAGGGTCCGTGGTTTAAGCGTGATCCCCGGGTCAAAAAGCAAATTGCCGCAAACGGCTATTTTGGCCTCGGTCATGAGGCGGACGAAAAATACCGCGCCGAAAACCAGTAGATCGGAGTATCGAATGTTTGTTCAGCTCAAAAAGCTGATCCTGGCAACAGGATTGGTAGCCGGGTCGCTCACGCTTGCTTTTGCCCACGATGGGGTGAAGCACGAAAGTCTCGATGAGGCTTTGCGCCATCAACAGGAAACGTCTCCGAACACAGCCGGTTTTCCGGATGTGAAGGGCGGGGACTTCGAACTTGTGGATCACAACGGAAAGACCCGTACTTCTCGAAATCCGGAAGGACACTATCAGATGGTTTTCTTTGGCTATGCCAATTGCAAGGCTATCTGTTCGGTTGCTCTGCCTCGCATGGCAAGTGCAGTAGACATGCTGGACGATCAGGATATCACGGTTACTCCCCTCCTGATAACGGTTGATCCTGAGCGAGATACCGTGGAAAATATGGAGGATGCACTGAAGCATCATCACAGCCGGATGGTAGGGCTTACCGGCAGCGAAGAAGCTCTTCAGGTAGCATACGACGCTTTTCAGGTTGAAAAATCAATGGTTTACGAGCATCCGGAAGAAGGGCCGATTTATGCCCATGGTTCATTCATATACCTGCTTGGACCAGAGGGTAATTTCAAAACGCTGATGCCGCCTATCCTGAGCCCTGAGCGAATGGCTGAAGTCGTAAAGTCTTACATCGACGGAAAGCAATCCTGACACAAGATTTATAAGTTACTCATTGGCTGTATAGTTGAGTTAACGCTCCATTAAGGATGATTGTCCCAATATTGCCGGGTCAAGAACTGATTCTATAGTGAGAATTCGTTATGCTTGCAGACAAAAAACCTGAGTTTCAACCGGATGAACCTGTCTCTGAGGACGAGGTGCTGGGGCAGATATTGTCCAGCCCTGCTGATGCAGTTGCTATTGGTGAAACCTTGCCGGAAATGCAGAGAGCCCGCATCGCCCAATTCTGTTACAACCGCGTTCACATGCGGGAACTGGGGTTACGATTGGCGAGTACCTGTGGAATTGTAAGTCTTAAAAATGCCTTTGGACGGGCGGCAGATGTGGTTTACGCTCAATCTCGAAATGTAGATGACACTCTGGGCAAACTGAAGAACACCGGAGCCAATCAGCAACCCAAGCCCATAACCCTTAAGGGTAAAATTACCGGCTGAGCGGAACCATTCAGGTGTCTTCATTCTTTGACGTCCCCTGGACGACTGTCTCTGCTGCAAACTCAGCAAGTTCACCTCTCCAGATTTGCAGATCATAGCAATACGGACGGCCGTCCTGCGCGAAACTGGTTTGCTCCAGTTCAATTCCGGGTTGGTATCGGGATAATCCGAGTAGTCGGGCCTCGTCATCGCGAACCGGCCTCATGCGCATAACAACGTTACCGGTATGGGGTCGAATTTTATATTTATGTTCGACCAGAAGCGAGGTTGATTGCTCCAGATTTTGATTCAAGAGATCAGGAAACAATGCAGCAGTCATTATCTCGGTTTCCAGGAACGTCGGATGCCCCTTAACCAAAAACAGCCGGGTGTATTTATGTACCAAGTCGCCCGGAGATATTCTCAGCGTGTTTGCTACACTGGGACAGGCGTTCACAGTTTCGGCAGACAGGAGTTTGATGGTCAGATCAACATCTTCGCTTAGTGCGCTGGCTGAGAAACTGATCATTTTGCAGACGTCATAGACCACTCTTTTTGGCGAAACAAACCGGCCGCGTCTGCCCGAACTGTATGCCAGCCCCTCTGCTTCCATCGCCAAAAGTGCCTTGCGTGCCGTCATGCGGCTGACTTCGAATTGCTCGCTGATGATGCGCTCAGAGGGAAGAGGGGCATGCTCTGCAAGCTTGCCCTGTGATATTAGCCCTTTGAGGTGCTCGACAATCTGGGAAAAGCGCGGCATCCTATTTTTGTCTTTGTAATGCTGCTTTTCCATTCAATATTCATCCTGAAATTTGGTGCAGTCCGGATTGACCGACGCCGATGAAGAAGTTTGCGTTCTGGCCGCCCCTAAGTTTCGCAATTCGGCTTCCCGGTCAACAGGGTAAGCAAAATTAGGTAAATGTATAGCGAAGGGAACCGCTGCCGATTTTGATGATCATTCGGTAACTTAACCTGTGAGGTCACGTGGCACCGCGAAGAAATCCAGATGACCAACCTTGATTGTAGAGTTACCGGTTGAAATCAGTTTTTTTCGGTCGGCAAGCCAGTTATCGAACAGCTTCCCGTTTTCCGGTTCGATTTCGCTGGCAGCGGCATGCCATCCTTCAAGCAGCATTTGTTGAAACACGGGATGATTGGAATCACCGATCCAGTCTGATGGACCGGTTGTTACCAGATAACCAGCATCCTCGAAAAGACTAACCGCCGTATCAGCCGCAGCAGGACCAAGCGCCGGGCCAAATCCCTTGTCCCTTTTCTGATGCTGGTTGAAGGCGGTCAACACAGCTTCGTCGTGAATATGTGGTGGCTGGCAGATGTTTCGACCATCATAGGAAAGTGCGGCGTAAAACGGGATGTTTCTCTGTGTTACCTCCCGGCACAGGTATTCCAGCCAATTGTGGGAGACCAGGTCCAGAAATGCCGACGTTGTGATCAGTGACGGCTGTTGATCAAACACCAGATTCAATGATTGCGACAGATCGCCCGAGGAGAATAAAATCTTGTCGCCACCGGCGGCCTGCCTGGCGGAAGCAAGCAGGGCATCATCGTTGTCAATCAGGTGCCATTCAAGCTTGGAAGACATTAATGGTTTCAGCGCCCTCAGGGTTGAACCGGTTCCGCAACCTATATCGGTGATCCGCAACAGGTTTTTGTCTGAAAAATAATTCAAAATTGCAGACAAAATCTCCCCGTTTCGAGCTGCATGATCGACAGGTTCCCGTGCATCCAGCCATTGGGTAGAAAAACCACTCATAGCTGATCTTCCAGAAATCCGACGAAAATCTCGGAAGATTCTTGCCAGGTCGGAAACTGATCTGCTGCTTTCATGGCTGCATCCTTCAGTTTTGCCCGTGTCTGAGGGTCAGAAATGACCTGGGAGAGAGCTTTTGCCAACTGGCCGGCATCCTTCGGTTCGACAAGAATTCCGCACCCTTCTGGTACCGTATCAGGAATTGCACCTGCGGTCGTACCGATTACCGGAAGCCCTCGGGCGATTGCTTCGGCATAAACCATTCCGTATCCCTCATATAGGGAGGCGAGAACGAAGATATGTGCTGAGGTAAACTGTTTCTCCAGTTGCACTGGATCAATCGCGCCATGAAACCTGATCTTGGCCTTAAGTCCCTTTGATTTGGCCAGATTTTCAAGTTCTGCAAAAAGCTCTGGTTCAAATGAGGTTTCGCCGATGCAGTCGAGTTGCCAATCTGTTTCCGGAATTTTTGACAGCGCGTCAATCAGATAACGATGACCCTTTCGTTCGATGACCGAAGCAACACACAGTAACTTAATTGGGCTATCAGACACCGGGCTTGCCGGTGTGCCCCTTGTAACCGCCGGCAGGATTGAACGGATCGGTTTACCTTTGACCGAAAAAGTCTCCTGCACGGTTCGGGCGGTCTGGGGGCTTGTGGTTATGATGGCCTTTGCATGCTGAAGGCTCCGGTTTTCGGAACTGCGCAATGCGTCAGCTGTTTGGCTGTCCAGACCAGATTCAAGACAAAGCGGATGATGGACCAGGGCTACAGCTGGCATTTTTTCAGAGAGCTTTTTCATGAATTCCGGATGTGCACCGGCAGCCAGGTCATCGACAACAGCGATATCGGCTTGCGGTAATCTCTCCAGCCGTTGCGTGGCATTTGTCAGATCTTCAACAGAGGGCAGCGGATAATTCCCCAGCAGTGACATCAGTTCGACCTGGTGTCCGGATTTTTGCATTTCGCGGATGATGGAGCGGTCATAGCGGTAACCGCCTGTCGGCAGATCGATATCGCCGGGAATGACAAACAGAATGCGCACCAGGCAGTCCTTTAATCGTTGCTAATCAAAGAGGCGCTTCATACCATGCGCGTGCCACATGACTTTCCGACAACGTGACGCGTATTGCTTCCAGTTCGCTCGGTGTGCGACCCAGACTTCCGGCGCGTGCAGCTTCTGCCAGTTGATCCCAAATGTATTTCGTCAGAAATTCGGTCGTTGTGTTCTCCCCTGAAAATTGCGGTATCTCGTCAAGATTCGCGTAATTGATAGGCTGCAACGCACCTTTCAGAGCCTGATGAGCAGCGCCGATATCAATGACTACGTTATTCTCGTCCAGTGTCCTGGACAGGAAACAGGCATCCACCACAAAGGTTGCCCCGTGCATGGCTTGTGCGGGCCCGAAAAACTCGCCCTTAAACGAGTGTGCAATCATGATATGGTCTCGAACTTCTACAGCGTGCAAGAAACTTCTCCTGGTAAATGGCTGGACTGCGTGGCTTGTCTTCAGTCGGTATAGTCTATTAGCGGACACAAGGCATTGCTTTTGTGACTAAATATGTCGTGAACATGATTGGGCAAATCGTGAAAGCTCACCGGTTTTTCAAGCAGGGTATCCAATCTTTCATCACACAGCATTTGCATGGCCTGACCCATTCGGTCAGCATGACTTGTCGTACTTCGCTTTGAAGCGGCCACGGTTCCAACCTGACTGGAAATTATCCGAAGTCTTTTGGAATGAAACGCTGAACCCAGGTTAAGGGTGACCGATTTGTCGCCGTACCAGCTCATTTCTATTATTTTTGCCTCAAAGGCAGCAGTGTCGATGGCTGTCTGAAGACCGGCACCATTTGAACTGGCATGGAACAGTATGTCGAAACTTTCCATGCGTTCCTGTTCCAGTTCAGCGGGCCGGGCGAACCGAAAGCCAAGCTCTTCTGCAATTCTTCGTTTTTTCGGATCGATATCGATAACAACCGGATTAATGCCCGTTGTTTCGCGCAGGGCGTGGGCGGTCAGCAGGCCAACAACTCCGGCTCCTATAACAGCGCAAGCCGGATTTCCCGTGATTTCCGCATCCCAGACCGCATTAAGGCCGGTTTCCATATTCGCAGAGAGAACACCGCGTTCCGCTGGCAACCCATCTGGCATCAGATTGCAGCTATTGGCAGGCAGGGCAATCAGATCCTGGTGCGGATGCAGGGCAAAAATCGTGTTGCCAACGTCCAGATTGTTCACAGACGTACCAGCCGCAATCACTTTTCCCACACATGCGTAACCATATGTTACCGGAAATGAGAAACTTCCGTCCATAAACGGACATTGCATCCGCTGCCATTCAGCAGGTGGCACTTTGCCGGTGTATACAAGGCTTTCAGTGCCCCTGGAGATGCCGCTGAACAGATTTTTGACAAGAACCATTTCCTCATCAATTTCAGGAATTTGGATGGGTTCGATGATTGCTTTTCCGGCCTTTGGATATGTCAAGCGTTTTGCTCGCGAACCGGTAACATTTATTTGTACTAATTGTTCAGTCACAATTCATCTTACTTTCGATATACCAACAGGGTACGTGCCGGTGTTCTGTCATATTTATGCCAGAAATGCGAATGAATGAAGCGTGTGCACGCAATAGTATTAGTGACTGAGGGAACCAGCTGATGACATCAACACAACGCCGGATTGTATTTGGTACCCTTGTTTTGATCACCATGGCGTTCCTGACGGTCTTGTTGGTGTTTTCTCTGTCCTATCAGGGGATTTCACCGGCGGAATGGATACTTCTAGCCTGTTTTCTGGTCACATTGCCCTGGACAGTCATTGGTTTCTGGAACGCGGTGATAGGCTTTATACTTCTGCGCAGCACTCACAATCCGGCTCGCCAGGTCTTTCCTGCATTGGGTGAAATTGATGGTGATGAAGAAATTACCGCTTCTACCGCGATCGCCATGTGTATACGCAATGAGGATGTTGATCAGGTGCGCAGAAACCTGAACGCCATGATTGCCCGGCTTGTTGCGTCAGGCCATGAGGACAAATTTCATGTTTATGTTCTGTCAGACAGTTCTTTTGACGATGTTATTGCCCGTGAAGAGCCGGTTTTTGCCCAGTTGAAGAAAGATTGGGAGGGAACCTTCCCGGTTACCTATCGCCGCAGATCCGATAATCCGGGCTTCAAGGCCGGCAATATCCGCGATTTTTGTGAACGATGGGGCGATAAACACGATTTCATGCTGACCCTCGATGCCGACAGTGTAATGTCTGCCTCGGCTATTCTGCGCATGGTTCGGATAATGCAGGAAAATGAGAACCTCGGCATTTTGCAGAGCCTTGTAGTAGGCCTTCCCTCAGACAGCGGTTTTACCCGAGTTTTCCAGTTTGGCATGCGCCTCGGCATGAAATCCTATACAATTGGAAGCGCCTGGTGGCAGGCAGACTGCGGTCCGTATTGGGGACACAATGCGGTTATCCGGCTGAAGCCGTTTATCCAGCATTGTCATTTGCCCAAACTGCCTGGCAACGGCCCGTTGTCCGGATGGATATTGAGCCATGACCAGGTGGAAGCAGTCTTCATGCGTCGTGCCGGCTATGAATGCAGGGTGTTGGCAGAAGAATCGGGTTCTTTTGAAGAGAATCCGCCCCATATCCTGGAGTTTATTCGCCGCGACCTGCGATGGTGTCATGGCAACCTGCAGTATTTCAAACTCCTGGGAGAGAAGGGGTTGATGCCAACCAGCCGCGTTCAGCTTGTTCTGGCAATTCTGATGTTCACCGGTTCACCAGCCTGGATGTTGTTTGCAGCTGTTGCGACTGCAGGTTTTTTGTTCGACCCACTGGATGTGCGGTTGCACGCCATGGGCCCCGGATATCTGTTGTTTGGCATCATCATGGCCATGATCTTTGCTCCCAAAATTGCTTCAACCCTGGATGTATTTCTCAATCCGGTTCTGCGCAGGCAGTTTGGCGGAGGCATGTCTGTCTTCTTCAGTAATGTCACAGAAACAATTTTCTCGATGATGCTGGCTCCTATAATGGCTATCGCCAACACAATTTTCATGTTCAGGATGCTGGTACTGGGAAAAGCTAAAGGATGGGTTGAACAGTCCCGAAGTGTTCAGGCTCTGCCGGTGTCCGTTGTACTGGCGCACCTCTGGCCGCAGATGCTGTTCGGCATTACTGGTGTAAGCGCTGTTATGTATGTCGGCCTGCATGGGATTGTCGGTTACCTGATATGCCTGCCGGTATTCGTCGGACCACTCCTGGCAATACCATTCGGAGTTTCAAGTTCTTCACCCATGATTGGGCGTATGGCTGCCCAGGTCGGTCTGTGGCAAATTCCAGAAGAGGAGCAACCCACAGTAATTGTAAGGGCACTCGATTTGCCTGCTCTTGCGGTGCGTGATGAAGTTCCGGCAGCGGCGCCAAAATATACTCCGCTTACCACCGAGCAATTGCTGTCCATCGACTCAGAAGTTGAGACGCCCGGTGATGTCATGCCGGAACCGGCGCAAATTGTCGCTTGATGTAAGCAGTTGAGCTCAGGCTGGTAATTATTTCACCGGGGGTGCCTAGAGCGGCAGAATCGAAATTACCACTTCAGCAGCATGGGCAACCTGCCCCGGCAGGAAAGCGCACATGGCTGTGAATGTCATTACGTAATAGCTAGCGTAACAAACGCCTTTCTGGAAGCCACTGTCCCGCGAATTTCGACCTTCTACGGTTACAAAGCGGAAAGCCGGATTATGCTGGACAGGTTGAACAAAAGGGATAATCTCCGCTTCGGTGTAATTCAGATCAAACTTTCCCATCACAGACTCCAGTGCTGTTCTGTCGCCATTATGACTGCTCGAACTTTATCAATGATTTCGTATTCCGGTAAAATTTTACAAAAAAGCCATTAGATAAGAATGGCTTTCGGTAATTCCCCAATCGGGGAACTTCCGCTCAAGAAGCATGAAATACAAACTGATTTGGTGGTTAGCTCCGGCTTGCGACCGGTAAACCCGGGGCAATTTCCGGACGTTTCTGCTTGGCGGCTTCTGCAGCACTCTGGTTTTCATTCTGAAGCTTGTTTACTTCGTGCGACTTTTCCCGAAGAGCCTTGCGGTGTCTTCCCTGGGACAACCAGACCAGAAATCCGCCTAGGAGCATTCCGAGAAGAAACGCTGCAAAAAGAAACACGAACAGGGGCAACTCGAGTGCAAGGGCCGGGGCCTCCGCGTTCAACGGATCCAGGCTGAACTGTACGTTTTGGCGATTGGCGACGGAAAACAGGATGAGTACAACCGCCAAAGGTAGCAGGAAGATGTAGTTAAACAGCTTGCGCATAAACTTGCCCGATTTTGAACAGAGACTTCGTTATCGATTTAAGCGTTCCCGGAGCTCTTTTCCAGTCTTGAAAAACGGCACCCACTTTTCTTCGACTGAAACTTTTGTCCCGGTTTTTGGGTTTCTGGCTTGTCTAGGCGGGCGGTT
This sequence comes from Rhizobiaceae bacterium, assembly GCA_965198665.1. Taxonomy (GTDB): domain Bacteria; phylum Pseudomonadota; class Alphaproteobacteria; order Rhizobiales; family Rhizobiaceae; genus JAALLB01. The sequence goes on along the minus strand of CBDAPT010000008.1, from coordinate 189,713 downwards.
TTTCACAGAAAATGCCCCAAACCCACGTAGTTCTACCCGATTGCCCTCCGCCAGGGCGTTTGTGATCTCATCAAGTATGGCATTGACCACATTTTCGACATCACGATGATAAAGGTGCGGATTTTTGTCGGCTATTACTTGCACTAATTCTGACTTGATCATCAAAGATCTCCGATCCTTACCTAACTGGAACCCTGCCAAATCGATACCAATCCGTCAAGCAGAAGCCGGTTTCGAATAGTTTCCTCTAGCTCGATTAACTCCTGATTCGATAGATTGATTCCTAAAATTTTTGCCAGTTTATGTATTGCAGCAGGATTATCGAACAGACTGTCTCCAGGCCTTTTTGGCTTGTAATCAACAACCTTCAGATCCTCATCGATGTCTTTTTCTTCCTGCAACCAGTCCAGCGCTTTCTGTTCGCCACCAATGGCGTCAATCAATCCGTTTTCCAGGCTTTGACCGCCGGTGAAGATGCTTCCGTCTGCAAGTTTCAGCACCTGTGCACGGTCCATGTTGCGCCGATCGACCACAAGATCGACAAACCAGTCATATGAATCCTGAATGACCCGGTCGATCATTTCTATCGCCTCATCGCTGGTGGGGTTGAACGGGCTTGGCTCTGCTTTGAGCGGCGAGGATTTGACGGAGTTGACCTTGACGCCGATTTTGTCGAGCAGTTCTGATGCATCCGCGTATTGAAACAATACCCCGATAGACCCGACAATGGAGGATCTGCGGGCAACGATATGGTCGCTTGCACTTGCGATCATGTAGCCTGCCGACGCTGCCAGGGTGCCGACTGTCGTGGCCACGGGTTTTTCTTCAGCAAGTTCACGAACTGCTTCGAACATGGCTTCTCCGCCGACTGTGGAACCTCCCGGGGAGGAGACATTCAGAATAACCGCGGACACATTTTCATTGTCCTTGAGTTTCTTCAGCAGCCTCAACATAGGCCGGTCATTGGTTATAACACCGGTAATCTTCACTCTTGCAATGTGGTCGGTGCTGGATTCGGATAGCACGCTGTCCCAGGCCGTATACACAATCATCGACACGAGCGCGATGCTAAGAACGGTGAAGGTCGCTATCCGCCAGAAACTGACTTTTCTTCGCAATCTTCTACGATCAATAATTTCATCAGCGTTATTCATAGTTTTTCTTTCAGGGGAATGAAAACTCGGAATCTATGTTCTCTTACCTTGCGCTTTAGGTGTGGTGCAATCGAAAAGCGAATTTTTTGTGACCGCAACGGAATTATCAGCGTCTGTGTTAGAAGCTACAGTCCGACATAACGGGTTGTGATTTCAGCCGTCAGTTCATCAAGGTTTCCCGACCAGACAGATTGTCCGCGCTGGAGAATTGCAGCCCGATCGGCAATTTGCCTCAGCTCGGTCATTGATTTGTCGATGATCATGATAGCCAGACCGGTTTCATGTCTCAGTTCGGCAATTGCCTTCCAGATTTCCTGGCGGACAATAGGCGCCAAACCTTCAGTTGCTTCATCAAGAATAAGCAGTTTTGGATTTGTCATCAAAGCACGGCCTATTGCCAGCATCTGCTGCTCTCCACCTGAAAGGGAACCGGCCGATTGCTTCAGTCTTTCTTCCAGTCTGGGGAACAATCCGGTGACGCGGTTCATGTCCCAGTAACCCGGGCGTGCTGCGGCAGTCAGATTTTCTTCAACATCCAGGTTGGGGAAGCACCGTCTTCCTTCCGGTACCAGACCAATGCCCAGTCTGCCGATGCGATAGGATGCCAGTTTGTTCAGCTCAACGCCGGTAAACCGGATATTGCCGGATGCCGGCAGCAGGCCGCAAATTGCCTTAACGGTGGTGGATTTGCCCATTCCGTTGCGTCCCATCAGCGCGAGTACTTCACCTTCTCTGACTGTCAGGTTCACGCCAAACAGGGCCTGACTGGAGCCGTAGGAGGCCTCGACATTTTCAAGCTCGAGCAGGTTCATGCCTCTTCCCCCAGATAGGCTTCGCGAACCTGTTGATTTGATCTGATCTCGTCCACGGTGCCGGTCGCTATGATTTTCCGTAAACCAGCACACTGATGCGGTCAGCCAGCGCAAATACTGCATCCATGTCATGTTCGACAAGCAGTATGGGAGCCTCGTGGCGAAGCTTGTCGAGAAAGGCTGTCATATGTTACGAGCCGTTTGTGCCGAGACCGGCCATGGGTTCATCCATCACGAATGTTGTGGGCTCGAGGGTAAGGGCGACAGCCACCTCGAGCTGACGTCGTTCCCCGTGCGATAGTTCAGCGGTTATCATCTCAGACTTGTCCTGCAGCCCGACGCGTTCAAGAGACGCCTTTGCTGCCTCAACAAGCTCGCGATTGCCAAGGGCGCTACGAAAAAACTGCTTTGCGCCGCCGCGATGGCCGAGAACGCCCAAAACAACATTTTGCAGAACCGAATCCTGCATGGCCAGGGCCGAAATCTGGAAGGTTCTTCCAATACCTTTTCTCGCTCTCGTCTGGGTGCTCAGTCCGTTGAGATTTTCTCCGTTAAGGAAAACAGTGCCACTGTCCGGTTTAAGGCCACCACAAATCTGCTTGATCAAGGTGGATTTCCCCGCTCCGTTTGGCCCGATGAGCGCATGAATCTCCCCAGATTTCAGATTCAGGCTTACATCGTCGTTTGCCAAAAGTGCACCGAATGATTTCGTAATACCCTGCACCTCCAGAATTGCATCAGTCATGGGCGCCCCCCTTGCCTGAAAGCGTGCCGATAATGCCACCACGCGCGAACAGGACAACCACCAGAAGCAGAATGCCCAGGTAGATGTGCCAGAACTCGGACAGGCCACCCAGATAATGTTCCAGAACGATGAACACGATGGCACCTGCAAGCGGTCCGCAAAGTCGGGCGACGCCCCCGAGAATTACGAAAATCATGATTTCACCGCTGGTCTGCCACGAGAACATGGATGGGCTTACAAAGCGGTTTAGATCGGCAAACAGTGCGCCGGCCAGGCCGGTTATGGCCCCGGAAATGACAAACGCGGCAAGGCGCAATCGAAATGGATTTAGGCCGACTGTTTCAACCCTTTCGGTTGTCTGTCGTGCTGCATTCAGGGCGAGCCCGAAGGGTGAGTTCATGATCCGCCAATTCAACACAAGGACGATTGCGAGGACTGTGTAGCAGATGCCGAAAAACTGGATTGGATCTAGCGTGTTCAGACCCGGAAAGGAGTTCCGCACGTAAATAGACAGGCCGTCTTCACCGCCATAGGCAGGCCAGGAGATAGTGAAGTAGAAAAACATCTGGCCAAAGGCCAGGGTGATCATAATGAAATAAACTCCGCTGGTTCTTAAGGACAACGCGCCAATGAGCAATGCGGCCAGTGCAGAAGTCACAATCGCCACCAGCCAGATAATTGGCATGGATTTCGTCCCCTCGATCAAGATGGGCCATTCGAGCAGGGGATCGAAGTTTTGTGCGTGGCTTGCAAGTATTCCCATCGCATATCCGCCTATCCCGAAAAAAGCGGCGTGACCAAGGCTTACGAGGCCACCGGTTCCCAGTGCGATATTGAGACCTACCCCTGCAAGGGCAAGAATTGCAACACGGGTTGCCAGCGTGATGGTAAACGGCTCGTCTGTCGACCAGGCCCAGAGCGGAACAGCAATCATTCCCAACAATATGGCGCAGTTGATGAGGGTTTCGCGATCCATCGTTACACCCCGAACAGGCCCTGCGGCCTTACCAGCAGGACAATTGCCATCAGGATGTAGATAGACATGGACGCAAGTGCGGACCCGATTAGCGTGGCGGAGGATGGGTCCATAAAGGCACCGAACACCACCGGAAGCAGGAACCGACCAAGTGTATCCGTAACGCCCACGAGGATGGATCCGATCAGGGCTCCTTTTATGGAGCCGATGCCACCGATAACGATCACGACGAAGGCAAGGATCAATACGGGTTCACCCATCCCAACCTCAACCGATTGGATAGCGCCAACCATTGCGCCTGCCAGCCCGGCAAGTGCTGCGCCGATAGCAAATACGATCGTGTAAAGTTTGGAGATATCAACACCGAGTGCGGCGATCATCTCGCGGTCGCTCTCCCCGGCACGAATGCGAATTCCCAAACGGGTTCGGGAAATCAGGCGGAACAGTCCGGCGGCAATGAGCAGTCCCACTACAATGATTGCAAGCCGGAAAGATGAATACTCAATGCCGCCTGGCAGGGTTACCGGACCGGACAGATAACTTGGCGTATCGAGGTAAAGAGGAAAGGAGCCGAATACCCAGCGCGTTCCTTCCGAAAAAATCAGGATCAGGGCAAAGGTTGCCAGCACCTGATCCAGGTGATCACGTGCATACAGGCGGCGAATTACCAGTAATTCGACAATTGCCCCGGCCGCGGCTGCTGCAGCCAGCGCAGCAATCAGCGCCAGCAGGAACGAACCGGTGGCACCTGCAACCGCTGCTGCTGCAAATGCTCCCACCATAAACAGCGAACCATGAGCCAGATTAATCAAGCCCATGACGCCAAAAACAAGGGTGAGGCCGGATGCCATCAAAAACAGCATCACGCCAAACTGCAACCCGTTCAGGAGCTGTTCGATAAAAAGAACCGCAGACATGGATAATTCAATAGAGGGTTTCCGGGATTGCGTGAGTGCAAATCCCGGAAACCGAAAGCTCGTTAGTAATCAGAGGGCGCAATCGCCGGTATAGGCATTGCCGTGATCGCTCATCGTTTTGGCAACAAGCTTGTTGGTGAAGATGTCGCCTTCCTGCACAACTTCACGAACATAGATGTCCTGAACCGGATGCTGGTTTGACGTAAACGAGAATTTGCCGCGAACGGAATCAAGGTCTGCTGCTTTCAGCGCTGAGCGGAAAGCAGACGCATCTCCGACACTTGCCTTTCCCATAGCGGACAGAATCAGGTTAGCCGTGTCATATCCCTGGCTAGCATACAGAGAGGGAAGACGCCCGTATTCAGCCTGGAATGAAGCAACAAAATCCTTGTTAGCAGCATTGTCCAAATCCTTGTTCCATTGCGAAGTGTTCTTCACACCAAGGGCTGCTGCGCCCACGGCCTGCAGGATGCCCTGGTCAAAGGAGAAAGCCGGGCCCACCAGCGGCACATCGACGCCGGAAGCCGCATACTGTTTCATGAAGGCAATGCCCATTCCTCCGGGCAGGAAGAAATATACGCTGTCAGCGCCGGATGCCCGGATCTGCGCGATTTCAGCCGCATAGTCCTTTTGTCCCAGTTGGGTGTAAACTTCATTGTTGACGGCTCCTATGATGGTTGTCCAGCGGGAATGTTCTGCCCCGCGATCTTGAAGGCCGGAAAGTCCTCGAAGACCCAGCCGTTCTTGAGCGTGTCGTAGATGATCGCGAGCAGTTTACGTGCGGTCGCGATGATCGCCTTGCCGGCCCCGCGCCTGGCCTTGATGCGTTGGTAGAAGGCATTGAGGTAGCCCGAGTATCGGATGGCAATGAGCGTGCACTGAACCAGCGTGGTGCGCATCAGCTTGTTGCCGCGTTTGGTGATCCGCCCCCGGTTGTCGGTTTCGTTCGACTGGCTGACGCGCGGGACGATGCCCACATAGGCAGCCAGCTTGTCGGCGTCCTCGAAGTCATCGACGTTGCCGATCCCCGACAGGAGCACGGCCGCCGAGCGCGGACCGATGCCCTTGATTGAGACGAGGCCGTCGTAGCCATCCAGTTCCCGGGCGGCCTCTTCGATCGCACCGTCCAGTTCGCCAATCGTCGCCATAAGCCTCAGCGCCTGGTCGCGCAGGGCCTTCAACTCGACCTGTTCCAGTGTCGAGAACCGGCCGACCTCCAGAGCATTGAGCCGCCGCTTCGAGCCCAGGCTTTCCTTCTTCAGCTTGACGCCGTGGCGCGTGTGCAGCGCATGGATCTTGTTGATGAGCCGGGTGCGCTGCTTGACCAGAAGATCGCGCGTGTGGGTGAGTGACGCCAACTCGCTCTCGGCAACCGTCTTCACACGCGTCTCGGGCAGCATGTCCTTCGACAGGAAGAAGGCCAGTGCCCGGGCATCGTTCCTGTCCGTCTTCTTCACCGACTTGCGGATCACGCCGAACTGCCTCGGGTTGACCACGACAACACGGCCGACGCAAGCGACCACCTCGTCACGAAACCAGGCCGAATTGCCCGTCGCCTCCACGGCAATCTCGTCGTCCGCATCAAGGCTCAGGCAGAACCGTTCCAGATCGGCCGCTGCCAGCTGGTAGGTTTCAAATATCTCGCTGCCGTCAGCTTCAAGCCGGCAGACCGTGAAAGACGTCGTGTGAAGATCGACACCGATAAAGGACATGGCTAAACTTCTCCCGTTGGTGAGCGGCGGAACCCTGACAAGGGTGTGAACGGCCACGCCAAACTCCTATACGAGGTCACCGGACCGAACCGGGCCTCACGCTGGTCGTTCAGATACAGGCGGCGGGTAATCTCCTTTACAGGGTCGCAATGCCCTAAGATGACATCCAGCCTGCAGCCTATCCGCCTCTCCCAGCACTCTATCCGAGTCGGGATGCATGACCGCTCACACCCCATTCATGCCATCTCCTTTGGTGATTTGGCCGCCACCAATTTCGAAATTTCCTATTCCTTTTGTCCTAACAGCTCGAGAAATGTCTCCCGCACATCTTTCTGGGTGGATGCCAGGTGCGCTCTACACGTCTCGATGTTGGGTAAATCGAGCGCCGTGCAGATTACTTCCCTAACCCCTTGCGGAAACTCTTCAGCGCCTTCAATTTCGCCGATGCAGGTCCGCAACAAATGCATGATGCCAGAGAACAAATCAAAGGCCTGAACTAAGCAGTCCCGTTGTTCCGGCTGCATGCGTCCGGCCAGACCGGACTGCAGAATTTCCCTCGTGCCGATCGGTACCTGGTTTCCATCGTTGTGTTTCAGAACAAGCCATTGTGCGATGAATTCAATGTCCAGAAGACCACCCGGACTGGTTTTGACATCCCAGGGATTGTCAGATCCCTTTTCTTTTTCAATCAACATCCTCATTTTGTAAATTTCAGCTTCCAGCTCTTTGGATGTAGATTTTTCTTTCAGGATTACTGGAATTTCTCTCACGATACGGTCGCAAATCTGCGTATCTCCGGCGACCGGTCTTGCACGGGTCAATGCCTGGGATTCCCAAATCCAGGCATCCTCGCGCTGATATTTGAAAAACGCTCCCACATGAGTTGCCAAAGGCCCCGCGTTTCCAGAAGGCCGGAGCCGGAAGTCCAGCTCAAATATTCTCCCCTCAGCGGTTGGTGAGCTCATGGCAGCAATAAAGCGCTGGATAAACCGGACAAAATACAAGGTTGGATCCAGTGGCTTGGGCCCGTTTAACTCAAGGATATTCTCATCAAAGTCATACAGGAAAATCAGGTCAAGATCGGAGCTTGCAGTCAATTCGCGACTGCCCAGCCTTCCCATGGCCAGCACGCACACTCTTGCCCCCGGGATATTCCCATGCCGCTTTTGAAACTCTTCTTCCACTACCCGCAGCAATCCCGATACCATTGCTTCTGCAAGATTGCTGACCGCCAGGGCCGTCTTGTGATAATCCAGCGAACCGGCAAAAAACCGGGAGGAAATCTGAAACCGGATTTCCCGAAAGAAGCGCCGTGCCTGGTCGAGTTTCATCTCGTAATTTTCAATCGAAGCCAGCCCTGCTTGCAGTGCGTTTTCCAGGTATTCGCGGTCGGGCACCTCGTCAGCCACGCGAGGTTCAAGCATTGCATCAAACACATGAGGTTTACGGGAAATCTGTTCGGCCATGGCCGGTGCTGCCGTCAGGATACGCACAAGAAGCGTGTTGAGGGCCGGATTGGATTTGAGTATCGAGAACAGTTGAATACCGGCCGGTAGTCCGGACAGGAATTCATCGAATGTATAAAGTGTCTGATCCGGCTTGGCGGATTTTCCAAACGCTTCAAGCAGTTCCGGTACGAGTTCGGTTAGCAGTTCGCGTGCCTGGCTGGTCTGCAGAGCTGGCATCTTGGCTACATGCCAGTTTTTGACCACCTTGATCACACTGCCAGGTTGCTCGAAACCCAAGGTCTGCAGTGTTTCCACAGTATCGGGATCATCATCCTGTCCGGTGAATACCAGATTGCCGCCAACAGCCGAAAGTTCGGGCGCGGTTTCAAACAGCGCCGCATAATAGCCTTCAACACATTTAAGGGTTTTCATGATGTGATTGCTGAAGGTTCTGACATCACGCTCCCCCATCATGGCTGCGATCTGCTTCAGGCCGTCATTTTCATCCGGCAGGACGTGAGTTTGCTGATCCTCAACCATTTGCAGGCAATGTTCTATCTGACGCAAATACCAGTAAGCGCGAGACAGATCCCCTGCAGCATTGCCTTCAATCCATCCTTCCTTTTGCAAGGCAAACAGGGCGTCATCTGTACCACGAATGCGCAATTGCGGGTTTCGTCCCCCTGCTATCAGTTGTTGAGTCTGGACAAAAAACTCGATCTCCCGGATGCCACCTCGACCCAGCTTGATATTGTGTCCCTTTACGCGAATTTCACCGTGGCCCTTGTGAGCATGGATTTGGCGTTTGATGGAATGCACATCCTGGATAGCTGCGAAATCGAGATACTTTCGCCAGATAAATGGAGTGAGTTCCTTGAGGAATCTTCTGCCCGCCTCCATGTCTCCGGCAACCGGAACCGCCTTTATCATCGCAGCGCGTTCCCAGTTCTGTCCCTGACCCTCATAGTAGTGGAGCGCAGCGATGGTCGGAATTACAAGCGGGGTTGAGGATGGATCAGGACGCAAGCGCAGATCAGTCCTGAACACATAGCCGTCCGAGGTACGTTCCTGCATCAGCTTGACCAGGTGCTTGATCATCCGGTTGAGAACCGTCACCGGATCATCTGAACATATTTCGAGATCAGCAGCACTATCATAGAATACGATCAGGTCGATATCGCTAGAATAATTCAGTTCTTCAGCGCCGAATTTTCCCATGCCGAGAACCACAAGGCCGCACCCGATTTGCGGGTCGCTTTCATCTGCCAGGATGAGTTTTTCTTCGCGGTGATATTTCAACAACAAAAAATCAAGGCATGCGGAAAGACAGGTGCTGGCAAAAGTTGAAAGGTTGCGCGTTACCTCACGATCTTTCCAGTCACCGTTAAGATCCGCCAGGCCACACAATAAGGCGAACCTGCGTTTGGCAATTCTCAGGGATTTCATGAACGGCTTTTCATCCGTTTCACGCAATGCCAGTGTTTCAGTGCCTGCCAACAGCTCCTGCAATGCCTCGTCGTAACCCAAAGCCAATGCTGTGCTGATAAATTCTCCTTCGCGAACCGCGCAATCCTTGAGGTAGGGAGAAAGGCTGAATACCGCCTCGAGCAGGTTTTTCTGAGCGTCATTCAGTTTTACAGCGGCAGGATTCTCCTCCGCCCATACAGCGTAATAACTTGCCGCTGCTGTCTCATCGAGCGGCCTTAGTTCAGGTCTCGTACGGATAGGCAATTCAAGTTCAGCCATCCGCAAGCCTCCCGCTGTCACCGGTAACTATCACAGCGCGCAGACCGGGCTCGTTGTCCTCTATCAAAAGGGTTGCGCCATGCAGTTTCGCAATTGCCTTTACAAGGCTCAACCCCAATCCGTTGCCGTGTTGATTACGGCTTTTGTCGAGGCGAACAAAGCGCTCTGTGACCCTGTCGCGATCCCCAGGAGAAATTCCAGGTCCATTGTCTGCAACGACTATGGCCATTCCCTTATCCCGATGGGCAATGCTTAGTGTTATCTGGGCCTTCTCAGCAGATGGAACAGCATATTTCAGGGCATTGTCAATCAGGTTGGAAACCGCCTGGCTAAGAAGCTCGCGATTGCCCTTTATTTTTACACCGGTGTCCTTGGCGTTCAGCAGCAGTTCCGCGCCCTCCTCTTCAGCCGCAGCTTCATAAAGTTCATGGACGTCTGACACCAGTTCAAACAAATTGATTTGTTCCATGCCGGCGACAGTGGAACCGGATTCAACGCGCGAAATCATCAGCAGAGCATCGAAGGTTTTTACAATCTGATCACAGTCGGAAATGATTTCCTCAAGCGCCATATGTTGGTCACCGCTCCCGCCAGCCAGCGTCAATGCGTTGTCGGCCTTGTTGCGCAGACGGGTGATGGGTGTTTTTAAGTCGTGGGCGATGTTGTCCGACATCTGCTTCAAACCTTCATCCAGACGGTTGATACGGTCCAGCATGTGATTGAGATTTTCAGAGAGCCTGTCGAATTCATCGCCAGTTCCACTAACCGGCAGGCGTTCTGAACGGTCACCGCCCATAATTCGCACTGAAGCCTTTGAAACATCGTCGATGCGCCTCAGCGCACGCCGCCCGACAAAAAACCAGGTCAGAATACCAAGCGCCAGCATGGTGCCAATTGCCAGCTTGAAAGCGCGGGATACGACCTCCCGAAACTCTTCATGTTCACCGATATCGCGACCAACAAGAATACGGATGCCACCGGGAACTTCAACAATTCGGGCGATTGCCCGATTGTCCTCCTGCCTGTCATCTCCATAACGGTAATAGCGAAAAGGCCTGCCGGTCCAACCATTGCGTTTCATGACCCCACGCTGGAGACGCGGTACATTGCCGGCAATAATGTCGCCGGTGGGGTTTGTGACGACATAAAGGTTGGCTCCCGGTCGCTTGGCCCGGCGTTCCAGGGTAGCAATGAGATAGGCGAGACCGCGTTGTCGATATACGCGGGACAAGCCAACGATTTCCTGATTGATCGATTCCTCAAACTGGTTTCGCAATACATTGACGGTTGCTCCGGTCATATATGCAACGATGCCAACCGCGAGAAGCCCGAAGATAATCGTGTATATAATGGAGAGGCGTACTGCGGTAACGCGAAACAGTGAACGCAGGCGGGCCAGCATCGTTAAACACCTGGGTCCGATAATTTGTATCCCGCACCACGAACAGTCTGCAGCATCTGGCCCTCAAAGCCCTTGTCGATTTTGCTGCGCAACCTTGATATATGGACATCAACGACATTGGTCTGCGGATCAAAATGATAATCCCAGACTTTTTCGAGAAGCATGGTGCGGGTAACAACCCTGTCCTCGTTCTGCATGAGATAGGCAAGCAGGCGAAACTCACGGGGCTGAAGAAGGATTTTTTCACCACCGCGATGAACGGTATGGGCCAACCGGTCCAGTTCCAGATCGCCTACCTGAAGCTGTGTTTCTGAATCGGAAATACCGGCATTCCTGCGCCCCAGCACCTCCACCCGTGCAAGCAGTTCAGAAAACGCGTACGGCTTGGCAAGATAATCGTCACCGCCGGACCGAAGCCCTTCCACCCTGTCATCCACTTCTCCCAAAGCGGACAGGATAAGGGCCGGAGTTGCATTGCCCTCATCACGGACGAGTTTGAGCAGGCTTAACCCATCCAGTTTCGGAAGCATTCGGTCCAGAATGAAAACGTCGAATTGTTCAGTTTCGGCCATGTGTCTTCCGGATTCCCCGTCTGCGGCATGAACCAGAACCTGACCGGCTTCCTTGAAGGCTCTGACGATATAGTCAGCAGCTTCGCGGTCATCTTCTACAAGTAATATTCTCATGGGGACCAACATACGAAATTTCTTCAATTATGAAAACAAAATGCGGTGGGCCACAGGGGAATGGCCCACCGTCTTTTCAACATCCCGCTTGGAAGCGGCCGGAGGGGTGCGGGTATGTCGAATTCATTTCAGTTATCCACGGTCCAGTGGCACGGGAACGAACACGTTGCTGCCACGCCGTTTCAACTGAAGCAGTGCAGATTTACGACCTGATTCGCGCGCTGACTTGAGGCCTGAACGCAGATCGCCCAGGGTTTCAATGCCGGCACCGTTAACCGATACGATTACATCTCCTTCACGGATGCCCTTTTCATCTGCACGGCTGCCAGGGCGAACACGGATGACTTTCAATCCCTCTTCGGTGGGCTCCAGTGCAAGGCCCAGCTTTTTCAGGCGCGTCGGTTTCGCATTCTCACCTCCGCGCACAATAGCAGTCTGATGGAGTTCTCCCAGTGTGACTTCGACGGTTTGTTTTTTGCCATCACGCCAGATTTCCATGGTGACTTCGGAGTCCGGCTGGAAGGAAGCAACGACCCGCGCAAGTTCCTTTGGTCCTTTAATTGGCTCTCCGTTTACAGATGAGATGATGTCACCTGCTTCAAGGCCAGTTCCTTCTGCGGGGCTGTTTTCCTGGGTAGAAGTGATGATTGTACCGTCCTCAATATCCAGACCCAGGGACTCAGCGATTTCGGGAGTTACAGGCTGGATTTGGACACCGAGCCAACCACGGGTAACCGAACCATTGTCGATGAGTTCGTCTACAACGTCATCGGCAAGTGCTGCGGGAATAGCGAATGCGATACCGACATTGCCGCCGGATGGAGAAAAGATAGCTGTGTTTACGCCGATCACTTCCCCGTTGAGGTTAAAGGCAGGTCCGCCGGAATTTCCCTTGTTGACGGCCGCATCAATCTGGATGAAGTCATCATAGCGGCTGGCACCGATTTCTCGGCCATGGGCTGATACGATGCCGGCTGTAACGGTGCCGCCCAGACCGAACGGATTGCCGACAGCGACGACCCATTCCCCGATGCGCGGAAGTTTCTCGCTGAAATCAACATAGGTGAATTTCTCATCGGAAGCGACTTTCAGTACCGCCAGATCCGTGCGGGGATCAGTTCCAACCAGTGTCGCGTCCAGTTCTTCACCGTCTGCGGTGACTACAGTAAATTTGGAACCATTGTCGATGACATGATTGTTTGTGACTATGTAGCCATCTTCGCTGACAAAGAAGCCTGAACCCTGAGACTTGCCGAACCGGCGGCCAGGCCATTTGGGCTTCCGGTCACCTCGCGGACCGTTACGGAAAAACTCTTCAAAGAATTCCCGCCCACGGCGATCCAAATCAAACCCCTCGAAGTCTGAAGCCGGTTCGATGGCGGATTCTACGCGTACACTGACAACAGCCGGTGAAACCGCATCAACCACATTTGCAAAATTGAAAACGGCTGGTGCAGCAACCTTCACAGCATCAGCCAGCGTGTTGTTGACGGGGAAAAACTGTGCGCTGCCGACGCCAAATCCGGCGACACCAACTGCTACCGCGGTGACCAGCAAAAGGCTCCGCAATGATTTCTTTGAGCGGGGTGAATTCATGTTTACTTCCTCATATCCATTCACAAGACGATTATGGTCTGCACACAGGTTACTGATCCGAATACCCGGATCGACATGGCTGCACACCATCGATAGTCCCAATATGGGGAAGTCAAAATTACGGAACTATGTCCGCGAAATTAAATTTTCGTAATAAAACAAAGCCTTATTTGTGCCTTATTTCGGGGAATCTTTCGCCAACCAGCAACTACGCAAGCAAGTTTCTCTGTTGTTACAGAAACTTACCCCTTGTAACCGGTTGCGACTTTCGCACCTTTTTCCAGGGTTTTATGAATCGGACATTTGTCAGCAATCTCAAGCATTTTTGCTCGCAGGGATTCGTCCTCCAGTCCCCCAATATCGATTTTGCGTTCAAACACATCAATCTTGCCGCCCGCTGATGTTTCATCCTGGGTACAAATTTCACAATCTGCCGCATGAACCTTGGAATGAGAGACGTCCACGGTAATCTTGCCAACATCCAGCTTTTTGAAATCCGCATACATCCGCATTGTCATTGCAGTACAGGCTCCAAGCGCTGCGGAAAGGTAGCCGTAAGGTGTCGGCCCGGAATCGAGGCCACCAACAGATTTCGGCTCATCCGCCAGCAGCCTGTGGGAACCGGCCAGAACACGGTTTTGAAACTTCCCGCCGCCAGTTTCGCTGATGCGCACAATCCCTTCCGCAACCTCCTTTTCGGGTGCGGTAGCATCTGAAACATATCCCTCGGCCCAGGCGGCAATGATGGACGCGGCAAAATCTGCATCCTCGTTCTTGCTGACCAGATGATCCGCCTTATCAAGCGACACGTAGCTCTTTGGATGTTTGGCCGCGATGAAAATCTGGGTGGCATTTTCCACACCGACCGTATCATCAATCGGGGAATGCATTACCATCAGCGGTTTTTTCATGGAGGCGACTTTATCGAGCACATCGTTGGCGGCCAAATCATCCAGGAACTGCTTCTGGATGTTAAATGCACGCCCGCCGAGAGAAACTTCTGCCTCGCCCTTTTCCGTAATCTCGTCAATTTTCGCGCCAAAATTATGGACGACATGGGCAGCCTCGGCAGGAGCACCGATCGTCGTCACAGCCTTAACTTCAGGTATCTCTCCGGCAACCGACAGGACCGCCGCCCCTCCAAGAGAGTGACCGATCAGCAGTGCCGGTGCTTCAAAATTCTGACGCAGATAATCCGCTGCAATGATCAGGTCCTGACGATTGGAGGAGAAGTTGGTCGACGCGAACTCTCCACCGCTTTTGCCAAGCCCCGTGAAATCAAATCGCAGAACAGCAATACCGCGATCGGACAAGGCAGCGGAGATACGTCGAGTTGCGTGCAAATCCTTGGAGCAAGTAAAACAATGGGCGAATATTGCGTAGGCCCTTACCGGCCCTTCCGGCAAATCCAGTCGCGCAGAAAGCTTGGCGCCGAGACTGCCATCGAAATCCAATCGCTGTGTAGTAGACATATGCTGAAATCCCTGATCATAAGGTTTGTCGCACCAAAAATATGGGTGCCGTGTTGAATCAGGAATTTAACGGCTTGTCCGTGCAAAGCAAATCACATTGCCAGGATAAAGCTGTGAAACAATAAAGATTTTCAGTCCCGTTTGTCTATCAGCCTGTCGAGAGCTTCGCGTTCCACTTCCGTGAGGACGGCTGTTTTTCCTGATTGATCGATGGGTTTTCTTGCGCGAAGAATTATCAGTATTCCCGCAATCAGCAGCAACGCCAAAGGAGCGATCCAAAGCACCAATGTTCCGGTGTTAAAACGTGGTTTGAGAAGGACAAACTCGCCATAACGAGCAACCAGAAAATCGAGAACTTCTGCGTCAGTCAATCCTTCTACCAGCTTTTCACGAACCAGCACGCGCAAGTCGCGGGCAAGCTGGGCATCGGAATCGTCAATCGACTGGTTCTGACAGACAAGACAACGGATTTCTGCCGATAGTGCTCGGGCACGCTGTTCGAGCACCGGGTCATCCAGCACCTCGTCCGGATTGATTGCAACTGCGGCTGTGGAACAGCAAATCAGCACTAAAAAGGCAAAAGCCGAAGTCACTAACTTACGCATTGGCAACGTCCCGTTTTTTGCGGGATGTTACAGGAGCGCCAACCCGCAGGCGCCGATCTGCAAGGGAAAAAACTCCCCCAATTGCCATCAGGATAGGTCCAAGCCAAACGAGAATAACCTGCGATTTCCACCATGCTCTGAGAACCGTTCGTCCCTGTTCGTCCGTATCACCGACTGACAGATAGAGCTGCGAGAACCAAAGGGACTTGATGGATGCTTCTGTGGTTGCCGATTGGCGCGCCGTGTAAACCCGCTTGGCCGGTGTTAGGACAAAACTCTCGACACCACCCTCACGAACCGACACGGACAGCGTTTCCTGAGCATAGTTGGGTCCCTGATGCCGAACAATGCCGGAATGAACCAGGGTAAATCCAGCAATGTTCAGGCTTTCACCAGGTTTGAGGGCTGCTCCCTGTTCCTGGCTGAATGAGGTCGCACCTACAATACCCAGAACCATCAGGCCGACTCCGAAATGGGCAACCGCCGTCCCCCACATTGCACCGGGAAGTCCCCGCATTCGGGCAAATGCCACAGATGGAGAGTTTTTGCGAAAGCCGGACCGCTGAAATATCTCTGCGACTGCGCCGAGCATCACCCAAACACTCAGTCCTATAACAAGTGATGCAAGTGCCTGCCCACCATGCATGTATCCAAGCACAATCACCGTGACTAGCAAAGATGCACCGGCTATCAGGTAAAGCCTTTGCAGAACCGGGAACAAGTCGGAGCGCTTCCAGGACATGAGCGGCCCAAGGGGGAGTGCTAGCAGAATCGGGATCATCAACGGCCCGAAGGTAAGATTGAAGTAGGGAGGGCCTACCGAGATCTTGGATCCATCAAGCGCTTCCAGAAAAAGCGGATAAAGAGTTCCCAGCAAAACCGTTGCGCACGCGACGGTTAAAAACAGGTTATTGAAAACAAGTGCGCCCTCCCGCGAGATCGGCTGGAACAGTCCGCCTTGTTGCAGCACGTTGGCGCGCAAGGCAAACAACGCAAGTGAGCCACCGATGAACAACAACAGGATCACCAGAATAAAAACACCACGGGTGGGATCGCTAGCAAAACTGTGGACGGAAGTAAGGACACCGGATCGCACGATAAAGGTTCCCAAAAGCGAAAGGGAGAAGGTCAGCAGGGCAAGCAGAATCGTCCAGATTTTGAGCGCATCACGTTTTTCCATAACCAGCGCGGAATGCATCAGTGCGGTACCCATGAGCCATGGCATGAAGGAAGCATTCTCTACCGGATCCCAGAACCACCAGCCTCCCCAGCCGAGTTCGTAATAGGCCCAATAAGAGCCCATTGCGATGCCGGCAGTGAGAAAAATCCAGGCGAGCAGCGCCCAAGGCCTGACATAACGCGCCCAGGCGCCGTCAATCCGGCCGCTGATCAAGGCTGCAACTGCAAACGAAAACGTCAGGGAGAAACCGACATAACCGACATAAAGAAGCGGTGGGTGAATGGCCAGGCCGATATCCTGAAGAATCGGGTTCAGGTCCCGGCCTTCCAACACAGGCGGAATTCGTTCAAACGGATTGGAGGTGAATATGATAAACAACAGGAACGCCACCGTAACCAGTCCCTGGACACCCAGCACATTGGCTTTGAGATCGGCAGGCAGGTTCCTGGCAAAGGCGGCCAACATCGCAGAAAACAGCGCAAGAATAAGAACCCAGAGCAGCATGGACCCTTCATGATTGCCCCAGACACCGGTGAATTTATACAGCAGTGGCTGATCCGAATGTGAATTCTGCCAGACGTTCAAGAGGCTGAAATCGGATGTCACGTAAGAGTGTGTGAGTGCAGCAAAAGAAAAGGATATCAGCAGGAAACCAGTGAGTGCGGCACTCGAGCCAATTGCCATCAAATCGTTATTTTGTTTCCATGCACCTACCAGCGGCAGCGTAGACTGCACCAGTGCGATGGCCAGGGACAGAATTAACGCAAAATGACCAAGTTCAGCAATCATTGTTGCGCTTCCCCTTTCCAGACATCCTTTTCTTTCAGGACGTGCTCCAGTTCCTTGGGGATATAATTTTCATCGTGTTTTGCCAGCACATTACTTGCAACAAACTGTCCGGTTGCGTTCAACTGCCCCTCGGCAATTACGCCCTGCCCTTCGCGGAACAAGTCCGGCAACAGGCCGTTATAGGTAACCGGGACAGCATGTGCTCCATCCGTTACAACAAACCGTACAACTGCTTCAGCCCGTATCACACTGCCATCTGCCACCAGGCCACCGAGACGAAACTTCTGGCCCGGCGAAACCTTGGCATTCTCAACGACATCCGTGGGATCGTAAAAGAACACGATCTCATCGCGCAAGGCAGTAGTCACCAACAAGGCTGCCACAGCGATGACAGTCCCTATAACAGCGATACCAGCCAGACGTTTTTGTTTTCTGGTCATTGCGTCGCCTTCTGGTGCTCGTATTGCTCAATCATGGCTTCCAATTCCGAGATCAACTGAAGGTCATTTTCAAACTGAAGGCGCACTTTGGCAAGGGCACGTTTTGCATCTTCCGGTCTTTGAAGTACCAGATAGGAGCGCACGAGACGAACCCAACCGGATTTGTCCTCCGGTTCATCGTCCAGACGCTCTGCGAGGCCGGAAACCATTCCTTCTATCTGTTCCAGTTGCTCAGCCGAGAAATTATCGGATTTTGGAGGCTCCCCGTCCAGCATCTGCAACTGACGAACAACACCAGGCAACCAGGGCTCCGTACCTGAAGCCGAGTCTCTCATTTCTTCCCAGATATTGCGGGCCAGGGCTTCATTTCCACGCTGCAATTCTCCAATAGCCACGAAAAACCTTGCGCTGGCATCCTCGGAATTTGTTGCCAGTACTTCCTTGAAAAGTCCAAAAGCCTCATTGTTTACACGATTGTTGGCCTGTAGCACCAGAACCTCCGCCAACGTGCGTTTCGTCTTTGGATTGTCTTGACCAAGCCTCATGAGGTTTCTTAGCGCGTTGGCCGCTTTATCAAGTCTGCCGGTTCTCATATAGACCGGGGCCACTACACGCCATCCGCGGATATCGTCAGGGTTTTCCGCAAGCTGTTTTTCGGCGGCGGCTATCAATTCTTCCAAGCTGGATTGTGCTTGCTGGGTATCCCTGCCTGCGATTTGGGTTTGGAGGTCTGGGGTTCCAAGTTGTTGATAGATCAAAAGTGACAACACAGGAACGAATACCATCGCAGCCGCAATCAGCAGGAAAGTATTTGATCGCGACATTTCACCGGGATTTACACTCGACCGGGACAGTTTCAACAACATCCGGGCCTGTTCGTTTTTCGCAGCATCCCTGGCATCTTCATCAATTCTTCCCAGTTCGAAGTCGGTGTCGATTTCCGAAATTCTTGCATGATAAAGGGCCTGGTCCTGCTGTGAAACAGAGCCAGTGGATTTCCTGTCAGAACGCCATATTCCGCTGAAGGCAAGTGCCAACGAGCAGATTAGCAGGGTAAGAATGAGCAGCCAGACAAACATGGAACCTACATAATTGCTTACCCGCCGCCAATAAAGGCGGTAAGGTGTCCTCATTGCTGGTGAAGCAATAAATTCGGTTCACGAATAAGTCAAAAATTCAGGCGCTTAACTCAAAGGAGTCCAGGTTCCGTCCGGATTACGGCAAGCCGTACCACTGGCCTGCTGGGGAGTACCGTCAACGTAAATAGTATGTGAATAACGGCGGCAATTCTGCGATCCCACCTGATAGGTCTGCTGCGGCACAACCTGTCCATAGGTACCATTTGTACCCTGCCAGCGAACCGGCTGACCAGGGGCACCGCGTTCCAACGCATTGTATTCTGCCTGAAGTGCAGCCCGACGGCTTGTTTGATCCAGCCTTCTGCCAACGCTGTCACCAATCAGGCCGTCTGCCAGTGCTCCGGCAATCGTAGCGGCCACCCGACCGAAACCACTGCCGATCTGGTTTCCTAGCACTCCGCCTGCAACAGCACCCGTAACCCGACCGATATCCTGGTTGGTAGCGTTACATCCGGCAAGGACCAGAGCAGTGATTGCGAGGGTAATTGCACCCGTCGCAGAGTTGGACTTTGATAATGTCATTTATAGGTTTCTAACCGCATTTGATATCTCTAGATTAGATCGGAAAATGTCCAAAATTTGATGAAAGAGTCATTATTTTCGTGCAGGAAGTGTGATTGTTGCCTTCAAGCCGCCCAGTCCGGATCTCGAGAGTTCGAATTTGCCGGAATACTCATCGACAATATCTGTCACGATAGACAGACCCAGCCCCCATCCGGATTTCCCCTCATCAATGCGACCACCACGGCGCATTGCCTTTTCGATTTCTTCATCAGACATTCCGTCCCCGTCATCCTGAACGTCCACGACTACCCAGCCGTCTTCATATCCGGCACCTACCGAGACCTGCGACTTTGCATACTTGGTCGCGTTTTCGATGAGATTGCCGAAAATTTCCTGCAAATCATGTTTTTCACCTTCGAAGTTGACTTGCTCGACATCATCCAGCTCGGCGGAAATGTCGGTATTGGGACTTAATTTTGCAACGACAGAAACAAGTTTCTCGAGTTCCTCTTTTAGGGGTGTTTTGGCTATTGCAGTGGAACTACGGGCGGAAATGCGCGCACGATCCAGATAGACCTGTACCTGCTGGCGCATATTTTCTATTTGTTCCTGGAATAACTCCTGCTTTTCTGCTGGCACGCCCGGCAACTCATTTTGCAGGATCGCCAACGGAGTTTTCAGCGAATGAGCCAGATTGCCGACCTGGGTGCGCGCCCGTTCCACAATCGTGTTATTGGATTCGATCAGGGCATTGGTTTCATCGATAAACGGCTGTATTTCGTCCGGATAGGTGCCTTCGATACGTTTTGCCTCGCCGCTTCTAACTTCGGTCAGAAGCCTGGTCGCTTTCGACACCGGCCTTAGTCCGAAACGGACCAGTTGTGACATAACAAGCACAATCGAAAATGCGAAGATTGAAAGGGTGAGAAACAGTCTCTGGCTGAAATCGCTAATTTCGGCTTCAAGCGAGCTCCTGTTGGCGGTTATCTTGAAACTGAACAGATCATTGCCCTCGCCCAGAAATACCTGTGCTTCAAGTCCGGAAAGAATTTGCCCTTCCTTTTCCACTATTTCAAATGTTCGTTGAAATGTTTCGTCAAAATCGCTTGATGACGGTATCTCTATTTTGCGATCAGAAAGGGACGGACTTGAAAGGCGGTTAGCCGGTTCTCCTACTTCTTCGATGGACCAGTACCAGCCGGAATCAAACAGACTGTATCGGGCATCTCCCAGGTCCGGCAGCCCCATCAGTTTTTCACCTTCATCCGTTTGGACACTGCCCATAAGATTGAATATGTTGGCAGTGAGCAGTTCTTCCAGTCGGGACTCTGCACTCCTGCGATAGTCGGCAGATATGAAATATGCTACCGCAGCGACACCTGCCAGAGCAGCAATCGACGACAGCAGGAACAGGCGCCATGCTAGGGTGTTGGGAAAAAGGAACTGCAGAAATTGCGGTTTTGGCTTCATCCGTCTTCCTGAAGGCGATACCCCAGACCGCGAACAGTTTCGATGAAATCTGCTCCGAGTTTCTTACGTAACCGACCGACGAAAACCTCAATCGTGTTGGAATCCTTGTCGAAATCCTGGTCGTAAAGATGTTCCGTCAACTCGGTTCTGGAAATAATTTGCCCGGGATGATGGAGCATGTATGAAAGCAACCGCAATTCATGCGAAGTAAGTTTGACCGGTTTTCCCTCAAGGGTGACTTTTGACGTCCTGGTATCAAACACCACGTTACCATTGACCAGTTCAGAAGAGGCATGGCCTGCCGAACGACGGATCAATGCCCTCAGTCGTGCCAGAACTTCTTCAATATGAAAAGGCTTGGCAAGATAATCATCGGCACCGGCATATCCTTGTTGGCCTTGCGCCATTCTTCCAGAACGGTGAGACCATCCATGCCCGGAAGGCCTATGTCCAGTATGACCGCATCATAGGGTTCAGTATCGCCTAAAAAATGACCTTCTTCCCCATCGGTCGCTTTGTCTACTGCATAACCAGCGTCCATGCAGGCATCCACCAGCTGGCGATTCAAATCCGGATCATCTTCGACTATCAATATGCGCAATTTTGCCTCCCCGAAACTGAAATTAGCCTGGGCTCAGTTTTCTGGTAACCACGCGCCCCGGCTTGCCACCTTTTGGTGGCAGCTTGATGCGTACATGACATACAACTTTTCCGTTGCTTTTTGTACCCGATTGTACTGACAGAAGAGTGGCGCCGGAAATTCCTTTGACCGCATTACGCGCAAGTGCGCTGCACGCGTCGGCCGAAGCCGGACCGGCGTTCATCAAAACTACTGCCAAAACAGGGGCAATTAGACGTAATAATCTCATGACTACGGATCTAACACAGTTGCTATGAACCAAGAATGAACAAAATCGTGTGAAAAATGCAACGCCTTTCAGATGGTTAACCGGTTCGAGCTTCTTTGCACAAACTGTCCCAGGCAGCGTTATGCATGAAGATTTGTGTAACCGTCTCCGCGCTGTCTGCGGCACCCCAGGTGATTGGGCGGAACGCTTCGCAATACCATTTTGGTTCACGGATCACGGCGGTATCCAGTATCGTGCAGGCCGCCGTCCCTAGCAACGCGGCCAGCCCTCCGACGTGCAACGACCGCTTTTTTGAGTTTTTCATAAGCGTTTGCCTTTTGTAGTTGCGCAAGTTTCTCATTCAACTGGCGCACTTTCAAATACCGATCTGCCAAATTCAAAAACTGCGAAAGGATATTCGCCAGCAAAGGAAACAGAGTCATCTCCCACCCCGTTCATGAAATCACATCGGTTGCGGTAAGTCGGCCATACAGGGCAAAAACAGCACCAAGAGCTGAGATCAACTGAAGAATTGCCTCTGTCAACTGTCCCTGACTGCCAGCATCCATGGATAATCCGAAACTCCCCGAAACCGACGCGAATATTGCAACAAGTGCACCCCATACGGTTTTTGAGCGGTACCAGTTTTTTTCTTCCACCATGGTTGTCTCCTACTTCAGTTCTTTGACATTGTATTCAAGGGTGGTCTCTTCGCCGGGCTGGGCGTTGTCGGCGATTTGGGCAACATGAAAGGTCAGCAACATGTCTGCACTGGCAATCTCCAGAGCCTGATCCCTCGTCAGCAGGAATTGCGGCGAAGCGGTTTCGGATTCCAGAGCAGTGAAACCCGATCCGTCCCTGACGATGATCTGGTATCGTTCCTGGCCCGCATCCAAAGGAATTACCGGATTTTCCCAATTGTCCGCATCATCACTCCAGGCAGCGCCAAACTGACTTCCTCTCAGGCCTTCCGGGTCGGCAGAAGAAAACAATTTCCCAACTGTGCCGTTCGGCCAGATGAGTTCACGCCTGGAGACAAACCATTGCGGACGCTCCGACTTGTCCGATATGGCAAGCAGACCGGATTCTCCTTCTATCATCACATCACGAATATCTTCATAGGTCGTGCCAACAAGTGCTATTCGGCCGCCGCTACTGCCGGGGTAGTGCGGGTCTCCCAGAGCCACACCCTTCAGCCATTGTGCACCGGTACGGGTCTTCCCCGCGCCACGCCCGCCCAGAATAAGCCAGGTGCGCCAATCCGACAGGGGTGGACGCTGCTTCAGCCTTGCCCAGAGTGGCCAATCGAACTTTAATCTCTGGAGCTCGTCGTCATTCAGTCTCTCCAGAAACAGTTCGCGCAGCTTCCGTGTCGACAAGTCTGGCAATCTGTTCTTCAAGCTGTCGGCGGAATTCCACCATCTCCACGCGTTTTTCGCTGTCTTGTTCACGCTGTCGCCTGATTCCGTTCATCATCATCTCTATTCCCTGCACCATTTTGAAGTAACCGGTGTAGGTCTTGATGAGGTGGACGCCCCCTCATACCGGCAAATGAATTGTCGTAAGGTGGTTGTTGATGAATGAACCACAAATAACGAAGGAGCGTCCTTATGAAAGTTACCACGATCGGGCTTGATCTTGCCAAAAGTGTCTTCCAGGTTCACGGTGTTGACGATGATGGCAGTGTTATCGTGATCAAAAGGTTGCGGCGAAAACAGTTGAAAGGCTTTTTCTCGAAACTGCCAGCTTGCCTTGTCGGCATGGAGGCTTGTGCCACTGCCCATTATTGGGCTCGCACCCTGGCAGCCTTTGGTCATGAGGTCAGACTGATGCCTCCTGCCTACGTCAAGGCCTACGTAAAGCGGGGCAAGAATGACGCTGCCGATGCTGAAGCGATTTGCGAGGCTGTCAGGCGGCCCACCATGCGTTTCGTGCCTGTCAAAACACCTGAGCAGCAAAGTATCCTGATGATACACCGAACCCGTTCCCTGATTGTGCGGCAACGCACCATGGCAGCCAATGCACTGCGTGCTCATTGTGCAGAGTTCGGTCTTGTCACCACCCCCGGCGTCAGGAACATCGTCAAGCTGGCTCATTCCATCTTCAACGAAAACGACGAGAAGCATGTCCTGCCGGCTATTGCACAAGTCGCGCTGGCAACGCTTGCCCGTCGCTTGCTCGAACTGGAGGAAGAATTGCAGGCTCTTGAGAAGGTCCTGCGTGACTGGCACCGGCAAAATGAAGCCAGCAGGCGCCTGGCAGCCATTCCGGGTATTGGTGTGATCACAGCCACTGCACTGATGGCAACCGTCAGCGATCCGGGACAATTCAAAAGCGGACGGCAGTTCGCCGCATGGCTTGGCCTGGTCCCCAAACAGCATTCAAGCGGTGACAAAGTAAGGCTCGCTGGCATATCAAAGCAGGGAGACCGGTATATTCGCCGCCTGCTTGTCATTGGTGCGACAGCTGTTATTCGCCACAATCGAAACAAGAAGAGCCCGACCGCGGTCTGGATCAATGGTCTGCTGGAAAAGAAACCTGTGAGACTGGTCTCTGTCGCATTGGCCAACAAGACCGCTCGCATCGCCTGGGTTCTTATGACCAGAGGACAGCGCTATAACCCCTTGCGAATCAGCGCCGCTTGAAGGCAAGGCACAGAAATTGGTAATGGCAGAAAGTGATGTGACATGATCAGCCAAAAACGAGGTTACACCGTGTGATTCAATGCACCCCATGAGCGCGTCATCTTGATCAGGAACCTCGTTTGCGGATTTCCATCAGGGCCAGCGATCTATCAAATATCGCATCAACAGGCCGGACATATGAAAGCAACCGATCAAAACATCAAAAAATGTCTTGCCAATCCGGGGCGTCCACATATGAATCGCTCTTCGGTGGACTTAGCCTCGATCTCAAGATGTTCATCAAGTCTCTCTACCTCTTCCAACAGCCGATCACGCAGATAGGCCAGAACGGTTTCGAAAGTTTCGGCAAATTGCGAACCGCAAGATGGCGTGGCTGTTTCTGGCATGTGTCCGTCTGAAATTTGCTGGTACACCTGTGCACCGCAGCAAAACCGGTAATTCGCTCCGTCATGCTGCAATCTGCAGGTCTCAATTGTATATGGAATTCATAGCCGAAATTATGTGCGTTCCATTTTCCCGCACTTCTCCGACCGTATATAAAACCTACTCCAACACCGTTTCGGTGTCAAGGAATTTTTTCCTATTTTCTGAATAAATTTGAAAAGCCGGATTCCTCAATGTCCTCCAGCGGGTTCCTGTGGTATCACAAAACGCTTCAGCAACCCCCACATCCGCTCGGAACATCATCTTGGCTAGCCAGTTCTCGGTCCTCAAAGACAGCAACTACCGCCGGTTTATTATCGGCTATGGTATTTCGTTTGTCATGTATTGGGTAACCCTTCTGGCGATAGGTTGGTGGACTTGGGAGGTTACCCGATCGGCTACCTGGGTCGGCTTCATGTTTTTCTGCGATTTATTGCCTGCAGTCATCCTGACACCTTTTGCATCAGCGATGGCGGATCGCGGCGACCGTTTTACTATCCTGAAAACCGTTTTGTATATCCAGGTTGTCACGGGGTTCACCCTTGCCATGGTTGCAGCTTTTGGCCTGTTAACCCCGCAGCTGCTGGCAGGATTTGTCGCCATAGAAGGTTTGCTTGTCGGATGCTCCCAACCAGCCTTTTTCGGCCTGGTAAATCGCCTTGTAACCAAGGAGAACCTTTCCGCTGCGGTTGGTTTCAACTCAGGTGTCATTCAGACCAGTTATATTCTCGGCCCCCTGATTGCAGGCCTGTTGTTTTCTTTCGGGCTGGAAATTGCACCATTAGCATTTGCAGCCAATGCAGGTGGGACCGTTTTCTACATCTGGGCACTTTCGCGAATAACCCTGCAACCACAACCCGACAGCCAAGCGGAACCGGAAAAAAACGCCGGCAGAGAAATTCTCGAAGGTCTCACGGTGCTTTGGAACAACGGAATGATTTTTCGGTGTTCGATTTTGATCCTCGCCGTGGCAATCCTGCAACGGCCATTGCTCAACCTCATGCCGGCGATCAATGACTACTATGAGCTGTTCACGAGCGCCTACTTCACGATCATGACTGCAAGCTACATGGGCGGAGCTGTGGTTGCGAGCCTGATTCTGGCATACCGCAATTCCGATGAGGGCCTCTACCGACTTACCGTCAAGGCGGTCATCGCAACCTTTGTGTTTTACTGCGCCCTGTTCATCGTAACTGATCTGGTAAGCTACAGGGTGGTTACGGCAATGTCGCTGGTCTTCTTGCTTGGGGTTGCGGCGGGATTCGTGTGGACAGGCAACATGGTGATCCTTCAAAACCGGACGCCCGAACATCTGCGAAGCCGCGTACTCGGCAACAATTTCATGGTGAACAGAACACTGGGGGCGGTGTCGGTGGTTCTGTGCGGGCTTTCCGTCGATGCATTCGGCCTTGCAAACGGCATGCTGGCTGCTGCGGTCTTCGTCATGATCGCCCTGCCAATCATGCACTGGCTCAATCGTCTTGTTGTTAAACAGCCACAGAACTGACCAACCGGGCAATCAGTCCTAGCCTCTGGTATCCTGATAAATCTCAAGGGGCCAGTCTACCAGATAATTTTCATATTCTTCCGGCGCGATACCGGTATCTGCAAATACCCTGCCGCGAATGCTCACCCCGGCTGCATGAACTGTTTCTTTGTCGCCCGAAACAAGTGGATGCCACCAATAAAGGTTCCTGCCTTCCATAACCAGCCGATATGCGCAGGTCGGCGGCAGCCAGCCAATGGTTGGGACATTGTCCGGTGTGAGTTGAATGCAATCAGGCACCTTTTCAAAACGGTTATCGTAATTGCTGCAACGGCATGAATCACAATCAAGCAGTTCGCATCCGATACTGGTCCAGTAAATTTCGCCGGTTTCCCAGTCTTCCAGTTTGTTAAGGCAACATCTGCCGCATCCGTCGCAGAGCGCTTCCCACTCCTGCCGGTTCATCTCGTCCAGTGTTTTGTGCTTCCAGAACTCACTTTCCAATTCCGGAGCAGTCACTTCAGCTGACATAAAAGTGCCTTTAATTTCATCCTACTATAGGCATTATACTCGATACCAGTCGTGATGACATGTTCAAGCTTCTCTCTTGGTAATGACCGTCAATGTGGTGTATGTAAATAGCAATCAATTCAACGAATGGCGAAACCTTGCAGGAACCGAAAGAAAAATCGAAGAAGAATTCCGGCTGGAACTGGCTGCTGGATGTCGATTCCTGGATCGATTCCTCTATATACAGCGCCTTTAACGGTGCCACGGAACGCTGGGAATCGGTTACGATATTTTTCCGCCGTTTCAAGATCAAAGGATGGCCCCGCGCATTTATCGAGGTAATCGATGAGGGCATAACCATGGCCCTGATTGGTGCTATCGCTATGCTGGCATTGGCACTGCCGGCATTTGAAGAGACGCAGAAAGACTGGCGCAGTCAGGGCGACTACTCGGTTACCTTTCTGGATCGCAACGGCAAGGTAATTGGCCAGCGCGGCATCCGCCAGACCGACGCCGACAAGCTGGATGAATTGCCGGATCATTTCATCAAGGCAGTGCTGGCAACCGAAGACCGGCGGTTTTTCGAACATTTCGGCATCGACTTCTACGGCCTCACCCGTGCCATGGCCGAGAACGTCCGTGCAAATTCCGTTGTCCAGGGCGGCAGTACCATTACACAGCAATTGGCCAAGAACCTGTTCCTGACCAATGAAAGAACCCTTGAGCGCAAAATCAAGGAGGCATTCCTGTCGTTGTGGCTAGAAGCCAACCTATCCAAAAAGGAAATTCTGAAACTGTACATCGACCGGGCCTATATGGGCGGCGGAAACTTCGGCATTTCGGCAGCGTCACAATACTATTTCGACAAAAGCATCAAGGACGTCAATCTGGCGGAAGCGGCCATGCTTGCCGGTCTTTACAAGGCACCTGGCAAATACGCCCCACACATCAACCTGCCGGCCGCCCGTGCGCGGGCCAATGAGGTTCTGACCAACATGGTTCAGGGCGAGTTTATGACTGAAGGTCAGGTGATCCGGGCACGCAAGGAACCGGCCAAGATTGTTGAGCGCGATGACCATCAGGGGCCCAACTATTTCATGGATTGGGCCTATCAGGAAGTCCAGC
The DNA here is from genome assembly GCA_965198665.1 of Rhizobiaceae bacterium. Taxonomy (GTDB): domain Bacteria; phylum Pseudomonadota; class Alphaproteobacteria; order Rhizobiales; family Rhizobiaceae; genus JAALLB01. The sequence goes on along the minus strand of CBDAPT010000008.1, from coordinate 161,883 downwards.
GCCTAGCGGTGCGCTACAAGAGCAAGAGCCTGATTGTCAAAACCACTGTTGACCTCGATTTGCAGGAGGCAGCGGAAGAATCAGTTGAAAGTCATCTGCGACAGTTCGGCAGGCAATACGGCGTTCGCGATGCGGCAATGGTGGTTCTTGATCACGAGGGTGCTGTTCGCGCGATGGTGGGCGGTCGTGATTACGGCCAAAGTCAGTTTAACCGGGCCACAGCATCAAAACGCCAGCCTGGCTCATCGTTCAAGCCCTATGTCTACGCTTCGGCCATTGAAAATTTCGGCTATACCGAAACCACCCGGGTGGTGGATGGCAGCGTGTGTGTCAACCGGTTTGGCCGCAGTTGGTGTCCGCGCAATTATTCGGGTGGCCACCGCGGTGCAACCGACCTGCAGACAGCCCTCATCAAGTCGATCAACACGGTTCCGATGAAACTTTATCTCGGCCGCGATAATCTCAAGCAGTTAGGTGGTGACCGGCTGGTTGAAACTGTTCGCAAAATGGGCGTCAAATCCGACCTTGTTGTCAACCCGCCGATGGTGCTTGGCGCCAATGGGCTCACCGTTCTGGAAATGGCTTCGGGCTACGGTACCTTCATGACCGGTGGTACCCGGGTCAACCGGTACGGCATCAACCAGATTGCGGATACAGCTGGCAATGTTCTTTTTGACCATCGCAAGGACAAACCGGTTTCCGATCGTGTGCTGAAAGAATCAACGGTAAAGGTCATGAACACCATCATGGCGCAGATCCCGGAATGGGGAACTGGCCGCAGGGCAGCCCTTGCCGGAATCCGTTCCGCTGGCAAGACGGGTACGACACAGGCCTATCGCGACGCCTGGTATGTCGGCTTTACCGGGAACTACGTTGCTGCCGTCTGGTACGGAAATGACAATTATCAGTCTACCCGTCGCCTCACAGGCGGTCGTCTACCCGCCATGACCTGGAACAAATTCATGGCCTACGCACACCAGAACATCGAATTGCGGCCAATTCCTTATATTGATAATCCGCTGCCTATTCTCACAGCAGGCGTAGAGACAGCAGCAGCAGCAGCATTCCCGGATGCGGACAAGGTTCCTCCTGCAAGGCCTAAACTCCTGTCCAAAGAAGCGGAAAACGCATTGCGCGAGTTGGAATCCGTGTTCAAAAATGCAAAACCCTTGAAAAAACCCTTGAAAGAGTCCGACGAATTTGCCGAATCCCTCGATAACAGGGTTACCGCGCAATAATTCTAACCAGTGAAACCGAACCATGCGCCTTGCAATAAATCTTGCGATTGTTCTTCTGATTGGCCTCGCACTGGGTTCGGTAACCGCACGGTTCGCCTTGCTGCGTACTTTCGGAATTGGAGCAATCAATGCGGGGGTTTGGTCTGCCTGGCCATTTCTGGGCGGTTCGGAAGTCGATCCGTATACTGCAGCCCGCTCCACCGTTGACGGAGTGATACCGTTGGGTGCGGCAGAGGGCCTTGCCTTTGAAACCCTGAATGACGAGAAAGGACGGGCGCTGAGGCGCGAATGCAGTTACATTTTGTTTGGTAACACTCCCGCGGCACGCTTCTGGACACTGACAGCCTATGATCTTTCCGGTGGTGTGATCATCGACCAAAACGGCAAGGCTTCGGCCGTTTACTCAGGTAATCTGGTGCGCACCACAGATGCCGGGATGAGCGTCACCATTAGCGATCAACCAAGTTCCGGGAACTGGATGAATCTGGCCGGAGAAGGAGATTTCAAGTTTGTGTTGCGCCTTTATGACACTCCCATAACCAGCAGTGCCGGTCTCAGCGACCCGGAAATGCCTCAGCTGCAACGCCTGGAGTGTGCCTAGGTGAAAACAAGATTGCTGTATATCACCACATGCGGGCTTGTTCTGGCGGCCATCGTGCACATTTGCATTGTTTTCTTCATCCCGTTTTTCGGTGAAAAGGATGCTGCCCGCCGGATAATGCAGAAATCCGGTGAAAACCAGTTTGAGGTTCTTGAAACCGCCAAATACGGGCAAACCAACGCCGATCCGTTTTTCAAGCTTGCAGTATGCAAATTCAATCTCTCTGTGCGCGGCATCCAGTTGGCGTCTGAAAAGACCGATCTGTTCTGGTCTGCATCTGTTTTCAGCGCCAGGGGCCGGGTGATTTACAGCCTCAATGAGCGAACAGCAATTGGCAACCAACTCCGAATGGTCGTGGTCAACCCGATCCAGATGGCAAATATCCGACAAATCCAGCCGGAAGAACTCGAGACATCAATCGTTGTGGAAACCGGGGAACAGACGGGTTTTGTGATCATCCGCGCCCTGCTGCAAGATCCAAGCTGGGAACAAACTGTCGACGAATTCCTGAACAATCTTGATTGTCTGCCCTATTCGGGACTTGAGTAAGTCTGTCCATTGCCTTTCCGGTGGTTGATCGGAAAAACAGTGGTCACTCGTTGGATGCTTCCGTGGTATTCAAATCCGCGTAGCTGAAGCGAGGGTTACTTTTTGCCCTTCGACGCGGGTGTTGCCCGCTTTGCTGCTCTTGGTGATTGCTTGGCTGGTTCCGATTTCACATATTGGACGCCTTCAAAGACCAGAATCTTTGCAGTTTCACCATTCGTCATGTTGTTTGTGGATGTACGCTGAACTTTCTCCAACGGGAACTTGATAATCGCACTCATTTTTCCTTCCTGAGTGGCTTCCAACTGGCTGCGAATGTTTTTTCACAGGTCTGTACAATCCCATCCAATCCGATCATGCTTAACAGAATGTAAACGAATCAAATGAGAAAGTGCGCGTAGACAAACATTCCGAAAGTCAGAACATGAATTTAGCAGGCAAGCCGGCGGTCTCCCGCAAGCGCGGAAAAAAGCGGGACCAGGGTACTCTTCTGGTTGACCGGGTCGAACAGTTCGCGTTGTTGAAACGGGCAAGTCGGGAAGATTTGTCCAGCCTCAAGGAGTTCTTCTATTCGCTGGTGAACAAGGCTGACAAGGAACAACGTCGCCGAATGTCGGTCGCCCTGGCTCGTAACCCTTACACCCCGCGTTCGATTCTTTTGTTTCTGGCCATGGATGAAGTTGACATTGCGTCGCCAATTCTTCTTTTTTCTCAATCTCTTAGTGAAAATGACATCCGAAGTGTTATTGGTAAAACAGCGATTGAGCACGGCCGGGTAATCGCCCGCCGAGACAATCTCAGCCTGGAAACCATCCATGTGTTGCTGGACCGCGATGACGACAATCAGACCGTCTTGAAAATCCTGCATAAAAACGCGTCAATCGCAGCCACCGTGATGACGGCAATCACCCAACGAGCCGAAGGCAAGTCGGCCAGCTTCCCCACCGACGTGAGTTTTACAACCAGCATTGCACAAACTCAGCCATCAACATCGGCGAATCAGCCTGCAAAAGACTTGTCAGATCAATTGCTGAAACTGGCTAATACCGGCGGTCGCCTGAAACCTGACTCGCGCAAAAAGGCGATTATTGCCGCGCGCAACCCTTCTGCGGACGAACTGGGCAAGAAACTGATTCTCTCGGCAAGGGCCGGCCATCATGTCGAACTGGCAGAACAGATTTTCGATGCGTCGGGATTATCACCGCAGTTTGTCCAACAATATATCGACAAATCTGATGTCGGCACTTTTGCTTGCCTGTTACGTGTCCTCGACATGACCCGAACCACGGCTGCACGCATCCTGCTTCTGCTGTTCCCGAGGTTGGGTCGGGATCAGAACGTCTTTGCCGATGTCATGATGCGGTATGAAGGGTTGGAGAAGCCAAGTTTGCAGGCTTTCTTCAAAACGGTTGATGCCAATTTCGCCTTCCAGGGACAGCACGAGAAACACATCTCGCAAGCCGGAATGTTCAGCACTTTGCTCAGAAACCGCCGCAATTCCATTCTGGAGATGACGGAGCAGTCCGACGGGGGACACCTCGAAGAGACGAAAATCAGTGCCTGACTTCGATACACGGTGAGCCAGAACCGGACTCGGTCTCTATGATCCACAAATCCGGATCAAACCGTTTCTGTTTTTCCAGATACTGATCCAGCTCCGACAGGCTTGCCTTGTTCAGAAGATGTTCGAACTGGCGGTCAGACACGTCATCGTCAAACATGCTTTGCGGGGCCGGGCCATAGAGATCCATCGTTCCATCAAGATGATTATGCACCACAAACAAGGCACCTGCCTGTTGAGCGCCCTTCTTGGCTACTGTCACATAGGCACCGCGGGCCGCTTCCTGCCTCATGAATATGCCCAGCCACATCACGGATGTCAGACGCATCCCCAGTCCATTCTCTGTATCAGATTGAATTCATGACACCTGCGTCACGCAGTTTGTCAAGGGTGACCTGGTCCAATTCTCCTGTAACCGGTAAGCGAAAACGCTTCTGGAAGCGTTTCAAGGCCTGGCGTGTCTGATTTCCGAAGATTCCATCCACACTGATTTCCTGATCGCCATAAATCTCGCGCAGTCCGTTTTGCACGCGGGAAACCATGGCGTTGTCCATGACTATGAGGCTCGGTTGTTCGAGGGGTAATGGCTGTTCATTCTGACTGTTTTCTTTCTGAACCTGCGCCACGGCAAATGCAGATTTGATATTGGCCAGCAATCCGTAACTTGCTTCACCGTCGGGAATTATGCCTGCCTTTTCCTGAAATTCCTGAATTGCCCTTTTGGTCTCGTCTCCGTGAATGCCATCAACCTTGCCCTTGTAAATACCCACATCTGCAAGACTTGCCTGCACTTCCCGGACCAGAGAAGACTGGGCTGCGAATGTCGTTTGCTTGTAAGGGCTCGATGTCGGAACCGGAATGTTCTTCAGACTGATGCTCTGGGTAAGGACCCTGTGCGCCTTTACCCGGCTGGCAACGGCCGCCGAGGACTGCGGGTCTATTGTCTGGGTGACAAATTTGTCCTGCGTCTTCCAGATTGGTGCCGGGTGCTCTGCTTCCTGGGAAAACAGGGCATTTGAAGCGACCAGGGCAAACGCCACGCCAAACAGGATTGATCCCGTCGTCCGTCCCGGATTCTCGTAAACGAAATGGGCACTATGGCCAAGAACATGTCTGATGATATGCATGGGTTCAACCTGTCTTGCAGTTGCGTGGAATAGGGTTTTTGGCGGAGTTAGTGTTGGCCGCCTTGCGGATATGAACGAGGTCTGAACCAAAAGCGGAAGGGTCCGGTAAGGCAATTCCCGCGTTGATCGGCAGGATCAGCTCAGCCTGATGGTCAGAGCCAACCGTATGCGAGAAGCGCAACTTAGCACCAAGCAGGCCCGCCAGTTGGTGAGCCGTCGAATCATCTTCCCTCTCAGTCCGGTCCCCGTTCTTACCAATCGGTTCGGTTCCGCCGTCCGGAACAGAAATGTAGTGCGGTATCGTGTTCGAGAACCGTAATCTTACAGTTCTTGCCATCCGGGTGAGTTGAAGATTGGTGCGGTTACCTTGTCCGGCTGTATCGCACATGTCTGCATACAATCGTTCCAAAAGCATTTTCAGCAGAATCGGATCGACGCTGATAACAGGAATTTCAGCTTCCTCGCCGGAAATGACAAGATTAAAGCTTGAGCGGTAATTTCCCCGATGTCTGGCGATGGTGGAACGAATAATGTCAACCAGCACAACCGGTTTTGATGATACCGTAAACGCCAGCGGTCCGATTGTACGTCCGTCACCGGAGATTTGCATCGCGGCTTCTGAAGGACGTGAAACCACCATTACCAATTGTTGGCATGTCCTGCTGACGCACCGCTCCAACGGTGCAAAACGCAACCGCAAATTGGTGTTTACCTGGCGTGTGCTGATGTGAACTTCATGAACAATTTCACGGCCCTCCAGCACACTCTGCTGCAGATATCGCTGAAATTCGAAGCTGCCATCCTGTTCCAAAAGTTTCCGCAGTCCGCTGGAGTGCAGTTCCTCCGGCGTCCGACAGTAAAGGCCCAGAGCCTTTTTCGACACCCAAAGGGCTTCACCGGTAACCCGATGAATGGACACGCAATCAGGCAGTTTGTCATAAGCAGCCAGCATGGCATCGCTCATGCAAGTACACATAGCAGGCGTCTTCTCTGCTCCGGCATCCTGTTCGCCGTGAGAAAATCCTGCAAATACGTTCCACCAATGTCTGCCTACGATACTCAATACAAAATCCGTAATTGCGTTTAGAGCAATTCGTTACACAACGTATTTAATGGAATGCTAACTTTGCGGGCTCAGCGGGTTTGAAGCCTTTCTCACCGCCTGAAATCCGCCGGTATTTACCGACATGGTAAACAGAGCGTTTCAAAATCATGCCTAATCGCTTTGTTAAAGTTTTAGTCAATTCCAAGTCTGCACATAACCGTCAGATTAATCCGCAAAGTGTATGGTGCAAAAAAACAATGGGTGGGACCATGATCAGACTTTTACTGGTTTCCGGGATGGCCGTTGCACTTTGGCCGCTGGATGAAAACAATCAGGCGATCGGTTTGTCGAAAGACGTGCCGACGATAGAGATTTCGTCTGCCGACGTATTAGGTGCTGCATACTCGGTAATTTCCGATATTGGCGGGTTTTGCGAGCGCAATACCGAAACCTGTGTTACCGGGCAGCAGGCTTTCACTTCGGTTTCTACCGCCGTTAAGGCGCGGATTTCTGCAAGCCAGGATCCGATTACTACTGCCGGTATTAAATCCGAGCCTGCTGAATAACAGAATTTCCGAATATCCGTTTCAATGCGAGGCAGAAAGAGGTTATAGGATATAGCCGAAACTGCCTCTATGTTTGGACATACACATGGATATCGACGAAATCATCGAAAACTTCGAGATTCTTGATGACTGGGACGACCGGTACAAATACCTGATTGAGCTCGGGGCGATGCTGGATGCATTGCCGGAAGTTGACCGTACCCGTGAAAACAAGGTTCAGGGTTGTGTCAGCCAAGTATGGGTAACGTCAGTTGCAAGCGACGGGCCCGATCCCGTTTTGACATTTTCCGGCGCTTCAGATGCGCACATTGTGAGCGGACTTATAGCAATCGCGTTTGCACTGTTCTCCGGAAAGCCAGCTTCTGCCATTCTGGGCCTTGATGAGAAAAAGGTCTTTGATCGCATCAATCTGTCCGAACACATCACACCACTGCGTTCGAATGGGCTGAGATCCCTGGTGGAAAGGATAAAGTCGGATGCGGCGGCTGCCAAAGCCGGCAGTGCCGCGACCGCGTGACACCAAACCCGTCAGAAATCAAGTGTTGGGCGATAGCCTTCCTCTCCCCAGAAACGGAACCTTTTGGGTGCTGGGGCAGAAACCGTTTCAAAACCATAATGTCGGGCCAGCTTGGAGAGCGCAGTCCTCAGCATCAGCTTGGCAGATCGTGGCGGCCATTGGCGCTCCCTCTCAACCAGTTCCAGGCCTTTCAGGAAGCAACAGACATCCAACGCCACGCCGGATAATTCCGGCCCCAGATGTTCGATGGCTTGGTTTATTTTTTGCCTGGCATCAAGGGCAAAGTCAGAAATCTCTCCATTTGCGCCGCTAGCGCCACGCTTTGTCCGTGATACCCCACCAGCATCCAGTCTGGCTGTAATGCGGGGTTGCAGACGGCCCTGTTCGAAATCCCGGCGCAAACGCTCCCCTGCCCGCAGCTCATTGGCGGAAATATATGAACTGCCGTCCTTTTGTCTCCGGCTGTAAAGTCTCGTCAGGGGAGATTCATTTGGGTTTATTTTGCTTTTACGTGGGAATCTGGTTTTGCATCATCACAGGGTAACGCGGCACCATCTGCGTGATTGCCGGCCAGTTCCAGACCAAGGCGCTGTTTCAGATCGAGTAATCCGGCATCGGTGAGTACCAAAAATTCGCTGCTAAACTCCAGATATCGAAGGGATATGAGTTTTCGGACAAGCGCCTCCTCGAAACTGTGGTCGCGCGCACTGGTTTTCACCACCAACCTATCCTGTATTGTTTCTGTCCTGAAGCCGGGTTTCATGCGTTTGGAAAGTAACTTTGCCAATCGGATCCATTGCTTTGCGTCTTCTTTGGAAATGGAGTTTCTGCTCATCAAAGGAATGCCCTCACAACGTGTTGTTTGCCAGATTCTTGATCAGGTGAAGCGTCGCCTCCAGATCGTTTATCCGATCGTCAAAGTCCGGTTCATCTCGCAAATCCTCAACCATTCGGCAGGCATGGCCGATCGTGGTGCGGTCTTTCTGAAACATCCTGCCTATGTCGACAAGCGACATGGACAGGGTCGTGTGCAGCAGGTAGGCGGTGACTTGTCTTGCTCTTGAAACCTGGTTTGGCCCCCTTTTGCGATCAAGCAATTGCTTTTGTTCCAACCCGAATGTCATTGCCACAATCTGACTGGTCACCCGTACCAGCAGAGAATCCCTTTCGAACTCGGCATGGTCTGTCTGAAGTTTCACCGTCGCCGTGCCCGGTTCACGGTTTGCAGGGCGATGAGGAGATTGGTTTTGTAGTTCCAAATCACCCTCCAATAGAATTTATGACTATATTCCTATTAACATAGTTCGAAAACCGGGGGATAAGTGCACCAGATAAATCTCCTAATTAAATATTTATTTTTACTTATATTTCATACATTTGAGTAATTTAAACAAATTATATTTAAATTTTATTATCAACTATATTTGTTCTTTATTAATATATATTCAGATAAAGAGGCGCCAAATTGGATACAAGCAAGCTGGCAGATATTTTAAAGCACTCAGCGCGAAAACATGTTTTTGGCGACAGCGCTGCAGGTCACAGAACTGTTGGATATATTCGCCTGTGCATATTCAGGCAAAAGCCTTCAGCCTCGTCAGTTCTGACAAATCAGAGAAAAGTTCTTGAGCGGCTTCGCCTACTCGCACGCAGAAACTCACCGCTATACAATTTCTCCCGGCACCTTCACTGTTTGCGAAAACTGGCCGACTGATGGTAGCCGACAGCGCCAAAAATTATCAGGCGCTGTCCGGTTCATTAGATGTGAAAACCACTCGAGGTTCAGGCGACTTTCTTGGTTGTGTCACCTGCTCTTTTACCCAATCCGATTTCTTTTGCTAAACGCGAACGGGCTTTGGCATAACTTGGGGCAACCATTGGGTAATCAGAAGGCAATCCCCACTTCTGGCGATATTCTTCCGGTGAAAGACCGTAGTGGCTGTTCAGGTGCCGTTTTAGTGACTTGAATCGTTTTCCGTCTTCCAGACAGATTATGTAGTCCTGGTGAAGGGATTTCTTCACTGGCACCGCGGGTTTTTGATTGCCGGCTTGTGACGCCGATCCGGTACCTGCATCAGCGATTTTTGCGATAGTCGCGTATACATCGTCAATGATTGCAGGCAGTTCATTTGAGGAAACCGGATTGTTTGCAACATAGGCGGAAATAATACCGGAAGTAAGTTCCAGCAATAATTCGGCATCAGTGTTTTGTTGTTCAACTTCTTTGTTGTGTTCGGTCATTTTTTGTCTTTTCTTGTTGGTTAGTATGGTGGCTTCATTAAACACCCCAATCCCGCCCATTTTTTGAAGTCAGCGCCAAATAATAGCTTCAATGAAGGATTTCAACATTTTTTTTTACGTTCACGTAACTCAATGGTTAAATTGACCTGTATTAATCTAGCTTTCACGATTATTTTTGCTGCACGTGTGCAAGACACTATATAGGCCAATGTAATAACCTTATAAGATGAGGCTTGCCCCAGGTTTGAAGGATTGCGATGCCAAAGATTGAAAAAACTGACGCTGAATGGCGTGAACAATTGACCCCCGAGCAATACAACGTCACCCGCAAACACGGAACTGAAAGAGCATTTACCGGTCCCCACCAGGATGAAAAACGGGACGGCACCTTTACCTGTGTGTGTTGCGGGAAAGATCTTTTCCGGACTGCTGCAAAATTTGAGTCCGGAACCGGCTGGCCGAGCTTCTATCAGCCGATGGAAGATGAATCAGTCACTGAACACAAGGACCGATCCTTTTTTATGGTCCGAACTGAAGTTCGCTGTGCCGACTGCGATGCGCATCTGGGTCACGTATTTCCCGATGGCCCCCAACCCACGGGCCTGCGTTACTGCATGAACGGCAATGCGCTTGAATTTGATCCTGACGAATAATCACCACAGGTATTGATCATGACGAATTATTTCCCTTCCACGGAAGGAGCACCGGTTGCGGATAAACGCAGCCACAAATCCGAGTTTCACGGCGTCAGCTTGAACGATGACTATTATTGGCTCCGTGCGGAGAACTGGCAGGAAGCCATGCGCGAGCCTGAGAAACTGCCGAAGGATATCAAATCCTATCTGAATGCCGAAAACACCTATTACGAAAAGGCCATGGCGGATACGGAGGAGCTGCAAAACACGCTGATCGCCGAGATGCGCGGCCGCATCAAGGAAGATGACTCATCCGTGCCGGTCCAGGACGGGCCCTACGCCTATAACTGGAAATTCGTAGAAGGTGGAGAACACCCCATCCGCATCCGCACACCCAGAGACGGAGGCAAGGAAGAAGTCCTGCTGGATGTCAACAAGGAAGCAGCAGGACAGGATTATTTTGAACTGGGTTACGTGGGCGAGAATCCCAATCACACAATTCTTGCATGGAGCCGGGACACTTCCGGTGCTGAATATTACGCCCTTGTATTCCGTGATTTGGCTACCGGTACTGATAGCAGCACTGAAATCGCAGATGTCGGATCGGCAGCATGGGGTGATGATAACACGCTTTTTTACGCCCGTGTTGACGAGAACCATCGACCATCAAAAGTCTACCGCCACACTCTGGGTACAGACCCCGATGACGACGTTCTGGTCTACGAAGAACCTGACACACGCTTTTATTGCGGTGTTGGGCGTAGCAGATCGGGAAAATATGTCTTTGTGGCGGCGGGGATGAATGATCAGGATGAAATGCGGTTCATCCCAACTGACGATGTGTATGCCGAACCGGTTCTGGTTCAGGAACGCACCGAAGGTCTTGAATATTCTGTCGAACATCAGGCAGACCGGTTTCTGATCCTTACCAATGCGGGAGGAGCAGAAGACTTCAAAATTGTTGAAACTCCCGTTGATGCACCTGCCATGGCTAATTGGAGGGACTTTGTTCCACATAAGCAGGGTCGCATGATTGTTTCACTCGATGCCTATCGAGATTGGGTTATCTGGATGGAACGCGAAAACGCCCTGCCGCGTATTTGCTTCTTGGGGAAAGACGGCGATGTTCAGCACATAGCTATGGATGAAGAAGCCTATTCCCTGGGGGTGTCGGCAGGCCCGGAGTTTGAAACGGATATCTTCCGGTTCACCTATTCCTCGCCCACCACACCTGCTCAAGTCTTCGATTACAATCTCGCAAGCGCAGAGCGCAGTCTGATGAAGGAGACGGAGATCCCGTCTGGTCATAACAGCCAGGACTACGTAACCCGTCGCATTATGGCACCGTCGCATGACGGAGCGGAAGTACCCGTCACGCTGCTGTATCACAAGAATGCGGCGCTTGATGGTTCTGCCCCATGCCTGCTTTATGGCTACGGTTCCTATGGAATGTCCATGCCGGCAAGCTTCTCGTCCAACCGCCTGTCACTGGCTGATCGCGGTTTCATCTATGCGGTTGCGCATATTCGTGGTGGTGAGGAAAAAGGGCGCGCCTGGTACAAGGATGCCAAGTTTGAAAAGAAACCCAACACATTTCATGATTTCATTGCAGCCGGGGAAACGCTGGCAAAGCTTGATTTCACTGCCCGCGGCAACGTTGTTATCATGGGTGGATCGGCCGGAGGCCTGCTGGTGGGTGCCTGTGTCAATATGGCGCCTGATCTGTTCGCCGGTGCAATCGCCGATGTGCCATTCGTCGATGTGCTCAACACCATTTTGGACGATACCCTGCCACTAACACCCGGCGAATGGTCCCAATGGGGAAATCCTATTGAAAGCAAGGAGGCTTTTGACTGGATAGCTTCCTACTCACCCTATGACAATCTTGAGGCAAAAGACTATCCGGCAATGCTGGTGACCGCAGGGGTATCTGACCCCCGTGTTACCTATTGGGAACCAGCGAAGTGGGTTGCGAAATTGCGAACCCTGAAGACCGACAACAACATCCTGCTCCTGCGAACCAATATGAGTTCCGGACATTTTGGCAAGTCAGGCCGTTTCGCAGCATTGGAAGATGCAGCCCGATCTTACGCGTTTGCACTCAAGGTTGTTGGCAAGGCTTGATGATTTTTGAAATATGGCCCAGAGCACAAAAAAAACCGGCCTGATCAGACCGGGTTTCTAAATTTCAGTTTGTCCGAAAGGGACTAGGCAGTAGCTGCTTCGTACATTTCCAGCACATAATCCCAGTTGATCATGCTGTCCACAAAAGCTTCCAGGTATTTCGGACGCGCATTGCGATAGTCGATGTAGTAGGAATGCTCCCAGACATCGCAACCCAGAATTGGAGATGCTCCGTGCACCAGAGGGTTTTCTCCGTTTGGTGTCTTCATGATTTCCAGCTTGCCATCTTTTACAGCAATCCAGCACCAGCCGGAACCAAACTGGGTAGCACCGGCAGCCATGAAATCCGCCTTGAACTTGTCATAACCGCCAAGATCGGAATCGACCGCAGCCTGCAATGCCCCAGGAAGCGAAGTGCCGCCGCCATCTTTTTTTATCCACTTCCAGAAATGAATGTGATTGTAATGCTGTGCTGCATTGTTGAAGAGGCCGGCATTCGAACCGAAGCTTTCGCGAACCACATCTTCGAGGGACTTGCCTTCGAGGCCGGAACCTTCAAGCAGGTTGTTGCCGTTGGTTACATAGGCCTGATGGTGCTTGTCATGGTGAAATTCAAGCGTCTCAGCAGACATGTAAGGATCAAGGGCATCATAAGCATAAGGAAGATCGGGCAATTCAAAGGCCATGGTCAAACTCCGTTGTAACTGAGGATTGTTTCTGTCAGAACATTTAGAACTTTCCCTGCCATTTGCCAATGGCTAGAATTGGACTTGTGCACTTTTTACTGGGTAGTGATCACAGGGGCCGATTTGTAAAAGGTTTAGGCGAGTTCTAGTCAGTATTCATCTATGCTGGAATATAGTATGTGATGTACTTCTTTAGTGGAGTCATACAAGACAAATACAGTCGATTGGATACCGGCTTTGCCAAAAGGTGTGTTGCGACACTCAAGATTACCGCCTATTGGCTGGCGAGGGCGGGCAAATGACAAAGTCATTGTAAACAAGCGAGACTGCAGGAGAGTTAAAAGCAAATGACCATCAAGGCTTATGTGTTTGACGCATACGGCACTCTGTTTGATGTGCATTCAGCCGTTTCACGCCACGCTGATCTGGTTGGCGAGAATCCGGCCCGTGTGTCTGAAATCTGGCGTACCAAACAACTTGAATACACCTGGGTGCGAACCGGCATGGACCGATACCAGGATTTCTGGAAGCTCACTGCGGATGCGTTAGACTTTGCCCTGGCATCTGTGCCTGGAAGCAGGCCCGAATGCCGCACCACCCTGCTCGACGCCTACATGTCTCTCGATTGTTACAAAGAGGTGCCCGAAGTGCTGGAGGTACTGCGCGAGCGCGGGGCAAAAACAGCAATCCTTTCCAACGGTTCGCCGGACATGCTGTCGGCAGCGGTGGAATCCGCCGGCCTCGCCGGGTTGCTTGATCACCAGTTTTCCGTCGATGAAATCGGAGTTTTCAAGACGGATCCGTCAACCTATGCCATGATTACCAATGAATACGGCATCCAGCTAGAGGAAGTTGCCTTTCAGTCATCCAACCGTTGGGACATCGTCGGTGCTACGGCTTACGGGTTTCGTTGCAACTGGATTAACCGGACGAACCAGCCGGACGAATATCACGAACTGGAACCGGAGAAAGTACTTAAGGATCTCACTGGACTGTTATGAAAGCTTTGACAACGAATGCAGAGCTGAAACAGGCACTCATGGAGGCAAAAACCATTGCCGTGGTTGGCGTGTCAAACAATCCCGTGCGCGCATCATATTTCGTGGTGCGGTATCTGCATTATCGCGGCTTTAACATCATTCCGGTCAATCCGGCCTATGCGGGACAGCAGCTTTTCGGCAATGAGGTTCTGGCAAGCCTTGCGGATATTCCGGATGGCACAACGGTAGATATCGTCGATATATTCCGTCGCGCAGATTTTGTGCCGGATATCGTTGACGAGGCGATTGAACACCTGTTGCCTGGTCTGAAGACCATCTGGATTCAGTTTGGCATCTGGCATGCCGAAGCAGCAGAAAAGGCACGTGCACACGGCCTTCAGACGGTTGAAAATCGCTGCCCGAAAATTGAGTATCAGCGCCTGTTCGGAGAATTACGAAAAGCGGGCATCAATACAGGCATTGTATCTTCCAAACTACCGGAGTGGATCTGATGACAGAATCCAAATCTCATGGCTTTGAAACGTTGCAAATCCACGGTGGCGCCATGCCCGATGCAGCGACAGGTGCACGCCAGACACCAATTTACCAGTCAACGGCCTTTGTCTTTCGCGATGTTGAACATGCAGCTGCCCTGTTCGACCTGAAGGAAGTCGGCTACATCTATTCCCGCCTTACCAACCCGACGATTGCCGCCCTGCAGGAGCGTATCGCAACCCTGGAAGGTGGTATCGGTGCAGTCTGCTGTTCATCCGGTCATGCCGCTCAGATCATGGCGCTTTTTCCGTTGATGCAGGTGGGTAACAATGTGGTTGTCTCATCCCGGCTTTACGGCGGCACGATCACTCAGTTTTCCCAGACGATCAGGCGTTTCGGTTGGGAGGCCAAGTTTGTGGATTTTGATGACGCCGAAGCAATCGCCGGTGCGATAGACGATAATACACGAGCCATCTTCTGCGAGGGTATTGCCAACCCGGCGGGACACCTGTTTGACATACGGGCGATTGCGGATATCGCTGACAAACACCACCTGCCCCTGATCGTCGACAACACCACCGCAACGCCCTACCTGTGCAAACCTATAGAAATGGGAGCCACCCTGGTGGTACATTCAACGACCAAATACCTCACCGGTAATGGCACCGTTACAGGTGGTTGCGTTGTAGACAGCGGCAGGTTTGACTGGTCGAAATCCGGTAACTACCCCTCTCTTTCAGAACCCGAAGAGGCCTATCACGGATTAAAATTTCATGAGACGTTCGGACAATACGCCTTCACCCTGCACTCGATTGCGGTTGGCCTGCGCGATCTTGGCATGACTATGAACCCGCAGGCAGCGCACTACACTCTGCTTGGCATCGAGACGCTAAGCCTGCGCATGCAGCGCCATGTGGAGAACGCACTCACGGTAGCCAACTGGCTGGAAAGCCATCCGATGGTCGAGAACGTCACCTATGGCGGCCTCACATCATCTCCCCATTACGATCTGCAACAACGGCTTTACCCCAAGGGGGCCGGCGCGCTTTTCTGCTTTTCGATGAAGGACGGCTATGATGCCTGCGTCAAACTCGTTGAGGCGCTGGAGCTTGTCAGCCACGTCGCCAATCTGGGCGACGCCAAAACGCTGATCATCCACTCCGCTTCAACCACGCATCGCCAACTCAACCCCGAACAGCAGATCGCAGCAGGCGCCGGGCCTAACGTGCTGCGCCTGTCTGTGGGCATTGAAACTGTGGAGGATATTATTGCGGATCTGAACCAGGCAATCGGAAAAGCTGTGGGGTGAGGAATACAAAAAAGACTGGTGCTGGATTTGTGTCTTTCTTTATCAGGTCATGACTAATTGTGCGCTGCGCCGAACTTGCGGCACCTGATGGTTTCCAAATCTGTCAGAACTCTACACTGCCAGGTTCGACAGAATGATAAACAGCATTCCTGAAATCAGCGCAGCAGCCGGAACTGTGATCACCCAAGCCGCAATAATAGTCAGGAAGTGCGAACGCCTGACAAGTTTGCGATGTTTGCGCTTAGGGGTTTCAGATTTTTCAATTTCATGCTGCATCATAGCTTGTACTTCTTTTTTGCCGGAAGTCGTACGCCAATGAAACTCACGGAAAAACCCAACTCCGAACACCGCGCCAACAGCAATATGTGTTGAACTTACGGGCAGGCCCAGCCACGAGGCAATGATCACGGTTATTGCCGCTGATAATGCGACACAATATGCACGCAACGGGTTCAGCTTTGTAATCTGTTCACCAACCATGCGGATGAGTTTCGGCCCAAACAGCACCAGCCCGAAAGAAATCCCGAAAGCTCCGATAATCATCACCCAGATGGGAATCGATACCTTGGCGACAACTTCTCCGACTTCCGCTGTATGAACTATAGCAGCTAACGGCCCAACAGCATTTGCCACATCATTTGCGCCATGGGCAAATGACAGAAGTGCAGCTGCGCAAATAAGAGGCAGTGTAAACAGCTTGCGGACAGCCGCTTTCGTATTCGGGAAACCCTCGGATTGACGACGAACCAGCGGCCGGGTGATAAAATATGTGCCTACGAAAAAGCCGGCGCCGATCAAAAGTGCAGTCTGCAGGTCAATTTTGATAATTTTCTTGACCCCTTTGACCGCCAGATAGGCAGAGAATGCTCCTGCCATGATTGCGATCAGAACCGGAACCCATCGTCGGGCCGCTGCAATTTTGTCTTCCTGGTCACTGACCCTGGACTTGATGAACCAGAGGAATAATGCAGCGATCAATCCTCCCATCACAGGAGAAATTACCCAACTAGCTACAATCTGGCTCATTTTCGGCCAGTTGACAGCCGCAACTCCTGCTGCGGCTATGCCCGCACCGACAACGCCACCGACGATTGAGTGTGTGGTTGAAACCGGGGCGCCGATCCATGTTGCAAGATTGATCCAGACTGCAGCAGCAAGAAGAGCTGCGAACATCGCCCAAATAAAAACACCGGGATCACCAACCGCGGTTGGGGAGATAATTCCTTTGGAAATTGTTCCCACTACATCTCCGCCAGCCAGCAATGCTCCGGCGCTTTCAAAAATCGCAGCGATCACCAAAGCCCCGACGATCGACAACGCGTTCGATCCAACGGCTGGTCCGACATTATTTGCAACATCATTGGCCCCGATATTGAGGGCCATATATGCGCCTACCGCGGCCGCAGCAATGATTACATAGTTTTCAGCACGCAGACCAAGAGTGAAGCTTACTGCCAAACCAACAACAATTATGAATGCCAGTCCAAGGCTTGGGGCAATCAGTTGTTGTCTCGCAGCAACAGTTGCTTGTTCGAGAGAGACTCGGGTTTTCAGGTCTCGATCAAGTGTTTTGTTCGGCCGCGGATATTTTACCATGAGATTACGCCTATTTTTCAATACCCTTTCCAATAGTTATTCGACATTTCAAGCCGATTCATCAGACTCGAACCCTTAATCAACGGAATTCGTGCCAAAGGCTTGAATTTTGTAAACATTTATTGGGAGACCAAGGTGCATATTGGATGCGGTGAATGATGTTCACAGCCGTCCTGTCGTTCCGGCGACAGACCGAACTTCAGGCCCGGAACGGTCTTTGGGTGAGCAACACGGCCAGAGTTTTGGGGGTTTTGATGATCAAAAGCTGTCCAAAGCACTCTGAACCCCATCAAAAAAGCGCCCAAGATGTTCACCATCTACAAGCGCATGATGGACTTCGATCGCGACAGCCATGTCCCAATTGCCAGTTTTTTCCATAAATTTTCCCCAACTCACCCGTGGGATGCAATCCTCTGCTCCGGGAAGGGCATTACTAAGCGATGTGAAGTCCAGCCAGGGTAAACAGGAGAGATATACAAGATCATCGCGTTGTCCGGTATTAGGGGTAAGCTCAAAGCCATCAGCGACGGCTTTGATGATTTCATTACACGCTTTGTCGAATGTCTCAAAATCAGGATTAAAAGAGACATAGGCGTAACCAAACCCGCCACGATCAAGAGGCACAGTCATGGAAAGATCTATTGTGTCGTGCTGAATCAGTGTATCGCCGCGAAACCTTACCATGAGCTCCGGCACGCTATGGATCCCCGCTCCGATGGCAAACAGGCAGACGCGATAAGTGGATATTCCGTTTGGCTTTGCATTCTGCACCAATCCGGATACGTCGAGCCGAGATGTCAGCGAGTAGTGCGGCTTTTCGTAGGTTCGAAAGAGATCAAAAGTTTTACGGCGATCCCAGGTGTCACGATTAATCTCTGTTTCAGTCATCTTGAAATGATCCTTCTACCGGGATGATAGTGTCTTTTATTCTCGTCATCTTCAATAAAACATGCAGTGCCTCAAGAAACCATTTTAGAAACTGACAGGCGAAAATCCATACAACTTCGAATGCACCCTAGCCAATTATCCCGCCAGTACCCGGTTGAGTGCATCAGAAACGCCTGCCTTGCGCGGGTGGGCGCTTGTCGCTGCCAGAGCAAGCGCAGTCTGACCGCCGCCATACATGTTGGCCTTGGCGTGGATGTCAGCACCTGCCTCAATCAGCAACTCGGCAATCGCTACAGCGTTCATCGGAGTGCGTTGGCGGTGGCTTTCTACCGCATTCGCACCCAGGTAATGCAGCAGCGTTGCGCGATGGCCGAACACCGACTGTGCCGTAGCCAGTTCTGGTTGATCTTGCAATTGAATGCGCAAGGCCTCGAGGTTGCCGGCCAGCATCCCGTCAAGAGCTGCTTCAAACGCCGGGCTGCTTGTCAGACCTCCGAGTGCTTCTACCGCGTCCCAATTTTCAAACCCGTATTCCCGTGCCATTGTCAGCCGCGCATCGGCTTCGGTGAACATTCCCGCCATAACGTCTTCAAGGGTCCTGCCGATGGCCTGAGGCCACCAGCACATGACATGCATGCGCAGCCGGGTATCCCCTGCCTGATGGGCGGTGAGGACAGTTGCCGACTGTTCATCGATTTGATCCCGGACAGAACGGCTGCGAAACGCTGGATCCTGCAAATAAGGGTGAAGGGTTTCGACTTCCCGGACTTCCTGTGCCACGTATACCTGCATGGACAATACCGTTATTGAGAACGCGGCAGAGGCAATCTTGCGTAAAACGGGGAATCCAGGGTCATGACAAACAGGATGTCATTGACCACCTTGCCACCGGTTGTAATGCCAAGGCGTCCTTCCGGATCCTGCACCGTGCGCAGGATATTTCCCTCCCCGTCAAAATGAACCAGCATACCACGATGAATAGGTGCAGGACGCACCGACGGCCCCAGTCGCCAGACAATTTTACGCAGAAACGGATAGGGCATCAGCGCTTCGGAGGGCACACGTGGACTTGCGAATGCCAACCAGTAGGTTCCATCCCCCTGCGCTTCCAGGTTGTCCGGATAACCCGGCAGATTATCAAGGAACACCTCGAGTTCACCCTGCCTGTCGCCTTTCAGCCAGAAACGGTGAATACGGGCGCGGCCTGTCTCGCTGATCAGCAGATAATCCTCATCCGGCGACAGGGCAACACCGTTGGTGTAGACAAACCCGGATACCAGTTTCTCCACATGGCCATCTGGCAGTACCCGGCCCACGTAGCCGGTGTCGGATTGCTCCCAGATTGTCAGGATCGACGTCGGCTTTGTGCCGCCCATGGTCTCGGGGTCGAACCGATCCGACGAGTTGGAAAAGTAAATCGTCCCATCGCGCGCCAAATCCAATTGGTTGGCGTATACAATAGGCTCGCCATCAATTTCACTGGCAACCGGCTCCAGGGTGCCCGGACCATTCCACCGCATGATCCCTCGAAAACTGTCTGCAATATAAAGAGCCCCATCGGGACCGGCTTTCAATCCCAGTGGCCGCCCGTCAAGCTGATCCACTTTTTCGGGCTGGACACCGTCAATGCGGTAAAGCGTGCCGGACAGCGAAGTTGTATAAATTTTGCCATCCGGCATGACGGCCAGATCTTCCGGGCCAATTTCGTCCGGCGGCAGCATGAAGACACCGGCATTGTGCAATTCCTGATTTTCCGCATATTTACCGACAAACCCTTGTGGCTTCTGCGGTTCAAAGGCTATCGGCTCCACCGGGACCGGCCAGAACAGGAGGTAGAGAAGGCCAGTAAGAAAAAGGCCAAGCAAAGCGCGTTTGATTATTTTCATCTAAACAAAACAGGGTTGGAATAAAGGTCAAATTGAACGTGCTGCAAAACTAGCGCAAGGTGACTTACATGGCTACCCGCAAGAAGCTCCAAAATCGCAAACGCTGAAATTTAGAGCAATCCGGCAGAGGTAACAGCCAACCATACGGGTGAAAGGCAATATCCCCACTATGCGGGCAGCCAGCCGCTGGTTGTTTTCACAGTAGTTTCGTCAAAGCGGAATAGCCAAGGCCAATCATCCTTGTTTTGAACTTTTCGAACTTATTGAACGTCGTCCTGGATTCATGACACGTGGCATCACTTTATGCATGTCAGTGCAACCTTTGTCTGCGTTCCCGGATCGCGGTGGCTTGACCGGTTACAGCACAATTTCGCGTGCCGGCGTGAAGTGATCCAGATCACGGGGCTGATATACGTACTGATCAAAAATTTCCTTGTTCAGTTCAACTCCAAGGCACGGCTTGGTGGGAAGCTCGAAGGCGCCGTCCTTAATGATAAGTGGCTCCTTGAGAATGTCTTCGCGTTCAGGGACGGGGATATATTCCATGATCCGGAAATTCGGCATGCAGGCAGAGGCGTGAATGGTGGCGGCGGTGCAGACCGGCCCGTTGCAGTTATGCGGAATCACCGGGCAGTAGTAGGTCTCAGCCATCATTGCTATCTTGCGCAACTCGTTCATTCCACCGGTATAGATCGCATCCGGCTGGATATAGTCGCAGGCATATTTTTCCAGAACATCGCGGAACTGATGTCGGGCCACGTACCGTTCACCGGTAGCTATCGGTGTGGACGTGCTTCGCTTGAGTTCCACGAAAGCATCCAGGTTTTCCGGCGGCAAAGGTTCCTCAAAGAAGTATAGATCGTACTCCTCAAACCGTTTTGCCAGCCGGCGGGCCTGTGGCAGATCAAAACGTCCGTGAGCGTCTACCATCAGCCAGATATCCGGGCCGACTGCTTCACGCACCTGCCGGACACATTCTACCGTTACATGTTCCTGTTCAGGTGTCATGGAATGGGCGGCATAACCGAATGGACTCCATTTCAAAGCCTTGAAGCCGCTTTCGACAGCACGGGCAGCACTCTCGGCATATTCGCCGACGCTTGTTTTGCCCATTCTGGTTTTCATGAACCAGTAATTGCCGTAGGCCGGAACCGTATCGCGCACTGGCCCGCCGAACAGTTCGTAGCATGGTACTCCCAGCGCCTTGCCCTTGATGTCCCAGCACACAATTTCAATCGCGCTGAGTGCTACATTCACCAGCAGGTTCGAGCGCAGGAACTGGCCTCGATAGCGGTCTTCCCACAGATATTCGATGGCCCTGGGGTCTTTGCCGATAACCGTCCGTTTGTAGTCCTCGATTAACGTCACCATTGTACGTTCAAAGGGTTCAATGGTTGCTTCGCCAACCCCGGTCAGCCCCTCGTCCGTCTCAACTTCGATGAACACCCAGTTACGCCGATGAGCCTCGACAAGATAGGTTTTGATGTCGGTAATTTTCATGGACAGTTATCCCTGTTTGATTGCTTCGGACAGCGCAAGGACCTGCTGCCAGGTCTCCTGCGGTACCGCGATAATGCCATTGCTCTTCTGGCGCTGTTCGCGTTCCCGTTCTCCCGGGATTTCCACCCGATCGAATCCGGGCGCAGGCGGACAATTGCGAAGATCGGCCAATACGTCTTCTGCCGCAGCTTGCAGCGCATCGGGTTTGCGATACTTCTTTGTGTCTATGGCAATCAGAAACCAGTTGCATTCGGGCGATGAGGGGCCGAGCATGGCCTCGCCGATAAGTTCCGCCATCAGGGACAGGGCATAGCCCTTGTGAGCTCCCATTGGCAGGATCGCTCCGCCGTTAAAATAGTCCGCGGGATCACGGGTTGGATTTCCGTCCCGATCTATGACGCAGTCCTGCGGAAGCAGGGCACCAGCAGACTGGGCAGCATAAATCCAGCCACCGGCAATCCTGCCGGTCGCGAAATCCAATACCACTGGCCCTCTGTCGCCTCCCGGTATGCCAATACACCAGGGGTTGGTCGGCAACATTCCGCGGGCACCGCCGAACGGTGCTACCTGTCCATGAACCCGGTGATTACCGCCACCGGTGCATATGGTAAGATAGCCTTTCTCGGCAGCGTCATCCGCGAATGCACCGTGACGGCCTGTATGGCCTGTGTTCAGGATCGATAGCGCCGCAATGCCACTTTCACCAGCAAGCTTCATGGCTGTCTCATAGGCCAGATGCATGGCCGGAATACCGCTTCCCATATGGCCATCAATGAGCGTTGCACCAGTATCTGTTTTGCGCACCTCGGGCCGGACGTTGATTTTCATGGTGCCGTCCCGCATGCGCTCGACATACTGCATCACCCGCATCACGCCATGGCTTTCCATGCCACACAAATTGGCATCTATAAGATGATCACAAATAGCGACGCTGGTTTCGTGGCGGCATCCCATGCGATCAAAAATCTCGGTAACAATCGCAGCGGCTTCCGTTGCCGGTACTTCCACACGTGCGCCACTGAGTTCCAGTTTCGAAGGGACATCCGCCATGCTGCAAACTCCTGGAGTGGAGCGGGGCATTTTCAACCGCGCCCTTGCAATTGTATTGCTGCCAACGTTAGTTCACGTTCGCCTCCAAAGACAAGAGCATAAATGACAAACCAGATACCCGAAATGCGTTGCAGACAGGCCCGTCCCAGCTTCTCTCAATCTTCCAGAATTGCCACAGCGCGGGTAAAGCCGGCAGAGGCGTTCTTAATCTTCCAGGGGAAGCAGGAAATCTCAAACCCGAGGTCGGGGAGCTGATCGAGATTAGCCAGTTTTTCCATGTGGCAGTAACCGATGTCCATGGAGGCCCTGTGACCTTCCCATTGATGGATGGATCTTTTTGTTCCAGCCAGCGTTTTGCGGTAAGGGCAAACGGGGCATCCCACGACCAGGCATCTGTACCGGTTACCCTCACCCCCTGTTCCAGCATCCACAGGGTTGCCTCACGACCGATACCGCACCCTTTCATAATGTAATCTTCTTCGCCATAGCGTTCGCCTGCGGAAGTGTTTACCACCACGATATCGAGCGGTTGCAATGTGTGGCCTATCCGTTTCAATTCCGCTTCGATGTCACCAGCAGTCGCTACATAGCCATACTCCATGTGTCGAAAATCAAGTTTAACTCCCGGGTTGAGACACCATTCGAGCGGTACTTCGTCGATCTTCAGTGCCGGTTCGCCACCTTCTACAAAGCGCCGGTTCATGGTAGAGTGATGATGATAAGGTGCATCGAGGTGCGTGCCGTTGTGGGTTGCTATTTCCAGCCGTTCAATCGCCCAGCCCTCGCCGTCCGGCAACTGATCTACCTCCAGGCCCGGAAAAAACGAAGTGACCTGGGCACCGGTCATGTCATGGCTGAAATACTCTATTTTAGGCAGCATAATGGGTGGGTCCGAAACAATATCGGCTTCCAACGCCACAGAAATGTCGATAAATCGCCGAGCCAATCCATCCTCCTATGATGGTTGTCCAGCGGGAATGTTCTGCCCCGCGATCTTGAAGGCCGGAAAGTCCTCGAAGACCCAGCCGTTCTTGAGCGTGTCGTAGATGATCGCGAGCAGTTTACGTGCGGTCGCGATGATCGCCTTGCCGGCCCCGCGCCTGGCCTTGATGCGTTGGTAGAAGGCATTGAGGTAGCCCGAGTATCGGATGGCAATGAGCGTGCACTGAACCAGCGTGGTGCGCATCAGCTTGTTGCCGCGTTTGGTGATCCGCCCCCGGTTGTCGGTTTCGTTCGACTGGCTGACGCGCGGGACGATGCCCACATAGGCAGCCAGCTTGTCGGCGTCCTCGAAGTCATCGACGTTGCCGATCCCCGACAGGAGCACGGCCGCCGAGCGCGGACCGATGCCCTTGATTGAGACGAGGCCGTCGTAGCCATCCAGTTCCCGGGCGGCCTCTTCGATCGCACCGTCCAGTTCGCCAATCGTCGCCATAAGCCTCAGCGCCTGGTCGCGCAGGGCCTTCAACTCGACCTGTTCCAGTGTCGAGAACCGGCCGACCTCCAGAGCATTGAGCCGCCGCTTCGAGCCCAGGCTTTCCTTCTTCAGCTTGACGCCGTGGCGCGTGTGCAGCGCATGGATCTTGTTGATGAGCCGGGTGCGCTGCTTGACCAGAAGATCGCGCGTGTGGGTGAGTGACGCCAACTCGCTCTCGGCAACCGTCTTCACACGCGTCTCGGGCAGCATGTCCTTCGACAGGAAGAAGGCCAGTGCCCGGGCATCGTTCCTGTCCGTCTTCTTCACCGACTTGCGGATCACGCCGAACTGCCTCGGGTTGACCACGACAACACGGCCGACGCAAGCGACCACCTCGTCACGAAACCAGGCCGAATTGCCCGTCGCCTCCACGGCAATCTCGTCGTCCGCATCAAGGCTCAGGCAGAACCGTTCCAGATCGGCCGCTGCCAGCTGGTAGGTTTCAAATATCTCGCTGCCGTCAGCTTCAAGCCGGCAGACCGTGAAAGACGTCGTGTGAAGATCGACACCGATAAAGGACATGGCTAAACTTCTCCCGTTGGTGAGCGGCGGAACCCTGACAAGGGTGTGAACGGCCACGCCAAACTCCTATACGAGGTCACCGGACCGAACCGGGCCTCACGCTGGTCGTTCAGATACAGGCGGCGGGTAATCTCCTTTACAGGGTCGCAATGCCCTAAGATGACATCCAGCCTGCAGCCTATCCGCCTCTCCCAGCACTCTATCCGAGTCGGGATGCATGACCGCTCACACCCCATTCATGCCATCTCCTTTGAAACCGCATCACAGGGCACCAATTCTGGGCCTATTACTGACTCCCCGTCAACGCCGCGCTCGTCAAAATTTGTGGGCCAATCCGTGTGGATCTGCGCAAGCTATATCGACAAGGCAATCAAAAAACCGTCATTCGGTCCAATGTCTACTACAGCTATCAGCAAGTCATCGTTATGCTGGCCGAAAAACAGATCCGGATCGACAGTTCATGACTCATCTCTTCTCTCCCTTCAGCCTGCGCGATGTTACCTTCAAGAACCGTATTGCCGTCTCTCCCATGAGCCAGTATCGCGCCATCAACGGGTATGCGAATGATTGGCACATGGTACATCTTGGCCGGTTTGCGATGGGTGGTGCGGGACTTGTCTATGCAGAAGCAACCGCCGTTACGAAAGACGGCCGCCGCACCCATGGAGATCTTGGACTGTGGGAAGACGCTCAAGTTGATGCGCTGAAACCGGTTGCTGAATTTCTGGAACGAGAAGGTGCAGTGCCTGGCGTACAACTCGGTCATGCAGGCAGAAAAACATCCGAACGTCGCCCATGGCACGGGGAAACACCGGTGGATGAAGAAGATGTTTCAACTCGAAGCGAACAGCCGTGGACAGCCGTTGCACCGTCATCGATTCCCTATGCGGAGGGCTGGCCCCAACCAAAGGAAATGTCAGAAGCGGACATTGAGCAGGTAATCCATTCATTCGGTGAAGCTGCCCGTCGATCACATGAGGCTGGTTTCCGGATCATTGAAGTTTATGCTGCACATGGTTTTCTGGTGCATCAGTTCCTGTCGCCAATCGCCAATCACCGTACCGACAAATGGGGCGGCAGTGCGCAAAATCGCAGGCGTTTTGCCGTTGAGGTCGCCCGCTCCATTCGCGCCAACTGGCCAGAAAACCATCCCCTCGCCTTTCGGCTTTCGGGTACGGACTGGCTGGACGGCGGCATCGAGGTTGAAGATACAATCGAAACGGCCAGGGCGCTGAACTGGCAACCATGGCGGTAGGCTTCCTCTGGGATGGCAAGGTGTGCGAGGACATCGTGCATTCCGGGCAGGCTGACATGATCGCACTGGCGAGAGAATTGCTGGACGATCCCAACTGGCCGCTTCGCACTGCAGCTGAACTCGGATACGATGAAAACTTCTCGACGTGGCCGGTCGAATCAGGCTGGTGGCTCGGCAAACGCAACCGTCTGTTGTCCAGACTTGGTCTTCGATAACTGATACTAGTTCAAATTTCTGATGTTCCCGCTTTATGAAGAAACAATATTTTATCTCGCGCTCTTGATGCTGGGCCTGGTCGTGGCTGTATTCAGCGCACGCGCCACCCGCATAAACTGGCGGATCGTTGCTGTTGTGGCCGTTTGTGCAGTAAGCTGGCCCTGGTTGTTAGTCCTCTTCTTCGGCTTCCATCATTACCTGATTCTTGCAGCCCTTTATTTCGGCGGCGGAACGCTGACAGCAATTCTCGCAGGGATTATCTGGGACGTTGCCAGCCGCCGCCTTGCCACAGGCTCCATCGCACTGGCCCTGGCAGTGCTGCCATCACTGGTGGTTGGTGGCACTCTGCTGGAACGCCAGAGGGTTCCGAACGCTGCTTGTGCCGAGCAGGTTGTTTTTCAGGTTGGGTCACTCAACCTGATTATTCCCAGAGATATAGGCGTGCGTTCGTCTCCCTCGTCAGATGATCCACCTCAGAAATGGCAGGGGGCATACAGTGAGTGGCCCGGAGCCAAACCGTCGGTACGGCTGCTTTGCAAGGTTACAGACGGTGGGCAAGAACCGTTGCGTGTAAGTCATCTTTTTGTCCCGGTTTCCTGGTTCAGTAAACTGCATGGCAAAGACTGTGAGGCCGGATCAGCCCCAGCAGATCTGAAACCCTATTGCACAGCAATTGCGCGAACCAGGGTTACAATCGTTCATCTTTATCGGCGTGCTGACGGTCTTCCCGGCAATACGTTGGGGCATTTCAGCCGTCAAAAAGTGGTGGCGTCTCTTTCCGATGGTGCCGAATCTGGATTTCGCTGCAACACAAAAAACGATGGGTCCAGGCATCCCCATTGCACCATATGGCTGCGCCTGGCCTCAGATGTACTGGCTGTGGCATCTGCCTACCTAAACGCACCGCAGGATGATGAAGATCCGGTGACTGACACCTCGATTGTGTTGAATGCCATGCTGCAGCATCTCGGCACAACACCACACAACGGTTCGCAGAATTAGAGCGTGTTCGCATCACGTGAATTCACAGCCGACTGCCCTGAAGAAATTCCGGCACTCCATTGGCGTGAACATATGGCAGACCTCTCCGATTGCCTTCCAGACATCATCGAAGGTTCTGGCGCCTGCCTTCCTCAGATGAGCCTTGAGCTTCGAAAAGGCCATTTCAATGGCATTGAGATCTGGGGAATATTTCGGCAGGAACAAAAACCATGCGCCGATATCTCGCAAGATCTGCTCGGCTTTTTCGCTCTTGTGAGCGGCTAGGTGGTCAAGGATTACGACATCTCTCTTTTCCAGTTCTGGCGCCAACTGTGTCTCAACATAAATCTCAAAGATTTCTTTGGTCATGGCCCGGTCAATAACCCAGGGCGCAACCAGTCCATGACTGCGCAGGCCTGCGATAAGTGTCTGCTTCTTCCAGTGGCCATGAGGGACAAAATCTATGAGGCGCTCTCCTGTTGGGGCCCATCCAGTTTGCTTGGCCATTTTGGTGTTTGTGGACGTCTCATCAATGAAGACAAGTTTTTCAATCGACCGATTCAAAAACGGAACACGCCTTGTCTTCCAGAGTTCGCGGTCTTTTTTCACGTCGATGCGGTGTTGCTCCTTGGCATAAATAGTCTTTTTTTATGCGACAACCCGAAACTGCGCACAACATGCCAGACAGGCGAATGATGGACATTGAGGTTGAATTTTTCGTTCAGCTCCGCACAAAGCTTACGGATTGTAATGTCCTTTTGTTCATCAACCCGTTTTCGAAGCCAGTCTTTATAGGGTGAAAGCTTGCCATGGCCTGTTTTTCCCGGGTTATGTTTTGGAGCAAGCGAACCAGTTTCACGTTTCAACTTCACCATATCATTCACAAATTTGACGGAGACTTTGAAATGGGCAGCCGTTCCACGATGAGTGTGGCCTTCTTCTACATGAGCTACAACACGTTTACGCAATTCAATCGGATGGGGCTTGGGCATTGAAAATCCTTGGCTTCGAACCGAATCAGGTCACCCCAATCAGAATCATATTCGCGCACGGAAAGAAACTGAATCTACTCGACACAAACACGCTCTAATAATGCGGGGGTGTCATGGCCCAAACCAAAACGGCTTTGCTGTCCCCGACGTTTTTGTATCTGTGAGGACGCGTTGATTCAAAGTGAAAGGAATCTCCTGCTTCCAGTACAATTACCTGTTCCTCCACCGTTATTTCCAGGCGCCCCTCGGCCAGATAACCCCCCTCCTCTCCTTTATGAGAATAAAGGTCTTCTCCGGAGCTTGCACCCGGCTCAAACGTTGTGAGGATTATTTCCAACTGGCCGCTCAGGGTTGGTGACAACAGTTCGTCTCGCACACCGGAGTCAAACCGCAGTGACCGCCGTTTGTTACCTCGCACCACAATGCTGGCTTCGGGACTGTTCTGTTCTTCCGGATCAGGAAAAAACCAGTTTATTCCTACCCCCAGGGCCTTGCCGATAAGATTCAGGGCACGAACGGAAGGATCCGCATCCTGCCGTTCAAGCTGACTGAGAAACCCGACCGACAGCCCGGTCAGTTCAGCCAGTTGTTTCAATGTCAGTCCCTTGGCCTCCCGCAATTCCCGCATTCTTGTTCCGACAATAGGCTGCGTCGCTCTGGAATTCATCGATTTTGCCTCCGGTATCGTGCAGCAGGACATTTTTTCATCATAATTTTGACTATCAAATTATGATGAGATATCATAATCGAATGACAAATTCAGATGAAGTAGCACATTTATCTTCATCCTGCATCAGCAGAAGAGAATTGAAAGGCCAAATCGGCGCTATCCAATGACACTTGTTCGGAACAGGTTTTTTCAGGCTTACGGCTTTTGGCACTGGGGTGAAGGTATCCAGACGGTTCTGTTCACCTGGTATATGACATTTCATGCCAATCTTTCGGCCACGGAAATCGGATTGTTTCAGGCACTCGTTCTGTCACCTTTTCTAATTTTCGCGGTGATTGGCGGCGTTCTGACAGACCGATTTGGTGCCAGTCTAAGCTATATTACTTCAACCACTCTGTTCGGAATAATACTCGTCTCATACGGTCTGCTCGATTCACAGTTTGGATACATACCGGCCCTGTTTGTTCTGTATTGCCTGTTGGCGGGTATCGTCAGTGCAATTTCCAATCCGGCGATTGATACGTTCATACCAGACGCGACCAAACTTCCGGTTCAGGACAACAGCCTGCTGGCTGCAAACGCGCACAACATCGCCAAACTTACCGGTAATGTGAGTGGTCTGGCACTGCCGCTATTGGCAGCAACCGGCGGTTTTATCTTGAACGGCATCCTGATGTTTATCAGCGTCGTGTTGTTGGCAGCGCATACCCGCAAAAACCCGAAGAGAAAGACAGATACCAAAAGCAGCAACGTGATACGGGATAGAATGCAGCACCGTATCGTCAGCCACTATCGCTCATGTCCGGAGAATTTTGACATTCTGCTTTCCAGCGCCCTGCTCGGCCTGCTGATTGTTCCCGCAGGTTACATCCTCATGCCCCTGGTTCTGCGGGAACGGTTTCCAGAATATGGAGACCTGATTGCATTTCTTGGAATTTCGTCCTGGATTGGCGCGATCACCGTGACGGGGTTTGCAAGGGCCAAATCCGCGCAGATACTCAAACCGGGAAGTGTGTCCCTCATGATCTGGTCAGCGTATGGCCTTGGCCTCCTGTTACTCATGGCAGTCGGCAATTTCTGGATGCTTTGCGCCCTGGTAACAGTGTTTGGAGGTGTCAAAGTAGGCAAGGCGATGGTCTACGGCAACTATTTGCACAATTGTCCCAAGGCGGAGCGCGGCATGTTCGTGGCAATTGACCAGACTGATTTCTGGGGTACCGCAACTCTCGGCACAATGGGGCTAGGGGCTCTGGTCGATCGGACCGGTCTTGATGCGACCATCATGCTTACCTCTTCATGCATTGTTCTGGGCGCGTTGTTCCTGGCCATACGTGGCCACCTCACCTCAATGAGGCAGGTTTGAAACTTGTTACAATCGCTCCATCAACTCACGCCGGCGAAAGCGCAGAAGGTAATACAGCATCAAGGTAGCGGGCTAAACGTTCTGCCGCAGCCCCGCCATCTCCCAGCATGATCTCCTGCCAGGCCTGGGTTTCGAATTTCAAAATCTCAAGCTCCCAGACACAGCCGATAACCTTTTCAATACCGTCATCGAAACTCAATGGATTGTCCCATGGTGCTCGCAATTGGGTCAGATTTGCCAGAACACTGCCCCATTGCCAGTAAAAGACCGGAGAAACGACCGCCACCTGAGCAAAATGCACAATTTGAAATCCAACGCCATGATTGTCATGTGCATCATCCAGTTCACCCGCTTTTGGCATGCGTTCAAGCGCCGCTTTTTGTGCCGCTTCTGCAATCGTCGGCTCAAAGGTCCTGCCGTCAGAAAGCACCGCATATTGCTTTAACCGCCAGTCGCCGTCCCTGACCAGGGGCATCGCAATTATCTCTCGCGCCTTGAATGGCTTCAGGTGTTCCATCTCAGGTCCTTTTCAATGTGTCGCCACACCCACATGGCCCCGATGGTTGTGTCAGGAGGCACTGCGGGCCATTTCATTGAGGTACACCGGAAAATCCGTTGCCGGTGCCTCTGCGGGAATTTCCATCACAAGCTCATCAACGAAACCACGGTGATAACTGGTATGGTTCACAATGTGCATGATGATTTCGAGTTTCGTCATTCGCCCGACGCTGCCGTTTATGAACGTAAAGTCCACCTGCTGGTTGAGTTCCTCGTTTGTCAGCCGGTCTGACTCATCAACCCACCATGCATCCATGTTTTCGACAAGGCCGAACAAATCCGCCAAGGCAGGTGCAGTTTCCATACGCCGCGCTGTGTAGCCGTGTTCCCTGTCTTCCCAGTGATAGCGGAATATATCATCAACAATGAAATTGTGGTGCAGCGTGTGAAGGATAGATCCGAAATAGGTGTCACGTTGTTTTTCAACCTCTCCGGCGGGGAGGGTCAGAGCAAATTCGATTGAAAGACGATTGCCCCAGCATTTGTATCGTGTCAGCTTCTGGGCAAGGTTAGACTGTTCAGACCAGGTCAAATCCAGGTGAGACATTTGCATAATCCGAAGTTAGGGCGATTTCGGGAGAATCCACTTTAGGTCCACCCTAATCAACTTTGCAATATAAAAATTCGAGCAGAGAAAAGTCAGTTCCCGGAAGCTTTCCAGGACGCCAGAACAGAATTCGCCATGGCGATATCCTGAGCCGCGATGCCGGTGGAATCTGCTATCGAAATCTCCTGATCATTTGTGCGGCCGCGTGCAGGTTCTGCCAGCAACGTGCCTAACTCAATCAGTTCCTGTTCTTTCACAAACCCATCCTTCACCGCATAGGAAACCTCGCCGTGATCAACACATTGACTGATGAGATCCACGGCAAGCACATCGGCCCGGGCGACCAGCGCTATATCAAGTTCCTGCTTGCCGGGCGCATCTGCCCCAACCGCGGTTATATGGGTCCCAGGCTGCACCCAGTCCGACATTATATAGGCGGCGGTTGAGCCGGTGGTTGTTATCACCACATCAGCCGCCCTGACAGCCTGTTCCAGATCATCTGCAACACGAATATCGCACTGCTGAGACAAAGCTGATACGCGGTCGGCGGCACGCTGCGCGTTTCGCCCCCAGAGTTCGTAAGTGGCAAGATTGGGAAGCAGTGCCACGTGGGCTTCGACCTGCCTCTGGGCCTGGGTTCCGGTTCCAACGATCAGAACCCGGCGGCTGCTTTTGCGTGCCAGCAAACGCGTGGCAATAGCGCCTCCCAGACCCGTTCGTACATCAGTCAGCACCATCTCATCATGCAGAACTGCTTCCACCTCGCCAGTCTGCGCCGACATGACAAGCACCAGTCCGTATCCGGTTTTCAATCCCTTATCCACATTTTGGGGAAACCCGTTTGCCACTTTTATCACAAAAGTCGGCTCGCCAATCACATGCCCGTATTTGATGTGACAGTCTGCTACATAATCCGGAAAGGTGATATGGCCAACCGGTGGGAGGTTTACCCGACCCTCGCTTGTCGCCCTGAAAGCCTCTTCAATGGCCTGAGCCGCCTGAGGCAGATCGATCAGGCTCTCGATTTCTTCACGACTTAGATTAAGCATGCCCACTCTCCCGATTACTCACAAAAACCTTATGCCAGCAATTGTCGGATTTCGACAAAAAACACCGCCCTGCACAATTTTCACTTGATGCATTGCCTTATGCCCGCCAGCAAATATTGGACCTTCTATTGCTGAAGCAACTGTGATTATAGTTTCGTTTTGCAACACCTACCCGATACTGGATAACCGTTTTGTCCGAGCCTGAGCAAACCCAATTGCAGGAGACCCTCAAAGGTATCGGCTGGATGGTACTCACTGGCATGCTGTTCGCCGGAGTTACTGCAATTGTACGGTATCTGGGATCTGATATGCCAGCGATTGAGGCTGCTTTTATCCGCTACCTGATCGGGCTCATCATGATATTGCCGTTTCTGTATACAGCGCTTGCCTCGGGCTTTTCCAAAAGCGATATAAAACTCTACGCGTTACGGGGACTGGTTCATGGTACCGGCGTCATATTGTGGTTTTATGCCATGGCTCGAATTCCAATGGCTGAGGTCACTGCTATCGGCTACACGGCACCGATTTTCGTTACCATTGGTGCCGCGCTTTTCCTGGGCGAACGGCTCCATATTCACCGGCTGTTGGCGGTTGCGGTAGGACTGTTGGGCGTCTTTATCATTATCAGGCCGGGGTTTCAGGATGTCGGGCTTGGCCAGCTTGCCCAGTTAGCAGCCGCACCTCTGTTTGCAGCATCGTTTATACTGGCAAAACAGCTTACCGGACGGGCATCGCCTACAGAGATCGTGGCCTGGTTGTCCCTGTTCTGCACGATTGTTTTGCTGCCGGGCGCGGTATTGCAGTGGCGAACACCGACGTTTGAAGAAGTCATGTGGCTGGCACTCACCGCACTTCTGGCGACCATCGGACACTACACCCTGACCAAAGCCTTCGCATCAGCACCAATCACGGTTACCCAACCGATAAGCTATCTGCAACTGGTGTGGGCCGTCATAATCGGGATTGTCCTGTTTGCCGAACCGGTTGACCCTTACGTTCTTTTGGGTGGGGCCGTGATCGTCGGTTCGATCACCTATATCTCCCGCCGGGAACTCCAGATAGCCAGGAAGCAGGTAACACCTTCTGCCGTCTCGACAAAAATCTGATTGCTCAACCCAGACCATCTCGGAAGACCACCGCAGAAATAAATTCGTATTTGCCCGTTTATCAGGCAGTTCAGGTCTTACGGCTCCGACGAAATGCATACCACCCGAGCCAAAGAACACCGTAAAGAAACAGTGCCGCGAAAATGGCCGGTCTGGGACTGTCAAGCGAACTGATTGAACCGGCGTAGGCGGCAATCGTCACATAGGGCAATGTCCCCAACAGGAAAAACACGAGATATTTCTGCAATGACATGCGGGTGGCCCCAGCCATGCAGGCCGTCACTTCCGGCAACATCGGGGCCGCGCGTGACAACATAATCATGACAGGACCACTTTGCTGGAACGCTCTGTTAAGTTCTTCGCGCTCTGCTTCTTCTTTCACCAGAAACCGGAGAATGGGTTCCCCCCATTTACGGCTCAGAAAATATCCCCCCATCGCAGCGCATAAGACACCGGCAAACGATGCCGCAACGCCTGGAGCAAAGCCCAGGAAAAACCCGGCCAGGATAAGCATGACCTTGATCAATTGTCTCATATCGCTATGCCCTTTTCATTATGTTAGCGGCCATGGAAGGGAATATTCGCGCCATCAGTCGCAGCGGCTTTACCCTGCCAATGTCAAAGTCCGGCCTTTTGCCGGCAAGCCCTTTGATAATTTTTGCCGCCGCTTCATCCGCGCTGATTTTGCCTGAACCACGCCCCTGCGTCATTGCAGTTTCCACCAGCGGAACGAATGCCTGGCGTACGCGAATATTGGTGTTCGCCAGTTGATGCCGCAGGGATTGCGAGAAGATATTCAGGCCCCCTTTGGTTCCGCAGTAAACCGCTGAGCTCGCCTTGGGAACCAGCGCTAGGCCAGAATTTATGTTGAGTATGATCGCAGGCCCCTCATGCAGCAACGACGGCAAACACAGATAGATCAATGTGCAGGGAGTGGCGAAATTGACTTCGATTTCGCGACGGATCGAATTTTGCAGAAAATCGTCGCCCAGAAAATGAGGGGTATGTTGTATCGCGGCATTATTGATGAGAATGTCAATTCTGTTGTGCTCACGGGTAATCCTGTCTGCCACCTTTTCTACGGCAGACGAATCGGCCAAGTCTGCTTCATAAACCGACACGTTCGGAAACCGTTTCCTGAATTCATCGAGACGGCGGGAAGGACGGGCAATTGCTGACAACTGGTTGTCGGGCTGCAATTGTCGGACCAGTTCCAGCCCAATTCCGGATGTCACGCCCGTGATAACGATATTTTTTGCTCTGATTTTCATGCGCCGTTTCCGCTCCGAGGTGCACCACCGCCAGGCGGAGCCTGCGATGACTTGAATTGCCGTTACCAATACCCCTACCGCAGAATTGCGCACAAGCGCAATCGCCTCTTCGAACAGACTGTGCCGAAGAGAGATTTCACGCTGTGCGCTTCCCAGAGGTTTGAGAGCGGTCATGGCGGTGCCTGCGCATCTCTGAACACCTCCTCCGGCGTCCGGAAGCCGAGTGCCTTGCGCGGCCGTGCGTTGAGCAGATCCTCCACCGCCTGGACCTCGGCATCGGTCACAGACCGGAAATCCGTGCCTTTCGGCAAATACTGGCGGACCAGTCCATTGGTGTGTTCATTCAGCCCGCGCTCCCATGAGTGGTAGGGCCGGGCAAAATAGAACTTGGCATCAAGCGCCTTGGACAGGCTGCCGTGGCCAGCGAATTCCTTACCGTTGTCCGCAGTGATCGTGTGAACCAGGTGCCGATCTGCCTCCAGCCGGCGTCTGAGCGCAGCTCCGACATCTTCGGCCGTTTTCCTGTCGAGCCGTACCAGTCGGGTCATCTTCGAGGCGCGGTCCACCGCCGAAACCACTGCGCCGCTTTGACCCGCTCCAACGATCGTGTCCACCTCCCAGTCACCGATCCGCAACTTCTGTTCGACGATCGCGGGCCGCTCACTGATATCGACACGACCGGGAATGCGTCCTCGCCCGGCGTGCCGGCCGCCGCGCCAATTCGGTTTCTTCCCACGCCGCCGCAGACGTTTGTAAAGGCTGCCACCGGCCCTGCGGTCCGCGCGGACGTATTCGTAGATCCGCATCCGCCCCACCATGGCTTGGCCTTCCCGACGAAACCGACCCGAAATTTGCTCTGGGCTCCAGCCAGCCGCCAACTTCTCCTCGACCAATTGCCACAGGGCGGGTGTCATCTTCCTTGGCACCGATGACGCCCTGTGGCGGCGCTCTGTCGCCTTGTTATGGGCCTGTTTGTACCGGTAGCCCCGGCCGCCGCTGTTGCGCTGCATCTCTCGACGGATTGTCGTGTGATGGCGTCCGAGCTCACGCCCAATGTCTCTCTGCGAGAGGCCGCTTTTCTTCAACCCCCAAATCTGGCAACGTTCATCTTGGGTCAGGTGGTGGTAGCCGCGAGGCATAGGCGAATCTCCTTCTACAAGATTCTCGCCATCGCCTGGCCCGCCCGCAAGGAAGAATGCTCATCACGCTGCCGTTTTCACTGGTGCACTTCGGAATGGCACGGGGGATGGTTCTTTTTTCAATCTGCGCTATTTTTCTCGTCGACTCATTACCCCGTTTGTCAGAGACAGGAATTAACCGAGGTTAAAATACGTGACTTTAAAAGACCTGCTTCAAACCCATGGACGTGAGATTTCACACGGGGCGGGATATCACCTGTTTCGCCAGGGTGATCAAGATAAATCCCTTCATTTAATCGCATCCGGCCTGTTGAAAGCCTATTATCTGTCGGTTGATGGCAAGGAGCACATCAAATCCTTTCTGCTACCCGGCGACATGATCGGAAGCCTGCAGGGCATTATGGGGGACAGCGGCTGCAGTTTCAGCCTGATGTGTCTTGAGCCGAGCGAGCTTATTACACTCCCCTTCGACAAATTGCGCGATCTCACAGGTCAGGACATCGCACTTGCGAATGAAGTGGTGAATTTTCTGCTAGCGTTTGGCATGAAAAAGGAAGTCCGCGAATTTGAACTTTTATGCCTGTCGCCGGAGGATCGCTATCTGCGCCTACTGGAAAGGTCACCGCAACTGTTTGACCATGTTACGCAGAACGAAATTGCACGTTATCTCGGCGTCACTCCAGTGGGCCTCAGCCGCATCAAGAAGCGGGTGCGCGAAACCGGGTGATTACAGGCTTTCTTCGCCGCTGAAATTTTCAAAGCCGCCGGTTGTTTCCGTCAGTTCCGCCTCGTAGTGTTCGATCATCGACATTGCAGTCGCTTCAATTTGGTCGGTCCAGACCGGCCCTTCGTAAAACCCGCGCTTGATTTCCTCCCGATCCGCAAGCGAGGGAAATGCCCGCATCCAGTGTACCTTATCCGGATTTTCCAGATCCCTCAGTGGTCCGAAAACCAGCATACCGGCATTGCGCAATGCGCTGCGGTTTTCACGTTCGAAGAACTCGATAAATTCCTCGCGGCGAACCGGTTTGAGGGTGTAGTGGCGTATTTCCACGATCATGCGTTCCCCTTTGCACCCGTATCCGGAGCGTTCTCGGTAGCTGCGGCTGCGATCGTCTTGGCCTGTTCATCGGTCAGTTTTTCATCCCCGTCGATGCCGGGAATCTTGACGCGAACCTCACGTCTGGCAAACTCGATCCCGGCCTCGTCAAGCACCTTCTGGACGCGGGTGTAAACATCCTTGCGGATTACCCATTGCGCACCCGGCTTGGACATGGACTGTACCCGGTCAGCGCCTAATGGACAGATTGGGTTGATTGCGTAAGGGAGTGATTTTGGCTCATCATTGCTATCAAGGAGCAAATGATGAGACGAAAGAACGAACGAATGACCGACGATGCTGATCGTGTTGTAAAAGACATCAAACGACAGACGCGACGTCGGTTTTCTTCGGAAGAAAAGATCAGGATTGTGCTTTCCGGCCTTCGTGGTGAAGACAGCATTGCCGAGCTGTGTCGTCAGGAAGGAATTGCCCAGAGCCAGTATTACTCTTGGTCCAAGGAATTTATGGAAGCCGGAAAGAAGAGGCTGGCTGGCGATACGATGCGTGAGGCCAATACCGATGAGGTGAAGGGACTTCGCAAGGAAGCCCGGGATCTGAAGGAGGTCGTAGCAGAACAGGCTCTGGAACTTCGATTGCTCAAAAAAAGCATGACAGGCGATGGGGGAGACGACGAATGAGGTATCCTGCATCCGAGAAGCTTGAGATCATCCGCTTGGTAGAACAATCGCATCTTCCAGCCAAGCAGACACTGGACCGACTGGGTGTTCCACGCTCAACCTTTTATACCTGGTATGACAGATACCAGACTGGTGGCGTGGATGCCTTGGAAGACAAGGCTCCCATGCCCGCACGGGTTTGGAACCGTATTCCTGACGATGTGCGTGAACAGATCGTCGATCTGGCATTGGAGGAGCCAGAACTATCTCCAAGGGAACTGGCTGTCAGGTTCACCGACACCAAGCGCTACTTCGTGTCCGAGGCCAGTGTTTACCGGCTTCTCAAGGCCCATGACCTGATTACCAGTCCTGCCTTTGTGGTTATCAAGGCTGCGAACGAATTCCGTGACAAAACAACTGCGCCCAATCAGCTGTGGCAGACGGACTTCACCTATCTCAAGGTTATTGGTTGGGGCTGGTTCTACCTATCCACCATTCTCGATGATTACAGCCGCTATGTGATCGCATGGAAGTTGTGTACGACTATGAAGGCCAGCGATGTTACTGACACTCTGGAACTCGCGCTGCAGGCCTCTGGCTGTGATCAGATCAATGTCCATCATCGACCAAGACTGCTGTCAGACAATGGCTCCAGCTATATCGCCACCGAACTGGCTGAATGGCTCGATGACAACGGCATGGATCATGTTCGTGGCGCACCATACCATCCCCAGACACAAGGCAAGATCGAGAGATGGCATCAAACCTTGAAGAACCGCATCCTGCTGGAAAACTACTTCCTGCCCGGCGATCTGAAAGGCCAGATCGGTAGGTTCATTAGCCACTACAATCACAGGCGATACCACGAAAGCCTGAAGAACCTGACACCCGCCGACGTCTACTTCGGACGTGGCGACCAAATCCTGCAACAACGAGAAAGGATCAAGCAAAAGACTATCAACGAACGGCGCTTGCAATACCGCAAGCAGGTCGCTTAACATCGACAAACAGATGAGCCAGATACTCGCTTAGCTCAAGCTGCGGTCTGTCCAGAAACCCATGACGACGGACACTGGTCGATAAAGGCATCATTGGCAGATGCGGTAAGTGAGGAAAGAGACAGTACAGTTGCGGTTACGGTTGTGATGATGAGTGAGCGTTTCATTTTGTTTCTCCTAATGTGTGCTTCCAAATTGATGTCTGTGCTAATCACAGGAACCGTTATAGGAGGGCGACTTTGAACCAATTCTGCTTCTGCTATTCATGTTTCATTCACCAATCAAAAAGTGCTTGTGAATAAATGGCTTAGCCAGAAATTTTTATGGAATTTTTTTGAAAAGTACTGAACTTTGGACAGTGAAAAATCATCCGGCCAGAGAAATTATTGTCCGAAAATACGGCGAATCTCCTTATCCAGGGATTGCCTCTAAGGCCCAAGGCGCATTTCCGTCAATTCAGCAATATCAGGCAAGTTTTTGTTCCCGGTTCATGTTCACATAGCGGAAGATTGATTGCCCCTGTGTTGCCGCAAGCAGCCGTAATCCTGATCGCGATACTACATCTGTCATTGGTCAGAGCAGCTATGTGCCCCGATTGCAGGCGCGAACCCGGTTTCACATCCCCTGCCGGATAGAAGCTTACAAGGAGGAAAAGCTGAAATGAACGAGCCTAAGAAACCACACCCATATTTGACGCTGTTTGCAAATGACTTTGCGGATGGAAAACTTGATCGCCGGGAGTTTCTGTCTCTTGCCAGTACTGTAGGTGTTTCCGCTGCAACCGCCTATGGTGTGCTGGGCCTTGCAGTTCCGGCGCCGGCGCAGGCAGCGATCAAACCTGGTGGTACAATCCGGTTTCAGATGGAAGTCCGGACTCTGCGTGATCCGCGCACCTTTGACTGGACACAGATTGCCTATTTCACCGCCGGGTGGCTCGAATATCTGGTCGAATACAATTCAGATGGAACCTTTGTTCCAATGTTGCTTGAGGGATGGGAGGTGAACGATGACGCCTCGGTCTACACTCTGAAAGTCCTGAAAGACGTAAAATGGAATAATGGTGACAATTTCACTGCTGATGATGTGGCCCGCAACATCAATGGCTGGTGTGAGAGGGATGTGGAAGGCAATTCGATGGCCGGACGCTTCTCGGTCCTGGTCGATCCGGAAACAAACAATGCTATTGACGGTGCGATAGAGGTTGTCGACAGCCACACGGTACGTCTCAATCTGCCGAAACCGGACATCACCCTGATAGCGGGCATGTCGGATTACCCCGCAGCAATCGTTCACAGCAGCCACAATCCCGAAGACATGCTGGGCAATCCAGTGCGCATAATTGCCGTACGATCCTTGCGGTATTTCCCTCTGCCTGTTCACTGATCAGCGCATTGATCAGGTCGACAGCATTGAAGAACCGAATTCTCTTGCCGTGATTAACAAGCGTTGTTCCAAGAGCAATGGCAATGTGGGATTTTCCAGTTCCCGTTCCACCAACCAGAATCAGATTATGTGCATCGGCAATAAACTGTCCGGAACACAAGGGTTCAATCTGTGTTCGGGTTACAGCCGCCGCATCATAATCGAAGGTGGCAAAGTCCTTGTGATGAGGGAAGTTTGCACTGCGCATTTGATACCGGACCGAACGCACCCTTCGTTCCACGGTCTCTGCCTCTATCAACTGCTTTATCGCCGTGGCCAGGTTTGGCGGCTGACGTGCACTTAGCAAGTCCTGTGCGCAAGAGGCCATTCCATGCAATCTCAACCCCGCCAGCTGTTCAATGAGGCCGTTCATGCCGTCACCTCATACAGAGCTTCATAACGCTTGCAGTCGGCTTGCGGGACAGTTGAGATCAGAGGATAATTGCCGGTTTCGCTCAATGGCGTAATTTCCGGTTCTTGCAATTGATTAATCAGATTGATGATGGCAGGAAGACGCAAGGTATTTTGCTTTACAGCCAGCTTACAGGCCTGCTCGATCACCTCTGTTCCATGCTTGTGTGCCAGCAGCAGAAGATCGACAAAATCCCGGTCCCCTCCCTTGTCCTGCATGTAGTGATCCCGGATCGTCATCATAACATTTGGCAATTGCCAATCCACGAAAGGGGCGCCATTTCTTAAGGCACCGGGTTTGCGATCCAGCAATGGCACATAGTGCCAGGGCTCAAAGTAACTGATATTGCGGGTAAAACGACGTTTGTGCCCGGCAATTACTTCATGATCCGCAACAAGAACTATTCGCCCGGCATAGGCTCGCAGCGAGACTTGTTGCCCGGCAAACTGACAAGGCACGCTGTAACGATTGTTATCATACTGAACCAGACAGGTGGAACGCACCCGCACACTCTTTTCGATGTACCCGTCAAAGGGTTGGCCGAGAGGGCGAAGCGCGGCAACCTCTTCTGCAAAAACCGCATCAATTGTGCGATCCTGCATCCCGGGATGCGCACGTTCGCCAAGTTCTTGACAACGCCGCTCCAGATGTTCATTCAAGCTATCAAGGTCATCAAAGGAAAGCTTGGGCGTAAACACCTCTGCTCGTATGAACCCGACCTGGTTCTCAACCTGGCCCTTCTCCCAGCCAGATGCCGGCGTACAGGCGACCGGCTCCATAACGTAATGGTTCATACAGGCAAGGAAACGTGCATGGAACATTCGTTCCTTCGAACGCGATACATAGGTGACCATAGTCTTGGGATTGTCGATGATGACACGGCGGGGAACTCCCCCGTAAAAGGCCAACGCACGCACAAAAGCATCAAGTACCATCTCCTGCACTTCGCTGGGATAGGCGTATACAAACGGCTTGCGGCTGTGGCAAAGCCGGAAGTGGGCAATCTTCACTTTCTGGGGTACTCCGCCCAGAACAACGTGTTCCTCACTCCAGTCAAACTGAACCGCATCACCTGCCGCAAACTGCAGGGGAACAAATGCTCCTCTGGACCCCGAACTCGAATGCTTCAACTCGCGGATAAGTCGCTGGGTCGTTGAATAAGACCCTTTATAGCCTTCCCCAACCAGTTCCTCGTAAAGCTTCTTGCCTGTGCGACGCTCCCGGCGCGGCAGCTTCAGATCATGCTCCCAGCGTGACCGAAGCTTGTCTGCATGCTTCCCAAGCAATTTATGCAAGGGTGCAGGAGTGTGGCGCTGATAACGAGGCTCCCCATCATCCTTCAAATACTTCCTGATCGTATTGCGCGAAACTCCCGTCTCACGACTTACCTGTCGAATGCTCTTTTCACCGCGCAATATCCAGCAACGGACCTTCAAAACCGTTTCCATTTGTAACACCTGTCTCTTCCTCGCGCTTAAAACGCGAAACCTAAAACAGGCGGGTCAATTTTACTTGAAAATTACCCACCCAAGTGGGTCAAATTTGCATGGAAATTCACACTGAGTCCCAGTATTTAGAGGCAGGCAATGCCTGAATAGCCGGGCTGATGTTAATTTCTGTAGCCGGCAGTAAAGCGCATGATTCAATGCCAAATTCAATTGATTTTCGCCAAAATTCGGAAAATTCGAACCATAAATGACTCGAAAAGTCTCAATTACAGGAGCAATGGGAAGTTTTGGGCTGACTTTGTACAAAGGAAAGCCAGCCCCGATAGAACAAATTACCGGATCGCAAACAGGCCTTCGACTTCGACACAGGTATTGAGAGGCAATGCTGCCACACCGACGGCTGCACGGGCATGTGCGCCGCGGTCGGCCAACACTTCACCAATGAAATCAGATGCACCGTTCACAACTTTGGGATGATCACCGAAATCCGGAGTTGATGCCACAAAC
Source organism: Rhizobiaceae bacterium (assembly GCA_965198665.1). Classification (GTDB taxonomy): domain Bacteria; phylum Pseudomonadota; class Alphaproteobacteria; order Rhizobiales; family Rhizobiaceae; genus JAALLB01. The sequence continues at coordinate 119,640 of CBDAPT010000008.1, read as the reverse complement.
CCACCGAGACGAATGCAGCGCTCAATTCGCTCAAGATCTCCACCGCAGGCAATTTTCACCTGGGCCAGAAGGTTGATCGCACAGATTTTTGCAGCTTCTGCACCTTCTTCAATTGAAACGCTGTCGCCCAGCAGACCGGTATGGCTGAGTTTGCCGTCTACCAGCGGCAATTGTCCGGAAACGGTGACGATGCCGTTGTGCACCACATGGCCGACATAGCTTGCAAGTGGAGCAGCGGGTTCAGGAATGGTGATGCCCATATCTGCGAGGCGGGATTCAATTGTACTCATTGGTGTTTCCTTATTGATTCTGCCTGCCTACTTCGACAGGGCAATGTAGCGTTCGATATGATGATCGGTGTCACCGAAGAGATGATCTATCATGATGATCCGCTTTGCGAAATGGCCTACCGGATATTCCCACGTCATTCCCATTCCGCCATGGATTTGTATTGCTTCTTCCGCAATCATGCGCCCGATTGTCCCGCACATATGTTTGCAGGCGGAAGCTTCGCGTTCGCGGGAATCACGTTCCGCCGACAGGCTTCCGGCTGCATTGATAACGGATGACCGCATCTGTTCGAGCTCAATCAACACATCCGCCATGCGGTGTTGCAAGGCCTGAAACTTGCCGATCGGCACCCCAAACTGCTTTCGGGTATGCATGTATTCCACGGTAAGGTCCTTGGCTGTCTCCATGGCGCCCAGTGCTTCGGATGCAACGGCACAGATGCCCGTGGCAAAAGCCTTTTCCAGGACCGGAAAACCCTCCCCGGCCTTGCCCAACGGTTGCGCGTTCGATTTTTCAAATCGGACTTCTGCTGCGTCATAGCCGTCTATGGTGCTGAAACCGCGCAAGGTGACGCTGGCATCCGCCTCTACTACAAACAGTGAGATGCCGTCTTCTTCATCGGTGTCTCCGGACGTTCGCGCCGAAACGACAAAGTGCGTGGCACTTCCACCGCCCAATACGACTGCCTTTTCGCCCGTGACTACCCATTTATCTTTGTCCTGTTCCGCCAATGCATTGACATGCGCAAGTTCGTAGCGGCTGTCCGGTTCACCATGGGCAAGCGCCACCAGGTTTTCACCGCTTATGACGCTTTCAAGCAAATCTTTGTGGTCTTCGGTTTCAGCCAGAACCGTACCGGCAAGCAGCGTCGGCAGGAACGGTTCTACGACCAGATGACGACCTAGCGCTTCGAAGACAACCATCAGGTCAGCTCCTTCGCCCCCAAAGCCGCCCGCATCTTCTGAAAACAGTGCGCCGATGATGCCCAACTCGGCCATCTGAGACCAGATCTCGCGGGAATAGTTTCCGTCAGACATGGCTATTCCGTGCCGGGTCTCAATGTCGTAATTATCACCAAGAAACCGCATCAGGGTTTCGGACAGCAACCGGCGATCCTCGTTCAGTTCAAACTCCATGCCTACAGCCCCAGTTTTGTCTTGGAAATGATGCCGCGTTGAATTTCGTTTGAGCCGGCATAAATCGACATCTTTCGGTTGTTGAAATATTTTGCGGCAATCGGATTGGCGTATTGAGGACCAATCGGTTCCTCGTTATAGCCCTCCTCCATGGCTTCAGAGGAAAACGGCAATGCGTAAGGCCCCAATGCGCGCCGAGCCAGGTCGTTGATTTCAAGCCGGATGATCGTACCCTTAACCTTCAGCATGGAACTTTCCGGTCCTGGAGCAGCCCCCGCATCTGCCAGTGCAAGAATACGCAGATTGGTTGTCTTCAACGCGTTGAGATCCATCTCAACCCGGGCCATTCGAGCGGCGAAATAGGGATCGTCAGAAAGCGGCTTGCCACCCTTTTTTTGCTCATTGGCAATCGTTTTGAGTCGTGCCAGGGCAGCGCTGGAATTGCCGATATTGGCAGTTCCGGTTCGTTCATGGGTGAGCAGGTACTTGGCATAAGTCCAGCCCTTGTTCTCTTCGCCCACGAGATTTTCAACCGGTACTTTGACATTATCAAAGAACACCTCGTTTACCTCATGCTCGCCATCGAGAAGAATGATCGGGCGGACGTCAACTCCCGGTGTATTCATGTCAATCAGCAGGAACGATATGCCCTCTTGCGGTTTGCCTTCGCCTGATGTGCGGACCAGGCAGAAAATCCAGTCAGCGAAATGGCCAAGCGTTGTCCAGGTCTTCTGTCCGTTGACAACGTAATGATCACCCTTGCGAACCGCTTTTGTCTTAAGAGAAGCCAGATCCGATCCTGAACCCGGTTCCGAATATCCCTGGCACCACCAGTCCGTTCCATCGAGAATACGTGGCAGGTAGTGGGCCTTTTGTTCGTCACTGCCAAATTTCAACAAAACAGGCGCCAGCATGTTGAGGCCAAACGGCACGGTCCTCGGCGCACCGGCCGCCCAGCATTCCTCATCAAAGATATGTTTCTGAATGGCGGTCCACCCAGTGCCGCCCCATTCCTGCGGCCAGTTGGGAGCTAGCCAGCCTCTGGCGTTCAATATGGCGTGCCACTCCAGCATATCGTCGCGCGTAAGACGTTTTCCCAGTTTCACCTTGTTTGAAATTCGTGCCGGCAGCCTGTCGGTTAGAAATTCACGTACCTCGGCACGGAACTGGTTCTCGTGGTCAGTGTAGGCTAGGTCCATTATTGTGTTCTCCCTTGGCGGACACCTTAATCACCTTTCCGCGTTTTTGAAATCGGCAATTGCAGTTTTGTTCTCAAACCGGAGAAGACCGGGTGTTTTCATCCGAATTTGGAACGGAAATGCATGATTGCTTTCACGAAGTCGATGAGTCACGGCCAGCGATCTAGAGCAGACTGTTTATGCGGGTGAAAAAACTTGCCGATAGTTGGACAGGCGAGACGCTGATCGAGTTACTTCGGCATTAGCCATGTCCTCACGAACCGCCCCCAGTTTCCCCATCTACCTTGCCTGTTGGACCAGCCGGTGTGCGGTGCTGATCCTGCTCATGCCCTTCAATTAATGCCCGGTTCGTTTGCCTGACAATTTGGATGGATTGTCAAACTGCTTGAAATCCCGGCCCCCCGGCGCTGTAAACAAATTGGAATAAGAACACAACTATAAATTGTATCACTGAGTAAATCTCTTGTCAATTCATCTATTGAAACTATACCCGGATTATAGAAAAATTTTTACCTGATCTTATGAAACGCTACGGCTCCCATCAGCGCGGCGGTATTGAATAGGTTGCCGTAGCATGGGCAACCAGAACGCGATCCGTCTTCGAGTGTATTTCGATATCGCAAACTGCCAGTCGTTTTCCCAGTTTCAACAGTACGGCCTCCGCAACCAGGTCCCCTGTTGGCTTTGACAGGAAATTGATGTTGAGATTGGTGGTGACTGCCAGTGCAACCTTGCCGATATGGCTGAGAACCATCAAATAACTTGCACAATCCGCAAGGGCAAACATGCTCGGACCTGAGACGGTCCCGCCAGGTCTCAGGTGGATTTCTGCAACAGCCATCCCCACGGTAATCCTGCCTGGTTCAAGACTGTCCACCGTAAAGCCATACTGGTCGGACTGAGGGAAGACTTCTGAAACATAGGAACTGACTTCCTGTGCATCCATTGCCAATGTATAGTTCATCGAAATTTCCTCCTGATTGATTATTATCGCCACCGAAGCCTGCCAGCCAAGATGAAATCTTGCCCAAACAAAGAACCGAAAATGCACAACGCAAAAAAAGACTCTCCTTCTTTTCACAGAAACATCGGCCCTATCGGCAATAAGCTCGAAAATCTCCTTGGTGATACGCCAGTCCGGATTCTCGAAATAGGCAGTGGTAGCGGCCAACATGCAAATGCCCTGGCCAGGTTGCTGCCCAATGTCACGTTCTGCCCGAGCGACAGGGAGCACGCTAATCTTGCAAGCATAGATGCCTGGACGCACCATTACGGGCAAAACAATGTCCGGCCTGCCAGATTGCTGGATGTTACCGATCCGGGAAACTGGAATTTCGGGTCAGAAACCTTTGATACCGTCCTGTGCTTCAATGTGATCCACATCGCGCCCTGGCAGGTGACCGAGGCACTTTTTTTGAATGCCGGAAAAGTCGTTCAAAACAATGGAAAGCTATTTCTCTACGGGCCTTTCCGAATAAACGGCAAACAAACAAGTCCGAGCAATGAGGACTTTGAACACTGGTTGAAAGCCCAGGATGAACGGTTTGGCGTCCGCGCAATCGAAGATGTAAATAACCTTGCGGAAACACACGGCTTTGCGGAAGCGGTCCGACATGCGATGCCTGCCAACAATTTTCTGATGGAGTTCCGCCGGATCTGACGGCATTTACTGCCGGTTCAGGGACCAGTCATACTCATAGGATGAAATGCTTGACCGACCGGCAAGAATGGCCTGCAACTCAGGCGACGCGTATTGCCTGATATGCCTCAAGATAGCGGCCTCTTCTTTGCCAAAGTCCTCTGCATACCAGAAGTAGATTTTGGATGCGGTGATTTTGCCGTTTTCCACGCGGACACCGCGGGGATCATTGACAAAGGAAATTGCGGCATCGAGAAGCTGTTCGCGGATAATGTTTCCCCGGTAAGCCCCTGGCCGACAGATTGGGACAGCTCACAGCAGCACAATTAAACGCGTAGTGTAGAAGCGGATCATTCCATATTGGTCGGACAATGCCGCTTTCTATGGTGTCGAGCGACAAGGCATGGCCGTTCACCTTGACCAAGCGGTCGTTGAAAGGCCCTTTAAAGTCCAGCAGATTTGATTTGATGTCGAGAATTGATTCAACCGGATAATGTTTCAGGATCGTCGCAACCGTTGTTGCGTTGTATAAATTGAGCCAGTATGCGTATTGCTCATCGCGGTTAAGCAGGCCCGGATCAACTGCCTGAAGGGCGTCCAGGTAGCCCTGCAGGGCGTCTTTGTCCAGCGCGCTGACAAGCCCGTAGGCAACGCGGTTTACGCCGGCCGCATCCGGTTGCACATACTTGCCCAGAAACCTGTCCCAGGCATCATGGTTTATCTCTGTCATCGAATTCGGGTCGTGCCGGGTCCAGATTTTACTTACCAGTCTGGACTTGGCAACGAATGCCCTTTCTAGCGCAGACTGGGCGTTCACAGAACTGGCGCTGATGAACACAAATGCAGTAATGAGTATGACGATGACCGCTCGCGACAAGGCAGGCCTCCGATAATATTTCTGGATCGATTCGACTTAATCAGAAACAACGACGAATTCGAGACACTTCCGTGCACAATTGCGCGATTTCAACGGTCCGGAGATTTCATAGTTACTTGTAACGGAAAGGTTTAGGTCGCGCAGGCGGAGTCTTGCATCAGGCCAAGAAACGTTCCCTGTCTTTCCGCAGGCTGCAACCTGGTTGCGGGAATTGCTGAATTGACGCACTTTCTCCCGGACACGTTTTGTGTCGGATCACGAAAGCAGATCCAATACCAAACACGGTAAAAGTGCCGCGCCATTACTCAATACCTGTGTCGGTCAGCTAATCGTGGCCACCCAGCTTCCTTACGTAAGCCACCCGTTCGTTCATCTGTTCTGCAAAAAGATCGACAAACGCCCGTGCAGGCCGTGACAGCTGTTCATGAGCGGCGCAAACAACAGCAATGTTGTAGGTCAACTCTTGTAGCAACGGGCGAAAGACAACGCCGCCCATGCGTACAGCCTGCTCGGCAGAAAACGGATCAGCTATGGCAAGCACGCCCGTTTCCCTCACCATCGCACCTGCAACCGGCATATTGGCCACGGACAGCCGGGATCGCGCACGCAGCTTTTGTGAAAGCGCGCTGTCCATTGACATCATGGTATCGGGATGGGTGCCACCGAATGTCACGAAGTCTTCCCGTCTTGCCAGCACTTCGAGATCAACCGGCCCTTCCTCAATTGCCTGGGGATGATCTTCAGGCAGGAGACAGACATAGGGTGCTGAAATCCGGAACAGCGTTTCCACACCGTCATGCTCGGAGTCGCGCCCGACAATTCCCAGATCAAATTCACGCATTTGTACCGCATCCACTATGCTGGGCGTATTGCGGGAGTGTATGATGAATTGCACATCCGGGTTACTTCGATAAATCTTGCCAACAGCAATTGGTAATTCAACGGCAGAAATTGACTGGATGGTTCCGATGGTGATCGTTCCACCTCGGGATAATCGGATAGACTTGGCAAGATCCTGAACCCGCTCCAGGCCGACAAACATTTCTTCGACCCCATCATAGAAGTGTTGACCTTCCACTGTCGGGGTCAAACCCCGGCCAACTCTGTTGAAAAGGGCAAAACCATTCGAGTGTTCGAGATCGGAAATCAGCCGGCTGACGCTTGGCTGCGAAATGTGCAACATCTTTGCGGCACCAGTTATGGAGCCGCTGCGTATTGTGGCACGAAATGCTTCCAATTGACGAAGGTTCATATTCTGTAATCTCTAGGGGCGCACTGGTCAGAGACCTTATCGTATTCGACAATTGGTTGTACAGGTGACCCGACAAGCGTTCGATCACAAATGAAAAAGCCGTCAGTGCTTGACCGACGGCTCTTTACTGGCAGGGAAAAACTGTTTCAGTTGATGATTACAATCTGCAGAGGCAGGTCTGCCTTCAGCTTTTTCACTTTTGCTTTCTGCTTCTTGATTGTTTTGTTCTTGTTCTTGATGCCGCGCTTCGTGCTTTTCACAGCTTTTTCAAGGTCGTTGATTTCTTTCAGTGCTTTGCGGGCTTCGGCATTGCCGTCAAGATCCCTTGGCTTTTTACGAGCGTTTTTGAGTTCTTTTTCAAGACGCTTCAAACGCTTCTCCAGCTTGGTGAGGTCTTTTTCGAGCTTGGCAAGACGTTTCTTTTGTTTGTTGTATTTCTTGACCTTTTTATTGGCCTTGAATTTTTTGGTCTTGTTCTTGCTGCTGGTGCAACTCATTTTGTTACCACCGTTGTTATCGAAACGATCAGCTCCGTCACCGCCGCCACCGGCATAGGCTGGCACGGTGAAATTGATCATGCTTGCAGCTGAAAGTGCGAGAATGGCTGTTTTTATTGCGTTGTTCATTTTTGTCTCCGTAGTATGTTTGATACCCTTTGGTCGTGTCGACGACCGAAAAGGTTCAAAAAAGAAGACAACAAAATTTCAACAGGCCTGCCTTTCGTTTAACCTATTGTTTTTACGACGATTAATTTTCTGTTTTTTGTGATCAGCTCTGCCAACTGGGCCTGCGTTTGTCGAAAAATGCGCGGATTCCCTCCTGGCCTTCCTCGCTGTCCCAGCAATCTGCAAGTTGCGTTGCAGTCGACAGCATCATGTTCTCATCAATCGTTGAACTCACCGAGAAAACGAGAGCTTTGGAACGCACGACCGCTCCGGGAGCCGTCGGACTGTAGGCTTCTACTTCTGCTGCGATCGCGGTGTCCAGTTCTTCAGCCGGGACTGCTTTTGCAAGTAACCCCAATTCAACTGCTTCGGCTCCATCAAAACGCCTGCCGGACATGAAGACCCGCCGTGCATTGGCCTGGCCCATGCGTGAGACAACGTAGGGGGATATGGTTGCCGGGATCAGACCCAGGCGAGTTTCTGTAAGAGCGAACTTGGAGTCTGCAACACCAACAGCCAGATCGCAAACGCTGATCATGCCGATCCCGCCGCCAAATGCCTGGCCATTGATCCGGCCAATCAGGGGTTTCGGCAACTCATTGAGGTCGCGCAGCATGCGGGCCAGTTTCATGGCTTCGCCGATACGAGTGTCCCTGTTCGCCTCAAACTGCTGCCGCATCCAGCCAAGGTCTCCCCCTGCACAGAAGCTTTTTCCCTCTCCGGTTAGTACCACCACTCGCACGTCATCGGCATCTGCAAGGAGTTTCGCGGCATCCGAAAGTTCACTGATAAGATTGGCCGACAAGGCATTGTGTTTGTCGGGCTGATTGAGCGTAAGCGTTGCGGTTCCATTTTGATCGGTTTCAATCCGTATGGTTTCAAAATTCATTCCGTACTCCTTAAACCGACAGCAAAGGCACTCACTTCCGCAAGCCGTTTCTTGTCCAAACCAGTGTGATATCCCCGTGCTTCCAGCATATCGACCACCGACTGGGTGGAAACATTTCCAGCCGCTCCGGGCGCATAGGGACATCCCCCTAAACCACCGACGGAGGAGTCAAATGTGCGCAAGCCCTTTTCGAGGCTCACTTCAATGTTGGCGATCGCCTGCCCTTTTGTATCGTGATAGTGACCGGCAAGTTGTGTGGCGGGAACCACCTGCAACACGGCATCCAGCATCGTTGCAATGGTTTCAGGGGTTCCATGGCCGATCGTGTCGCCAAGAGAGATTTCATAGCAGCCGGCGGCGAGGAGTTTTTCAGCCATATCAGCTACCATGTGCGGAGGCGTCGGCCCGTCAAACGGACAGTCAGTGACGCAGGATATATAACCGCGAACCGGAATATCGTCCTCTTTGGCCGCCTTGGTAATCGGAATGAAACGTTCAATAGTCTCGGCTATTGAGCAATTGACGTTTGCCTGGCTGAAACCCTCACTGGCGGCACCGAAGATTGCGACTTCGCTGGCTCTGGCGTCTCTTGCCCGTTCGTACCCCTTCAGATTTGGTGTGAGAACCGCGTAGGAAATGCCCGACTTACGGCTGATGCCAGCCATCACTTCAGCTGCATCCGCCATCTGTGGAACCCATTTTGGAGAGACGAAGGCCGTGGTCTCTATCTTTGTAAATCCGCAATCGGAAAGTGCATCGATGAGACAAACCTTCTGGTCGGCAGGTATCATTACCTTTTCATTTTGCAGCCCGTCCCGGGCGCCAACCTCGAAAATCGTAACGTGATCAGCCATTTTTATTCTCCAGGTTCACCAGGATCGTTCCGTCTTCCACCTGGTCACCTTCGCTAACATTGATACTGGCAAGTTTACCATCCCGCGGTGCGGTCAGTACATGTTCCATTTTCATAGCTTCCAGGACTATTAAGGGATCTCCGGCTAGGACTTCAGCACCCGGGTCAGCCATGACTTTCTTCACAAGGCCCGGCATCGGTGCGGGGATAGTGTCACCTCCAACGGCATTATCCTCGCCTTCCAGCGGGTCAGGAACCGTGAATTCATGAGTTCCTTCAGATGCAAAGACAGCGACTTTATTCCCGAATACGGCAATGTCGGGTGCGTTTGCCAGATCAGTACACTCGACATCCGTGAAACCCTTAGAAAACTCTTCATCATCCCGCTTTACCTTGCATTGCCAAATTTCACCATGTCGTCGTATGCGCACCTCAAGCGCGGTTTCTCCAAGCTGCAACTTCTGGATCCAGACGGGTGCTTCCCAGACAGAAAACCCGGACAAGGTTTCGAACGGGTCATCTCCCGCATAAGCCTCTTCGGTACCTTTAGCGTTGGGAGCAAAGGGAAGATCAAGCGCATGTTTAGCAGCCAGAGCCACGATTGCATCAGATGGGTCAACGGCGCTGGTCAATGCCTCGATATCCCGTTCGATGAGCCCGGTATCAACTTCACCGTTTGCAAACCCTGAATGGTTGCATAGCGCTCGCAGGAATGCTGCATTGGTAACGGTACCGGCAATGCGTGTGTTGCCGAGGGCAGCTTCCAGATCCCCCAGAGCTTCTTTGCGAGTTTCTGCATGCGTGATGACTTTTGCAATCATCGGATCATAGAAAGGTGAAATGGTATCACCTTCCACAACACCGGAATCATTGCGGGCTGTCTCTGAAAACTGCAGATATTCCAATGTACCCGTTGCCGGCAGAAATCCCTTTGGAACATCTTCGGCATACAACCGCGCTTCAAAAGCGTGGCCGCTTATCACCAGCTCGTCCTGAAACTTTGGCAGGTATTCGTCATCTGCAACCCGCAACTGCCATTCCACGAGATCAACGCCGGTGATTGCTTCGGTGACCGGGTGCTCGACCTGCAGGCGGGTGTTCATTTCCATGAACCAGAATCCGTCAGGCCTGAGGCCCTGTGAGCCGTCTACAATGAACTCGATGGTTCCCGCACCCGAATAGTTGATGGCCTTTGCTGCCTTGACGGCTGCCTCACCCATGGCAGTGCGCATTTCTTTTGTCATGCCCGGGGCAGGTGCCTCCTCTATGACTTTCTGATGGCGGCGCTGCAGGGAACAATCCCGTTCAAACAGATGCACCACATTGCCGTGATTGTCGCCAAACACCTGGATCTCGATATGGCGAGGTGCGGTAATGTATTTTTCAATCAGCACATGGCCATCGCCAAAGCTTGCCTGCCCTTCCCGCTGGGCGCTGGCGAGATTTGCGGCAAAGTCCTTTGGGTCTTCCACCTTGCGCATGCCCTTGCCGCCGCCGCCGGCACGGGCCTTGATGAGCACGGGATACCCGATTTCATTTGCCTTGGCAGCAAGAAAGCCGGGATCCTGCATATCCCCATGATAGCCCGGCACAACCGGTACATCGGCATCATCCATCAGTTTTTTGGCCGCGTCTTTCAGGCCCATGGCACGAATGGCCTTTGCAGATGGTCCGACAAAGACAAGGCCGGCCTTTTCAACCGCTTCAACGAAGTCCGGATTCTCGGAAAGAAATCCATAGCCGGGATGGATAGCATCCGCCCCGGTATCAAGGGCTGCCTGAATGATCCGGTCAGCCTGCAGATAGCTTTCGGACACCTGGGCCGGGCCAACGTGAACCGCCTCGCCCGCCATCAGCCTGTGTTGTGCAGTGGCATCCGCGTCCGAATAAATCGACACCGTCTTTATGCCCATTCTGTGAGCGGTGCGCATGACACGGCAGGCAATTTCACCGCGATTGGCTATGAGAAGTTTCTTCGGCATTATAAGATGACCTCTGTTTTGGGCATGTCCAGCAAGACCCGTTTGCCGTGGATGGCAGCATCAATCGGTTGGCCGGGTTTGGGAAAAAGATGTATCCCGTTTGGCAGCGCAAATCGGGCAAGCGTTGAATAGATGTGGGCGAACATGGCATCGGCCTCGCGACCGCTCAGGTGTATGGTGCCCATGTTGTTTGCAGTGTCGACCGAATGAATATCAATGCGGATCGATTTGGATGTTCTAACCAGATCAATCAAGGCGTCTTCGATGACATGCAAAATGCTGACTTCAAGGTTCTTGAGCGGCACATCAACGAAGAGGTTTTCTTTTCGCAGGCCCTCTGCAAAGGCTGCATGATCAGAATACTTCCATAGGTAGATTCCGCGGCCCAGCAGAACTGCGCCATACCCCATCACCACCAGCAGGACGAGCGTGCCAATATTGCCGAGCTGGTATTGCAGTCCCTGATAGGCAAGCAGACCAAAACCAAATACCAGAACACCGGCAAGCATCTGCTCGCCACCAGGCGTCCTGGATATCCGGTCCTTGTTCCTCGCCATCTAAACCTCTAACCTGGAAGTGAACAAACGCAGGCTTGCAGCGCCAAACAGCAGTGCGAACGCCAGCTCAAACCAGCGTTTCATGGAGCGGTAGAACCGGGAAACAGGTGCCAGCGAAAACAGCACACCATATCCCAGAAAGACCGTCATGGATGCGGCGATCAGGATTGTGAACAATTCCCAGACCTGAGCCTGATTTGCATCAGCCGGCAGGGCAATTGCGTAAACCGACCCCCATCCCAAAATTGCCTTTGGATTGGTGATGTGCAGCATAGCTCCCTTGACGAAAAGATTGCGGCTGCTCACCGGAGTGGCCTTGAGGCTCGACGCGGATACCGCACTTTTGAGGGACTTTATCGCCAGGTACATCAGGTAGGCAGCTCCGAAATACCGCACCAGTTCAAACAGCCAGACATTCGCAACCATCAATTTGCTCACACCGAAAGCTGCTGCGATGCCCCAACAGGCCGAACCGAATACTATGCCAGCAGCAATGATTAACCCGGCTCGTCTTCCATACTACATCGCCACACCGGAAATTGCCAGAGTGGCCGGACCGGGACTTCCGGCCCCGACTATCCAGGCAGTTAATATGAGGAGAAGATCAAACGAGTTCATGATTACATCCTGAATACACCAAATTTCGTTTCCTCAATCTCCGCGTTAAGCGCTACGGAGAGGCTCAATGCCAGTACCGAACGGGTTTTGCGCGGGTCGATGATACCGTCGTCCCATAGCCTGGCAGATGCAAAAAGCGGGTGGGACTGTTCCTCGAACATGTCGAGCGTCGGCTGCTTGAAGGCTGCTTCCTCCTCGGCTGACCAGCTTCCACCGGCACGCTCTATCCCTTCGCGCTTCACCTGGGCCAGGACACCGGCAGCCTGCTCGCCGCCCATCACGGCAATCCGGGAGTTCGGCCAGGTCCACAGAAAGCGCGGCGAATAAGCCCGTCCAGCCATGCCGTAGTTCCCTGCACCGAATGAGCCGCCGATCAGCATGGTGATTTTCGGCACTTTTGTGCAGGCCACTGCGGTGACGAGTTTGGCTCCGTCTTTGGCAATGCCGCCCGCCTCATACTTTTGGCCGACCATGAAACCGGTGATGTTCTGGAGGAAGAGCAGCGGTATCTTGCGCTGGGAACACAGTTCCACAAAATGGGCTGCCTTTAGAGAGCTTTCCGAAAACAGAACCCCGTTATTGGCGACGATACCGATCGGCATGCCCATGACATGGGCAAAGCCACAGACAACCGTTGTACCATAGCGGGCCTTGAATTCATCGAGACGGGAACCATCAACAATCCGGGCGATGACTTCGCGTACGTCATAGGGTGTTTTCGTGTCAGCAGGAAAGATCCCCAAAATTTCTTCGGGATCATAAGCCGGGTCTTCCGGTGTCTGCATGTCAAGCTGCTGAGGCTTTGTCCGGTTCAGGCCGGCGATCGCCTGTCTCGTCAGCGCGAGGGCATGGCTGTCATTGTCGGCAAGATAATCGGCGACACCGGAAACAGAAGTGTGCATGCTGCCTCCGCCCAGTTCTTCGGCACTTACGATTTCACCGATTGCAGCGCGCACCAGAGGAGGACCGGCAATGAAGATGGTGCCCTGTTCCTTGACGATAACCGACACATCCGACATGGCGGGCAGATAGGCGCCACCGGCGGTGCACGAACCCATAACCACCGAAATCTGGGGAATGTTCCGGGCTGACAGGTTTGCCTGATAATAAAATATCCGGCCGAAATGCTCGCGATCAGGAAACCCCTCAGCCTGTTGCGGCAGATTTGCACCACCACTGTCCACCAGCGTCACACACGGCAGATGGTTCTGTTCTGCAATTTCAAGCGCTCGCAGGTGCTTCTTTACCGACATCGGGTAGTAGGTGCCGCCCTTTACTGTCGCATCGTTGCAAATCACCATGACTTCCTGGCCCTCGACGCGGCCAATGCCGGTAATCAGACTCGCGCCCGGCGACTGGTTGTCATACATGTTGTGAGACGCGGTGGTTCCGATTTCCAGAAATGGCGAACCGGGATCCAGGAGGTTTGAAACCCGATCACGGGGCAGCAGCTTGCCTCTGGCGAGATGTCGGGCTTTCGAATTTTCGCTGCCACCGGCAGAAGCGAATGAAACCGCATCCTGAACCACGGCAAGTTGTTCAAGACTGGCTTTCCGGCTTGCCGCATATTCGGCAGATGAAGTCGAAATCTTTGAATTGATCTTGGTCATGCGTTTTCCAGTTCGCGCGCTGCCCGCGCCTTCAGTTCCTTGCGAATGATCTTACCCGTCACTGTCATTGGAAGGGTTTCAACAAACTCTATTTCCCGTGGATACTCATATGCTGCCAGCCTGCTTTTTACGAATTCCTGCATGTCGGATGCCAGCGCATTGGCTCCCACATATCCGTCTTTTAGAACAACATAGGCTTTGACAATTTCGGTTCGCTGCGCGTCCGGTTTGCCAATCACACCGACAGACGCCACAGCCTCATGCTTTAACAGACAATCTTCAATTTCAGCCGGGCCGATGCGATAGCCCGACGAGGTGATCACGTCATCGTCACGCCCGACAAAACGAATGAAATCACCATCGACTGCGCCGCGATCTCCTGTCAGCAGCCAGTCTCCGCGAAACTTGTTTCGGGTGGCTTCGGGGTTTTTCCAGTATTCCAGCATCATTACGGCCGTTCCGCGTTTGATAGCAATGTCCCCCTCAGTGTCAGTCGGATTTCCGGCCTGGTCAATCACCGCAACCTCATGCCCGGGAACGGGTTTGCCCATCAAGCCGGGCCTGGGCGGAAAGAGTTTTGCGCAGGAGGACACGACCATATTGCATTCGGTCTGGCCGTAGAACTCGTTGATGGTCACACCCATTGCCTCCAGGCCCCAGTTGAGCATTTCCTCGCCAAGCGGCTCACCACCACACGCGACGGTTCGTAATCCGGTGATCGCAATGCCCTGCGCTTTCAGCATTCGCAGTGCGGTAGGTGGAAAAAAGATGTTTCTGACGCCAGCCTGTCTGATGATCCGTTTGCATTCTTCGCCGTTGAATTTTGCCATTCGGCTGGCAACAACGGGCACGCCGTGATGCAGGCCTGGCATCAGCACATCCAGCAGGCCGCCGATCCAGGCCCAGTCAGCAGGCGTCCAAAGAACATCATCAGGCTGCGGTAGCAGGTCATGACTGATTTCTACGCCCGGGAGATGGCCATACAGGACCCGGTGTCCATGCAGCGCACCTTTTGGCGGACCGGTGGTGCCGGAAGTATAGATGATGACAGCCGCGGTGTCGGGTCCGGTATCGGCGATCGGAAAGACCGCTTCATGCTTCTCCAGCGCGAGTGTCTCGGGAACCACAATGTGCTCCAGATCCGGCAAACCTGAAAATGTTTCAACCTGACCCTCGGCCTGAGCTGCATCGGTAATAATGGCCCTGGCGCCGGAATTTGTCAGCCGGGTTCTCAGAGCCTCTTCACCAAACAGGGTGAACAACGGAATTGAAATCGCACCCATTTTCCAAATGGCGATATGCGCTGCAGCCGTCCATACCGACTGGGTGCGAAACACACTCACACGATCCCCGGGCTTGATACCGAGTGAAACAAGATAGTTTGCAAGCTGATTGGAGAGGGATTTTAATTCGCCGAAAGTAATGTCGGTTCGCTCACCGTCCGTTAGGTCTATGATCGCCAGGCGATCCGGTTCCGTATCAGCCCATTTATCGCAAACATCCCACCCCATATTGAGCTTTTGCGGCAAGTCCCAACGGAAGCCCAGGCGCATTTCTTCGTAAGATTGGGACTGGGGGAGCATCGCAGTTAAGCCGTTTCCTTCATCAATTCGCGGCCCACCAACATGCGGCGGATTTCGGAAGTGCCTGCACCTATCTCCATCAACTTGGCATCGCGCATGATGCGGGATACCGGTGAATCGCTCAGATACCCAGCGCCACCCATAGCCTGCACCGCCTGGACGGATTGCTGCATCGCACATTCAGACGCATACAGCACACATGCAGCAGCATCCTGGGGGGTTACCTCACCGCGATCACAGGCAGCCGCAACCATATACACGTAGGCCCGGGAAGAATTCATCGCCGCATACATATCGGCAATCTTGCCCTGCATCAGTTGGAAATTACCGATCGGCTCGCCGAACTGCTTGCGCTCATGCATGTATGGCATGATTTCATCAAGACAGGCATGCATGATGCCGATGCCGATCGCCGAAAGCACAACGCGCTCGTAATCGAGCCCTGACATGAGAACGTTTACACCCTTGCCCTCTTCGCCGAGTATATTCTCGTAAGGGACTTCCACATCCTCGAATATGAGCTCGGCCGTATTCGAGCCGCGCATGCCCAGTTTGTCGAAGTGAGGCGAAGTGGAAAAGCCCTTCATTTCCTTTTCGATCAGAAACGCCGTAATGCCCCTTGGGCCAGCATCCATATCGGTTTTGGCATATACCACAAGAGTATCAGCATCTGGCCCATTGGTGATCCAGTACTTGTTGCCATTGAGGACAAACCGGTCATTCTTCTTTTCCGCCTTGAGTTTCATCGAAACAACGTCAGAACCGGCACCGGGTTCCGACATGGCAAGCGCCCCGACATGATCACCGGAAATCAGGCGTGGCAGGTAATGGCTTTTCTGTTCTGCATTGCCGTTCAGGCGGATTTGATTAACGCAAAGGTTGGAATGGGCGCCATAGGACAGGGACACTGAAGCCGAAGCCCGGGCAATTTCCTCTACCGCTATTGAATGGGCGAGATAGCCCATATTTGCCCCGCCATACTCTTCTTCAACCGTAACACCCAGAAGACCGACTTCACCGAACTCTTTCCACAAATGCATGGGGAATTCGTTGTTTTTATCGATTTCTGCTGCCAGTGGTTTGATGCGCTCCTGTGCGAACTTGTGGGTCATTTCACGGAGGGCATCTATTTCCTCGCCCAATCCGAAATTCATGGATGCATGAAACATCAGACTAACTCCTCCTGCCCGGCCTGTGCGTGACCTAGTGGCTCCAACCCGACGAAAGAACGGGTAAGGTTGACATAAATTGCTTCGACCTCTTCAGCACTCAATCGCCCGTCATAGCGGTACCAGGTGCTCACTCCGGTCATCATCGAAATCATCGCCATGGCGGAGACCGGTACATCGTCTATGCGGAATACGCCCGCAGCCTGTCCTTCGCGCAAAAGACCGCGCAACGAACGTTCATATTGCTGGCGCAGCCGCATAAACTCCGCATAGGGTTCCGGTTCCAGATTACGCAACTCCATATAAGCGATGAAAACCTCTTCCGGCCGGCCGATATGATACCGGATATGGAAACGGGTAAATGCCTCCAGGCCCGCTACCGGCTCCTGCGGTATCCGTTCGGATTTGAGCGACGTGAGCAAGTCTTCGAGATGGGTCACCATCAACTTGCGCAAAATGGCCTGCTTTGTCGGAAAGTGATTGTACAGAGCCCCGGCCTGAAGGCCGCATTCGGCTGCGATCTGCCGCATCGACACGGCAGCATAGCCATGCAGCGCGATAAGACTTAGCGCTTCCTTCAGGACGCGCTTTGCGGTTTCTGTTCCTACTGAGCCTGCTGTTCTTGCCATAGCGGAAGTATGACACAGGATTTCAGGTCTGGCAATAATTAAATGAACAGTCGTTTATTTAATTACACTAGCCAATGGATTTTTGTATCATGTGCATCGGCTTCAGCAAGAATCAGTTTTTCGCCGGCGGGCCAATTGTTGCATTGTGAGAACCGGGTAGCCATTATCAGCTATCTCGAACGAGAGCCAGACAAGCGGACATTTATTTGTGGCTGCAGCTCCCTCTTTAAACAAAACGGAAGTTATTTTCTCCTGCGCCTCTGTTGGAAAATACTGCCAGGCAATTGTGTGATAAAATACCCTGGTCAGGCCAGCATGTGGCTTTGAACCAAGAATATTGCTTACCCATTGATCCGCTCCACATTTTTCAAGCACCGGCGGATTCTCTAGAGCAATGTTTATGGCGTTTTCAGTTCTACGGATACGATGAGCCTGGTCTGGCCAGATATACGCCATTGCCCTTTCCCTATCTTCCCGCTTTTGCATGTAGAGCGGGTTGAGATCGCATCCCATGCGCGAGACAATCTCAATGGTGTTTCTTTTTGGAAGAGATCCTGACCACTGCGGATTGAGATTCACGTTTGACGAGCTATCGCCAAACCGGTGCCCCGAAAATTCGCAACAGAATCGATTGAGCTGCAGGTTAAGGCCGCAACTTGCACCCATTTCATAAAGCTCGACTGGATACTCAAACTTCTCGCGTATTTTCAGCAGCCCGGCATAAATGATGGAGGCACGACGCACCTCATTTGTCTGGGGTGCAAAATCAAGCCAGGCCAGAACCTCATCATCCATTCGTTCGATGGTTGCAAGAGCGGCATCGGTTAACTCACTGTCCTCGAATTCGAAATCAGGCAGATAGAATTTCTTCAGATCAGCGGATCGTCCGCAGCGCACAAGGTTGTGCAATGCTGCTGCCAGCCGTAAAGGCACAGCATCACCGGTGGCGTCCGGGATACCCTGCCAACCAAGAATTCTGGAACCGGTTTTAGTGTCAGAATTCAATGCCGGTGCAAGACCCCGCAACAAACGTCCGGTAAAGGGTGATCCCAGCCGTTCACATCCTTCAGCCTGTTTGATGAACGACTGTCGAACGGCATGCTCCGTTTCAATATCTTTTGCCAATCTGACTCACCATTCCACCCGCTTCCCCTGATAGTCCCAAAAACTTCCGCTTTCTTCCGGTTCAAGGCCGTCGAGAACCTTTAACAATTGTGTGGCGGATTGTTGAGGGTTCAGACGCTCGACCCCGGAAGCAAACGGTTCTGACAAACCGGTCGCTACCGTACCGGGGTGCAGCGAGGCGAATACCGAGTTCGGTTTTGTCCTGGCGGTTTCGATTGCTGCACATTTCATCAACATGTTGAGTGCGGCTTTCGAAGCCCGGTAAGCGTACCAACCCCCAAGACGGTTATCTCCGGTACTGCCGACCCGGGCCGACAGGGTTGCAAAAATACTGCGTTCCGACTTCGGCATCAGTTTTGAAAAATGTTTCATCAACAACACCGGACCGATCGCATTGAGTTGGTATAGCCGTAGCAGATTATCGGTTTCGACGGCACGCAGGGACTTTTCCGGCAACGTATCCCCGTCTGACAGAAATCCGGTAGCATCGATGATCAGATGAAAAGACGCTGCCAGCTGTTTGGCTGCGGCGGCTATGCCTGCTTCATCGCTAAGATCCAGTCCCGGCATGGAATTTCTTGAAAAGCCGACGACTTCACTGCAATTCGCATCAGCACTAAGAAGTTCGACGAATGCAGAACCCAAACCACCAGTTGAGCCGATGACAATGGCACGGTAGGCTTTGGGCAATGAATTCATTTGGAACATGGGGGTAATCCATAACGATGAAATCGGATTTTGTACACCGCATTGCAGCGGATCGTTTTTCAGGTTGGCGAAACCGGGATAAATTCACCCAGCTTACCGGGGACAATCAACCCCAGGATATGGCGGAAGCCTATCACATTCAGACCGCACTATACGAGATGATGCGGGATGAAGCAGGTTTCACGGATTTTGTCGGGCACAAAGTGGCTCTTACCTCCCCCGCCATTCAAACTATGTGCGGTGTTGATCAGCCAGCCTATGGTGCGGTATTTCGGGAATTTGTGCACACCAACAATCACGACATTAATCCGCATGGCTTCATACGTCTCGGCGTTGAATTCGAGGTGGCACTCGAAGTAGCCGAAGACATACCAATCACTGACCAATTGCATACCAAAGAGAGCATCTCAACGTTCATATCAGCCGTTATGCCGGCTTTTGAACTGATTGACGACCGGGATGCGGACTATGCTCATCTCGACGCGATGTCGATATTGTGTGATCGCTGCTGGTGTGGCGGTGTCGTCCTTGGCGAACCGGTTGCCGACTGGCAACATCTGGATCTCGGCAACCTTGTCAGCGAAGTCATCTGGAACGGAGTAGCCGATGAAACGGGAAACACCGGCGATGCGCTTGGCAATCCGCTGAACTCAGCCGCATTTGTTGCCAATCATCTGGCAGAGCGGGGCAGGCAACTAAAAAAGGGAGAATTTATTATGACCGGTAGTGCCCTCAAAACCCGGTTTCCGAAACCTGGTGATCATGCAATTTATCGTATCGATGGCCTGGGAGAGGTTGTTGCATCCGTTGGCACCTTGGACTAAGTTGCCGTAAGGGAAAGCAAGATGCTAACTCCCAACTATCCTTGACTGGAGGTAAGGAACATGAATTTGAGTGCACCGACTAATGTCGTTTTCATAATTTCGGTTGTGATAGCGATATTGGGAATTTTGGCCGGTATCGGCGTTTTGTCCGTTATCCCGCTCGCTCCATTTTGGCTGGTTACAATTGCTTACGCAATTCTGGCAGCCGCCTGTTTACTAAAAGGCGTTTGACTTAAAATAATATTGAAATCTGGGGGCATCCCGAAGCGGATGCCCTTTTTTGTTGCGCCAAAACAACGGGCTAGATTAGCAGGCCACCGATGATGGTTGCAGCCGAGATAGGTGCCAGCATCAGAGCAGCAAGGTTCATGGTGGCATACCCGCCGGACTGTTTCGGGTTAAACGAATATCCCCAGGAACTTTTCCAGATTGACCAGGCCTTGGAGAAGTCTCGCTGCTTTACCGCTGCACGGTATTCCTGGCCGGATTCGTTTACTTCCCTACGCAGATCCTTGCGCAGGCTAACAAGCAGTATGCTGATCGCACAAACCGTCAACGTGGCCCACAAAAGGCCCATGCCTATTGCAGACATGACCAAACCGTCTTCGTAGAAAAACCAGCCGAAAAACGCAATCATCGGCATTACGACTGCATAAACGATTGCCATCAAGACAACATTAATGGTGACATCCATAGCGTTACTTCCCCAGTTGTTTGCCGCTCCATTTTATGGGGAGAAGGTAAGGTAACTGATAAAGAGCATGGTTAATTATTTTGCCTTCCGTTATATCAATTCTTAGACAAAACGAACATTACAGGTATGCCAGATGCCCGCTTCCTCCCTCACCATCACCCGGCCCGATGACTGGCATCTGCACCTAAGGGATGGTGAAATGTTGAAAGGAATTCTACCCTATTCAACGAAGGATTTTGGGCGAGCGATTATCATGCCCAATCTGATCCCCCCGGTAGTAACTACTTCAGACGCGACCGCATACAGGGAACGCATTTTGGCGGCCCGGCCTGATGGTGCCGCTTTCAAGCCTTTGATGGTTCTGTACCTCACAGAAGATACCGATCCGGCGGATGTGGAAGCGGGACATCAGTCAGGTCTTGTTACATCCCTGAAATTATATCCCGCTGGTGCCACGACAAACTCCCAGTCCGGCGTTCGTGATTTTGACAAGGTTCAGGGCGTTTTGGAAAAGATGGCAGAAATCGGAATGCCCCTGTGTGTTCATGGGGAAGTCACTGATCCGGATGTGGATATTTTTGATCGCGAAGCGGTTTTTATAGACCGGGTTCTGGATCCGTTGCGCAAACGAAACCCGCAACTGCGGGTAGTCATGGAACATTTGACTACGCGGCAGGGCGTGGACTATGCCCGTTCCGGCGGTGACAATCTCGGGGCAACCATCACAACCCATCATCTGATGATCAATCGCAATGCAATACTCGCTGGTGGAATTCGGCCGCATTATTACTGTCTGCCGGTAGCCAAACGGGAAGAGCATCGATTGAGCCTTCGCGAGGCCGCTACTTCCGGAGACAAAACCTTCTTTCTCGGTACAGATTCCGCACCGCATACCGATGAATTGAAAGAACATGCATGCGGTTGCGCCGGTATATTTACCGCAATCAACACGATGAGCCTGCTGGCCCATGTGTTTGAAGAAGAAGATGCGCTTGGCAATCTCGAAGCCTTTGCTTCGCTGAACGGGCCGAGGTTTTATGGACTTCAACCGAATGACCAGACACTAACACTTGAAAAGCGCGATGCGCCCGTGACGTTTCCGTCGAAAGTGGAAACCGGCGCCGGACCGGTTACGGTTTTCGATCCCATGGTTGATGTTTATTGGCAGGTTGCATGAGACGCAGCGTTTAATTCCTCTCGGCATCGTCGAGCCAGGGAAATCGAACAGCACTCGACTTTCGCCAACTGAGATAAGTTGCCTTTTCGAAGGTCGGGGCACCTTCAACAGGAAAAAGTGTGCCAGTGTCTATTTCGCGGCGAACCATTCGCTCCGGTAAATAGGCCGAACCGCCAGCAGTGAGAACATGTTGCTTGGCCCAGTCGGGATGTGAGAAGGCCATTGTTGCGGTTTCATCGCCTGGCCAAGCCTGCGCGTGCTGGGTTCTGAAACCCGGCCCATGGTCCACATAAACGTAATCCTTGTGCCATTTCACAGCAAACCTCTTTGTAGTGGAGACCTGAACCAGTATATCATTCGAAAACGGCCGGCTTTCGAAGTCGGCACCGGTAATCGGTTCGGCGAGCAGTGCGGCATCGCTTACACCGCTGGCCAGCCATTCTCCGGCATCACGGGCAAGAGACGCCCAGACTTCGAAGGCGGTTTCCGGAAACCGTATTCGAAGATCGCCGATCCAATCTTCACCAAGATCACTCCAAAGGGCCGGGTCACATACGAAACTGAAACGCCGTGTGACGCTATGGGGGGTCTTTCATTCTGCACAAGCGAATTTTGGGAGAATTTTCGGAAAAGCCTCTATGTTTCAATGGGATAAGCGGCTTGCGCAACAATATTTCTTTGGCACAAAAATGAAAAAACGAAAAAAATCAGCTCATTCTTTGGCACAAATGATAGGAAAATGAAAAATAATGAGAGTGTTTTGGGGTGCATACGATCCCGGAAAATGTCAATGTTCAATTAAAACTGACCCTGTATTTCCATTTAAAACTGACCCACCGGCAAAATCGAGAACCAGGGCGTCTTCCTTGTCCGGCGCAAGGCGTAGGCAGCGGCCGACCTGCTGGACGTAGAGACTTGCCGATTTTGTCGGGCGCATAAGGGCAACCAGATCAATGCCCGGATAATCAAATCCGGTTGACAGGACATTGACATTGGTCAGGCACCGGATTTGTCCGTCCCTGTAACGACGCAGGATGCTGTCGCGTTCGGCCTTTGGCGTATTGCCTTCCACCGTCTCGCAGGAAATGCCGCGTGATCTGAACACATCGCGCACATCTTTTGCATGGCTGACACCCGCACAGAACACCAGCCACGCCTTGCGGGCTTTGCCAAATCCGATGATTTCGGAAACGGCAGCCTGTGTGACTTCATCAACATTGACCGCCTTTTCAAGCTGGCCCTGAATATAGTCGCCACCGCGTATCCTGACGCCCGTCAGATCAAAGCCTGTTGCTGTCGCCTTCGATATCGGCCGCGTCAGAAACCCCTCGTCAATCAGTTGTCTGATCGGAATATCGAAGGCAACGGATTGAAACAGCGCGTCATCACCATCGGTCAGCAACCCGCTGTCCATGCGCCAGGGCGTGCCGGAAAGACCAACCACACGCAGTTCCGGATTGATATCACGTAAGGCCGCAATCAGCTTGCCATACATGGATGCACCATTGCGGCTGATCATATGACACTCATCGGCAATGAGACAGTCCACATGCCCGATCTCCCGGGCTTTGCGATAGATCGACTGGATGGATGCAAACAGGACCTGCGAGCGCAAATCCCGTCTGCCCAGAGCGGCGCTGTTGATACCGACGGGTGCAGCAGGCCATGCCCTCAGCATAGCCTGTGCATTCTGTTGAACCAGTTCTCTTGTATGAACCACGCAAAGGAACCTGGCACGCGGTGCCATCCGGATTGTACGCTGGATGATTTCAGCCTGCATGATCGTCTTGCCGGCACCAACCGGCGCAACCAGTAGTGTAGAATGTACACTTGCCAGTTCATCAAAAACGCTACTGACAGCACTTTCCTGATAGGGGCGAAGGGTATAGCTCATGCCTGCATTCCTTCCAGAAGCGAGCCTGCCATCATGGTGTCAGACTGGTGTTCCAGATTTCTGATTGCCTGCCGGAAATACGCTTCCTTCAACTCAAATCCGATAAACCGGCGATTGCAGCGTAATGCGCCCCACCCTTCGGAGCCGATCCCCATGAAGGGCGACAGAACCGTATCACCCTCATTGGACCACAGACGAATGGAACGCTCGATCAGATCAAGCTGCAAGGGGCACAGATGCTTCTCGTCCCTGTCCTCACGGGCCAGTCTGACATTGAGAACATTGGTCTGGTTGATGTCCATCCAGACCGGGGAGGCCCATTCCTGCCATTGACTGACCGGAAACAGTGACCGATCCTGACCCACTTTGTCACAGGTCTTTTCATCGTCGGGCGTCTTGCGGAATACAAGCAGGTAATCCGGCAACCCCTGACGGACCCTCGAACTGTCACCACACAGGGTTTTATACAATAGCCCATGCGCCTTGGTGCGCTGCATTTCGATTACCGGGTCTTTCCAGATCGTGATGCGGCTGTGATAGGTCCATCCGGCATTTTCATGCGCCCTGATGATTTCACCTGGCATATCCCACAAACCGATTGTGCCATGGGTGACTTTGGTGCGCGGCATGTCCGTGCAATGAACAGCCGTCAGCCGTCCCGGCTTTGTCACACGAAACAGTTCCCGCAACAGAAAACCATAGTGTTCCATGAATTCATCATCATCGGCCGCATTGCCCATATCCCGCTCACTGTCGGAGTATATGAACAGATGGGAGAATGGCGGGCTGTAGATGGAATATCCGATTGAATTCTCCGGCAATGCGGAAACACCGTCCACGCAATCCGCATTATAGGCGCTGAATTCCTCGCCGTGATGTTCGTTCAGTACTTTCATGTCGCCAACCAGTCCGGCAGACTGGCCTCCTGTTCGGGTTGATAGGATGATTTACGGGCGTGTGCCTGATGAGCCTGCCGCATCGCGGCCTGCATGGCCCTCTTCATGGCCAAATGATCACCGGCCTTGCGATCAATCACCCGCTTGATTGCCGCCTCCGTGTCAGCCATGGCAATATGAACCTCGACTTCGCGGGTTTGCCCGAAACGGTGACAACGGCGAACGGCCTGATAAAAGTTCTCGTAGGAAAAGGAGAGGCCGACAAAGGCCATGCGGGCGCAGTGCTGCCAGTTGAGGCCATAGCCGGCCACCGATGGCTTTGTTATCAGAACCCGCAGATCACCACGGGCAAACGCATCAAGCGTCTGCTCCTTGCGGGCAAGCTGCATGGAACCGCGCACCTCCTGTGCCCCGTCAATGCGCTCAATTAGTGCATCAGCCTCATAATCCGTATCGCACCATACAACCCACGCCTCTTCCGGGTCGCTGTCGATGCATTGCGCGACCATATCCGCCCGGTCATCGAC
The DNA here is from genome assembly GCA_965198665.1 of Rhizobiaceae bacterium. Classification (GTDB taxonomy): domain Bacteria; phylum Pseudomonadota; class Alphaproteobacteria; order Rhizobiales; family Rhizobiaceae; genus JAALLB01. Next base: position 94,846 of record CBDAPT010000008.1, on the reverse strand, counting down.
TGTCAGGCGTTTTTCATGATGAATGGATGTGGCAGATGTATCCGGCATTCTGAACAGGCGCTGCTGGCCGACAAACCTGTCCGCCTTTTCCTCGCCCGCATCAACAAACCGGTCCGCCTTTGTCATGTGATCAAAGGTCCTGATACCGGGCAGGATATAATCGCCATCATCAAAACCCAGATCAGACGGAAGTGAGAGGCACCTTGACCACGATGCCACCCATGCCCAGAAGTTTTCAACGCCATGCCCTTTGATCCGCCAATGTTTCGAAGCGGTATTGGTGTCGTTGATGAACCAGCGCGGGAGCATTTCATCGCGGCGCATGACACCCAGGAATTCACTGTGATTGCCAAGTTCGGTATGATCATTGGGCGCCGGTGTGGCAGTGCAACAAAGCCGGTATGGTGTTCGGAAAAACAGTTCAATCAGCTTTCTTGTTGTCTTGCCGTTGAAGGATTTCAGGATCGAGCTTTCATCAAGCACGATCCCGCCAAAGCGGTTGATCAGGAAATTGTCCACCCGCTCATAGTTGGTGATGTAGATACGGGTACCATCCATATCATCGCCAGTGCGGATGTATTTCGCATCGCCGTTTCCGCTCCGAGGTGCACCACCGCCAGGCGGAGCCTGCGATGACTTGAATTGCCGTTACCAATACCCCTACCGCAGAATTGCGCACAAGCGCAATCGCCTCTTCGAACAGACTGTGCCGAAGAGAGATTTCACGCTGTGCGCTTCCCAGAGGTTTGAGAGCGGTCATGGCGGTGCCTGCGCATCTCTGAACACCTCCTCCGGCGTCCGGAAGCCGAGTGCCTTGCGCGGCCGTGCGTTGAGCAGATCCTCCACCGCCTGGACCTCGGCATCGGTCACAGACCGGAAATCCGTGCCTTTCGGCAAATACTGGCGGACCAGTCCATTGGTGTGTTCATTCAGCCCGCGCTCCCATGAGTGGTAGGGCCGGGCAAAATAGAACTTGGCATCAAGCGCCTTGGACAGGCTGCTGTGGCCAGCGAATTCCTTACCGTTGTCCGCAGTGATCGTGTGAACCAGGTGCCGATCTGCCTCCAGCCGGCGTCTGAGCGCAGCTCCGACATCTTCGGCCGTTTTCCTGTCGAGCCGTACCAGTCGGGTCATCTTCGAGGCGCGGTCCACCGCCGAAACCACTGCGCCGCTTTGACCCGCTCCAACGATCGTGTCCACCTCCCAGTCACCGATCCGCAACTTCTGTTCGACGATCGCGGGCCGCTCACTGATATCGACACGACCGGGAATGCGTCCTCGCCCGGCGTGCCGGCCGCCGCGCCAATTCGGTTTCTTCCCACGCCGCCGCAGACGTTTGTAAAGGCTGCCACCGGCCCTGCGGTCCGCGCGGACGTATTCGTAGATCCGCATCCGCCCCACCATGGCTTGGCCTTCCCGACGAAACCGACCCGAAATTTGCTCTGGGCTCCAGCCAGCCGCCAACTTCTCCTCGACCAATTGCCACAGGGCGGGTGTCATCTTCCTTGGCACCGATGACGCCCTGTGGCGGCGCTCTGTCGCCTTGTTATGGGCCTGTTTGTACCGGTAGCCCCGGCCGCCGCTGTTGCGCTGCATCTCTCGACGGATTGTCGTGTGATGGCGTCCGAGCTCACGCCCAATGTCTCTCTGCGAGAGGCCGCTTTTCTTCAACCCCCAAATCTGGCAACGTTCATCTTGGGTCAGGTGGTGGTAGCCGCGAGGCATAGGCGAATCTCCTTCTACAAGATTCTCGCCATCGCCTGGCCCGCCCGCAAGGAAGAATGCTCATCACGCTGCCGTTTTCACTGGTGCACTTCGGAATGGCACGGGGGCATCAATTCCAAACCTTTGTGCTTCCCGTTCATGCTGGGGACCGACAGCCAGGGGCGCAAGCATCAGAACCGGCTTGCCCGTCTGCTCCATGACGATGCGGGCCCATTCAAGCGCGACAAACGATTTGCCAAGCCCGGTATCAAGGAATGCGGCAGAGCACCCCGCCCGCAGTGCAAACTCCGTTACCGCTTTCTGGTGCGGGAACAATTCAGGGTTCAGATCAAAATCACGATCAAAACCCGTTGGCCGGAACGATACCTTCTTGCGTTCCAGAAGTTCTGAATAGGTGGTCATGCCACAACCTCCGCTTCAATTGACGCAAGGATGGCATTGCCTATTATTTCAGGTATTTTTGTATGGACGAAATTGCCCAGTGCTCCGTGTGCGTGTGATTCACCGGATAGCCCATCAAGCACTCGGTGATCTGGTTCATCCGCCTCAAATTGTACCTTGTGTATTTTAGCAAGAAGGGCCAGAGCCGTTTCTGGTGTCCGGCATTCTGCGATTTGACCTGCGATTGAATTGTAAATTTTCCCACCGTCATCCCGCAGCTTTTCATTGGGGTAGGCAATAATCCAGATCCGATCCCGGTGATGGATGGCGCCGATCGCGGAAGCTGGTATATTATGCCACTGCGCATCATACCCGTAACGGGCCAGGTCATTGAGGAATCTGGAAAACCAAAGTCCATTTCCGCCAGTAAGGAGTCTTGAGACATTTTCAAATATGACCCATTGTGGCTTGCAGCGCCCAACAATGGAAAGCATGACTTCATAAAGTCCACTTCTCTCGCCCTGTATGCCTTTTTGCCGGCCTGATACCGACAGGTCCTGGCAGGGGAAACCTCCGGTAATGACATCAACTGTTCCGTCATATTTCAAAGTCCTTACGTCTGAATGGATTTCCACACCCGGCCAGTTCTTCTTCAGAATCGGGTGGCACATTTCGTCAATTTCACAGAAGGCAACAGTTGCAAAGCCACCTGTTCTCTCAAGACCAAGAGAAAAGCCGCCAATACCGGAAAACAGATCGAGTATCCTGAGTTTGGGGTTTGCCATCTTCAAACCCTCATCGGCATTACGGTGATGTGAAGGTCCGGTTTCATTGGCTCTCTCCACAGCCATCCACCCATTCGCTACCGTCAGGCAGCCGGTAGGTGATGGTTTCGGCTTCCGGGTTTACGTCAATCTGCTCGCCGTTAATCAGTCCCGGCAGATAACGATGATTGGCACAGCCGGTATGCTGACCCTCGACTGTCAGGACCTGTTTGTGCCGCTCACAATGCCACTCGCCATTGGCAACCGGCGTTGAATGAAGGCAGGTCCGGCAATTGCGCAAAGGCGCATCACTGCCATGACAAATGTCGTATGACGGGCACTTGAAGGCCTTGCAAAGGAAATAGTCCGGGTTGTCGGAAACCCGCTGACACGGCTCATGGGCTTGCCTGATCCGCTCCGCCTTTGCCATCAAGGCTGCAAAATGCGCCGGATCAAAGTGAATGCGCTCACCGTAAAGCTCGTCCGTATTCTTGTTCTTGGCCAGGTAGTATGCCCGATCAAGGGACAGCAGCCCCATATAGACCTGGCACTGGGCAACATGTTCAGGCTTGGCAACCGCAACACCATTTTCAACCAACTGTTTGAATGATTTTTCGTTGTGCGTCTTGGCTTCAAACAGATGTCTGGCTTTCGGGGCTTCCAGAACACCGGTCAATATGCCGTCTGCATGGCCGCGAAAATGACCGTCAAGCGCATTGACCTGCCATTGCTCTCCGGTTGCGGGGTCAACATCCTGAACGTCAACCCCGACACTGCGCAATTCCCCAATCATCCGCGCTTCCTCACGATGACCCGTGTTGAACAGGCGCAGCATGCGGCCGGAAAATTCTTCCGGTGGATGGCACCAGCGAAACCTGTACCACAGATGTCGCTCACAGGGATTGCCGATTTGAGAACCGCGAATGAAACAGTATTGCTGCGTTTCGTTTTGCCCCTGCCATCTGTCCTCGATTGCCTGGACGGTTGGGGATATGTGTTGAGGAAGCGCAACCATCACATCACCTCCTATGATGGTTGTCCAGCGGGAATGTTCTGCCCCGCGATCTTGAAGGCCGGAAAGTCCTCGAAGACCCAGCCGTTCTTGAGCGTGTCGTAGATGATCGCGAGCAGTTTACGTGCGGTCGCGATGATCGCCTTGCCGGCCCCGCGCCTGGCCTTGATGCGTTGGTAGAAGGCATTGAGGTAGCCCGAGTATCGGATGGCAATGAGCGTGCACTGAACCAGCGTGGTGCGCATCAGCTTGTTGCCGCGTTTGGTGATCCGCCCCCGGTTGTCGGTTTCGTTCGACTGGCTGACGCGCGGGACGATGCCCACATAGGCAGCCAGCTTGTCGGCGTCCTCGAAGTCATCGACGTTGCCGATCCCCGACAGGAGCACGGCCGCCGAGCGCGGACCGATGCCCTTGATTGAGACGAGGCCGTCGTAGCCATCCAGTTCCCGGGCGGCCTCTTCGATCGCACCGTCCAGTTCGCCAATCGTCGCCATAAGCCTCAGCGCCTGGTCGCGCAGGGCCTTCAACTCGACCTGTTCCAGTGTCGAGAACCGGCCGACCTCCAGAGCATTGAGCCGCCGCTTCGAGCCCAGGCTTTCCTTCTTCAGCTTGACGCCGTGGCGCGTGTGCAGCGCATGGATCTTGTTGATGAGCCGGGTGCGCTGCTTGACCAGAAGATCGCGCGTGTGGGTGAGTGACGCCAACTCGCTCTCGGCAACCGTCTTCACACGCGTCTCGGGCAGCATGTCCTTCGACAGGAAGAAGGCCAGTGCCCGGGCATCGTTCCTGTCCGTCTTCTTCACCGACTTGCGGATCACGCCGAACTGCCTCGGGTTGACCACGACAACACGGCCGACGCAAGCGACCACCTCGTCACGAAACCAGGCCGAATTGCCCGTCGCCTCCACGGCAATCTCGTCGTCCGCATCAAGGCTCAGGCAGAACCGTTCCAGATCGGCCGCTGCCAGCTGGTAGGTTTCAAATATCTCGCTGCCGTCAGCTTCAAGCCGGCAGACCGTGAAAGACGTCGTGTGAAGATCGACACCGATAAAGGACATGGCTAAACTTCTCCCGTTGGTGAGCGGCGGAACCCTGACAAGGGTGTGAACGGCCACGCCAAACTCCTATACGAGGTCACCGGACCGAACCGGGCCTCACGCTGGTCGTTCAGATACAGGCGGCGGGTAATCTCCTTTACAGGGTCGCAATGCCCTAAGATGACATCCAGCCTGCAGCCTATCCGCCTCTCCCAGCACTCTATCCGAGTCGGGATGCATGACCGCTCACACCCCATTCATGCCATCTCCTTTGGTGCTTTCAGACCTGTTCCGTACTTGTAACCTTCAAAAGTCCCAGCCTCACGCCCAACCACAACATTCAGAACTGGACCAACTCGGTTTTTTGCCCCTTCACCGATCTGGTGACATGCCGTGCAGGATTTGAATACACTTTCACCAGCAACCGGATCACCTTCTTGACTGAATGCAGCACCAGTGGCTGCCAGTAATAGCAGGAAAGTGCTGGCCAGGCAGATCGCAATATTTCTCATGACGGACTCTCCGAAGTCTTGGGAATTGAACTTCGAAAATGATTGCACATAAGGCAAATGAGTGGAAATATCTTTAAGTTATCAAGGTGATGACCGAAGCACAGTTGGCACAAGAGCGAGGCTCAGGTTGCTCGACGCACGCCGGTCGGTGTATCATATAAGTAAGCAATGCGTTCTACGGCAGCCAGTAACGGTTCACTGGTCACATTCATCGAGTGACCATTGGCATGTAAGAGTTTCAGCTCGCCATCGGCATTTCTTCCCTGGCAAATTCCCACATGCCCGCGCCAGAATAACAGATCACCGCGCTGCAAATTTTGATATCGAGAACCCGGGTCTATCTCGTCTCCGATTGTGGCAGCCTGCATATCAGAATCACGAAGCACATACTCCCCACACATCAATTTTGCCAGTTTGATCAAACCTGAACAGTCCAGTCCAAATGCGGTCGTCCCGGCCCAGAGATAGGGCGTATACAACAACGTTTCGGCAATTGTGACGAAATCCCTATCCACACTGGATATCGGCCGGATATGACTGGTGATTACCGCCTCCCCGGTTTCGAGAATTGAGTAACGGGTTCCCCTCGTTTCCGCGTCTCCAGTAACCCGCATTTCCGAACCCAGTGAACGCATTCCTTTAAGTGGCAGCTTCATGTCAGGCTCAGGATAGAAAAATGTTCGCGGCACACAAACTATATGGGTTGCGGGAGATGGATCATGTGAAAGGGTTGAAGCTTCCAGCCAACCAACATACTGATCGCGTTCCGCCTGCACCCAGGCCCATCCGTCGCGAATGTCGTGGACACGAACCAGCTCCCCGTACATAAGCTGCGTATCTATGGCGCATGCGACATCCGGCATTTCCCGCAATTCCGTAAAGGCCACCGCAATAGAAGCCGGGGAACCATCTCCGGCAATAATCTTGCCTGACTGATCCAGAAGGTTCAGCCGCCTATCCAATGGATCAAGTTTCGGGAGAGTAGACGGCATCACAATTCCTCGGCTTTTGTTACCAGCAGATCTGCGAGCTGCTCTACAAAAAGTGCGCCCTCGACAGTTCGGCGAATTATCACATTCCTGCGGTCCTTTTCGTCACGCCGACGTTCCAAAAGCTTCATTCTACCCATGGTATCCAGCGCTCTTGTAATCACAGGTTTTGTCACATCCAGATATTCCGCCAATCCTCTCACGGTATGAGGTGGTGTCTCTAGATACACAACCAGCAGAATAGCCAATTGCCGTTGTGTAAGATCGCGCGCATCGTTGCGCACCAGTGCCAATGAAACATCGTGCCAAAGCCTGAGCGCCTTGCCTGGATTGATTTCTATGCGTCGCATGCGCGAAATTCTATATTCATTTCGCTACCGAAATCAATGTTTTAAAGGTATTATCTGCCGTACCGGTCAGCTATTACGCGGTAGAGGGCACGAATTCCCTGAGCTTCTCCACCAATGCCAGCCCACGGTTTGGCGGTTGGCACCCAGCCATAAATATCCAAATGAACCCAGTTTTTTGCATGTTCGACAAAGCGAGATAGAAACAGAGCCGCAGTAACAGAACCGGCAAAACCTCCAGAGGAGATATGATTCACATTTGCCACCCTCGAAGAAAGCATTTTTTGATAGGGCTGCCACAATGGCAAACGCCAAAGCAGATCCTGTTGCGCGAGGGAAGCATCTGCAATGGAATTCGCCAATGAATCACTATGGGTATAAAAGGGTGGAAGATCAGGGCCCAGCGCCACCCGAGCAGCCCCGGTTAGCGTGGCCATATCAATCATCAGGTCAGGCTTTTCCTCATCGCCCAACGCCAATGCATCGCCCAGTACCAAACGCCCTTCGGCATCAGTGTTGCCGATTTCGACGGTTATGCCTTTACGGCTCTGCAAGACATCGCTGGGTCGGAACGCATTGCCGGATATGGCATTTTCCACAGCAGGGATAAGCAGACGCAGGCGCACAGGCAATTTTGCAGCCATAATCATTCCGGCAAGGGCAATGACATTAGCAGCACCGCCCATGTCTTTTTTCATAAGCGCCATCGAATTTCCCGGCTTGATGTTCAACCCTCCTGAATCGAAAATTACTCCCTTCCCCACTAGTGTTACTTTCGGATGTTTTGCATTTCCCCATTTCAGGTCAATCAACCTGGGTGCACTGGTGCTTGCCCGGCCAACCGCATGGATCATGGGGAAGTTCTTTGTCAAAAGCGTATCGCCCTTGATTACCGAAATTCGCGCCTTGTGCAGCTTGCCGAGCTTTCTCACCGCCAATTCAAGTTCTGCTGGCCCCATATCGTTTGCCGGAGTGTTGATCAAATCTCGCGCAAGATAAGTAGCTTCAGCTTCCCGCACCAGCCTGACGCGATCCACATCTTCAGCCAACACCAATTTTGCTCGGCCTTTGCGGAATTCTTTGTAACGGTCAAAACGATAGGCACCCATCTGCCAACCCAACGCAGCCAGATCCGGATCCAGTGTGCTGTTAGAAAATCGGTAGTTTCCGGTCGGCAATCTGGAAGCCAATGCGCCTGTTATCAGGGGATTGGCCGCCTGCCCTATGCCAAATAACACCCGCGAAAGGTTGCCTTTTTCATCCGGCACCAGAAGTATTTTTTCTAACTGTCCGTTAAAATCATTAGCCTTTGCCCAGGTTTTGGTGGACTCGGATAACTCATCAGACTTGGAAATTTGCCCCGCTTCTACCGGGTGAATTGTGATCAGCTTGGTTTTGGATTTTGAAATAGCCAGTTCCGTCATACCGTCTCCAGATACATGATTAAGAGCCATTAACCATACGTTAGGGTTAACAGAATATTTATGGACGCCGTTTCCGCTCCGAGGTGCACCACCGCCAGGCCCTTTTTGAAATGAGGGCGCAAGCCCGAATGCAAAAAAGGGCCTGGCGGTGAAAAATTTCGACAGGCGGAGCCTGCGATGACTTGAATTGCCGTTACCAATACCCCTACCGCAGAATTGCGCACAAGCGCAATCGCCTCTTCGAACAGACTGTGCCGAAGAGAGATTTCACGCTGTGCGCTTCCCAGAGGTTTGAGAGCGGTCATGGCGGTGCCTGCGCATCTCTGAACACCTCCTCCGGCGTCCGGAAGCCGAGTGCCTTGCGCGGCCGTGCGTTGAGCAGATCCTCCACCGCCTGGACCTCGGCATCGGTCACAGACCGGAAATCCGTGCCTTTCGGCAAATACTGGCGGACCAGTCCATTGGTGTGTTCATTCAGCCCGCGCTCCCATGAGTGGTAGGGCCGGGCAAAATAGAACTTGGCATCAAGCGCCTTGGACAGGCTGCTGTGGCCAGCGAATTCCTTACCGTTGTCCGCAGTGATCGTGTGAACCAGGTGCCGATCTGCCTCCAGCCGGCGTCTGAGCGCAGCTCCGACATCTTCGGCCGTTTTCCTGTCGAGCCGTACCAGTCGGGTCATCTTCGAGGCGCGGTCCACCGCCGAAACCACTGCGCCGCTTTGACCCGCTCCAACGATCGTGTCCACCTCCCAGTCACCGATCCGCAACTTCTGTTCGACGATCGCGGGCCGCTCACTGATATCGACACGACCGGGAATGCGTCCTCGCCCGGCGTGCCGGCCGCCGCGCCAATTCGGTTTCTTCCCACGCCGCCGCAGACGTTTGTAAAGGCTGCCACCGGCCCTGCGGTCCGCGCGGACGTATTCGTAGATCCGCATCCGCCCCACCATGGCTTGGCCTTCCCGACGAAACCGACCCGAAATTTGCTCTGGGCTCCAGCCAGCCGCCAACTTCTCCTCGACCAATTGCCACAGGGCGGGTGTCATCTTCCTTGGCACCGATGACGCCCTGTGGCGGCGCTCTGTCGCCTTGTTATGGGCCTGTTTGTACCGGTAGCCCCGGCCGCCGCTGTTGCGCTGCATCTCTCGACGGATTGTCGTGTGATGGCGTCCGAGCTCACGCCCAATGTCTCTCTGCGAGAGGCCGCTTTTCTTCAACCCCCAAATCTGGCAACGTTCATCTTGGGTCAGGTGGTGGTAGCCGCGAGGCATAGGCGAATCTCCTTCTACAAGATTCTCGCCATCGCCTGGCCCGCCCGCAAGGAAGAATGCTCATCACGCTGCCGTTTTCACTGGTGCACTTCGGAATGGCACGGGGGCCTTGAATGTTTCACAATCTTGGCTAGAAAAGAGTCGAATGGATTATAAAAATTCAATCATGGACGGAATTATTACTTTTACGTAAAAGGAAAAAATATGGCGCGCAAGAAGATTGCCCTGATCGGCTCAGGCATGATCGGCGGAACCCTGGCCCATCTCGCAGCAATGAAGGAAATGGGCGACGTTGTCCTGTTTGATATTGCCGAAGGGATACCTGAAGGCAAGGGACTGGATATTGCTGAATCATCCCCGGTTGACGGATATGACGCAAAGATGACGGGGACGCAGAGTTACGAAGCAATCAAGGGCGCTGACGTTTGCATTATCACCGCCGGGGTCGCTCGCAAGCCTGGCATGAGCCGCGACGATCTGCTCGGAATTAACCTGAAAGTCATGGAACAGGTTGGCACAGGCATTAAGAAATACGCTCCCGATTCATTCGTGATCTGTATTACAAACCCACTGGATGCCATGGTTTGGGCGCTACAAAAATTCTCGGGCCTGCCGAAAAACAAGGTCGTCGGCATGGCCGGCGTTCTGGATTCTTCTCGATTCAGGTATTTCCTGGCAGAAGAATTCGACGTGTCCGTAGAGGACGTGACCGCATTTGTTCTGGGTGGCCATGGTGACACGATGGTTCCACTGACCCGCTATTCAACCGTTGCAGGCATACCACTCACCGATCTAGTCAAAATGGGCTGGCTGACAAAAGAACGCCTGAACCAGATTGTCGACCGCACACGCAAGGGTGGTGGCGAAATTGTTTCCCTGCTTAAAACCGGCTCTGCTTATTATGCACCGGCAGCTTCTGCGATCGTTATGGCGGAAAGCTATCTGAAGGATAAAAAGCGGGTACTTCCCTGCGCAGCTGCACTAAAGGGTGAATACGGCGTCAAGGACATGTATGTCGGTGTACCGACTATTATCGGCGCCAACGGCGTGGAACGCATCATTGAAATCAATCTGAACGCAACAGAACGAAAAATGTTTGATAAGTCGGTAGGGGCTGTTGCCGAACTATGCGAAGTCTGCATGGGCATCGCGCCAAACTTGAAATAAACAAGAAAACGGCGACTTTCAAAGTCGCCGTTTTCATATCCGGGGTCCATTCCCGCTCAGAACAACAGGAGGCGGTTTTCCGCTACGCATAAATGTCAAGTGAGAGCCAGAACGAAGCATTTGCAAATACCTCATTTCTATATGGCGGTAACGCCGGATATATCGAAGAGATGTACGACCAGTACAGATCGGATCCCGCATCAGTTAGTGAAGACTGGCAACATTTTTTTGCTGAATTGAATGATGATGCGCAAGACATATCGAAGAATGCTGAAGGTGCGTCCTGGAAAAAGAAACATTGGCCTATACCGGCAAATGGTGAAATGGTTTCCGCCCTGGACGGTGATTGGCCAGAAGTCGAAAAACACATCTCGGAAAAAGTCAGGGAGCAGGCAAGCGCAAACGGTGTCGAACTGAATGGCGAGCAGGTACAGCGCACGACCCGGGATTCGGTCTCAGCCATTATGATGATCCGGGCCTATCGGATGCGGGGTCATTTGCATGCGGATCTTGATCCTCTGAAAATCGCCGGAAAAAAAGAAGCCTACAACGAGCTGCGTCCTGAATCATACGGATTTACAGAAAAAGATTATGATCGAAAAATCTTCATTGACGGGATGTTGGGCTTACAGTTTGCGACCATCCCGGAAATGGTAGAAATACTGCAACGCACTTATTGTTCCACTATCGGCATCGAATTCATGCATATTTCAAGCCCCCAGGAAAAGGGGTGGTTGCAAGAACGCATTGAGGGGCCGGACAAGGGCGTTGCCTTCACCATTGAGGGGAAAAAGGCAATTTTGCGCAAGCTGATCGAAGCGGAAGGCTTCGAGCAGTTTATCGACGTCAAATACAAGGGTACCAAACGCTTTGGCCTTGATGGAGGCGAAGCAATGGTCCCGGCTCTTGAGCAAATTATCAAGCGTGGCGGACAGATGGGCCTTAAGGAAATTATTCTGGGCATGGCACACCGGGGCCGACTAAATGTTCTGGCCAATGTGATGGGCAAACCCCATCGCGCTATTTTCAGCGAGTTCAAGGGCGGATCGTTCAAGCCCGACGACGTGGAAGGTTCCGGCGACGTCAAATACCATCTCGGGACATCATCTGACAGGGAGTTTGATGGGAACTCCGTCCACCTGTCTCTTACCGCAAACCCCTCGCACCTGGAAATCGTGAACCCGGTAGTCCTTGGCAAGGCAAGAGCCAAGCAAGACAAGTTTGAACCGAAGAACGAACGGGGCTCCCGTCCGCGCGATACGGTAATGCCTCTGCTGCTTCACGGCGATGCAGCTTTTGCAGGGCAAGGCGTAGTGGCAGAATGCTTCGGGCTTTCCGGATTGAAGGGACACCGCTGTGGCGGCTCAATTCACTTCATCATCAATAACCAGATCGGTTTCACCACAAATCCACGTTTCTCTCGCTCTTCACCTTATCCCTCCGATGTTGCGAAAATGATCGAGGCTCCAATCTTCCATGTAAACGGCGACGACCCGGAGGCGGTGACCTTTGTTGCCAAGGTTGCAACGGAATTCCGCCAACTGTTCCGCAAGCCGGTTATCATCGATATGTTCTGCTACCGCCGGTTCGGCCATAATGAGGGCGACGAGCCAGCCTTTACACAGCCGTTGATGTACAAGAAGATTCGCTCACATGACACCACCGCCAAGATTTACAGCGATAGGCTGATTGAGGCTGGTATTCTGACATCTGAAGAGTATCAGGCGATGCGCGCTGACTGGCGAAATTACCTCGAAAACGAATTTGAGGCGGGACAAAACTTCAAACCCAACAAGGCCGACTGGCTTGACGGCGCATGGTCCGGACTTAGGGTTCCCGACAACGAAGATGAAACACGCCGTGGAAAGACCGGCGTAGATTTGGACAGATTGGTGGAGATCGGCCACCGGCTGACTGATATTCCAGACGGCTTCAATATCCACAAAACCATCAAACGTCTGATGAATAACCGCCGCAAAATGATTGATACAGGGCAGGGGGTTGATTGGGGAATGGGAGAAGCGCTCGCTTTTGGCTCCCTGGTCTCGGAAGGCCATTGTGTCAGACTGTCAGGCCAGGACTGTGAGCGCGGAACCTTCTCCCAGCGTCATTCGGTACTGTATGACCAGGAAACCGAGGAGCGATATACGCCTCTAAACAACATCAAAGAAGGACAGGAGGAGTATGATGTCATCAACTCCATGCTGTCAGAGGAAGCGGTACTCGGTTACGAATACGGATATTCGCTAACCCGCCCGAATGCAGTGACGATTTGGGAAGGACAATTTGGGGATTTCGTAAATGGTGCTCAGGTTGTCATCGACCAATTCATATCATCTGGCGAGCGCAAATGGCTGCGTATGAGCGGGCTCGTTATGCTTTTGCCGCACGGGTATGAAGGTCAAGGGCCGGAACACTCATCAGCCCGGCTGGAGCGTTTTCTGCAACTGTGCGCTGAAGACAATATGCAGGTGGCAAATTGCACGACTCCCGCCAACTACTTCCACATTCTGCGTCGCCAGATACGCCGGGATTTCCGGAAGCCACTAATCCTGATGACACCAAAATCCCTGTTGAGGCACAAACGTGCTGTGTCACGACTGGAGGAATTTACCAACGAGTTATCCGCTTCATTCCACCGTCTGCTCTGGGACGATGCGGACTATGATGGTTACGAAGGCTTGAGGCTTGTCAAAGACAACAAAATCCGGCGTGTCGTTATGTGCAGCGGCAAAGTTTATTTTGATCTGCTGGAAGAACGTGAGAAGCGCGGAATTGATGACATCTATCTACTGCGTGTGGAACAGCTATACCCTTTCCCGGCAAAGGCCCTGATAACAGAACTTTCCCGGTTTAAATCAGCAGAGTGGGTTTGGTGCCAGGAAGAGCCGAAAAACATGGGCTCCTGGTCATTTATCGAACCTTATCTGGAATGGGTGTTTGCTCACATCAAGGCCAAGCATCCCCGGGCCCGTTATGCAGGACGCCCGGCATCCGCATCACCCGCAACCGGCCTCATGTCCAGACATCTGGCTGAACTGGAAGCATTCCTGGAAGATGCCCTGGGAAACTGATCTATCAATCCGGAATACCACGAAACCCCAACCCCAAAAGAAGTGAACTGAAGATATGGCAAGCGAAATCCGAGTCCCCACACTGGGTGAATCCGTAACCGAAGCAACGGTCGGTCAATGGCTTAAGAAATCCGGCGATGCGGTATCTCCGGATGAACCGGTGGTGGAACTTGAAACTGATAAAGTATCTGTCGAAGTTCCAGCGCCCGCTGGTGGGGTCCTTGCAGACATCACGGTTGGCGAAGGCGAGACGGTAGAGGTTGGCGCACTTCTGGGTGTCATTGACGAAAACGCTTCCGCAGATGCACCTAAACCGGCATCAACCCCGGCGCCCGCAGCATCAGCACCGGCAGCCGAGGGTAAAATAGTTGAAATACCGGTTCCAAGTGGCGGTGAATCAGTGAAGGAAGCTGAGGTTGGCGAGTGGTTGAAAAAAGTTGGCGACACCATAGCAGTGGACGAACCATTGGTAGAACTCGAAACTGACAAGGCTGCCCAGGAGGTTATGTCTCCGGTTGCAGGGCGGCTTACTGAAATCGTTGCCGAAACAGGCGCAACAGTTGAAGTAGGTGCTGTTCTCGCCAAAATCGCAGAAGGTGCATCCGGTTCGGCAGAAGCCGCAACACCCGCTACTGCTGCGGCCACAAGTTCATCCGATTCACCTATGCCACCAGCCCCATCCGCACAAAAAATCCTGACGGAAAAGGGTATCGACCCAGCTTCCGTAAAGGGAAGTGGAAAACGTGGTCAGGTTCTCAAGGAAGATGCCATGAAAGCGGCAAGCAGCCCAGCACCAGCGCCTGCTGCTGTAAAGGCACCATCCTCACAAGATGATGCTCCTCGTGAAGAACGAGTTAGGATGACCCGTCTGCGCCAGACTATCGCACGCAGGCTGAAAGATGCACAAAACACAGCTGCCATGCTCACGACCTTTAATGAAGTCGACATGACGGCCGTCATGGAGATGCGCAAAAAATACAAGGATCTGTTTGAGAAGAAACACGGTGTGAAGCTTGGATTCATGGGATTCTTCACCAAGGCGGTTTGCCACGCACTTGAGGAAATTCCGGCAGTCAATGCAGAAATAGACGGCACCGACATCATCTACAAGCAGTTCTGCCACATCGGCGTCGCTGTGGGCACCGACAAAGGCCTTGTTGTTCCTGTCGTTCGCGATGCGGATGATATGTCAATTGCCGAAGTCGAAAAGGAAATCGGTCGCCTTGGGAGGCGCGCAAGAGATGGCGAACTCTCGATGGCAGAAATGCAGGGCGGTACCTTTACGATTTCAAATGGCGGCGTTTACGGCTCACTGATGTCCACCCCTATCCTGAACGCTCCACAGTCAGGCATTTTGGGTATGCACAAAATCGATCAGCGTCCGGTAGTGGTAAACGGTGAAATCGTGATTCGCCCGATGATGTATCTCGCACTCTCCTACGACCATCGTATTGTAGACGGAAAGGAAGCCGTTACATTCCTGGTTCGGGTGAAAGAAAGTCTTGAAGATCCTGAACGGCTGGTGCTCGATTTGTAAGCTCAACAAAAACACATAATCAATTTCGGGAGAAACTGATGTCCATTGAATTACAGTATCTAATCTTCGCCGTGTTTCTTGTGTTGATCCAGATGATCCTGCAAGCGACAGCCGGACTTCTGTCCAACGGCTTGACCGGACTGGTGGGATCGCGCGATGACGAAGTTCTAAGCACAGGCGTTGGCGGGCGTTTTGAACGTGCTTACTATAACATGCTCGAGACTTTTCCGGTTTTTGTGGCCCTTGTCCTTATCATCCAGGTAACCGAAAGCTGGACGGCGACCAGCGCTCTGGCAGTGCAACTCTATTTCTGGGCTCGTGTAGCTTACATACCACTCTACATAATTGGGATTCCATTCTTGCGAACGCTTGCCTGGTTCGTCTCGATGGTCGGCATTCTGATGTTGGCCTGGCCATTGCTTCAACAGGTGACATGAGCGCACCATGGAAGAAGTCTGCATTATAACCGGTGGTAGCCGCGGAATTGGCGCAGCCTGCGTCAGTCAGGCAGCGGAAGCCGGATATGCAGTATGTTTTTCTTATGTATCAAATCACTCTGCTGCACAGAAAGTAGTCGCTGAAATCGAGGCATCTGGAGCAATAGCCCACGCGGTTCAAGGCGATGTTTCAAAAGAAGAAGATGTTTTGAGGCTGTTTGCAGCTGCCGACGAAATGGGGAATCTGAAAGCGCTAATAAACAACGCGGGCAAGGTTGATATTTCACAACGGGTGGATGAATATTCACATGCCAGACTGGAACAGATGTTTGCGGTAAACGTGATCGGATCATTCCTTTGTGCCCGTGAAGCGGTAAATCGAATGTCGACAAAGAAAGGTGGCGAAGGCGGCGTAATAGTCAATCTCAGTTCAGCTGCTGCCTATCTTGGCTCTCCTAACCAATATGTCGACTATGCTGCATCTAAGGCAGCCATAGATACTTTCACCAAAGGCCTGGCACTTGAAGTTGCAGGTGAGGGAATACGTGTCAACGCAGTACGGCCGGGTTTGATACATACGGAAATCCACGCTTCCGGCGGTGAGCCAGAGCGTGTTGAAAAGCTTGCACATATGGTTC
Organism: Rhizobiaceae bacterium; assembly: GCA_965198665.1. GTDB lineage: Bacteria > Pseudomonadota > Alphaproteobacteria > Rhizobiales > Rhizobiaceae > JAALLB01. The sequence goes on along the minus strand of CBDAPT010000008.1, from coordinate 78,532 downwards.
CCATGAAACGTGGGGGCAGTGCCGAAGAAATCGCAAATGCAGTCCGGTGGCTGTTAAGCGGAGATTCCTCCTACGTCACAGGAGAATCAATTAACGTTACTGGCGGAAGATAAATTGGAGATTAGGCAATGACAGACCAATACGATGTTGTGGTGATCGGATCTGGCCCGGGAGGCTATGTGTGTGCGACCAAGGCCTCACAACTCGGCTTGAAGACGGCAATTGTTGAAAAGAATCCCACATTAGGCGGAACCTGTCTGAACGTTGGCTGCATACCGTCAAAAGCCTTGCTGCACGCCTCCGAAATGTTTGAGGAAGCCGGGCATGGCTTCGCGGAGCTCGGAATCAAAATCAACAAACCACAACTCGACCTGAAATCCATGATGAACCACAAGCATGCAGTGGTGAAAGCCAACGTGGACGGGGTCGCTTTCCTGATGAAAAAAAACAAGATAGATGTCCACTACGGTACTGGCAGTATTTCAGCAGCCAACAAGGTGGTTGTAACCGACGACAAGGGAAAAGCCAGTGAACTCGCCACCAAAAACATTGTAATTGCCACAGGCTCAGACATAGCTGGTGTACCAGGTCTTGATATTGACATCGATGAGAAGGTAATCGTCTCGTCTACCGGAGCCTTGGAACTGACTTCTGTGCCCAAGAAAATGCTCGTGGTAGGTGGCGGTGTAATCGGCCTGGAACTTGGTTCCGTCTGGAATCGACTTGGATCGGAAGTTACCGTGGTTGAGTATCTCGATACTATTCTGGGTGGGATGGACAGGGATGTTTCGAAGCAATTTCAGAGAATGCTGGGCAAACAGGGCATGAAGTTCCACCTGTCTTCGAAAGTCACTGCCGTTGGCAAGAAAGGCAAAAAAGGAACCGTCACGTTTGAACCCGTGAAAGGTGGAGAGGCATCAACACTGGATGCAGATATTGTGCTGATTTCAACAGGCAGGCGACCTTACACCGACAATCTAGGTCTGGAAGCAGCGGGTGTTGAAGTGGATCGGGGCAAGGTTAAGACCAATGGTCATTGGCAAACAAACATCAAGGGCATCTGGGCTATTGGCGATGTGACTGACGGCCCCATGCTGGCTCACAAGGCAGAGGATGAGGGCGTTGCGGTAGCAGAATCGATTGCCGGTCAGGCAGGTCATGTTAATTATGACGTCATTCCCGGTGTGGTTTACACCATGCCGGAAGTCGCAAGCGTCGGCAAAACAGAAGAAGAACTGAAGGCCGCCGGGATAGGTTATTCATCCGGCAAATTTCCGTTTACCGCAAACGGCCGCGCCCGTGCCATGAATCATACGGATGGATTTGTGAAATTCCTGGCAGATAAGGAGACAGATCGGGTTCTTGGAGTTCACATCGTTGGCTTTGGTGCCGGGGAAATGATACACGAAGCAGCAGTACTCATGGAATTCGGAGGATCATCAGAAGATCTCGGCCGAACCTGTCATGCCCATCCAACCATGTCAGAGGCAGTTCGCGAAGCTGCATTGGCAACTCAGGGTAAACCACTTCATATGTGAACGGCCCAAAAACAAGATCTGCCATGTAGTTATCGGAAAAAAGACAATGAGTATGAAGCTATTTAGGCTGGTTTGTTTCCTTGGTGGTGCATTTATCATATTAACCGGCCTTAACAATGCGCTCGGGGGTCTGAACACAATGGGCTGGCTCGGCATAAGCGACTTTGTATCAGTTACAGATCCGAATCAATACGCGATCCGCGACAACCATATTCGATTTATTGGTGCGATTTGGGCTGGGCTTGGTCTTTTCCTGTGGTTGGCAATCACCAATCCCATGAAATACCGCCAGGGCCTTTACATTACCTTTGCCCTGATATTTCTGGCAGGGTTTGCCCGTTTTACAGCAGGAAATCTCGAACTTGTATTTGGGCCAGATATCGTTGGTTCACTGATCGCAGAGCTGATCGGTATGCCGGTGCTGGCCTACTGGTTGCATAAACTCTCGTGAGCTGCGTTACTAAAATTTAACTTGGCTGATCAGAAATACATACTATCTCAAAAACGGTTGCAACTCAGGCACAATCGGATAGTTTCTTCGAATGTTTGAAATCATTAGAAAATTTGTGGACGATTTGACGGCAGCTGAAGAGCCGAAAGAGTTCCTGCACTCAAAGAAGCAATTGGCGGAGGCCACTTTGATGTATCACGTAATTGCCGTGGACGGAGTGATCAGGGATGACGAGAAATCTCGGATGGCCGAAGTTTTGGCAAGCCATTTCCAAATGGATGCGGACGAAACCAGCGAATTAGCGAAAAATGCACGTGATGCGGAAAATGAAGCCATTGATCTTTATAAGTTTACCAGCGCACTGAAATACGCATTGAGTGAAGAGGAACGCATTCAGATTGTCGAAAACCTTTGGGAAATGGTATTTGCTGACGGTGTAGTGCATGAGCTTGAAGACAATGTTGTCTGGCGCATCGCTGAGCTGCTGGCTGTCAGTTCAAGGGATCGAATGACCCTGAAACAAAAGGTCTGGAAGCGCCGGACCGGGGACGTAGCAGGGAGCTGATGGATAGCCGGGAACAAAACGACAAGCCGAAAATCCTGATCGTTATGCATCAGGAAGGTTCGACACCGGGCAGGTGCGGCATGATGCTGGAAGAGATGGGATATCATCTCGTTGCCTGTCGTCCACCGCTTGGACAGGAGCTTCCGGAAACTTTGGAAGAATATGCTGGCGCAGTGGTCTTTGGCGGTCCAATGAGTGCTAACGATAGTGACGAATTCATCAAGCGGGAAATCGACTGGATGGAAGTACCGCTTAAGGAGAACAAACCCTTTTTTGGTATTTGCCTTGGGGCGCAAATGTTGTCCAAACATTTAGGCGGTCATGTCGTTGGCCGCGACGATGAATACGCTGAAATTGGCTATTATCCGATCAGAGCCACCAACGAGGGCCAGGCAATGATGGACTGGCCTAGCCATGTCTACCATTGGCATCGGGAAGGTTTTTCGCTCCCGGCTGACGCCACCTTGCTCGCGTCAGGGGAAGAATATCCAAATCAAGCCTACAAATATGGTGAGAAGGCTTACGGGGTTCAGTTTCATTCAGAAGTAACCACCTGGATGATGAACCGCTGGACAACATTGGCCAGTCACCGATTTGTCTTGCCAGGCGCACAGAACCGAAAAGAACAGTTTGCGCTGCGACCGCTTTATGACCCGCAGGTTAAAACCTGGCTTGAGGATTTTCTCAATTTATGGGTGGGTCCGGCGGACAAACACACTTGATTTGTTTCGCCTTAAGGGTCACATGTAACAAAATCAGTTATAACACGTACAGGATTAATCCATGAACGCAGTGATATTTATCATTTATCAGGCACTTAACTTTTATTGGTGGATCGTCATTCTGTCTGCGATCTTCTCGTGGCTTTATGCCTTCAACGTGATTAATTCATCAAACCAGTTCGTGAACATGATTGGTCGTTTCCTCTATCAGATGACAGAACCGGTTTATCGGCCAATTCGGCGGTTCATTCCCGATCTTGGCGGAATAGACATAACGCCTATTATCGTCCTGTTTATCATCATGTTCCTGCAGTATCTGTTGATAGCGGACATTGCACCAATGCTAACCTGAGGAAATTGCAATGAGGTGGCTGTTAATTTTTTCTGCACTATTGATGACAACTGCAGCCGCCCTTTCTGCCGAAAGCGCATACACAAAACTGAATCTCGACAGGGATTGTGTATTTCACGACGAATATGAACTAGGAGCCAGTGCCTATTGCAACGGATTCAAGGGTTACCCGGTACACTTCAGCGAGGGTGACTTACGGCAGATGGTTCGTTTTGGCCATATGAATTCTGTATTGGGTCAATGGGAAAGTTTCGGGCAATTCAATCGTATCAACGACACGATCGAATGGCGCCTGGAGAACGGCAAGCCATATGCAACAATCCTCCGCTGGTTCATAGAGAACACCAATGACAATGGCGAGGTTACAAAAGCAACTGAAGGCCAGGTACTGGTGGTCTCCAAAGTTGCCGACCGGCACTACGACATTCCCGCCAGTTGCGTGGTCGGATATGTCGATGCGCTCGCCAATTCAAATGCCAATATCATAGCTCGTGAAATTGCCGATACCCTGGCTAAGAATTTCAGATGTATCAATGATGAAGCCCGGTTTCACGGGGCACGCGGCAAACTTTCGGGCGATCCCGTCAGCAATTTCGAATAATCAATCGCGCCTGTATACCGACACTATGGAATAGTCCTTTTTTGGTCCACTTATTGATTGGCGGATTTCCATACGATCAGCAGACATCTGATATTCCCCAACATAGGTATCAGGCTGACAAATATGTTTGCCTGTCCCGAACCAGTTTTGGCCTTTAAGAATTGGTCGAAAACCATGATAAAGCCGAAGCGGGCTTTCATCAAAAAAAATCCTGAGATCACCTTGTTCTTCCTGCCATATCCACCGACGATGGGCAGACACAAGGTTGCCGTCCGTCATTTGAAGCTGACCGGATTCCTCCGCCAGCAAACAGTTCTCATTTGCTTGTGAAAACACCGCTTTGCCTGTCAGGTTTTCGCCAGAAGAAATCTTGCGCTCCAGATGCCAGGCACCAATCAGCGACTCGAAATAATCCGAAAATTCTGCCGAAATCATCGCCTAAGTCGCGAGGGCCCTGAACTCTTCCAAAATAGCGTCACCCATTTGCGAAGTTGTGACTTTTTGAGAGCCTTCCGACCAAATATCGCCGGTCCTCAATCCCCTGTCCAAAACATTGGCAATGGCTTTTTCTACCTGGTCAGCTTCTGCGATCATGTTAAACGAATAACGAAGCATCATCGCAAAAGAAGCAATCATGGCGATTGGATTGGCAATTCCCTGACCGGCAATATCCGGCGCTGATCCGTGAACCGGTTCATACATTGCCTTGCGCTTGCCGCTCACCGGATCCGGCGCACCGAGCGAAGCGGACGGCAACATCCCAAGTGAACCGGTCAGCATGGCGGCAACATCTGACAACATGTCTCCAAACAGATTGTCCGTAACAATTACATCAAACTGCTTGGGCCAACGGACCAGCTGCATGCCACCGGCATCTGCCAACATATGCGAAAGCTCAACATCCTGATATTTTGACGCATGGGTTGCGGTAACGACCTCGTTCCATAACACGCCGGATTTCATCACATTGCGTTTTTCCATGGAGCAGACTTTGTTATCGCGGGTCCGCGCCAATTCGAAAGCAACTCCGGAAATCCGTTCAATTTCAAATGTATCGTAGACCTGTGTGTCAACAGCACGTTTCTGGCCATTGCCAAGATCAGTAATTTCCTTGGGCTCTCCGAAATAAACACCGCCGGTAAGTTCTCTGACGATCAGGATGTCCAGACCTTCAACGACTTCCTTGCGGAGTGAAGACGAGTCGGCCAGTGCTGGATAACAAATGGCGGGCCGCAAATTTGCAAAAAGCTCCATCTCCTTGCGTAACCGCAGCAGACCTGCCTCCGGGCGGGCTTCATATGGAACGTCATCCCATTTTGGACCACCAACCGCACCGAACAATACCGCATCAGCCGCCAGCGCCTTTTCCATATCTGCATCAGAAATCGCTTCGCCATGGGCATCATATGCCGAACCGCCCACGAGGCCTTCTTCTACTGCAAAACCGGAATTCATATTTTCATTCATCCAGTCTATCAGTTTACCAACCTCAGCAGTTGCCTCTGGCCCTATGCCGTCGCCCGGCAAAAGAAAAATGTTCCGCTTCGTCATTATTTGCTTTCTGAATACAGTTGTCAGGTTTGATCAGGCCCAGGGGCGGGCTTCTGCGTTATGTTTTTCATAGGAGGATATATCATCCGCCTTGGCAAGAGTTTCACCGATATCATCAATACCTTCTAGGAGTCGATGTTTGCGGTCGGCATCGATATCAAAACTGATGACACCTCCATCAGGACCGGAAATGGTCTGCGCCTCAAGGTCTACGGACAATGTGGCATTTGCACCGCGTTCGGCGTCATCCATCAATTTGTCGAGTTCATCCTGAGAAACCTTGATTGGCAGAATCCCGTTCTTGAAACAATTATTGTAAAAGATGTCAGCAAAACTCGTCGATATGACGCAGCGAATTCCAAAATCAAGAAGCGCCCAGGGTGCATGTTCACGAGAAGACCCGCATCCGAAATTATCGCCGGCAACGAGAATTTGCGCCTTTGAGTAGGCAGGATTATTCAGAACAAAGTCCGGATTGTCGGAACCATCATCCGCATACCGCATTTCTGCGAACAGGCCTTCACCAAGTCCTGTCCGTTTGATGGTTTTTAGATAGTATTTTGGAATGATCATGTCCGTATCAATATTGATGATCGGCATGGGGGCAGCAACCGCTGTGAGCTTTTCAAACTTTTCCATTCTCGGATCCTGGATTTTGACTTGCACGGAATACCCAGAATCCGCCAAGATTACAAGCATGAAGCACAAAGGTTGGCGAAGGCTGCGATATATCGTGCGTCACCCCGGATGTCGGAAATCGCACAACATTGAACAGCCATACAAATTATTATTCGTCGTAACAGGAAAGCAAATCGCGGCTGAAGGAACAGGAAACAAATGCAGAAACAACCCAATATCGTGTTGATCATGGCCGACCAGTTGGCTCCACAATTCACTGGAGCCTACGACCACCCGCTGGTGCAAACGCCGCATATGTCTGCTCTGGCTTCTCGAGGCATGCGGTTTGATGCAGCCTATTGCAATGCGCCACTTTGCGCACCATCAAGATTTTCATTCATGTCCGGCCAGTTGGTTACCCGTATCGCTGCCTATGACAATGCTAGCGAGTTTCCGGCCTCAGTTCCCACATTTGCCCATTACCTTCGCATGATGGGTTATCGCACCTGCCTTTCAGGTAAAATGCATTTTGTCGGCCCGGATCAGCTCCATGGATTTGATGAACGTATTAAGACTGATGTCTACCCTTCAGATTATGCCTGGACACCTGACTGGGAATTGCCGGACGAGCGTATAGACAAATGGTATCATAACATGGATTCCGTTCGCGAAGCAGGCGTGGGTACAGCCACCTTCCAGCTTGATTATGATGAAGAAGTTGCATTCGCCGCCAAGCGTCGAATATTTGACTTTGCCCGCTACGAACAAGAACCGTTTTGTATCGTGGCATCTTTCATTCACCCGCACGATCCATATGTCGCTCGCCCGGAATGGTGGAACCTGTGCAAGCCTGAAGATATCGACATGCCGAAACATGTACTCCCATTGAAACAACAGGACAGCTTTTCCAAGCGTCTAATGGATGGCATCGAAGCAAGCTCGGTCGAAGTAACCGATGACGAGGTGCGCAATTCCCGCCATGCGTATTACGCAAATACTTCCTATTTCGATAGCAAGGTTGGTGAATTGGTCAAAACACTGGAAGAAGCAGAGCTGTTGGACAACACCATCGTCATTGTAACAGCTGACCACGGGGACATGCTCGGCGAACGCGGACTATGGTACAAGATGAATTTCTTTGAGCACTCAGCACGGGTTCCGCTGATTATGGCTGGCCCTGGAATTGCCAATGGAACTTCGGGAAATGCATGTTCTCTTGTCGATATCCTTCCAACCATGGTGGACATCGCTGCGCAGAATGGAACAACAAAACCCGAGTTTGGTCAGCCAATTGACGGACGTTCACTGCTGCCTCTGGCAAGCGGCGGCTCTGATGATGGAGATGAGGCAATAGGAGAATATTGCGCTGAAATGACATCACATCCGGTTTTCATGATCCTTCGTGGGCAATACAAATACATTCACTGTGATGTGGATGAACCACTGCTCTATGACCTGAAATCAGATCCCGATGAACTCAACAACCTGGCGACTGACCCGGAGCATGCAGACCTTGCCGCAAGCTTTGCCGCTGAAGTGACGGAACGCTGGGATTCTGAAGTTATCCGCACTCATGTCATCGCCACCCAAAAACAGCGGCGCGCGGTGCATGAAGCGATGCAAGCGGGGCTGCGAGTCGACTGGGATTACAATCCACCTCGTGATGCATCTCAGGAATATGTCCGCAATCACATGGACTGGACTGTAGCTGCGGCAAAAACCCGTTTCCCTCCGCTTGATGACGGAAGTGAGGGGCGTTCATAACAGAAGGGTTAAATACCGTGAACGTCCAGTATTACATGGCGTCAGCTAATTCGATGTTTTTCACTTTCAGCGGGTTCAATGTGATTGACAATCTGAACTGTGCTGGCACCAACTGAGCGCAAATGTGCAGCAAAATTTTCAGCCGTCGATTCAGATGTCAGCAAAAACGTTGATATATGCCGTTGTGTCTCAACCGCAATTTTACGAGCCTGTCCATCGGATATAATGCCAGGGCCCGACGGCATCTGGCCAACCAGACCCAACGCATCTGCACCCAGCCTGATAGCATGCCTCGCTTCGTCAATGTCGGCAATATAGCAAACTTTGAGTTTGGTTCTGCGCATGATTCGTACTACTTGCTGTAAGGCTCACCAATTGCTGCAGGTGGCGAAGCTTTGCCAATAAATCCGGCCAACAACAACACAACCATGATGTAAGGAAGCGCAAGCATGAACTGTGCCGGCGCCTCACCTATCAACGGAAGTTCCACCCCCTGCAACCGGGCACTTGACGCTTCCAGAAATCCGAACATCAGACATGCGACGAAAGCGGGATAAGGTCTCCATTTTCCGAAGATAACGGCAGCTAGCGCTATATATCCCTTGCCGGCCGACATTTCCCGTACAAATCCGGCACCTTGACCAGTCGATAGATAAGCACCTGCAATACCGCATAAAATACCCGCTATTATTAACGCGCGATACCGCAGCCAACTCACCGATATCCCTGCCGTATCTACCGCTTTTGGTGTTTCTCCAACTGCTCTCAACCGCAATCCGAAGCGGGTTTTGTAAAAAACAAACGCGCTTAAGGGTACCGCCAGCAACGCAACATAGGTTAGAAAATTGTGTCCGCTGATCAGTTCGCGATAAATCGCACCAACAATCGGAACGTGATCAAATGTCTCCAGCAGCCACCACTGAATGGGACTGAATCGCTCGTCTTTGCCGAGCAACGGCGTCTGACCACCTTGACGGAACAACGCAATGCTAATGGTCACCGTCAAACCCGACGCCAATATATTGATGGCGAGACCGCTCACTACCTGATTGCCGCGATGGGTGATACAGGCAAATCCATGAACAACAGCCAACACTACACAAGCAAATACCGCGCTTATTACACCCAACCACGCTGAGCAACTGGTGCTAGCGACCGCGGCTGCCACAAATGCACCCATCAAAAGCTTGCCTTCCAGTGAAATATCAATAATGCCAGAGCGCTCCGAAAACATACCGGCCATCGCGCAAAGGATGAGGGGAGTGGCAACCCGAATGGTTGCATCAAGCGTCAAAAGCAACTGGAAAGAAAATTCACCCATGCAACGCCTCCCGTTTCTGGAAGAAACGACTTAAAATGCGGGCAAGTGGAGGATTGAACATATAAGCCAAAGCTCCTGAGAAAAGAATAATCATACCCTGGATTACAAGCACCATCTCACGGGTTATCGACTGGAACTCAAAATCAAGTTCGGCGCCGCCCTGATATAGAACGCCGAAAAGCAGGCTCGCCAGAAATATGCCAACCGGATGATTTCGCCCCATCAGTGCTACGGCAATTCCAGTAAAGCCGTACCCGGAAGTAAAATTCAAAACCACTTTGTGTTGAACACCCAGAATTTCGTTGGTTGCCATCAGACCGGCAAACGCCCCGGACAGGGCCATAGCGATTATCACGACCCGTGGCACGTTTATGCCAGCATATTTTGCTGCGTCCGGATTTTGACCAACCGCACGCAGCTCATATCCAAAACGTGTTCTCCAAACCAGAATCCAGAAGAACACAAGAGCAAAAATCGCAATCACAAAAGACAGGTTCAGGGGAGAATTTGCTACCTTTATGGACATGCTGGAAAGCAGGTCTGTGGCTTTTGGTAGATAGGCGGAAGGTTCGAATTTCGGTGTTTGCGGAGACTGCTGTCCCGGTTGGATAAGTGGTCCGGCAAGCAGCCAGACCATCACAGACGACGCGATAAAATTAAACATGATTGTGGTAATCACAATATGACTGCCTCGTTTCGCCTGCAGGTATCCGGGAATAAACGACCAGGCCGCACCAAACAAGGCAGCAGCCAACACAGCAACTGGCAAGACAATCATTGCGGGCAGATACGCACCAAGCCAGAGGGCAGCCAGCCCGGCACCCAACCCCCCAAGATAGGCCTGGCCTTCGCCGCCAATGTTGAACATCATTGCATGGAAAGCAATGGCTACCGCCAGCCCGGTAAATATGAAGTTGGTGGTGTAGTAGAGGGTGTAACCAAGGCTTCCAGAGTAGACGAAAGCACCCTTGATCATTACGATCAAAGCAGCAACCGGGTTTTCTCCCAAAGCTGCAATTATCAATCCACAGACAATCAATGCGGCCATCAGGTTGATCAGGGGCAGCAGGAAAATTTCAGCCCAGGTTGGCAGGGGTGGGGCTGTTTTCACGCGGCTTCACTCCCCGATATACCGGCCATCATAAGCCCAAGCGTTCTTTCATCAGCCTTTTCGCGGTCGACAATTCCCACCTGCTTTCCATCATTCATAACCATAATGCGGTCCGCCAAACCCAATATTTCATCAAGCTCAACCGAGACTAACAGAATTGCACAACCCTGATCCCGAAGGCCTATGAGCTGCTTATGAATGAATTCGATTGCTCCAATGTCCACGCCGCGCGTAGGTTGTCCAACAATCAGTAACTGAGGATGCGCGCTCATTTCGCGGGCAATGACTATCTTTTGCTGATTACCACCGGAAAATTTTGCTGCAAGTAAATCAGGATTTGGTGGACGGACATCAAACTCTCCCATCAGATCAGCACAATGGGAACGAATAGACGCATAATCCAAAAAATAACCTTCTCCGCCCAGACTGGATTTGTGAAATCCGAAAATCATGTTTTCCTGGGCTCTGAAATTTAATACCAGGCCGTGATGATGCCTGTCTTCCGGTATATGTCCAACACCGATTGCTCTCATCGCATCAGGTGTCTTCGATTTTGTAGCTGTTACCCGGTGCTCCAGTATTTCAAAACTACCCTCATCCGGTTCCAGCATTCCGGAAAGCACCTCAAGCAGTTCTGTCTGGCCATTGCCGGCCACCCCGGCAACGCCGAGAATTTCACCGGCTCTAAGTTCAAATGAAATGTCTGACAGGGTCTTGCTTCCCTGTTCGGAATGACAGCCCAGGCCCTCGACAGTCAGTCGAACTTCCTGGGGCTTGGCCACGCCTCGATCTACCTGCAGCAGAACCTCGCGACCAACCATCAGTTCTGCAAGCTCGCCAGTTGTAGTAGCTGCAGTTTTGCGATGCCCGACAACTGTTCCATCCCTAATTATGGAAACTGCATCTGTGATGGCCATGATTTCGGCAAGCTTGTGCGTGATCAAAAGAATGGTAACGCCGCGCTCTTTGAGAACACGCAGGATCGAGAACAAACTTTCGGCTTCCTGGGGCGTCAATACGCCAGTCGGCTCATCAAGTATGAGGATTTCCGCTCCCCCTTTGATGGCCTTGATGATTTCCACGCGCTGACGAATTCCAACCGGCAGGTCCTCCACAACCGCCTGCGGATCAACGTCCATGCCATATTTATCCGAAAGTTGCTGCAGGACTTCCAAAGTCGCCTTCTCACCATCGGGAAGGAACGAACCGCCCTCACTGCCAAGCATGACATTTTCCAGAACGGTGAAATTCGGAACCAGCATGAAATGCTGGTGAACCATGCCTATCCCGAGCGCAATTGAGTCTGCACTTGAGCGAATCTGGGCAGGTTTTCCATTAATGTGAATTGTACCTGTATCCGCCACATGCAGGCCATACAGAATATTCATCAGGGTAGATTTGCCAGCACCGTTTTCTCCGACAATGCCGTGTATCGACCCTTTTTCCACCTTAAGGTTGATGTTCTTGTTTGCCTGAACCGTGCCGAAAGTTTTTGAAACATCCCGCAGTTCGATTGCAAGGGAAGGGCTTGCGCCCTTCCCACCGGATTTATCGACCATGTCCCCGATGCCCGAAACTTAGCCCGGGCAGTTATTGTCCGAGCGGTAGTCGTGAACGGCAATTTTGCCGGCTACAATATCAGCGCTCGCAGCTTCGATTTGTGCCTTCATATAATCAGATACCAGACCGGCATTGTTTTCATCCAGCGCCCAACCGACACCGCCTTCTGCAAGGCCGAGAGACCGAACACCAGTGTCAAAGCTGCCAGACATGCCATCTTTCATGGTCTCGTAGGCTGCAACATCAACCCGTTTCAGCATCGAAGTAAGAACAGAACCGGGAGCCAGGTGGTTCTGGTTGGAATCAACACCGATTGACAGTTTCCCTGCATCGGCAGCAGCGCGGATAACACCAATTCCGGTGCCCCCAGCGGCCTGATAAACGACATCCGCACCGCGGTCGATCTGGCTTTGCGTAAGTTCCGCACCCTTACCCGGATCGTTCCAGGCTGCCGGTGTTGTACCTGTCATGTTCTGCAGGACTTCAATATCGCCATTGACATGCTTGACACCCTGTACGTAACCACAGGCAAATGCCCTGATTAGCGGAATATCCATACCACCGACAAAGCCGACTTTTCCAGACTTTGAAGCCAATGCGGCAGCCATGCCGACAAGGTAACTTCCTTCGTGTTCCTTAAACGAATATTGGCGCAGGTTGGGCTGATTAAGCCAGTTCACATCGATGATGGCAAATTTCTTGTCCGGATTTTCTCCGGCAATCTTATTGATAGCGTCAGCCTGAGCAAATCCAACGCCAAGCACCAGTGTCGCGCCACGTTCCACCATACGCTGCATCGCCTGTTCGCGCTGGGTTTCGTTAGTGACTTCAAATTCCATGACTTCGACGCCGGTTTCATCCTGAAAGCGTTTGATGCCATTGTAGACACCTTCGTTAAACGACTTGTCGAATTTACCGCCCATATCGTAAATCACGGCCGGCTTGAAGTCGGCTGCAATCGCCGACACTACGGCAAACATTGCAGCAAGGCTTGCCACAAATAACTTCAGCAGGTGTTTCATAGTCTCTCTCCCTATTTTTATCTGTATTATTTTAATCCGATTTCCCGCAATCTTTCATCAAGATATTCACCAGCAGTCTGATCCTCATCGAGTTGAACTTCCGGTCTCGGATGAACAAACAACGGCATGGAATATCGCGATCGGTTTTCCATATCTGGCGGATTGACCACCCGATGCGGCGTTGACGGGTAATATCCGCGCGAAGCTTTTGAAAGCATGTCGCCGGAATTGATGGTGATATAGCCGGAGTTGCACGGCACATCATGCCAGTTTCCCCGATTGTCTTTAGCCTGCAATCCCGGTTCACTGCCAGTTACCAGCAACGTAATCAGATTGATATCCTCGTGTGCGGCGGCACGGACCTCTCCTGGCTCCGTCGTATTATCCAACGGCGGGTAATGCAGGATTCGAAGGAGGTTGTGATCACTGCCATTTATCATTTCGGTCAATGACTGGGAGAATTTTGATTTGGTGTCTTCAGGCATATTGCTGTCCAGCCAGGACAACAGTTCCGATCCGATTTCAATCATCTTGTCCTGAAACGAGCGGGTCTCATCCTCAACCAGGGCAGGTACAGGCTTGGACTGATAGACGTGATAGAATTCCTTAAGATCCTTGTGGGCACTTCCCTTTGCGTTTTCTGACTTGAATCCATAATAACCATGTACCTCGCCAGGCTTAACAGCGTCGTTCAGCCGATCTTCTGTGCCGAAATAATCTGCCCAGACAGCATACATGCGTCCGATCTGATCTTCCCCGATTGGATGATCTTTCAGGATTGCAAACCCGGTCTCATGCAGAGATTTTGCAAACTGCCGACCCGCATCGGGATCATTGTAACTTACTGCAAGTACATTAAAGTCAGACATGCCATCCACTTACTATTGTATGAGCCGGTCAATGACCGGTGCTAATGGTTTCTAGAAACTGGCGCTTTACGCCAATAGAGTCAATTCCCATGGCCACATTTACTGCTGGTTTGGTGGAGTTGGAAGACCGTTTTGTCCGTCCAATTTCCTCACCTTCCGACACCGTATCAAGTGCTATTTTTTCTGTCGTAAACAGTTCCGGCCGCACAATCGAAATTACCGCTGCCGGATCATGCATATGGCATCCGCGAATGCCGTTTTCCTTTAAATGGAAGTCAAAATAGAACTGGGCAGCATCATTGAGAAATCCGCCAAGCTCCGGAGCGTCAGCGGGCAGGGCGGCAAAATCCTCTGGCGTGCATACAACCCGATGGGTAACATCAAGGCCAATCATTGTAACGTTCCATTCAGCCGAAAAGACTATTTCTGCTGCATGGGGATCCTGCCAGATATTGGCTTCTGCATGCGTTGTGACATTTCCGCCTTCATCAACGCTTCCGCCCATAACAGTCACCGACTTTATAGTTTCAACAATTGTTGGGTCATGTTCCAGCGCCAGGGCAATATTGGTAAGGGGTCCAACCGGACAAAGAACTATTTCGCCCGGATTTTCACTTGCCATGTCACAAATGAATTCATGAGCCAAACGACCATCTGGCATTCTTTGGGGCGACATCGGTGGAATGTCTCCAAAACCCTCATGACCGTGAACAAACCATGCAACCTCCTTGGGTTCCTGGATGAGAGGTTTCTCGGCCCCGTGAGCAACAGGAACATTTGCACCAGTCAACTCAACCAGTGCAAGCGCATTCCGGGTGGCAATGTCGATTGTGACATTTCCAAAAATGCTGGTGAGCCCCACCAGCTCTATATCCGGGTCAAGGTGCGCATACAGAATTGCCATGGCGTCATCCACACCTGGATCCGTATCAATTATCGCTTTATGCCTACTCATGATGTTTCCGCATTTTTCATAAAATCATGAACTTCTTTCGACGCCGGAATTGCGAGTGCAGCACCGGGTCTTGTAACCTGCAATGCACTCGCTGCAGCAGCATACTTTAATGCTGGTTCTGGCTCCGCTTTCTTTGTAAAACCGGCTAGAAAGCTTCCCAGGAACGTGTCGCCAGCACCGGTTGTATCGGTCGCATCAACCGCAAAGGCTTTCTGTTGGTAACGATTTTTATCAAGAAAAAGCTCCGAACCCTTTGACCCTCGGGTAATCAAGAGAGCCGGGACAGGGATATCCTCTTCAGCGACATTCAGTTCTTTTGCCAACGCAGCTGCTTCCAATTCATTGACAGCGAGCAGGCTGATGTTTGGAAGCAATGCGATTGTGGTTTCCGCAACAAAAGGCGCTGCCGCATAGGCAATCTTCAGATTGTACCCGGCAACCTGTTCTACGAGATAATCCGAAAGATTGGTTTCGTTCTGCAGCAATACCCAGTCAGTTTCCGGATTTGCTCCGGCCAGGGCATGATCGACCATCTCTTTCTCAAACTGTTGATTGGCGCCCCCTTCAATCACAATCAGATTCTCTGCATCATCACCGACACAGACTATGGCATGCCCGGTTGTACAATCGAGTTCCACCACCTTGTTGGTCGAAATCCCCAGACGACGCATTTCTGACAAGGCCCATTTTCCATCGGTGCCCACCGCACCAATATGAACGACATCCCCATCTGATTTTGCGATGGCGATTGATTGGTTGACGCCCTTACCGCCAAGAAATCGATCATAGGATCTGGATGCAATGGTCTCCCCGGGTTGAGGAAGCGATCCGACGCGATAAACGTGGTCTACATTGATGGATCCGAAATTGAATATCATCCGCGCAGTCTTTCGACATTATGGATAAACGTCAACATGCCTGTGCGGTTGTTTCGAACAACAAACATATTTTTGCTAAGGGATGACTTGGCATCGGGACTGAATTTAAAGCTGAAGAAATGGAGCGGGCGATGAGATTCGAACTCACGACCCCAACCTTGGCAAGGTTGTGCTCTACCCCTGAGCTACGCCCGCACTGATAGCGACACGCTCCGAAGCCGTTCTATGACGCAAGCGGAACTGAATTGCAACTGATAATTTTTCAAATTCTTTCGGCAAGCTTAACTATTGATAATTCAGCCATCCGAATTTAAAGCATTGACAACTTAAGCTACCTTCGGATGTCAGATGCCAGCTACCCCACAGGACCTGTTCAAACTTTTGGATGAACTGGGAATTGAATCAAAAACTTATGAGCACGAAGCTGTTTTCACCGTCGAGGAGTCGTCGAGAATCAAACAGGATATTCCCGGCGGCCATACCAAGAATCTCTTTCTCAAGGACAAAAAGGGAAATTTTTTCCTGATTGTTGCTGAAGGTACAGCTCAAATCAAACTGAACTCCATCCACGGTCTGATCGGCGCCAGGGGGCGCGTTTCCTTTGGCAACTCTGATGCACTTATGGCTCTGCTGGGCATAAAGCCGGGCTCAGTCAATGCTTTCGCACCGATGAACGATCACGAAAACAAGGTGAAAGTCATTATTGACGAGCCCCTGTTGCGATACGAACTTATCAATTGCCATCCATTGACGAACGAGATGACTACCACCATTTCTAGAGAAAATCTGATACGGTTTCTTGAGCATGTGAATCATGCGCCGGAAATTGTAAAAGTATCAATTGATGAGGTCGAATATGAGCAATGATGAATATGGATTCGGAAACGGATATTCACAAGGTGGTAACACAACGATCACCTTGGGGAGTGAATCATCAGCGCCGGCAGCTGACCAGATATCAGTTAAGGACATCACGACCCAGGAATTCATGGTTGAGGTTGTTGAAGCATCAGCTCAGAAGCCGGTATTGGTGGATTTCTGGGCGACTTGGTGCGGGCCATGTAAACAATTGGCTCCCGCGCTTGAAAATGCAGTAGCGGCGACCCGTGGCAAGGTTAAGCTGGTCAAGATGGATATCGATAAACATCCTGAAGTGGCTGGACAAATGGGTATCCAGTCACTTCCGACCGTTGTCGCTTTTGTCAACGGCAGGCCGGCCGATATGTTTACCGGGGTCAAATCCGAAGGTGAGATTCGCGAATTCATCGCCAACGTTGCAGGGCCGGATGAACAGGACAATCAAATCGATCTTTTGTTGAATCAGGCCGAAGAGCTTGCAAATGAAGGCGCAGTTGCCGAGGCCATTAGTATATTCAGTCAGATACTGATGGTTGAGCCGGATAACCTGAAGTCTATTTCTGCAATTGGCCATCTATATTTGAAAGACAACAATCTCAACGGTGCAAAAGGATTTCTTGCCAACCTTGATGACAAGCAACGCGCAACCCCTGAGATTTCATCGCTCATATCTGCGCTTGAATTAGCCGAGCAAGCCGAACAGCTTGGTGACTATGGCGAATTGTTGGATATCTTGGAAAGAAATCCTGCAGATCACCAAAACAGACTCGAATTGGCGGTGGCCATGAATGCAGCTGGCAAGCGCGAAGAAGCGGCCGATCATTTGCTTGAAATCATTCGTTTGGCACCCGGCTGGAATGAAGATGCAGCCCGCACCCAGCTGCTACAGTTTTTTGAGGCCTGGGGGATTACGGACGAGGTGACGGTCACTTCAAGGCGAAAGTTATCCTCGCTTTTGTTTTCTTAGTGACAAAGGTCCACATTCAACACAAACTATTGAGAATTTCACACACTGACACAGATAGAACCTATCTGATGAATATAAGATTGCAGGGCAGAGTTTGGTAAAGGCCGGTAACATAGTCTACATGAATTCCAGGGATCTTCCGGAAATTGTTCCGGTATTTCCCCTGACCGGCGCTCTTTTGCTGCCCGGCGGACAAATGCCGTTGAATATTTTTGAGCCGCGTTATCTGGAAATGATAGATGACGCGATGCGAGGTTCCAAGATTGTTGGAATGGTCCAGCCCTGTCTGAAATCAGAGTGCAAAGACAAGAATTGTCCGCCACTCTCCAAGGTCGGATGCCTGGGAAGAATTTCCGCATTGCAGGAAACCGGCGACGGCAGATATCTCATCAGCCTTTGCGGCATCAGCCGATACAAAATCGTTGAGGAAATTTCTGCCAATACAAACTACCGACAATGCGAGATCAAAGTCTTCGAAGAAGATCTCGTTGAAAAATGCAAAAGTAGCAGCGAAGTGGAACGCGAAGCGCTTTTGGAGGCGTTCAGGAACTTCCTTAAAGCCAATGACATGGATGCGGACTGGGAAACCATTAACAACACTGACAATCGAACCCTGGTTACAGCTTTGTGCATGATGTGCCCATTTGGTCCAGCTGAAAAACAAGCGCTTCTGGAAGCACCGGATCTCAAGACAAGAGCAGAAACACTGATCGCGATTTCTGAATTTCATCTCGCCCGCCAAACCGGTGATGATAACATCCAGATACAATGACTGAGGTATCAAGCCAGACGGTTGTAGATATGATAGAGCCAGATCCCAAAATGCTTGAAATTCTTGTATGCCCTCTGGTCCGTACAGCGCTTGAATACGACCGCGAAAATCAGGAGCTAATCTCGAAGGCCGCAAAACTCGCGTATCCTATTCGAGACGGGATTCCGGTTATGATTGCTTCAGAAGCAAGAGAGCTGGACGACGAAGATACCTAGATTGCTTCACCACGAAGAAGTCTTGGCGCGGAACTGTCTTGACCTGCGGCCTGATTAATGAAGTATTTTTTCATCCCAGGAAGCCGGTCGACAATTCCCATTCCTACATCTCTCAACCCTCGAAGAACATTGCTGTCATTGGAAAACAAACGGTTGAGAACGTCCGTGACGACGCCCATTTGCACCGTATCATACCGGCGCCATACCTGATAGCGCTCAAGAACATCCAGGGTGCCAATATCGAGCCCCAACCGGTCTGCTTCGACTATGGTTTCTGCAAGGGCTGCAGCATCTTTGAAGCCCAGATTCAATCCTTGTCCCGCAATGGGATGAATACCGTGCGCTGAATCTCCTGCAAGTGCGAATCGGTCTCGCACAAAGTCACGGGCCAGACGCAATCCAAGTGGAAATGCCTGAACTTTGCTCGCAACTGATATCTTTCCAAGCTTGTGACCGAAGCGCTGTTCCAGTTCTGCTTCGAATATCAATTCATCTTGAGAAAGCAATTTATCAGCAGCTTTTGAGCTCTCGGTCCACACAAGGGAAGACCGGTTTCCCTTTAGCGGCAAAATTGCAAATGGCCCAGCCGGAAGGAAGTGTTCTTCTGCACGGCCATGATGCGGGCGTTCATGCTCCACAGTGCAAACTATGCCCTTTTGGTCATAAGGCCAATGGACACATTTAATACCCGCCATGTCGCGCAGCCGGGAACGAACTCCATCACAGGCAACCAGCAAACGGGTTTTGACAGCATGGCCGGAGTTAAGGGTTCCATTCATGCAATTGCCGGCGTGCTCAAATCCAGCAACACCATCGCCAGCCACACGAATAACGCCGTCGCGGTCGGCTTTTGAACGAAGCGCCTTCACCATTCTGCGATTTTCAACCATGTGCGCGAAAGGTGCGTCGTCTTCAGCATCATTGGAAAAAGTAAGGAAACCCGGCCTGGTGATGTCGCTGACTTTGCTGTCGGTTACAATCATGTCATTAACGGGCTGAGCATCTCTTTCAAGTTCCTTCCAAAGACCCAGTTGATCAAGCATCCGGCTGGCATCTGCGGCAACAGCGGAAGCACGTTCATCCTTATCTATTGCATTTTCAGGGGCCGGATCGACAATCAGCACTTCAAGATGCGGTGCAGCATGTTTAATCGCCACCGCACAACTCAGACCCACATAGCCGCCACCTGCTATCAGAACATCGACGAGCGATGGTAATGCGGATTTTCGGGAACTCGTCATGTTTAAACTTCCTGTTCTCCTAAAAGTGGCCTTTGTTGCACAAAACTTCAATGAACATGTTGTCTCAGGCAAATTTTTGATTAGGTTGGGTACCTCTCAAAATCTTCTGGAACAACCCAATGTCAAAAGCCGTAGAGACTCTTCTCGATATACTAGACCTGGAGCGCATAGAACAAAATCTATATCGCGGTGAAAGCCCGGATGTCGGCTGGCAACGTGTATTTGGCGGCCAGGTGATCGGCCAGGCTCTCGTCGCTGCCCAACGAACGGTTGAAAAGAAGAACGCATTGTCCACTCCCTGCATGGATATTTCATGAGGCCGGGAGATCCGGCCGTTCCAATCGTCTATGAAGTTGACCGTATTCGCGATGGCAAAAGCTTTACCACACGCCGGGTTGTTGCCATCCAGCATGGCAAGGCCATTTTCTCCATGTCGGCTTCATTCCAGGTAAATGAAACGGGTCTGGAACATTTCCTGCCAATGCCTGACATCCCGCAACCCGAATCCCTGCCAAGTGAAAAGCAACTGGCCGATCAGTTCATCGACCATGCACCGGAAGGAGTGCGCAAGTATTGGCAGCGTGAACGACCGATCGAATTGCGGCCGATTAACCTGGATCACTACATTTCAAACAAAAAGCTTGCTCCTGAACAAAATATCTGGTTCCGCGCCACCGGACCGCTTCCAGATGATCCTGCGATACAACAGGCAGTGCTTGCCTATGCATCTGATATGACTTTGCTGGACACTTCTCTCTTCGCACATGGCAGAGCGGTTTTTGATCCTGGTTTGCAGGTTGCAAGCCTCGACCACGCCATGTGGTTTCATCGACCAATGAACATGGAGGAGTGGCATTTATACAATCAGGACAGCCCAAACTCTTCAGGCGCACGGGCTTTACACGTGGCAGTATATATGACCGCGAAGGGCGGCTTGTAGCTTCCGTTGCCCAGGAGGGGCTAATCAGAGAGAGGCTGCCGAATAAGAAGAAAACTCCGGTTTCTGGTGGCTAAGTGACAAGCTGGTCAGATTTTGCTGGAGAGAAGCATGTCGACTACCTGACGCGCATACGAATTTTTTTTCAGTGAATCACGCAGGCGCAGTGTAAGCCATAGATCATGCTGAACGGTTTGAGAAAACGGGGCCACCAGCCTGCCGGCAGATAGATATCTTTCTACCAAATCCGCGTGACCAATCAGCACTCCGGCGCCGTTAAGGCACTCCTCCAGCGCCAGAGAATATAATGAAAATTCAGGCCCCGACCTGGAGAGGTTTGTGTCAGGGCAGACGCTGTTAAGCCAGATTTTCCAGTCACTTCGCTAGGAAGTATCATGAAGAAATACTTCCCCGGATAAATCCTTTTTGGTTTTCAGTCGCTTTGCCAGACCGGTAGTACACACAGGAAAAATTAGATCCTGTGCGATCGTGATGGCATCGCCAGAGGCCTGAACACTCTCGTAAAATATCGTGACATCAAACGGATCACGAACCAAATTGGGACTTTTTTCAAGGGCGCTGACAGAAACCGAAACCCCGGGCAGTTTTTCGCGGACTTCCGGCAATCGTGGCGACAGCCAGTGTTGCGCAATGCTTGGCAATGCTGCAATCCGGATTTCCAGTGGTGCCGCCTGATTCCGCAACCGGTTGACCGCATGCCCCAATGTGTCAAAAGCAGCCACAAATTCAGGCAACACATCCGCACCCAGCGGAGTTAGCTCCACACCTTGCGGGTTGCGTTTGAAAAGCTTTTCTCCGGTCCAGGATTCCAGCGCCTTGATCTGCTGCGCAACAGCGGCGGGAGTAACAAACAATTCCTGCGCTGCCGCCGATATACTGCCCAGCCGGGCAGCTGCTTCAAACGCCCTGAGAGCATTTAAATGAGGCATTTGAGGGCGTGGTGGCGAAATAGACATACTGACACCTAGTTTTTCTAGGCGTATTTATTAGCAATTCTAGTTTGCGCACTCCAGAAAATCTGGCCACATGCGAATAACAGAATTTGGAGGTTCAGATGGCTAATATGGCAGCACGACCATGGGTTCCGGAAGCATGCGAATCCTACATACAACAACTTGCGCAAGGCGTCGCCAATTCCGCAGTGGACACCATAGCTGATCGCATCAGTGAACTGGTGGAAGATAATCGTAGCATTCACGAGCGTGATTGCTTCAACCTCAATCCGGCTACCAATGTTATGAATCCGAAGGCGGAGGCCTTATTGTCAGCAGGGTTAGGCTCCCGTCCATCGCTCGGTTACCCCGGTGACAAATATGAGATGGGCCTCGAAGCAATTGAGGAAATTGAAGTTGTATGTGCCGAATTGTGTGCCGAGGTTTTTCAATCGAAATATGCAGAAATTCGTGTTGCTTCCGGTGCAATGTCCAATCTGTATGCATTCATGGCAACCTGCAAACCGGGCGATAAAATAATTGCCCCACCCGCATCAATAGGCGGACATGTCACACATCATGATGCTGGTTGTGCCGGTCTTTATGGACTGGAAATCCATGAAGCACCGGTAAATTGTGATGGATACACGGTCGATCTTGAGGCTCTGCGCACGCTTGCAGCAAAAATCAAACCCAAACTTATTACCGTAGGAGGGAGCCTGAACCTGTTTCCGCATCCGGTAAAACAAATTCGCCAGATTGCTGATGACGTTGGCGCCTGGGTTCTGTTTGATGCCGCCCACCAGTGTGGAATTATTGCGGGACAGGCCTGGCCAAACCCCTTGCATGATGGCGCTCACATCATGACAATGAGCACCTATAAAAGCCTTGCCGGTCCAACCGGCGGATTGATTGTAACTGATGAAGCCGAACTTGCTGAAAAGCTTGATGCCATAGCCTTTCCGGGCATGACTGCAAATTTCGACGCAGCCAAATCTGCAAGCCTCGCCATTACCATGCTGGACTGGAAGGTTCACGGCACTGACTATGCCGCTGAAATGGTCAGCGTTTCCAAAGCCCTTGCCAAGGCATTGGCCGATCGTAACATTCCAGTATTTGGCCAGGAGGCCGGTTTTACCAATTCCCATCAGTTTGCCATTGAGGCGGCGGCATTTGGTGGCGGACAAACCGCATCCAAGACTTTGCGAAAGTCCGGCTTCCTTGCCTGCGGTATTGGGCTACCAATCAACCCCGTCAAAGGAGATTTGAACGGCCTGAGAATAGGTACTCCGGAGCTGGTTCGCTGGGGTGTTAAGACAGAGCACGCGGAACAACTGGCAGAACAAATTTCCCGTGCACTCAAGACCAATGAGCCTGACAGGGTTTCCAGTGATGTCAAAACCCTGCGCTCGCAATTCAATCAGTTGCACTTCGTCCGGCAATAAGCCTGGGTTTTACATCTGACCAACGGGTCGAGCGATGATATCTTTCTGCCAGGTTAAGCAACTGCTGATCATTTTTGTGGCGGCTTATGATCTGCATGCCCATGGGAAGACCGGAAGTTGAGAATCCAACCGGAACATTAATTGCCGGCAGGCCTATCAAAGATGCCGGTATGACAATTTCCATCCACTGGTGGTAGGTGCTCATTTCAACGCCGTTGACAGATTTGGGCCAATGCATTTCGGCATCAAAGGGAAGAACCTGCGCACTAGGCAATATCACAGCATCAAATGACCGAAAAAGTTCGGCCATATACGCAAACCATCGGGAACGAATAGCGCTTGCCTCAATTACCTCTCGACTGTGCAAGGAAAGACCATTTTCTATTTCAAATATTGCTTCCGGTTTCAGCAGTTCCCGTTCCTTTGGATTATCATAGTGCTTGCCGAGACTCCCAACCATCGCCAAACTACGCAACCGCGTCCAAGACATCCAGAGGTCGTGCGGATCAAAATCCGGTACAATTTCCTCGACATCATGACCTTCGTCCCTGAGCGGTGTCAGGGCCTGTTCACAAAGAGAAAGTATTTCCGGCTCCATCGGATAGTAACCGTTCCAGTTTCCTATCCAACCGATGCGGCACTTTGCCGAAACCGGCATGAGCGATTCAGCAAATGATGGCTGGGCGGGCAGTGAATGAGGGTTGCCTGGCTCCGGTCCACAAATGATATCCAGCAAAAATGCAAGATCTGACACAGTTCTTGCCATCGGTCCGCTGGTAGACAGCTGGTGGAGAAAGGTTTCGCCGTTCGGATCATCTGGTACCAGCCCATAGGAAGGTCGAAATCCGTACACGTTGCAGAAGGCCGCCGGATTTCGCAGTGAGCCCATCATGTCAGAGCCATCAGCAACAGATACCATCCGTGCTGCCAGTGCTGCCGCCGCACCACCGCTTGAGCCTCCGGAAGTTTTGTTAAGATCAAACGGGTTACGCGTAACGCCGTGTACCGGATTGTACGATTGTGAGCCAAGGCCGAATTCCGGTGTGTTCGTCTTGCCGATAATGATGGCACCGGCCGCTCGAATGTGTGAGACCATCAGATCATCACATTCAGGGACACAATTCGAAAATATTGGCGAACCCTGCGTACTAAGGAGCCCTTTTGTGTCTGCCAAATCCTTTATCGCGATGGGAATACCATGCAATGGCTTTATTGCCTGGCACTTGTCAGCCAGCCTGGCTTCTTCCATCAATTCATCACGGCTACGTAGTGAGACAATAGCATTTATCTCGGGATTTACTGATTCTATGTGATCAAGGGTGTCAGCCATGAGCGCCTGACAACTGATCTCGCCTCCGCTGATGCCAGAGGCCAGGGTCATCGCGTCAACTTCCACGAGGTTTGTCATTGTAGGTCCCGCCAAATTTTGAATATGGGCAGTTTGCTATGTCTTCAGAACGATTCAACGGCTGCCTGCCTGAATATTGCAGAAAATCTGTTTTTTCTCTCTTGTTTTCTTTTCACCTTACCCATGGTTAACAGGCAATTAACCTTCACAGAATAGGATTCTGTCTTGATGATGCAAGTATGGCCGGAATAAGCCGTTCCGGTTTCTGGAGTTTCGCATGCAGATTTCTGATATTAACCCTCAACCACAAGGTCAAACCGTCAAAGACGGACTCAGCCGGCAGGCTTCGGTTATTTCGGGCCTTTTGCTTTTGGCTACCGTAGGTCTGTCTTTTGCCAGTCTGGCAACCTGGACGGTTACCGACCCAAGCCTTTCAGTCTCCAACAACGGTGAGACACATAATCTACTTAGGTTCCCGGGCGCGGTGTTCTCAGATTTGGCGGTACAGTTTCTAGGTCTGGCCTCTGCTCTGGCTCTAATTCCGCCTGCCCTGTGGGGTTGGACCAAGCTTCTTCAACAGCGGGTAACGGTTTTTCGAAAACGGATTTTTCTCTGGCTCGCCGCTACGGTTTTACTGGCCATCACACTTTCCTGTTTGCCTATTCCTGATAACTGGCCACTCCCGCTAGGACTTGGAGGCGTTGTCGGAGATCTGTTCCTCAAAATACCGGCCATGGTCGGACTGCAGCCAAACGGAATATTTGCAGTTGTTTTAGGTGTACCTGCCGCAGTAGCGGGATCATGGGCTTTGCTTGCAGCCGGCGGTATTATCTGGAATCCGCAGGAGGTTTTTCGGTCTTCAACCGCAGATATCGACGGGCTCGCAGACGACGATGAAGAAAGGCCAAGCTGGTTGCTTGG
This sequence comes from Rhizobiaceae bacterium, assembly GCA_965198665.1. Classification (GTDB taxonomy): domain Bacteria; phylum Pseudomonadota; class Alphaproteobacteria; order Rhizobiales; family Rhizobiaceae; genus JAALLB01. The sequence goes on along the minus strand of CBDAPT010000008.1, from coordinate 52,997 downwards.
TGCAATCAGCCATTACTATTACACCTACAAATATCGTCGCGCATCTGGGGGTGCACAAAACAATGAAGCTGTCCAAAAAACCCAAAAACAAGGCGTGTTCTCACGGCTGAAGGCAGCTATCAACGAAATGACTAGACCTGAAGACGATGGGTTGGAGTTTCTCGATCCTTCAAATAGGGGGGCTGTGGAGACATTTGGCAACGATACCGAATTTGTCCATGAAGGTCCCGAATACGGTGAAAACAACTATCTGGATCATCAAGACGCGGCGAGTGTGGATGATGAATGGGCTACTACCGAACCGCCGGAACCATCACCGGCCCCGATTGAACCTCCCATAGCATCAGCGGGCCGTATACAGGCCAAAGCTCCGCCACCGCGTCAATCACCACGCGTTCAACGAGAGGCGCAGCCATCACTTATCTCAGCTGAGTTCGAGCTACCTTCCCTACATTTTCTACAAGAAGTACCACCAGCGGCTGTGGATACCCAGCTTTCGACAGAAGCCCTGGAACAGAACGCCAGAATGCTTGAAGGAGTTTTGCAGGACTTCGGTGTAAAAGGCGACATCATCAATGTACGTCCCGGTCCAGTCGTTACTCTTTATGAACTGGAACCCGCGCCTGGTATCAAATCATCCCGGGTTATCGGGCTGGCAGATGATATTGCTCGGTCCATGTCTGCGATTGCGGCACGTGTCGCTGTTGTACCTGGGCGGAATGCTATCGGGATAGAGTTGCCGAATTCAAAACGGGAAACCGTGTATCTTCGCGAAATCCTGGCAAGCCAGACCTACGAATCAATCAAGGCAAAATTACCGATAATTCTTGGTAAAACTATCGGTGGCGAATCAACTATCGCCGATCTTGCAAAAATGCCTCATCTTTTGGTGGCAGGCACGACCGGTTCGGGTAAATCAGTGGCGATCAACACCATGATCCTGTCTATTCTGTACCGACTGAGCCCGGAACAGGTCAAACTCATTATGATCGATCCGAAAATGCTTGAACTGTCCATTTATGACGGTATTCCACATTTGCTCACCCCGGTGGTTACTGACCCAAAGAAAGCGGTTGTCGCGCTCAAATGGACTGTCCGGGAGATGGAAGAGCGCTACAAAAAAATGTCAAAAGTCGGGGTTCGCAATATCGACGGATTCAACAGCCGGATTGCTCAGGCAAAGAAAAAGGGAGAACGCATTACGCGGACCATTCAAACCGGATTCGATCGTGAAACCGGTGAAGCGATTTACGAGACCGAAGAACTGGATCTCGAGGCCATGCCATACATTGTCGTCATAATTGACGAAATGGCAGATTTAATGATGGTTGCCGGTAAGGACATAGAAGGGGCAATCCAGCGCCTTGCCCAGATGGCACGAGCAGCAGGAATTCACGTCATCATGGCCACACAACGCCCATCAGTCGATGTTATCACCGGCACGATTAAAGCCAACTTCCCAACCCGAATTTCCTTCCAGGTAACATCCAAAATCGACAGCCGGACCATTCTCGGAGAGCAGGGAGCCGAACAGTTACTCGGTATGGGTGACATGCTTTACATGGCGGGCGGTGGTCGAATCCAACGGGTCCATGGACCTTTTGTTGATGATGGTGAAGTCGATCAGGTGGTGCAGCACCTGAAATCACAGGGTGTTCCGCAATACCTGGACTCTGTTACCGAGGAGGAGGATGAAGAGGCGACCAGCGCAGCTGGTGATGCCGGAGGCTTGGCAGAATCCAATGACATATACGATCAGGCCGTCGCTGTTGTCCTTCGTGACCGAAAAGTATCAACCAGTTACATTCAGCGTCGCCTTTCGATCGGCTATAACCGTGCTGCCTCCCTGATTGAGCGCATGGAACAAGAAGGTTTGATAAGTCCGGCCAACCACGCAGGTAAACGCGAAATTCTGGTCCCTGGTGAAGAAGAAACCATATAATGGATGAGAAATCGCCAAGAAACGGCCACGATAATGGCGAATACACAAGGTGTTTGCGAACCAGCATAATGGAAAAATTATGAAACAGTTTCTCATTGGTATAGTCACCCTAGTCACAATCGCATTCCTGGCATCTGCTGCAAATGCTTCCGCGGATGACAAGAAGCTGGCGATTGACGCTATCAGCGATCATTTTACGTCCGTGCCAACAATGACTGGTGAATTCATCCAATTTGGCCCCAACGGAGAACAAACTGGCGGAACATTCTTCATACAGCGCCCCGGGCGCATTCGTTTTAACTATGAAGATCCATCTCCGATAATGGTTGTTTCCAATGGTAAAACCCTGGCCGTAAACAACAAAAAGTTGAAAACATGGAGTTATTATCCATTACGGAAAACGCCACTTAGCCTGCTTCTGAGCGACAGTATTCAGATTGATGACAAGTCAATCCGATCAGTGGATGCACAGGAAGACATTACGACGGTCGTTATGGGTGACAAGAACATTTTTGGAGATTCGGAAATAACGCTTCTGTTTGATCCTCTCACCCAGGACTTGCGCCAGTGGGCCATCAAGGACGCCCAGGGCAAGGAAACGTCGGTGATGATTTTCAACGTTGAGAAAAATGTGAACATTCCGGAAAAGATTTTCAAGATCGGGCAAAAAAGAAGGCAACTGAATTCGGAACGCTAGTCTTGTACTTTTGAATTCTTTGGTTAGATTTCCAATCGAAAAATCTGGAAAACTACATGCCTCTAAAAATTGCCACCTGGAATATTAATTCAGTTCGTTTGAGAATCGGTATCGTCGAACAGTTTCTTAAAACTCACAATCCGGACATTCTGTGCCTTCAGGAAATAAAGTGTCAGAATGACCAGTTTCCCGAAAAGAATTTCAAAAAGCTGGGATATGAGCATATCCAGGTCCATGGCCAAAAGGGGTATCACGGAGTGGCAACGGTATCCAAACGGCCGCTTGATAAGGCCCATAGCAAGGACTATTGCGATATGGGAGATACCCGCCATCTTGCGACCGGTTTTGAAGCTGGCGGCCTGGAATGTCAGTTGCATAATTTTTATGTTCCAGCTGGAGGAGACGAACCGGATCCCAAGAAAAATCCGAAGTTTGACCACAAGCTGAAGTTTCTTGAAGAAATGTTGGATTTGTCAGCGGAGCAGAACAATGTCCCGAACATACTTGTTGGCGATCTGAACATAGCTCCACATGAGAACGATGTATGGTCGCATAAACAGCTTCTTAAAATCGTCAGCCACACTCCAATCGAAACCGATTACCTGGATCGCATACGTGATACAGGCGGCTGGACGGATCTTGTTCGCGAAAAAATATCACCGGAAGAAAAACTTTTTTCCTGGTGGAGCTATCGGGCAAGAGATTGGGATGCTGCAGATAAGGGACGCAGGCTCGATCATATCTGGTCAGCATCAAAATTAGCAGAAAAATTGACCGCCATAGAGGTACTGCGAGAGGCACGCGGTTGGGAAAAACCATCAGATCATGTGCCCATTGTCGCCGAGTTTGATCTGAATTGAACGGAGTTTTATCTAGTGATCTGTTGACTGGATCCTGGCTTCGATACGATCCAGGCTCCTGCTGAAAGCAGCAATACTGGCAGATATTTTCTGGTGCAGAATTGCAGCTAGTTCAGGATATTCTCCCAACACACGATGCATGGTTGAACGCGAAATCTTCAACAATTCGCAATCCTCGACTACTACAGCCGCGCCGATCCTTTTGTTGCGTGTCAAAATAGCCATTTCACCGATCAAATCACCACTTTTGAATTTTCCGATCGTGTGGTCGATACCATTAACGTGGTGAACAAGCTCAACAACACCGCTGAACAAAACAAAGCCGCCATCAGTCGATTGACCATCGTAAAATATGTATGCACCTTTCGGAAACGAAAGTTTGTGACTGCCGAACACAAGCAACCGGAGCTGTTCTTCATTGAATTCCGAAAACAGCTCTATATCGCGCAGATGTTGGATGTCCGTTGCAAGCGAGATTGTAATTCCCCATGATTCCCCTCCCCCGGTCATAAAAAGCCAAGGGAGAATCAGCTAGTTCAGTTTAGGGAATCAGTTTATACCCTCCACCCTCAGTTACAAGAAGTCTTGCATTCGAAGGATCCCGCTCAATTTTTTGACGCAAGCGATAAATGTGTGTCTCAAGCGTATGAGTTGTGACACCGGAATTGTATCCCCAAACCTGCTCGAGAAGCTCATCCCTCCCGATCACCTTCTGTTCGGCACGGTAGAGATATTTCATGATCGCAGTTTCCTTTTCGGTTAACCGCACTTTTGCGCCATCTTCTTCAACCAGCAGCTTCTGCGCAGGTTTGAATGTGTAATGGCCAACAGCAAAAACCGCATTCTCGCTTTGCTCATGGGTCCGCAACTGGGCACGCATTCTGGCAAGAAGAACCGCAAATCTGAACGGCTTGGTTACATAATCGTTGGCACCCGCTTCAAGTCCCAGAATTGTATCGGAATCCGTATCATGCCCTGTGAGCATGATTATAGGCGCACGAAAGCCGCCCTTACGAAGGACTTTTATGGCCTCACGACCATCCATATCCGGCAGGCCAACGTCCATAATCAGTAGGTCAACGTGCTCGGTTCTGGCTGTCGCCACCCCCTTGGTAGCACTGGCTTCAGTGAAAACGACAAATTCGTCATACAATGCCAATTGTTCTACAAGTGCTTCTCTTAGATCCTCATCGTCATCAACTAATAAAATATTTCTTGCGGCCATTGTTTCCTCAATTATTTCAAGTGTTCGTATTTAACTCTGGTCGCCCACACCGCCGATGTTGTACGTATTGCGATAGATTACAATTGCTGACACGGGCATGTGATCGTTTTTACCAAATTGTGAACGCATGTGAAGCTAGTGTTTTGAAATCAAAAATTATCTCACACATTATCGTAAGAAAAAAACCAGGCGGCAATCCGTCTGCAGGTCTGTTGCAGGTTGGAAGCCGTACAATTGAGTGTCGTTTGGGCAAGGGTGGAATAAAGACGCGTAAGCGGGAGGGTGATGGCGCAACCCCTAGTGGAACTTTCAAAATCCTCTACGGGTACTTCCGAAGAGACCGGTACATGCGTCCTAAATGCATGATTTCGCTGAACGCAACCAAGCCCGGTGACGGCTGGTGTGATGACCCATGCTCAGCAAACTACAACCAGCCGATCACCCTGCCCTTTGCCGGTTCGCATGAGTATATGACCCGCGTAGACAGGCTTTATGATGTGTGTTTTGTCCTTGACTACAACATACATCCGGTGAAACGGTGCGGCGGCAGTGCAATATTTTTTCACCTCACCAGCGAAACTAGAACACCCACTCTTGGTTGCATTGCGGTTGACCCGATTGAGATGAAACGCATTTTACCCTTTTTGACGAATCATTCGAGAATCACGGTTTTACCCTGATTCAACCCCGGCCGCCGAAAATAGCACTGCCTACCCGAACATGCGAAGCGCCGAATTCAACGGCGGTCAGATAGTCGGAAGACATACCCATTGAAAGTTCCGACAGTCCGCTTTGTTTTGCCAATTTTCCCAGCAGCGCAAAATGAGGTCCGGGATTCTCTTCGAAAGGAGGAATACACATCAGACCTGACAGTTCGAGATTCAATTCTTCGGAGCACCACTTGCAGAATTCCGCAGCCTGATCGGGCAGAACGCCTGTCTTTTGCGGCTCGCTTCCAGTATTTACCTGTGCAAACAGTTTTAAATTGCGGCCTTGTTTTTTCATCTCCCGTGCAACCGCACGGGCAATTTTTTCGCGATCGATGGATTGTATGCAGTCAAACAGTTCCACCGCATCGGCTGCCTTGTTGCTTTGCAGCGGACCGATCAGATGCAGATTGACATCAGGAAATTCCTGTTTGAGTTCAGGCCACTTAGCCTGAGCCTCCTGAACCCGATTTTCTCCAAATATTCTGCCACCTTTTTCCAGAACCGGGCGAATTTGTGCAGCATGAAAGGTTTTTGAAACCACCACCAGGTCAGGCGCGCTCTGGGCATGCTTTTCGGCATGGGATTGAATTTCAGCCAGAATATCGATGTAATTTTGCGACGAATCAGCTGTAATGTTCATTGTATGCTTCCTGTGGAGGTTGACCGTATGTGCAAATTCTGCTGAAGGTCCATACCAAATATGTCCGTGAAAATTAAACAGCCCCCGTGCCATTCCGAAGTGCACCAGTGAAAACGGCAGCGTGATGAGCATTCTTCCTTGCGGGCGGGCCAGGCGATGGCGAGAATCTTGTAGAAGGAGATTCGCCTATGCCTCGCGGCTACCACCACCTGACCCAAGATGAACGTTGCCAGATTTGGGGGTTGAAGAAAAGCGGCCTCTCGCAGAGAGACATTGGGCGTGAGCTCGGACGCCATCACACGACAATCCGTCGAGAGATGCAGCGCAACAGCGGCGGCCGGGGCTACCGGTACAAACAGGCCCATAACAAGGCGACAGAGCGCCGCCACAGGGCGTCATCGGTGCCAAGGAAGATGACACCCGCCCTGTGGCAATTGGTCGAGGAGAAGTTGGCGGCTGGCTGGAGCCCAGAGCAAATTTAGGGTCGGTTTCGTCGGGAAGGCCAAGCCATGGTGGGGCGGATGCGGATCTACGAATACGTCCGCGCGGACCGCAGGGCCGGTGGCAGCCTTTACAAACGTCTGCGGCGGCGTGGGAAGAAACCGAATTGGCGCGGCGGCCGGCACGCCGGGCGAGGACGCATTCCCGGTCGTGTCGATATCAGTGAGCGGCCCGCGATCGTCGAACAGAAGTTGCGGATCGGTGACTGGGAGGTGGACACGATCGTTGGAGCGGGTCAAAGCGGCGCAGTGGTTTCGGCGGTGGACCGCGCCTCGAAGATGACCCGACTGGTACGGCTCGACAGGAAAACGGCCGAAGATGTCGGAGCTGCGCTCAGACGCCGGCTGGAGGCAGATCGGCACCTGGTTCACACGATCACTGCGGACAACGGTAAGGAATTCGCTGGCCACAGCAGCCTGTCCAAGGCGCTTGATGCCAAGTTCTATTTTGCCCGGCCCTACCACTCATGGGAGCGCGGGCTGAATGAACACACCAATGGACTGGTCCGCCAGTATTTGCCGAAAGGCACGGATTTCCGGTCTGTGACCGATGCCGAGGTCCAGGCGGTGGAGGATCTGCTCAACGCACGGCCGCGCAAGGCACTCGGCTTCCGGACGCCGGAGGAGGTGTTCAGAGATGCGCAGGCACCGCCATGACCGCTCTCAAACCTCTGGGAAGCGCACAGCGTGAAATCTCTCTTCGGCACAGTCTGTTCGAAGAGGCGATTGCGCTTGTGCGCAATTCTGCGGTAGGGGTATTGGTAACGGCAATTCAAGTCATCGCAGGCTCCGCCTGGCGGTGGTGCACCTCGGAGCGGAAACGGCGCAGACTTTTAAAACAATAACAGCAAGCATTCTAACAGAATCGAAATCATGACAACCGAGCGCTACAACCCGCGAGACGCAGAACCCCGCTGGCAGAAAATCTGGGATGATCAGGGACTGTTCAATACCACAACCGATGGTTCAGCAGATAAGCCTTCCTATTATGTTTTGGAAATGTTTCCCTATCCCTCTGGCAGGATCCATATGGGTCATGTTCGCAATTATGCCATGGGGGATGTGGTAGCCAGATACAAACGGGCAAAGGGATTTGAAGTACTACATCCCATGGGGTGGGATGCGTTTGGCATGCCTGCCGAAAATGCAGCCATGCAAAACAAGACGCATCCAAAGGGTTGGACCTATGCCAATATTGATGCAATGCGCAAACAACTCAAGAGTATGGGACTTTCATTAGACTGGTCCAGAGAGTTTGCCACTTGTGATGTCGAGTACTATGCACAGCAACAAAAACTGTTTCTTGATTTCCTGAAACATGATCTCGTTTACCGAAAGAACGCCAAGGTTAACTGGGATCCGGTAGATATGACTGTTCTGGCAAATGAGCAGGTTATAGATGGCCGCGGATGGCGATCCGGTGCAGAGGTTGAACAGCGCGAGCTCACACAATGGTTTTTCAAGATATCTGATTATTCAGAAGAATTGCTTGATGCTATTGACGGGCTTGATGAATGGCCAGACAAGGTAAAGCTCATGCAGGCGAACTGGATTGGCAAATCCAGAGGTTTGCAGATGAAATTCGAACTCAGCGAGACAGCAGCGGGCTTCGACGGGTTTGAAATATATACCACCCGGCCAGATACGCTGGCTGGTGCCAGCTTTATGGCCATAGCGCCTGAGCATCCATTGGCTGTCGCTCTTGCAGCTGAAAATTCTGCCCTTGCCGACTTTGCCAAAGACGTGCGCAAATCCGGGACTTCTGCCGAGGAATTGGAAACTGCCGAGAAGCAGGGATTTGATACCGGGCTTACCGTTCGTCATCCCTTGAACAACAACGAGACCCTGCCAGTCTATGTCGCAAACTTCATCTTGATGGACTATGGTACCGGTGCCATTTTTGGCTGCCCGGCCCATGATCAGCGGGATCATGACTTTGCAACAAAATACGGCTTGCCGATTATCGCAACATTTGTTCCCTCCGATTACTCCGATAACCCCGATGATTTTGTCTCCGCTGAGCCCTATGTTCCCTTGAAAAGCGAAACGGTAAAGTGGATCAATCAGCCGGCTGGCATCATTGACGCAACCGGCCAGGAAGCCATTGACGCTACCATTGACTGGGCTGAGCAAAACAATCTGGGTGAGGGGCAGGTTCAGTACCGCCTGCGGGATTGGGGAATTTCACGACAAAGATACTGGGGTTGTCCCATACCGGTGGTACATTGCGACGATTGCGGTGTGGTACCTGAGCTGGAAGAAAATCTGCCGGTGCAGTTGCCGGAAGATGTCACGTTTGATGTGCCTGGAAACCCTCTTGACCGGCATCCCACCTGGCGTGATGTTGCCTGCCCATCTTGCGGCAAACCGGCGATGCGTGAAACGGATACAATGGACACATTCGTGGACTCTTCATGGTATTTTGCGCGATTTATCACACCACATGACGAAGAACCCACCGTGGCTGAACAAGCAAACCGCTGGCTGCCTGTGGATCAGTATATCGGGGGCGTCGAGCACGCTATCCTGCACTTGCTGTACTCCCGCTTCTTTGCCCGAGCAATGTCAATCTCAGGACACATGAATGTCAAAGAACCGTTCAAGGGATTGTTCACGCAGGGTATGGTGGTGCACGAAACCTACGGAAACAAGGACATGGGCTGGTTCCAGCCTTCTGAATTGTCGATTGGGGAAACTGACGGCAAACGCACTGCAAAACGACTTGACACCGGTGAAGAAGTTCCGATTGGCAGCATTGAAAAGATGTCAAAATCCAAGCGAAACACCGTGGATCCTGATGACATTATCCATATTTACGGAGCCGATACGGCCCGTTGGTTTGTGCTTTCAGATTCACCGCCGGATCGGGATGTTGAGTGGACCGATGCCGGGGCGGAAGGTGCCCATCGGTTTGTACAAAGAATTTGGCGGCTTTTGCAAATATGGAAGGAACAACTGCCAGTCGCCGGATATCCGGGAGATTTTGAAGGCGAGTCCCAAAATATTCGCAAGGCATCGCACAAGACTTTGAAGTTAATCGGAGAAGACATCGACAAGCTGGGCTTCAACCGGGCGATTGCTAGAATTTATGAATTCTGCAATGTCCTTTCAGCGGTCAAACCGGAGAACACAACTCCCGAAATATCCTCAGCGATGAAAGAAGGCTTGACCTTTCTCACTCAATGTATAGCTCCGATGATGCCTCATCTGGCAGAGGAATGCTGGCGAAGCCTTGGAAACGAGGGCCTGGTTTCAGCAGAGAGCTGGCCCGAATATGATATCTCGCTGGCTACCGACGATCAAATTATCTTGCCGATCCAAATCAATGGTAAAAAGCGTGCGGACTTAACAGTAGACCCGGATGCGACAAATGCAGAAATTGAGGCTGCAAGTTTGCAACATGATGTGGTAGTAAAGTATCTTGAAGGACGTGATCCGAAGAAAATTATTGTCGTGCCCAAGAGAATTGTAAATGTTGTTATCTAATCGGCTGGTCAAAATAGCTTCTTATCCGTTCAAGAGTCTTTCGCTTGGGCTGTTGTTGGCGCTCAGCGCCTGTCAATTCCAGCCGTTATATGGTGATCGTTCCGGAGCGCTTCAATCCGGTCAGAACCTGTCGATGGTATCTGTATCTCAGGTCGATACCCGAGTAGCACAACAGGTAAGGAATCATCTGTTATTTTTACTCAACGGGGGAAATGACAGTTTTGAAACAACCTACGAAGCAAAAATTCGGGTTGTTTCCCGCAACCAGCAACTGGCGTCGATTCAGAATGTACAGGATTCAACTTCCGGAACTGTAACAGTTGTGGTCAGCTACGACCTGATTGATCTTTCAACCGGCAAGTCTGTAGCCAACGGTAAACGTGAGGCATTTGCCTCATATGACCGAACCGCACAGGTTTTTGCAAACGAGCGTGCTGAACGAGATGCCGAAAACCGAGCGGCTCGCGAGACTGCAGAATCGCTTCGCCTTGCAATTGCCGCAGACCTAAGTCGAATATGAGTTCCTATGGCCGTATTGAACAGCCGAAACGTAGAACCTTTTCTGGCTGAACCGGATTTTTCTCATTGTATTTACTTGTTTTACGGACCCGACACCGGTCTTGTTAATGAACGGGCCAATCAGCTTGCAGGAAAATCAGGAGTAGATCTGGCTGATCCATTCTGTCTGCTGAAACTGACTGCCGATGAAGCAGCTGGCGAACCGGGCAGGATTGCTGATGAGGCGAATACCATCAGCATGTTTGGCGGAAAACGGCTGATACGAATTTCCGGCCAGACACGCCGTGACCTGATGAAATCACTCAAGCCTGTTTTGGAAGATCCGCCACAGGATACCATCATCATTCTGGAGGCAGGTGATCTGAAAAAGTCAGTGGCACTGCGCCGCAATCTTGAAAATCACAAAAACAGTCTGTGTATCCCTTGTTACCAGGACTCTTCTACAGCACTCGAAATGCTAATTGATCAGGAGATCGTTACACCTGGCCTCAGGATTGATCATGAAACCCGTGCGGAGTTGCGTTCCATGCTGGGTGAAAACCGACAACTTTCGCGCAATGAACTCAAGAAACTGGCTATCTATTGCCATGAGCGCGGAACAGTTACAGTCGAAGACGTTCGCTCTGTTGTCGGTGACGGCTCCGGCCTGGTGTTGAATGATTTAATTGACACGGCCGCAACTGGGCGAACAGCCGCCTTGCAGTCGATACTTCCGAAAGCAATCGAAGCCGGCATCAGTCCTGACATGGTTCTTTCCGGTGTCCTTCGCCACTTTCAATCTCTTCAGCTCATGCGAAACAGGATGGAAAAAACGCGGCAACACGCTTCGGCAATTATTTCATCCGCACGGCCACCGATCCATTTTTCTAGAAAGGAAGCAGTTACCAGTGCCCTTTCCAATTGGAATCCAGCACGCATTGCCAACGCAATGAAGCGGTTGAACACAATGATGCTGGAATGCCGGAAAAACAGTTCCGGTGCAGCAGCCATCGCCGGAACGACACTATTGGCCATCGCACTGGAGGCGCAAGCCCTGCAGCGGCGCGCATGAATAGCTTCAGAAGTCTGATTCCAATTTCCGGCAAAGCGCATCCAATTGGTCCAGGCTTCGGTATTTGATACGCAACTCGCCTTTTTCCTTGTCCCCGTGACGTAAATCTATTTTCAGTCCCAGCTTGTCTTCTAAACGCTGTTCCAAAGCACGAATGTCCGCGGATTTTTCACCGGGTGTCTCCTTGGAAGAGGAACTTGCAGGGGGTTTTTCACCACCCTGTGACAGGACTTCTGCCTGACGGACTGAAAGACCCTCCGAAACTATCTTCCTTGCAAGCAATTCCGGATTTTCAACTGTAATCAGGGCTCGGGCATGACCCGCTGAAAGACTTCCGTCAGAAATAAGATTTTGCACACTTTCCGGCAGTTTCAGTAGTCTCAGGGTATTTGCGACGTGAGAACGACTTTTTCCGATCACCTGTGCAAGCTCATTTTGACTGTAATCATAGCCGTCAATCAACTGCTGATAGCCAAGTCCTTCCTCAATGGCATCGAGATCCGCGCGCTGAACATTTTCAATGATAGCCAATTCCAGTGCCTGCCTATCTTCGACCTCACGAATGATAACCGGGACTTCATGTAATCTTGCCCGTTGCGCAGCGCGCCAGCGGCGCTCGCCTGCTATGATTTCATATTTGGCGCCACCGAGATCTTCATCCTTTGCCGAACGAACCAAGATAGGTTGGACAATACCGTGTTCCTTGATCGAACCGGTCAGATCATCCAATTCTGCATCGGAAAAAAATCTTCTCGGATTGTTTGGGTTTGCCCGTATCTGCTCAATCGGCACTTGCCGTTCACCGCGGCTTTCTTCTTTTTTTTGCTCAGTGGTCTGGCCAACATTTTTCGGTAGTGGCTGGTCAAGATCACCCATCAGTGCCGCAAGCCCGCGGCCCAAACGCTTCCTGGAGTTTTCTTCGGACATTTGTTTTACCTTACGATGCAATTGCAGTTGCGGAACCAGAACGAATTAGGCGGCCAAAAGTGTTCGTTCCCGCTTGAGCACTTCAGACGCGAGCTGCAAATAGGCCTGGCTGCCTGAACAATCCAGATCATACAACAATGCAGGCTTGCCGTAGGATGGCGCTTCTGAAATCCTCACATTTCTTGGAATTATGGTTTCATAGACTTTTTCACCCATGAAATCACGCACATCATCCACAACCTGATTTGCCAGGTTGTTGCGCTTGTCAAACATGGTCATGACAATTCCATGAATTAGCAATTCCGGATTAATGGTCTGTTTTACCTGTTCTACCGTTTGCAGCAGCTGACTGAGCCCTTCGAGCGCAAAAAACTCACATTGTAAAGGCACCAGAACTGCATCGGCGGCAGCCATAGCATTCAAAGTAAGCAGATTCAGGGATGGCGGACAATCAACTAGTATATAGTCCAGTTTCTTATCATCCATAGGATTATATTCCTGTATGACTGTTTTCAGTTTGAATGCCCGATCAGTGTCTCCGGATATCTCCATTTCAACACCCAGCAAATCAAGTGTCGAAGGAGAAACATATAGTCCCGGTACAGCGGTCTCTGTAATAGTTTGAGCCAGCGTTGCTCCGCCTGTGAGGAAGTCATAGGTCGAGGTTTTTCTATCTTCCTTATCAATTCCAAGTCCAGTGCTTGCATTACCTTGAGGATCGAGATCAACCAGCAGCGCTGTCTTATCAATCGCAGCCAAAGCAGTGGCAAGATTTATTGCAGTTGTGGTTTTTCCCACACCACCTTTTTGATTGGCTATCGTGATTACTCTAGGCTTGGGCATTTGTCTCAGGAACGTTGTAAATTTGAAATTTCGAGGACCACAGAATCCGCGCTCGTATTGCTTCTATGCTGTATCAGATCAAAGGACCACAAACCATCACAATCTTTCAATTCCCGGCCGTATTCACGTCCCTTGTGGAAGAGTCCGGTTGCTCCGTTCAGCAGCCACGGACTGGCAAGCTCAAGAAGATCAGGTAGTGCAGTCAAAGCTCTTGCAGTGACTATTTCCGGCTTATGAGGCAGGGCACCTATTGATTCAATTCGGTCGGTCAGAACCGTCGCATTTGACTCCATCTGCCGATTGACCTGCCGGAGAAATGCTGTCTTTTTACGGTTACTTTCCACAAGGTAAACCGAACTGCATTCTCTGTCAGCCATTACCGATGCAATGACCATCCCGGGAAGACCGCCGCCACTTCCCAGATCGAGCCAGTGCAAAGCTTCCGGTTTCAACGACACACATTGCAAACTGTCTACTATGTGGCGTTCCCAAATATCATTGAGAGTTGATTGCGCGACAAGATTGGTTTTCGTCTGCCAGGCCGACAAACGATCAACATAAATTTTCAGGCGCCCATACGTTTCACGTGAAACCGGGTAAATTTCGCATAATCTGTCATGAATATCCGCTTCGTTCATGAGGCTTTTTGTGAACCATCCTCATAAGCACCCTTGCCAAGGTGTGCAAGAATAAGTGTCAGCGCTGCGGGTGTCATACCATCGATTCTCGAAGCCTGGCCCAGATTGGCCGGGCGCACTTGCTGAAGCTTTTGTCTCAACTCGATGGAAAGACCCGGCAATTCGGAAAAGTCGAATCCAGAGGGGATCTTACGCTCTTCGTCCTTTCGCACCAGCCTGGCATCAGCTTCCTGTCTGGCCAGGTAAACAGCATAATGAGCCTCGACTTCCAACGCCTCAACAACATCCCGACGGATGCCTGTTAGTTCTGGCCAGATCAGCGACAATCGTTCGACATTAATTTCGTTATATGACAAGAGATCAAATGCTGTACGTCTCACCCCATCCTCATTCACCTTCAGGCCCTCTTTTGCCGCTTCGTTGGGCGTGATTGAAAGAGAGCAGAGCAATTCACGGCCTGAATTTAGAGCGTTTGCGCGCGACTCAAACCATGTTCGCCGTTCTTGGCCAACAATACCCAGCTCCAGTCCAAGCGGCGTCAACCGCTGATCAGCATTATCCGAACGCAGGGATAACCTGTATTCGGCTCGAGAGGTAAACATTCGGTATGGCTCAGAAACGCCGCGTGTAACCAGGTCATCAATCATGACACCTATGTAACTTTGTGTGCGGCTGAAAATAATGCCGGTTTTATTGCCTGCCATGCGTGCGGCGTTCAATCCGGCTACAAGACCCTGAGCCGCAGCTTCTTCATAACCTGTTGTTCCGTTAATCTGTCCCGCCAGGAAAAAACCTGAAATCCGCCTTGTCTCCAGGGTCGGCAGAAGTTCCCTTGGATCGACATGATCATACTCAATCGCGTAACCCGGCTGTAATATCCTGGCTCGCTCCAATCCAGGTATCGTTTTGAGAAATGCTTCTTGAACTGTTTCCGGCAAGGATGTTGAAATTCCATTGGGATAGACCGTTTCTTCCTCCAGCCCTTCCGGTTCCAGAAAAATTTGGTGTCCGTCGCGCTCGCCAAACTTAACAATTTTATCCTCAACTGAAGGGCAATACCGCGGCCCGACCCCTTCTATCTGACCTGAATACATAGCAGACTTTTGGACATTGTCTTGAATGATTTTGTGCGTGGAAGGCGTCGTGCGTGTAATACCGCACTCTATCTGCGGATTGGTAATGGCTTTCGTCAAACTTGAAAACGGTACGGGCACTTCATCACCCTTCTGCATTTCCAGAGATGCCCAGTCAATCGTGCTGGAATCAAGTCGCGGCGGTGTTCCAGTCTTCAGTCTTGCCAACACAAATCCTGATTTTTCCAGGGTATCGGAAAGACCTAGGGCCGGTTTTTCTCCCATTCTGCCGGCAGGTATTTTTTTGCTTCCTATATGGATCAAACCCCGCAGAAAAGTTCCCGTAGTCAATACTACCGCTCCAGCTGAAATCCTATTTCCGCTGTCAAGGACGACTCCGCGGACGCAGTTATCATTCAGAATCAGGTCTTCGACGCCGGCTTCAAGAATATCAAGTCCTAGTATGTCACATATCTCAGACTGCATCGCGTTTCGATACAGGTTGCGGTCTGCTTGTGCTCTTGGACCGCGAACCGCAGGACCTTTGCGGCGATTTAGCAGCCTGAACTGAATTCCGCCGAGATCCGCAACGCGCGCCATGAGGCCATCCAGTGCATCCACTTCCCGCACCAGGTGTCCCTTTCCCAAACCACCGATCGCAGGATTGCAGGACATTACGCCGATTGTATCACGCTTGTGGGTAATGAGCGCCGTTGTTGCGCCACTGCGCGCAGCGGCAGCGGCAGCTTCCACTCCCGCATGTCCTCCGCCGATAACTACGACATCATATTTTTTTAACTGTTTGTCCATGGCGCCTGTGTATCGACTCTGTCGAAGCACGTAAAGAGATTCAATTCACCCAATCCGTGCCAGAAGGCATTTTCTTGTCCATCATGTCCAAAATGTTTCACGTGAAACAGGGGTCAGGTCACCAAATTTGTTTCACGTGAATCATTTACCCACGCAAAACTCCGAAAATATCACATCAAGCAAATCTTCAACATCTATTTTACCTGTAATCTGGCCAAGGCTATCGCCCGCACTACGCAAAACTTCTGATTTCAAATCTATTTCATTATTCGAAAACCTGCTTGCCTCATCGAGCAGTTGAGCACATTTGACAATCAGATTCCTATGTCTTGTCCTTGTAATCACTCCGGATTCGTGCATCTCCAGGCGTTTTTGAACAAACAACTTTATCTCGTCTAGCAGCCAATTGATTCCATGACCCGTTTTGCAGGAAATTGAAAAACCCTCCGGGTAAATTCCTTCATCGTCCTTGCTGTGCAGTATGATAGTCTTGACCGCGTCGATCTCCCCATGATTATCGGGCATGCTATTTTCCTCACGCAACATCACCACCAGATCAGCGCTGAGTGAACGTGCTTTTGCCCGCCTGATACCTTCCTTCTCGGCAATGTTTTCGGTTTCCCGAATCCCTGCAGTGTCACTAACAATCACCTCATAGCCACCAATATCCAAATGAACATCCAGAACATCACGGGTAGTACCGGCCTCCTGGGTCACTATTGCAACATCCCGTTTTGCCAACACATTCAACAACGATGACTTGCCGACATTGGGTTCCCCAAGGATAACAACTCGAAATCCATCTCTAATAATTTCACCAATACGCTGATCAGACAGGCAAAGTCTCACGTCCTTCAACAATTCCTCTAGTTTGTCATTTCCAAGGTTACCAATATCTTCCGGAACATCATCCTCTTCCACAAAATCAATGTCAGCTGCAATCAAAGCCTGTATTTCTATTAACCGCGCCCGCCAGACCTCGCATCGCTCGCGCAGCTTACCATCACCCTGCGCAACCGCTTGTCGCCGCTGTTCCTCTGTATTTGCCCGCAAAAGATCTGAAAGTCCCTCTATCTCCGTCAAATCGAACTTTCCGTTTTCAAAGGCCCTTCGTGAAAACTCGCCCGCTTCCGCCAACCTGGTATTCTCTTGTCTGAGCAATGAATCCACCATCGCCTGTACGACAGCTTGCCCGCCGTGAATGTGCAACTCGGCACAATCTTCGCCGGTAAAGCTTTCCGGTCCAGGAAACCAGATGGCAATCCCAGTATCCAGTAACTCGCCATTGGTCGGGTCCATTATCCGGCAGTACTTTGCAGTTCTCGATTTCAGATCGCCTATCGAATGGTTTTTCAGGATTGCTTTTGAATTTCGACCGGACATTCGAATTATTGCTATACCACTTGGAAGTGCGCCACTCGACAGCCCAATAATCGTGTCCAGATTCTCAATCATGTCAGCACATCCCTATTTTACGAAGTCGGAGGATCGCATAGACACAAAAGCAATACTGTAATGCTTTCGTAATTTTCCATCTCGATAACAATCGAAAAGTTCAATACGGCTCCGAATCAAATGGACATAGAAAACGACTTGGGTGCAAACATAGTCCGCATCCGGACGTACAGTTTTCATTTCACACCCGAATCAAAAATATGAAGCTGTTCACCGTCAACAAATAATTAACTAATAGCACAAACCGGAACACTCAGGTGTTCATTGTGTCAAAAAACTCGTCATTGGTTTTAGTCTGCTTGAGTTTATCAATCAAAAACTCAATCGCATCCGTAGTGCCCATAGAAGAAAGGATTCTACGCAACACAAAGACCTTGGCCAAATCCTCTTTTGGAACGAACAAGTCTTCTTTCCTGGTTCCGGATTTCAGAATATCGATTGATGGATAAACCCGTTTGTCGGCAACTTTACGATCCAGAACAATTTCGGAGTTACCGGTTCCTTTGAATTCTTCAAAAATCACTTCATCCATACGGCTGCCAGTATCGATTAGGGCTGTTGCGATAATGGTCAAGGAACCACCCTCTTCAATGTTCCTTGCAGCACCAAAAAACCGTTTTGGCCTCTGAAGGGCATTGGCATCCACGCCACCGGTCAAAACCTTGCCGGAAGAGGGTACAACCGTATTATAAGCCCGGCCCAGTCGTGTGATTGAATCCAGCAAAATGATCACATCCCTGCCATGTTCAACAAGCCGTTTTGCCTTTTCAATAACCATTTCCGCAACCTGAACATGTCGCACCGCAGGCTCATCAAAAGTGGAAGATACCACTTCACCGTCAACGGAACGCTGCATGTCCGTTACCTCTTCCGGCCGTTCATCTATGAGCAGAACGATAAGATAACTGTCCGGATGATTCGCGGTGATTGAATGTGCAATATTTTGCAGCAAAACCGTTTTACCTGTTCGAGGTGGCGCCACTATAAGGCCGCGTTGACCCTTAACGAGAGGTGCTACTAAATCTATCACACGACCGGACAGATCTTTTACGGTCGGATCGGGGATTTCCATCAAAAATCGCTCGTCAGGATAAAGCGGTGTAAGGTTGTCAAAGTGAATTTTGTGCCGGATTTTCTCCGGATCCTCAAAATTTATTGTATCCACTTTCAGTAGAGCAAAATACCGTTCGCCATCCTTAGGACTGCGGATTGGACCCTGAACTGTGTCGCCACTCTTCAAAGAGAATCTGCGAATTTGAGATGGCGAAATATAGATATCATCTGGGCCAGGAAGGTAGTTGGCACCGGCAGAGCGCAGGAATCCGAACCCATCCTGCAATACCTCCACAACCCCTTCACCAATAATCTCAACATCTTGCTCGGCCAGGCTTTTCAGAATGGCAAACATCAACTCCTGCTTGCGCATCGTACTTGCATTTTCAACCTCTAGGCCTTCAGCAAAGGTCACGAGATCCGTAGGGCTCTTGGAATTAAGTTCCTGAAGCTTCATCTGTTCCATGAAGTCATACTCTCTTGTAATCGATAATTGTGTACCGGAACTCACAATTCAACGGCACAAATAGGTAGGTTGCGGCAAGAATAACGTCATTAAACGATTCAAACAAGGAAAAATGATGGCAGTACGACGATGGTGAAATTAAAGCCGCAGATCTTGCTAATCAAAATGGCTTCACAACAACCAGGATCACTATCAGGACCATTAACAAGGTAGGCCCTTCATTTGCCCACCTATAAAATTTGGTTGATCGCAACCGTTTGTCCTCACTAAATTCCCTTACCCAACGTGCCTGGAAACCATGAAACGCACTCAGCAGGATCACCAGAAAAAATTTTGCAGCAAACCAACCCTCATGATGCGCGCCTGTCATGTAGGCAAGCCAGAGCCCGAGAACCCACGCCACGATTATAGCCGGAGACATGATAACCTTCAAAAGACGGCGCTCCATTACTTTGAAAGTCTCTGATTGAACCGACCCAATTTTGGAATCGAAATGATAAATCAAAAGTCTCGGAAGATACAAAAGGCCTGCCATCCAGCTGATGACAGCAATTATATGAAAAGCTTTCACCCATTCATACATGACCTACTGCTCTCTAACCCTTTCAATCAACCTTTCAACATTCATAATCGGTGTTTGCGGAGTGATCCCATGTCCCAAATTAAAAATCAAAGGTCCGCCGCCAAGCCCTGTAAGAATTTCATCTATTCCTTCATCAAGCGCACTGCCACCTGCAATTAATCTCATCGGATCCAGCATCCCCTGAACCGCGCCCTCACTTTGTAATTTTCTCGCCTGCTGCATGGGAACCGACCAGTCCAGCCCCACAGCATCGACATCCGTAGCTTTCCTGTAACCGTTGTACTGACTGCCGGCAGATTTAGGAAAACCAATGATTTTTGCATCCGGTACTTCATTGCGCACTCTTCTCACAATCTCAGCCACAGGCTTCACACACCATCGTTGAAACTGATCACCTCCAAGTATGCCGGCCCAGCTATCGAAAATCTGAACTGTATCAGCACCTGCTTTCAGTTGCGCAATCAAATATTCCGATGAGGCAGCAACAAGTGTGTCGATCAGTTTCTGAAAGTACTCTGGTTGTGACAGCGCAAACAATCTTGCCGGTGCCTGATCCGGAGTACCATGGCCAGCAATCATATAAGTCGCTACAGTCCACGGTGCGCCACAAAATCCTATCAAAGTGGTTTCAACCGGAAGCAACTGCCTCAAGCCGGAGACAGTTTCCAGAACCGGTTTCAGGTGTGACAAAACATTATCGGTTCTCAACAGCACGATATCCTCAGCTTGCATCGGTTCCAGAACCGGTCCTTGTCCTTCCCTGAACTCAACGTTTCTACCGAGCGCATGGGGTATGACCAAAATATCCGAAAATAGGATCGAAGCATCAAAACCAAACCGCCGGATTGGCTGTAACGTGACCTCTATAGCCAGCTCAGGATTGTAACAAAGATCCAGAAAGCCTACTGCCTGTTCTCGCGTTTTCCTGTATTCAGGTAGGTACCGTCCTGCTTGCCGCATCAACCATATCGGTGGGATTTGTTCTGTCCCTCCGTTCAGGACATTCATCATCTTTCTCAAAACACTTCTCCACATCCCGCCTTATATAAAAATTTCTCTTTGGAGTTATGATTCTTATTAGAGTCTGTGGATAGCGGGATTTCTGATTTGTTCAGGTATTGTCCGTAAACCGTGCGGCTCAACCTGTAAATGTGACTTATTGATCAAATTATTTGTGAATAACGGGGATCAAACAAATTCCTTATACAAATCAATGTTTCAAAACAAAACTTATCCGCCGAAATTCCGCATCATCGAAACGTAGGTGAATAAGAAGCAATTTTTATTCTCACTATTCACAGCCCATGATGGACGTTCTATACATTCAGCGGATTGTTGAAGAAATAAACGACACAGGTGATAAAACCCTCTGATTCTCAAACCGCATAAATTTATCAACACATATCCACAGGACGACCTGGTATTTGACTCCTAGTAGCAGCTTCTTTCACCTTCATCTTATCTCCGACTCTACCGGCGAAACTATTATTGCGGCGGCACGGGCTGTCACGTCTCAATACAAGTCAACCCAGCCCGTTGAACACGTATATCCATTAATAAGAAGTCGCAGACAGCTGTCCAATGTCATAGAATCCATTCGCAAGGACCCAGGCATCGTACTCTTCACGATTGCTGATCCGGAACTTTCAGAATTCCTAGAAGAAGAATGTCGCGAACTCGGAACACCCTTTGTCTCGGTTCTGGAACCTATTTTCCAAACATTTCAGTCCTACCTTGGCAAGCCAACCAAAAGAGTGGTGGGCGCTCAGCATGCCCTGGACAATGAATATTTCAGCCGGATCGATGCCCTGAACTTCACCATGCTACATGATGATGGTGCAATTCCTGAAAATATCGAAGATGCGGACCTGATTTTGCTGGGAATAAGCCGAACTTCGAAAACCCCCACAAGCATTTATCTCGCGAACCGAGGAATAAAAACTGCAAACATTCCGTTGGTGCCAGGCATAGAGCTGCCCGCACCCGTACTGTCTGCTAAAAAACCATTGATCGTAACCCTAATCGCATCAACAGACAGAATTCAGCAGGTTCGTCAGAACCGCTTGCTTGAACTTAATGCAGCAGATCAGGGTGCTGCCTATACCGATCGCGCATCAATCGCAGAAGAGCTCGCACAGGCAAGAAAACTAAGTGCCAGACATGGATGGCCGCTGATCGATGTTTCAAGAAAATCGATTGAAGAGACCGCAGCCGCTATCCTTGCATTGCATTCCAAGCATATAGCAGATCAACAAAATCAATCAGATTCGGCATGACAAATATTATTCTCGCATCAAAGAGTGTACACAGGGCGGAGATCCTGACTAATGCAGGTGTTACGTTTACTACTCAATCTGCAGATATTGATGAACGGCAAATTGAAGCGCCACTACTCAAAGCGGGTTTGAATGGTGACGATATCGCGGAAATTCTTGCAACAGCAAAAGCAAGTCAGGTATCGGATGCAAATCCCGATGCATATGTCATTGGTTGTGACCAGACCCTGTCATTGGAAGAAAAACTTCTCCATAAGCCGAGTGATATGGAGGCCGCCCGTCGCAGGTTGCTAGCTCTGTCAGGAAAAACACATGAATTGAACGCTGCGGTCACAATCATAAGAAATGGCGAGACAGTGTGGAGCCATGTGGAAGTATGTTCCGTCACCTTCCGACAATTGGAACCCGGCTTTGTTGGGCGTCATCTTGCACAAGCCGGTGATCGTGTTTTATCGAGTGTCGGTGCCTATCAGATTGAAGGAGTTGGTGTGCAACTGTTTGAGAAAGTCAACGGCGACTTTTTTTCCATCATGGGACTTCCCATTCTTCCGTTACTGGCAAAACTACGTGAACTGGAGCTCGTGGACGGATGACAACAAATGCTTTCGTGACCGGCTGGCCTGTTTCGCATTCCAAGTCGCCAGCGTTGCATGGTTACTGGCTGAAAGAGTATGCAGTAGATGGCACTTATGAAGCGGTGGCTGTTGAGCCAGATGCACTGAATAAATTTCTGGCTGGATTGCAGGCCTCCGGCTTTACAGGTGGAAATGTGACTATTCCACACAAAGAAGCAGCATTTCAAATAACTCCCAATCTGGATGAAGCTGCCAAGGCCATTCGTGCGGTTAACACAATATGGTACGATCAGGGAAAAATGTTCGGTGGAAATACAGACGCTTACGGGTTTGCAGCAAATCTTGATGATTACGCTCCCGAATGGCGGGACGGTACCAATGCACTCGTTTTGGGCGCAGGTGGCGCGGCCAGAGCTGTTGTGTATGCCCTGCGGGAAGCAGGATATTCAAGGATTTACATCGCAAACCGGACATTAGAACGGGCGGAGAGCCTGGCGATCGATTTTGGTGAAAAATGTCATCCACGCTCCCTGCAGCAAATTCCGACTTTTCTGGGGTCAATGGATTTTGTAGTCAACACCACATCGCTTGGCATGCATGGAAATACCGAAGAAGGACTGCCCGACCTTGGCGCGTTGCAAACCGGAGCTATTGTAACTGATATAGTCTACACACCTGTGGAAACACCGTTTCTAAAAATGGCGAAAAATCTCGGACATACCACGGTTGATGGATTGGGCATGCTGCTTCATCAGGCCGTACCAGGCTTTGAAAAATGGTTCGGAATTCGACCCGATGTTACTGCCGAACTCCGCAATCATATCCTGGGGCAGATATGATCAAGGCTGGCCTTACCGGATCCATCGGGATGGGAAAATCCACAACTGCAAACATGTTCAGGGAAGCCGGCATTCCGGTTTATGACGCGGATGCAATAGTTCATCAACTGTATGAAGGGGCGGCAGCGCCGCTGATCGAAAAAGAGTTTCCAGGAACAACAACCAATGGAAAGGTTGATCGACAACTCCTCGGAAATCAGGTCCTGGGAAATTCGAAAGCCATCAAGAAACTCGAAACAATTGTGCACCCCATGGTACAGGCAAAACAACGGGAATTTATCGAACAGGCAAAAAAAACCGGAGCAAAACTTGTTGTCCTCGACATTCCACTTCTTTTTGAGGCCGGTGGCATTAACCGGGTGGACAAGGTGATCGTGGTTACCGCTCCGGCAGAAGTTCAACGAAAGAGGGTTCTCGCACGACCAGGAATGACAGTAGAGAAATTTGAAGCGATACTGGAAAAACAACTCCCAGACACTGAAAAACGCGCCCGTGCGGACTTCAT
Organism: Rhizobiaceae bacterium; assembly: GCA_965198665.1. Taxonomy (GTDB): domain Bacteria; phylum Pseudomonadota; class Alphaproteobacteria; order Rhizobiales; family Rhizobiaceae; genus JAALLB01. The sequence continues at coordinate 29,324 of CBDAPT010000008.1, read as the reverse complement.
CATCGATACCAGTCTGGGAATGGAAGCCGCAAAAACAGCCGTTAAAAATATTATCGCTGAACTCACCTAAAAACCTGTGTAGCAAATTACAGTTTCGTGACAGACAAACCCCTGGTTGTTAAAACTCGGTATGGAAGAAAACAATCGTGAAATAATTTTTGATACCGAGACTACCGGGTTGAGCGCCAAGGATGGTGATCGGATTATTGAAATAGGCGCTGTGGAACTCATTAACCGATTTCCGACCGGTAGCACATTTCACATGTTCATTAATCCCCAGGGCAAGGAAGTGCATCCCGATGCATTTGAAGTGCATGGGATAAGTAATGACTTCCTTTCAGATAAGCCCACGTTTGCACAAATTTATGACGAGTTTCATGCGTTTTTCGGTCATGGAAAACTGGTCGCGCATAATGCTTCATTTGATCTGGGTTTTCTGAATGCGGAGCTATCGCTTGCAAAGAAACGGCAGATTACACCGGATCGGGTCGTCGACACGCTGCCAATTGCACGCAGAAAGTTTCCCGGGCAGCGCAACTCACTGGATGCGCTTTGCAGTCGGTTTGGGATAGACAATTCTCATCGGAAGAAACATGGCGCATTGCTGGACTCCGAACTGCTGGCCGAAGTGTATCTTGAACTTCTGGGCGGCAAGCAGGCATCCCTGACTCTGGATCCGGCGCAATCCAAATCAGACGCAGAAACAGGCGCTGAAACGTTTGCATCCAGCCAAGCTGTTCAAAGACCGGAACCATTGCCGCCGAGGCTCAGCAATGAAGATATCCAACGCCATCGCGAGTTTGTCGATTCTTTAGGTGAAGAATCTATCTGGAAGCGTACAGGTAACTACTGAAATCAATCCTGATATCTTGATTTATGTACTGGCTTTTTCCTGAGCCTTGCCTGCTTCTGCCATCCGCTGGCGGAAAAGCTGTGCAAAATCAACCGGATCAATCATCAATGGCGGGAAGCTGCCATTTCTCGTTGCATCCGCAACGAGCTGCCTTGCAAACGGAAACAGCAAACGCGGACATTCAATCAAAACAGCAGCCTGCAAAGCTTCCTTGGGCAGTCCCTGCATACGAAACACGCCAGCGTATACCAGTTCAACGTTAAACATCACCTCTTCACCGTCTGTGGCTTTGGCATCAAGCTTCAATTCAACTTCGAAGTCAGTTTCTGACAGGGGCGTTGGATTCACGTTGATGTTGATTGATATCTCAGGTTGTTTCTCCCGAGGCCGCAGGGAATTTGGAGCGTGAGGATTTTCAAATGAAAAATCTTTTACATATTGCGCCAGTACATTCATCTGTGGCGCCATTTGTTCTCCGCCGGCAGCTCCGTTCTCAGCTGTGCTATCCTCAGCTTTGTTTTCCTTCGCCGGTGTTTTCTTTTCCGCTTTTGGTTTTCTGGCCATTTGATGTCCCGATTTGTTGAATAAAAATTTTTCCCGAATGGGAACCGTTGCGAGGTGGCTAGCACGGATGCCACAATGCGACAAGTATCAATCCATTACTTGCAATTTGCTGCGGTTATTCACGGTTTAGTTTATTCCAGGGACTATCCGGGTTGGACTTTTCGGAAAATTCGGATGGATCGAGATCAACCACCGTCTCATCATTGTTGCCGTGATCAGACCACTGTCGTTGTTGGAAACTGCTTTGGGTGTTGATGACGACCTTGGGTGCAATGCTTAACCAGATGAACTTTCGAAAAGGCGGAAAAAACAACAGGAAGCCGATAGAATCAGTCACAAACCCCGGAGTAAGCAGCAAAACTCCGGCAATCATGATCATGACGCCGTTTACCAGTTCCTCGCCTGGCAATTCTCCCATCAGTGTTTTTTGTTGAATTTTACCTAGAGCGGCAAACCCTTGTATCCGAAGAAGAATAGACCCGATGATTGCTGTCAGAAAAATCATGCCAAGAGTTGCGAAAATGCCGATTTGTCCGCCTATCAGTATAAAGACAGCGATCTCCAAGACTGGGATAAACAACAACAAAAATGGTATAAAGCCGAATGGCATGAATTGTCCTTTTCAAGTTTCTTGCATAGCCATGTAGGTATTCTGTTGCTCAATGTGAATGCCTATCTTTGCAACTGCGTCGAATGGAACTATATATTTTACAAGTTGCGAATATTTCCGGTTTTGACACATTCAGCCAGACTGTAATAACTGCACAGGGGATGGATCGACATAACCGTCAGGTTCGTGTAAGCCCTGATAGCGTATAAATTATTGGTATTAATATGGAATTTCTTGATCTGACAACGCTTATTACAATCGGCATTGCGGTATTCATTCTGCTCAAATTGAGATCTGTTCTCGGTCAGCGTACCGGATACCAAAAACGAGAAGATTTGTTTGAGAAGGCTGCAAAACGTGAATCAGCCAACGAAAACAAACCTGCAGCCGACAATGTGGTTAAACTGCCTAATCGAGGCGGTGAAAACAACGTTGAGGTTGAGGAAAAGAATCTCAAGGTTCAGAAAATCGACAGTATTGCCAAGCCAAGAACCAAGCTTAACAAGGGACTGAAGGAAATTCTGGCTGTTGATCCGGAATTTAGTCCGAAGGAGTTTTTGGGTGGTGCAGATATGGCATACGAGATGATCGTCAATGCCTTTGCAGACGGAGACAAGCGTTCATTACAGAATTTGCTTTCAACCGAAGTGTTCAAGGGGTTTGAAGCAGTAATCGACGAACGGGCAAGCAACGGTGAGACGGTAAAATCTTCATTCATTGGCATAGACGCTTCTGAAATTTCGCAGGCGGAAATGAAAGACCGCATGGCAAACGTAACCGTGAAATTTGAATCTCAAATCGTATCTGCAACCTTCGACAAGGATAGCAAACTGATCGAAGGTGATGAAAACGAAGTCGTTCGAGTCAAGGATATCTGGACATTTTCCCGAGACACGCGTTCCCGAGATCCAAACTGGAAACTGGTAGCAACCGAAGCCGAAGGATGATCCCTTGGCAGTTTGGCAGCCTGTATCTTTTGATACTCTGAATGGTTGGCATCGGGATGACCATCTGGCTGCACTTTCATGTTTTCGGATGTCCGCACGCGGTTTTCAGAAACATGCACATATCAGCCGGCCCGGGATTTCACCTTCAGAATCATTGATGATGATTGCAGAAAAATCTTTGCAATTGGATATGAAAAGGTTGTCGGGTGAAGAGGCACGGCGATTCTTTGAGGCCGATTTTCAACCCATGTCTGCCGACAACGGACAGGGGTTCGTAACTGCCTATTTCGAGCCGGAAGTTCCGGCTTCAAGAACCCGTTCTCCAGAATATACTTACCCGCTGTACCGGCGGCCTGAAGACCTGGTCAAACTGCGGGACACGGATTACCCAACAGGGCTTGATGCTGATTTGGAATACGCTCGTCAAACGGATGAAGGCCTCGTTGAATACCCAGATCGCAAAGCCATTGATTCAGGTGCATTGGAGGGAATGGGACTTGAACTTTTCTGGCTCAGATCACGTGTTGAGGGTTACTATATTCATATACAGGGCTCCGCGCGGCTGATGTTAACCGATGGGACCACAACCCGGGTATCTTACGCCGGAAAAACCGGCCATCCCTACACATCAATCGGAAAATTGCTGGTCAAGCACGGTGTGATGACAGTGGATGAAGCCAACATGGGAAACATTCGTAAATGGCTGGAAGAGGATGACGATCGGGCCATGGAATTGCTTCATAATAACCGCTCTTTCATTTTTTTTGCAGAAGTAACGGGACATGAACCGGAATTTGGGCCTATAGCAGCTGCAGGTGTCCAACTCACGCCAGGGCGCAGCCTGGCAGTTGACAAATTGCTGCATGCTTACGGCACTCCCATCTGGCTTGAGACACACAAGCCGCTTCCATCGCAGACAGAGGTTTTCCGCCGCCTAATGATTGCGCAGGATACTGGCTCGGCAATTGTGGGACCAAAGAGGGGTGACATTTTTATCGGTTCAGGAAACGAAGCGGGTCTGGTTGCTGGGTCAGTTCGCCATGACACGGCATTTGTAGTCTTTCAGCCAAAGGCAAGCTGATGACCAACAAACAACGCGACGATGAAAAACTTTGGGAAAAAGTCAAAAGAACTGTGAAGCCAATTAAAAGCAATCGAACGAACAAACTGCCGGATCCGGTTTTTGAAACCGATAAATTCGATGCTAGTCAGGAGCATCAGGCTGTTCCGAAAAGGATTGTCCGGCCTTTCCGGCCGGAGCCGTTGATAAAGATCAGTCAGGCGCCGAAGCCTACTTTGCTGGATGAGCCGACGCGCCGCAAGATATCGAAAGGTCGAATGGACATTGATGCGCGTTTGGATCTTCATGGGCTCACCCAGTTGCAGGCCTATGAGAAACTGTCACAATTTCTCGAACAGGCGCAACTGATGGGAAACCGAACCATCCTTGTCATTACCGGGAAAGGAACGCGTGGAGAAGGGGTCTTGCGTAAAGCAGTGCCGCTCTGGTTGAGTGAACCCTCTTTTAGCAGATTTGTCTCGGGATACCATGAAGCTTCGCTACCGCATGGTGGAAGTGGCGCGCTTTATGTTCGAATTCGCCGCAGGAAGGCCGGGTAACCTATGACTCCATTTGGACTGAAATTACGGGCATTGAGACAAAAAAAGGGCATAAACCAGCGCGAAATGGCAAAGCAAATCGGGGTGTCCGCTGCCTATTTGTCAGCACTGGAACATGGACACAGGGGCAAACCAAGTTGGCAGTTGCTGCAGCGGATTACCGGATTTTTCAATATTATCTGGGATGAAGAAGAAGAATTGCATCGTCTGGCCGAAATGTCTCACACGCGTGTGGTCGTAGACACCGAGAACCTGTCCGCATCCGCCACGAGCCTTGCAAATTTTCTGGCCAAAGAAATACACAAACTCTCAGAAGATGATTGCAAAGCATTACGCATAGAAGTTGCAAAGCGCTCCAGCGGCGTTCGTTCCTGAACCCTTATTTCAGAATTGATTCCAGTTCTGAGCGCTTGTTGTTCACCAGCCAGCCATAGTAATTTTCCCGCGGCAGCCTTCCACGTTGCCTGGCTCTTTTTGCGCGGTTGCGAACATCTCCCAGATTATAAAGAGTTGCTGTAATTCCGGGATTGTTGGAAATGTCATATCCGGCGATATCATGATATGCATCAATGCTTATTCTCAAAACCGCAGCCATGTACAGTAACGTTGTGTCAGGCTCCATGATGGTTTTGTAAACTTCATTAGCCCTTTGAGCAGAAAGCTTGCGCTTACCGGTGATTTTGGCAACCAGATCGGTGACGCTCAAAGCAGTAAGCGGATTTATTTGCCCCAGTCCAAATGTCTGTCCGGCGTAAAATGGCTGAAAGAAAACGGCACCGAATCGTTTATTCGGCCATTCTATACCATCAACTTTCCGTCCCCTGAATCTTGTGTTCCAGACTGTTTCCCGACAGGACCAGCGGTCGTAGTAATCCTTAGCTTTTTCGCATCTGGAAAACTCTTTCCGCCTGACAAATTTGAAAACCGTTTCGGAATCAAATTCAAATTTCACGTCGGAATTGAAATAGGAAATCGCTTTGACGTAATAAGTCTGAAGCCTGTCAAGCGCATCTACATTATAGGTGTGTTCCCCTACCAAAGCACCAACAATGTGAATGGGTTCAATACCGAATTGTGTTGCAGCGGCCTTGATTTTTCGCTGCAGCTTTTTGTCTTCTGCAATTCGGTCCCGAATTCCTTCGTATTTATCCTTAAATGTACCGTTTGTGGACTGAGTTCTCGAGACCGAGCCAGATGGAATCTGGGGTTGTACGGCACTTCGGTTGCCAGGTGGAACCTTTACGACAGCAAATACCTGCCCGACGGAAACTACGGTAAGCAGAACAACGAGAAATAGCCGATTCAATATTCGTTGCATGGACAGTGTATTCTCACTCAGGATTACCTTGCGGAAACAACTGGCACAAACTGTTGCCTAAGTCGAGCGACTTCACGAAGAATTTGACAAAACTTAAGCGGCTCACAGGATGTACCGGCTCAGATCCACATCTTTGGCCAGTTCACCCAGATGCTCTTTTACGTAAGCTGAATCAATAGTTATGCTGTCTGCAGACAAATCCGGAGCTGTGAATGATATTTCGTCAAGTACCCGCTCCATGACAGTTTGCAGTCTGCGGGCTCCGATATTCTCTATTGTTGCGTTAAGTTCAACAGCAATATCTGCAATTTCGTCAATCGCATCATCGCTGAATGTCAACTCCACCCCTTCGGTTTCCATCAAGGCAACATACTGTTTGATCAGGCTGGCTTCGGTTTCAGTCAATATGCGCCGGAAATCATCTTTTTCCAACGCGCGCAATTCAACCCTGATCGGCAGTCTTCCCTGAAGTTCGGGAAGCAGATCCGAGGGCTTCGAAACATGAAACGCGCCGGATGCCACGAAAAGAATGTGATCGGTTTTGACCTGTCCATGTTTGGTTGAAACAATCGTACCTTCCACAAGCGGCAGCAGATCGCGTTGAACCCCTTCCCGGGATACGCCTGCGCCGCTTTGGCGATCATTGACGGCAATCTTGTCTATTTCATCAAGAAAAACAATTCCGTCATTTTCAACCGATTCAATAGCCTCGGACACAATTTGCTCATCGTCCAGCAATTTGTCGGATTCATCAGCAATAAGGGCTTCATAGGATTCGCTGACGGTTGTGCGGCGCTTTTTCGTCCGGCCTCCAAATGCCTTGCCGAACATGTCGTTGATGTTCAGAACGCCGACGCTGGCACCTGGCATTCCTGGTATCTCCATGCCACCCATCGGATTAGAGGAATCAGCAACCTCGATTTCGATTTCCTTGTCATCCAGTTCGCCGCCACGAAGTTTCTTGCGAAACGATTCGCGTGTAGCCGGGCTGGACGTTTCTCCGACAAGTGCGTCAAGAACCCGCTCTTCAGCTGCAAGATGGGCCTTCGCCTTAACAGCTTCACGCTTCTTTTCACGTATCAGATTGATGCCAATTTCCACCAAATCGCGGATAATTTGCTCGACATCTCTGCCGACGTAACCAACTTCCGTGAATTTGGTTGCCTCAACCTTGATGAACGGCGCCCCTGCCATCTTGGCAAGGCGCCTTGAAATTTCGGTTTTGCCTACTCCGGTGGGTCCAATCATCAGAATATTTTTAGGCATCACCTCCTCGCGCATGGAGCCTTCAAGTTGCTGTCTGCGCCAACGGTTTCTCAGGGCGATTGCCACGGCCCTTTTGGCGTCTTTTTGACCGATAATGTAGCGATCCAGTTCGGAAACAATTTCTCGCGGTGAAAAATTTGTCATGCATTTAGTTTCGTTGGTTAGAAAATTTTGCTTAAGATACTGAATTGGAGCATTATTTTGGATGCAGACAATAGGACCAGCCAGGCCAAATTGTCATTTGTCTGCTTCTATTTCAAGGGTTTCCACGACCGTGTTGCCATTTGTGTAAACGCAGATTTCTGCGGCGATGGCCAAGACCTTGTTCGCAATTTCCTCTGCAGAAAGCTTGCTGTCTTCAAGCGCCCGCGCAGCGGCAAGCGCATAATTACCTCCAGAGCCGATCGCCATGATACCGTGTTCCGGTTCCAGCACATCTCCATTTCCGGTAACACAAAGAGATACCTTACTGTCTGCTACCAGCATCATGGCTTCCAGGTTCCGCAAGTACTTATCCGTCCGCCAGTCCTTTGCGAGTTCGACACAGGCCCGCATTAGCTGACCTGGATATTGCTCAAGCTTTTTCTCCAGCCTCTCCAAAAGCGTAAACGCATCAGCAGTTGCGCCTGCAAAACCGGTTATTACGTCTTGATTTTTACCTATCCGGCGCACTTTTCGCGCATTGCCTTTGATAACCGTCTGGCCGAGGCTCACCTGACCGTCACCAGCTATGACGACTTTTCCGTCTTTTCGGACAGTAACGATGGTTGTAGCGTGCATGGATGGAAGTTTCGACATATGCATTCCAATCAATTGAATTACAGCCAATGTAGGTGCTGGAGAACCGGATTCAAACCTTTTGCAGTTCGATTGTGGTTAATAACCCTGTTATGGCTTTCGTAAGATTGTCCTGATATAGGGCATGCATTAACTGAGTAAGATCGAGTAAACAGACATGCGCAAGGCGAAACTAACCCGCAAAACCGCTGAAACCGATATTGCCGTCGAAATTAATCTCGATGGTACGGGTGTATATTATATCGACACAGGTGCGGGATTTTTCGATCATATGTTGGATCAGTTATCTCGCCATTCGCTCATTGACATGAAAGTCCGGGCCAAGGGTGATCTGCATATTGATGCTCACCACACTTCTGAGGATACTGGAATTGTCCTCGGTCAGGCTATTTCACAGGCATTGGGTGATCGTAAGGGTATTACCCGTTATGCCTCTATAGATCTGGCGATGGATGAAACCCTCACCCGCGCTGCAGTGGATATCTCCGGCAGACCTTACTTAATCTGGGATGTCAGCTTTTCGGCCGCAAAGGTAGGAGACTATGACACGGAACTGTTTCGCGAATTTTTTCAGGCTTTTGCTCAGAATGCGGGCATTACATTGCACGTAACAAATCATTATGGCGACAACAATCATCACATCGCGGAAACCTGTTTCAAGGCGGTTGCCCGGGCGATACGGGCAGCCATTGAAATAGATCCCCGTCAAAAAGACAGGATTCCCTCAACCAAAGGCTCCCTCTGAACGCTCCGCTGTTGTTTTGCCTTGTTCCGGCAATAGACTCCGTTTAAACAGCTTGCATGGCCATTTACGCTGCATACCTACCTCCTAACGATGAGTTTGGTTCGACTGCCGAACGGTTTAGGCTCGTCCAGGATGGAAAAACACCCTGGGCTCTGATTGCACCGCCATTTTGGTTAATCTGGCATCGGCTTTGGCTGCCTTTACTGGCGTATGCTGTGTTCATGTTTGCGATTGCATTGATTGCGATTTGGCAGCCCGGTCTGCCCGTACTTTATCTGTCGGCCTTGCCCGGTTTTTATTTATTGCTGGAAGGGAGTGAACTCGTGCGGAACAGGTTGGAAATTCTGGACTGGCGTTTCGCAGGGATTGTAGAGGGATACAACCTTGAAGAAGCTGAGATTCGCTTTCTGGCAACTTTCCAGGAGGGCGAACCTGAGCTTGTGGCATTTGAAAGGCCAAGCAAATCGCCAATTTCGCATCGACCCGTGGTAGTTGCAGGGTTGTTTCCGGAATAAGCCATGAAAATTGCCATTATCGACTACGGATCCGGAAATCTGCGTTCCGCGCAGAAAGCTTTTGAAAGAGCAGCCTATGACATCGGGCTTAATGCCGAGATTGAGCTCAGCAGTGATCCCGAATTTGTTTCCGTTGCAGATAAAATCGTGCTGCCCGGGGTTGGTGCCTATGCGGATTGCAAGGCTGGACTTGCTGCCGTCAACGGCATGATAGAAGCCCTTGATGAAACCGTTATCGGTCGTGGACGTCCGTTTTTTGGAATATGTGTCGGTATGCAACTGATGGCCACTCGTGGACTGGAGAAAACAGTTACTGACGGACTTGGGTGGATCGAAGGTGAGGTCGTGCGGATGAAGCCGCGTGACGACGCATTGAAAATTCCACAAATTGGCTGGAACACCATTCAAATGAAGAACAAGCACTTCTTATTGGAAGGCATTGAAACGGGCAACAGCGGACAGCATGCGTATTTTGTCCATTCCTATCATTATGAATGTGCTGACAGTCGATATCAGATCGCGGTCACTGATTACGGCGGATCAGTTACGGCTATCATCGGGCGCGAAAACATGATTGGCACCCAGTTTCATCCGGAAAAAAGCCAGCGATTGGGTCTGTCCTTGATCGGTAATTTCTTGAAGTGGAAGCCATGAACAAAATACTATTCCCCGCAATCGACTTGAAGGACGGTGTGTGTGTCCGTCTGAAGCTCGGTGATATGGCTCAGGCGACCGTTTATAATTCTGATCCCGGCAGTCAGGCCAGAAATTTTGAACAGCAAGGTTTCAAGTGGCTTCATGTGGTCGATCTTAACGGTGCCTTCGAGGGAGAAAGCGTGAACGGCGCAGCTGTAGAAGCAATTCTTGCAAACACGGCTAATCCCGTCCAGCTTGGAGGCGGGATACGAAACCTGAATCACATTGCTGAGTGGCTCGAAAAAGGAATTTCACGGGTAATATTGGGAACGGTCGCAGTGCGCAATCCGGAATTGGTAATCGAAGCCTGCAAACAATTCCCGGGTAAAATTGCAGTGGGAATAGATGCGAAGGGGGGCAAGGTTGCAGTCGAAGGATGGGCTGAGGCGTCAGAATTAGGTGTGGTCGAACTTGCAAAAAAGTTTGAGGGCGCCGGTGTATCAGCTATCATTTACACCGACATTGACCGCGATGGCATTCTCACTGGTATCAACTGGCAGTCAACAATAGAACTCAGCCAAGCAGTTTCGCTTCCCGTAATCGCTTCCGGCGGTCTGGCCTCAATTGAAGATATCAGAAAATTGGCGTCGACAGAATGTGCAAGACTTGAAGGTGCGATTACCGGTCGCGCTCTTTATGATGGGCGTCTTGATGCAGCCGAAGCTTTGAAAATTTTGGCGGGCTGAATTTATGACATCGTACGAAAAACGACCTGCAGAAGAATTGGAATCCCTGGATGTCGTTAAAAGTTAGAATAATTCCTTGCCTGGATGTAACCGGTGGCCGTGTTGTTAAAGGCGTAAATTTTGTTGACCTCGTTGACGCCGGCGATCCGGTGGAAGCGGCCATTGCCTATGATGCGGCCGGAGCGGATGAGCTAACGTTTCTGGACATAACCGCTTCATCCGATGGCCGGGCAGCAACCTTTGACATGATTGCTCGTACCGCTGAGCAATGTTTCATGCCATTGACCGTTGGCGGCGGTGTTCGTGAAGTTGCAGACATTCGCAAACTTCTACTGGCAGGAGCAGACAAGGTTTCCATCAACACCACAGCCGTCAATAATCCGGAATTTGTTGCCGAGGCAGCAGACAAATTTGGTAACCAGTGCATTGTTGTTGCAATAGACGCCAAAAAAGTTTCCGAGGACGGCGAGACGGACCGCTGGGAGATATTTACCCATGGTGGTCGTCGGGAAACGGGAATTGATGCGGTGGAATTTGCATGCACAGTTGTTGAAAAGGGTGCAGGGGAAATCCTGTTGACTTCAATGGATCGCGATGGTACCCAGGTTGGCTATAACCTGCCATTGACCCGTGCCATTGCGGACGCTGTTTCGGTTCCGGTCATTGCTTCCGGGGGTGTCGGCAATCTCGATCATCTTGTTGAAGGCGTAAAAATAGGTGGTGCAAGCGCGGTTTTGGCAGCCTCCATATTTCATTTCGGCACCTATACCATTGGAGAAGCCAAAGCCCATATGCAAAAGGCCGGCATTCCGGTAAGAATGAACGTGTAAGACATCTGTATTGCAAGACCAAGACCATGACTCGTTTCACACTGGAAGATCTCAATGCAATAATCCTTGCGCGATCAAAGGAATCCCCGGACCTGTCCTATACCGCCAACCTGTTAGAAAAAGGTACACGGAAATGCGCGGAAAAACTGGGTGAAGAAGCAGTCGAAGCTGTGATTGCAGCGGTATCATCAAATAATGAAGAGCTGACAAAAGAAGCTGCCGATGTTCTGTACCATTTGCTTGTTCTGCTTGTTTCAGAAAATGTAGAACTTGGCGACGTTATGGCGGAACTGGAAGCCCGCACCAGCCAGTCAGGTTTAGCGGAGAAAGCAGCCAGGAAATCCACATGAAGCAAGATGCCGACATTACCAGATATGCGCCCGGCGGTTTTTGGGATCTCGCTACAAAAGAAGACCAGGAAAGATACATCTCACCTTACCGGTATTTCTCATCGGACGATTGGGCAGCGTTTCGTGCAGATACTCCACTTACGCTCAGTGAGGATGAAGTCAGGCGCCTGCGTTCCATGAACGATCCGATATCGCTCGTGGAGGTTGAGCGGATTTACCTCTCCATGTCCCGGCTGCTCTCTTCCCATGTCGAAGCGGCCAAGCAGCTTTACGAGGAGCGAAGGAATTTTTTGAATTTTGATGGCAACAAGACGCCGTTTATTATAGGTATTGCCGGCTCGGTTGCTGTAGGAAAATCCACAACAGCACGAATTTTGAAGGAATTACTGGCACGTTGGCCCGCCAGCCCGTCAGTCGAGCTGATTACAACCGATGGCTTTCTAAAACCCAATGCAACTTTGTTGGAAGAGGGGTTGATGGAAAAAAAGGGGTTTCCTGAAAGCTATGACGTTGCGGAAGTACTGCGATTCCTTTCAGCCATAAAAGCCGGCGAAGCTCGCGTATCCGCGCCGTCTTATTCTCACTTTATATACGATGTGCTACCGAACAGTCCGGTGGTGATTGATCGTCCGGATATCCTGATATTTGAAGGCATCAATGTATTGCAGTCCCGTGATATGCCGAGAGAAGGTGATTCCATTCCACTTGTGTCGGACTTCTTTGATTTTGCGATTTACGTGGATGCAGATGAAGGTGATATTGAGTGCTGGTATGTCAAGAGGTTCATGGAGTTGCGAGACACGGCTTTCCGTGATCCGGTTTCTTATTTTCACAGGTATTCGCAAGTTTCCCAGGAAGAAGCCCTCAAGGTTGCGAAGGGGCTTTGGGAGAACATCAATCTGGTTAATCTGCGAGAAAATATCAAACCTACCCGGCCGCGTGCGGACTTGATACTTCGAAAGGGACCGGACCACTTTGTGGAGCGGGTTGCATTGCGCAAGTTGTGAATCTCATCTCAGTCTTATAACGCGCCACCTGGCTTCTTAGGTGAATGCCCTTACGTTTGCCTGCATGCCTTAACCGCAATTTCCACTTTCCAATCAGGGTTTGCCAACGAACAGACCAGTAAGGTGGATACGCAACGGTGCCCCGCCAGCATAAGGTCTCTGACTTCACGATAATTCGGAACTTCTTCATGATCCCGCACAATTGCCAGAACTTCGACAATATCCTCCCTGCCCATGCCGGCTTCTTCAAGGATTGCAAAAATATTTTTCCAGGCAAGTTCGTGCTGTTCCTGTGATGGTTCCGGCAATCTGCCGTCAGCCGAAACGCCCACCTGCCCGGAAACATGAACACAGCGCGCGTTTGCCGGAACTTCTATAGCCTGGGCATAGTTGGAAAAGGATGGAGGTGCCGCAGATGTATGAATTTCTCTGTTCATGATCGATTCCTTATGTCTTCTTGAATTTCCTCGGTGAAATGAAACAAACTGTGATCACCATTTCAGTGCCAGATCTGATTCGTTAAAACTTTGTTAAGATTTAAATAAGATTGTAACGAATGTTTCCAAAAACCAAGACAGGAATTCATTCGTGCGCCCTTTGTTCGTATTGTTTCTCGCAATATTGTTGAATGCCTGTAATGCATCACCGCATGGTGCACTCGATATGCGCGTTGCTGTTGAAAATCCCCGGTTTGGCGATACTGATCCGGTGGACTGGCCTGGAAAAACGCCATCTCTCTATCCTGTTCACGGAATAGATGTATCGAAGTACCAGGGTTTAATCGACTGGCAGAAAACCAAACGCGGTGGCGTAGCTTTTGCCTTCATAAAAGCCACAGAAGGTGGCGACCATCTGGATGAAAGGTTCCATCGCAACTGGAATGAGGCCGGTCAGACGGGAATTCCGCGTGGGGCTTATCATTTTTACTATTTTCGCAGAACGGCTGCAGAACAGGCTAAATGGTTTATCCGAAATGTACCCCGTGATCCCAATGCATTGCCTCCAGTACTGGATATGGAGTGGAATCATGGCTCGAAAACCTGCAAGCGCAAGCCAACCTCCGCACAAGTGCGTTCAGAAATGCGGACTTTCCTAAGGCTGGTGCATCAACATTTTGGAAAACGTCCAATGATTTACACAACCGTAGATTTCTACAAGGACAATCATCTGGGATTGATAAAAGAGCACGAATTCTGGCTTCGTTCGGTCGCGGACCATCCTTCATCAGTGTATCCGGGGCAGCGTTGGTCTTTTTGGCAGTATACCGGAACCGGAGAAATCCCGGGAATTGTAGGCGATACGGATATCAATGTATTCGCCGGATCCTCTTCCAGCTGGCAACAGTGGGTAGAAGCCAGAACCCGCTAATTCGGCCGTTTTTTTGCTAAAACTGCAACTATTAATCTATTCAAAACCGACCGGCGTTTTGATGATTTTAACCATTTGAAACTAAATTCCCTGTGGTTATGTCAGAGAGCTGGGAATGCCGCATCAAACAATAGACCGCGAACTTGAAAAAGTTCTCAAAAAGGAAAGCCTTCGTCATCGGCTGTCCTCTTGGCTCGGTGCGGTTATCTTCCTGGCGGTGCTGCTCTCTTCTGTGCTGGTTTCATGGACCGGATCACAGCGCGAACTCTCTCAGGAAACCAAGCTTTTTGAAAATACGGCCGCTGTTTTTACAACCACTTTGGCGGAGCCATTGGCCAACAAGGATCGTCGGTCGGTGCAGCTTAATCTGACGGCAATTGGCAATTTTGAAGCATTTAAGTTTGCTTCTGTGATTCTGAATGATGGAACAGCTTATGCGGAGATAGGTTACGAAACACTGCTGCAAACCGAGGTCAAGACTCATCGGAATCACACACAGATCGATTTGTTCACAAACGACTTTTGGCTGAAGGATGACATTGTTTACTCAGGGAGAAAAATCGGAGAGCTCCAGATTCTTGCCAATGCCTCCAAAATCCGCGAGAATTTTCTGTGGAACCTGATGATTAACATCATGGCGGCTTCGATCTCCGGTCTTATCGCGACGCGCTTTTCCTGGATCATCATTTCCAGGCTGACCAAACCTATTTCCAACCTCTCTACGCTTATGGCAAATCTGGGTGGCAGTGGTAACTACGCTCTGCGTGCTCCCGAAGACACCGGAGGAGAAGCAGGACTTCTCGCAAAGTCCTTTAATCAGATGCTTGCAGACATTCAAATGCGCGATCGTGAGCTGCGAAACTATCAATGGTCTCTGGAGAGGAAAGTAGAGGAACGAACACGCGAACTAACTCTGGCAACCCATGATGCTGAAAATGCAAATGCCGCAAAGTCCGAATTTCTTGCAACGATGAGCCATGAAATCCGGACTCCGATGAACGGCATGCTGCTGATGTCCGAATTGCTTGCTTCGGCAAACCTGACACCGAAATATCAGCGTTATGCTGACGTAATAATGAAATCCGGAAAAAGCCTGCTGGCTATCATCAACGATATTCTTGACCTATCTAAAATACAGGCCGGCAAACTGGAATTGGAAAAAATTGACGTTGAGACGAAAGGTCTTGTTGAAGATGTCATGAGCCTTTACTGGCAAAAGGCCAAGGAAAAAGAGCTTGATCTGACCGCTCACGTTTCCCGAAACGTTCCGGAAAATTTTGTCGGAGATCCCACTCGCATCAACCAGGTGCTCAGCAACCTAATCAACAATGCGCTTAAGTTCACCGAAACCGGGTCCGTGACGTTGCATGTCGAGATATTCCAGGTCGAGGAATCTTTTCAGATGCTGCGGTTCGATGTCCGCGATACCGGCATCGCCATCAAAAAGAGATGGCATGAATGGGGTGTGAGCGGTCATGCATCCCGACTCGGATAGAGTGCTGGGAGAGGCGGATAGGCTGCAGGCTGGATGTCATCTTAGGGCATTGCGACCCTGTAAAGGAGATTACCCGCCGCCTGTATCTGAACGACCAGCGTGAGGCCCGGTTCGGTCCGGTGACCTCGTATAGGAGTTTGGCGTGGCCGTTCACACCCTTGTCAGGGTTCCGCCGCTCACCAACGGGAGAAGTTTAGCCATGTCCTTTATCGGTGTCGATCTTCACACGACGTCTTTCACGGTCTGCCGGCTTGAAGCTGACGGCAGCGAGATATTTGAAACCTACCAGCTGGCAGCGGCCGATCTGGAACGGTTCTGCCTGAGCCTTGATGCGGACGACGAGATTGCCGTGGAGGCGACGGGCAATTCGGCCTGGTTTCGTGACGAGGTGGTCGCTTGCGTCGGCCGTGTTGTCGTGGTCAACCCGAGGCAGTTCGGCGTGATCCGCAAGTCGGTGAAGAAGACGGACAGGAACGATGCCCGGGCACTGGCCTTCTTCCTGTCGAAGGACATGCTGCCCGAGACGCGTGTGAAGACGGTTGCCGAGAGCGAGTTGGCGTCACTCACCCACACGCGCGATCTTCTGGTCAAGCAGCGCACCCGGCTCATCAACAAGATCCATGCGCTGCACACGCGCCACGGCGTCAAGCTGAAGAAGGAAAGCCTGGGCTCGAAGCGGCGGCTCAATGCTCTGGAGGTCGGCCGGTTCTCGACACTGGAACAGGTCGAGTTGAAGGCCCTGCGCGACCAGGCGCTGAGGCTTATGGCGACGATTGGCGAACTGGACGGTGCGATCGAAGAGGCCGCCCGGGAACTGGATGGCTACGACGGCCTCGTCTCAATCAAGGGCATCGGTCCGCGCTCGGCGGCCGTGCTCCTGTCGGGGATCGGCAACGTCGATGACTTCGAGGACGCCGACAAGCTGGCTGCCTATGTGGGCATCGTCCCGCGCGTCAGCCAGTCGAACGAAACCGACAACCGGGGGCGGATCACCAAACGCGGCAACAAGCTGATGCGCACCACGCTGGTTCAGTGCACGCTCATTGCCATCCGATACTCGGGCTACCTCAATGCCTTCTACCAACGCATCAAGGCCAGGCGCGGGGCCGGCAAGGCGATCATCGCGACCGCACGTAAACTGCTCGCGATCATCTACGACACGCTCAAGAACGGCTGGGTCTTCGAGGACTTTCCGGCCTTCAAGATCGCGGGGCAGAACATTCCCGCTGGACAACCATCATAGGAGGTCCATACAATGGAAACTCAAACCGAAAACAATCAGACCGAAAAACAATCCGATGTATTGGAAGGCAACACCGAAACGGAATTGGAAAAGGCTCTCAAACTACTCCTGATTGAAGAACTCGAATTGGATGCAAATGCATCCGGTATGGATATATTGCATGCCGTTCGTAACATTCATGGGATAGCGAAAGCTGCAAACAAGTCCATTCCTGCAAGTGAGGTTGCAACCGTTCTCAATGAGTTCAACTCCTATCGTTCATCGATTGAAAGCCAGAGTACGGAGGACAAGGTGAAATCCGCCATGCGGCGCGGCATACTGCCACCCGCGCTGAAAGACTGGGGACTTTCATTGTGCAAAAGCAATCCAGCTGCCTTTGATGAATTCATATCAAACACCCCGGTGCATGAACTGGCAATCAACCATGAAGAACAGTTCAACGATTTAGAAAAGCATAATATCACAGGCGGTGTAACCCCTGACGCTGAACAGATAGCCTCACAACTTGGTATTGAGCCGGACAAACTGAAATAGGGATTTGTCATGTTTGAAGCCGTTATGGCAGATCGGGAAGCTAGCCGGAAAAACTGCAAACCATCAACGGGCTTGAAAAATGCAGCAGTTGCGGATTCGTTCGTATAGTAGGCGGCTTTGCTTTGATGGATAATGGGCTGGTGCAGGTATCCCGGCAACTATGTATTGCTCTCCAAGGAAGAGCATGAGGCATTCCTGAATGCCGCGTAACTGTTAAATCCAGATCGGCTTGACATTCCGGCGAAGAACCATCTCGGAGAACCTGAGTAACAGATCGCAACAGAATGACGCTATGACCGGAGAAAGCACTATGTCAGAAAATGTCAGCATTAGAATCTGTCCCGCCTGCAAAAACCCCATCACGCCAGAAGGGTTTGTATTGGTTCCTCGAAGCGCTCTTAAACGCACTTTAAAGGGCCTGGCGGTGAAAAATTTCGACAGGCGGAGCCTGCGATGACTTGAATTGCCGTTACCAATACCCCTACCGCAGAATTGCGCACAAGCGCAATCGCCTCTTCGAACAGACTGTGCCGAAGAGAGATTTCACGCTGTGCGCTTCCCAGAGGTTTGAGAGCGGTCATGGCGGTGCCTGCGCATCTCTGAACACCTCCTCCGGCGTCCGGAAGCCGAGTGCCTTGCGCGGCCGTGCGTTGAGCAGATCCTCCACCGCCTGGACCTCGGCATCGGTCACAGACCGGAAATCCGTGCCTTTCGGCAAATACTGGCGGACCAGTCCATTGGTGTGTTCATTCAGCCCGCGCTCCCATGAGTGGTAGGGCCGGGCAAAATAGAACTTGGCATCAAGCGCCTTGGACAGGCTGCTGTGGCCAGCGAATTCCTTACCGTTGTCCGCAGTGATCGTGTGAACCAGGTGCCGATCTGCCTCCAGCCGGCGTCTGAGCGCAGCTCCGACATCTTCGGCCGTTTTCCTGTCGAGCCGTACCAGTCGGGTCATCTTCGAGGCGCGGTCCACCGCCGAAACCACTGCGCCGCTTTGACCCGCTCCAACGATCGTGTCCACCTCCCAGTCACCGATCCGCAACTTCTGTTCGACGATCGCGGGCCGCTCACTGATATCGACACGACCGGGAATGCGTCCTCGCCCGGCGTGCCGGCCGCCGCGCCAATTCGGTTTCTTCCCACGCCGCCGCAGACGTTTGTAAA
The DNA here is from genome assembly GCA_965198665.1 of Rhizobiaceae bacterium. Lineage (GTDB taxonomy): Bacteria > Pseudomonadota > Alphaproteobacteria > Rhizobiales > Rhizobiaceae > JAALLB01. Next base: position 10,715 of record CBDAPT010000008.1, on the reverse strand, counting down.
GGCTGCCACCGGCCCTGCGGTCCGCGCGGACGTATTCGTAGATCCGCATCCGCCCCACCATGGCTTGGCCTTCCCGACGAAACCGACCCGAAATTTGCTCTGGGCTCCAGCCAGCCGCCAACTTCTCCTCGACCAATTGCCACAGGGCGGGTGTCATCTTCCTTGGCACCGATGACGCCCTGTGGCGGCGCTCTGTCGCCTTGTTATGGGCCTGTTTGTACCGGTAGCCCCGGCCGCCGCTGTTGCGCTGCATCTCTCGACGGATTGTCGTGTGATGGCGTCCGAGCTCACGCCCAATGTCTCTCTGCGAGAGGCCGCTTTTCTTCAACCCCCAAATCTGGCAACGTTCATCTTGGGTCAGGTGGTGGTAGCCGCGAGGCATAGGCGAATCTCCTTCTACAAGATTCTCGCCATCGCCTGGCCCGCCCGCAAGGAAGAATGCTCATCACGCTGCCGTTTTCACTGGTGCACTTAGGAATGGCACGGGGGCACTTTAAAGGGGCCAAAAACAAAGCATTATGACAAACGGAAGGGGCGAAAAACTCGGATTGAGAAAAACCCTCAGGTGAAAAAATTCCTGTTGGAAAACGAAGACAAGCTGACATACGATCAAATGCGCAGCTGGTTGATTGAGAATGTCGGCAAAGAACTCACCCCATCACGAAGCGCCATTTCCAGATTTTTTCAAATCGAATGGTCCAAAAAAGAAAAAGCCCTGTGACTTCTGACGACAATGATTTAGAACCTTTGTAACCATCAAGAATGCTTGAGTTTCAATACAAACCGTTTGATACAAGAAAATACCGGTTAATCCCGAATTAATTATCACCAATCCCGATTAATTATGTCGGGTACAACTATGATGACCGTCATGCTGTTGGCGTGGTTTGGCATACAGTTGTTTTACGGGTTACGTTTGCACCAACTCCCGCTGTCATATTTCAGGAGATAGGGCTTTGGTGTCCCATTTTGATTGGCACGAAACTTGCAGTTTGCCCCGGGAATGCCTGTCAGGTGTTCCCGTTTGGGTTGATAAGATACAACTAGAGTTCCATCATGATAGCTGAAAAACATAACGCCGACATTCAAACCGGAGAGTTTCTCCTGGACATTTGGAGCGGAGACTACAAAACCATCAATCGCCAACTGGCCAAAATAGGCGATTTGGACCTGGCATTTTCGTTATACCAATTGGCTTGCCGGAAATATCCTGACGAGCCGATTTCATTGCGGGAGGGGAACCGTATCATCAGGGCGAGAAGAACAGATTTGAAGTGAAACACCGGATTTTTCGTAACTTGTACAACCGGTTACCGGAATCCCAGCTTGATATTTAAAAGACGCGTTATGAATTCACCCTAACCGCGGGATTAGTAAAATCCAGGCTGGTCGAAAATCCGCTGCCGAGAAGGCGATCCCGGCGGCATGTTTTCCCCGCCTGAAACCTCTCTTGCTGGCCTATTGCCGAATATTAAACAAACGTACCGGTCAATCGGGGTACCCTACATTTTAACCCGGTCTCGTGTGCATGGTTTAGTGCTCCGGAAAACGATTACTGCAAGTGAAAATGTACCCGGTCAGCGCCTAATGGACAGATTGGGTTGATTGCGTAAGGGAGTGATTTTGGCTCATCATTGCTATCAAGGAGCAAATGATGAGACGAAAGAACGAACGAATGACCGACGATGCTGATCGTGTTGTAAAAGACATCAAACGACAGACGCGACGTCGGTTTTCTTCGGAAGAAAAGATCAGGATTGTGCTTTCCGGCCTTCGTGGTGAAGACAGCATTGCCGAGCTGTGTCGTCAGGAAGGAATTGCCCAGAGCCAGTATTACTCTTGGTCCAAGGAATTTATGGAAGCCGGAAAGAAGAGGCTGGCTGGCGATACGATGCGTGAGGCCAATACCGATGAGGTGAAGGGACTTCGCAAGGAAGCCCGGGATCTGAAGGAGGTCGTAGCAGAACAGGCTCTGGAACTTCGATTGCTCAAAAAAAGCATGACAGGCGATGGGGGAGACGACGAATGAGGTATCCTGCATCCGAGAAGCTTGAGATCATCCGCTTGGTAGAACAATCGCATCTTCCAGCCAAGCAGACACTGGACCGACTGGGTGTTCCACGCTCAACCTTTTATACCTGGTATGACAGATACCAGACTGGTGGCGTGGATGCCTTGGAAGACAAGGCTCCCATGCCCGCACGGGTTTGGAACCGTATTCCTGACGATGTGCGTGAACAGATCGTCGATCTGGCATTGGAGGAGCCAGAACTATCTCCAAGGGAACTGGCTGTCAGGTTCACCGACACCAAGCGCTACTTCGTGTCCGAGGCCAGTGTTTACCGGCTTCTCAAGGCCCATGACCTGATTACCAGTCCTGCCTTTGTGGTTATCAAGGCTGCGAACGAATTCCGTGACAAAACAACTGCGCCCAATCAGCTGTGGCAGACGGACTTCACCTATCTCAAGGTTATTGGTTGGGGCTGGTTCTACCTATCCACCATTCTCGATGATTACAGCCGCTATGTGATCGCATGGAAGTTGTGTACGACTATGAAGGCCAGCGATGTTACTGACACTCTGGAACTCGCGCTGCAGGCCTCTGGCTGTGATCAGATCAATGTCCATCATCGACCAAGACTGCTGTCAGACAATGGCTCCAGCTATATCGCCACCGAACTGGCTGAATGGCTCGATGACAACGGCATGGATCATGTTCGTGGCGCACCATACCATCCCCAGACACAAGGCAAGATCGAGAGATGGCATCAAACCTTGAAGAACCGCATCCTGCTGGAAAACTACTTCCTGCCCGGCGATCTGAAAGGCCAGATCGGTAGGTTCATTAGCCACTACAATCACAGGCGATACCACGAAAGCCTGAAGAACCTGACACCCACCGACGTCTACTTCGGACGTGGCGACCAAATCCTGCAACAACGAGAAAGGATCAAGCAAAAGACTATCAACGAACGGCGCTTGCAATACCGCAAGCAGGTCGCTTAACATCGACAAACAAATGAGCCAGATACTCGCTTAGCTCAAGCTGCGGTCTGTCCAGAAACCCATGACGACGGACACTGCCGGTCCGCCACGCAAAGGGGTTGCAGGGGTTTGCGTGGCGGACCGGCAGGTATACCGCGCATAGTGAGGCCGTGCTTGATGCACTGAACGAATTTGCCACCCTGCTCGAGCACACTCATCAGTGGCAGCATGGCCATCATAATTGCCCGGCCCTTGTCGAAGTCCTTTTCAACCGCACAGGCCTTGTAGAGCGCTATATGAGCTTCCGGAGCAAAGTTCGAACCGGCGCAGACCCAGGAGCGCGCACCCCAGGCAAAAAATTCCAACGCCTGATCGTCCATGCCGCAGGACAACTGGATATGAGGGTAATTGCGGGCCAGCAGATGCACGCGGTTTATGTCGCCCGAGCTCTCCTTGATGGCGCAGAAATTCGGGCTTCTCCCCAGGCGATCCAGTGTTTCCTCGTCCATGTTTACCGACATGCGGCCCGGATAATTGTAAAGCATGGCGGGCAGGTTCGCCGCACGATCGATTGCCAGACCATGCAGGGCGATTTCGCGCGCGGTCGGATAGGCATAGGGTGGTGTTGTTACCAGAATGCCATCTGCCTTAATCGCCTTGGCATTCTCAGCAAAAACGATGGAATCTTCGGTTCGGATGGCGCCGGTCCCTATGATCAACGGCAGCCGACCCTTGATAAGTTCCTTGGCGAGTTTCATCAGCTCTATGCGTTCATCGGTTGATTGCGCATAATATTCGCCAGTTGTACCGGCAATGATGAGGCCATGAACACCGGCGCCTATAAGGTGTTCGATCACATCAGCAAACCGGTCGCGATTGATTGTGTGGTCTTCGTTGTGAGGCGTTACCACGGGGGTATAAATTCCTTCGAAACGCATAACTTGGTTTATCCTGTTTTTCCCAGATTGATGTCGAGCGGATCAGGCCGCGCGTATTTTTCTATTTCATCCCGCGAAAGCGACCAGTGTTCAAGGGTCAATTCCACGATTGTGGCAGGCTCACCCTTTTCAATGGCTTCTATCATTGCATCGTGCTGATCACAGGCTTTCCAGACCAGCAACCGCTCCTTGGAGTTGATTGGTTTGTAGAATTTCTGGCTCAACCGGGAATGGTCTATCAGCAGGCGATTGAGGCTGGGGGTGAGATAAGGATTGTCCGCCATGCGCCCCATCAGCTCGTGGAAATTGTGATTGTGCATGACAATCAGACGGGTTTCCTTTTCTTCACACGCCATGCGGAAGAGCCGCTGCACTTCCTTGAGCTGCGAAATCTGATCCCGCCGGGCATTCTCCACTGCCAGGCGGGCCACTGCCGCATAGATCATGGGTGCAGCCTGAAAGAAGTTGCGCATGGAGTTGATATCCATGGATGAAACCTTGGCGCCGCGGTTTTTGGCCAGTGTGAGATAGCCCTCGCCTGCCAGCTTCTGAAACACCTCGCGCAAGGGCGTGCGGGAAAGGCCGTATTCCTCTGACAGTTCGGCCTCATCCAGAATGACACCGGGTTCCACCTCAAGCGTCAATATACGCTCGATGAGATCTTCCCGGCAGGTTTCCTTGTTTTTGACAATCATAGCTTCGTATACAGTTTGTATACAAATCTAATATCTGAAAAATTTAGGGAGTCAACTGCCTATATTGCAGCGCATAGTTGAGTATTAAACGCTGATCAAACCATCCTCATAGTCACAGAACTGGGTGTATTGAAGATTCACACCCATTTCCGAAAAACTCAGCACACCATAGGCCGGCGCTTCTTCACCGGGTTTAAATGTGTCCCAGTCCCATTCAGGAACCGGAGCAGGTGCCTGGTAGAGAATCGACCGCATGGTTGCGAACGGAATTCCGCTTGCTGATCCGTTTATGGGCCGGTGAACATGGCCAATGAACATATGTTTGACATTTCCATGAGTTTTTATGAGCTCGAGAAAACCATCGCCGTCTTCCATCCGGTCGGTGTCCTGCATCGGCAACCCCAGCGCCATGGGGGGATGATGCATGAAAAGATAGACCGGCGTTTCTGAAGAAGTTTCAAGCGTGCGTCGCAGCCAGTCGGCACGGTGGCCGCAAACTTCTCCTGCATCAGATCCCGGCTTCAATGTGTCCAGACATATAACCGTACCCGCCGGTGTTGTTACTGCGTATTGGATGAACTGCTCCATGCAGCTGTCAGGCAGGGGCAGATTTTTGCGGAAAAGGGTGCGATCATCATGATTACCCACCATTGGCATATAGGGAATAGCGAGCCGGTCGAGGGTTTCGCGCAATTGAGCGTAATCCTCCTGCGTTCCACGGTTCACCATATCACCGGAAATCACACAAAAGGCACTGTCGGCGTGATGCTGATTGATATGATCAATGGCCGCTGTCAGGCGAACTCTTGGATCGTGACGCAGGACAGTGCCCTGGTGAACAAAATGGGGATCGGACATCCAAATCAATTTCAACATTGTTCATCCTTTTGGTTTGTACAGATCAGCGACCTGACGAGGCATCGACTGACAAGCCGTTCAGTCCAACATCGCCACGACCTCTATTTCAATGACCATGCGGTCATAAACCAAAGCCGGAATCGGAATGCCGGTCGTGGCCGGACCGGGTTCGCTGTAGGAGCCCGAACGGATCAGCAGGTTTTCGTGCAATGCCTCAGCAGACGCCGAACCCTGATAAAAGGTGGTTACCTTGACCACGTCATCCAGCGTAGCCCCAAACTCGGAAAGAACAGCAGCCAGATTTTTCATCGCAGTGCGTGTCTGGGCAATCATGTCGTCGGGATCAAGAACATCGCCGGCAGCATCCAGCTAGACCTTCCCACCCACATGAATGATATTTCCTGCCCGGTTTCCGTGCTTGTAGGGCATGGGTTGTGTCCAGTTCCAGTGACCGGCAGGCCAGGAGAACTGCTTGTCCTGTCGTTCATCATCCGGCTGACGCACCGCAGTGACAGCAATCCTGGTCAGGACATCGCGATCAGCAAAGCGCTCAAGCGGCATGCCTGTGGCAGCAGGCCCTGGATCCGGAAAGTAGCCTGCTCTGATTTTAGCAGGCTCGGTCCAGCTTGCCGCTGTACCATCCCCGCAATAATAGACATTGAGTTTCACTACATCGCCGAAGTCACATCCGGCTGCAGACAGCGCCTTGCCCAGATTTTCCATCATCGAACGGGTTTGTCCTGCAATGTCACCGATGCTTCCAACATCGCCGGTGTCGGTGATGGCGGACATGTCACTTGTGAAAACCATGCCCTGACATTCCACAACATGCGAAAATGCATCCGGCAACAGCGGCAGTTCCGGTAAATGCATTTCCCGGCGCGCGAGCCGTGAACCATCCTCGCTACGCATGGCAACACCCTCAATTTCCACACGCATGCCGGGATAGCAAAGTTCCGGCATGCAAATGAGATTGATAGCCGGTCTGGAAGTTCCACCCAGGATGGAACCAAGTGTCTGTACCAGTTTCGCTTCATCCGCTGCATTGCCGGTGAAATAAACAACCAGGCGAACAAGGTCTGAAAAGTCCGCGTCGAGATCGTCAAAAAGCGCGGCCATATATTTCATGGATTCGGTAGTTTGGGTTACCAGTTCCCCCGGGTGGCGAACTTTGCCCGCATGATCGAGATCCACCTGACCACCGGTGAAAATCATATTGCCATGTCGTACCACATGTTTGTGGGTGAGTTTGACTGGCCAGGCCCAATGCCCTTGCGGCCAACTGTATCTGCGCATTTAGTTCCTCCGGCGCGGGCTCGTGATCAGTCTTTGACGAACAGCTTGCGCGGCGTGTCACAAAGGCACTCAACACCACTTTCCGTGATCAAAATCGGCTCGGTGATTTCAAGGCCGCCGTCATCCAGCCAGAGAGCAGGCATGAAATGAAATGTCATGCCTGGTTCCAGGACGGATTTGTCTCCCCGGCGAAACGACATGGTGCGCTCTCCCCAGTCCGGTGGGTAGGAAACGCCGATCGCGTAGCCGGTACGGCTGTCCTTTTGAAAGCCGTGTTTCTCGAGCGTATCATAAAAGGCAATGGCTATGTCCTCGCAGAGATTACCGGGCTTGGCCTGTTCAAGTCCGGCTTCCACGGACTCCAATACTGCCGCTTCTGCATCAAGATACTTCTGCGGTGGCTTCCCCAAAAACAGTGTTCGTGACTGCGGACACTGATAGCGACGATGGGCGCCGGCAATTTCGAAGAACGTGCTTTCGCCCCGCTGCATTGGCCTGTCATCCCAGGTAAGGTGCGGTGCGGTAGCATCCATGCCCGACGGCGTCATTGGTACGATTGCCGGATAGTCCCCCCATTGTCCGTCACTTCCCAGAACCGAGGTGCGATAAAGTTCCGCAACCAACTGGTTTTTCGGCATCCCCGGCTCAGCGACTTCAACAGCCTTTGCATGCATCACCTCGACGATTTTGGCGGCCCGGCGCATGTAGGTGATCTCGGTTTTGCTTTTTACCGCCCGCTGCCAGTTAACTAGGCCGGTTGCGTCACTGAAATTAACTTCCGGCAATTGCTGCTTGAGTGTGTCCCAGGCGGCGGCGGAAAAATAATAATTGTCCAACTCGACCCCGGCGCGTTTGTCTGCCCATCCCCGCTCGCGGAACAAATCAGCGAGCGTTTCCATGGGATGCTGGGCCGGGTTCTGCACATACTCATCTGCATAACCGATAATGTTGTCATGACTCATGAACACGGTACGTCTGGCTCCAAGCGCATCCATGCCCCTGCCCCACCAGATCGGCTCACCTTCCATGGCCAGCAAAACGGCCTGGTGGGTATAGAACGACCAGCCGTCATAACCGGTAAGCCAATTGATGTTCGATGGATCTGAGACGATCATCAACTCCAGCCCCGCCTTTTCCATCGCTGTACGGGTCTTTGCGATCCGCGTTTCGAACTCGTCAACCGTGAAATGTAACGGCGGATTTGCGTTCATTTCGTCTCCTTTGTCACATCAACGTTTTCGCCTGACACAATGCGATGGTGGAGGTTCATGTCGATATTACCGCCGCAGGAAAACAACACAGTTGGGCCCTGTGGAACAGCTTTGCCTGCTAACACGGCAGCGATGGCGACACTGCCCGAGCCTTCCAGGATTTGCCTTTCTTCCCAATAGGCATGGCGTATTGCCTCGGCTATTTCGGTTTCACTGACAAGCACATAGTCATCCACAAGTTCGCGGACCATGGCGAATGTGTACTGATTGTTTTCACCAATCCCGCCACCAAGGGAATCGGCCAGGGTCGGCACTTCCTCCACTTCGACATATTTGCCAGCCTTGATACATTCAAACATGGCCGGACTACGTTCCATGGTGACGCCTATGATACGAATACCGGGATTTCGGGCCTTTAATGCGGATGCAACACCAGCCATCAAGCCTCCGCCGGAAAGGGGCACAACCGCTGTTTCGATTTCCGGCAGCTGGCTGTGCACCTCCAGTCCCAATGTACCCTGCCCCGCGATTATGTCAGGATGATCGAATGGCGGAACCATCACGCGGCCATCTTCTTCAACCAGTCGCACTGCTTCAATTTCGGCTTCATCCTGGGAGCGTCCGCTGATGCGGATTTCGGCACCTTCGGCGCGAATTCCGTCGAGTTTGTTCTGCGGCACAAGCTCTGACATGCAGATGACACAACTCACTCCGGCTTCCTTGCTGGCATGGGCCAGACCGCGTCCGTGATTACCTGTTGATACGCCGACAACACCGGCAGCCTTCTGCGTTTCCGTGAGATTCAGTACAGCATTGGTTGCCCCGCGCAGCTTGAAACTGCCAGTCAGTTGTTGTTGTTCAAGTTTCAGGAAAACGTCACCGCCGGTTCTTTCACTCAAGGATGGTGAACGGGCCAACGGTGTCTCGCGAACCTTGCCCGCAATGCGGATTTTCGCAGCTTCTATTTGCTCAATATTGATCACTGGCCACTCCTCGCTAACATTTGCGAGTTAAGCCTGAGAATCGGATTCTGGCAACCGGCTGTCAGTGAAAATTAACGCGAAAACGCAATGCCGAGTTGCGCTCCGGTATGCTCCAGCCATTCCGCAAAATGCTGGGCAAAACCGGAATACACCAGTATGTCGTAGGTTGGTTTGTCATCCACCTGGTGGAGAATGACCCCTGCCTGCGCCATCTGGGTTTGCGCACACCAGCCCGTGGAGGTTACGGACGGGTCAAGATCGAGGCGACATCCTTTCTGCATCATTTCCCGGGCACGATTGCCGGAAACGCCAAAGATGATGCGTGCATCTGATTGTTCCGATGCATAGCCGTTTTTCTTCAGCTTCGTCTGAATACCGGCTGCAAAACCATCGGATCCCGCTTTGGCCGATACTACCATCCACTGCCCCAGACAAAGGGGAATGGCGGTATAGTCCTTGGTGACCGTCGCGCTGCCGGGTTTGCCTTTGATTTTCAGCGCCCGCTCAACTGCTGCATTCTTGCCATTGACGGCGAAGACCTGAATGATGCCATGGCCTTCAAGGCTCTTGACGCTCAGGTCACGGCTAGTGCCGGTTCCGACCCGGGCGAAGAAAGTGTCAAGGGGATGAAAGGAACCAAACTTAGCCATGGAGACGTTCTCCTTTTGGATCAAAGAGGTGCGGAGAAACAATCTCTACCTCAACCGATTCATTGTACATCGGATAATGGGCAATCATTTTCGTGCCATGGCGATCCGCACCGCCCTGGACATAGCCGAGGGCCACCCAACATCCAAGCTGAGGGCTGTTGGCGACAGACGTTACCCAGCCCTTGCTTGCTTCCGGATTGTCAACCGTGCTTGTGTCGGTCCGGTCTTCTATAAGGTGGGCACCACCGCGCAGACGTCCGGTTTTTTCAGTCAGCTTGATGCCTACCAGTTGTGGCCGCTTTGGATCGACCATCCCTTCCCGATTTGCCATGCGGTTGCCGATGAACTCTTTCTTGGAAGACATCATCTTGCCCAGCCCCATGTCGGCGGCGGTCGACCGTCCGTCCAGTTCGTTACCGGCAACGTGGCCTTTTTCGATTCGCAGCACGCTCAGTGCCTCAGTGCCGTATGGAATTAGACCGTGGGCCTGTCCGGCGTCATAGATGGAATCCCACATGGCTGCACCATACCGCCAGGGCACATTCACCTCATAGGCAAGTTCGCCGGAGAATGAGATCCGGAAAATCCGCGCCTGGGCGCCATTCCAATCAAACTCCCGTACTCCCATGAACGGCAGCGCCTCATCAGACATGTCCTGGGCACCGGCAAAGGCATCATCCAGAATCTTGCGTGCATTTGGCCCTGCTACAGCAACCCCGCACCATTGTTCGGTAGCAGAACAGAAATGAACGTCGAGGTCAGGCCAGACCACCTGGCTGTAGTGTTCCATATGAGCCAGAACCCGCGCCGCGTTTGCCGTGGTTGTGGTCATCAGAAAATGGTCATCCGCAAGCCGGGAGGTTGTGCCGTCGTCAAAGACGTAACCGTCCTCGCGCAGCATCAGTCCATAACGCGCCTTGCCGGGAGCAAGAAGTTTCCAGCCATTGATGTATAGCCGGTTTAGAAACACACCTGAATCCGGGCCGAAAATCTCAATCTTTCCAAGCGTGGATACATCACAAATGCCGGCAGTCTTGCGAACCTGATCGCTTTCGCGCCAGATAGCATCCATGATGTCCTCACCGGGCTCAGGGTAGTA
>CBDAPT010000007.1:0-213847 GCA_965198665.1 Rhizobiaceae bacterium | reverse complement strand
CACTGTGTCAACACGCCAAAAGAAAAACATAAAAGCCTACCGGCTTGTGTTACCCGGTCTGTGCATTCTGCTTTGCGCTTATTTCACCTATCATTCCCTAAATGGTCGCCACGGGTTCCGTTCATATAAACAGGCAGAAGAGCAGGCTTTGCTTTTGGATTACAAGCTGGCAGGATTGCGCCAGGAGCGGGATCGGTTGGTAAAACGGGTGCGTTTGCTCAAGAATGGCTCGCTGGAAAAAGACATGCTTGATGAACAGGCGCGCTATCATCTGAACCTTTTGAGGGACGATGAAATAGCAATTATGAAATGATTTCATTATTGCTATAATTCATGGTAATTATGAATTACTTTATTATTAGTTAATTATAAAATTCTCGTTTTATTCCAACATTTTATAGTGTGTCCAAACAGTCAGAATTGATTTGATGTTTGGTCGCAATAGGGCATATATTTTTCCAAACGGAGAAAAATTTTATGGCAAGCAAGCCCCGGAAGAGCAACACGGCAGCCTCCACGGTGCAAAAAGCACCAAAACCCACGAATTTCACCAAGGATGAAGAGCTAAAAGCTTGTTACGACATGCTGATGATCCGCCGGTTTGAAGAAAAGGCAGGTCAGTTGTACGGAATGGGTTACATTGGCGGGTTCTGCCATCTTTATATTGGTCAGGAAGCCGTCGTTACCGGCATGCAAAAAGCCACCCAAGAGGGCGATCAGGTGATTACCGGATATCGCGATCACGGACACATGCTGGTATGCGGCATGGAGCCCAATGGTGTTATGGCGGAACTGACTGGCCGCCGAAACGGTTACTCCAAGGGGAAGGGCGGCTCCATGCACATGTTCTCCAAGGAGAAACACTTCTATGGCGGCCATGGTATCGTCGGGGCGCAGGTTTCATTGGGAACCGGATTGGCATTTGCCAACAAATACCGCAACAACGGCTCCGTCTCCCTTGCCTATTTTGGTGATGGGGCATCCAACCAGGGCCAAGTTTACGAGAGTTTTAACATGGCTTCCTTGTGGAGCCTGCCGGTTATATTCATAATTGAAAACAATCGCTACGCCATGGGCACATCGGTTCAGCGTTCTTCGGCACAAACCGATTTTTCCCAACGTGGTGCCTCGTTCAACATTCCGGGGATGCACGTGGACGGCATGGATGTTCGTGCGGTTCATGCAGCCGGAGAACATGCCATAAAATGGGCACGGGGAGGTAATGGACCATTCATTCTGGAAATGGAAACTTATCGCTACCGCGGTCACTCGATGTCAGATCCGGCGAAGTATCGCAGCAAAGATGAAGTGCAGAAAATGCGTGCCGAGCAGGATCCGATTGAACAGGTGAAACAGCGCATCGTTTCCAAAAAACACGCAACCGAAGATGAACTCAAATCCATGGACAAGGAAATCCGCGATATCGTCGCAAAGTCTGCCGAGTTCGCGCAGAGCGATCCGCTGCCGGATGAGTCCGAATTGTACACAGACATTCTGGTGGAGGTGTAAGACATGGCTGTAGAGATTTTGATGCCGGCCCTTTCGCCCACCATGGAAGAGGGAAATCTCGCCAAATGGCTTGTCAAGGAAGGCGACACAGTCGCTTCCGGCGACGTGATTGCCGAGATTGAGACGGACAAGGCGACAATGGAAGTTGAGGCAGTGGACGAAGGCACCGTTGCCAAAATACTGATTGCTGAGGGTAGCGAAGGCGTCAAGGTGAATTCTGTCATCGCAATTCTGGCAGAAGATGGTGAAGATGTTTCCGCTGTCGAGGCTCCTGCGGAAACAGTAACTGCCGCGAAAGAAGTTGCGCCTGCGCCGGAAACCGCTTCAGTAGAACCTTCGCCTGTCTCACCTCAGCCGGTGGCTGTCGCTGCTCCTGTTGCTGATGATCCCGAAATTCAACCGGGAACGGAATTTGTAACGATGACTGTGCGTGAGGCACTTAATTCTGCAATGGCCGAGGAAATGCGTCGAGACGAGGACGTGTTCGTCATGGGTGAGGAAGTAGCTGAATATCAGGGAGCCTATAAGATCACCCAGGGCCTGTTGGATGAATTCGGGTCGCGTCGGGTAGTGGATACACCGATTACAGAACACGGATTTGCAGGCATCGGTGTTGGTGCTGCAATGGCTGGTTTGAAGCCTATCGTTGAATTCATGACGTTTAACTTTGCCATGCAGGCGATTGACCAGATCATCAATTCAGCCGCCAAGACGCTGTATATGTCAGGTGGTCAAATGGGTGCGCCCATGGTGTTCCGCGGACCAAACGGCGCAGCCGCGCGGGTAGCCGCCCAGCATTCGCAGTGCTACGCGGCCTGGTACAGCCATATTCCAGGTCTGAAAGTAGTCATGCCTTATAGTGCATCAGATGCGAAGGGGTTGTTGAAAGCGGCCATTCGTGATCCCAATCCGGTCGTGTTCCTGGAAAACGAAATTCTGTATGGGCAGTCTTTTGAAGTACCTGATGTGGAGGACTGGGCGCTGCCAATCGGCAAAGCGCGCATCCACAAAACAGGAACGGATGCCACAATTGTTTCATTTGGGATTGGCATGACCTATGCGATCGAAGCCGCGGAGAAACTCTCGGCAGAGGGCATTGATGTGGAAATCATCGATCTACGCACCATTCGCCCGCTTGATATGGAAACAGTCATCAACTCAATCAAGAAAACCAATCGGCTTGTCACCGTTGAAGAAGGTTTTCCACAATCTTCCGTAGGCGATTTTATCGCCTCTCAAATCGTTCAAAGGGCGTTTGATTATCTCGACGCACCGGTGATCACGATCTGCGGCAAGGATGTGCCCATGCCATATGCCGAAAACCTTGAGAAACTGGCTTTGCCAAATGCTGATGATGTGGTTCAGGCAGTCAAGGAAGTGAGTTACCGGTAAACGATGCAACGCCTTGATCTAAAAAGCCTGCGATATGACAAATTCAGCCAATCAGTGCTGATTGACGGTCGTAACGTGGTTTTAGAAATTAGCCATGAGGCTCTGGAAGCCCTCACAAACAGGCAGCTTACCGCCGAAGAAGCAGTGCGCAAAGTCGCTGAAGAACAAAAGCGCCTGACCCGGCTGGCAGAATGGCTTCCTGCGGATGATGGCAAGATCAACATAACGACAACCATGCTGATGAATGATGGCAGGTTTGACGTCGATGAAATGGAAAAGAAAGTGAGTGGCGATGCCTATTGAAATTACCATGCCGGCCCTTTCGCCCACTATGGAAGAAGGCAATCTCGCAAAGTGGCATGTCAAGGAAGGCGATAGTGTATCCTCCGGTGACGTAATCGCAGAAATCGAGACTGACAAGGCCACCATGGAGGTAGAGGCGGTGGACGAAGGAACGGTCGCCAAAATCCTTGTTGCGGAAGGAACCGAGGCCGTCAAAGTAAATACAGTGATCGCCTTGCTGGCAGAAGATGGCGAGGATGTTTCTGCAGCTGCTTCTATGGAGCCGGCAAAGGCAGAGCCTGTACCAGAGGCGGCGCCCGAACCTGTTGCAGTAGCACAGCCTCCTGTTGCACAATCGGTTTCATCATCTGGCGAGCGTGTATTTGCCTCGCCGTTGGCACGTCGGATTGCAAGTCAGAACGGCATAGATCTTTCGACAGTGAAAGGAAGTGGCCCGCACGGCCGGATCGTCAAATCCGATGTTGAAAACCTTGCTGGTGGCACAGATGCTCCCTTGGCAACTGTTGCACCGGCTGCGACAGAAGCACCCGCCGCGGCACAATCTCCAATCACAGCCATGCCGGACAAACAGGTGCTCGCTTTCTACAATGAAGACGAATATGAAGTTCTGCCTCACGACAACATGCGCAAGACAATTGCTGCACGGCTGTCGGAATCTTCACAGACAATACCGTCTTATTTCCTCTCAATGGACTGTGATCTGGACGCGATGCTGGCGCTGCGTAAACAGATAAACGGTTCTGCTCCCCTGGGCGAGGATGAAAAACCCACCTACAAAGTTTCCGTAAATGACTTCATCATCAAGGCGATGGCCCTTGCACTGCGTGATATCCCGTTGGCAAATGCCTCGTGGACATCTTCAGCCCGTATTTTGCACAAACACGCCGATGTAGGTGTGGCCGTCGCAATACCTGATGGGTTGATTACGCCGATTATCCGGCAGGCGGAAAACAAAACTCTGTCAGCCATATCCAATGAAATGAAAGATCTTGCCGAACGGGCCAGGAACAAGAAACTCAAACCAGAAGAGTATCAGGGCGGCTCTACTGCGGTTTCAAATCTGGGGATGTTCGGTGTCTCCAACTTCACCTCGATCATCAATCCACCGCATGCATCTATCATCTCCATAGGCGCCGGTGAGCAGAAAGCAATCATCAAAGACGGTGCGGTTTCCACCGCGACAATCATGACGGTAACGTTTGCCTTTGATCACCGGGTAATTGACGGAGCGCTGGGTGCACAACTGGCCGGTGCTTTCAAAGGCTATATCGAAAGCCCGATGGGAATGCTCGTTTAACCTTGTGAATTGGCATCTGGCTGCAACCCGGGATCCGTCGCAATAAAAGCGGCTATATCCTGCCCGAAGCGGGCCAGGATCAAAGCAATAACCAATGCGGATACCAGGCTGGTAACAGCGCGTATCCAACGAAGAGAAAGAAATTGTCCGAAGGCACGGAACACCAACAAGGCCATTATGGCAAACCCTGTACCCTTTACCATCCAGGGAAGGGGACCAATGTGGGTTATGAAATAATCGATTATGTCCAAGCTTGCTCTCCGTGTGGCGAAACATATGCCGTATCGGGTGATTCTGGCAATTGCGGGAATTTAATAGATGACTGAGGTTACATTACGGCATGCTCTGAGATCTGATGCGGCAGATCTTGCCATTCTCGATAACCTTGCCGGTATCGGTCTTACCCACTGGGTGTGGAAGACTGTTGGTCGTATTGACAGGACAGAAGATGCCTATGCCTACGGACGCGAGCAGCATTTGGATGATACTTCGTATAGTGGGTGGCGCAACGCCACGGTGGCTGTAGACGGTGAGTTGGTATTGGGCATGTCCACCTGTTACATCAATCCCGAAAATAATATGGAAAATCTCCCGGAGTTGGCGGAGTTGGAACGCCTTGCTCCAGCACTTGCGCCGATACTCGAGTTGCGTAAGGCCGCTGCCGGGCATTGGTACATTGATTGTCTGGCAGTTTATCCGCAGGCACGGGGAAGGGGTATCGGAACCCTGTTGATGGATGATTTCATAAACAGGGCCCCTGTATCGGGTGCTCCGGCAATGAGCCTTATTGCAGAAAATGGAAATTCCCGGGCCCTGCAGCTTTATAGGTCCCGTGGATTCGATATTGCTGCTTCGCGGCCTTTCCTGGAATTTGAAGGGTCCTCCCAATCAACTGAATGGATGCTGCTGACAGCACAATTGTAAGGAAACAAAATAATGGCTGATGAATACGACGTTTTGATCATTGGTTCGGGACCGGGCGGGTATGTGACCGCGATCAGAGCCGCGCAACTCGGTTTGAAAACTGCGATTGTCGAGCGTGAACATCTCGGCGGTATCTGTCTCAACTGGGGATGTATTCCCACCAAGGCCCTGCTGCGGACCGCGGAAATTTATCATTATATGCAGCATGCCGGAGACTATGGCCTGTCAGCGGACAAAGTCGGATTTGATCCCGCAGCTATCGTCAAACGTTCCCGCGGAGTTTCTGGTCAACTCAACGCCGGCGTGAACGGCCTTTTGAAAAAGAACAAAGTGGACGTTATCTGGGGTGAAGCGCGAATTTCAGCGGTCGGTCAGGTAGAAGTTGCTGCAACCGCCAAACCGCCGATGGAACCCCAACACCGCGTTCCGCGTGGTACTAAAGGCGAGGGAACTTACAAGGCCAAGCATATTATTATTGCTACCGGCGCACGCCCGCGGGCGATCCCCGGTATTGAGCCGGATGGCGAAAAGATATGGACCTATTTTGAGGCAATGGTACCTGATGGAATGCCGAAATCCCTTGTCATCATGGGATCTGGTGCCATCGGTATAGAATTTGCTTCTTTTTACAATGCCATGGGAGTCGATGTGACTGTGGTTGAACTGATGGATCGTGTTGTCCCAGTAGAAGATGAAGAGATTTCCGCGCTGGCAAAAAAACGATTTGAAAAGGCGGGCATGAAAATCCTTACAGGAGCCAAGGTTGCAAAGGTTGACAAGAACGCCGGTGGAATTTCCGCTCATATCGAGACTGCTGACGGAAAAACTCAAAAAATAGATGCGGAAAAGTTGATATCTGCCGTAGGTGTGGTCGGCAACATTGAAAACCTCGGCCTTGAGGAACTGGGTGTCAAGACAGACCGTGGTTGTGTGGTGGTGGACGGATATGGAAAGTCTTCCGTTGCAGGCATCTATGCCATAGGTGACGTTGCGGGCCCGCCAATGCTGGCGCACAAGGCCGAGCATGAAGGGGTCATATGTGTTGAGTCCATTGCTGGCAAAAACCCGCACATCATGGACAAGGCGAAGATTCCTGGTTGCACCTACTGCCACCCGCAGATAGCCTCCGTCGGCCTTACCGAAGCCAAAGCAAAAGAAGCAGGTTATGATGTTAAAGTCGGGCGCTTTCCGTTTCTGGGAAATGGCAAGGCAATTGCATTGGGAGAACCCGACGGGCTGGTCAAAACCGTTTTTGACACCGAGACAGGCCAGTTGCTGGGCGCTCACATGATCGGTGCGGAAGTCACCGAACTTATTCAGGGTTATGTAGTGGCTATGAACCTGGAGACCACCGAAGAAGACTTGATGCATACAGTCTTTCCGCACCCAACCCTCTCTGAAATGATGCATGAAAGTGTTCTCGACGCCTATGGGCGTGTTATCCATATGTAGCGAATTGGACATGGTTCGGCATTTGTGTCTGAATGCTGTCGTGTCGAAATTTTCTAAGGAAATGAATCAATGAAACAATTTCTGATTATGATTTTGACAGTCCCATTTATGATTGTCGGTCCGGCGGGGTTGTCAGGTGTTTTTTCCGTCGGTGAAGCAAGAGCAGATTCCTGCTGGAACCATAACGGATCCCTGATGCGTCTGAAGGCGTCAGGAAATCTGCGTTGGCTATATTACGAAAATCCGCGTCAGGTACTTCGCAATGCGGGCGTCCAACCCGGAACTTTGCTGTTTAATGGCGAAAAGAGCGGTAACTGGTATTCTGGAATCGCCAGACGGTTTTCAAAATACTGCCCTGGAAATCCGCTTGAATATTATGTCGAAGGACCGGTGAGCCCTAATCAGCTGAAAGTAACGGTCCAGGGCACACGGGAAGTGCACAATAAATGTGTTCCCACTGGTGAAATCCTGGTCGATGTTCTGGTTTTCACTTATGTCAAACAATGTTGATGGGATGAAATGCCTTCACCGATCAAAGGATTTGTATGGGTTTGCGGAATGACCGTGTTGTTCGGGATTCTGGTAGGAACGCTGAACCTGCTAAACCCTGATGCGGTCCATATTCCGTTTGGCACCGATAGTCAGAGCAATGCACAGAGTGCCGAAGGCATGGATGGTGTGATTGCCTCAACACTTTCCAGCCTGGTTCTGGGTGTGTTTTTCGGAACGATTGCAGCGTTTGTTGCCTGGCTTTTCAGTATTGGCGTCAAACGTGCACAAAAGTAGTATTTTCACCCCTTTCAGCCCTGCACCGGTTGTAGGGGGTACAAACAAAGAGCATATTAAGAGAATCACCTCTTAGGAGAAACCGGTTGGTTACACTGATAGACATTAACGACCGCAAGAAAACGAAACCGCGGCACCCGGAAAAAGCACATCGGCCAGAGTCGCCGATCAAGAAGAAGCCGGAATGGATTCGCGTCCGTGCCGGCGGTTCACCAGTGTATCAAGAAACCCGCAAGATAGTGGCGGACAATAACCTCGTCACAGTCTGTCAGGAGGCAGGCTGCCCGAATATTGGTGAATGCTGGTCAAAGAAACACGCAACCATGATGATCATGGGCGATATCTGTACCCGTGCATGTGCATTCTGTAATGTAAGAACCGGAATACCGGCAGCCCTGGACCCGAACGAACCGGAAAATGTCGGCAGAGCAGTCGCTCAACTTGCGCTCAACCATGTGGTTATTACTTCGGTGGATCGTGACGATTTGCCGGATGGCGGCGCACAGCACTTTGTTGAAACGATTGAAGCGATCCGCAGCGCCTCACCGGGTACAACGATTGAAATCCTTACACCGGACTTTCTGCGGAAACCCGGTGCAATCGAAACAGTTGCTGCTGCCAGGCCCGACGTATTCAATCACAATCTGGAGACAGTGCCATCAAAATATCTGAAGGTTAGACCCGGAGCACGTTATTTCCACTCCATCAGGTTGTTGCAGATGGTGAAGGAAATTGATTCAAGCATATTCACCAAGTCGGGCATCATGGTGGGGCTTGGGGAACAACGCAACGAAGTACTTCAACTTATGGATGACTTGCGGTCCGCCGATGTTGATTTCATCACCATTGGACAATATCTGCAGCCGACTTCGCGACATTACGAACTTGTTGACTTCATTACACCGGACCAGTTCAAGGCATATGAGACAACCGCCTACGCCAAGGGATTCCTGATGGTTTCCTCGACCCCCTTAACCCGGTCATCTCATCATGCCGGTGAGGATTTCAAGCGGCTTCGGGCAGCCCGAGAAGCCAAACAGTCCTGAATGCCAAAACTAGAAAAATCTCATACTGTCGATCATCGCGCAGAGGATATGTTCAACCTCGTTTGCGATGTGAAACGATATCCGGAATTTGTTCCGCTTTGCCAGTCACTTCATGTCAAGTCCGAACGGGAGCGTGATGGAAAAATCTTGCTGCTTGCTGACATGACCATGGCATACAAGATCCTGAGTGAGACGTTCACGACACAGGTGCTGATGAACCGCAGTGAGCTTGCGATTGATGTTAAATATATAGAAGGCCCATTCAAACATCTGGACAACCAATGGCGCTTTGAACCGTTTGGTGAAGACAAGTGCCATGTTCATTTTCTGATCGATTATGAACTGCGCAGCAGGATGCTGGCAATGGCTGCGGGGACCGTGTTTGATGTTGCATTTGGCCGCTTCGCAAGCGCGTTTGAAGCCCGGGCCGATGAGATTTACAAAAAACCTGATTGAAGGGTTCCGAGAAATATCAGGAATTGTCCGCCCCAGTAAAATGTCCAGAGAATCCGTGAAGTATATTCCCTCAAGTCGCTTTCTGCGGGAATCACAAACAAATCATAAGCCAGGATTACATCGGAAAAGATAAACAGCATTGCTCCGATCGTTACCAGCAAAATCGGCCAGGACTGTGGTAATGCCAGTGCGGCAAATCCCATTACTAGGCTGATAATCACATAAAGATAAACCGGCACCAGCAAAGGACCAAGAAACGGTCTCAAATTGACTGATACGCCTGCTGCAAGGATGACAAGAATAGCGGCCATTCCAATTCTGAGCGGTTCATCGGGTAAGAGGGAAAACTCAGGATTTAACTGCAAAAACAAAAAGGTAAAGCAGATATGGCCGAGCAGAAAAGAAGCAAGTCCTGCCAGAAAATACCGATCGCCTTCGCGTGACAGAAATCCGTCACCCAGCGTGCCGAACAACAGGGCTGCTATCAGCAACACAGGCGCATTGTACGACCATGACAGGCAGACGAGCAGGCCTACCGAGAACATCTTCACAAATGTGCGAACAACGGAAGCGGGCCGATTTGTTAGGAATAAGCAATAGGCGAGGGGGCATATTACACAGGCAATCAGCAGGCTAGTGGGCATCGAACTCGATCACTTCGGCTTTTGTACCTATGTGATCAGAGTCCTCACGGAATGGCAACATGCCGTCCGTTTTGTCGGTTATTCTGCAGCATCCACCGACAATTCACCGGTGAGGATCTGTTCCGCCTCAATGGATTCAAACAAAGCACGGAAATTGCCTTCCCCAAATCCTTCGTCACCTTTTCTCTGAATGAATTCAAAGAAGATCGGACCAACTACAGTTTTTGAGAAAATTTGTAGGAGGATTTTGGTCATCCGATCCCCGTTCGCGATGTCAATCACACCCTCACCATCGATCAGTATTCCATGCGTTTTCATTCTATCAAGTGGTTCTTCATGCCCGTGCACGCGCTCATGGCTCATGGCATAATAGGTGTCCGGCGGGCCCGGCATGAATTTCAGCCCATGGCCAGCCAGTTTATCGGTTGCATCATAGATTTCATCCGTACCGACAGCGATATGCTGAATGCCTTCGCCCTTGTATTTGTGCAGATAACTTTCGATTTGGCTTTTGTCATCAGTAGATTCATTCAGGGGAATTCTGATTTTGCCGCACGGACTGGTGATTGCGCGACTGATAAGTCCCGTCATTTTGCCTTCTATGTCAAAGAAATGGATTTGGGAAAAACCGAACAGGTCGCGATAGAAATGCCACCATGTATCCATGTTTCCCCGAAATACATTATGGGTCAGGTGATCCAGGTAGTAAAATCCGAAGCCTGCCGGCTCTGGATCCGGTTCCGCGGTCCAGACAAATTC
This sequence comes from Rhizobiaceae bacterium, assembly GCA_965198665.1. Lineage (GTDB taxonomy): Bacteria > Pseudomonadota > Alphaproteobacteria > Rhizobiales > Rhizobiaceae > JAALLB01. Next base: position 203,279 of record CBDAPT010000007.1, on the reverse strand, counting down.
AGTCTCATAAGGAGATCCCTTTTCTCCATAAGTTTCAACGAAATATATCAAAGAGCCACCTATACCCACAATTGCGGGAACGTCGAGCACCTTACCCGTGCCAGTGTAGTGTTTGGCGCCCAGTTTCACTGCATGGTTGAATGCGTGGTTAGCGTCTTTAACCCGCCACCCCATGGATGCAGCACATGGACCGTGTTTCTCGACAAAATCGGCAGCGTGCGTGTCCAATTCCGCATTGATAATGTAATTGATATCTCCCTGACGCCAAACCGAAATCTTACGCCCGTTGCCTTCTGCAACCTTCTCGTATCCCATTTGCTTAAACAATGCTTCCAACTGCGCCGGATTGGGATGGGCAAACTCCACAAACTCAAAACCATCTGTGCCTACGGGATTTGAACTGCTGATTTCTGACGGTGGTGCGTCGTGTGGAAAGGGACCCATTTGCTTCTCCTGTGGTGATTAGGTGCATTATAAGCTGGGCCTGACGCAATGTGCTTGCATATTTTACAATTTTCGTACAATATTTGTTATTTGCGTGCATCAACACACACGATCTCACAATTATCATGCATTTAGAACCAACAGACCGCAAAATATTGGAATCGCTGCAGAAGAATGGCCGCCTTACCAATAGTGACCTGGCAGAGATGGTGGGGCTTTCCCCGTCGCAATGCTCCCGACGGCGATCAGAACTTGAAAAATCCGGTATTATTCACAGCTACCATGCTCGACTGAACAGGGATGCCATTGGCATGGGACTGACAAGTCTTGTTTCAATTACCCTTTCACATCATGATGAAAATAATGCTGAGCGACTCCGTAACTTGTTGAAATCTATTCCCAATGTCCAAAGCGCTTATGCATTGACCGGCGAAATGGATTATATGATTGTGGTCGTTACGCGGGATTTGAAGGAACTTTCCGAGTTTATCAACAAAACACTGCTGCCGCACAAGGCGGTGCAGAATGTCAAGACTTCCATTGCCCTGGAAGTTCTAAAAGATACCTCAACGTTTCCGCTGGATTGAAGTTTCGGGTGTCGGTGGCAGAAAAAAACCCCGGCCGGGCCGGGGTCAGTGTAGGATAGGGAGGGGTAACATCAAACTTATCTTCAGGCTTCTTGCCTTTCGATAATCTCAATATAGGTAGCCAAGATCACATTGTGTGTGTCATTTGTCACATTAGGTGAATTTGGCTGAATTACCCCTTATTCCTCCTCATCCAGTCCGTAACCCAAAAGCATTTCAAGCGCCTGTAAAACAGTTTCTCGCCGTATCTCATCCCGCCCAATGTCGCCAAATTGGAATTGTTCAACAAATGCCCCTTCGTCTTCGCTGGTTGCGACGGCTATGAAAACCAGACCTACCGGTTTGGCCTCGCTGCCACCTCCCGGGCCTGCAATCCCGGTTACTGCCACCGCAGCACCTGCGTCTGCTGCCTCGAGTGTACCGGTTGCCATCTGGGACGCGCATTCAGCAGAAACAGCGCCATGCACTTGAAGAACGTGCGGATCGACATCAAGAAGGTCGATCTTTGCCTGGTTTGAATAGGTGATGAACCCGCGGCCATATACGTTGGAAGATCCTGCAACCGATGTAATCGCACCGCCAATCAGGCCTCCGGTGCAGGACTCTGCGGTTGCAACTTTAATTCCTGCTGCATCGAATTCTCTGACCAGCATTGTCGCCAACGCGGTGATTTCCTCATCAAACATGTCAAATCATCCCAAATGAAACAGTCGCTGTTGCAATGGCGGCAATGCCTTCCTGCCGACCGATAAAGCCAATTTTTTCGTTTGTTGTCGCTTTGACGGAAACTCGGTTCAAGTCAATTCGGCATATGTCGGCAACCCGATGTCGCATGGCTTCACGATGCGGTCCAATTTTTGGCGTCTCGCATATCAGGGTGACGTCCAGATTTGTAATATTGCCACCCTGGGCCGATACCAGTTCAACCGCACGGATCAGAAATCGGTCCGATGAAGCGCCTTTCCATTGCAGTTCCGATGGTGGAAAGTGGGACCCTATATCACCTTCGCCGATTGTCCCCAGCAATGCATCGGTCAAGGCATGCAGACCAACATCGGCATCCGAGTGCCCCTGCAACGTTTGCGAATGGGGAATTTCCACCCCGCAAAGAGTTACCTGACTGCCGGGTCCAAGGGTATGGACGTCATATCCATTGCCCGTACGAATGTCTGCCGTGGCTGTATTCAGCGATTTTCTCATTTGTGCAGCGTCCAAATCCTGCTGTGTTGTAATCTTGAAATTGTCCCGGTCTCCTTCGACCAGCTTAACCGACAGGCCAGCCCATTCTGCAACAGCGGCATCGTCCGTAAATTCCGCGTCGCATTCCTCACAGGCGCGACGATGGGCTTCCCGGATTTCCGATAGCACAAATCCCTGTGGGGTCTGGGCGAGGTACAGCGATTGTCTTGCTACAGTTTCCTTTACCAAACCGGATGCATCGGCCCGCTTGATCGTGTCTGCAACAGCACATGCGGGAAGGGCGCACTGACCCGCGGTCGACCCGGCAATCACATTGCTGGTGACGCTGGGAGAAACAAATGGTCTTGCGGCATCGTGGATCAGTACTTTTTCAAATTCGCTTTCAAGCGCGTCCACACCCGCCTTGCAACTTGCCTGACGCGTATCACCTCCGACAACCGGTTCGCGAAGTTTGTCATGCGGCACCACAGATTTTACGTACATAGCATGGTCATCTGCATGGATGACAACCTGGACGGCATCAATTTCCGGATGCCCGGTGAAACAATCGATTGCGTGTTGTAAGACCGAAACGCCTTCCAGCAAGCGATATTGTTTAGGCCCACCTGTGCCACCGAGACGCTCTCCGCGTCCTGCTGCAACAATAACTACCGCGTTTTTAGTCAAGAATTTTTCCTGTCACATGTTTTGCGCTTCATAACATGACCGCGCTTGTTCTCCGCAAGGGAAATGTATAAAAGATGCCTTGTATTTCTGCCCATTTTTTGTGCATTAGCGACAAGGTTTCCAGGTTGCCGAAAAATTCATCAAATTCTCTGTCAAAACCCCTCGTTGTTGGTGGCGTATCTTTGAGAAACCGCTGCTTCCTGGCACCTATGTCAGGGGTAACGGATGTTCCCTTCCGCAAACTCGCCTGGGAACACGGCGCTGGTATGGTGGTGTCAGAAATGGTGGCAAGCCAGGCTCTCGTCGAAGGTGAAGGCGAAATGCACCTGAAACTGCAAGCCGGAGATCTGCCACAGCATGTTGTCCAAATTGCCGGACGCGAAGCCTGTTGGATGTCACTGGCCGCCAAAATGGCGGAAGCAAATGGTGCCCGGATTGTCGATATCAATATGGGATGTCCTGCAAAGCGGGTGACAACCGGATATTCCGGTTCTGCTCTGATGCGGGATCTCGATCATGCCCTGAGTCTCATTGAAGCTGTCGTCAAATCAGTTCAAGTGCCAGTCACACTGAAAATGCGCCTGGGCTGGGATCATGCATCCGTTAATGCACCAGAGCTTGCAAGGCGGGCAGAAAATGCCGGTGTCCGCATGATAACCGTACACGGACGCACCCGATGCCAGTTTTACAAGGGAAGTGCAGACTGGACCGCTGTCCGCGCGGTCAGCGAGGCGATAGACATCCCGTTGGTTGTCAACGGTGATATCGTTGGTTCCGAAAGCGCACACGATGCCGCGAAACTTAGCGGTGCGGATGCGGTTATGATCGGACGCGGGGCCTACGGTGCCCCATGGATGCCCGGAACAATTGCAGGCCATGCGACCGACCGGGGTGCTGCGTTGACGAGCGAATTCGTGAAAAAGCATCACGACGCGATGCTATCCTTCTACGGCGCAGCCTCCGGGATCAGGCAGGCTAGAAAGCACCTTGGTTGGTATCTCGAAGGGCTACAATTGAGCCAGGAACTCAAACCGACCAAGAAAAAGCTGATGACTTCGTTTGATGTTGCAGAAATCCACCAATTGATTGACGAATTATTTGCACATCGTTCCAAATCCGCATCTCCGGCAAAAGTAGCGGCCTGACCCATGAAAACCGCAGAAAACAGAATGTTCAAACCGGATCTGTCGCAAATTCTTGACAGTCTTCCGCAAGCAGTACTGGTTGTCAGCCAGGCCAGGCATATCGTTTATGCCAACATGGCCGCCGAAAACACTTTCAAGTCATCTGCAACCACGCTGATGAAGAATGGAATGGAAAAGACGTTTCCGATTGCAAGCCCGGTGTTTAGCCTGGTGGAGAAGGTGTTTGCGAGTTTTTCGCCGGTGAATGAATACCAGATAGATATATCCACACCACGCACCGGAAAAGGCACAATCGTTGATGTTTATGCAGCTCCATTAACGGATAGTCCGGAACTTGCAACCATCATTTTTCGCGAGCGTGGAATGGCCGACCGCATTGCACACCAGCTTAGCCACAGAAGCGCCGCACGCTCTGTTACGGGGTTGTCCGCCATGCTTGCACACGAAATCAAAAACCCGCTGTCGGGCATCAGGGGGGCGGCTCAATTACTTCAGGATGTGGTGAGTGCGCCAGACAAGGAACTTGCCAAACTGATAACTGGCGAAACGGACAGGATTGTAAAAATTCTCGACCGGATGGAGATTTTCAGTGATGAAACTCCGGTAGAACTGGAACCCGTCAATATGCACTCGGTTCTCGGGCACGTAAGGAAAATCGGCGAAAACGGCTTTGCATCTGACATCGAGTTTGTAGAAGAATACGATCCCTCGTTGCCACCCGTCTCCGGTTCGCATGATGAGCTCATTCAGGTCTTTCTGAACCTGGTGAAAAACGCAGCAGAAGCACTTTCAGCAACACGAAAACCACGCATTACGCTGTCGTCGGCTTATCGTCCCAGTATCCGTATTGCGATCCCCGGTGCCACGAAGCGCGCAGAATTGCCGCTGGAGTTCCGGGTGATGGACAATGGATCAGGAGTTTCAGAAGAAATCAGAGCCCACATTTTCGAACCGTTTGTGACGACGCGATTGAACGGGTCTGGACTTGGACTTGCCCTGGTCGCCAAAACCATTGGTCGCCATGGCGGGGTCATAGAGTGTGAAGACGGCACACAAGGTACCACTTTCAGAATATTGCTGCCTGCCTGGCGGCCATCATGAAAAGATAAAGGACAATACGCTAATGCCAAGGGGAACAGTGCTGGTTGCCGACGATGATGCAGCAATTCGGGTTGTCCTGAATCAGGCTCTGACACGTGCCGGATACGAAGTGCATGCTACATCCAATACCGCAACGCTTTGGCAGTGGATTGTCGAAGGCCAAGGTGACTGTGTTGTTTCCGATGTGGTTATGCCGGACGGAGATGCGTTCGAAATACTGCCTCGCATCCAGCAGGCCCGACCGGATCTTCCGGTAATCCTAATCAGTGCACAAAACACGTTCATGACGGCTCTCAGGGCGCAAGAGGCGATGGCCTATGATTACTTGCCGAAACCTTTTGATCTGGAAAAACTCACAGCTTCTGTCGAACAGGCGATATTTGAGCCGAAAGATAATCGGCCCACTCAGTCGGCAGATGACTATGTAGAGCAGATGCCGCTGGTCGGACGCTCCAGCGGAATGCAGGAAATCTACCGGTCAATCGCCCGATTGAGACAGTCGGAATTTTCGGTCATGTTGTCCGGAGAGACTGGCACAGGCAAGCATCTGATTGCTCGCGTGCTTCATGAATTCGGAAAGCGAAAGAATAACCCATTCGTACCTGTGAACCTTGCAGCAATACCCTCCGACGCTATTGAGAGCGAACTGTTCGGACAGGTTGGCAGTGGTGGCGAAGTGCAATCCGGAGCCCTGCGCAGGGCCGACGGCGGCACACTCTATCTGGATGAAGTTTTGTTGTTACCCGAGCCGGCTCAAGCCCGGTTGTTACGCGTTCTCATGGAAGGTCAAACCATCCCTATGGGAGCCACAGATCCGGTCCGCGTTGATGTGCGGATTATCTCTTCAACATCCCGTTTTGCAGATCAGGCCATAAGTCAGGGGGCGTTCCGGGAGGATTTGTATTACCGTCTCAACATGGTGCCTTTACAGGTGCCAAGCTTGAGAGAACGCATTGGGGATGTACCTGATCTTGCACGTCATTTTCTGAAACTTTCAGAAAGCGAAGGAAGTGCCGTTCATCACATTGACGCAGACGCAATCAGGCTGCTGAAGGAACACCAGTGGCCCGGCAATGTGAGGGAACTGGAAAACCTCATACGCCGCGTCTGCCTGCTGTATCCGCAGGAATCGATTGCCGCAGACAGCATACAAGCAGAGTTGAAAAACAGCGGTTTTTTCAAAAAGGTGCCAGAAGGCAACGAGGCGGGCGGTTTCAGTGGATTACGAGCAGCTACTGAGTTTTTTGTCGGCAGGTATTTTGATGAACATTCACAGACCCTGCCGCCGGAGGGTGTATATCAGCGGTTTTTGCAGGAATTCGAATATCCATTGATAACTGCGGCGCTGGCAGCAACTAACGGCAATCAGATTAAGGCTGCAAAGGTTCTAGGGCTTAACAGGAACACATTGCGGAAAAAAATCAATGCGCTGGGCATCCGGATCGTAAAGACGGCAAAGTGAACGGGCACATCAAGAAGTTGGCCCGAAATGCCCGGGAATTCACTTGTATTCGGATTGCCCATACTGTTTCATTTTTGCCACAATAGTGTTGCAGCTTTGCAACAAATTTGGGATAATTCGGGGATAAAGAATCTATCCTTTCATGAAGCAGGTGCCCAGCGCGGAATCAACAAATGAATACGGCAAGTTCGGCACATTACTCCACAGAAAACGACGGTTCCGAGAGCGAATCTGCAATCGCGGCCAACGATCGCGAGCTGTTTGAAACCGGCCGTACATCACGCAGCCGCGTGATCGGAATGGCAACGGTGATAGCATTGCTGATCACTGCAACGTTCACGTTTGTTATGCTTATGGATCTCACGCCCATTGAGCCTGGGTTGAATGAGGTACTGGCCGCAGCGGCTGTGAATGGCCTGCTGATACTTGTTCTGATTTTTTTGATCGGAAAAGAAGTCGTAAAAATCATCCGATCCCGGCAAAAGGGCAGGGCAGCGTCCAGACTGCACGTTCGGATTATCGGGTTGTTCTGTCTTATCGCGGCTTTTCCCGCTATTCTGGTTGCCATCATTGCGGGTATTACCCTCGATCTGGGTCTGGATCGATGGTTCGAAGTCAGAACCAAGCGGATCATTGAATCCTCTATAAGCATTGCCCGTGCGTATCAGCATGAGGCAACACGCGTATTAATGGGGAATACCCTGACAATGGCGGCAAACCTGGACCGCAATCGAACGATGTACGTTCTGGACAGGGAAGGCTTCAAAAGGCTTTTGGCAATCGAAACAAGGGGACGTGGTTTCCTTGCAGCTTCGATTGTCGACGAAAAGGGAAATGAACTGGTTCAGTTTCAACTGGATACGGAGCGGGAACTTCCAAAACTACCGGATGTCGCCCTGGAACTGGCTGGAAAAGGCGAACTGGTTCCCGTGCCTTTAGCGGATAACAATCTGATCGGCGCTGTTTTCAAACTCAAGGACATTTCAGACGGTTATCTGTACACGATGGTAGCTATTCCGCCCGCCGTTATCGACGCTTTCAGGGAGACGAAACTCAACACGGAAGCCTATACTGCCCTGGAACAAAGCCGCCTGCCGTTTCAATTTGCATTTGCTCTGCTTTATCTGGGAGTTTGTCTAATTGTTTTGCTCAGTGCCATCTGGATGGGGATCAGTGTGGCGAACCGTATTGTGACACCCATTCGGCGGCTGATGTTCGCTGCAGACGAAGTCAGTGACGGTAATCTGGATGTCAGTGTGGATTTGCGGCAATCCGAAGGAGACCTGCGGTTTCTCAGCGAAACTTTCAACGTCATGTTGAGCGATTTGAAAAAACAGCAGGGTGAACTGGTGTCGGCAAAAGAATTGATGGACCAAAGGGCCAGATTCATCGAAGCTGTCCTGTCTGGGGTGAGTGCTGGGGTTATCGGCTTGGATTCTGAGGGAATGATTACCATTGCCAACCGTTCTGCACTGCCTTTGCTGGGACTGGGCAGTAGCGATGTGCTGCAGGCTGTTGCCCTTCGAGATCGTGTACCGGAACTGGGCAAGGTTTTCGAACAGGCACGTGCATTCGGCAAAGAGCAGTATCATGAGCAGATCACGCTGATACATGAGGGTCGCGAACGCACGCTCAATGTTCAGGTAACGGTAGAGGAAAAAGAAACTCCCACCCATTCGTTTGTCATGACGCTAGATGACATTACGGATTTGGTTTCGGCTCAACGCAATACAGCCTGGGCTGATGTGGCACGGAGAATTGCACACGAAATCAAAAATCCCCTTACCCCGATACAGCTTTCTGCCGAACGGATAAAACGCCGTTATGGAAAGGTAATTCAGGAAGACCGCGAGGTGTTTGATAACTGCACAGACACCATCATCCGGCAGGTGGGTGACATTGGCCGTATGGTAGATGAATTCTCTGCATTTGCCCGGATGCCGAAACCGGAAATGGTAATGGGGGATCTGAAAAAAGTTATCAAAGATACGGTTTTTCTTCAGAAGGTTGGTTTTCCCGATATCGTGTTTGAACTTGAGATCGGAGATGAGCCGCTTGATGCGGTGTTTGACTCTCGGATGTTGTCACAGGCGATGATCAACGTGATCAAGAATGCTACCGAGGCAATCGAGAGTGTACAAGATGACATCAAGGTTGAAGGCAATATCACAATCCGGGCATTCAAGCACGAAAAGTCGGCACAAATAGAAGTCATAGACAATGGCAAAGGCCTGCCGGAATCAAACCGTCAACGGCTGCTGGAACCCTATATGACAACCCGCGAGAAAGGGACCGGTCTCGGCCTGGCGATCGTTCGAAAAATTGCAGAGGATCACGGGGGATCGGTTGACTTGCTGGATGCCCCGGCTGTGGCAACCGGTGGCAGAGGTGCCATGACCCGCATCGTCCTTCCCCTGGCCCGGGACGATTCCAGTTCGCCGGACCCACAAAATGAAGCAAAAACAAAAATGCCAGAGGGTGCGTAATCATGGCAACAGACATTCTCGTCGTTGATGATGAAATTGATATCCGTGAACTTGTCGCGGGTATTCTGGAAGATGAGGGCCATGGCACCCGTACGGCTGGAGACAGCGACAGTGCACTGGCGGCCGCTCTGGACAGAAAGCCAACTATGGTATTCCTGGACATCTGGTTGCAGGGCTCCACGCTTGATGGGCTTGAATTGCTCGACGAAATCAAAAAGCTCCATCCGGATTTGCCTGTCGTAATGATATCGGGCCATGGCAATATCGAAACAGCGGTCTCAGCAATCCGGCGCGGTGCTTATGATTTCATTGAAAAACCGTTCAAAGCCGACAGACTGCTCCTGATTGCTTCCCGGGCACTGGAAACGTCCAAACTGAAGAAGCAGGTGCTGGAGCTTCAGGAGCGAACCTTTGACATGGGGGAACTGATTGGTAGTTCAACGGCCATGCAACAACTGCATCAGAACATTGAACGGGTCGCACCAAGCAATTCCCGGATCATGATTTCCGGGGAATCCGGAACTGGCAAAGAGTTGGTTGCGCGGGACCATCCACAATTGTTCCAATCGCAGTCAGGGGCCATTTGTGTTGCTCAACGCTGCTACCATTACGCCCGGACCGGATGGAAACTGAACTTTTCGGGACAGAAGAAAATAATGCCGGCGCCCGGAAAGTGGGTGCCATGGAAGAAGCCCATGGTGGCACTTTGTATCTGGATGAAATTGCCGATATGCCCTGGGATACTCAGAGCCGAATTCTCAGAGTTCTGGTGGAACAACAGTTCACCCGGGTGGGCGGGACAAAACCGGTAAAGGTGGATGTGCGGGTGTTGTCTTCTACCGCAAGGGATCTTGAAACACTGTTAAAACTTGGAAGTTTCCGCGAGGATCTCTTCCACAGGCTTGCTGTTGTTCCAGTCCGGGTGCCGCCGCTTTCAGAAAGACGTGAGGATTTGCCAGAACTCGTTGCGGCGTTTATCGACCAGATTGGAAAACAGTCGGGTATTAACGGATGCCGGATTGGGGATGATGCCATGGCAGTACTACAGGCCCATGACTGGCCGGGCAATATTCGTCAGCTGAGAAACAATATCGAACGCCTTATGATATTGTCCCGAGTTGAAGAGGGCGCGGTCATAACCGCTGATATGCTGCCCAAGGAAGTGGGTGAAATCTTGCCTCATACAAACGGCAATCAGGGCGAACATCTAATGTCTCTGCCGCTCAAAGAGGCGCGCGAGGCGTTCGAAAGGGATTATCTTGCAGCCCAGGTTGGGCGCTTCAGCGGCAATATTTCGAAAACAGCGGAGTTTGTGGGCATGGAACGTTCTGCGTTGCATCGCAAACTGAAATTGTTGGGTCTGACCGAAAAGAAAAGCGGCAATGAGGGGGCGGGCGTGGAATGAGAATTCTGATTTGCGGCGCCGGGCAGGTCGGCTACGGCATTGCCGAACGCCTTGCTGCGGAGAATAACGATGTTTCCGTTATCGATAATTCTGCGGAACTGATCCAGAATATTCAGGACAGGCTGGATGTCCGCGGCTATGTCGGACATGGTTCGCATCCAGATGTATTGGCCAGGGCAGGTGCGGATCAGGCTGAAATGATCATTGCTGTCACCCTTTATGATGAAGTGAACATGGTTGCCTGCCAGGTAGCCCATTCCCTGTTCAATGTTCCAACGAAAATCGCCAGGATCCGGGCACAAAGTTATCGCCAGGCACATTGGCAGAACCTGTTCAGCCGGGACAACATGCCAATTGATGTAATCATCTCGCCGGAAATCGAGGTAGGTGATGTTGTTCTTCGTCGCATAGCTCTGCCCGGCGCCAAGGATGTTGTTCTTTTCAATGAGGACACGGTGGGAATGGTTGCCATCGAATGTGACGATGACTGTCCTTTGATCGATACGCCACTGTCACAACTCAGCGAATTATTTCCTGATCTCAACGCCGTTGTTGCCGGTATTGAACGAAACGGAGAGATGATTGCACCAAGATCAGTGGATCAAATTTTGCTTGGCGATACCGCCTATGTCATTGCCGAGCGCCAGCAAATACGCCGAACCCTTGCCATTTTCGGAAAAGAGCAGCCTGAAGCAAGCCGCATTGTAATTGCCGGGGGCGGCAAAATCGGCGTCTACCTGGCAAGCCGTATTGAAGACCGGCTACCAAATGCCCGTGTGAAAATCATTGAAAATTCCCGTGTGGCGGCTGAGCGTCTTGCCAGTCAGTTGAAGCGTTCAGTTGTCTTGCATGGTAATGCGTTGGATGAGGCAATTTTGCAGGAGGCGGATTCAGCTTCTGCTGATTTGATGGTGGCCATCACCAACAATGACCAGGTGAACATTCTTGCCAGTATTCTGGCGAAGAAACTGGGATGTAAATCAAATCTCGCATTGCTCAACAATGTCGGATACCACGATTTTACCAAAACCCTCGGCGTGGATGACTTTATCAATCCTCGAAGCATTACGATTTCCCGGGTGCTCCAATATGTCAGAAGGGGTCGTATTCGGGGTATTTATTCCATTGAGGACGGTGCGGCAGAAATTCTCGAAGCAGAAGCATTGGAAGCGTCTCCGCTGGTCGGCAAACCTTTACGTGAATTGGCGTTGCCGCAGGGCATACGTATTGGCATGATTGACCACGAAGGCAAGTTGTCCAGACCGACCGGTGATACCATAATTCGTCCCAATGACCGCGTGATTATATTGGCCCTCAGTGAACACGTTCGTGAAGTAGAACAGATGTTCCGGGCCAGCGCGGATTTCTTCTAGGGATCCCGAATGACCGGGTTTATCTATTATTTGGCAGCGCTTGGCGCAATTTTGTCAGGCTCGGCACTTCTACCCTCATTGGTGGCATTCGGTATAGGTGAGGGAGAAATCGGGTTCCGAATGTTGCTTTATGCGTCCCTGGGCGGCTTTTTGTGTGTTGCGACACTGCTGGCTATTTCCGAGCGACCGGTTGGTATAGAAAGACGTTCGGCCGCACTGCTAGTGGTCACCTGCTGGATATTTTTCCCTGTCTTGGTTGCGTTTCCGCTCTCCGACCTGACAGAACTCAATTATCTGCAAGCTTTGTTTCAATCAGTATCCAGCTTCACCACAACTGGTTCTATGGTTTTCGGCAACATTGAAGCTGCACCCAGATCAGTGATTTTCATGTTGGCTCACCTACAGTGGCTCGGTGGTTTGGTTACTCTGATCACATTCATTCTGGTCCTGTCGCCCTGGGAAATCGGCGGCCTGCCAAAAGTGGCAAGTGTCAGCGAAACAGCCTCAATCATTGCTTCGGAATACAGACTGGTGAAGTTTTGCAGCAGATTGTTTCGCAGCATGCTGGCTTTGACCCTGCTGTGTTTCGTTTTACTTGTTCTTTGTGGTGTGCCAGCGTTTGAAAGCAGCGTTCTCAGTTTTTCTGCTCTTTCAACCGGAGGCATTGTCCCGGCCGTTGAAAGTCTGGATTTGTTACTCGGCAATGCTGGGATGATTGTGATGGCCGTCTTCTTTTTGCTTGGCGCCAGCAGTATTTTCTGGCAACGGCATTTGTTCCGGCTTGAGACATCTGAACTCTTGCGGCATCGAGAAACCTATTTTCTGATTTCGATCTGGCTGGTACTGGCGTTAGTTGTGGCATATCGACTGGTGGAGGTTTCCGGATTAGGCAATACCTTTAGCGTGCGTACCTTTAGTGAGGGGATGATGAATGCGGCATCTATCCTTTCAACTTCCGGCATACAGAGTCGGGAAGGGGTGTTTGCGTTGCTTGCCCCGAGCCTTGTATTGTTACTGGTGGTAGTAGGTGGTGGAGCGTTTTCCACTGCCGGCGGGATCAAGTTCTTCCGCATTGGCGTTGCAATAAGTCATTCCCAACACGAGCTGAACCGATTGATTTATCCCAATTCCGTACCTTCTGGACGGTTCAGCAGTGCTTTGCTCAATGTCGAATTCATGAAAGGTCTTTGGGGCTTTTTCTCTATCTGGATTCTGACCCTGGCACTCTTTACCTTCATTCTGACTATCACCGGAATGAATTTCCAGGCCGGTTTTACGGCCGCCGCTGCAGGTCTTTCGAACGCAGGTCCGGTTTATGGAACATTCTGGGAACCGGCAAACAGTGTTTCCTGGCCAGCCTATACGGACATGACGAATTTGCAGCTTTCCGTTCTCATTTTTGCAATGATTATCGGCAGGCTTGAAATAGTCGTCTTGTTTGCGAGCATCGCATTGATGTTTCGAAATTTTCGATGAACTTGTGTAACGAATTCGATAATATACGGTACATTCTGCTTGATTTTGAGCAAATTCTGCCATGCTCTATGCGTATACGGCCCTATTTTCGCAAATATATTTGCAAATCAGCAATTATGCCAATAAATGCCAATGCATTGAAATATGATTTAAAATCGAAGTTTTGCTTGAAAAGTTTTTGATTCAGACATTATAAATGGTCTGGGCGGAATCTAAGTAGTCGGGGATACTATGTCCTTCATACGTGTCGCACTAAAAAAATAAAAGAAAGACGGGCAGATGGCGGATAAATCACAAAATCTCCAAGACGCATTTCTCAATGAGGTGCGGAAACAAAAGATCCCTCTCACCATTTTTCTCGTGAATGGTGTGAAACTGAATGGAGTAGTCAGCTGGTTCGACAATTTCTGTGTGTTGTTGCGCCGGGACGGAATTTCACAGCTTGTGTACAAGCACGCCATATCCACAATTATGCCCGGAGCACCGGTTCTGATGGGAAAATCTTCTGATGAGGATCAGGACGACGGTTAGTAGGAAACGGGCAATATGCCTGTTTCGAAGGTTGAACTAGATTGACAAATCCCGAAAAAGGGAAACCTGACAAATTTCAATGGACGGCTGAAGAAGCCCAGAAGCCGGAACGTGCGCTTGTTCTGGTGCCGAAGTTCGACAATCAAAACGATCGCTCCCGTGATGCCCGCTTGATGGAAGCAACCGGACTGGCCAATGCAATTTCTCTTGATGTTGTTGATGCAGGTGTTGTTCCGGTAAAGCAGATCAAACCGGCCACCCTGTTTGGATCCGGAAAAGTGGATGAAATTACCGGTTTCATTAAGGCCAATGACATTGGACTGGTGATCATCGATCATTCAGTAAGTCCCAAACAGCAGCAGAACCTGGAGAAAGCCTGGAACAGTAAGGTTCTGGACCGGACAGGTCTCATTCTTGAAATATTTGGCGAGCGGGCACAGACCAAAGAAGGGCGGCTGCAGGTAGAACTGGCTCATCTCAACTATCAAAAGGGGCGATTGGTTCGTTCATGGACTCACCTGGAGCGGCAACGCGGTGGATTGGGGTTTGTTGGGGGGCCGGGCGAAACGCAGATTGAGGCCGACCGGCGCCTGATACAAGAACGTATAAACCGTTTGGAACGCGATCTGGAGAAAGTTCGTAAAACCAGGCAATTACACCGTAGCAAGCGACAGAAAGTTCCCCATCCCATTGTTGCTTTGGTTGGATATACAAATGCCGGTAAATCCACCCTTTTCAACCACCTTACCGGGGCGGATGTCATGGCAAAGGATTTGTTGTTTGCCACGTTGGATCCGACACTGCGACAATTGGATTTGCCAAACGGCACAAAAGTCATCCTGTCGGACACTGTGGGATTTGTCTCAAACCTGCCAACCCATCTGGTAGCAGCATTTCGCGCAACCCTTGAGGAAGTTGTTGAAGCAGATCTGATCCTCCATGTTCGTGACATAGCACACGAGGACAGCGCTGCGCAGGCCAAGGATGTTTACGACATACTCTCGCAACTGGGTATCGAAGAAGAAGGGCACGGTCGAACCGTCGAAGTCTGGAACAAGACAGACCTGCTGGCTGACGAACAACTGGCTGCCCTGGCGGCCCGTGAGACTTCTGCTGATAATCCTATATTGCTATCCGCGCTTAACGGGCAGGGTGTCGACAATCTGCTTGAGTTAATTGAGGAGCGCATTGCCGGATCGGATGATGTGGTGGAAATCCGATTGCCTGTTGAAGACATGAGCGCACTGCCATCGGTGTACAAGAATGCCCATGTGATTGAACGTATGGACATGGAAGACGGTTCGGTTTCGCTGACAATAAGGGCAGGAGCGGAATATCGCCGGACCCTGACACCGTTCATGGTGCAATGAATTACAAGCCGGATTGCTTGGCTTCATTCCACAGTTTCTCCATCTCGTCGAGGCTCACAGACCGGATATCAAGCCCCTTTTTCGCAAGGGTGGTCTCAATATAGGAAAAGCGACTGCGGAACTTTTTGTTGGTACGCCGAAGGGCAAATTCCGGATCGATATCGAGATGCCTGGCCAGATTTGCAACGGCAAACAGCAAGTCTCCGATTTCACCTTCACAGGAATCAGGCGTGCCTGTTTCGATTTCGGTTTCAAGTTCTCCCAACTCTTCCCGAATTTTGGATATGACCGCCTTTGGATTGTTCCAGTCAAAACCTACCTTGCCAGCCTTTTTCTGGAGTTTGACGCCACTTACCAATGCCGGCAGCGAGTTGGGCACATCATCCAGAATTGAATTGCCGTTTGCCTTGGGGGGCAATCCCTTCCGGGCACGTTGTTCAGCGGCCTCGGCTTTTTCTTCGTCCTTGATTCGCTCCCAGGTACCTTTTTCCAAGCCTCGGGCAGAAAATTGCGCTGCGCTGACGTCCTCGGTACCAAAAACGTGCGGATGTCTTCGGATCATCTTTTTAGTAATACCCTCGACCACATCGCCAAAATCGAAGTGTCCGGCTTCCTGAGCCATTTGGGCGTGATAAACGGATTGCAGCAGGAGATCGCCCAGTTCCAGGCGGAGGTCTTCCATATCACCTTTTTCAATCGCATCTGCAACTTCGTAAGCCTCTTCTATTGTGTATGGAGCAATAGATGCAAAATCCTGTTCAAGATCCCACGGACAACCGGTTACAGGTGTTCGCAATGCGGCCATGATTTCTATCAAACGGGAGATATCTCTGGAAGGGGTCATCATTTGTGAGTCCGATGAGTCTTTTAGTTCTTGTAATATACAAACATGCCAGTAACTTAGAAGGAATATCTGTGGCTATGGGAGGCAGTTCACTCAATGCGTAATGGTTTTTTGGTTTTAACCTTGGCAATTTTCTGTGCATTGATTGTGCCTGCTAAATCTGGCGTAGCAAATGCAGCTGTGATTTTGAAGGAACGTATTACCTATTACAACGTAAAAGGCAGAACAGGCCGGGAAATCTTCAAGAGCATGATCGACCGCGGTCCCAAACTTGGCGGGAGGAGGGGACATGCACTTGCGACTACTGAATACGAATACGACGTAAACAATATTGATGTAATCGTGAAAAACGGTCGTTGTATCGCGAATCAACTCGACGTAACCGTTCACGTGAAATACACCTATCCGAAATGGATTCCCAACGGGTCCGCCAAAAAATCCACACGCAACGCATGGAAAGTGTTTTCCAAATCTGTCATCTGGCATGAGCAGCAACATGTGAAAATCGCCATGGATTATGCCCGAGACTATGAGGCGGCACTCAAGAAAACAAAACTGCGTGTAAGTCAAAACTGCAGCCGGGCTTCGTTTTCGTCTGTCTGACGCGCTACGCGGGCTGCATTGAAACATAACCGGCGGCAAAAACAGTTTGACCGCAAAGACCTGAAACCGGGCGGGCGTGGATACGAAGCGCAGCTCAACCTGATCAGGGCAAAATAGTCGCAAAGCAATGGTGTCGCCGCAACACATCCAGCCTTTGATGGCAGACGGGATGTGATTTCCGTTTTGAATGTTACCAATTCCGTGTAGATAAGGATTGCGCCCTCGCATTATTCCAGGAACCGTCATGTCAAAGACAGAAAATCAAATCGCCAACCCGGTTTTGAACCTGGAAGAACAATCAGATTTCACCCAACTGAGAAGAAGATTTCATCAGATTGCAGAACTAGGATTTGAAGAGCATGAAACATCAGATCTGGTTTGCCGCACCCTGGACAAAATCGGCGTTCCCTATGAGCGTGGCATTGGCGGCACAGGTGTCGTGGCAACCTTGAAAAGTGGCGATGGAAAAGGTGTTGTGGGTTTTCGCGCGGATATGGATGCATTGCCAATTTCGGAAGCGACCAACCTAGAATACCGTTCCAGAAATGAAGGGGTGATGCATGCCTGTGGCCATGATGGGCACACTACCATGTTGCTGGCTGCTGCTCATGCTCTGAAAAACAACCCGGAATTCAACGGCACCGTTCGTTTTATTTTTCAACCGGCCGAAGAACACGGCAAGGGAGCTCGAAGAATGCTGGATGAGGGGCTGTTTGAGCGCTTCCCCATGGACGCGGTTTATGGTCTACACAATATGCCGTCTATGGAAACAGGAAAAATAGCAATGAACCCCGGCCCAATCATGGGTGCGGAAGATAATTTCGTTATTCGGATCACCGGTAGGGGCGGGCATGCGGCCATTCCCAACGCAGCAATAGATACCATGACAATCGGTGCCGGAATTGTAACGGAGCTTCAGACCATTGTATCAAGGAATGTCCATCCACTGCATGGTGCTGTCGTTTCCTGTACGCAGTTCATAACCGACGGAACGACGAATGTTATCCCGACCGAAGTTGTTATCATGGGAGACACCAGAAGTTTCCTGCCGGAAGTTTCACGCCTTATTGAAGAACGCATGGAGCAGATCGTGAAGGGTATTTGCATTGCCCATGGTGCGGAATACGAGTTTTCTTATGAGCGTGTGTTCCCGTCTACCATCAACACGCCGAACGAAACCTCTTTGGCTGCACAAGCGGCTGGTGAGACGGTGGGATTGGAAAACCTGGATGCGGAATGCACACCGATGATGGCATCAGAGGATTTCGGTGCAATGCTGATGGAAAAGCCAGGGTGCTACGCGTTCATCGGTCATCGCGCAACCGATGGTAAAGGCGGCGTCATGCTTCACAATGCAGCATATGATTTCAACGATGATATAATTCCCACCGGTGTTGAATATTGGTTCAATTTGGCCAGACAAACCCTGCCTGCCGATTGATCGCGGCCAGAAAAGCTTGCAGGTAACTTTAACCAGGCATAAGAACGGCTGATCATGAGCGACACTGTATCCATATTAAAAAACAAGATTATCGAGAATTTTGGCACGCCTTGTCCCGTTATTGATTTGGACGTAGTTGAACGCAACATTGCCAATGCGCAACGTATTTGCGATGAGGCGGGTGTTGCCAACCGGCCGCACATTAAGACACATAAGTCTCCGATTCTTGCCAAGCTGCAGATTGAAGCAGGTGCCAACGGCATAACCTGCCAGAAACTGGGTGAAGCTGCCGTAATGGCTGATTCCGGCATCGAAGATATTATCATTGCCACCAATCTTCTGGGTGCTGCGCGTTCCGGCAAACTGGCATCGCTCCAAAGACGGGTAGCCTTGAAAGTGTGCGCAGACAGTCCTGTCACGCTTGAAGCTTATATTGATGCTGCAAAACAGGCCGATCGTCCGATTGATACTCTGATAGAGTGTGAGACCGGTCAGGAGAGGGCAGGGGTGGAGACACCGGGCGAAGCGTTTGAACTGGCGAAAATCATAAAGGACAGCCCGTGGCTAAATTTTGCCGGGCTGCTGTTTTATCCCTCACTCGACGGGTGGGAAAAAACCCAGAAATTTTACGATGAGCTTGCGCAGGCTCTCGCCTCGATCGGATTGAAAGCCGATATTGTTTCAACCGGCGGAACGCCAAATTTTGTCAATGTCGGTAAACTGAAAGGTGCGACCGAGCATCGGGCCGGAACCTGTATTTTCAACGATCTGATGATGATTGAAGCAGGCGTTGCCAGTCAGGAAGATTGTGCCTATCAGGTGTTTACCAGTGTTGTTAGTCGGGCAGGTCCTCTGCGTGGTATTCTGGATGCAGGTTCCAAGACGCTGACGTCAGATACGGGCGGTCTTGAGGGGTATGGACGAATCCTCGAACACCCGAACGCAAAGATCCACAAATTTGCAGAAGAGCACGGGTTTCTTGATCTCACCCAATGCAACGATAAACCGGTTGTGGGCGACATTGTGCGGGTTATACCCAACCACGTTTGTGTAGCTGTCAACATGGTTGATAACCTCATAGCTGTTCGAGGAAATGAAATCGAACAGGTGATACCGGTATCGGCACGCGGGATGTTGGTCTGACGTCTTTGAATTTCTACTTTCGCCGACTTTTTTTCACCGCTTCTTCGATCACCGAATTAGCGCTATCTGATTCCGCCCATTTCCGAATCTGCTGCAAGGTTTCGATTACCTGATTGGGGTTGCATCTAATAACAGAACCCCGGCTGCCTCCAATATTGATTGGTTTGTTCGATATACGCACAACAATATATGCATAATCGTTTGCATATGAGACCCAACTGCGGGGCTTGCGTTCGATAGTATGAAAGCTGCCATCACGCCTGTTGATGTTTTTAACGACCGTGAGTTCAGTATTCCCGGCCAGCGTAATTTGGGTATCAATCCTGCCTAAAAACTTTTCTCGAGCACGCTCAAGTGGTGTAATTCCACCTTGTGCAACTGTTTTTGGAACGACCTTTACAAATTCCAGGTTTTCCAGTCCTGCCATTATCATATTCCTTTCGTTGTATGTTTAATTGACGCACTGTTTTTATGTTAGCGGACTATTGATGTAATGACGGTAATCAATTCAATAGTTGTCCGGGTGATAAGAAGATGAGACTCCCATTCGTAAGGGAATATGATGTAACTAACGACTTGTATTGACCAATAACATCAAGAAGTTGAATTAGAGTTGGCTGACCGAGATAACAAATCGGAGTTCCGGGCAATTTCACCGTTCGTTTGCGACAAATGGTTTTTACGTTTTAATTACAGACTACGGTCTTGTTTGGACTGTACCCGGTCAGCGCCTAATGGACAGATTGGGTTGATTGCGTAAGGGAGTGATTTTGGCTCATCATTGCTATCAAGGAGCAAATGATGAGACGAAAGAACGAACGAATGACCGACGATGCTGATCGTGTTGTAAAAGACATCAAACGACAGACGCGACGTCGGTTTTCTTCGGAAGAAAAGATCAGGATTGTGCTTTCCGGCCTTCGTGGTGAAGACAGCATTGCCGAGCTGTGTCGTCAGGAAGGAATTGCCCAGAGCCAGTATTACTCTTGGTCCAAGGAATTTATGGAAGCCGGAAAGAAGAGGCTGGCTGGCGATACGATGCGTGAGGCCAATACCGATGAGGTGAAGGGACTTCGCAAGGAAGCCCGGGATCTGAAGGAGGTCGTAGCAGAACAGGCTCTGGAACTTCGATTGCTCAAAAAAAGCATGACAGGCGATGGGGGAGACGACGAATGAGGTATCCTGCATCCGAGAAGCTTGAGATCATCCGCTTGGTAGAACAATCGCATCTTCCAGCCAAGCAGACACTGGATCGACTGGGTGTTCCACGCTCAACCTTTTATACCTGGTATGACAGATACCAGACTGGTGGCGTGGATGCCTTGGAAGACAAGGCTCCCATGCCCGCACGGGTTTGGAACCGTATTCCTGACGATGTGCGTGAACAGATCGTCGATCTGGCATTGGAGGAGCCAGAACTATCTCCAAGGGAACTGGCTGTCAGGTTCACCGACACCAAGCGCTACTTCGTGTCCGAGGCCAGTGTTTACCGGCTTCTCAAGGCCCATGACCTGATTACCAGTCCTGCCTTTGTGGTTATCAAGGCTGCGAACGAATTCCGTGACAAAACAACTGCGCCCAATCAGCTGTGGCAGACGGACTTCACCTATCTCAAGGTTATTGGTTGGGGCTGGTTCTACCTATCCACCATTCTCGATGATTACAGCCGCTATGTGATCGCATGGAAGTTGTGTACGACTATGAAGGCCAGCGATGTTACTGACACTCTGGAACTCGCGCTGCAGGCCTCTGGCTGTGATCAGATCAATGTCCATCATCGACCAAGACTGCTGTCAGACAATGGCTCCAGCTATATCGCCACCGAACTGGCTGAATGGCTCGATGACAACGGCATGGATCATGTTCGTGGCGCACCATACCATCCCCAGACACAAGGCAAGATCGAGAGATGGCATCAAACCTTGAAGAACCGCATCCTGCTGGAAAACTACTTCCTGCCCGGCGATCTGAAAGGCCAGATCGGTAGGTTCATTAGCCACTACAATCACAGGCGATACCACGAAAGCCTGAAGAACCTGACACCCGCCGACGTCTACTTCGGACGTGGCGACCAAATCCTGCAACAACGAGAAAGGATCAAGCAAAAGACTATCAACGAACGGCGCTTGCAATACCGCAAGCAGGTCGCTTAACATCGACAAACAGATGAGCCAGATACTCGCTTAGCTCAAGCTGCGGTCTGTCCAGAAACCCATGACGACGGACAGTTTGGACCAAAACAGCAGCATATCTTGGCAACGGTTTTGAAAAGGCCTAATCGTGTCATCAGAACTCCTTCCTCGAACCTAATCGTTTTTCAATACCTATTGTTGCGAACCGTCAAAAGGGCTCTAGCCATGAAAATTGTTCTTGACGACCTCACCGATCCCAGAGTTTTGTCTCTGCTCCGATCTCATCTTGAACGCATGCACGAAACCTCGCCTGCGGAGCACGTCCATGCGCTCGATGTATCTGGTTTGCAGCAGTCAGAAGTCAGTTTCTGGACTGCCTGGGATGATGAAGAAGTCATGGGATGTGGTGCGCTGGTTGAACTCGACAGTCTGACTGCGGAAATCAAATCCATGCGAACCCATGACGCGCATTTGCGCAAAGGGGTTGCAGCCGGGATCCTTGAACATATTTTGGTCGTTGCTAAAGAACGTGGATACGCGCGATTATCTCTGGAAACGGGCTATGGGCCCGATTTCGAACCTGCTGTCGCAATGTACAAGAAATACGGTTTCATGACCGGAGAACCCTTTGGAAATTACACAGATAATGAATTCAGTCAGTATCTGCATCTGACGTTGTGAAATCCGAACCGGGTAACATTGTTTCTGTAAACGCATCTTCGGGAGTGAAGGTGGATCGCATATTTGGTTCATCCCGCGTTACAGGTAACAGTTGCTGCGATTATTCTCATAACCGGTAGCTCAGGTTCTCCACCTGTTCATTTGATGTTTGCCAGCAGATCCACACCCAATTGTTTCCAAACATGCAGCAGATCGATAAACACCCAGTTTTCGGCCAGTTTTTCATCCCTTCTGCGGTAGATATCAATCACCCGAAACTCCAGGCTCTGCTCTCCGACTGGCATGCCCATAAAGCCGCCTTTGGGTTTTGCACTGAAATTCGGCCAGCCGAAAAGTCCGCCATAATACCCCTCTGCCAATCGGGAAATATGACTGGTTGCGCTACGGCTTCGAAATCCCTCGCGGAAGGGGCGGGCATGTTGCTCGGCATAGCGCTATATTGTCCTAACAGAACCGATACCGTGTGGTCCCCACCACGTCATGTCCTCATGCCAGTTAAGCGCAAGTTCTTCCTCAAGAGGTAGGTTTGAGCTCCAGGTTCCGAGATTGTTTATCATGCCGTTTATGCCTGCAAGGGTCTTTTCCCCTGCATGCTCGGGTTGAGGCAGCAGCAACAAACCGTCGCAGGTAAGCGGCCCGTTGTGCATGATTGTCGAGGCGGTTTGTGATGGGAACGGGTTAATACCCGCCTGAGCCATCAAATGCGGAATATCGACATGCATGACAGACTCTGTAATCCGCTCATCCTCTACTTTATGAAATGTGCAGTATCGCAATCCAGCCAATTTCCCCGTTGGAGGTATCCCTAACCAGGGCTTGTCAAAAAGGCCGCTCATATGTCCCATCGAAACTACCCAGACTGACTTGAAGTCATCAATTTCATTGAGACCGGCAAAGAATATTTCCTCTCGCCGTTGAAAGCACGTCAGGGCGTCTTTCAACGGAATCCAGAATCTTTCAACAACTGACCGGTGTCCTTCTATAATTCCGAAGGGATGAACACCCAGCCATCTCAATTCTCTTCCCAGCAAGCTTTGATCCGTATCGAAATTTCCGGATATTCCCATTGAATCCAGATAGTTATGGTAGGAGCGGACAGTCTTTTTCGCTTTCTGAAGAACATTCATAACAACATAGTTTTCCCCGGCCGCGCCGACATGATTCACATAATTTAAAAAAAGCTTGCCAAAGCCCCGGGCTGGAGTCTAGTCTTTTTGCATACGTATGCAAATCCTGCGCACAGGTGCTTGGAGTATCCTATGGCTGAAATACAGATCCGCAATGTTACGAAGCGGTGGGGAAGTTTTGTCGGTGTCGATAATTTTGATCTGACGATTCCTGACCGTGAGTTTCTGGTGCTTCTTGGACCTTCCGGATGTGGCAAAACCACAACCATGCGAATGATCGCCGGGCTGGAAGATCCAACCGAGGGTGAAATTCTCATCGGCGGCAAAGTGGTGAACAATCTCGAACCCAAGGATCGCGATGTAGCAATGGTTTTTCAAAGCTATGCGCTGTATCCCAACATGAATGTCTACGAGAACATTCGCTTTCCATTGAAGGTGAGGGGCATTGACGCTTCGACCCATGATGCCAGCGTCAAACGGGCCTCTGCAATGGTTGAACTGGATGAATTCATGCATCGTAAGCCTGCGGAGCTCTCTGGTGGACAGAGACAGAGAGTTGCCTTGGCTCGCGCTATTGTTCGTGAACCAAACGTATTCCTCATGGACGAGCCCCTGTCAAACCTGGATGCAAAGTTGCGGGTATCCACAAGGGCGCAGATCAAGAATCTCAGTCATGAACTGTCAGTGACCACCATTTATGTAACACACGACCAGATTGAGGCGATGACCCTGGCGGACCGGGTTGTGGTTATGGAAAAAGGCATTGTTCAACAGGTAGGCACACCGACTGAGATATACGATCGGCCTGCAAACGCATTTGTGGCCAGCTTCATCGGCAATCCGGCCATGAACCTGATTGAGGGAACCATCAAGGGCGGAAAGTTCGAGGCGGAAAATACAACCGTCGCCGGCTTGAAGGCGCCTGATGGCAAGGTGGTGCTTGGCTTCAGGGCTGAGGATGCCATTGTGAACGGTAGGGGCAAGAACCGTATCAGCGCACCGGTCTATACACTGGAACTGCTTGGTGATGCCACGATGGTCAGCGTGCGATGCGGAGGCGTTCTGGTGAGCGCGCGTTCCGACAAATCATTCAAGGCTGAAATCGGAGATTCGATTACAATCGAGATCAAAAACAAACACTGTCATCTGTTCGATGCCCAAAGCGGTGCACGGATAGGGGAATAGAAATTCGCCGGTGGCATGCCTGCTACCGTCATATGAGCATCGGGCATCTACGTCCGGGTAAAACAGGGAGAGGAAAATGATTCTGAAAAAACTGGCTCTAACGGTCGCCTTCTCGGCGATCACCATTACCGCCGCTGCTGCTTGTGAAGTCGCTGCGCGTGTATCTGTTGTGGGAAATGAATTTCCTGCCATTCAAACAGTCGGGGCAGGGGCCCGCGCCTGTACCGGCGCTGAAGTCAAGACGAACCTTACAGCCGATCACCAGAAAATCAACGTGGCCGGCATGCAGGGAAATCCGGCTGAATATACATCAGCGATTGTCGCAAACACATCCATAGTTGCGCTTATGAACGAGGATCTCATTCGCCCGCTTGACGAACTCGTGGCGAAACACGGTCAGGACCTGAAGAAATCGCAACTGATTACGATCAACGGCAAAGTCATGGCCGTTGCTTTCATGGCCAATGCACAGCACTTGATGTACCGCAAGGATGTCCTTGAACAGATTGGTGTCGAGACGCCTAAAACATACGAGGAAATGTTGGTTGCAGCCAAGATGATCCGTGAAAAAGGTATTATGCAAAATCCGGTTGGTGGTGCGTATGCATCCGGTTGGAACCTGGCGCAGGAATTCAACAACATGTTCATTGGTTATGGTGGTTCGCATTTCAAGGCGGGCTCTGCCGAACCGAACATCAACAATGAGGCCGGCGTCAATGCACTCAACATGATGAAGTCCCTGAGTGAATACATGAATCCGGATTTCCTGACTCACGATTCCAATGCTACCAATGCGGAATACCGGGCCGGAAACGTTGCTCTGCTGAACATGTGGGGATCGCGTGCAGCTAACCAGCCAACCGCTGAAGGTGTTACCGAGGCAGTGAAGGCAGGCCATGCAATCGCTGGCCCAATGACTGTTGGGGGCGGCAGCATCCCGGCATCAACCCTGTTTTGGGATGGTTGGACTGTTGCAAAGAACATCAGTGACGAAGAAGCGGAAGCTACATTCCTGGCCATGATGAACGGTATTCGTCCGGAACTCATGGAGGACGAGGAAGTCCGCAAACAGGCTGTGTGGTTGATTGAAGGATATAAACCGACCGATGCAGCCCAGGGCGTATTTGCTGCCGCTGCGGCGAATACCACACCTTACCCGATGCTCCCGTATGCTGGTCTGATACACACAGCAATTGGTGGTGAGCTTGCAGACTTTCTTCAGGGCAAAGAAAGTGCGGAGCAGGCACTTGCTGACATTGAGGCTGCCTATGTCACTGCAGCAAAAGAAAAAGGTTTCCTGAACTAAGGAAGTAGATGCCGGGGCAACCCATTGTGGCTGCCCCGGACCCCTGCCGACGGAAAGTTGATCAATGAAACACTCTACATTTTTCTGGTTCTTCCTGCCCACAGGTGCCGCAATGTTGCTGTTCATTGCTTTTCCGCTCGTGTCCGTCGTGCTTCAGTCAGTCTATGCGCCACATCCCTCGATTTTGGTTGAGGTCGAAAACTGCGTGCCGCTGGTTGGTTGTACAAAAGAAACCGCCATTGATCATGAGGCAACCCAGGCATTGCGCGATGCAGAACCCCTGGGACGTTTTGTTGGTCTGGATATTTTCCTGGACCGGGGGCACCTTGCCGTCACCGAAGCTGGCGAAGCCTGGACAAACTCAGACACCTGGGGGGAGTTTGCCAATCGTCTTGGCAACCTGCCATTTTACCGGGCGATGGCATTCACCCTGACATTCACGTTTCTTGTGACACCCCTTACGATTATTTTTGGCCTGATGATTGCACTTGTGGTTAATGCAATCCATGCAAGCCTACGCGGTCTGGTGATTTTCTTCTCCCTGCTGCCGTTCATCATCACGCCGCTGATCGGAGCGCTCGTTCTGTTTTGGATGATTGACAGTCGCAACATCCTCGGCACAGCAATCCAGTATCTGGCCGGTGATCCGGACCTTTCTCTTAAAGCTTCAACGGGCCTGATGTGGATTTCGCTTATCATTTACGGCATCTGGCATGCAGCACCCTTCGCCTTTGTCATTTTCTATGCCGGTTTGCAAACCCTCCCGAAAGACCAGATTGACGTCGCAACGCGCTGGCAACAAGTGCGTTACGTCGTCATTCCGCACCTCATGCCGTTGGTTACTTTCGTTGCATTGATCCAGCTCATGGACAATTTCCGGGTGTTTGAACCGATTGTGGGTTTCAACGCATCTGCCCATGCAACAAGCCTCAGTTGGTTCATATTCAACGATCTGGGGGGGGAAACCCGGCAGCTATCATCTGCTTCTGCGTCGTCGGTGCTGACGATAATTGGTGTTGCTATCCTGCTATCGCCGGTATTGGTGCGCACATGGCGCGATTTCAGGGGGAAGTCATAAGATGGCCGCTCAAACCCAAAACAGGCCGTTGGGGCTTACACTTGCCATTTACGGATTTGCCGGGTTGTGGCTTATCGCGGCCGCTTTTCCCTTTATCTGGACGACATGGGGCAGTTTCAAGGTTGAGCTGGATTTCTTCTCGATTACAGATTGGACAAATGCCATTACCGGTGAGCGAACCATCGCGGAACATGGAAGTCCGTTTACCGGTGCAGGTTATTTTGGCGCATGGGTGCAGGAGGAATTCTGGCGCAGCGTCATCAATACGTTTATCGTGTGCTTTTTTGTCGTCATTACCTCGCTTACTTTTGGCACGCTTGGCGGATATGCGCTTTCACGGTCTGGTCACCGCTACACATTCTGGTTGCTGATAACCGCCTTGATATTCAGAGCTATGCCGCCGATCACGCTGGTTGCGGGTTATCTTCTCCCGTTTTTCGAATGGAATTTATGGGGAATTCTGCCGACAACAATCATTGTGCTGGTGGCGATCAATCAGCCATTCACGTTGTGGATGCTTCATTCGTTTTTCCAAAGCATTCCCAAGGAACTTGATGAAAGTGCAAAAGTTGATGGCTGCACCCAGTTTCAGGCATTTCGATATGTGATTATTCCGGTCATGTGGCCAGGCGTGATCACAACCGGATTGTTCAGCTTCCTGCTTGCGTATAACGACTTTGCTGTGACTTCCATGCTTCTTGCTGAACAAAACCGCACCATGATTCCAGAGATAGCCGGCTATCTGGGATCGACCTATACCGAGGGACAGGTGATGTTTGCGGTGGCTGCAGTTGTGTCGGCGACGGTTCCACTCTTTCTTCTGGTGATGCTGTTCCAGCGAAAGATTGTTTCAGGACTGACAGCCGGTGCTGTCAAAGGTTAGCGGCTGATTGGACGATAATTTCAAAGCGCCGTTTCCGCTCCGAGGTGCACCACCGCCAGGCCCTTTTTGAAATGAGGGCGCAAGCCCGAATGCAAAAAAGGGCCTGGCGGTGAAAAATTTCGACAGGCGGAGCCTGCGATGACTTGAATTGCCGTTACCAATACCCCTACCGCAGAATTGCGCACAAGCGCAATCGCCTCTTCGAACAGACTGTGCCGAAGAGAGATTTCACGCTGTGCGCTTCCCAGAGGTTTGAGAGCGGTCATGGCGGTGCCTGCGCATCTCTGAACACCTCCTCCGGCGTCCGGAAGCCGAGTGCCTTGCGCGGCCGTGCGTTGAGCAGATCCTCCACCGCCTGGACCTCGGCATCGGTCACAGACCGGAAATCCGTGCCTTTCGGCAAATACTGGCGGACCAGTCCATTGGTGTGTTCATTCAGCCCGCGCTCCCATGAGTGGTAGGGCCGGGCAAAATAGAACTTGGCATCAAGCGCCTTGGACAGGCTGCTGTGGCCAGCGAATTCCTTACCGTTGTCCGCAGTGATCGTGTGAACCAGGTGCCGATCTGCCTCCAGCCGGCGTCTGAGCGCAGCTCCGACATCTTCGGCCGTTTTCCTGTCGAGCCGTACCAGTCGGGTCATCTTCGAGGCGCGGTCCACCGCCGAAACCACTGCGCCGCTTTGACCCGCTCCAACGATCGTGTCCACCTCCCAGTCACCGATCCGCAACTTCTGTTCGACGATCGCGGGCCGCTCACTGATATCGACACGACCGGGAATGCGTCCTCGCCCGGCGTGCCGGCCGCCGCGCCAATTCGGTTTCTTCCCACGCCGCCGCAGACGTTTGTAAAGGCTGCCACCGGCCCTGCGGTCCGCGCGGACGTATTCGTAGATCCGCATCCGCCCCACCATGGCTTGGCCTTCCCGACGAAACCGACCCGAAATTTGCTCTGGGCTCCAGCCAGCCGCCAACTTCTCCTCGACCAATTGCCACAGGGCGGGTGTCATCTTCCTTGGCACCGATGACGCCCTGTGGCGGCGCTCTGTCGCCTTGTTATGGGCCTGTTTGTACCGGTAGCCCCGGCCGCCGCTGTTGCGCTGCATCTCTCGACGGATTGTCGTGTGATGGCGTCCGAGCTCACGCCCAATGTCTCTCTGC
The DNA here is from genome assembly GCA_965198665.1 of Rhizobiaceae bacterium. Classification (GTDB taxonomy): domain Bacteria; phylum Pseudomonadota; class Alphaproteobacteria; order Rhizobiales; family Rhizobiaceae; genus JAALLB01. The sequence continues at coordinate 174,453 of CBDAPT010000007.1, read as the reverse complement.
GAGAGGCCGCTTTTCTTCAACCCCCAAATCTGGCAACGTTCATCTTGGGTCAGGTGGTGGTAGCCGCGAGGCATAGGCGAATCTCCTTCTACAAGATTCTCGCCATCGCCTGGCCCGCCCGCAAGGAAGAATGCTCATCACGCTGCCGTTTTCACTGGTGCACTTCGGAATGGCACGGGGGAAGGTAAAAAAGTATGACGATCAAACATTTGAAATCTGGCAAGGCTGATTCCGAAAAGGCGGAAGATGACGCAAAGGTTCGCGTTGTCGTTGAAACGACCCTTAAGGACATTGAGATGCGCGGCGACGAGGCTGTGTGCGAACTTTCGAACAAGTTTGATAACTATAATCCAGAACAGTTCCGCCTTTCAGATTCCGAAATCACGGCTGCTATGCAACAAGTGTCTGATCGTGACATGGAAGACATCAAGTTCGCCCAGGACCAAATTCGCCGATTTGCCGAGGCGCAACGCGCATCGATGACTGACATTGAAGTTGAAACCCTTCCCGGCGTCATCCTGGGGCATCGGAATATTCCCGTCCAGTCGGTGGGGTGTTATGTGCCGGGCGGCAAGTTTCCGATGGTCGCATCAGCCCATATGTCTGTGCTGACCGCATCGGTGGCCGGGGTGCCCAGAATTGTGGCTTCTGCTCCGCCAGTTGACGGCAAACCGCATCCGGCCATTGTGGCGGCAATGCACCTGGGCGGTGCCCATGAAATCTATGTCCTCGGTGGCATTCAAGCCGTCGGTGCAATGGCAATCGGCACACAGACAATAGAACCGGTGCACATGCTTGTTGGTCCGGGCAACGCCTTCGTTGCAGAAGCCAAGCGTCAGCTGTTCGGCCGTGTCGGTATCGATCTGTTCGCCGGTCCGACAGAAACCATGGTAATCGCGGACGGAACGGTTGATGCTGAACTGTGCGCCACCGACCTTCTCGGTCAGGCGGAACACGGGTACAATTCACCGGCCTGCCTGATTACCAACTCGAAAAAGCTGGCTGACGAAACGCTGGAAGAGATAGAACGTATTCTTGCCATTTTGCCTACCCGGGAGACAGCTGCCGTCAGCTGGGAAGATTATGGCGATGTTTATGTCTGTGATACACACGAAGAAATGCTGCAGGTTGCCAACGATCTCGCTTACGAACATGTGCAGGTCATGACTGACCGGGACGACTGGTATCTGGACAATATGCATTCCTATGGTGCCCTGTTCCTGGGACCGCGAACCAATGTTGCAAATGGAGACAAGGTAATTGGTACCAACCACACGCTACCTACCAAAAAAGCCGGGCGGTATACCGGCGGCCTTTGGGTTGGTAAGTTTCTGAAAACTCATTCTTATCAGAAAGTTACATCTGATGAAGCAGCCACGTTGGTAGGGGAGTACGGTTCCCGGCTTTGTATGCTGGAAGGGTTTGTCGGTCATGCGGAACAATGCAATATTAGAGTCAGGCGGTATGGCGGCAAGAACATCCCCTATGGTGTTGCAGCCGAATAGGGTTCATCATGACATCTGACGATCTGAAACAGCTGATCTATCCCTATCGCAGGGCTACGGAGACATTTGCCCCCGGACCGGTTCGTTCTGCCATGTCCGAAACCTTCGCAAAAGATGCAACGCTCCAGATGTGCCATCCGTTTGGGGATCAATCCGGGCCTGACGCATATTTCGAGAACTGTTTGTTACCGCTTTCTGCCGCGCTCCCTGATCTTGAGCGGCGCGACATGATTCTGTTGGCCGGGGTAACGCCAGAATCGGAGGCGTGGATCGGTTGTATGGGTAACTACATGGGTACCTTCGTAGAACCTTTCCTGGACATCCCGCCAACCGGGCATCTGGTGCATATGCGCTACCATGAATTTTTCCATGTCCGCGATGGAGAAATTACTGGAATGCAGACCATCTGGGATATCCCGGAATTGATGACACAGGCGAATGCCTGGCCGCTTGCTCCGCAACTCGGAGCATTCCTTTGCACACCTGCACCAATGACCGCTGATGGCCTTTGCGTTAGCGGTGATGGCACTGCGGCCCATAAACATGTGCTGGCGATGCTGAAGGATCTGTGCAGACATCCGTCAGAAGGCGGCCCGGAAGTCATGAACCTCGAGAAATACTGGCATCCGCGCTTTAATTGGTATGGACCTACGGGCATAGGTACCGGAAGGGGCATTTTCGGGTTCAGAAACTGGCATCAGATACCGTTTCTGCGCGCGATGCCCGATCGCAAGCTGGATGCGATGGGTGATTTGATGTCTCACTGGTTTGCAGAAGGCAATTACGTATGCGAAACCGGCTGGCCCAATATGCGGCTAACCCTTACGGACGACGGGTGGATGGGGATCGCACCAGCGGGCAGGGAGGTTTTGTTGCGAAGCCTCGACTTCTGGCGACTTGAAGACGGACTTATCAGAGAGAACTGGGTTTTGGTGGATCTGCTGGATTTGTATCGGCAGGTCGGAATTGACGTATTTGCCCGCCTGCGTGAATTCAACAAGGCCCGCGTAACAGGCAGGGTATGTGTGCCCATGGGAGCCGGTTGATGGAATTGCCTACTACTCCCAGTTTCAGACTGGATGGAAAACGGGCTCTTGTGGCCGTCGGGTCCTCAGGCATTGGGCTTGGGTGTGCGGCCGCTCTGGCCGAGCATGGTGCTGACGTATTGCTGTGTGCCCGCCGACAGATGGAATTGCAGGAAGCGGTGTTTGCCATTGGTTCCGCCGGAGGCAAAGCTTCCAGTCATGTTCTGGATATAACGGATGTCAACGAAGTCAGCGAACTGATAGAAACCTCCGAACCGTTCGACATTCTGATCAATGCGGTCGGTCTTGCAAGGCATTCACCAGCCGCGGAAACAGAAGTCCATGACTATGATGCGGTCATGGACATCAATACCAAGGCAGCATTCTTTCTGGCGAGATCGGTCGCCAGCAGGCTGTCTAAGACCGGAAAACACGGTTCGATAGTCACCATTTCTTCGCAGATGGCTCACGTCGGCGGTCAGGATCGCGCGGTCTATTGTGCATCCAAACATGCTGTGGAAGGGTTTACCAAGGCGATGGCGATTGAGTGGGGTCCTGCGGGCATCCGGTTCAACACGATATGTCCGACTTTCATCCTTACCGATCTTACCCGATCCACGTTTGAAAACCCGGAAAAGCGTGCTTGGATCGAGAACAAGATAAAACTCGGTCGGGTGGGAACCGTGGAAGACGTAATGGGAGCAGCGGTCTATCTTGCCTCTGACGCGTCCGCACTGGTAACCGGTTCGTCTTTGTTGATTGATGGGGGGTGGACTGCAGGCTGATGGCGCATTCGAAGGTTACATCAAACGAGGTTGCAAAACGGGCAGGGGTTAGCCAGTCAGCTGTCAGCCGTGTCTTTACGCCGGGCGCATCCGCATCAGAAAAAACAGCTGAAAAAGTTCGCCGCGCAGCAGAGGAACTGGGCTATCGGCCCAACGTGCTGGCGCGGGCAATGGTATCTTCGAAAAGCCGGATCATTGGTCTGGTAGTTGCCTATCTCGAAAACCAGTTCTATCCGCTTGCTCTTGAACGCCTGTCCAATCTGCTTCAGGAAAAGGGGTATCATATTCTGATATTCACAGCATTCAACTCAGAGGAAAGCGTCGACAACGTGCTTCAGAACCTGATGGATTATCAGGTTGATGGCATAATTGCGGCATCGGTCTCCCTGAGCTCAAACCTAGCGCAGAGGGCCGAGAGCCTGGGCATCCCGGTCGTGCTGTTTAACCGTGGTCAGGACGACGCTAATTTTGCGACTGTCTCCTCAGCCAACCTGAAAGGCGGTGCCAAAGTTGCCGAATTCCTGTTGGCGGGCGGCCATGAACGCATTGCCCATATCGCAGGCTGGCAGGGAAGTACAACCGGGCGGGACAGAAAAGCTGGCTTTGTTCAAACCCTGCAGGCTGCCGGCGTTGCGCCAATAGCTGTTCTTGATGGGATGTATAACCGTGACACTGCAATTGCATGCACGCGGGAAATTATGGATGGACCAGAAACGCCGGATGCGATTTTTGTTGGGAATGACCATATGGCTTTTGCGGTGCTGGACGAACTTCGAGAAGCGGGCGTTGAACCCGGCAGGGATATTTCCGTTATCGGATACGATGACGTGCCGCTTGCCAGTTGGGGAGCCTATCAACTTACAACCGTACGCCAGCCGGTAAACCGGATGGTTCAGTCGACTATCGATTTGCTTCTGGAACGCATTGAGGCCCCCGATACACCCACTTCAACAATCGAAATTGAAGGTGATTTGATTATCCGCAAATCAGCGCGAACTCCCGAGAACTGGAATGATGAAAAACTTTGATCCGAAATTCAGGGACTTTCCTGACTATATTATCGGCATCACCCATGAAATTTGGGAGGGCAGGGGCATCGCCAGGCTGCATGACTACTATGCCAAGGACATAGTGGTACGAGCTCCGGCATCAGTGGTGGTTGGAAACGAAGGGGTCATCGCCGCCACCATGGCAACACTCGCAGAGTTTCCCGATCGCCAACTGCTTGGTGAGGATGTCATTTGGTGCGGAACACCGGAAACCGGCATGCTGAGTTCGCACCGAATATTATCAACTGCCACGCACTCAGGGGACGGTGTATATGGCAAAGCAACCGGCACAAAACTTGTTTACCGCATCATTGCGGACTGCCATGCAATCAACAACCAGATCAATGATGAATGGCTGATCCGTGATCAGGGCGCCATTGTCCGGCAGCTTGGAACCGATCCGGAAAGTTATGCAAAAGATATCATAAGACGCGAGGGCGGTCTCGACGCGTGTTCGAGGCCATTGACACCCGCCAGTGACATTGAGGGCCCTTATCAAGGAAGCGGCAACGGGAATGAGTGGGGACAAAGGCTGGCAGACATCCTGAATGCACTCATGAATGCGGATATGTCGGTGGTGCCCAGCCGGTATGACAGGGCTGTGCAGGCAGAATATCCCGGCCGATGACCGTGCACGGTCATCGGCCGGTGGACAGGTTCTGGATGGGTCTCAGAGCTTCTTTTCCCTCGGCAGAATTCACTGTTGCACACTGTATCGGCCGCGAGGACAAAACCATGCCGCCACGGGCAGCACTTCGGTGGAGCCTCAGCGGCACTCACGATGGTTGGGGCATGTTTGGGAAACCTACCGGGGCTGATGTTCATGTCATGGGGATTACCCATGCGGAATTCGGCTCGTTTGGTGCTGAACAACCGACATTGCGCCGGGAATGGACTTTGATCGATGAGACCGCAATCTGGAAACAGATCCATCTACACACAGGAGACTTTGAATGACGCCACTGGATATGGAGTCGCGTACGGTCCGCTATGGAGACCTGCAACCCTGCAAGACCGCTTTTATTGATGCACATACACCCGGTTCCGATCGGAAAGAAAACTTTACGATCATCGGTAAAGGGGTTTCTGAAAGTTCTGATCAGCACGTCCATCTCACCATTCCACACGGCTACAATATCACAGGCGGTGTAACCCCTGACGCTGAACAGATAGCCTCACAACTTGGTATTGAGCCGGACAAACTGAAATAGGGATTTGTCATGTTTGAAGCCGTTATGGCAGATCGGGAAGCTAGCCGGAAAAACTGCAAACCATCAACGGGCTTGAAAAATGCAGCAGTTGCGGATTCGTTCGTATAGTAGGCGGCTTTGCTTTGATGGATAATGGGCTGGTGCAGGTATCCCGGCAACTATGTATTGCTCTCCAAGGAAGAGCATGAGGCATTCCTGAATGCCGCGTAACTGTTAAATCCAGATCGGCTTGACATTCCGGCGAAGAACCATCTCGGAGAACCTGAGTAACAGATCGCAACAGAATGACGCTATGACCGGAGAAAGCACTATGTCAGAAAATGTCAGCATTAGAATCTGTCCCGCCTGCAAAAACCCCATCACGCCAGAAGGGTTTGTATTGGTTCCTCGAAGCGCTCTTAAACGCACTTTAAAGGGGCCAAAAACAAAGCATTATGACAAACGGAAGGGGCGAAAAACTCGGATTGAGAAAAACCCTCAGGTGAAAAAATTCCTGTTGGAAAACGAAGACAAGCTGACATACGATCAAATGCGCAGCTGGTTGATTGAGAATGTCGGCAAAGAACTCACCCCATCACGAAGCGCCATTTCCAGATTTTTTCAAATCGAATGGTCCAAAAAAGAAAAAGCCCTGTGACTTCTGACGACAATGATTTAGAACCTTTGTAACCATCAAGAATGCTTGAGTTTCAATACAAACCGTTTGATACAAGAAAATACCGGTTAATCCCGAATTAATTATCACCAATCCCGATTAATTATGTCGGGTACAAAACCAGCAGCTTTTAGGATAAATTCAGCTAGCTCACGTGCGTTTGAACTTTTGTTATCACCGAGTAAGGCCTGTTCTGCTGATCTACGAACAATATGGTTGGCCTTACACCAAGCGTTGAAAGAAGTCCCCTGCACAATGAAAGATGCTCTTACAAGGGCCAATACATTGCCTTTAGACTCCACTTTGCTTCCTTTCTCCGCTATACCACATGCATCTGCATAATGCAGAATAAATAATCTGCAGTATGCAGATTGTCAACAAATATTCTTCGAGTTGAGGATTAACATGTCTAAATCAGTTGAAATTGACGCTGAAGCAGTCATCACGAGAATAAAAGTTGAATTGGGAATCACAAAAGACACTGAGTTGGCCAACATGATGGAAATTTCCAACAAGACTATTTCGTCATGGCGTAAACGAAACTCCATTCCAATTGAAATTTTACTGCAAGCGACCGTCGCTACAGGTCGAAAAATCGACTACTTTCTATTTGGAAAAGAAGAGCCTAGGCAGAATACTGTTACTATGCAAGATTTATTGTCTGACGAAAATTTCAGGAATTTTAAAATACTTGGGCGTTCGACTTTAATTACCGTCTTGAGTGAATATGCTGAAGAAGAACTAGCCTTTTTAGATGAAGAAGAATTAGCGGAAAAAGGAGATAGTTTAGGTGCTACCTTTTTATTGAGCCTCAGCGCCGTTCAAGCCGAAAGAAAGGCACTTGTAGATAACAACAAAATGAGTGAAGAAGAATTTGTCGAATATGCATCAAAGATGCATCAGCCCGCACTTCCATATTTTGCCGCTGGCATTAAAGCTCGACACCTCAAAAAAACAAAGGGTCCGCAATAGGGTCCGCAATCAATTTCAGATATTCAATAGGTTTACCAATAGGTCCGCAATATGTTCAATGATTTCCGGCACTTAATAATTAAGTTGGGAATGCTGAATTTTGCGGACCCTGCATAAATGCATTGGGAACCCCCGAATTAGGTCTAAAGTGTTGAAAACACAAAATATAACTAATCGCCATTCCCAAAATAATTAGTTCAATTCGCGTCCGCAGATTCCCAAATAATTTTGTTGGCTACATCTCCCGCAAGCAGAATATGCAGGCGGCGATAACCAAACCGCTTGCGCTCGCCTGACAGTGCGCGAAGGCGTTCACGGATATGCTCATCCCGTGGCCTGCGGCTTTTGTATCTGATCAAGGACCGGTCAATATCCAGCACCCTGCACGCCCGCCGTTCGCTCACCTCATGTGCGGCCCTGAGGTGGGCGACAGCATTCCGCTTCCCGGCAGGCGTTACCATTTTTTTAACGCCACATCCTTCAGCATCGATATATCAAGGTGAGCATCAGCCAGAAGCGACTTCAGGCGGCGGTTCTCATCCTCAAGGGCTTTCAAGCGCTTGGCCTCTGACACCTCCATACCGCCGTACTTCGCCTTCCATTTATAAAAAGTGCTCTCAGCGATCCCGTGCTGACGACATACTATCGCTGTTGGCTGCCCCGATTCCTGTTCCTTCAGAATACGGATTATCTGTTCTTCCGTGAAACGGCTCTTTCTCATCGGTCTGTCTCCTTGTGACAGACTCTACTTTTATATGTATGATTTTAAAGGGGGCAGGTCAGACTTGCAGGTACATCGCTTGCCAGGGCCACCTGTGGAACGATCCGCTTGAAGCTTCTCAAGACAGGGGCCCTTGTCCGTGTTTCCGTCAGACGCATCAAGGTTGCAATGGCTTCCGGTTGCCCCTTTGCCAATGAATTCTCCAGGGCTCATGAGCGAATACAGCACTTCCCGGAATCATGGATGCAAAGTGTGACCGCATTCGCGGTCGAGCGCAAGCGAGAGGCAGCGAATGCGGTCACAATCAAGCGTTTCGCGATAGCGATAACGCGGAGCCCCAAACCGGGAATTGCTTTACTGGCTGCGGCCCGATGATTGCCGCCGGAGTTGAACCCTTCACGAAACAACACAGGAAAATCGCTGAAATCACTCCCTTCGCACATCAGCGGAGCGTTCATCCATGCGTCGGAAAACCGGAACCTGAAGGCACTCTGTCTTGCAAAATTCTCCGCTTTAAAAACAGTCCGGTGAGATATCCGGGTTATTCCTGCCGCGTTATTCGCCAGACTTCAACCCGATTGAAATGGCATTCTCCAAATTGAAAACATTGCTGCGCAAAGCAAAGGCACGAACATACGATGATCTATGGAAAGCTGTTGGAGAAGTCTGCAACCTGTTCGAACCGCAAGAATGCTGGAATTTCTTCAAAGCAGCCGGATGCGTTGCAACGTAATCGCCCGACGCTCTAGTCTATCGTCACCTTCAGCCGACAACTAGAAGGATCATTGTCCCCAAGCCCCAGAGCATCATTTGATAGTGAGTGTTTTGCGCACCTTCGTGGCAGAACCAGTAGCAAAACCAGTTTCCAACAATTAGAAAGCCGGCCCAAGTCGCTGTGAAGAGCAATGCTCCCAGCAGACCCAGCATACGGGCTATGTTGGCCTCTACCTGCCCTGCAAACATCAAAATGAAAGCGATTGTACTCACCCAAAGTGCGACAGTAGCAATAAATTCCCATGTAACAATCAGCCGGAACAGTGCCAGTTGCAGTTTTGGATTTGTAATTCGGCGGTGAGAAACCATGGCATAGGCTTCAGGATATTCATCCCGCATCCGGGACATGTCCAGGACTTCAGCGGTGAAAGTGCTGTTGAGAGGAGAATAAACAAGGTTTTCAAATACGCCTGTAGTTAGCCATGCAGCAAGCAAGAAAACGCTGGCTGCTTGCGCTACAAGGATCATGATCTCAAGCGTCATGGGAGTTCCTGACAGAAATAATCGAAGCAGGCCAGTTCTTTAATCCAGCCTACCAGGTTCGTTTAAGTCCAGTGCAAATTTGCCGGACGAATTTCGAATGAAATGTGGTGTGCACCACCTTTCAGTCCTTCACGTGTATGGTTATAGAGCGAACGCCAATAAGGCTGGATGGTAACACCTTCGTCCTGAATCAACTTCTCACCCTTGGCCATCAAGGCACGACGCGCTTCAGTATCCGGAGTTGAAAGCGCCTGTTCAAGAATTGCATCAAATTCCGCATTTGACCATCCGAATTCATTCCAGGCTTCCCCGGCACGATAGGCCAATGCCCAGATTTGCACCCCAAGCGGTCGGTGGTTCCAATTGGTTGAACTGAATGGATACTTCGCCCAGTCGTTCCAGAATGTTGAGCCTGGAATAACGGTTCGTTTCACATTGAAACCCGCTTTGCGAAGTTGGTCCGCCACCGAATCAGTTGTGTTTTTGCGCCAATCATCGTCAATCGAGATGATCTCATGTTCGAAATCAGCCATCCCGGCTTCTTCGAGCAACGCTTTGGCACCGGCAGGATCATGTTTTTGTGCACCAACGTCGGCGTATTCGGGGTGTGCTGGCCCCACGTGATGATTGTGCGCGACAATACCGCGTCCCGAGTATCCAAGCTCAAGCAATAAAGAATTGTCGACAGCCATGTTGATCGCTTGCCTTACACGTTTGTCAGCATACGGTTTAATACCATTTACTTCGGCGAGCTGGTTCGGTCGGACGACGATTGTCGCCATGGTGACAACTTCATTCTGCACCCAGCCGTCCAGAGCGTCAAAAATATCGATGAACTCACCTTCAATTGTGTATGTCATATCGACTTCTTCTGATTCAGCCGCTGCTACGAATGCGGATGGATCAGTTCCGTAATCGAGATATTCGATCCGATCCAGCCATGCACCGTTTCGGGCATTCCACCAGGTATGTTTGTCGTTACGCACCAGCACTCCCTTGACGCCGACTTCCAGGCTTTCAGGTACATACGGGCCAGTTCCAACCGGATTGCCAAGCATGTTTTCCGGGTTGTGTGAACCATGAACAATTGCAGCAGGATAATCAGCCATCCCGGCAATCAAGGAAATATCGGCACGCGGCAGGTTGAGGCGGACTGTATGACTGTCCACAACCTCGATGCCACCATCGAGCGCCTTATTGGTGTTTGGATCAACCAGCACTGCAAAACGACCGGCCATTGAATTGCCTTCAACATCCTTGTCACACCAACCGATAATGTTGCGTGCCACATCTTCAGCAGTGAAATCGTCACCATTGTTCCACTTTACACCCTTGCGAACATTAAGGGTGTAAACACGTGCGTCATCACTGATTTCCCAGCTTTCAAGCAGAACGGGAAGAAACGTGCCATCATTTTCGTAGGAGACAAGGTTTTCAAGCCAGCCTCTCGAGAAGTTGGCAATCTGGCTCCAGTCAAACGTGCGAGGGTCTTTCAGGGCGCGGACTTCCATCTGGATGCGAACGGTTCCGCCTTGCTTGGGCTCTCCAGTCGCCAGCGCAGGCGCCGGCATTCCCAGCATTGCATAAGCTGTCGCCGCAGTAGCACCAAAAGAACTTGCGAGCGCAAGAAACTCCCGGCGTTGGATGGTTTCCTTCCCGATTTTGCCGACCTGGTCGGTAATGACCTTCGGCATAAGTTTTCCGGTTCTGGTAAAGTATTTCATTTTGTTACCCTTCCTTTGGTTGCTTGAATGAACATCAATTTTTGCAGACTTTTTTGCCTGCTCGCGGCTCTTCAGCGGACCGCGGGAATTCTCAGTTTGGTAAGTGCATCTCCTGCAGACCGTCTTCATTTGTCACCGTTGTACAAATGCTGCACAAGGTGCGAGGTTGTTCCTGTGGCCACGGGGTTCCGCGATGCATCACCGCGCGTTGATCCCAAAGCAACACATCACCTACCTCCCAGGTGTGCGAGTATGTAAATTCCGGTTGGGTGCAAAAGCTGATCAGCTCCTCAAGCAATGCTGCGCTCTCATCCTCGTCATATCCGTCCACGCTGTAAGCATGGGAAGCAAGGTAAAGTGCCTCGCGGCCATTTACCGGGTTTGTCCAAACAGATTTCCAGTGCGTAGCCGGCCATTTGTGGAACATCGGTAGTTTTGCAAGTTCCGGCGAAATTTTTGCTCGTGAGACTGAATAGTGATGCCAGATGCCACGGTTGACAATACGGTGCCGAAGGGTCTGTGGGACTGCTGCCCATGCAGCACGGGTTGAAGCAAGTTCGGTAGCTCCGCCTTCTGTGGTGACCACACGCGCAATCAGGATATTTGTAAGCGCAGGTGTCGGGAAAAACGTGCTGTCTGAGTGCCAAAGAAAGTTCGCTTCCAGATTTAGCTGGTTCATGTCCATGTCTCCGTTAAGAGAACTGTCTGCTTGGACATTCGTAACTTTGGGGATTGTAAACTCTTCCCCCTTTTTTCGTTCGTCAGCTTTACGGTCTTCGATCGGACCAAAGGCGTGGGCGAGCTCTAAGTGAGCCGCATCACTGAAATCCTGTCGTCGAAATAGTAGGGCAGAATGTTCTTCAAACAGGTCTCTCAATTCACCAAATCGACCTGACGGAACAAACTCTGAAAGCGGAAGCCCTGTGACTTCTACACCAAAGTTTGGATTGAGAGGGATAGTTTTCAAGTCGGTCATAATCTGTTCCTCATACAACTGCCTTTGCCTGAATTTCTTCAGCACTCAAATGCTTCACATCTTGCCAGGCGGCGGATTTTGAACTGTTCAGCAATCCTTTGGGATCCAGTCGCTTTTTCCATGCTAGATGCCCGTAATTGGCGTTATGCAGGCCTCCACCCTCGACTTTGTTTGTGTGGGCATCGTAAATTGCGAACCCATGTTTCTCATAGGTCCTGTTGATTTCTTTCAAGCGTTCCTCGTCCGAGTACCAGATGATTGGAATGTCAATTGCCACGACATTTCCGTCGAGGCGGTAGAACTCATTATGGGTCCACACGTCTGTACCAAGATCTTGCCTCAGTCGCGTAATTGCTTCGGCATCCGATGGGTCGGATACGCCCACTTGCTGGTAAGTTGCGGAGCGGTCTGATTTTAAAACCTGCAAAGTTGTATGGTTGAAACAAAATTCAAATACATGCGGGATGTCCGCAGCTATGCGTTTATCATCGTCAAGAGCCAGATCCATCTGGCCGCCAAAACCGGTTATCAATTCTTCGAAAGTTGCAACGTTTTCAGCAGGCACATAACAGGCGAGGAGTTCCCGGCCCTTGTCGATATGTCCTTCAAGGCTCGGGAAGTAATCCACGATACGCGTATCTACGACGCTTGCCATTTTGGGCTCGATAGCTTCGGACACAGAAACTGCATAACCAGCGTCATAGGCACTTTGATAATCCTCAAAGGTAGCCATACAAGCAATCCAGTCGCGGTTCGGAACCGCACGTAACGTGACTTCGGTTATTACGCCGTTAAGCCCCCATGCATGGTGAACTTTCAATACATCGTCACCTCGAAAAATATGAAGCACTGGCTCTGCCTCAACCGATAGAGCTTTCAACTCGATCAGGTTCCCGGGTTCCCGCAAAGCTCCAGTCGCCAATGATCCAATCCCCACCGAACCGCCAGCGACAAATCCACCTATTGTTGCGATATCCTGGGTGGAAGGAAACATAGCCATTTCTTGACCTGTTTCTTTCAACGCACGGTTGATATCTGCCATCAAGGCACCAGCTTCTACGCGGACAAATCCATCGCCAATTTCAACAATTTGCCTCATGGAAGTGGTTTCAATGATCAGACCTCCATCGACTGGAACCGCCTGGCCATAATTACCAGTACCACCACCGCGAAGGACAACGGGAGCCTCTTTTTCAAAAGCAACTTTGAGGCAATGTCTCATCTCATCAACCGATTTTGGAACTGCCACTAGATCGCCAAAACAGCGTTTGAGTTGATCGTTCAATATCGGACTGTACCAAAAGAAATCTCGGGACCTTTTCTTGACCAGAACTGTTTCGCTAATCACTTCAACAGGGGACAGTTTTTCAGCAAATGCCTCCCAGTCAGTAGTTGTTTTGCCTGAGATCGAATTCAAGTGAGTTCTCCTTGCAATACTGCAGACATGGAAATCGGAGGCGTCATTCCTGACATCAGATCAGCTGTGGAAGCGGCGTCAAAAACAATCAACTCTTCGATTGAAGCGCAATCGATAAATGTCGGTTCAAGTCCAAGAGCAGTTTCAGCAGTTGTTGTGATCACGGGAAGATAATCGCCAAAGGGAGGATCCAAGTGAGCCGCCAAAACTGCGTGCATCAAAGATCTAATTGGGTCATGGTTGCCCAAGGGACAAAACGCATCACGAACATTGTCAGTACCTAAGACAACCGGAACGCCTGCGGTTTGAAGCTCACTAATCCGTGTTACTCCCCGACGATCAGGCGTTCCGGCAGTTCGTCCTTGAAGATACAGATTGGTTACCGGAAGACTGGCAACCGTGATGCCGGACTGGAGGAGTTTGTCGGCAAGTTTCTTAAAAGGGTCGGGTTTGATGTTCATCAAGCTACATGCATGGCCACACAAGACCGGCCCCTGAAAACCCGTATCCAAGATAACATCGGCAATGATTTCCAAACCGTTGAGACCGTCTGACAAACCTTCATCGACATGGAAATCTATTGCGAGATTATGTTTTTCTGCAGCCTTTATTGCTGATGTAATGCCGGCACGACGCTCCGGTTGATCAAAGACGAACACTCCCAAAACGCCATTGTCCTTGGCAAGTTCTCCTGCTATCCGGTCAGCAAATCCCGACTCAGCATATTGGTCAATACCGATCAGGGGTGAAATCTGCAGGGTAACAGCGTTACGGTACTCCTGCGCGATTTCATTAAGAACGTGCCAAGTGAAGGGGAGAGAGAAACAGTCAACAAATTCAATCCAGTCCACATGGGAACGAACATTGCCGCAACCCGCCTCAACCAACTCAACAAGGCCCCGAGTTGCCCTGTTCCGCACATCATCGGGTGTCCAGTTTTTCTTGTCAGCTCCTTGTGTGTCTATAGCTGCTTGCAAATCTCCTCCTACCCCTTCCAGGCGCGAAACAGTGTGGCATTTGTCGAGATGCACATGAACTTCTGTCAACTTCGGCAATATCAGCCGGTCTGCTTCACCTGGAAGCGTAGTCTTTTTCATTCCAAAGATGCGACCATTTCGAATTATCAGGTCGCCGCAAATGCAATCTTGAACTAAAGTTCCACCAAACTGATCGGGGCGTTTGATCAGAGATGTTGGAACTCGCACGTTGGGCAATATCTGATCAATTGGTTGTGTTGCTGTCATGGTTGCCTACGTAAATCAAATTGAGAAAACTCGGAAAGAAACCGGGCAAAGTTTTCTGACGCCGTTTCAAGCAGAAGTTCGCCCTTTTCTGGCGTGGCAGTAGCCGCATTGCCACAGGCCCCATCCGGGTTTAGATCACCAATGACCCAGCCGGGGCGTGCCGGTTGCCCGGTTAAGCCGATAAATTGGAATTTCTTTTCCCAGTCGACGATGGCCGACTTGAAATCGGCAGCGACGGTCATGTCGACCAAATGCGGCTTTACTGCGAGCATCGCTGAAGTCTCGATATTGCCCGCATGAATTTCATATGCCAGCTCGGCTTCGTCGATAACTTCTGAATAATCCGCGAAGCCAAACCACGAACAGGTTGCAACTATCAAATTCTGATTGATGCGCAAATCACGGGCTGCAATTTCTAAGGCTGCCGTGTTCCCCCCATGGCCATTGAACAGAACGAGCCGGGAGACACCTGAACGAGCGACGGAAGCACCGGTTTCGCATAATGCACCCAGGAGCGTTTCTGCAGACAATGAAAGTGTACCAGGATGTTGATCATGCTCGCCGCTTTTGGTCACTGTGAGGGTCGGCAAAACTAGGATGTTCTGATCAGGCATCAATTGTGGCAGAGTCCGGGCGATGACCGCTTCAACCAAATCGCGATCTACAGAAACAGGCAAGTGTGGACCATGCTGTTCAATGGCACCAATCGGCAGGACTGCGACCAGGTCATCCGGCAAATCCTTGAATGCGGGAGCTTTCAAATCAGCCCAATATCTCTGAAGGCTCATGCTGGCTCCCCAAACAACTTTTCAAGAAAATCATAAAACCACTCGGCCTGGGCGGCATCATGCTCGTACATCAGCCGGGTCTGCTCGCAGCGATTTTGAACACCATTGCGATCATAAACATCCCATTTTTGGTTCTGCCAGCGGCGGAATCCTTCAATTGTCACCTCAGGATGAAACTGCAGTCCGTACACCCGATCACCATATCGGAATGCCTGGTTTTCGTAGGAATCATTCCCTGCCAACCGCACCGCACCATGGGGCAATTCGAACGTGTGAAAATGCGCTTGGGTGAACCAAAGCGGTTTTTCCATAAATCCAGCTGCAGCGGAAGTCGGATCGACTTTGTAATACCCAAATTCGAAAACTTCTTCTTCTAGAGGCCCGACAACAGCGCCCAGGTGACGGGCAATCATCTGTGCTCCTTGGCATATACCCAGAACGGGCAATCGAGCATCAATGGATTCTCCTATCCACCGATACTCTTCTTTCAAGAATGGATGCTTCTCTTCATCATAGGCATTGTACATGCCTCCAAAGATGACCGTACCTGCCAGATCATTTCCCGGCGCTCCCAACGAGTCACCTGCAAACGGCTTTCGAATATCTATTTCGTAACCAGCCTGATGCAACCAGGTGACTACCCGGTCATCAGCTGGTTCGTCTCCATGACGCACCAAAAGGACACGCTTACCCATGTTTTCTCCTTTGCGAGAAACAGTGTTGCGTGGCCCTTGAAATAAATCCGTGCCAGAGATGATGATTTAGGCTTGCAAAATAATTGTTTGCGGTCAAGGATATTTTTTTCGGAACGAAATTGTGACGTAAAGTGAAAGCGTTAACACCAAATACAATCCACCCGCCATTTGGAAATTACTCGCATGGAGTGGAAATTCCGAATGGCTGGCGCATCATAAAGACGTCCGGGCAGCTTGGTATTTGCAGCAATGAACTAATTCCTGAAAGCCCCTATGAACAAGCACGCATCTGCTTTGAAAACATTCAGCGTATTCTAGAAGAAGGCGGGATGAAACCCACAGATGTCATGCACGTTACTGCCTTCGTAACGGATCGCGAATTCTTTCCAGATTATATGCGGGCACGGGATGAGTTTATTGGAAATACAGATTGTCTGCCGGGTTCTACACTGCTGATTGTATCGGGCTTTACAAAGCAGGAATTCAAAGTGGAAATTGAAGTGCTTGCAGCGGCGCCTTAACCCGGATATCTCACCGGACTGTTTTTAAAGCGGAGAATTTTGCAAGACAGAGTGCCTTCAGGTTCCGGTTTTCCGACGCATGGATGAACGCTCCGCTGATGTGCGAAGGGAGTGATTTCAGCGATTTTCCTGTGTTGTTTCGTGAAGGGTTCAACTCCGGCGGCAATCATCGGGCCGCAGCCAGTAAAGCAATTCCCGGTTTGGGGCTCCGCGTTATCGCTATCGCGAAACGCTTGATTGTGACCGCATTCGCTGCCTCTCGCTTACGCTCGACCGCGAATGTGATCCCGTTTTGATTCAACGATTCCGGAATTTGCTGTAACAGCCGTAATAACCATTAGAGCGTGTTCGCATCACGTGAATTCACAGCCGACTGCCCTGAAGAAATTCCGGCACTCCATTGGCGTGAACATATGGCAGACCTCTCCGATTGCCTTCCAGACATCATCGAAGGTTCTGGCGCCTGCCTTCCTCAGATGAGCCTTGAGCTTCGAAAAGGCCATTTCAATGGCATTGAGATCTGGGGAATATTTCGGCAGGAACAAAAACCATGCGCCGATATCTCGCAAGATCTGCTCGGCTTTTTCGCTCTTGTGAGCGGCTAGGTGGTCAAGGATTACGACATCTCTCTTTTCCAGTTCTGGCGCCAACTGTGTCTCAACATAAATCTCAAAGATTTCTTTGGTCATGGCCCGGTCAATAACCCAGGGCGCAACCAGTCCATGACTGCGCAGGCCTGCGATAAGTGTCTGCTTCTTCCAGTGGCCATGAGGGACAAAATCTATGAGGCGCTCTCCTGTTGGGGCCCATCCAGTTTGCTTGGCCATTTTGGTGTTTGTGGACGTCTCATCAATGAAGACAAGTTTTTCAATCGACCGATTCAAAAACGGAACACGCCTTGTCTTCCAGAGTTCGCGGTCTTTTTTCACGTCGATGCGGTGTTGCTCCTTGGCATAAATAGTCTTTTTTTATGCGACAACCCGAAACTGCGCACAACATGCCAGACAGGCGAATGATGGACATTGAGGTTGAATTTTTCGTTCAGCTCCGCACAAAGCTTACGGATTGTAATGTCCTTTTGTTCATCAACCCGTTTTCGAAGCCAGTCTTTATAGGGTGAAAGCTTGCCATGGCCTGTTTTTCCCGGGTTATGTTTTGGAGCAAGCGAGCCAGTTTCACGTTTCAACTTCACCATATCATTCACAAATTTGACGGAGACTTTGAACTGGGCAGCCGTTCCACGATGAGTGTGGCCTTCTTCTACATGAGCTACAACACGTTTACGCAATTCAATCGGATGGGGCTTGGGCATTGAAAATCCTTGGCTTCGAACCGAATCAGGTCACCCCAATCAGAATCATATTCGCGCACGGAAAGAAACTGAATCTACTCGACACAAACACGCTCTATAGAACCGACCCTCCTGTTCCCCGTGCAGAACATCATCCGTAGCATCAACGTCAAGTATGATCTCGCCCGGCGGCCTGTCATGGGTCTCGATGAACATATCCACAAACAGCCGCTCAATCGCATTGCTGTCATGGTTGAACTTGTGATAGCGCGCAGATAAATCATCCGACGAAGAATGTTCCAGCCGGTTGAGCGTCGATTTGCCGGCAAGGGCAGCACAATCAGATCTGCCGCTCGACGGTGAACCGCCCACAAGCGCAAGGACAGGATCGTGGCGCAGCTCATCATGGTCATTTACATCCTCATAGCCAGGAGCAAGACCCATGATCCGCTGCGAAAGCAGACTGTGCAGGGAATGGACAACCCGGGCAGGATTGCGACGATCGGAAAAACAGGCGACAACACGATCAATCAGGCCAATCGCCCTGTCCGTCTGGCGCAGCAACAGACATCCAGCATCTGAAGTGATCGCACCGCCGTCAAAAGCACCCACAACCTTACGCCCGTTACAGGCTTCAAATTCGAATTGATCTGTCATACACTCTGTTTGCATCGGAATTCCTCGCTGTATCTGTCAACTTATTGTTTCATAAACGTTTAACAGATTCCGCGAGCCGATGCACCAAATCCGGTGAGAAATGCGGGCTAAACGTTCGCAGGCTGCGGGATCGTGACATATGACATACGGTCCGGCCCAATGCCGCGGCAGAGGCAACACCGGTAACCAATTGAATTGGGGAGAATTGAATTGCTGAATGCAGAACTCGTGACGGGGTTTCCGTATCATCGAATGTTGCTGTATTTGCTGCAATTGCGTATCAGCCTGACGGTTGAAACCGATCAGAACAGTTCCCATATCCCGGACCGGACGCATGGGCGGGCGGTATGACGCTGGCATGCATTCAGGGCAATCATCGAGAGGGAATTATCCCAACCGCCTGTCTTCAGGGTACTTGTCCTTCAGGTTACCAGGGGGCGTGGCCATAACCGCAACGCAGTCCAAAAGACAGAAGCGTGGCCACCAGAGATAATCCGGTCTCTGTAAAGTAGCTGTCGACCCTGTTTGCAGGATCTTTGGCAAAACAGGGGCTCGAATGCGACGGTCGGCTCCGAAGAGCAGATTGGATAGCACAAGAGTGCGGAACGTACCCGGGCTGTGCAAAGTGGGTCGATACCGATCCGTAGCCGGGACTACTTCGTCCTGTGCTCTTTGCTCAGGTCTCACCAAAGAGCAGGCCAAAAACAGGGGGGTCAACAGGCAACACAGATACAGGCTTCGACAAAACACCAGTACGATATGGTACAGTATCGTAAGTAGCGGCCATCGGCAGAAAAAAGAAGAAAACGGACGAAAAAATCCGCACAACTGCACTGTCAGGGCAGGACCGTTCACACAAGACCACTCGCATGGTTATACGGCAAGCAGAGCGATGCAAAGAAAACTGGCCCCACGATCTTTGTCAGGAATGTGATGGTCTTGTCGCGGTTGTGGTGATCCTGGACAGTTTCGATTGCTTTTGTCGGAGATTTTGAGATGCGTCTGAGCATGGTCAGTACGGGGCTGCGGGTCCTTCCCGCGGGCCTCCCTGTGCACGGGTGGTTGGAACCCCGGTTGATGAAAAATCCATCCGCGACAAACCCCTTCAGATTGAGGTTCAGATTGAGATTTACCTAGCGTCACTTTGAGCAGGGATGGGTATGGTTTTTACAGCTACGGAACCTGGAGAACCGGATGAAGCCAAGCGCCGGTGACGACGATCGGAAAAACAGGCGACAACACGATCAATCAGGCCAATGCCATTATCCGTTTGCCGCAGCAACAGACATCCCGTATCTGAAGTCATCGCACCGCCATCAAAAGCGCCGACAACTTTACGCCCGTCAAAGGCTTCAAATTCCAGATGATCTGTTCTACACTCTGTTAGCATCGGCTCGCTGTATCTGTCAACTTATTAATACCCAGGGTTATTTATCGCAGCTGAAAAAGTTGTTGCAAATCAGAATCATGTCTGAATCCATGACACGAACAGAAATATGCACAGTGAGTTTTGAAATGCAGACCGTTCGTTCGATTTTGCGACAGGTACCCGACCCACGCGGAAAAAAGGGGCGTCAACATCCTTTGGAGGCACTTCTGGGATTGATGCTTTTGTCGGTTCTGTGCGGGCGCAAGGGCATGATGGCAGCCTTTCGACTGGGACGTTCGCTTAGCTCAAAACAACTTCAGCGACTGGGGTTTCGCCGAGGGCGTCCGGCACCCTGTCATGCAACGTTGACCGAACTTCTGCGCATTCTTGATGCGAACGCCATGGCCCGGGTTTTCAGCCAGTTCATAGCCGCGTCCGACGAGGGCGCAAGTGACGAAGAAGCGCGCCGTCACATTTCAATTGATGGCAAGACCTTGCGTGCCAGTAAGAACGATGAGGGCAATGCAGAACATGTGCTGTTCGCTTTTTGTGCGGCACTCGGACAGTGTGCGGGCCATGTCTCGTCTCGCGGCAAAGGCAAGGAAATCCCGGATGCGCTGCGGCTCCTCGACGGCCTGGACCTTGAGGGCAAGATTATCACGGGGGATGCAATTTTCTGCCAGAAATCAATCACGTCCCGGATCGTCGACAAAGGTGGCGACTATGTCCTGACAGTGAAAAAGAACCAGGAAAATCTGCATGAAGAAATCGAAACGGCCTTCAAAGAGCCGATTTTTCCCCCTGGAAAAGTACCGAGAGCCAGTGGACATAGGCCACGGGCGGATTGAGCAGCGCCACATCGCTCTCCTGCCCTGTGAAGCACTCAGTGAGGACATGCGAAAGGAATGGGACACCATCGCCAGCATAGGCCAGATCACCCGTATACGGCAGCATGTCAGGGGCGGAGTTGTGACAAAGACCGAGACGGAAACGAACTATGTGATCTCAAGCCGAAAGCGGCCCAGGCCTGAGAACATCCTGCGCAATAATCGGGGGCACTGGGCCATCGAAATCATGCACCGAGACAAGGATGTGACCTTGGGAGAGGATCGCTACACAAACAGATCAGATCACGCACCGGCAAATGTCTTTACCCTCCTGAGCGGCGCATTGGCCTTGCTCAAACGCATCTCAAAATCTCCGACAAAAGCAATCGAAACCGTGCAGGATCACCGCGACAAAGCGATCACATTCCTGTCAAAGGACATAAATGCGAGCTTTCTTTGAATCGCCCTGTATTAATACATAAACGTTTGACAGATACAGCGAGCCGATGCGTCAAATCCGGTGAGAAATGCGGGCTATGGCAGGAGGCGCACAAGAGGCTGGGCGCACGCTACCGCTTCTTCGACCATATCCGCACCATCGTGTGTTACATGATCTTCCCGAGTTGGGCGGCACTCATGCGTACCCTCATCAATGGCCAGGCTCCGCGACAAACCCGACCACCATGAGAAGGACATGGATTGAATTACGTCTGTCAAAAAAACGCAGGAGAAGGATCATGAAACGCACACAAACCCAAAATTAGAATTGCTGACCGCTGAACAGGGCAATCGCACTTGAAACTCTCTGGAGCTTTTCTTGGTCAAATTTATCCGAAATTTGCACTCCAACCGATCTCTCGGCCTTTTTGTTGCTTAAATGTTCTTCAATTTCTACACGAGAAATCCAAGTGCGATTGCCCTGGACCGCTGAAAAAAGAAATTGACATGTGGCTATACAGTCGATATCAAGGCTGGAAGTGGTTTAATGTCTGTAACCAACCCCGGTTATGGATAAGCAATACCTGCAAAAACCCTGAATTCTGTGGGCTGGGGTTAACCAGGGCGGGGAGTCCACACAAAACGACTTAGATATCTCAAACGTGAGAATTTTGAGACCATATGAGCGTTTTGATCGGAACATTCGGTATAGTTTTCCTGACGAACAGACTTTGTTTGAAAGGAAAAAGAAATGGGAAAAGAACTCTATATCGGTCTTGATGTTCATTCGGATACAATCGCGGTAGCTGTGGCAGAATCCGGACGAAATGGCGAGGTGCGGTTTTTTGGCACGATTGAGAATAGTGCCTCTTCTGTTTTACGGCTGACAAAACGGTTTTCCGCAAAAGGCAATGAACTAACCTTCTGTTATGAAGCAGGGCCATGTGGGTATGGACTTTACCGCCATTTGACGAAGCTTGGGTTTGAATGCGCTGTGGTTGCTCCGTCTTTGATTCCACGTAAAGCAGGCGACCGAGTTAAGACAGATCGGCGTGATGCAGAAATGTTGGCACGACTTTGGCGTGCTGGAGAACTAACATCAATTTGGACTCCTGATGAGGAACAGGAGGCCATGCGCGACTTGATCCGCACCCGCAAGCAGGCGATGGATGCTCTGAAAACTGCCAAGCAACAATTGCTGAGTTTTCTGCTTCGCCACGGGTTGAAATACCAAGATGGCAGTTATTGGACGAAGCGTCACCGGCGCTGGCTGTCAGAGTTACGGAATTTTCCCTAATTCACCAGCAATTATCTTGCGAAGAACTCAAACGTACCATTGATCAAATTGAAGTACGTGTTGCCACACTGGATCAGGCTATTGAAGACGCAATTCCCAATTGGGATTTTGCTCCAGTTGTGAGTGCTTTGCAAGCGTTACGTGGTGTAAACACAACCATTGCTGCTACATTGGTCGCTGAGATTGGTGATATATCCCGATTTGAAAATCCGCGTCAATTGATGGCTTGGCTCGGATTGGTGCCCAGCGAGCATTCAAGTGGTACAACAACACGGCGCGGGTCTTTAACTAAAACGGGTAATGCATTGGCTCGAACCATGTTGATTGAGGCCGGATGGTCATATCGACATCCTCCCAAAGAAGGGCCACGTTATCTCAAACGGGTTGAACACTTGCCTCAGGAAATACTTGATATTGGTTGGAAAGCACAAACCCGGCTTTGCAAAAGGTTCCGCCATCTATCCAGAGCCGGGAAACCACAACCAAGAGTTCTTGCTGCGATTGCTCGAGAACTGGCGGGTTTTATATGGGATATTGCTCGTAAAACACCCGTTGCAGTCTGAGGCTTCATAAATTCTACCTTCACAAGACGCTGAAGATAGTGGCCATTGATAGGGAGATCCTCGAATCATGTTGGGATGAGAATATCCGTAATGAGAGCGAGGCAACCCGTATCGAATTTGACCTTCACGAAAGGCACGGATTTCCGGTCCGTGACCGATGCCGAGGTCCAGGCGGTGGAGGATCTGCTAAACACACGGCCGCGCAAGGCACTCGGCTTCCGGACACCGGAGGAGGTCTTCACAGATGCGCAGGCACCGCCATGACCGCTCTCAAATCTCTGGGATGCGCATAGTGTGAAATCTCTCTTCGGTACAGTCTGTTCGAAGAGACGATTGGGCATGCGCGCGAATCTGCGGTAATTGTCTTGGTGAGAGTGATTCATATGTGGACGCCCCGGATTGGCAAGACATTTTTTGATGTTTTGATCGGTTGCTTTCATATGTCCGGCCTGTTGATGCGATATTTGATAGATCGCTGGCCCTGATGGAAATCCGCAAACGAGGTTCCTGATCAAGATGACGCGCTCATGGGGCGCATTGAATCACACGGTGTAACCTCGTTTTTGGCTGATCATGTCACATCACTTTCTGCCATTACCAATTTCTGTGCCTTGCCTTCAAGCGGCGCTGATTCGCAAGGGGTTATAGCGCTGTCCTCTGGTCATAAGAACCCAGGCGATGCGAGCGGTCTTGTTGGCCAATGCGACAGAGACCAGTCTCACAGGTTTCTTTTCCAGCAGACCATTGATCCAGACCGCGGTCGGGCTCTTCTTGTTTCGATTGTGGCGAATAACAGCTGTCGCACCAATGACAAGCAGGCGGCGAATATACCGGTCTCCCTGCTTTGATATGCCAGCGAGCCTTACTTTGTCACCGCTTGAATGCTGTTTGGGGACCAGGCCAAGCCATGCGGCGAACTGCCGTCCGCTTTTGAATTGTCCCGGATCGCTGACGGTTGCCATCAGTGCAGTGGCTGTGATCACACCAATACCCGGAATGGCTGCCAGGCGCCTGCTGGCTTCATTTTGCCGGTGCCAGTCACGCAGGACCTTCTCAAGAGCCTGCAATTCTTCCTCCAGTTCGAGCAAGCGACGGGCAAGCGTTGCCAGCGCGACTTGTGCAATAGCCGGCAGGACATGCTTCTCGTCGTTTTCGTTGAAGATGGAATGAGCCAGCTTGACGATGTTCCTGACGCCGGGGGTGGTGACAAGACCGAACTCTGCACAATGAGCACGCAGTGCATTGGCTGCCATGGTGCGTTGCCGCACAATCAGGGAACGGGTTCGGTGTATCATCAGGATACTTTGCTGCTCAGGTGTTTTGACAGGCACGAAACGCATGGTGGGCCGCCTGACAGCCTCGCAAATCGCTTCAGCATCGGCAGCGTCATTCTTGCCCCGCTTTACGTAGGCCTTGACGTAGGCAGGAGGCATCAGTCTGACCTCATGACCAAAGGCTGCCAGGGTGCGAGCCCAATAATGGGCAGTGGCACAAGCCTCCATGCCGACAAGGCAAGCTGGCAGTTTCGAGAAAAAGCCTTTCAACTGTTTTCGCCGCAACCTTTTGATCACGATAACACTGCCATCATCGTCAACACCGTGAACCTGGAAGACACTTTTGGCAAGATCAAGCCCGATCGTGGTAACTTTCATAAGGACGCTCCTTCGTTATTTGTGGTTCATTCATCAACAACCACCTTACGACAATTCATTTGCCGGTATGAGGGGGCGTCCACCTCATCAAGACTGCCTCCATTTTCAAGGGAGGTTTGATTCGATGTTGGAATTGTCTGGTTTTCCGGGAGTTCACAAGGCCATTGAGTATGATTTCAAGGAGCGTTTGCGCGGCTAGAGCGTTTCGCGAGTTCACAGAACCGCGACAACGCCGGTAACCCATTGAATTACTGCATGCAAAATTCGTAAAAGTGTTTCCGTATTATCGAATTTTGCTCTAAGAGCCTGACCGGAAAGTATTTGAGCGATATCAATGGTTTGTGATTCAACGTCTTTAAACGAAGAACGGAGGATCACGATGCCGTGGGATGATACCGCTCGCGCTGAGCATACACGCGAAACCGGTCGCTATCCAACCGATTTGACAGATGCCGAATGGGAAATCATCAAACCGCTGCTGCCACCGGCCAAAACAGGTGGACGACCACGCACGACAAAATTGCGTGAGGTTTTCAACGCAATCCAGTACATGGCCGGCAGCGGTTGCCAGTGGCGCATGCTGCCCAGTGACTTCCCGCCGGTGTCGACTGTTCAGGGCTATTTCTATTACTGGACCTACACGGGTTTGCTGGAAACCATCAATTACCTTCTGGTTCTCAATACCCGTGAACTGGAGGGCCGCGAAGCCAGTCCAACGGCCGGAGTGATCGACAGCCAAAGCGTCAAAACCACTGAAAGCGGGGGCGTTTGCGGCTATGACGCTGGCAAAAAGGTCAAGGGCCGCAAACGTCACATTGTCACCGATACGATCGGATTGCTGCTGTTCGTGATCGTTACTGCAGCCAACATTCAGGACCGCGACGGCGCAGTCGCACTCATCAAGGCCATTCGCTTCCGGTTCCCCTGGTTGCGTCACCTGTTTGCCGATGGTGCCTATTCCGGCCCGAAACTGCGTGAGGCGATTGCCGGCCATGGCGATTGGACAATCGAGGTTGTCAAACACAGCGACACGGCCAAAGGGTTCACGGTTATTCCGCGACGATGGGTGGTGGAGCGGACATTTGCGTGGCTTGGCCGCTGCCGGCGATTGGCGAAGGACTGGGAGCGCAAAATCGAGGTTTCCACCGCATGGACGCTCATCGCGAGCATCCGGCTCATGACGCGGCGACTCGCAAGGTACTGTTATGTCTGAAAAACTTTTGAGTCAGGCTCTAACCAGACAAAACCGGTTTGCGGTATTTTGTAATCCAAACAATGTGTAGTTTCAGGTCGAACAGACTGTGACTGCCCTTACGATAGGTACTCATACCGCAAATACTTAAGTCTCCGCCTTAAGGCGCGGGATTTAACCCGCCCTGGTTACAGACATTAACCAACAGCGGCACCATCGTCGCGGCGCACAGCCACAATAGCTGATCTTGGAGTTTTGTCCCCTCCATCTGGCCAATGAGAATCGCCCCGTTCACCGGGATGCTGAACGCCGACAAAGACGGTTCTACGATCCGCTGACCACGCAATGCCAGTGATCTCAGCTTGTTTGGGACCAACTAGGAAACGGCGGATTTCACCCGTAGCCGGATCGCCGATAAGCATCTGATTGTTTCCTTGGCCAGCAAAGTCCTCTTCGTTGGAATAGTTGCCGTCGGTTTGAATCCAAAGAAGACCTTTGCTGTCGAATATCAGTCCATCAGGTGAATTGAACATGTTGCCTTCATTCACATTTTTGGACCCGGCATTCTCGTTGGAATGCACGGTTGGATTGCCAGCCATTACAAAAAGATCCCATGTGAAACCATCCACCGTATGATCTCCGTCATCCGGCCACCAACGCACGATTTGTCCATATTTGTTGGCCTCACGTGGGTTTGGACCGCCTACTGCCGACCAAACGCCGCCAGCGTTTGCCTTGACGCCTCTGTTTTTGTTGTTGGTTAATGCGCAATACAGTTCCGCCTTTAATGGATTTGAAGCGACCCATTCAGGGCGATCCATGGTGGTAGCGCCAACCTGTGTGCCTGCCATTCGAGTATGAATGCAAATCATGGCTTTATCCATGCCTGTGGTTTCCTGGGTCAGCGCCATCCATTTACCCGTACCGTCAGCGTCAAATCTGGCTGCATACAGAGTTCCACTCTCCATCAGATCGTCTGTATTGCCACCTTCGCTGTAATAACCATCGGAAACATACCGGTATAAATACTCACCACGCTCGTCGTCGCCCATGTAAACCACAATTCGACCGTCAGCATTGATGACCATTTCAGCATTTTCATGCTTAAACCGACCCAGCGCCGTGCGCTTTTTCGGCTTGGATGTGGGATCATAGGGGTCCACTTCGGTTACAAAACCGTGACGATTGGCTTCGTTGGCCTCTTTGGCAACATCAAAGCGTTCGTCAACCTTCCACCATCCGTAACCCCAGTCTTTTCCTCGGATACCATAACGTTTTTGCGCAGCGTCCTGCTTGAACCCGTCGGCGTCAGTCGTGCCAAAATAGCCGTTGAAGTTTTCTTCACAGGTCAAGTACGTTCCCCAAGGCGTGCATCCGTTACCACAGTTGTTGTAGGTGCCTTTAACCGTAACCCCTTCCGGGTCCTCTTTGGTCTTCATCAGATCATGACCACGGGCCGGACCTGTGATGTCCATGGGTTCGTCCGGCGTAAAACGTCGGTTATACGGAGAATCCTTGACAATCTGCCATTTCCCGTTGATTTCCTTTATTTCGGCGGCTGTTAAACCATGGGCGTTTTTGCCTTTATTGATGTCTTCATCAGAGGCATGTTTTCCATCTGGGTTATTGCCCCATATCACCTTCCGATTAGTGTACTCGTTATTGACAACCAGTATCTGATGACCATCCTTGTCGGTGAACAGTGACATTCCATCGTTATTGTCACCAAAAGCGCGGGCTTGCGAGGATGCTGTTCCCCGTGTCGCATGGTCGAACTCCGGAACATCGGAAAACAAGGGATCGCCCCAACTCGCAGCCACGTGCCAATTATAGCCTTCAGGCACTATTATCGTGTCTTCAGTGCTTCCGGCGACCGCTTTAAAGCCGAAGCGATTGTCAGCAGCTTCCGCAGACAATGGCGTTAGCGCTGTGGTTGAAGTTCCAAGCATGGCAATTCCACCCATTGACAGAACGCCACCCATGAAACCGCGGCGCGAAATAGCCAGTTCCACAATTTTGTCAAAATCGCTGTCTTCAGGCTTTGGGTTTGTCACTTCATCAATTTCATCGAATGTGAGATTGTCCAGTTGATCGTCAGTTAGATTGGCCTTGGTATCCATGCTCATTTCCTTTCTCCTCCTATGATGTTTGTCCAGTAGGACAGGGATTTTTCTCCTAAAAATCTCATGGAAATACAGAATCACAACAGACAATCGCAGTCCAGGAAAATCAGACACTTTCCCGACAGGGCCCTCAAGGTTATGCAGGAATTCCGTTATCTCAGTAACCGGCCCACCACGGAGTCTATCAATCCTCAATGCGGCCTTTTTCCAAGATTTCGGCATTCAAATAACCTCTTTCAAAAATGCTCAAATTTTCACATTACAAATGCCTAGCCGGGTCTTGTTCGGCTCCCAGAATACGCATGATCAACACATCCACGTCTTCGATCTGATAATAGATCGTGTGGCTTTCATGCTCGTGGCGGCGCAATTTTGGGCGAATATGTTCATAGCTACGGCCCATTTCTTGGTTTTCACCAATCAGCGACAAACAATCCAGCATGCTATCAATGTATTTGTCCGCCTGCCCCGCTCCAAACGTCCACAAGGAATAAAAATAGATTTCCCTTAAATCCTCCTTGGCGTCCTGTGTAAGGCGATAGTTACTCATCCAGAAGCCCTTTAGCGCGTGCCTCCTGACGTGCCTGTGCAATTACTTGTTTACCAGTCTGATCGCTAATTCCACTTGCTTCGGCTAGATCCATCATTTCACGCAATTCATTGATTGCTCTGCTTTGCTTCTCCTGATCTCTGCGAACAAGGTCACGAAAAAATTCACTGACATTTCCGTACTGGCCGGATGCTATTCGAGCTTTGACGTAATCGCCCATTGGGCCTGGAATCGAGATTGTGATTTTATCCATGTGAGAATACCTCAATTTCCTTATTTGTTCTTATTATATCACATATCAGCATAAAGGCGAGAAAAAGTCCTATTCCTCAGGAAGACAGGAAATCGTTATTTCTCCGGAGGCGACACTATCAGCATATTGGCACGCGCAAGTTACAGCACTCCGTAGGGGTCGGAACGAAGTGAAGAATCCTTTAAGCTTGCCAGAGCGAGTATGTCGATAGTCTGTAATTCGGCAATACGGAAAGATTGAAAGTAAATTGCCCGCATAGCAGGCGATTTTCCATTAGATTATCCGGCCATAGGCCGGATTCCGCATATGGGAATCTTATCCATTTGTTATATGAGTGGTTTTTGGTGTGTAAAATAGTGATGAGATCTGTATTTTAAGTATCGTTAGGGACGAAAATTGATCAGGAAGTGTCAGCCGTTAGGCTGTCCTTATTATAATAAATATGGAGTCGCTTTTTAGGGGACAATGTTGTCTGACCTTCACCCCAAAGTTCTACCATTTATCCGTAGAGTCCTTTCTTGCAGTTTTGGTTATTTATTTGATCATTTGCAACCCTTATGGGTGCATGCCCCCATTGTCCGTCGTCATGGGTTTCTGGACAGACCGCAGCTTGAGCTAAGCGAGTATCTGGCTCATCTGTTTGTCGATGTTAAGCGACCTGCTTGCGGTATTGCAAGCGCCGTTCGTTGATAGTCTTTTGCTTGATCCTTTCTCGTTGTTGCAGGATTTGGTCGCCACGTCCGAAGTAGACGTCGGCGGGTGTCAGGTTCTTCAGGCTTTCGTGGTATCGCCTGTGATTGTAGTGGCTAATGAACCTACCGATCTGGCCTTTCAGATCGCCGGGCAGGAAGTAGTTTTCCAGCAGGATGCGGTTCTTCAAGGTTTGATGCCATCTCTCGATCTTGCCTTGTGTCTGGGGATGGTATGGTGCGCCACGAACATGATCCATGCCGTTGTCATCGAGCCATTCAGCCAGTTCGGTGGCGATATAGCTGGAGCCATTGTCTGACAGCAGTCTTGGTCGATGATGGACATTGATCTGATCACAGCCAGAGGCCTGCAGCGCGAGTTCCAGAGTGTCAGTAACATCGCTGGCCTTCATAGTCGTACACAACTTCCATGCAAATTTGACCCACTTGGGTGGGTAATTTTCAAGCCCCCGTGCCATTCCGAAGTGCACCAGTGAAAACGGCAGCGTGATGAGCATTCTTCCTTGCGGGCGGGCCAGGCGATGGCGAGAATCTTGTAGAAGGAGATTCGCCTATGCCTCGCGGCTACCACCACCTGACCCAAGATGAACGTTGCCAGATTTGGGGGTTGAAGAAAAGCGGCCTCTCGCAGAGAGACATTGGGCGTGAGCTCGGACGCCATCACACGACAATCCGTCGAGAGATGCAGCGCAACAGCGGCGGCCGGGGCTACCGGTACAAACAGGCCCATAACAAGGCGACAGAGCGCCGCCACAGGGCGTCATCGGTGCCAAGGAAGATGACACCCGCCCTGTGGCAATTGGTCGAGGAGAAGTTGGCGGCTGGCTGGAGCCCAGAGCAAATTTCGGGTCGGTTTCGTCGGGAAGGCCAAGCCATGGTGGGGCGGATGCGGATCTACGAATACGTCCGCGCGGACCGCAGGGCCGGTGGCAGCCTTTACAAACGTCTGCGGCGGCGTGGGAAGAAACCGAATTGGCGCGGCGGCCGGCACGCCGGGCGAGGACGCATTCCCGGTCGTGTCGATATCAGTGAGCGGCCCGCGATCGTCGAACAGAAGTTGCGGATCGGTGACTGGGAGGTGGACACGATCGTTGGAGCGGGTCAAAGCGGCGCAGTGGTTTCGGCGGTGGACCGCGCCTCGAAGATGACCCGACTGGTACGGCTCGACAGGAAAACGGCCGAAGATGTCGGAGCTGCGCTCAGACGCCGGCTGGAGGCAGATCGGCACCTGGTTCACACGATCACTGCGGACAACGGTAAGGAATTCGCTGGCCACAGCAGCCTGTCCAAGGCGCTTGATGCCAAGTTCTATTTTGCCCGGCCCTACCACTCATGGGAGCGCGGGCTGAATGAACACACCAATGGACTGGTCCGCCAGTATTTGCCGAAAGGCACGGATTTCCGGTCTGTGACCGATGCCGAGGTCCAGGCGGTGGAGGATCTGCTCAACGCACGGCCGCGCAAGGCACTCGGCTTCCGGACGCCGGAGGAGGTGTTCAGAGATGCGCAGGCACCGCCATGACCGCTCTCAAACCTCTGGGAAGCGCACAGCGTGAAATCTCTCTTCGGCACAGTCTGTTCGAAGAGGCGATTGCGCTTGTGCGCAATTCTGCGGTAGGGGTATTGGTAACGGCAATTCAAGTCATCGCAGGCTCCGCCTGTCGAAATTTTTCACCGCCAGGCCCTTTTTTGCATTCGGGCTTGCGCCCTCATTTCAAAAAGGGCCTGGCGGTGGTGCACCTCGGAGCGGAAACGGCGAAGTAAAATTGACCCGCCTGTTTTAGGTTTCGCGTTTTAAGCGCGAGGAAGAGACAGGTGTTACAAATGGAAACGGTTTTGAAGGTCCGTTGCTGGATATTGCGCGGTGAAAAGAGCATTCGACAGGTAAGTCGTGAGACGGGAGTTTCGCGCAATACGATCAGGAAGTATTTGAAGGATGATGGGGAGCCTCGTTATCAGCGCCACACTCCTGCACCCTTGCATAAATTGCTTGGGAAGCATGCAGACAAGCTTCGGTCACGCTGGGAGCATGATCTGAAGCTGCCGCGCCGGGAGCGTCGCACAGGCAAGAAGCTTTACGAGGAACTGGTTGGGGAAGGCTATAAAGGGTCTTATTCAACGACCCAGCGACTTATCCGCGAGTTGAAGCATTCGAGTTCGGGGTCCAGAGGAGCATTTGTTCCCCTGCAGTTTGCGGCAGGTGATGCGGTTCAGTTTGACTGGAGTGAGGAACACGTTGTTCTGGGCGGAGTACCCCAGAAAGTGAAGATTGCCCACTTCCGGCTTTGCCACAGCCGCAAGCCGTTTGTATACGCCTATCCCAGCGAAGTGCAGGAGATGGTACTTGATGCTTTTGTGCGTGCGTTGGCCTTTTACGGGGGAGTTCCCCGCCGTGTCATCATCGACAATCCCAAGACTATGGTCACCTATGTATCGCGTTCGAAGGAACGAATGTTCCATGCACGTTTCCTTGCCTGTATGAACCATTACGTTATGGAGCCGGTCGCCTGTACGCCGGCATCTGGCTGGGAGAAGGGCCAGGTTGAGAACCAGGTCGGGTTCATACGAGCAGAGGTGTTTACGCCCAAGCTTTCCTTTGATGACCTTGATAGCTTGAATGAACATCTGGAGCGGCGTTGTCAAGAACTTGGCGAACGTGCGCAGCCCGGGATGCAGGATCGCACAATTGATGCGGTTTTTGCAGAAGAGGTTGCCGCGCTTCGCCCTCTCGGCCAACCCTTTGACGGGTACATCGAAAAGAGTGTGCGGGTGCGTTCCACCTGTCTGGTTCAGTATGATAACAATCGTTACAGCGTGCCTTGTCAGTTTGCCGGGCAACAAGTCTCGCTGCGAGCCTATGCCGGGCGAATAGTTCTTGTTGCGGATCATGAAGTAATTGCCGGGCACAAACGTCGTTTTACCCGCAATATCAGTTACTTTGAGCCCTGGCACTATGTGCCATTGCTGGATCGCAAACCCGGTGCCTTAAGAAATGGCGCCCCTTTCGTGGATTGGCAATTGCCAAATGTTATGATGACGATCCGGGATCACTACATGCAGGACAAGGGAGGGGACCGGGATTTTGTCGATCTTCTGCTGCTGGCACACAAGCATGGAACAGAGGTGATCGAGCAGGCCTGTAAGCTGGCTGTAAAGCAAAATACCTTGCGTCTTCCTGCCATCATCAATCTGATTAATCAATTGCAAGAACCGGAAATTACGCCATTGAGCGAAACCGGCAATTATCCTCTGATCTCAACTGTCCCGCAAGCCGACTGCAAGCGTTATGAAGCTCTGTATGAGGTGACGGCATGAACGGCCTCATTGAACAGCTGGCAGGGTTGAGATTGCATGGAATGGCCTCTTGCGCACAGGACTTGCTAAGTGCACGTCAGCCGCCAAACCTGGCCACGGCGATAAAGCAGTTGATAGAGGCAGAGACCGTGGAACGAAGGGTGCGTTCGGTCCGGTATCAAATGCGCAGTGCAAACTTCCCTCATCACAAGGACTTTGCCACCTTCGATTATGATGCGGCGGCTGTAACCCGAACACAGATTGAACCCTTGTGTTCCGGACAGTTTATTGCCGATGCACATAATCTGATTCTGGTTGGTGGAACGGGAACTGGAAAATCCCACATTGCCATTGCTCTTGGAACAACGCTTGTTAATCACGGCAAGAGAATTCGGTTCTTCAATGCTGTCGACCTGATCAATGCGCTGATCAGTGAACAGGCAGAGGGAAATACCGCAAGGATCGTACGGCAATTATGCGCACTGGATTGCGTCATTATTGATGAACTCGGCTATATTCCGTTCCCAAAGTCCGGCGGAGCGCTACTGTTCCATCTGATCAGCAAACTGTACGAGAAGACAAGCGTCATCATTACAACCAACCTGGAGTTCGGGGAATGGACGCAGGTCTTCGCAGATGCAAAGATGACAACCGCACTGCTGGACCGAATTACCCATCATTGCACCATTATAGAAACCGGGAATGCATCATACCGGTTTGCTCAAAGCAAAAAACAAAAAACTCAATCCTGATCAGAAAAAGCCCCCGGACGATCTTGCAATTGGAGAGCTGATCGTCCGGGGGCTTGCGTGCAAAAACGGTGGGTCAGTTTTAATTGAACATTGACATCAAGGGCCGAAAAACAGCCCTGAAACAGCGATTTCCCGCACTTTCAAGGGTGCGTTTGGGCGAGAAACACAAAGACTTATGTAAGTCCACTGCGCGCACAATATGCCGCAGGAAAGCACCACAACCCCCCGGAAACCAAGCCTTCAACCCACATAAACCCGGAATTACCCACAGACTCAAAGACTTTTGTAAGTCCACAGCCGGGAAAGTCGGGCAGTTGAACCCAAGGGATGTCAACCGGGTCTGGGTTCCGGTTCCCAAGGCACCGATCCGGAATTCAAAATTGGTAACATTGGTATAAAGGCCGGCAACAATGTTTTCCTCGGCTGTGGGATCTATTCCCGGTGCTACCTGGCTGGTACGGGACTCAAACCGGATACGATCCGCCGCTGATGGTCCAGACGCGTTCACGTCCAGTTCGGTTGGGTTGTTCAGAATAAACTCGTCGAGGGTCGTCTCATACTCCACATACTCCCGAATGGTGGCATTGTTGCCGTCCACATCTATAGAGTTGATGGCAATATCCAGGGTGATCGGATTTAGGGTGCCGCCCTGGACAAACTCAATACGGAAATCCACAGCACTGCCGTTTTCAGTTGCCACGCCACCCAGGACAGCTCTCAACTGGGGTTGAAAGTTGGCGGTAATGCCCGCGTCATTGTCGATCAAAAACAGACTGCCACCACCGGAAAAACCAATGATCTCGATAATTGCATCCACATTGGTTGCAACACTGGAGAAGCGGTAGCGGGCACCCACCTGCAGATTGGTACCAGCTATCAGAGCCGGGTTCGAGAATGTAAGATTTGTTGTCGGCTGGCCGAAGCAGTTGGAAGTTGCCTGCGCGAGCGCCGGTGCCACCGGGTGCAAAGTCAACAGGTCACCTCCCTGTGACAATAGTGAGATGGCCACGGTAACGCAGGCCAAGCGAAAAGGTTGCCTGTGAGCTGTCATCCTGGGGTGTCCCGCCCGAATCAATCCAAAATTGCAGTCGGGACCGGATTAACGATTATCCGGTAACGCAGGAACTGAACTTTTCTTGAGTTAAATGTGTAGCTGTTTCAGCGGCTGGTCATAATCCCACCGGCCATCCGATAACATGGCCGCTGCTTCGACTATCCGGGTAAAACTTTCTGCTGCACGTCTGACGGTTGTACGGGCACGCAAATAACCGTGCACCATGCCAGTCTCATTGATCCAGTGTGCTTTGCCACCTGCTACCAGCATTCGGTCGCGATAGTGCATTCCGTCGTCTGCCAGCGGGTCGCACTCGGCGGAGAAGATGATGGTTGGCGGGAGGCCGGAGAAATCCGGATCTGAAAGAGGATTAACCGAAACATCGTCTGCCGATGTTCCCTTCGGCATGCGGATGTCATGGTAATAATGAATGTCAGCGGTCGTGAGCATCGGCGCATTGGCGTGCTCCACATACGCGCCGATGGACATGTCGCCACCCAGTGCCGGATAAATCAAAACCTGACCGATGGGCTGATGGGCGTTCTTTCGGGCAATGTGGGAAACCGCAGCCGCGAGATTGCCGCCGGCACTGTCTCCCATCAGAAGGATCGGCCGGTCGGTTTCCTTTGCGATGCTTTCGAACGCTGCAAGGGCGTCGTCAAACGCAGCAGGATGAAGATGTTCCGGTGCCAACCTGTAATCAACTGCCGTCAATCCCAGGCCAGTGCCGGCACACAATTCGGCACAAATGCTGTCATGGCTTTCAAGCCCGCCTACGACAAATCCGCCGCCATGAAAATAAACGATGTGCGCCTTGTTCGATTGATTGTTACAGACGTAGTCACGCCCGGGTATAACTACGTTCGCTGTCTCCAACGCCCGGTCTGATGCTGTCACCGCCGGGGGATAGCCTGGGTCGTATTCCCTGCACAGGGCGTCGTAGTATGCTCGCTGGGTTTCCACGGATGCTGAAACCGCATCAGCGGGATAAAACGCTTCCGTGTGTCTGATAAATGCACGTGTCTCGTCATCCAGAAGCGTCAGATACTTCTCTTCCATGACATTTTCCATAACCGGGATCAGGCCTGATTAGCGCATTCTTCCTGCAAATTGCTAAGCCAGTCGGGATCCATCTCGGGCACCGAGGACAAAAGCAATTGCGTATAGTCCGGATAAGGTGGATTGAGGATTTCACTCTTCAGTCCCTGCTCAACAACAGCTCCCTGGAACATCACCACAATCTCGTCGGAAATCGCTTTGACCGTGGCAATATCATGCGTGATGAACAGATAGGTAATGCCGAACTCCTTCTGGAGGCGCAATAACAGTTTCAGGATGCCTTCCTGAACAATTTGGTCCAACGCCGATGTCACCTCGTCACAAATGATGACTTCCGGGTCAGCCGCCAGGGCACGGGCAATACAGATGCGTTGTTTCTGACCCCCGGACATTTCGCTTGGTAAGCGATCCAGAAAACTCTCATCCAGTTCGATCATCTCGAGCAATTCAATTACCCGATCGGTGCGTGCCTTACCGGTCATGCCCTGGTAGAACTGAAGTGGTCTGCCGATTATCTCTTCCACCGTGTGCCGCGGATTCATCGCGGTATCCGCCATCTGATAAATCATCTGAATGCGGCGGAGCTGATCTTTCGTGCGGTCTTTCAAAGCCTTTGGCAGTGCCTCGCCGTTAAACAGTACCTCGCCGTTTTCAGGCGGCAGCAAACCGGTAATAACGCGGGCTGTGGTTGACTTTCCGGAACCGGACTCGCCCACAACTGCCACGGTGCGCCCGCGTGGCACATCAATGTTTACGTCATGCAACACCCGGACCGTATTTCCGTAGGCTGCATCGACCCCTTTGATGCTGACCACGATGTCGTCGCTTTTGTCTTCAGGTTTCTCCAGAGAACGCACAGACCACAAGGATTTCGTGTAGGGCATTTCCGGGCTTTTCAGCATTTTACGGGTTTTAGCTTCTTCAACTTCCTCGCCGTAACGCAGCACCTTGATAAAGTCTGCCATCTGCGCAACCACGGATAAATCGTGGGTGATGTATATTGCAGCGGTATCAAACTGTTCCACGATATCGCGCATTGCGATCAGAACTTCCACCTGGGTGGTCACGTCCAGCGCTGTCGTCGGTTCATCAAAAATGATGAGGTCCGGTCGCGGAGACATGGCCATTGCGGTCATCATGCGCTGCAGCTGTCCGCCCGATACCTGGTGGGGATAACGCTCACCAATCGTATCCGGGTTCGGCAATTGCAACGCACCGTAAAGGTCTACCGCATCGGTACGCGCCTCGCTGGCGGGTCGGATGCTATGACCGACCGTTGCTTCAATGGTCTGATCCACCAGTTTGTGCGCCGGGTTGAACGATGCTGCTGCCGACTGGGCGACATAGGCAATTCGCGAACCCCACAATTTGCGGCGTTCTTTTTCCGGCATGCCCATGAGTTCCATGCCGTCAAACTTGATCGAGCCACTGGTAAGGCGATAACCAGGTCGGGCAAAGCCCATGGCCGCAAGTCCAAGCGTGGACTTACCGGCACCGGACTCTCCAATCAGTCCCATCACCTCGCCGCGATGCAGCTTGAGATCAACACCCTTGACGATTTCGTGCCACCGCTCATCGCTGTAGCCATCAATCACGATGTCCTTCATGTCGAGAAGGACATCGCCTTTTTTCGATTTTTTAGTGTTCATCTTTGAGACCGCTTGTTTTGTGCAGGAACCAGTCAACGATAAAGTTGACAGCGATGGTAAGCAGGGCGATCGCCGCTGCCGGAATGAGAGGGGTAAGGCCAGCCGTCAAGTCGAATTGTGCGAACTGGATAAGGCTTGCGTTCTCACGCACCATGGAACCCCAGTCAGCCAGCGGCGGCTGGATGCCAAAGCCCAGGAACGACAGGGCTGCAATGGTCAGGAACACGAAGCAGAAACGCAGACCGAACTCCGCGATCAATGGCGGCATGATGTTCAGCAGAATTTCCTTGCGCATGACCCATCCAAGTCCCTCGCCGCGGAGCCTGGCGGCCTCAACATAGTCCATCACCACCACGTTGAGTGCGACAGCACGCGTGAGGCGGAATACCCGGGTTGAATCCAGTACAGCAATGACAATCACCAGGTTGAAAGTGGTTTTGTCCAGAATGGCAAGAATAACGAGAGCAAAAATAAGGCTTGGAATAGCCATCAGAATATCGACCAAACGGCTGATGCCCTGATCCAGCCACTTACGGTCAATCGCCGCAATCAGGCCAAGCGCGCCACCGATGAAAAACGCCAGCAGTGTCGTGAGGAAAGCAATCCCCACTGTATTCCTGCCGCCGTAGATCAGGCGGGAATAAAAATCACGGCCAATCTGATCCGTGCCCAGCCAGAATTCATCACTCCACGGTGCATAAGCTTTGTCAAACACCTCCGCTTCGCCATAAGGCGCTACGATAGGTGCAAAGACCACCATGAAAACATAGAATGCTATGACTATCAGACCAAACCAGGCAGTCAGCGGGGCTTTTTTTAATTCTATCCAGGCGCGCTGCAGGAAAGTCCGACGAAGTCTGACCTGCCCGACCTCAGCGGCGGCGGAATAATTCTCGGTTGAATTCGTATCACTCATCTTGGATGTAACAGCCTCGGATTGGTTGCGATTGCGATAATATCAGCAATCAGGTTCAGAAGGATGTAGGTGGCGGCAAACACAAGCGCACAGGCCTGCACGACCGGGATGTCACGGGTCGTCACCGCGTCAACCATCAGCTGGCCGATACCGGGGTAAACGAAAACCACTTCCACAACGACCACACCCACCACAAGGAATGCCAGGTTAAAGGCGATAACCGTTGCGATCGGTGCCCAGGCATTGGGCAGCGCATGCCGAATGATGACGTCTTTACTCGATACGCCTTTCAGCCTCGCCATTTCAATATAAGGACTTGCCAACAGATTGATGATTGCCGCCCGTGTCATGCGCATCATGTGCGCCACAATAACTAGCGTAAGCGTCATTGCCGGTAATGCCGATTTGTATACCCGTTCCCAGAACGGGGTGTCTGCACTGATATTCGCAATTGCCGGGAAGACCGGGAACAGGATGGAGAAAAACAGAACCAGCACATAAGCAACAAAGAAGTCAGGGAACGAAATAGTGGTAAGCGTAGCCGCGTTCACGGATCGGTCGTAGACCGAATTGCGGTACAGCGCTGCCGTGATACCGAGAAACAGTGAAAGCGGAACTGCGATGATTGCAGTCATTGCCGCGAGAAACAGGGTGTTCCATAATCGCGGGCCCACCAGATCAACCACCGCTCGCGATCGGTCGATACCCGAAGCGGCCCGACCGGAAAACGATTGGCCGAAATCACCCTGGAGCACGCCGCCGAACCAGTCAAAGTATCTGACATAAGCGGGCTTATCGAGGCCGAGTTCCTTGCGGAACGCCGCAACGGTTTCTTCCGTTGCTGCCTGCCCAAGGACCGCTTCCCCGAAGTCACCAGGTAGCATTTCAATTGAACTAAAAATGATGATCGAGACCATAACCAACGTCATGAGTCCCAGTGCTAACCGTTGTAGCACCGTCGACAGGATTGGATGCAATCCCCCCTCCTCAATTTATAAACGGTATACCCGTTCTCCTCTTATACCCATGAGACTAACGACCGCATTAGAACGTGTAAAGCTATAATCTTTGAGAAAAAGACAACTGTGTGTTTTGGTGGCCTCTTGAAACCTTTGTTATCGACGCGATTCATGCTTGAACCCTGGGCGAAAAACAAACTAAACTCGCGCTTAGTAATTTCCAGAAGGAACCAGGCCATGAACTGGAATTTGCTTCCCCCGCGCCGGTTTATCTTGTCGGCATTGCACGACAGTATGAATGTGCTGGCGTTTGTGTGCGGACCTGGCAAATTACGGAACACCACCAATGTGTTGGCTGCAATTGCAATCATGACGATGATTGGTGCCACACCAGGTTCCGCCCAAGGTTCAGGCCCCTGGATAGCGGGGAAATTTTCGTTTTCGGATGAACTGGGCGGGTTTCGCATCACCGGCGTGTCCGGTTCCGGAACCCGGGACGATCCCGCCCACATCCGGCAGATATTTGATACAGCCTATTCGGGAACGCTTGTTATCCGACGACTGGGCTCGATAGTCCGTAAAAAGAAGGACGCTGGTCTGGGCGCCTCTCATGGAACGGTTTACATGAGGATTGAAACCATCAACCGATCCAATCTTTCCTGGGTGGGTTTCGGTTTTGAATTGCAGGAACAATTGAATGTCGTCAGTACATACGGGGACGGACTTTCATTTGATCAGTTGTCCAGACAGCGGGACGATGTTTCGTCAAACCGGTTCATGGATTTTGAAGACCAGTTTGAGCCGGGCGATCGCCTCGTTTACACAAACGGATTTGTCAATAATCAAACTAGCGTCGAAACACGATTTGTAATAACAGACTTTACACCGACGCGGGAATTCTACCTGCTACAGGATCCGATGATCCCTGCGTCCTAAACCAACACAGCCCGAGAGACAGACCCGATGCACGCCTTGATCACCCAGGACCATATTGATGCCTTTCAGGATGATGGTGTGTGCCTCATCAAGGGCATGTTTGCCGATCATGTGGAAATCATACGGCAGGGCATTGAAACCAATATGAAAGAGCCGGGCGAGTATGCTGCCGAGAATCTCAAAGAAGGCGAAAGCGGGCGATTTTTCGATGACTATTGCAACTGGCAGCGGATTACCGAGTTCGCCGATATTGTTGAAAATTCTCCGGCAGCGGAAATAGCGGCGGATTTGATGCAGTCGCGTTCGGTGCAGATGTTTCATGATCATGTGCTGGTCAAGGAACCGGGCACCTCCAAGGCAACCCCCTGGCATCAGGATGCTCCCTATTACTTTGTCGATGGCATTCAGAATATCTCTTTCTGGGCACCTGTCGATCCGGTGACGGATGCAACGTTGCGCTGTGTAGCCGGTTCGTACAAATGGCCCAAGCAGGTACTTCCGACCCGGTGGCTCAACGAAGACAACTTTTATCCCGATGAAGATGCCTGGATGCCGGTTCCCGACCCTGACGCTGAAGGTATGGACATCCGTGAATGGGAGATGGAACCGGGCGATGCGGTGGCCTTCAATTTCGGGGTATTGCATGGTGCCCGGGGCAATCACAGCCAGAGCCGTCGCCGCGCGTTCTCGCTTCGCCTGGTAGGCGATGATGCGCGTTACGTGGAACGGGCCGGACGCACTTCTCCACCATTTCCCGGGCATGACATGAAACCGGGTGAGCGGTTGCGGGAGGACTGGTTCCCGACAATCTGGAGCCGGGACACCTAGGCGAGCAGGACCGATGTCAGCATCGACGAAGGCCTGGCCAGGGGTTCAATTACCGTAAAGTGATTCCTGCCCTGATCGATGACTGTTTTTACCCTGGCACCGGATGACTTCCAGGCTGTCAGCATATCATTATGTCGTAGAAACTCCGGCAGTTCGCTACCGCCAACCAGACATGTAATCCGCGTATTTTCGCGCGGCTTGTAATGAATTGGGCTTTCGGTGCGGACTTCCTGTTCATCGAGGCGGAGGTCCTCGTTCATCTTTGTTTTCATCAGCGGATCCAGATCAAACACACCACTGACCGCCACCGTGTTTACAATCCGATCATAAACCTCTCCTGCCAGCAGATTGTCATCACAATGCATACGTGAAACAAGGTGACCGCCAGCTGAATGCCCAATCAACCGGATCGGTCCGTCATGTTCGTGCGCGATCACCGTAATCGCACTTGCCATTTCCCTGGTGATTTCACCTATTCGCGCATCAGGTGCCAGGGTGTAGGAGGGAACCGCCATCTGCCAGCCATGGGCCAAGGGTCCGGAAGCCAGATGCGAAAAGAAGGATTTGTCCAAAGCACGCCAGTAACCGCCATGAATGTATACGACCACACCTTTCGGTTCACCCTCCGGGAGAAACAGATCATAGCGGTTGCGGGGCTTTTCGCCATAGGGTTGATCCAGCCTGCAACGGTTGTACGGCCCCATAACTTCCCTGAAAGCAATTGCATTATTCTGCCAGTTTTCTATCCGCTCTGCCGCATCGCCCACGTGTGCACGATTGTCATAGGCCTGATCCCAGTCCGTCATCAAATTCCTCTTGTATCGCCAGTCTGACTGACGTGGAAACTAATGTTCTTTATTACAAATTACAAACCACGTGACCGGTCGCACTCCAACCATTTCTGTTCGGGCAAAAACCAGCGTTTTGAACCGATGTCGTAAATACTTGGATTGAATTTCGGGAGAAGGTAACGAAGTGACTTCATTGTTTGAACCCTGCCGGATGGGTCCGGTACAGCTTGACCACAGGATCGTGCTGGCACCCATGAGCCGATATCGGTGCACTGCTGAAATGGCACCGGACCAGCTCACCGCACAATACTATGCCCAGCGTGCATCCAGAGGCGGACTGGTGATATTCGAAGCCACACACATCAACCCTGAAGGCACTCCGGTCTGGAACATATACGAAGCCATTCGCGATGGCGGTGGTGAAGCTCCCGGATTGTGGACGCAAGAGCAGATTGACGGATTTCGCCTTGTGGTTGATGCAGTTCACGCACGCGGTGCAGTCATCTCCTGCCAGCTTCAACACTGTGGACGGGTGGCACAGGACGATATCAAGGAGCATCCACTGGTAAAGGGAACCGGCATGCCGATAGGTCCGGTTTCCTCCTCAGCGGTTGCCATTTCGACCACGGAAGAAACGGACAATCAATACAATTGGGATCAACCCAGCAAACCGCCCAGAGCGCTGACTGTGGAAGAAATCGCACGGGTCTGCGATGACTATGCCCGGGCCGCAAGCAATGCCGTCACAGCGGGTTTTGACTTTGTGGAGATACATGCCGGTCACGGCTATCTGATCACGCAGTTCCTTTGCGATTCCGTCAATCGGCGGACTGACCAGTATGGCGGCTCCATTGCAAATCGTTGCAGGTTTCTGAATGAAGTGGTGAACAGGGTAGTCGACGTT
This sequence comes from Rhizobiaceae bacterium, assembly GCA_965198665.1. Taxonomy (GTDB): domain Bacteria; phylum Pseudomonadota; class Alphaproteobacteria; order Rhizobiales; family Rhizobiaceae; genus JAALLB01. The sequence goes on along the minus strand of CBDAPT010000007.1, from coordinate 131,844 downwards.
GTCGGGCCCGGCCGCGTTGGTGTGCGCCTTTCGCCAACGTTCGCGGAACATATCCAGTATTTCGGTGTTTCTGATTCAGATCCCCAGGCACTTTATGCCACTGCCATAGAAGGCCTCAATGCCTTTCCGTTGGCCTATCTTTTGCTAACGGAACCAAGGGCCGGTGGCCTGTCTGCACCGGCTGAGGACGACCCGGCTCACAAATCACCATTATCAAGCGTCCGGTTTCGAGACCTGTATAAAGGAACGTTGATGGCTGCGGGCGGCTTTACGCCACGCTCTGCACAAGAGGCTGTCGGAAACGGACACTACGATCTGATTGCTTTCGGCCGCTGGTTCCTGTCCAATCCGGATTTGCCGGAGCGAATTAGAAACGGAACGCCCCTCAATATATATTACCGTGAACGGTTTTATACCAACGGGCCGGAAGGCTATACGGATTATCCAAACCTTGATGGAACCATGGGTGTTGCCGGCAAATATCCGGTCATGGAGCAACAGGACATTGGGGTTTCACTGTACAGATCCAAGGCTTGAACCAGACACTATCCATCGTGAAATATTTCACGCAGCCAGTTCTTGAAGATTTCCACTTCTGCTCGCGGTGTGGTGTGGACAACAGAGTTTACCAGATAATGCGCCTGGGGAAACGAAACCGGGTCTCCGGCAATTGCAATCTTCCTGCCCGCTGCAATTGAAGCTTCGGCAAGCCGGGAAACGATTGCCGCATAGCCGCCACCGGATGCAACAAGAGACAGGGCTGCATTGGTTGTGTCAGTAAACAAACGCACCTGCTGCATATCCATGGACAGATTGCTCTTGGCAAAATATCGGTGCCAGTTATCTTCATGCCCGAGAATGTGGACGAACGGACCGCCGGCCAGATCTTTGGCGGATTTGATCCGTTTTCGATCAGACGCTGCGCAAATCGGCACTAGAGCGTGTTCGCATCACGTGAATTCACAGCCGACTGCCCTGAAGAAATTCCGGCACTCCATTGGCGTGAACATATGGCAGACCTCTCCGATTGCCTTCCAGACATCATCGAAGGTTCTGGCGCCTGCCTTCCTCAGATGAGCCTTGAGCTTCGAAAAGGCCATTTCAATGGCATTGAGATCTGGGGAATATTTCGGCAGGAACAAAAACCATGCGCCGATATCTCGCAAGATCTGCTCGGCTTTTTCGCTCTTGTGAGCGGCTAGGTGGTCAAGGATTACGACATCTCTCTTTTCCAGTTCTGGCGCCAACTGTGTCTCAACATAAATCTCAAAGATTTCTTTGGTCATGGCCCGGTCAATAACCCAGGGCGCAACCAGTCCATGACTGCGCAGGCCTGCGATAAGTGTCTGCTTCTTCCAGTGGCCATGAGGGACAAAATCTATGAGGCGCTCTCCTGTTGGGGCCCATCCAGTTTGCTTGGCCATTTTGGTGTTTGTGGACGTCTCATCAATGAAGACAAGTTTTTCAATCGACCGATTCAAAAACGGAACACGCCTTGTCTTCCAGAGTTCGCGGTCTTTTTTCACGTCGATGCGGTGTTGCTCCTTGGCATAAATAGTCTTTTTTTATGCGACAACCCGAAACTGCGCACAACATGCCAGACAGGCGAATGATGGACATTGAGGTTGAATTTTTCGTTCAGCTCCGCACAAAGCTTACGGATTGTAATGTCCTTTTGTTCATCAACCCGTTTTCGAAGCCAGTCTTTATAGGGTGAAAGCTTGCCATGGCCTGTTTTTCCCGGGTTATGTTTTGGAGCAAGCGAGCCAGTTTCACGTTTCAACTTCACCATATCATTCACAAATTTGACGGAGACTTTGAAATGGGCAGCCGTTCCACGATGAGTGTGGCCTTCTTCTACATGAGCTACAACACGTTTACGCAATTCAATCGGATGGGGCTTGGGCATTGAAAATCCTTGGCTTCGAACCGAATCAGGTCACCCCAATCAGAATCATATTCGCGCACGGAAAGAAACTGAATCTACTCGACACAAACACGCTCTATCGATTCTTCAGAGATTTTTTCAACCTGCATGCCCGGCCAGTCGCCGTAACCAAGCCTGAGATCCACATCAATATCTTCATCCGAAATTGAGTCCGCCCAAATCGCTGAAATCAAACGGATGTTGATGGCCGGATTGGCTTTCAAAAACCCGGGCAATTGTGGCGTCAGAAAAAGGGTCGCGGTTGAAATCGGAGCCCGCACAGTCACGGTCTGTTTTGCAAGCGGTCCAAACAGGCTGGTGGTCGCGAGGTTGATGTCGGCCAATGCATTGCGGACAGAATGGACATAAGCCTGCCCCATGGCCGTCAGTTCCAGATGCCGCGGCTTGCGATCGAACAGCTGACAACCAAGCGTCTCCTCCAGAGATTTCATATGAAGGCTCACGGCTGTCTGTGTCAGCCCCAGTTCCCTGCCAGTTTCCGTAAAGTTCAGAAGCCTGGCAGCCGCTTCAAATGTACGGAGCCAGACGAGATTGGGAAGCCTCTCACTCATTTTTTAGACCCAAATTTTTTTATTGTTAATGGCAATATTATTCGTTTTTCTTTTCCATCAATACCGGCGAATTTCCCTGCGTACAACATCAATCACACGAGCCGTCGGGTTCGAAATACAGTCATGGGGAGATGCATCATGCCATCGAATGTTCTTGAAACGCCTTGTGAAGTTCCTGTGCAGGATCAGCCTGTTCAGCACGGATTTGTAACGCATCTGGACGAAATACCAGTTGAAGGAGGCAGCGATCCGACCGTCGGGACGGTTACCTGGAAAACCCTGATTTGCGCAGATCGGACCCAGTCATCGGAAATTCTTCTGGGAGTTGCGGAATTTCCCCCACACGGCGTGCTGAACCTGCATCGCCACGAACCGGCAGAATATTATTTTTGCACAAGCGGCCATGGCATCGTTTCAATTGATGGCGTGGATCACGAAGTCCGACCCGGCGCTGCGGTTTTTGTGCCCGGCAATGCTGAACATGGAGTGTGGGCCGGGGAAGAGGGCATGACGTTTGTGTACGGATTTTCAAAGGATGCCTTTTCCCAGGTGTCCTATGCATTTTCCAGCCAGGACAATGTGGTGCAACTCTCAACCCATCGCACAGAGTGAGTATCCCGCTGACAATACAGACGCCTGAATGCAGGCAAAAATACAAAAGAGATGGCATGAATGGGGTGTGAGCGGTCATGCATCCCGACTCGGATAGAGTGCTGGGAGAGGCGGATAGGCTGCAGGCTGGATGTCATCTTAGGGCATTGCGACCCTGTAAAGGAGATTACCCGCCGCCTGTATCTGAACGACCAGCGTGAGGCCCGGTTCGGTCCGGTGACCTCGTATAGGAGTTTGGCGTGGCCGTTCACACCCTTGTCAGGGTTCCGCCGCTCACCAACGGGAGAAGTTTAGCCATGTCCTTTATCGGTGTCGATCTTCACACGACGTCTTTCACGGTCTGCCGGCTTGAAGCTGACGGCAGCGAGATATTTGAAACCTACCAGCTGGCAGCGGCCGATCTGGAACGGTTCTGCCTGAGCCTTGATGCGGACGACGAGATTGCCGTGGAGGCGACGGGCAATTCGGCCTGGTTTCGTGACGAGGTGGTCGCTTGCGTCGGCCGTGTTGTCGTGGTCAACCCGAGGCAGTTCGGCGTGATCCGCAAGTCGGTGAAGAAGACGGACAGGAACGATGCCCGGGCACTGGCCTTCTTCCTGTCGAAGGACATGCTGCCCGAGACGCGTGTGAAGACGGTTGCCGAGAGCGAGTTGGCGTCACTCACCCACACGCGCGATCTTCTGGTCAAGCAGCGCACCCGGCTCATCAACAAGATCCATGCGCTGCACACGCGCCACGGCGTCAAGCTGAAGAAGGAAAGCCTGGGCTCGAAGCGGCGGCTCAATGCTCTGGAGGTCGGCCGGTTCTCGACACTGGAACAGGTCGAGTTGAAGGCCCTGCGCGACCAGGCGCTGAGGCTTATGGCGACGATTGGCGAACTGGACGGTGCGATCGAAGAGGCCGCCCGGGAACTGGATGGCTACGACGGCCTCGTCTCAATCAAGGGCATCGGTCCGCGCTCGGCGGCCGTGCTCCTGTCGGGGATCGGCAACGTCGATGACTTCGAGGACGCCGACAAGCTGGCTGCCTATGTGGGCATCGTCCCGCGCGTCAGCCAGTCGAACGAAACCGACAACCGGGGGCGGATCACCAAACGCGGCAACAAGCTGATGCGCACCACGCTGGTTCAGTGCACGCTCATTGCCATCCGATACTCGGGCTACCTCAATGCCTTCTACCAACGCATCAAGGCCAGGCGCGGGGCCGGCAAGGCGATCATCGCGACCGCACGTAAACTGCTCGCGATCATCTACGACACGCTCAAGAACGGCTGGGTCTTCGAGGACTTTCCGGCCTTCAAGATCGCGGGGCAGAACATTCCCGCTGGACAACCATCATAGGAGGACGAACATGGTCAAACGCGACATGGCTGAACTTTATCTTGATTGCTCACACAAAACGGAAATGCCGTCAATTTGGCTCGGTGCAAATAGCCAATTTTCAACATTCTTATCATGCCAATTTGAGAGGGTCGATCCGGTGTGCAATTGCTGTCACGCTCTCATCGATTGTTCACGCAGTTCCGGCTGCAAATTCCGGTTGGCGGGGTCGCTCCCGCATCAGGAACACCAACAGTCCGGCAAGGATGGCCAACCACAGTGATGACCACCAGACCCAACTGTACTGGGCATAGATGTCAAACATCACGCCACCGAAGTATGCCCCGACCGCGCCACCTACCTGATGGCCTGCGGAAATCAGCCCAAATGCCAGTCCCATGACCCGGATGCCGATGTGACTTGCAACCAGGCTGGCGGTTACGGGGCTGGTTGAGTAGTCGACCAGACCAAAAATAATAGCAAACAGAAACAGAATTGCCGGATCCGATCCCACATAGATCAGCAGAATAAACACCAAACCGCGAATGACGTAAATACCACCCAACAATAGCGGCCGGTTTACCCGATCGGTGAGCCATCCAACCGCTACCATGCCCAACAGGTTCAATGCTGAAAGCGTACCGAAGGCAGTTGCAGAGGTTACAGGGCCAAAGCCGCAAAACGCTGCATAGGGCAGAAAATGTGTCTCGATTACTCCCGAAGTCGTGTAACCGCACAGGAAGTAACTCCAGAAAAGTATCTGGAATGCGGGCATTTTTATGATTTTCCAGATGTCATCGCTAACTGAGTTTTCTTTCTCATCACCAGAGGAATCTTCAATAGTGCGTGGTTTGTCCCGGGGAAGCCAACGCCAGGTTAAATATATCAGAACAAGCGCTGCTAACCCGAGCGCCGCAAAGGACCAGCGCCAGCTGTAAAGGCTCAGCAAAATGGCAAGGAGAGGAATGATAAGAAACTGTCCGGCAGTCGAGCCGGAGGTTGCGATGCCGGTGGCAAGTCCCTGGTTGCTGTCAAACTCCTGTTCAACCGCAGTTGAGGCTACATGAACTGCGACAAGGCCGAAGCCGATACCTGCAAACGCGATGACAAACGCGATGACAAACGCCCAGGGTTGCTGACTGACTGCGGCAAGGATGCAACCGGCAGAAAGCAGCCCCAAGCCGATGACTATGACTGCCCGGGCTCCCTGCTGGTCTACCAACCTGCCGCCAAACGGGGCTAAAACGGCTGTCAAAAGAAGCATCGCTGCTGCGATGCCGGAAGTGAAACTTCTCGTCCAACCGTATTCTTCCTCGAGATATGGAATCACAAGCCCGTATGCTGCCCTGGCAGAATAGGAAAGGGCCAATGCCAAAAATGACAGGCCAACGATCAGCCAGGGGCGCCAGGATTCGGGACGAACTTCTTGCATTGCCAAAATCTACATTCTGATTTGAAAATTCGGAACAACAGAATTACCGCTGTAATTTCTTGGCGTAAATGACAAAGTTGTGTCAATTTCTGCCAAATCAACTTTTTGAGGTCCAAACCAGTTGCGCCAGGTTGTAATCGTTATTTATCCGGGTGTGACCCTGCTTGACGCGGCGGGTCCAGCGCAGGTGTTTTCCACCGCCAATACGGTTCTGGAGAGAAATGGCCGTAAACATGCCTATGACATTGTTTTGACTTCGCCGAATGGCGGAGATGTCAAGACTGACACAGGTCTTGTACTCAAAACCGATAGATTCACGACGCTGAAATCTGCGGCCATAGATACCTTGATCATTTCCGGAGGAGAAGGCGTTTTTGACCTCTTCGACGAACCAGCTTTCCTGGAAACTGTCGCCCTTGGCTTCAAATCCTGCAGGCGAATGGCGACAACCTGCATGGGGGGCCTTTGTGGCAGCAAAAGCAGGATTGCTTGCAGGAAAAGATGTTTCTACCCACTGGCGATACACCGATCTCCTGCAGGAACAACATCCCGAAACACGTGTCAGAAAAGATCCGCTGTTTGTGCGCGATGGCAAGACCTGGTCAGCTGCCGGTGTGACAGCCGGTATCGATTTGACGCTGGCGATGGTCGAAGAAGATTTTGACCATCAGATCGCAATGCAGGTGGCGCAGTCTCTTGTCGTATTTTTCAAGCGTCCCGGCGGCCAGTCCCAGTTCAGCGATACTCTGGCAGCACAGCAGAAGGATACTGATGGAAAATTCGAACGGCTGCTTGCCTGGATAGCAGACAACCTGCAAAACCCGCTGGATGTTGAAACGTTGGCAAGGCAGGCCAAGATGAGTCCGCGCACATTTGCCAGGCTCTATACGAAGCGAATTGGGATATCGCCTGCTAAATCCGTCGAGATGTTTCGGGTTGAGGCAGCAAAACGGTTGCTGGAGCATGAAGATCTGTCGCTCTTGAAAATTGCTGTCAAGACAGGACTGGCTGACGAACAACGGTTGCGCCGTGCCTTCATTCGCCATGTGGGTGTTTCTCCAGCGGACTACCGTCGAAGATTCAGTTTAAGCACGATTGGCTGAAAGTCAGCCTTTTATCCCGGGATTTATGAGCTACGTTTTGCCAAAACCATGTAGTTGACATCCATATCACGGGATTTGTTCCATTGATCAAGCAATGGATTATAGAACACCCCGGTGCGATCAATGATTTCCATGCCTTCGGCGGTAATTGGTGCAGCCAGTTCCTCAGGCCGGACAAGCTTGTCGTATACATGAGTGCCCTTAGGAAGCCAGCGCAGCACGTTCTCGGCCATAAAAATTGCCAATGCCCGGGCTTTTGCTGTTCGATTGATTGTGGCGACAAACATCAATCCGCCGGGTTTGACCATTCGCGCGCAGGAGGCCATGAACAGATTGACATCCGCAACATGTTCGACAACCTCTATATTGAGAATTACGTCAAATTTTTCTCCGTCAGCCTCCATCGCTTCGGCGGTTACGGCCCGATAGTCGATGTTAAGGCCCGATTGTTCCGCGTGAATTTTTGCAACCTCGATATTGGTTTCAGAAGCGTCCGCGCCGACAATTTCTGCCCCGAGCCGTGCCATCGGTTCGCACAGCAAGCCTCCACCGCAACCTATGTCCAGAAATCTCAGGCCGGTAAATGCCTTGGGGTCATTCATATCCCGATCAAAATTCTCACAGACTTTTTCCTTGATATATTTCAGTCTGACCGGATTGAACTTGTGAAGCGGGCGAAATTTGCCCTTTGGGTTCCACCATTCGGCAGCCATCGCCGAAAAGCGTGCGACTTCATCTTCATCTATCGTGGTATTCTGGTTCAGGTTTGCGCTTTCCATCGGTCCAGTTTGGGAATCCCTCTTGTGAAAAGCCAGGCCATAATGCCGGGCATGCCTTTTTCTTTTAGCTTGGTAACACAAAATTCCTGCATTTCAGAGACCGAGAAGTTGGGGTGGACAAATTGTCCATTCTGATAGCACAGGGAACAGTAGGTTTCACTGAGACTTCCATCTGCCTCGGTGCCGCCTCCATTGGGATCTTTTGCCAGTGGCATTCCGCAGCTTTGACACATTTTACTCATGATCGCTTCATCCTCCAATGCAGAATCCGCCGGGTGTGTTTTTTGGCTGGACCTTGCCTTGTAATTAGTGCATAAACCATGGACCATAGTCAATAGTTTGTGTGGATGCGATGTTAATTGGCGAATTGGCGAAACGCGCGTGCGTTAGCCGGGATACAATCCGGTTTTATGAACGTAATGGTCTGATAAGCTCACAGCCCAGCAAAGAGCAGACCAACAAATATCGTGACTATTCCGAGAACGTGGTCTTCACCCTGGAGCTGATACAAGATGCCCAGGCAGCGGGCTTCACAATTCTGGAATTGAAAACCTTTATTCAGCAGATGGAAGATGCTCATCAGAAGGGGATCGTTGGCGAAGAATTTCTGGACCGAAAAATCGAAGGGGTGGAGAGCAACATCAAGCGATCCCGCAAATTCCTCGAGACGCTGCGGGCCACAAGGGCGGCTTTGGCCGCTTCCCCGTAAACAATTTTCCATACTGCTTGCGGCTTTTGTGATTGTTCGCTAAAGACACGTCCGTACTTGCTCCAACCTCCCGGGGCGCAAATGTTTTCTCAATACGGCAGGACTGATCTTGGCCCGACTGGTGATGAAATTCGGCGGCACCTCAGTTGCAGATCTTGAACGGATCCGCAATGTGGCTCGTCATGTTAAACGTGAAGTGGAAGCCGGACACGAAGTAGCGGTAGTGGTTTCAGCCATGGCAGGCAAAACAAATGAACTTGTCGCCTGGACCCGCGAAATTTCTCCCATTCATGATGCGCGAGAATACGATGCGGTAGTGGCATCAGGGGAACAGGTTACATCTGGTCTTCTGGCAATGGCATTGCAGTCCATGGGTGTTGATGCACGCTCGTGGCAGGGTTGGCAGATTCCGCTGAAAACGGACAATGCCCACGGAGCGGCCAGAATTGAAGAGATCGAATCCGAACTGCTGATTGAACGCATATCTGGAGGTCAGGTGGCCGTAGTAGCCGGATTTCAGGGAATTGGACCGGACAATCGCATTGCCACACTGGGACGTGGCGGTTCTGACACGTCAGCGGTTGCAATCGCTGCTGCCATTAAGGCGGATCGCTGCGATATCTATACCGATGTAGACGGCGTATACACGACCGATCCGCGAATTGAACCGCGTGCTCAGCGCATGGAAAAAATCTCATTTGAAGAGATGCTCGAAATGGCGTCCCTTGGGGCTAAGGTGTTGCAGGTACGTTCTGTAGAAATGGCAATGGTTCATGGTGTGCGGACATTCGTGCGCTCAAGTTTTGATGATCCGGCCAGTATTAATTCATCCGCTGGATCGAATGATCTGGTCGGGACCTTGATATGTGATGAGGATGAAATCGTGGAAAAAGAAGTTGTAACAGGCATTGCCTACACAAAAGACGAAGCGCAGATATCCCTTCGCCGACTTCCTGACAAGCCGGGAATTTCGGCTGCCATTTTCGGGCCGTTGGCCGATGCACATATTAACGTGGACATGATTGTTCAAAGCGTTTCTGAAGACGGTTCAAGAACGGACATGACCTTTACCGTTCCTGAAACTGACGCAAACAAGGCGGTTGAGGTGCTGGTTGCACAAAAGGGCAATATTGGATTTGAAAATCTGCAAAGTGATACCGGCCTTGCCAAGGTTTCAGTTATCGGAATTGGTATGCGCAGCCATGCAGGCGTTGCGTCCACAGCTTTTTCCGCGCTTTCAGAGAAAAACATCAATATTCGTGCTATTACGACATCTGAGATCAAGTTCTCTCTGCTGATAGATTCTGATTATACAGAACTGGCTGTGAGATCCCTGCATTCAGTATATGGGTTGAATCAATAATTACATATAAATTCATGTAGTTCGCGTTCATAACCACTCGGTTTTGACAAAATCTGCCCCTTGAGGGGCTATCTAACAGTATCCCGTGCTCTGGTAGTGTGGGAGTTATCCATGGTAGGAAACCGGAATGGGAACGAATCTGACCGGCCCGAATGTACTCCTGCGTCAATTGCGAGCAGCAATGGCGGACCAGCTTGCACCGCAGGTAAAACTCGACACAATTGTCGGCGACATATCCGCCAGCATGGTATCGGATGTTTGCTCCGTCTATGTTCTGCGCTCTGATGGCTGGCTGGAATTATATGCATCGCGTGGATTGAATGCAGATGCGGTTCACCGTTCTGCCCTGAGAGTGTGGCAGGGTTTGGTTGGCACAATAGCGGCAACCGCGCGGTGCCTGAACCTTGATGATGCACAGAAGCATCCTGCGTTTGCTTATCTGCCGGAAACCGGAGAAGAAATTTTCAATTCATTTCTGGGGGTGCCGATTCTCCGCTCAGGACGGGTTCAGGGTGTTCTGGTTGTTCAGGACAAAACCTATCGTGAATACACTGACGCAGAAGTCGAGGCGCTGGAAACAACGGCGATGGTGCTGGGTGAACTTATTGCCACGGGTGATCTGGATTCACTTTCTCCGAAGGGTGTTACGCTCGATCTTGCACGGCCTTTACGGGTTCAGGGCGTCCCGCTTTCTGATGGCATTGGCCTGGGATTTGTCGTTCTTCATGAGCCAAGAGTGGTTGTAACCAATCTTTTCAATGAACGTGCGGAAGATGAAATCATCCGGCTGCGTGAAGCCCTCCTGAAACTTCAAATCTCAATCGATGTTTTGTTCCAAAGCGGCAATGTCCCTTCGGAAGGGGAGCATCGCGAAATTCTCGAAGCCTACCGTATGTTCGCCCATGATCGGGGCTGGAATCGAAGGATGGAGGAAGCCATCAATGCGGGGCTTACGGCTGAAGCGGCGGTAGAGAAAGTCCAGAATGACAATCGGGCCAGGATGTTGCGCCAGTCCGATCCCTACCTGCGCGAACGACTGAGTGATTTTGACGACCTTGCTAACCGCCTGCTACGCGAACTAGCCGGCCAGCCACATGCCAGTGAACTACAGGAATTGCAGGGAGACCATGTGATTGTTGCGCGCAGCATGGGTGCTGCTGAGCTGTTGGACTACAATGGTGACCGATTGCGTGGACTGGTCCTGGAGGAGGCTGCGCCAACATCCCATGTGGTGATTGTGGCGCGCGCTCTTGGTATTCCGGTCGTCGGTCAGGTTCCGGATTTCGTAGCAAATGCCGAAGCTGGCAATGCGATTATTGTTGATGGCGATGAGGGCATTGTCAGCCTGAGGCCACCGCTTGATGAGGAGTCTTCTTATTCCGAGAAGGCCAAATTGCGAGCAGGCAGGCAGAAACAGTTTGCAAAACTTCTCGATCAACCCAGTGTTACCCGAGACGGGGTGGAAATCAGCCTGCAAATGAACGCCGGGTTGTTGATGGATTTGCCGCAATTGCATGAGCTTGGCGCGCAGGGGATCGGCCTCTTTCGTACTGAATTGCAATTTATGATTTCCGCAACTCTGCCAAAGGCAGGTGAGCAGGAGGGTATGTACAGGCGGGTGCTGGATGAAGCGGGTGACAAACCGGTTACCTTCCGCACACTCGATATTGGCGGCGACAAAATTGTTCCCTATCTCAACATGGCAACTGAAGAGAACCCTGCAATGGGGTGGCGGGCACTGCGCTTGTCACTGGATCGTCCGGCATTGCTCAGGACACAGATACGGGCATTGCTCAAGGCTGCCGCCGGGCGTCATTTGCGCCTCATGTTGCCGATGGTAACGCAAGTCTGGGAAATTCGACAGGTGCGTGATCTCATTAAACGTGAGGTTGAGTTGCAGACGCGATTTGGACACGAAATGCCCCGCACTCTAGAACTGGGCTCCATGCTGGAAGTTCCGAGCCTTTTGTTCCAGCTCGATGAACTGATGGAAGCCGCGGATTTTGTGTCTATCGGATCAAACGATTTGTATCAGTTCTCCATGGCCTGCGACCGGGGTAATGCCCGTCTTGCCAATCGCTACAGCCCTGTGAACAAAAGTTTCCTCAGGATGCTTTCCCAGATTCAGCAAAAGAGCCAGGAACATGAAACACCAGTCACCCTTTGTGGTGAGATGGCTAGTCGCCCGATTTCCGCAATGGCAGTGTTGGGACTGGGTTACAAAACCATTTCCGTTTCCCCGGCCGCAGTAGGGCCGGTAAAGGCAATGCTGTTATCTCTCGATGTGGGTGAATTGCAGAAGATGCTGCTTCCTGCGCTGGAAGGGACAGACAACGATGCGACCATTCTTGAATTGCTCACGGATTTTGCCGATCGTCACGGAATTCCGTATTAGGCTAGCTTTCTTCTGTTCCTGCAACTAAACAGTCTGAATCATCCAACCGTAGAACTTCCCGATGATCGTAATCGAAAAACTTGAGCAGATGTTGCAACGCCACGCGGCAATCGAAACCGAAATGGCTGAAGGGCCGGAGCCGGAGCAGTATGTCAGGCTTGCATCCGAACATTCTGAACTTGAACCCATCGTGACAAAAATACGGGAATATCAGGAGGCGCAGTCAAATCTCTCCGGTGCAGAGGAACTTCTTGAGGATCCGGACACTGATGCGGAAATGAAGGAACTTGCCGAGATAGAGCGCGACGAAGCCAAGGTGACAATTGCCGAATGCGAGGAGGCTCTGAAGGTGCTGCTATTGCCAAAAGATGCCGCTGACGACAAAAGTGCGATCCTCGAGATCAGAGCTGGAACCGGCGGCTCGGAGGCTGCTCTATTTGCCGGTGATTTGTTCCGTATGTACGAACGCCATGCCGCCGGCAAAGGCTGGAAAGTGGAAATCCTCTCAGAAAGTGCCGGTGATGTAGGTGGCTACAAGGAAATCGTTGCCTCAGTGAACGGGCGAGGTGTGTTTGCACGGCTGAAATTTGAGTCCGGCGTCCATCGGGTGCAACGGGTGCCGGAAACCGAATCAGGTGGCCGGGTCCATACATCGGCCGCAACAGTAGCAGTCTTGCCGGAAGCAGAGGACATTGACATTGAAATCCGCAATGAAGTCATTCGCATTGACACCATGCGGGCGTCAGGTGCTGGCGGACAGCATGTGAACACTACGGATTCTGCGGTAAGAATTACACATCTGCCAACCGGCATCGTGGTTACGTCATCTGAAAAATCACAACACCAGAACCGGGCATTTGCGATGAAGGCGTTGCGCGCAAAACTCTTTGACATGGAACGTCAAAAGGCGGATCAGGAACGCGCAGATGCCCGTAAAGGCCAGGTGGGCAGCGGAGATCGATCAGAACGCATCCGGACATATAATTTTCCCCAGGGCCGGATGACAGATCACCGTATCAACCTCACGCTTTACAAGCTCGACAAGCTGATCATGGGTGAAGGACTGGATGAGGTGATTGATGCACTGGTGACAAATTACCAGGCAGATCAGCTGGCCGCCATGGAAGAAGATGCCTGACGAAATCACTTTCGAGGGCTGGCAGCGCTGGGCAGCCACCCAACTTGCCGACAATGGCTCGTCTACACCGCAACTTGATGCAACGCTGCTGCTGAAAGAGGTAACCGGTGTAAATTCTGCATCTTTGATCTCAATGTCCAAAGACAGCCTTTCAACCGAGCACCTGAACAGTCTTGAAGCATTAATGAGACGTCGGCTTTCCGGTGAACCGGTGCACCGTATCCTGGGTTGGCGCGAATTTTATTCCCGAAAGTTCTTACTGTCTCCGGAAACTCTGGTTCCAAGACCGGACACGGAAACACTCATTGATGCAGTCTTGAATGAAGTGGGGGATCATCGATCGGAATTGCGAATTATTGACCTTGGGACAGGTAGCGGTGCAATTGCAGTCACCCTTGCCGCAGAGCTAACACAGTCGCACGTTGTCGCGACTGATATCTCGTCTGGTGCGCTCACAACAGCGCAACAAAATGCCCAGCGCCTTAATGTTGCTGATAGAATCGATTTTCTTCAGTCCGATCTATTCGAGGCGGTGACCGGGACATACCATCTCATCGTATCAAATCCGCCCTACATTCCCGACGGGGACATCGGTGGATTGCAGGTAGAGGTTCGCGAGCACGATCCCCGTACAGCTCTCGCCGGCGGTAAAGACGGATTGGAATTTTACCGTGCAATATTTTCGACTGGTCGTGACTATTTGTCTCGCAACGGCAGTGTTCATGTCGAAATAGGAGCCGGAATGGGTGATAGTGTCGAAGCAATTGCCAGGCAGCATGATTTTGAAATCTCAGGTAGATTTGCAGACCTTGGCGGGATCACCCGGGTAATCAGCGCGCGTTCGGTTTAGGTGTTGCAATATTGCACAAGTTTGGGAGAAAATTTCCAGACCGAAAAAAAGGCTTGGAATTTTCGATCATTGTGTTTAATTTCAGATTCAGGTTTGGCAATTACCATTATAGCCAACCCGAAATCTTCCGTTCTTTATACTTAATCGCTAGGGGCAGGGCGGGAACCGGATATTGAATGATATCGGTAGGAATTCAACCAATTAGATGAACAGGATTGCACTTCCGGTGCAGGCTGGTAACTAAAGTATTTCAGCAACAGGTAGTTGATGAGACAATCACATCAGAAATCTAGGTCGCGCGGAAGAAACCGCAAACCTCAGAACCCAATGAGCCGCAACTATGAGAGCAACGGCCCAGACGTAAAAATTCGCGGCAACGCATCTCATATAGCAGACAAGTATTCGTCACTTGCAAGGGACGCATTGTCCAACGGTGACACGGTTATGGCTGAAAATTATCTTCAGCACGCGGAACATTATAATCGCATCATCGCTGCCGCCCAGGCGCAGAAGGCAGAAGAGAATGCCCAGGCTGCGAATGGTCGCGGACCACAGCCTGATTCCCAGGAAAACGCTGCTGATGCTTCTTCGGAAGCGAGTACCACCGCAGATGACAATGCCGAAGCTGCAACAGCGGACGCGGACGAAACAAGAGATGCAGCTCCGGAACAAAAAGAACGCAAGAATGGCCGGGGCAGACGCACCAAACGTGCAGCCGTTGAGTTAAACGGCAATGGTGAAGGCAAAAAAGACGCCGAAGCACAACCAGAATCGGCGAATGGCGAAGATGCTGATGTCGATGTGGAAGCAATTTCCGAGGATGCTGCGTCACTTCTTTCAAGCATTACCGGTGGTTTGCAGGTGGAAGAAAGCTAGGGAACTTCTGTCCCGTGAAATGCTATGGGCATGTTAGTGGTTTCGCTTTCAGCCAGTTCCCAATGAATGGGTTGCATCACCAACAGCACTCAATCTGGTCTTGTTGGAAATATCCACGAACCCTTTAATTTTAACGTTTCCGTTCCCATATCTGGGCTAACGGCACGCTGCTTGTCAGGTGCCAGACTTTAAGAATGTTTCATGCTGCTGTCGCGGGTGAAGCAATAAGGAGTTTGATATGGATATGGAAAAATATTCAGACCGGATGAAAGGTTTCATCCAGTCTGCTCAGACGGGTGCGCTTTCTGCTGACCATCAACAGTTTCTCCCCGAACATCTGCTGAAGGTATTGCTGGACGATCCGGAAGGGTTGTGTGCTGGATTGATCGCGCGTGCAGGTGGCGATTTAAAACTGCTCAGAGATGAAGTGAAAAAAGCGCTGGATGGACAACCCTCGGTTTCGGGTGGCTCCGGTCAGCTTTATATGTCTGCCGGACTTGCAAAGGTTTTTGAAGCTGCAGAAAAAGCGGCTGCCAAGGCGGGAGATTCCTTTATCACTGTGGAGCGTATGTTGCTGGCCATGGCAATAGAGGCGGGTGCAGACACTTCCAAATATCTGAAGAAAGCCGGTGTGACGGCAAAGGCTCTCAACGACGAGATAGAAAAGATTCGCGGCGGGCGAACAGCGGACTCTGCCAGCGCGGAATCGGCCTATGATGCTCTTAAGAAATATGCGCGAGACCTAACAGAAGATGCCAGAGAAGGGAAACTTGATCCGGTGATTGGGCGCGATGAAGAAATCCGTCGTTCCATTCAGGTCCTGTCGCGTCGAACCAAGAACAACCCGGTTTTGATTGGTGAGCCCGGTGTCGGCAAGACCGCTATTGCTGAGGGGCTGGCCTTGAGAATTATCAATGGCGATGTTCCAGAGTCCCTTAAAGACAAGCAGTTGCTGGCTCTGGATATGGGTTCGTTGATTGCTGGCGCCAAATATCGCGGAGAGTTTGAGGAGCGCTTGAAGGCGGTACTTTCCGAAGTACAGTCTGCTGCCGGACAGATTGTTCTGTTTATTGACGAGATGCATACCCTGGTGGGAGCCGGGAAAGGTGAAGGTGCAATGGATGCATCCAACCTTCTCAAACCTGCTCTTGCGCGTGGTGAATTGCATTGCGTCGGTGCAACCACTTTGGAAGAATACCGCAAGCATGTGGAAAAGGACGCAGCGCTTGCACGTCGGTTCCAGCCGGTATTCATCAATGAGCCCGATGTGGCGGATACGATTTCCATTCTACGGGGGATCAAGGAAAAATACGAAGTTCATCATGGGATCCGGATCAGCGATTCCGCGCTGGTAGCTGCGGCCAACCTGTCCAATCGTTATATCACTGATCGCTTCCTGCCCGACAAGGCAATAGATCTCATGGATGAAGCTGCATCACGTATTCGAATGCAGGTTGATTCAAAACCGGAAGAACTGGATGAAATTGACCGGCGTCTGATCCAACTCAAGATTGAGCGTGAAGCGCTTTTGAAGGAATCGGACAAGGGATCCAAAGAACGCCTGAAGTCTTTAGAAAAAGAACTGGCTGGACTGCAGGAAGATGCCGATGGTCTTACTGCCCGTTGGGAAGCGGAGAAGAACAAACTGTCCGGTGCACAAAGCCTCAAGGAACAACTTGAACAGGCTCGCACTGAACTTGAACAGGCGCAACGCAGCGGCGATTTGGCCCGCGCTGGCGAACTGGCATATGGAACCGTTCCGGAACTCGAAAAACAAATCAGTGAACTTGAGACAGGTGAAGGCGATGAACCGGTCGATTTGATGGTGGAGGAAACCGTTCTGCCGGATCATATTGCGCAGGTCGTCTCACGCTGGACAGGTGTGCCAGTAGACAAAATGCTGGAAGGTGAACGCGACAAGCTGTTGCGTATGGAAGATGAACTTGCCAAACAGGTGGTTGGACAGGGCAAAGCAGTCCAGGCCGTATCAAAGGCGGTACGCCGAGCAAGGGCAGGATTGCAGGACCCCTCCAGGCCCATCGGCTCGTTCATGTTCCTTGGACCGACCGGTGTTGGCAAAACGGAACTGACGAAAGCGCTCGCTGATTTTCTGTTTGATGATGCCAGTGCCATGGTCCGTATAGACATGTCCGAATACATGGAAAAACACTCAGTGGCGCGGTTGATCGGAGCCCCTCCTGGCTATGTCGGTTATGACGAGGGTGGTGCGCTTACTGAAAGTGTTCGTCGCAGGCCGTACCAGGTGATTTTGTTTGATGAAATTGAGAAGGCACATCCGGATGTTTTCAATGTCCTGCTGCAAGTGCTGGATGATGGCCGTCTGACTGACGGGCAGGGCAGGACTGTCGATTTTTCGAATACCATGATTATCATGACATCCAACATGGGAGCCGAATTCCTGGTCGGTTTGGAAGAAGGTATGGCAGCTTCCGATGTTCATGATGATGTCATGGCTGTTGTACGTGCCCATTTCAGACCCGAGTTTCTGAACCGACTTGATGAAATCATCCTGTTTGACCGATTGAAGAAATCAGACATGGCTGGAATTGTCAGAATCCAGTTGCGTCATTTGCGCAGGCTTCTCGAGGAGCGTCGCATCGGGCTGGACATGCAGGAGGATGCAATCAAGTGGCTGGCTGATAAAGGATACGATCCTGCCTATGGTGCGCGTCCGCTGAAGCGGGTAATCCAGTCTGAATTGCAGGACAAACTTGCAGAGCGGATTTTGGCGGGTGACATTCATGACGGGATGGCAGTCACGGTGACAGCGGCAGCAGACCATCTTCTCCTCAGTGCAACCGAAACTACGCCTCCAGCCGACAACGACAATGCCAAGGATGCAGCATGATCTCAACTGAGGAATATGATGCGTATTGTTCCACCCTGCCTGGAACCCACAAGGTTGTTCAATGGGTTGGATCTCATGTCTGGAAAGTCGGTGAAAAAGTATTCGCGGTTGGGGGATGGTCAGACGGAGAGGATTTGTTTGTAACGTTCAAATGCTCTCCGGAAAGCTATGACATTCTGAAAGAGCAACCCGGCCTAAGGCCGGCTCCTTATCTTGCCTCGCGGGGCATGAAATGGATTCAGATGACATCTGAAGAAACATTCAGTGTGGAAGACCTGAAACTTTACCTCAAGGAGTCTCACCGGCTGGCGTCTCTTAATCTCAGCAAAAAACGGCAAAAGGAGATGGCATGAATGGGGTGTGAGCGGTCATGCATCCCGACTCGGATAGAGTGCTGGGAGAGGCGGATAGGCTGCAGGCTGGATGTCATCTTAGGGCATTGCGACCCTGTAAAGGAGATTACCCGCCGCCTGTATCTGAACGACCAGCGTGAGGCCCGGTTCGGTCCGGTGACCTCGTATAGGAGTTTGGCGTGGCCGTTCACACCCTTGTCAGGGTTCCGCCGCTCACCAACGGGAGAAGTTTAGCCATGTCCTTTATCGGTGTCGATCTTCACACGACGTCTTTCACGGTCTGCCGGCTTGAAGCTGACGGCAGCGAGATATTTGAAACCTACCAGCTGGCAGCGGCCGATCTGGAACGGTTCTGCCTGAGCCTTGATGCGGACGACGAGATTGCCGTGGAGGCGACGGGCAATTCGGCCTGGTTTCGTGACGAGGTGGTCGCTTGCGTCGGCCGTGTTGTCGTGGTCAACCCGAGGCAGTTCGGCGTGATCCGCAAGTCGGTGAAGAAGACGGACAGGAACGATGCCCGGGCACTGGCCTTCTTCCTGTCGAAGGACATGCTGCCCGAGACGCGTGTGAAGACGGTTGCCGAGAGCGAGTTGGCGTCACTCACCCACACGCGCGATCTTCTGGTCAAGCAGCGCACCCGGCTCATCAACAAGATCCATGCGCTGCACACGCGCCACGGCGTCAAGCTGAAGAAGGAAAGCCTGGGCTCGAAGCGGCGGCTCAATGCTCTGGAGGTCGGCCGGTTCTCGACACTGGAACAGGTCGAGTTGAAGGCCCTGCGCGACCAGGCGCTGAGGCTTATGGCGACGATTGGCGAACTGGACGGTGCGATCGAAGAGGCCGCCCGGGAACTGGATGGCTACGACGGCCTCGTCTCAATCAAGGGCATCGGTCCGCGCTCG
This sequence comes from Rhizobiaceae bacterium, assembly GCA_965198665.1. GTDB lineage: Bacteria > Pseudomonadota > Alphaproteobacteria > Rhizobiales > Rhizobiaceae > JAALLB01. The sequence continues at coordinate 112,645 of CBDAPT010000007.1, read as the reverse complement.
GCGGCCGTGCTCCTGTCGGGGATCGGCAACGTCGATGACTTCGAGGACGCCGACAAGCTGGCTGCCTATGTGGGCATCGTCCCGCGCGTCAGCCAGTCGAACGAAACCGACAACCGGGGGCGGATCACCAAACGCGGCAACAAGCTGATGCGCACCACGCTGGTTCAGTGCACGCTCATTGCCATCCGATACTCGGGCTACCTCAATGCCTTCTACCAACGCATCAAGGCCAGGCGCGGGGCCGGCAAGGCGATCATCGCGACCGCACGTAAACTGCTCGCGATCATCTACGACACGCTCAAGAACGGCTGGGTCTTCGAGGACTTTCCGGCCTTCAAGATCGCGGGGCAGAACATTCCCGCTGGACAACCATCATAGGAGCTTGGATTGCTGGCTGAAGACTGATTGCCCTGGCGGGTAATCAATTGTTTAGGGCCAATTCCTGTTCCTGCGGATTGCCCTGGTTTACCAGCGCATCGATCCGGTCGCGTTCGGCTTCAAATGCGCGAAGTTCAGCATCTTTCAACACCTTGCCCTTAGGCAACCGGATACGCATCGGATCGACCCGATTTTTGTTCACGTGAACCTCATAGTGCAGGTGCGGTCCGGTCGAATACCCGGTGGAACCGACATAGCCGATAACCTGCCCCTGGCGGACACGGGCACCGGGAACGATTCCCTTGGCAAAGCGGGTCTGGTGCAGATAGTAGGTTTCGTATCCGTTGGCATGGCGCAAAATAGTTCGCTTGCCGCTACCACCGGCCCATGCAGCTTTTTCCACAACCCCATTCCCGGCTGCCAGGATCGGGGTTCCGTGCGGTGCTGACCAGTCTACCCCGCCGTGGAGCTTATAAACCCGTGAAATAGGATGACGTCGCATGCCGAACGGTGAACGGAAACGACCATTGGGTACTGGTTTGCGAAGGAGAAACTTTTTCGCGCTCTTGCCGGTTTCATCATAATAATCCACGCGACCTGTTTCGGCGTCCCGGAACCGGTAATACCGCCGTTTGACGCCGCTCAAGGTAATTCCGGCATAGAGAATTTCAGAATCATCAGTAGCATTCTGCTGCCCGTCCTCCAGAGAAGAGAATACCTCCAACGTATCCAGCGGGGAAATCCGACTGCGGAAATCCACATCAAAAGCAAAAATCTTGACCAGTGAACCGGCAAGTCCCGGTGTTAAACCCTCATGCAGGGCGGCGCGGTAAATTCCGTTGTATATGCTTGGCAAATTCTGTGTCGGGGTTGCGGCTGTTTTACTTAGATCACCAAGGATGGACTTCGGTGTCTCAGGCTTGGACGCATAGACGAGGCGATTTTCATCTGTTCTGGCGATGCTCACCATATGAGAAGAACCACGGTACAAGCTGGCTTTGACAAGCGACTTTTCTTTCAACTCGGAATTTGTGTAACCCTGTTTGAACCATACATGTAAGGCATCACCCTCGCGCAGGAAATCTTCCCCTATGTCGCCCTGCAGTACCGTGGAAATTTCTTCAATTTCCTCAGAAGTCATTCCTTCCGCAGCAAGTATTTCGGAAATGGGCGCCTGGGAACGGATGTCGATGGTGCGTTCGACGTATGAAAGGCCGTTTATCATGTCCTGTCTTTGTTTTTCCAGGATTGATACATTTTCGGGCGTAATGGTTATGTCGCGGGTGGGTAGAAACAGAGGGTTGTCAATTGAAAACCGTTCCACGTCGAAATAGGCAAGTGCCGACACATATGCCCCGCCACTTTCCAGGCGATTCGCAATAGTGCGAATCTGATGCAGGACTTCGGTTGAGCGGTGTAGTTTGCCGATTTGCTGCACTTCCTCGTCATAGGGAAAGTCGACAACGTTGAGGACAACCTCACCCTCCACGTCCGCGCCATACATAACGTCACTGTTCTTGGCAATGAGTTCGAGCTTGCCTGATTCGGAAAAAATCGTCAGCGGATTGAAGTTGGGGTATCTGACATCGGGTTTGGGCGCCAGCGCCATCGGCGCCCTGATATTCAGGAACGGCCGTACCTTCACAACATTGGTATCTCCGACGGAAGAAATCGTGGAGACCATCATTATCCGCGATTGCTCATCGGATTGAGCCTTGGCGAGAAGACCGGGGTGATTGCCTTTCAGAGCCTTGGCGAAATTGCTGCCCTGATTCTGATTTTGATAGGATTCTGCAGGAACCGTGAGCTTCTGGCGGCCATCCAGGGCTGCAAACAGTGCCCCGCCCATCATCAGCAGAGAGGTTGTGCCAACCAGAATCGAACTGGTAAGCCAGCGCAGGCTGATTTGCCGGCGTTCGGGGCGTTTAATATGCTTGCTCACATGGAGTGGGGCAAGCTCGCCCAAAAACTCTGCTTCCTGGTTCAATATTTAGGATCCCCGAATGTGGTTGCCTTCGTACCTGTATTCGCCAGTTATTGATTATGTCTTCCTGGTTTGCAAGCAATTGGGGCTATTTTGCGAACAGGTGATTTTTAGGTAGTGTCTCAGTTTGAATTTCGTTTTTTATACGGCCCGCGTTTCTTCGGCGCAGGCGCTCTTGCGTCGATCAGTCCGACAATCCATTCCATATCATGCAAAGTGTCAGAAACGCCAGCCGCCATAGCAGGCGTCATGCGCAGGCTCTTGTGGATGCGCACAAAGTTGTAGTGGACGAAATACAGGCTCAGCATGTGAATGTGGTTTTCCAGCTTCTTTGAAAACGCATTCGTCAACCGCGTGAAACGACGCATTCCCATCCGCATGGTGAGATTTTGGCGTTCGACGTAAGACGTGCTTACATCGCTCATATCAGGATTGCCTTCGATCCGCCGCTTCTTGATACCTGTGCATTCAGCAGGTGAGTATTTCTTCGCATAGCTGCCTTTGGACCCAGTTTCGCCGCCGTAAAGCTTAACAAGCTGGGCGTAATCCACGTTGCCGCCAAATGCGCCTTTCACGGCTTCAAGATATGCCTTGTGTCCGTCTGTGGTCAGTTGGACGCGATTGGCGAGGCGAGAGCGCAGATCGTCCATAAATTCAATCGCGGTCGCGCCGGATCGGTCACCCACCTCGTATGTTAGGATCATTTTGTGGTTGCTTTCAATTGCGGTCCACGTCCACACGTCGCCAGCACCTACGGGCGCGGCTTTCGCAGCCGCCACGTTCTTGTCTTTGGCGTAGCAGAACGACCAGATTTCATCGCACTGGACCCGACTGGAGGGAACGTCGCGAACTGTCTTGTCGTGGTATTCAGCGCAGGCTTCGCCTGCCTCTAAAAGAAGCTTGGAAACGGTGTTGATTGAAACGCCGACCGTGCGGGAAATGGATCGCATGGACATGCCCTCAACAAGCATGCTGAGGATCATGACGCGTTTGTGTTTGGGTAGCTTGTTCATACCTTGAATATAGATATGACAAGGTTATTTATCAAGCAAAAAGTTCACTTTGATTATATGCAAAGAGTAAACAGCCCGTTACTGTGCATATGAAAATTCGTTTGCAGAATAATGTCCATACCCAAAAGAACATCAAAATTATCGCCTTCTAGCAATGAAACCTTGGTGTTTGAAAAGCCTTTCCCAAACACAGCTTGTTGAACAGCACCCTTCTGATCAGGAGGGCAAACAGCTTCAGTAATTGATATATACACGTCAACCATAAATGTGGGACATCTTACTTCTCCTCCAACTCCATGCATTGCACGCCAACCCAATGGTTGAAGTTCAACTGCATTGACTACTGTATTACATATACATGTTGATTGTGCCCCGGTATCCAATAAAGCTCTGAAAGGTTTTAAATCTGGAAAACTATCTGTTACACCCAATGCTGAAGGCTTCGTCACATCACAAACGAAGATTATTTGATTGTTCTGAATATTTCCCGTGAAACAAGGCAAAATTAGTTATCCTGAAAATCTTCCGCAGTTTTTGGTTTCCCCCGTGCCATTCCGAAGTGCACCAGTGAAAACGGCAGCGTGATGAGCATTCTTCCTTGCGGGCGGGCCAGGCGATGGCGAGAATCTTGTAGAAGGAGATTCGCCTATGCCTCGCGGCTACCACCACCTGACCCAAGATGAACGTTGCCAGATTTGGGGGTTGAAGAAAAGCGGCCTCTCGCAGAGAGACATTGGGCGTGAGCTCGGACGCCATCACACGACAATCCGTCGAGAGATGCAGCGCAACAGCGGCGGCCGGGGCTACCGGTACAAACAGGCCCATAACAAGGCGACAGAGCGCCGCCACAGGGCGTCATCGGTGCCAAGGAAGATGACACCCGCCCTGTGGCAATTGGTCGAGGAGAAGTTGGCGGCTGGCTGGAGCCCAGAGCAAATTTCGGGTCGGTTTCGTCGGGAAGGCCAAGCCATGGTGGGGCGGATGCGGATCTACGAATACGTCCGCGCGGACCGCAGGGCCGGTGGCAGCCTTTACAAACGTCTGCGGCGGCGTGGGAAGAAACCGAATTGGCGCGGCGGCCGGCACGCCGGGCGAGGACGCATTCCCGGTCGTGTCGATATCAGTGAGCGGCCCGCGATCGTCGAACAGAAGTTGCGGATCGGTGACTGGGAGGTGGACACGATCGTTGGAGCGGGTCAAAGCGGCGCAGTGGTTTCGGCGGTGGACCGCGCCTCGAAGATGACCCGACTGGTACGGCTCGACAGGAAAACGGCCGAAGATGTCGGAGCTGCGCTCAGACGCCGGCTGGAGGCAGATCGGCACCTGGTTCACACGATCACTGCGGACAACGGTAAGGAATTCGCTGGCCACAGCAGCCTGTCCAAGGCGCTTGATGCCAAGTTCTATTTTGCCCGGCCCTACCACTCATGGGAGCGCGGGCTGAATGAACACACCAATGGACTGGTCCGCCAGTATTTGCCGAAAGGCACGGATTTCCGGTCTGTGACCGATGCCGAGGTCCAGGCGGTGGAGGATCTGCTCAACGCACGGCCGCGCAAGGCACTCGGCTTCCGGACGCCGGAGGAGGTGTTCAGAGATGCGCAGGCACCGCCATGACCGCTCTCAAACCTCTGGGAAGCGCACAGCGTGAAATCTCTCTTCGGCACAGTCTGTTCGAAGAGGCGATTGCGCTTGTGCGCAATTCTGCGGTAGGGGTATTGGTAACGGCAATTCAAGTCATCGCAGGCTCCGCCTGTCGAAATTTTTCACCGCCAGGCCCTTTTTTGCATTCGGGCTTGCGCCCTCATTTCAAAAAGGGCCTGGCGGTGGTGCACCTCGGAGCGGAAACGGCGGTCGGCTGTAAATTCGTAGCTGCCGATAATTGTTCGGGTGCCGGGACGCAGAAAATGCGGGACAGATGATGCGTTGTCAGAGGTCATCAGAAGCCTCATTCGTGATCCTGAAAAACCCGGAATTAACCATCGACAGCACCGGTTCATTATTCTGATTTACAGTGTCATGACGAAACCGAACGATCAGCATGTCCCGTCGGGACCTGGAACGACGAGCTGTGAGTACGGTGGATTTTCCACTCAAGGTGTCGCCAGGGCGCACAGGGCCCAGCCAGTCGATGGTTTCGGTTTCCGGTGCGCCTTGCGATGTTGAGTTCAGCAGGTAAGCATCGCACATCATGCGCATGGTAAGTGAACAGGTGTGAAAGCCGGACGCCGCCAGACCACCCAACAGGGAATTCTTTGCCGCGTTCTCGTCCATATGAAAGAAGATGGGGTCAAATTCTTTAGCGAATTCAATAATTTCTTCTTTTGAAATGGTAATCGGACCATACAGCAGTTCACAACCAACCGTGAACATTGTTACAGGATTGTCAGACATATAATCTGCTTTCCGTGATAGCGTTATGGTTAACCATTTATGAATTATTCCGGCGGGTTGGATTGGCAAACTCGATAAATGCTATACAAATGTCTAATAAATCAAGCCTTGAGATAGTAGAGTGCGGTGGGGTTCAGGGAATTTGATCACTTACTCAACAGGAAATTCTGAAAAGCTGTCCCGGTTGGTGTCGGTGGCAGTGCTCGTGGGCTGCACGGTTTTCTTTGCGGTGCTGGGGGGATGTACCGTTCGACCAGCCGAGAGCGTGGATATTCGCACGCTCACTCCGCAGGAAGCTGTGAATATAGAGAACTCCTTCTCTGAGGTTGTTGCCGATGCTTCTTCCAACAGGGACGATAAGCACACAATTCTGGCCTTGTCGGCGGGTGGTGCCGATGGAGCATTTGGCGCCGGTGTGCTGGCGGGATGGACACAAAGCGGAACCCGACCTGAGTTTGATGTGGTAACTGGCGTTTCCACCGGATCCCTGCTTGCGGTTCTGTCGTTTCTCGGGCCGCAGCACGATCCGCTGGTCAAAGAGCTATATACCACACAGACCAATGCCAGGATATTTCGCAAGCGAGGGCTCGACGGCCTTCTGGGAGACAGTCTGTATGACAACGGGCCGCTTAAGGAGCAAATCGAGGCGCATGTGACTTCCGAACTGCTGGAGGATGTCGCGCGCGAGCACAGAAAGGGCCGGCGGCTTTACATCGCTACAACAAATCTGGATGCCGGCGAACTGGTCGTATGGGACATGGGCAAGATTGCGCTTAGCAAGCGTGCTGACCCGGTTCAGTTCTTTCAGAAGGTACTGCGCGCATCGGCGGCGGTACCGGGTTGTTTTCAACCGGTTTACATAAAGCCGCGCACAGGCGTGCAACTGCGCCAGGCTCACGTGGATGGCGGGGTGAAGGAACCGGTCCTGTACATGTCTTTTATGTCGATGTAGAAAGCAAGAGACAAAGACCTTTATATGGTGATCAACGGGACCACACGGCGTTTCAACGCGTCACAACCGGTTGAGGCAAAGCTGGCCAGTATCACACGAAAGACCATATCCGAACTCATTCGCGAGTTGCAGCGAGATACCATTTTCCGCCACTTTGTCAGTGCGACAAATGACGATGTGGATTTTCATCTCACCTCAATTCCGGATTCGATTGCGATTGCTCAGGATGCATTGGATTTTAATCCGGCAAGGATGCGCAAACTGTACGAAGCCGGTTTTGCGATCGGTTTGGCCGGGCCCGAAAAATGGCAACGCAAACCCCCTTCATTTTCGGAGCAGAGAATGGATGCGGCCATCAAGCTATCCCAGTGATATTTCCGCCTGACTTCGGTTTGTAAACCAGACATTCAGGCGCCACAGGCACCATGCCAGCGGAACTGCGGCAAGGCCACCGATGACCCAGGCCAGCGGCTCGTCTGCGAAATTCTCGAACATCTGTGTGTAGGCATGAATGCCGGCAAAGGTGATGGCTGTGTTAAACAGTCCTCGATTGTTACGATGGGCGGCAAAGATAATCATGGCGAGCAGCGCCACTGCCCAGAGGATCGCATAGACGTCGTCTGAGATAATCCATGCAGATTCCATGAATGCATCGTGGGCGGTTTTCCAGGCATCGTGATTTTCATACCCGCTGCGCCATGCTGAACGGCCTGGCCCCCAGATGGTTTCGCCAATCCTGTCACCCCACAAGGAACCTACCAGGGCACAGAGATTTGCCACGATGAAGCCCATTACACTCATCACACGGGCATGGCGTGCCGTTCGTTCCTGCGAGTTGTTGGCCAGCCACACTGCAGCCAGTATCAGTGCTACCATCTGCAGGATGCTCAGGGTAGATTCGGGCGAATAGAAGACATACGCTGCATGGAAGTAGAAGGTGCCGGTGTCCAGAGCCTGTGCGAAGGGAATGATGGCAAGCGCTGTCACGGTGCGAATGTTGGTGAACCATCCGGCGAGGGCAATCACACCAGCGGTGTAAAGATGATACATCGAGATCGGCAGGCCGGTGATGTTGTTATTCTCCAGCAACATATAGCCGCCTGCCAGGTGCAGGGTCGCGCCCATGAGCATTATTGCACCGGTCACAAATCGGGCTGTAAGGGCACCGACTTTGGCGCGGTAGCCGGCAATCAGGGCTACGAGCGCGCCAAGTCCCAACATGGCCGGACCGGCAATATCTTCATATTTATCAACAAGCTCCAGCCCTGCGCCGCCAATCATCATGCCGGCTCCAATCAGTGCTGCCGCGTTGCCGAACATGGCAAAAAGTTCCTTGCCAAATGCCAGGATTGCCAATCCCCCTCCCAGAAAAAGCAAACCGCAAATTGCCACGGACATGGGGTCGGCGAGCCAGAATATCAGCCCACCGGTAGCACTGAGAATACCAAGACAGAGTACAGAGTTTATAGCCAGGGAGACCATTGTCTCTCTCTCGCGCGTTTCGATTTCGCGGGCCTGTTCGGCATTGATTACCCCGTCATGGGTCAGTTTCTGTGTGTTGGCTACGGCGTACATGCGGAACTCCTGTGAACAATGTTCATTTTCTAGCATTAATTTGAACAATGTTCAAGTTATAAAATGAATAATCGATGCAAATGCTGCAGCTTCACCATATGAACGGCAGTCTACGGCCGGGGTACAAGGCGCAGGATTGACGGATTCATAGGGGCAAACGATGTGCGTTTGCAACTTGACCGGGTTCTCGGCAGCCGGGCTGGAATTTGTGCCAGCCGGTTACAGGGCAGGGGAGCAGGGCATTCGCTCAGCCGTTGTCGCGAATAGCATCCACAAGATCGCCATAGCCGGTAAAACGTTTTTCAAACTTCAGGCCAAGGTAACCGGCAATCTCAACAGCCTTTTCTTCCAGCTCCGGTTGGTCGGTCTGTGCGAGATACAGGGCTCTGGTGTAATTGCCGAAGTACATTTCCAACAGTTCGGGATGTCTATCAAGGCCCAGCGGGCGTTTCATGAATGTATCAAAATGCCGGGCCAGAAAGTCGGTAATAAAGAAGGTTGTCAGGTAGTCTGGTTCTGTTTTCAGGAACTCATGATTGCCCATGTAAAATGAAAAGCAATGTGGTCCCTCTATACGTTCGACACCATGTTTTTGGCATACCTTGTCAAGTTCTCCACCGGTCCCGCAATCCGCGTATCCAACAAAAATGTTTTCAAAACCTTCGTCGCGTGCCTTGGTGATTGCCTTGTCCATCTCGGGGGCAATCTTTTCCGGATGATGGTGATATTCCGCCGGAAGGCATTTCAGATCAATGTGGTTGTAACCAAGCTGTTCGTTAACGGCGAGAACCTCGCGCGCAATCATACCGCATGCGATAATTCGCAGTTTTGGCTTGTCGGTTGGTTCGACTGATTGGAATTGAACAACGCTCATATTCTGATTCCAGCTATTGCTGTAAGTCACTATACCACAAACAAAAAAGGGCGCTCAGTGGCGCCCTTCAGGATAACATTTACGACCGTGGCGCTTAGTTGGCAGCCATTTGGTTGTGTTTGCGAGCCATGAATTCTTTTGCGGTTTCCACAGCGACAGCAGCATCACGGCAATAGGCATCTGCACCGATTGCCTTGCCGAAATCCTCGTTCAGAGGAGCGCCGCCAACCAGAACCGTGTAATCGTCGCGCATGCCTTTTTCAATCATAGTGTCGATAACAACCTTCATGTAAGGCATGGTTGTTGTCAGCAGAGCTGACATGCCAAGAATGTCGGGTTGGTGTTCGTCGATTGCAGCAAGATAAGCGTCCACATCCGTATTGATGCCGATGTCGTGCACGTCAAAGCCAGCGCCCTCCATCATCATGCCGACGAGGTTTTTGCCGATGTCGTGGATGTCACCTTTCACAGTTCCGATAACCATGGATCCGAGCTTGGGGGCACCGGTTTCTGCGAGCAACGGACGCAGAATGAACATGCCGGCTTTCATAGCGTTGGCGGCCAGCAGAACTTCCGGTACGAACAGGATACCGTCGCGGAAATCAATACCGACTATTCGCATCCCTTCGACAAGCGCCTTTGTAAGCACATCATATGGTGTCCAGCCGCGGCCCAGAAGAATGTTTGTACCTTCTTCGATTTCCTCCTTGAGGCCATCGTAAAGGTCGTCATGCATCTGCGCTACAAGTTCATCATCATCTAGCTCCGACAGGATGATTTCTTCTTCATCGGACATTGGCAATCTCCAAAATACTGCCGGAAGAACCGGGTATATGATTTATAGTTTGCTTCGGTAAGCTTACCGAAACACCGGTTCGCAGCGAGTGCGAATGTCTCCATTTAGCAGTGTCTATATAAAAATCAATTTCAATTTTACGACCGAATGAGAAACGGATGCGACGGGACGGGATTTGCGATCACGTTTTCAACATGCGCATCAGTACGTTATCGCGCTTGACAAAGTGGTGCATGAGTGCTGCTCCGACATGCATTGCAACCAGAAGTGCAATGAAAAGCCCCAGATACCCATGAATTTCCAGCAGGAAATTTCCCAAAGGCCGGTCTTTGGTTACCAATTGAGGCAGATGCCACCCTTCGAAGAAAAAAGGTATCTTTTTTACGCCCCAGGCGTTTGTTGCATACCAGCCAAGGATGGGTTGGATGATAAGCGATGCATACAAGAGAAAGTGAACCGTTTCTGCCGCGAGTTTTTGTGCCGGTGAAATCGAGGAGGGCAATGGGGAAGGTGGTTTGGTAAAGCGATAAATTATGAGCCTCAGTATCACCAGGACCATCAAAACAAAGCCAATTGCCCGATGAAAATCGTAATGCTTGCCGACTTTAAATCCATTGCCCATCAGGATGCCGACAATGATGACGTAAATCCTCAGTGCTGCCATCAGCCAATGAATAAGCCGCATTGGAAGGGCGTAGCCGCGTTGTTGTATGGTCGACATCAGTTGTTCCTCCTCGCCCGACCTTTTGATGCACATTTCCTTTGTCTCAATCGGATGAAAAAACGCCGAGATACACGGCTTCAATTGTTTTGTTTCCCGAAACTGAGCAGATCGGAATAAAGGAAAATCACTTTTTACCAAATGGTACAAGTGTATGCCAAACCGGGTCAAGAAAATCGGTATAAACTTTACCGGAGGGTTTTGTGTTTGACAAAGCTAGGTGGACTTTTTCATCAAAATCAAGATGAACGGATCGATATTGCCTGCCAGGCCCTTTTCTTCACCAGTTTTTGTTGTGAGAATCTCAAAGCCTGCCTCTTCCAAGAGCGTTTTCAACTCACTCTCACTGTAGTAGGTGTAAAATCGGCCTAGATGATCCCGGTCCGCGTCATTGCCCAGTTTCATGCCAATATGAAAATAACCGCCTGATTTCAAAGCAGTATTGATTTGTTTCAGGTGGCGCGGGAAATCCGCTCTCGTTGCGTGCAGCAGGCTGAAATTGGCCCAGACACCGTCATATTGCGAAACAGCATCAAGATCATCGAATACGCCCACGCGGGCGTTGAGGTTGTGCGTCTCGTTGGCAAAGCGAACTATTTCCGGCGAAGCATCTACCGCGTCCACATCAAGCCCCTGATCCCGCATCCACGCAGACCAGTTGGCAGGGCCGCAGCCCAAATCCAGAAACCTGCCACCATCCGGAAGTTCAGCAGCAAACTCTTTAAGGCCCGCACCAGGGTCATCACCGGTGAAGAAACCGGCGTAATTCTCAACCTGATCATCGTAGACGGATATGGTCTCCTTGTCGCTCATCGATTTCTCCCGGTTTAGCGATTCAAAAGTGATTTTGCCCGTTGATACCACTTGCAGAGTGGCAAAAATACGCCAGTGGGTGCCGCACAGAGGCATATCGGTTGGCGGTTCTCGCTTAAAAACGGAATTGAAGATATAATCGGCAAACCCAATTTGAGGATTTGGCATGAGTGTAGAAGAAATTACTGATGATGCAGGTGGTCGTCGCGGTGCCGGCCGGCGTGGAAGAGGGGGCGGTGGGGCTTCAGCCCGCAGACAGGCTAGATCAGGGCCACAACTTGTAGCGCTTCCCTATGTAACCCGCGGTCTGGAGCCCACTGACGTTCTCAGTCAGGAAGCCATCGAGATTATCGAGAACAATGCGGACATTCTGATGGAGGAAGTCGGCGTTACGTATTCAGACGATGAAGAAGCGTTGGCGATGTGGAAAGAGGCCGGTGCTGACGTCAAGGGCGACCGGGTGTATTTGCCAAAAGGCCTTTGTCGGGAACTGATGAAAACAGCACCCTCAACTTTCACCCAGCATGCCCGCAATCCGGAACGCAATGTGGAAATCGGCGGCAAGCATACGGTTTTCGCCCCGGTCTACGGCCCTCCGTTCGTTCGGGATCTGGAAGGGGAACGGCGTTATGCGACCATCGAGGATTTCCAGACCTTCGTGAAACTGGCCTATATGGCGCCGGCCATGCATCACTCTGGCGGTACGGTTTGTGAGCCTTGCGATATTGCCGTCAACAAACGCCACCTGGATATGGTCTACAGCCACATCAAATACTCCGACAAGCCTTTCATGGGATCGGTGACAGCGCCCGAGCGTGCGGAAGACACCGTGAAAATGGCGCAGATCCTGTTCGGGGAAGAATTTGTAGACAAAAACTGTGTGCTGGTAAGCCTGGTCAACTGCAATTCTCCGCTCACGATGGACGGTACCATGCTGGGTGCGCTGAAGACTTATGCGCGTGCTAATCAGGCGTCTATTGTGTCTCCGTTCATCGTTGGTGGTGCAATGTCTCCGGTAACCGTCGCCGGTACCCTGGCTCAGGTTTTGTGCGAGGCAACCAGCGGTATTGCATTCTCGCAGTTGTGCCGCCCGGGTTCACCGGTGATTTTCGGCACATTTGCCACTTCAATTTCCATGCAGACCGGCGCTCCGGCTTTCGGAACCCCCGAACCCGGGCAGGTTCTGATGGGTGCAGCCCAGTTTGCCCGCCGGTACAACCTGCCATTCCGCTCAGGCGGCTCTCTCACCGGATCCAAAATTCCTGACGGGCAGGCGGCCTATGACAGTGCCAATACACTCTGGCCAGCCATGCTTGGCGGTGTGAACTTTATGCTTCACTCTGCAGGATGGCTTGAAGGCGGGCTGGTTTCTTCCTTCGAGAAGGTCATCATGGACTGCGATCAGCTTGCAGCAGCCCAAAAGTTTGCCAACGGCATCGATATGAGCGAAAACGGCCAGGCCATGTCTGCTATTCGCGAAGTGGGTCCAGGTAGCCACTATCTTGGTTGTGAGCACACCCAGTCCAACTTCGAAACTGCCTTTTACGCATCCAACGTCGCCGACAACAACTCGTTTGAGCAATGGGAAGTGGAAGGGTGTCAATCCGTGGATCAACGAGCCAACAAGGTGGCGCGCTCCTGGCTGGATGCTTATGAGGCGCCTGAACTGGATGTTGCGAAAGATGAAGAGCTGCTGGCTTTCATCAATAACAAGAAGGAGTCCATGCCTGACGCATTCACTTGAAGTGAGAGACCAGCCCTGGAATCACGAACCAGGGAAACTGTGGGCAATACAATCGTCCACAACGTCTGGAGGCTCAACGCCAGTGGCAAGGTCTCCAGATAGTCAGGAACGGTTTGCCCGGTTTTGTGGCTCATTTGCCGAGCACGGCCTTGTCGTACTTGGAGGACTGCGTATTTCCCGCTCAGATTGCCCGGACGACTTTCTGATCCATGAGGGAGCGCCTGCATTGCTGATTGGTAATCGTGGCCGTGATATGTGGGAGCATTTTTCGCGCTCACAGGAATATCTGTCCGGTACTGCCGATCCCCTAGACAGCTGGACAATACGCAAATTGCGTGAGGTGTCCGCCGGTGAGGTGTGTTCTATCTTTCATCCGTCGATCAAACCCTGTTGGCCGTTTCAGCAGATTGCAGGGAAGGTCACCGGAGTTGCACCATCACCACTCGGCATTTTGATTCATCCCGAATTTGGTCTTTGGCATGGCCTTCGCGGCCTGCTGGTGTTTGATCCTACTCATGATTTTGCTAATCATATCAATGCACTTGCGGCTTTGGTTCCAGAAACTGTCAATGTTCAATTAAAACTGACCCTGTATTTCCATTTAAAACTGACCCACCGTTTTTGCACGCAAGCCCCCGGACGATCAGCTCTCCAATTGCAAGATCGTCCGGGGGCTTTTTCTGATCAGGATTGAGTTTTTTGTTTTTTGCTTTGAGCAAACCGGTATGATGCATTCCCGGTTTCTATAATGGTGCAATGATGGGTAATTCGGTCCAGCAGTGCGGTTGTCATCTTTGCATCTGCGAAGACCTGCGTCCATTCCCCGAACTCCAGGTTGGTTGTAATGATGACGCTTGTCTTCTCGTACAGTTTGCTGATCAGATGGAACAGTAGCGCTCCGCCGGACTTTGGGAACGGAATATAGCCGAGTTCATCAATAATGACGCAATCCAGTGCGCATAATTGCCGTACGATCCTTGCGGTATTTCCCTCTGCCTGTTCACTGATCAGCGCATTGATCAGGTCGACAGCATTGAAGAACCGAATTCTCTTGCCGTGATTAACAAGCGTTGTTCCAAGAGCAATGGCAATGTGGGATTTTCCAGTTCCCGTTCCACCAACCAGAATCAGATTATGTGCATCGGCAATAAACTGTCCGGAACACAAGGGTTCAATCTGTGTTCGGGTTACAGCCGCCGCATCATAATCGAAGGTGGCAAAGTCCTTGTGATGAGGGAAGTTTGCACTGCGCATTTGATACCGGACCGAACGCACCCTTCGTTCCACGGTCTCTGCCTCTATCAACTGCTTTATCGCCGTGGCCAGGTTTGGCGGCTGACGTGCACTTAGCAAGTCCTGTGCGCAAGAGGCCATTCCATGCAATCTCAACCCTGCCAGCTGTTCAATGAGGCCGTTCATGCCGTCACCTCATACAGAGCTTCATAACGCTTGCAGTCGGCTTGCGGGACAGTTGAGATCAGAGGATAATTGCCGGTTTCGCTCAATGGCGTAATTTCCGGTTCTTGCAATTGATTAATCAGATTGATGATGGCAGGAAGACGCAAGGTATTTTGCTTTACAGCCAGCTTACAGGCCTGCTCGATCACCTCTGTTCCATGCTTGTGTGCCAGCAGCAGAAGATCGACAAAATCCCGGTCCCCTCCCTTGTCCTGCATGTAGTGATCCCGGATCGTCATCATAACATTTGGCAATTGCCAATCCACGAAAGGGGCGCCATTTCTTAAGGCACCGGGTTTGCGATCCAGCAATGGCACATAGTGCCAGGGCTCAAAGTAACTGATATTGCGGGTAAAACGACGTTTGTGCCCGGCAATTACTTCATGATCCGCAACAAGAACTATTCGCCCGGCATAGGCTCGCAGCGAGACTTGTTGCCCGGCAAACTGACAAGGCACGCTGTAACGATTGTTATCATACTGAACCAGACAGGTGGAACGCACCCGCACACTCTTTTCGATGTACCCGTCAAAGGGTTGGCCGAGAGGGCGAAGCGCGGCAACCTCTTCTGCAAAAACCGCATCAATTGTGCGATCCTGCATCCCGGGATGCGCACGTTCGCCAAGTTCTTGACAACGCCGCTCCAGATGTTCATTCAAGCTATCAAGGTCATCAAAGGAAAGCTTGGGCGTAAACACCTCTGCTCGTATGAACCCGACCTGGTTCTCAACCTGGCCCTTCTCCCAGCCAGATGCCGGCGTACAGGCGACCGGCTCCATAACGTAATGGTTCATACAGGCAAGGAAACGTGCATGGAACATTCGTTCCTTCGAACGCGATACATAGGTGACCATAGTCTTGGGATTGTCGATGATGACACGGCGGGGAACTCCCCCGTAAAAGGCCAACGCACGCACAAAAGCATCAAGTACCATCTCCTGCACTTCGCTGGGATAGGCGTATACAAACGGCTTGCGGCTGTGGCAAAGCCGGAAGTGGGCAATCTTCACTTTCTGGGGTACTCCGCCCAGAACAACGTGTTCCTCACTCCAGTCAAACTGAACCGCATCACCTGCCGCAAACTGCAGGGGAACAAATGCTCCTCTGGACCCCGAACTCGAATGCTTCAACTCGCGGATAAGTCGCTGGGTCGTTGAATAAGACCCTTTATAGAGCGTGTTCGCATCACGTGAATTCACAGCCGACTGCCCTGAAGAAATTCCGGCACTCCATTGGCGTGAACATATGGCAGACCTCTCCGATTGCCTTCCAGACATCATCGAAGGTTCTGGCGCCTGCCTTCCTCAGATGAGCCTTGAGCTTCGAAAAGGCCATTTCAATGGCATTGAGATCTGGGGAATATTTCGGCAGGAACAAAAACCATGCGCCGATATCTCGCAAGATCTGCTCGGCTTTTTCGCTCTTGTGAGCGGCTAGGTGGTCAAGGATTACGACATCTCTCTTTTCCAGTTCTGGCGCCAACTGTGTCTCAACATAAATCTCAAAGATTTCTTTGGTCATGGCCCGGTCAATAACCCAGGGCGCAACCAGTCCATGACTGCGCAGGCCTGCGATAAGTGTCTGCTTCTTCCAGTGGCCATGAGGGACAAAATCTATGAGGCGCTCTCCTGTTGGGGCCCATCCAGTTTGCTTGGCCATTTTGGTGTTTGTGGACGTCTCATCAATGAAGACAAGTTTTTCAATCGACCGATTCAAAAACGGAACACGCCTTGTCTTCCAGAGTTCGCGGTCTTTTTTCACGTCGATGCGGTGTTGCTCCTTGGCATAAATAGTCTTTTTTTATGCGACAACCCGAAACTGCGCACAACATGCCAGACAGGCGAATGATGGACATTGAGGTTGAATTTTTCGTTCAGCTCCGCACAAAGCTTACGGATTGTAATGTCCTTTTGTTCATCAACCCGTTTTCGAAGCCAGTCTTTATAGGGTGAAAGCTTGCCATGGCCTGTTTTTCCCGGGTTATGTTTTGGAGCAAGCGAGCCAGTTTCACGTTTCAACTTCACCATATCATTCACAAATTTGACGGAGACTTTGAAATGGGCAGCCGTTCCACGATGAGTGTGGCCTTCTTCTACATGAGCTACAACACGTTTACGCAATTCAATCGGATGGGGCTTGGGCATTGAAAATCCTTGGCTTCGAACCGAATCAGGTCACCCCAATCAGAATCATATTCGCGCACGGAAAGAAACTGAATCTACTCGACACAAACACGCTCTAGCCTTCCCCAACCAGTTCCTCGTAAAGCTTCTTGCCTGTGCGACGCTCCCGGCGCGGCAGCTTCAGATCATGCTCCCAGCGTGACCGAAGCTTGTCTGCATGCTTCCCAAGCAATTTATGCAAGGGTGCAGGAGTGTGGCGCTGATAACGAGGCTCCCCATCATCCTTCAAATACTTCCTGATCGTATTGCGCGAAACTCCCGTCTCACGACTTACCTGTCGAATGCTCTTTTCACCGCGCAATATCCAGCAACGGACCTTCAAAACCGTTTCCATTTGTAACACCTGTCTCTTCCTCGCGCTTAAAACGCGAAACCTAAAACAGGCGGGTCAATTTTACTTGAAAATTACCCACCCAAGTGGGTCAAATTTGCATGGAAATTCACACAGAAACGACTCATCCCTGTGAGACTTGTACAGATCAACCGTGTCTAACCGCCTGTCCGGTAGCCGCATTCCACGACGACACACTTGATGTAGAGCGCTGTTTCTCGCACCTGGACAGCGATGCGAAGCCCGACTGTATGACGTTGGGATGTCGTGCGAGAGATGCCTGCCCTGTTGGGGCGCAATACAGAAACAGGGATGAACAGATAAGCTTTCACATGAACGCTTATCGGGGGCGTGTCGGACGATCAGGCTGAGCGGCGTCTGCGCCTTGGCCTGCTGCTTTCTGCATCGTTGGCTGCTGCAGGCTTGTTGACCATCGGGCCGATGGTTTCTTCTATCAGCGAAAGGTCGGGTCGCGAACCTTTTTGGTGAATATCAATCGCATGACGCATATGCGCAAGATGGTCACAGGAAGTGCCGCAACAACCGCCAATAATCGTTGCGCCCGCATCAATTGCGAGTTTTGTGTATTCGTGCATCAGTTCCGGGGTGCCGGTGTACTCGACTGTGTCACCCTTGATCTGTGGAATTCCGCAATTGGCCTTGGCAACCACAAGTGCATCGGGATCAGCTAATGTCATGTCCAGAACTGACGACAACAAATCAGATGCTCCAACACCGCAATTGGCACCAACGGCGAGCGGTTTTTGTTCCTGATCCACGACCTTGTGAATATCTTCCGGTGGTAGGCCCATCATTGTGCGCCCGGCTGTGTCGAATGAAGCGGTAAACACATATTCCATTCCGACTTTGCCGGCTGCCTCTGCTGCTGCTTTGATTTCATCGGGTGAAGACATGGTTTCCACCCAAAGTACATCAGCTCCACCGTCCTTCAGTCCCTCCATCTGTTCAACAAATGCCTCGACACATTGTTCATAGGTAAGGCTGCCCAGCGGCTCCAGAAGCTCTCCCGTTGGCCCGACGGAGCCGGCGACAATTACCTTGTGCGGGGCCGCTTCTGCAATTTCGCGGGCAATTTCTGCTGCTTTGCGGTTCAGTTCATGTACCCGATCCTGGGCATCGTGCAACTTGAGGCGGTGGCGTGTTCCGCCAAAGGAATTTGTAAGGATGATATCGGATCCGGCATCCACAAAGTTCTTGTGCAGCCTGCGAATATTGTCCGGCTTCTCATCATTCCAAATTTCCGGTGCGCCGCCTGCTTCAAGTCCCATTTCAAAGAGATTTGTTCCGGTAGCTCCGTCTGCCAGCAGTATTCCTTTTTCGGAAATCAGGTCAGAGAGGGGATTGGACATAACAAAACTCCAGGCCGAGATTCAAGTAATCATATAAAGAGATGTTTATATCATTATTTAATTTTTGTGAAGCAATTTATTTTTCCGGTCATACAAAAGGGCACAAAAAATGTTCCCGTTAATGATCAGGTAAGACAATTCTAACCGGCTGTTTACCAAACTGGCTTATCTTCAATCTGGTCGTGACCAATTACGACGAATTCCCGGATCTGGTAATGCGTACCGGGAATCAAAATAGAGTTTCTTGTAAAAATGACCGGTACCCGAGTGTGCCGGTCATTTTCTTTGTGGGAAATCTTTTGCTCTGACGCAGCGAGGGTATTTCGGCTGCTTCGGTAAAAAGTTCCTCTTACGTAAACCGGCTTGATTTTGGCCGCAGCTTGTCGCAATGTCGTTGGGTAAGCAGGGGTAAAGGCAGGGGGCTTTCTGCATAGTGTCTCAGAGCCTGACCGGAAAGTATTTGAGCGATATCAATGGTTTGTGATTCAACGTCTTTAAACGAAGAACGGAGGATCACGATGCCGTGGGATGATACCGCTCGCGCTGAGCATACACGCGAAACCGGTCGCTATCCAACCGATTTGACAGATGCCGAATGGGAAATCATCAAACCGCTGCTGCCACCGGCCAAAACAGGTGGACGACCACGCACGACAAAATTGCGTGAGGTTTTCAACGCAATCCAGTACATGGCCGGCAGCGGTTGCCAGTGGCGCATGCTGCCCAGTGACTTCCCGCCGGTGTCGACTGTTCAGGGCTATTTCTATTACTGGACCTACACGGGTTTGCTGGAAACCATCAATTACCTTCTGGTTCTCAATACCCGTGAACTGGAGGGCCGCGAAGCCAGTCCAACGGCCGGAGTGATCGACAGCCAAAGCGTCAAAACCACTGAAAGCGGGGGCGTTTGCGGCTATGACGCTGGCAAAAAGGTCAAGGGCCGCAAACGTCACATTGTCACCGATACGATCGGATTGCTGCTGTTCGTGATCGTTACTGCAGCCAACATTCAGGACCGCGACGGCGCAGTCGCACTCATCAAGGCCATTCGCTTCCGGTTCCCCTGGTTGCGTCACCTGTTTGCCGATGGTGCCTATTCCGGCCCGAAACTGCGTGAGGCGATTGCCGGCCATGGCGATTGGACAATCGAGGTTGTCAAACACAGCGACACGGCCAAAGGGTTCACGGTTATTCCGCGACGATGGGTGGTGGAGCGGACATTTGCGTGGCTTGGCCGCTGCCGGCGATTGGCGAAGGACTGGGAGCGCAAAATCGAGGTTTCCACCGCATGGACGCTCATCGCGAGCATCCGGCTCATGACGCGGCGACTCGCAAGGTACTGTTATGTCTGAAAAACTTTTGAGTCAGGCTCTAACTGAAGGCGGCAGATAGTGTATTCAACCTATAAGGCATTGATTGAAAAGCTCGAAAGCGGTGACGAGCAAGCGATTACTTATGTAAAACAAGACCCAAGACTTGCGCTGGGTGTTGTGTTTTACAGGGAAATACTTGTTGATGGCCGGGTTCGATCTGAAGAAGTGGAATTGTTTCGAACGATTGTTGAAACTCATCTTGGGGTATCTGAGGATGAACTGCACACGTTTGAACAATCAGCGCGTGAAATGGCAACATCCAAGGAGACGTTTGATCTTTTAGTGAACGAACTGAAGGTGCTGCCGGAGGATGAAAAATCCGCAATAATTTCTTTTATGCAGGATATTTCGATTTCCGACCGGGAGTTTCATGAGCTGGAAGTCAACCTTGTTTCCCAGGTGAGCAAACTTTTGCGGGCGCCGTTTCCGCTCCGAGGTGCACCACCGCCAGGCCCTTTTTGAAATGAGGGCGCAAGCCCGAATGCAAAAAAGGGCCTGGCGGTGAAAAATTTCGACAGGCGGAGCCTGCGATGACTTGAATTGCCGTTACCAATACCCCTACCGCAGAATTGCGCACAAGCGCAATCGCCTCTTCGAACAGACTGTGCCGAAGAGAGATTTCACGCTGTGCGCTTCCCAGAGGTTTGAGAGCGGTCATGGCGGTGCCTGCGCATCTCTGAACACCTCCTCCGGCGTCCGGAAGCCGAGTGCCTTGCGCGGCCGTGCGTTGAGCAGATCCTCCACCGCCTGGACCTCGGCATCGGTCACAGACCGGAAATCCGTGCCTTTCGGCAAATACTGGCGGACCAGTCCATTGGTGTGTTCATTCAGCCCGCGCTCCCATGAGTG
Source organism: Rhizobiaceae bacterium (assembly GCA_965198665.1). GTDB lineage: Bacteria > Pseudomonadota > Alphaproteobacteria > Rhizobiales > Rhizobiaceae > JAALLB01. The sequence continues at coordinate 91,837 of CBDAPT010000007.1, read as the reverse complement.
GTAGGGCCGGGCAAAATAGAACTTGGCATCAAGCGCCTTGGACAGGCTGCTGTGGCCAGCGAATTCCTTACCGTTGTCCGCAGTGATCGTGTGAACCAGGTGCCGATCTGCCTCCAGCCGGCGTCTGAGCGCAGCTCCGACATCTTCGGCCGTTTTCCTGTCGAGCCGTACCAGTCGGGTCATCTTCGAGGCGCGGTCCACCGCCGAAACCACTGCGCCGCTTTGACCCGCTCCAACGATCGTGTCCACCTCCCAGTCACCGATCCGCAACTTCTGTTCGACGATCGCGGGCCGCTCACTGATATCGACACGACCGGGAATGCGTCCTCGCCCGGCGTGCCGGCCGCCGCGCCAATTCGGTTTCTTCCCACGCCGCCGCAGACGTTTGTAAAGGCTGCCACCGGCCCTGCGGTCCGCGCGGACGTATTCGTAGATCCGCATCCGCCCCACCATGGCTTGGCCTTCCCGACGAAACCGACCCGAAATTTGCTCTGGGCTCCAGCCAGCCGCCAACTTCTCCTCGACCAATTGCCACAGGGCGGGTGTCATCTTCCTTGGCACCGATGACGCCCTGTGGCGGCGCTCTGTCGCCTTGTTATGGGCCTGTTTGTACCGGTAGCCCCGGCCGCCGCTGTTGCGCTGCATCTCTCGACGGATTGTCGTGTGATGGCGTCCGAGCTCACGCCCAATGTCTCTCTGCGAGAGGCCGCTTTTCTTCAACCCCCAAATCTGGCAACGTTCATCTTGGGTCAGGTGGTGGTAGCCGCGAGGCATAGGCGAATCTCCTTCTACAAGATTCTCGCCATCGCCTGGCCCGCCCGCAAGGAAGAATGCTCATCACGCTGCCGTTTTCACTGGTGCACTTCGGAATGGCACGGGGGGGATTAAAAAATCCCTGTTCCGAGGAATTCAACCAGCAGCCGTACAGGAATCCGGCTTTATACGCCTATGTTGTCGATCAAGCGCACGTCGCCAAGCCAGGCTGCAGCGAAAATTCTGCTATTGGGCATATAGCTGTCAATCAGTTTGAGGTTTTCGCCGGAACGATATTCGAGATATTCGACATTGAAATGTCCATCGACTTCAATTCTGTCACGGGCGGTTTTGGCGGCAGCTGTCGGGGGCGTGCCCGATTTAATGTCCTCTGCCATCTGCGTCATCGCACGATTAAGTTCCGGCGCTATCTGGCGGTCAGCCTGCGATAGGCGGGCATTGCGGGATGACATTGCAAGACCATCCTTTTCCCTCACCGTTTCAACGGGTACGATTTCAAGTGGAATATTGAGGTCTTTTACCATTCGGCGGATTATGAATAATTGCTGGAAATCTTTCTCGCCAAAACAGGCAAAGTCCGGTTCCACCTGAAGGAACAATTTGGTAACCACCGTTGCCACACCTTCGAAGTGACCGGGCCTGAAGGCATCGCAAAGGATGTCTTTGGCGGCGGATACACTTACTTGCGTTGAAAACCCGTCCGGATACATTTCCTGAGCCGTCGGTGCAAAGACGTATTCCACACCGGCTGCCTCAAGCGCTGCAATGTCGGATTTTTCATCACCGGGGTAGGTTTCAAGGTCCTCGGGGTTGTTGAACTGCGCCGGGTTCACAAACAGGGACACGATTACAATATCGCCGATCTCGCGTGCTTTTCGAACCAAAGACAGGTGTCCGTCATGAAGACCGCCCATAGTAGGCACAAGTGCAATTTTTTTGCCGGCACGCGTGGCATCCCTTGATATTTGGCGTACCGCTTCTACGGTGCGGATGGTTTGCAAAGGCATGATTTTTCAGTCTTCACCAGCATAATCATAGACGTGCTCGGGTGCGGGGAAGGTGCGATTTCTCACCTCTTCAGCATATTCGCCTGCCATTTCGTTCACTTTTTCACCCAGACTGGCGTATCGCTTGACAAATTTTGGCTTGAAATCGGTGAACATGCCCAGCATGTCGTCTATAACCAGAATTTGGCCATCACACCGGACTGAAGCGCCGATGCCTATGGTTGGAATCTGGATTTCTTCGGTGACCCTGCGGGCGAGTGCATCCGGCATTTTTTCGCAGACGACTGAAAATGCACCAGCCTCTTCAACGGCTTTGGCATCCTCTATGATTTTGCCGGAATCGTTTCCCTTGCCCTGGGTTTTGTAACCGCCAAACACATTAACCGACTGCGGAGTAAGGCCGACATGCGCCTGAACGGGAATTCCGCGTTTGGTGAGAAATTCTATCGTTTCGGCCATTTCCATTCCGCCCTCGAGCTTCACCGCCCCACATTCGGTCTCGCGCATGAATCGTGCAGCATTTTCAAAGGCTTGTTCGCGGCTTTTCTCATAAGAACCAAACGGCATGTCGATAACCAACAGCGGTCGTGTCAGTCCTCGGCGGACAGCTCGTCCATGAAGCACCATCATGTCCATGGTGACCCCCAGCGTATTCGGCATCCCATGCATAACCATGCCGACGCTGTCACCTACCAAAACAAGGTCTGTATGCTCGTCGATCATTTTCGCAATTGGAGTTGTGTAGGCTGTCAGACAAACAATCGGTGTTTTACCTTTCATAGCCTGTATGTCCGGGGGTGTAAGTGCCTTGATTTTGGCGGATGCGCTCATAACAGGACTTTCTTCTCAGGCAACCGTACAGATTGCCTATGATTAACTGACTGTTTGGTAGCAAACAAGCTTCGTTCGGGTATCTGCAGATAAATTTACTTGATTGTGCTGCGTTGGGTTGCCGGCAGGCCGTTTTGGACGTTCTAACGGCCAGAACCAGCAAAAATCGAAAATGCGGATATGTGGGCAACGTTAATCACATCCTCGTGGTTTCGTAGACGTTTGATTTTTCTTGTGTTATTTGAATGTGTGGGCTGAAAATTGGGAGTAAAAATGCCATGCGGATTTTTTTGATAGGATTGGCCGTGCTTTTGGGGATGACGGCTTCACCGTCTTTTGCGGCAAGGATTGAGGCACATGTGGATTTGTCCGAGCAAAAAATGCGGGTTTATCAATCCGGACGGTTAAAATATGTGTGGCCGGTTTCAACGGCTCGCCGGGGGAAGGTAACGCCGACCGGTTCCTGGAAAGCCCAGTGGTTGTCCAAAAATCACCGTTCCAGCCGTTACAACAATGCGCCCATGCCGTATTCAATATTCTACAGCGGCAATTTCGCAATTCACGGCACAGATCAGATCAAGCGACTGGGTCGTCCGGCATCTGTAGGGTGCGTTCGACTGCATCCTGACAATGCCAGGATATTGTTCAACATGACTGCCCGTGTCGGACTGAAAAACATGCGTGTGAGAGTGCGCCACTGAATGTAGTTGACGCAGTCAGGAGCTTTTTCGCTGTTTGGCCGCCCGTTCTTTCATAACGTTCGGGCGCCAACGCTTGTGTAGCCACAACCACTGTTCGGGGTACTCGCGCACCCAACGTTCTACGCAGTCGTTCACCTCCTGGGTCAACTGTTTCATGTCCAGGCTCCCATCCGCGTTTTTTGGCAGTTTCAGGGGAGGTTCTATCTCAATTCTGAAACGCTCGTTTGGCAGCCTGATACAGCGGGCCGGATAGACAGGGCAATCGTATTGCCGCACCAGTTTGGCCAAAAGCGGATTGGCGAGGGTCTGGCGGCCGAAAAATGAAATTTCAGTTCCGCGCCCAAAAAACTGATCCACCAGCATCCCCACGGTATTTCCCTCGTCAAGCTTGTTGGCCAATGCCCACGAAGCACCAACTTTGGAGGGCACGAGGTGGCCCATGGCAGTCGTGCGGGCTGCCAGAACGCGTTCTGCAATATAGCGGTTGTTGGGTGGCCGGAAGAGGGCGGTTATGTTGTTGCCGTATACTGTTGAAGCAATAGGAAGCAGTTCCCAGTTGCCTGTGTGACCGGTAAAGAAGATTGCCGGCCCGCCTTTGTCTTTCATTTTGTCGAAATGTTCGGCCCCGGCAAATTCCACCCGACCCTTGGATTTATCTTCTTCATTGATGTCGAATATCACATCAAGATAGACATATTCAGCGGCTATGCGCCCCAGATTGGCCCACATTTCGCGCAGGATAGTCTCGATTTCATCGTGAGACTTTTCGGGGAAAGCAAGACGCAGGTTATTCCTCGCAAGTTTTGTCCTAGGATACCACATGCCAAGACTGCGTGTGACTTCTGCAACAAACCAAATCGCTCCGTCTGCCGGAAACAGCTTCAGAATTGCAATGAATCCGAAGAACAGTTGCGCAATGACCCAGTCACGCGCGTTGCGCAGGGCAACAACAATTCTACGGATAACAAGTTCAGTCATTCACTCTCATGATGATCTTCCCGAAGACTTTGCGGCTTTCCATTCGTTCCAGCGCAGTCTGTATGTCACCAAACTCGATTTCGGTGTCTACAACCGGGTGGACTATGCCACGGGCCATCTTTTCCATAGCGTCTACGAGGTTCTGCATTCTACATCCAAATGAGCCGATCAACCGCAATTGCCGTTGAAACAACATCATTAGGTTGGTATCGGCTGATACACCACTTGTGGAGCCGCAGGTAACCAGTCGTCCGCCAGGACGCATGCTGAGCATTGAGCCCGCCCAGGTATCTTTTCCGACATGTTCGAATACAACATCGACCCCCTTTTTGCGGGTGATTTTTCGGACCGCTCCTTCAAACCGGTCTTCGCGATAGTTGATAACGTGATCTGCCCCCAGCTCCTTGCACTTGTCTATCTTATCATCAGAACCCACGGTGGTGATGACGGTACAGCCGATCTTTTTCGCAAGCTGGATTGCTGCTGAACCAATTCCCGAACCGCCTGCATGGATCAGGACTGTTTCGCCGGATTCAAGCTTAGCGTTATCAAAGAACATATGCTCAACAGTGCCAAACGTCACTGGTGCAAGGGCTGCGCCGATTTCATCAACACCGACAGGCGCTTTTATCAGGTTTCTTGCCGGCATGTTGGAAAGTTCCTGGCCATAACCATCCAGGTGAAATCCGTGTACGCCCTTGGGGTTTTCACAGTGATTGTCACGTCCCTCGCGGCAAGGGCGACAAGTCCCGCAAGTCGGCGCTCCATAGACAGAGACCAGGTCGCCCGTTTTCAACCCGGTAACACCAGGGCCGATAGCGGTCACTTCACCCGAGGCTTCCGCACCAACCGTCATAGGCAGATTGCGCTTGGCAAAGGCCATGCCACGCCAGCCCCAGACGTCAATGTGATTGAGTGCAACCACCTTGGTTTTGAACTGGACTTCTCCCTCGCCCGGTGGTGGGGGCGGAGGAACATCCGTGATTTTAACTTCGCGTTCTGAAACAAGCTGAAGTGCGCGCAAGACTACCCCCAATTGGAAATTTGAAGTTCAGAGTGGTTAGGCCACTTCGCGTCCGAATACAAGACATGCGTTTTGACCGCCAAAGCCGAAAGAATTGGACAGCACGTTGGAAACGCTTGCTTCCCGGCATTTGTTTGGCACCACATCAAGCGGAATGTCCGGATCCGGTGTCTCATAATTGATGGTCGGTGGAATAACACCTTCCATCATTGTTTTGAACGAGAATACCGCCTCTATAGCACCGCCTGCAGTCAGGGTATGCCCAATCATCGATTTGTTGGATGATATCGGGGTCTGGTGGATTTTGTCACCGAAAACAGCATGCAGGGAATTGTACTCCATCCGATCATTCTCCGGCGTGGAGGTGCCATGGGCATTCACGTAGCCGATATCGTCAACTGTGACGCCTGCATCCTCAATAGCTGCTGAGATTGCGGTAATCACAGGCGCACCGTCAGGGCTTGAGCGGGTGCGGTGGAAACTGTCGGCTTTCTCACCCACGCCACGAATGGTACCAAGCACCTTCGCACCTCGATTGGTCGCATGTTCGAGTGTCTCCAACACCAGTGCTGCGGAACCCTCTGCCATTACAAATCCGCTGCGGTCTTTTGAGAACGGCCTTGATGCCTTTTCGGGTGCTTCATTATTGGCGGTGGTCAGCGCTGACAATAGCGAGAACCGGATCAGTCCCTCGGCTGTAACTGATCCATCCGAAGCGACACAAAGCGCTGCATCGGTATCGCCGCGACGAATGGCTTCAATGCCCTGTTGCAGGGCCGTCGCGCCAGATGCGCAGGCAGTTGAAAGCGAAATCGGCAGTCCGCTGGTTTCGTATTTTTCAGCAAGCCGGAATGCAATTGTCCCCAGCTGAATGCGGCTGTGCATATCAGTCTGCTTGTGAGCGCGGGCAGAAGCCAGAAGGCGTTCGTAGCCCATCTCGCCTTCACTTGTGCCATCGATGAGTTCAAAACGATGTTGCCATTCCAGTTCTACCGGAGGTGCTGCGAAGAATAACGGCCCGGGGAACCCGGCACTGCCAAATCCCGCCATAGCCAGAGCCTCTTCGGTTGTGGCATCGGCCATTGCGTAAGAAATGCCAGGTGCGGAAATTTCTTCTGGTTCCATGAAGTCGACTGTCCCGGCGATACGCGTGCTCAGGCCTTCAGTCGAAAACCGTTTTACCTGATGAATGCCCGACTTTCCTGAAGTCAGTGCCTTCCAGTTTTCCTCAAGTCCCCGTCCCAGGGAAGAAACGGCACCCATGCCGGTTACCACGACTATCGGACGCCCCTTATGATCAGTAAACTTTGACGACATGTTACTTCTCCTGTGCTTTTTCTATCACGGCGAAACCTTCACCGTGAACATGAGCGATGGAAGTTACCAGCACACTTGATACCGGGCCTTCAGCAGGTTTCTCTGCTGTTTCAAATGGCGCATAAAAACCATTATTCTTCAGGGCCAGAGCAGCCAGTGCCACACCTGTTGAGAATGTAGCCTCCAATGGCTGGCCGACAAGGGTCTGGAACGCACGAATTGGAATATTCTCGCCCAGTTTGTCTTTCAAATAGGAAAACTCAAATTCTGTCGCATCCGCCACACCGGTAGCACCGGAAATGACCGCATCGGGTTTCTCGCAGCCCAGTTTGTCATACATAACTTCCAGGCGGGCGGTGCCTTTTTCGCCATCGCGCTTGCCCAGATCAGAACTGACGGCTGAAATTCTGGCATAAGGACTGGCACCTCTGTCCGCGGCGTGGGAGGCTTCTTCCAGCACCAGAAACGCACCGACACTGCCCATCCGCATGCCGCCGCCATTTGCCTGGCGTTCGTGTACGCCCTCTTTGCCGCCGGTATAGACGTAATGGCCAAGCGAATGAGGCAGGATGGCATCCGGCCTGTCAGCATTATAAGATCCGCCGATCAGCATGTGTGTGCTTTGGCCAGATGCTATTCTGGAAAGGGCATTTTCGATAACGGTGACACCGGCAGTTTCTTCACCCATGTAGGTTCTCGACGAGCCGGTAACCTTGTGCACGATGGAAATATTACCGGCCAGCAGGTTTGAAAGCTGGGCAAGGAACAGGGTGGGGCGCAAATCCGCAGGCAACCGTTCCAGTAGCAGGGCTTCGGGGTCATTCACGGTTTGTGCGTCACGCATGATCGCTTCATCGGCTTCCACATCCCGTTCTCCACCACCCGCAGCGACAACCAGATCCATCGTGAAAACCAGCTTTTCGTCTTCCTTCATATCAGCATCTTCAAGCGCCAGGCCGGCCGCATAGGTTCCCAGGCGCTGCCAGTTCTCCATCTGGCGCTGATCCTTGCGCGGTATCTGAAGTGACCAATCCATTTCAGGCAGGGGATGCACCCCGTAAGGCGGCACTGTATCCAGGTCAATGATCGGTTCTGGTGCCTTGTCACCGCCCAGCACCTGCCAATGGTGGTCAGCACCTTCCCCATAACAGGAGACGAGGCCAATGCCTGTGATCCAAACTTCTTTATTTTCTAATGACATGGATAATTTTCCGAAGAGCGAATTGCTTCTGTTGTGATCAAATTAAACGGAACTTTTCATGTTCGCAACCTGACCTTTGATCGTATCCTGCAGATCAGGGCTGGGGAACGGCATGATGGTAAAGGTAAGTTGCGCATTGGCAACACGTTTACCCCCGGAACGAATCTCTGCACGGGTCACCACGAAGCCGGAACCCTCATGTTCGATTTCCGCCTTGATTTCCAACTGCGTTTTGGGGCCGACGAAATCGCGAAGTTTCCCTTCCTTGACGCCCGCTAGCAGTGGAATTTTCTCGAAATCGATCGTGTGCATGATGAGGATGCCCGAAGCTTGTGCCATGGTTTCGATCATCAGGACGCCGGGTACCAGTGGGTGTCCTGGAAAATGACCTTCAAACACAGGGCTTTCGTCCGGGACTATCGAAGTCGCGTTTAGTACCTTTGCTTCCAGATCGACGCTGGGAATACGGTCGATCATCTGAAAATATTCTAACTGCATTTACCCACCATAAAATACGCAAAAACCCCCGTTGCCGGGGGTCGTAACTGTTCAAAGAAATCCGGCAATTAGCCCTTGGCGGTTACCAGATCATCAATTTTGCCGCAGAGGTTTTTCATGACAAAGTATTCCTCTGTTGAAGCTTTGCCATCGTTGACTTCCTGGGTCCAGCTTTCAAGTGGAATCTTGATTCCGAATTCCTTGTCTATGGCAAAGACTATGTCCAGAAAATCCAGGCTGTCGATACCCAGATCATCGATAGTATGGCTCTCAGGAGTGATTTCTTCACGGGGGATTTCACTGGTTTCAGAAATAATATCTGCGACTTTGTCGAAAGTTGACACGCTCTTGCCTCTTTTCTCTTGGGTTTCCGCGAATTATCTAGACTTTTAGCGGTCGAAATTCAATCTGGAAACAAGCTTACACTACCACTTTTCTGAGTGGAACCTTGGATTATCCGCGCTTTTATCCAGAGTCGAATGAATTGTCCAGACTTCGTTTGTCGCAGTGATTAATAATCCTGATCCGCCATGTGTGAGCGCGCCTTTGTCTGGACAGTACTTGGGGATCGGGAACAGTTGCGAGAGAACGAGAATGTCCAGATGCGCAAGTCGCAGATCGCGACCCGCCCTGGTACCGGGAGCAGCGACATCTGCGAATTGTTTTGTCGGCTGCGCGGAAAAATTTGACGGCTGTTAACCGGCGTTTTTCAAACGGGCAAGCAGACTTGAAGTATCCCAGCGGTTTCCGCCCATTTTCTGCACTTCGGAATAAAACTGATCGACCAGTGCAGCAACCGGCAGGTTTGAACCGTTTTCACGTGCCTCGTTCAGGCAAATGGATAAATCCTTGCGCATCCAGTCTACCGCAAATCCATGTTCATATTCACCATTGTCCATGGTTTTGAACCGGTTTTCCATCTGCCATGACTGGGCTGCTCCTTTGGATATCACAGAGATTACCTGTTCGACGTCAAGTCCGGCATTCTGGGCAAAGTGAATACCCTCGGACAGGCCCTGAACCAGACCGGCAATGCAGATTTGGTTGACCATCTTGGTTAGTTGGCCGCTGCCGACAGGTCCCATGAGGCCGACCATCTTGGCGTAACAATCAATAACCGGCTTTGCTTTTTCAAATGCCATTTCATCGCCACCGCACATGACCGTCAGGACGCCGTTTTGTGCACCGGCTTCACCGCCGGACACCGGCGCATCGATAAAATCAAAACGGCGTTTTGCCGCCTCGTCGGCCAATTCCCGCGCAACCACGGCAGAAGCAGTGGTGTTGTCAATAAATACCGCTCCCTCATCGATGGCATCAAATGCACCGTCTTTGCCAATTGCAATACTGCGTAAATCATCATCATTGCCGACACAGCTGAAGACAAATTCCGCGCCCTTGGCAGCTTCGGCCGGAGTGGCGGCAGACTTGCCGGAAAATTCCTTGGCCCAGGTTTCGGCTTTTGCTGCTGTACGGTTATAGGCAGTAACCTCATGCCCACCCTTTGAGAGGTGTCCCGCCATGTGGTAGCCCATTACTCCCAAACCGATAAATGCCACTTTTGCCATCTGGATTTCCTTCCTGTCATAACTTAATTCTACTAGGGCAAATTCTGATAAAACGGTTTCGTTTCAACGAAATGTGCGCCAAAGAAATCAAAAGGATTCTTGTGTTGCCTCGTGCTATGAATAACTCCGCAACGCATTAATTATAAGGTTTGGGTAAGATAGCAATGGCTAACTCTGGAATTCATGCTTTTCGTGGGGATTTTGTCGGGAATAATGCCCTTCAGTTTCGGGTGCGGGTGCTGGTGGCTGCATTATCAGTGGTTTTGCTTTGCATAACCGCTGGCGTTGCAAGAGCCGATGGCATGGTCGCCAAGGTGACAAGCGCGCCGATCTTTCCCAACGGTATTGTGCGTGACATCCGAGCCGGCATCAACATATTCCTGCAGAGCGACGCGGCGCAGGGGGATGCGTTCCTTAATCCGGACGTTGTAGGATACGGCATTCCGGCTGGCGGCCGAATGGAGGTTGAGTTGATTTCCGGCTACGAGCGTGATCCGGGAATTCCGCTGGACAACCGATCCATTTTGCTTGTTGTAGGCACGCCGCAGCAGGGTTTGCCGGCTTCTGTGTCCGGGCTTTCCGTTTACGAAGGCAGCAACCAGAACACTTTTGTCATTTCTTCAGCCGACGGTGGTGAACTATTACCTGAAACGCTTCTGTCACCGGCGCCCGGAGCAGCGTTTGATCCGATACGGCAACGCGGTATTAAAATCATACATATCGGTCGTGCCAGCGCTTTTATTTCGCGTGGCGAAAAGGGGGTGATGGAAGTGCGACTGTACGATGGCAATGACAGTGTCGTCGCTTCAGGGCGCGGAGAGGTTCAGTTTCTCACCGAGCCCAGGCCACAGGTTTTCCTCAACAATATTCCCCATGACCAGCGCAATCATAACTGGCAGCGGGTAGACACTGGCAAAATACTGGGAGTTGCAAGCAACACACTACCTTTGCCGGTGATCCTTTACGAACGCAACGACGGCTTGGATAAACAGGGAATTTTGAATGCCGGAGTTCTGTCTATCGCGCAATTGGTAGAGCTGAACTACAACCCGCCAAGGGGACTTCGTCCGTTTACCGACGGGCTGATAATTCAGGATACCGACGGAAACGGCCTGCTGCATCCTGAACTGGATACTATTGTTGGCGGTTTGAGCATAGAGACACCACACAATGCCACCGGCTACCAGATACTGACGCCATTGGTTTCTGAAGCACCCTTCTTGTCGGTTTCTACCGCACAATACAATGAGCGGGCTGCCGTCAGTATCGGTGGCGCGATCATGCAGGTAGTGTTTATTGCGGGCAATCTGCCGGGATTGTACAAGCCAACCTTTTCATTGCTGAAAGTCCCTGGGGATCCGGACAGCGGTATTGGTTCTTCGGCAACCTACACCATTGTGGTTGAAAGTGGCCAATAGTGCTTTTCAAAGCAGGTGTGCTATCGAATTGGCATAGTATTCCAGCAGGATTTTTTCCTCCGGATTTGCGGCATATGATCCAGCGTCGTCTTTTACGATTGCGTGACGCATCAACAACATGCGCATTCCGGCACCGATAGCATAATCCAGATCTTCTCTTGGAATATGAACATGGCGGCCCTTGCTTTCCAGGGTGCTTATAACGTCTGAAACTGCCGCCTTGATTTCGAGTTCGGACAGGCTGGATTTAGAACCTGTTTCAACGAAGACGCTCGACACCAAAGCAACGGGTAATGCGGGAATGACGTTGCCGACTTGTGTAATCAGTTCCTCGCCGAGCAGCTGAATGGTATCAAACCGTTTCTTTTCATTTTGCCGATCAAACCGGATTTTGTTTTCCTTCAACCAGTGTTTCATCGACACCGGATTGCCGAAACTCACACACGCATAACCCATTTTGTAAAGCTGTCCGCTAAACCGTCGCTTGATGAGTGTCCAGATAAAGTTTGCGGTTGCCAGCATGGAAAATGAAAAGTTTCGCTCTGAGTGTTCTTCCTCGCGGCGTGCCGTGAGGATGCGATCTTCCAGGGCCCGGTCATAATTAATGCCAACGGGGATGAACACAATGTCTCTGGCTTGCCTCGGATCAAAGTCGCTTAACATGTAACTCAACAAACCCAACTTGGGAGGCTGCAGCTTGCCATCCCGGGACAGCCCGCCTTCGGGAAACACTGCCTGGGTAACGCCCTCTCGGGTGGCCATGGCGACATAACGAGCCAGAACCCGGCGGTACAGATCATTGCCCGAAGAGCGGCGGATAAAGTAGGCGCCCATTGCCCGAATGAGCGTTTGCAAGCCGAATATCCGCGCCCATTCACCGACCGCATAAGAAAGCGTGGTCCGGGTTGAGGCGAGATAGGTAACCAGAAGATAATCCATGTTGGAGCGATGGTTCATCACAAAGATAACCGATGATGAGGGATCTACCTGTTGTAACTGTTCGTTGTCGATATAGCCCAGACGCACCCGATAGATGCTCTGGGACAACCACTTGGAAATTCGCGTGCCGAAGCCGAAATAGGCCAGCGGTGAAAATGACGGGACGATTTCACGGGCGTAGCGTTCGGCCTTTTTCATCACCACTGGCAGGGGAGTGTTTTCGGCTTTTGCCTCTTCTTCAGCCGCCTGGATGACGTGAGTGTCATACATCAACTGGTCTACCAGGGTTTGCTTGCGTGTCAGCTTGAAAGGCTGGATCTGGGTTGCAAGCCGGGCGTTCAGTTCTTCAATGGCTGTGTTGACCCGTCTGCGAAAGAACCACCTTACGCCGGGTGCGAAGACCCGGTCGAGAAAGCCGAATGCTGCGAGGAGCGCCAGCAGGGCCAAAAACCAGAATGGGATGGTTATCGGCTCAAACATTCCGCCTACCTGATGATTTGTGGCTTGAATTTGAGGCTGGAACGTTCGCCGGGGTCAAGATGGCGGTTCAGACGCTTGTTAATCAGTCCGAATACGAAAATAACCACCAACACCAGCAGGATGAAATAAACCGCAACGATCGGATAGGGGATGAACGGGTTGAACGTCTTGTCTGCCATGTATTTGGCATAATAGAGCGCATCGCCTTTCTGACGCCATGCCGGGAACCCCGCAAGAAAAGCCAATGCGGTAGCCTGGAACAGAAATATGGCTTCGTTGGTATATGCGGGCCATGCCAGGCGCAGCATCGTTGGCCAGATTATTCTGCGGAACTTCTTGTAGCCTCCCATTCCATAGGCGTTTGCCGCTTCTACTTCTCCTCTTGGAACATTGCGGTAAGCGCCGTAGAAAATTTCCGCACTATAGGCAGACGTGTTGAAGAACAGCACGACAAGGGGCCCGAGCCAGGCTTTTGTCAGCCAGCGCGTTTCTACCGTTACGACTGTGAATCCGAGATTGATATCCCAGCCCAGTTTTGGAAGCAGTACAAATACCTCGTAGGCAAAAAAGAACTGAATAAACAGGGGAGAGCCGCGGAAAAAGAATACAAACAGTTTTGAGGGAGCTGAGAGGAACGGGTTGGAACTGGCTTTTCCCAACGCCAGCGCAGTTGAAAAGATGAAACCCATGGAGAGAGCCAACACGCCAAAATAAATGTTCCAGATCATGCCGCTGCCAATCAACACCACCTGTTCGCACAGGGTAATATCTGCCACCGGGAGGCGCCGTTCCCCAATTCCAATGGAGCGAAGACCGTAATCAAGAATTGTCTGGTAGCAACTCATCTGCCGTCTCCATCTGCATTGGCCAGGGTCGCCTGACCGCGCGAGTATTTTTCAGATATCCGGTCGAGCAAACGGCCGCTGCTCCAGGTCATCAACAAATGAAAAACCAGCAGAGCCAGGAAGTACCAGACACGCCAGTCGGGATGCGGATATTCATAATAGGCGGCGGTTTTGGTGGCTCCGAGGTATCCGGCCCAATAGACAATATCCTCAATTCCAAGCAGGAAGAGAAAAGACGAAGCCTTGACCAGAATAAGCCAGAGGTTTGACAAGCCTGGCAAGGCATAACCCCACATCTGCGGCATGTGGATGCGCCAGAACACCTGTCGTTTTGTCATGCCATAGGAAGCGCCGGTCTCAAGCTGAGCGCGCGGCACTGCGTTGAGAGCACCATCAATGACATTAGCTGCAAAGGCACCAAAAACGATCGCGTATGCAATGACTGCAAGCGAGAAATTATAAGTGGAATGAACCCACGCATCGGCAGTGCTGAGAGGCATCTTGGCAGCTGCACAAACGACAAAATCGTGGCCCTGATAAACCGGACCAGTCACTTCCGGGCACAAAGTCTTGTGACGGATGAGTTCAATAGCCTGATCCATGGCAATTGGCACAAAGAGGAAAAAGACGATTTCCGGAACTCCGCGTATCATGTTGGTGTACAGCTTGCCGAACCATGCCAGGGGCAGGAATGAGGACGGCTTGGCAATAGCGCCGCCGAAACCGAAGATGAGGGCGGCGGGTGCGGTAATAGCCAGCAGGGTCATTACGGTAAGAAAATTAAAGTAAAACGAAAAGTGCGTATTGGTCGTCAGGTAGCAGCTCAACCAGGTGAGGCCCTCCAAAGCTGACGGATTTTCGCAATAAGACATCATGATGCCATGGACCTTTGCTGGTTTTCGAACCGGTTTAACCGATAAGGAGCGAACGCGTCGCACGGTGTGTCCGAAGTAATTTCTTCGCTGATATATCTGGCTACAACCGTTGCCAGTGTGATGCCGGAATGAAGAACTGCCAAATGCAGGTTGTCAAACGGTTCGCAACGGTCAAGCACAGGCATGCCATCAACGGGTTGTGGTCGTGTGCCGAGGGTGTGGTTTTCGATCTGAGGTTTTTCTGCAAGTGGTAACAGGCTATTTAGGCGCTTCAGCAATTCACCGGCGAAAAGTTCAAGATTGTTTGCTTCATACTCTCCGGCCTGGTTCTTGCCGGCTATGATCCGCCCGTCATCCATTTGCCAGAAATGAATGTCCGGTGCACTTACAAGCGCGTTTAGCTCGGTTTTGACAGGGCTTGTACGCACCAGCAGTCCGGCACGATTATCCAGCGGCAGAGTGATGTTCAGCATTGATAACAATTTGACGCTAGCGCAACCCGCAGCAATCACAACATGATCGCATGCAATTGTTTCTTCTCCGATTTCGATACCAGAAATCCGGGCGGCTCGGGTTCTGAATCCGGTTATTTCGCTATCCTCCAGAACGCGAGTGCCATTGTCGGTAGCCATCTGCCGGAAATATCCGGCAATAAATTCGGGTGTAACAACTGCGTCCTGTTCACAATGGATCGCGCGGTCACATTCGACGCGCAACGCTGGAAACCGATGACTGATTTCGTCCCGGGTCATTGCATTCGCGCGATACCCTAACCGATTATAGGCAGCGACCATGTCGTCCAGGTGTGACAGTTCGAAGTCCCAGTCAAGGGCAGGGCACGGGCGCACGGGAATGGCAGGGTTGCGCTCCCGAAGGTCTCGCCACAGTTCCATTGACTCCAGCCGCAGCGCGAAATGATGTTCGTTGTGATGATTGTGAGCATTCACCCAGCCAAAGGAACACCGGGTGGCATTGGTTTGCGGATTGCCTTAATCGATCAGAGTTACCCGAACATCCTTGCTGGAAAGTTCATGGGCAATCGCGGAACCGATAATGCCCCCGCCGACAACAACTATGTGTTTGTTGGCCATGGATGATCCGGTTATGCGGGGCCCACCGTGTGAGCCCCGGCATTACTTAGTATTTGATGTCTGGGCGGTCCGGGAACCACTTTGCGATCATCTCGTTGAGTGTTCCATCTGATTTCATCGTGTCGATTGCGGCATTGAGCTTGCCACGCAGCTCTCCGTCACTTTCTCTCACACCGATGCCAATGCCACCGCCAATCATGACTTTCTCGCCAACAAAAGCGAGTTCACCACCGCTTTCCTCGACAAATTTTGCAAGGAATGCATCGTCAACCAGCACCGCATCAGCTTCGCCTGAGCGAACTGCTGCAACGGTCTCGTCCGGTGTCTGGAATTCAACCAGAGTAGCACCCGAAGCCGCAACATATGCTGCCTGGATGGTGCTCACCTGTGCTGCGATAATTCCGGTTTTGACGTCGACATCTGAGTCTGCAAGACCAACATATGAACTTGGATCTGGCGGGAAGTATTCGTTGGTGAAGTCAATCACCTGATCACGTTCCTCGGTGATGCTCATGCCAGCAATAATGTTGTCGTAGTTGCCTGAAACAAGGTTCGGAATGATGCTGTCCCATTCGTTCTTGACCCACTCGCACTGCAACTGCGCCAGTTCGCAGAGGCGATCGCCAACATCACGCTCAAAACCGTCAATTTCGCCTTTGTCATTGACAAAGTTGTATGGAGGGTATGCGCCTTCTGTTCCCATGCGGACAACGTCGGCAGCCAACGCGGTAGTCGCTGTGAAAGCAGCGATCATCGCCGCCGTAATGAGTTTTTTTCATGTTTTCCTCTCCCTTAAGATGGATGCTTGCGCGTTTATTGATTATGCCCCCGCAGTCGCGCTTAAAAACTGCTTGAGGCGTTCTGACCTGGTGTTGTCAAAAACCTCGGATGGTTTTCCTTGCTCTTCGATAACCCCTTGATGCAAAAATACTACATGGTTTGCCACGTCGCGTGCAAGTTTCATGTCGTGCGTGACGATAATCATGGTGCGGCCTTCTTTCGCCAGATCCCTGATGACCTTTACGACCTCTGCCTCCAGTTCCGGGTCAAGTGCGGATGTCGGTTCGTCAAACAACATTGCCTTTGGTTCCATAGCCAGTGCCCGCGCAATTGCTGCCCGCTGCTGTTGGCCACCGGATAGCTGAGAGGGATAGTTGTCGCACTTGTCACCGATCCCGACTTTGTCGAGCAGGGATTTTCCCAGTTCGGCTGCGTCCTGTTTGTCACGCCCCAAAACGGTTACCGGCGCTTCTATGACATTTTCCAGAATGGTCATGTGCGCCCAGAGGTTGAATTGCTGAAACACCATCGACAGGTTTGTGCGAATTTTCCGCACCTGTGCCTCGTTTGAGGGTGTTCTGCCGTAGGAACTGTTTTTCCACTCAACGGTTTCACCATCAAAAATTATGTCACCGCCCTGCGGAATTTCGAGAAGATTAGCACAACGTAACAGAGTGGACTTGCCGGAGCCTGAAGAACCAATCAGAGAAATAACATCACCGCGACTGGCGGTCAGTTCGACACCCTTGATGACTTCCAGTGACCCATAAGCCTTGTGAATGTCCTTCATCGAAATAACCGGAGCATCGGTTCCTTCGGTGCCATTCGCATTAGATGTGTTCATATTTCCCCATTACGCATTACCCAGTCATTGTGGGAATCCCCGAGCCATAAAAGCATTAAACTTCCTATCATGCAATTGTCCGTTTTCATGTGATTTGGCCTTGAAGAATCATGCAGCCGGCTCCAGTTGCGCACGCTTGACCATGCCGAAAAGATCCCGGGGATCATCCGGGTCAGCCAGAACATCAAGCTTGATGTAATGTCCTGTGTTTTCCAATTGGTCGTGAATGTAACGCAGTGCCGAAAAATCTTCTGTGGCAAAGCCAACACTATCAAAAAGTGTAATCTGATCCCGCGAAACCCTTCCCGGTTTTTCGCCGGTCATGACACGCCATAATTCGGTTACAGGATGGTCATCGTCGAGTTGCTGAATTTCGCCTTCTATTCGCGTTTGTGGCGGGAATTCCACGAATATGTCGGAACGCAGGAGAATGTCCTTGTGAAGTTCCGTTTTTCCGGGGCAGTCACCGCCAATCGCGTTAATGTGGATGCCGCTGCCTACCATGTTGTCTGTGAGGATGGTGGCATATTGTTTGTCGGCAGTGCAGGTGGTGATGATGTCGCTGCCGGCAACCGCATATTCTGGTGAGCTGCATTTGATTATGTTGAGGCCGGTGCCTGCCAGGTTTCGCGCAGCTTTTTGTGTTGCGGTCGGGTCAATGTCATAAAGGCGGACCGTATCAATGCCTACGACTTCTTGGAATGCGAGCGCCTGGAACTCGCATTGCGCCCCATTGCCAATCATTGCCATGGATTTGGAATGTTCCGGTGCGAGGTATTTTGCAACCAGGGCGGAGGTTGCTGCGGTACGCAACGCGGTGAGGATCGTCATCTCTGAAAACAGAACAGGATAACCGTTGTCTACACGGGCCAGAACCCCGAAGGCTGTCACCGTCTGATATCCGCGGGCCATATTAGCGGGATGACCATTGACGTATTTGAAGCCGTAGGTTTCACCGTCGCTTGTGGGCATCAGTTCGATGACACCTTCACGGGAATGGGCAGCGACACGGGGTGTCTTGTCGAACCTGTCCCAGCGCTTGAAATCTGCTTCGATATAGCCAGCGATTTCCGCAATGGCCTTCGGCAGGCCGATCTCGTTGATGATTTTCATCATATCGTCGACGCTGACGAAGGGGACCATTGCGAGGGGAGAAGGTTTTAAAGACGTATTCATTGAAGTGTCTCCTGTTGCCGCTTTGCGAGGTGGATGCCGGCAATCATGCAGCGCACGGAGCCCCCCGCTGTTTCGATCGTTGGAATATCAATTGCCAGGATTTCGACAACGGAATCCAGAATAGTGCGTTGCTGTTCACCAAGAGACGCGAGTGCCCTATGCGACATGGCCAGAACATTACGGCCGGTGGCGGTCAGCTCAATTGCGTTTCCTGCGAACTCTCCAACCTGCACTTTCGTAATTTCAACAACCGTCCTGCCGGTTTCTTCCAGCCGCGAAATTATTTCCCGGCGACGGTCAGCGTCGACGATCATTTCGCTGGCGAGGATCGCGAAGCGGGTGCCAACGGTCATGATGACATTTGTGTGGTAGACCGGTTTACCCGATGCGTCAGTGGCCTTGAAAGTCATCGGTTCATAATTAAAATTGGTGCAGAACCGTTCGAGTATGATTGGATCCGCACGGTTCGACTGTGCCGTATAGGCCACCTTGCCAATGTGATCGAGTACCATGGCGCCGGTGCCTTCAAGAACCAGATTGTCCTGTTCGAGGCCGGAATAGTCGATTACATCCTGAACGCGGTATTCTGCTTTCAACATTTCAACGATATCCCACCGTCTTTCACGCCTGCGATTTTCGGCAAACATTGGAAAGATGGCAACTTTCCCGCCTGCATGGGTGGAAATCCAATTGTTTGGGAAAACAGAGTCTGGCGTATCCGCGTCGCCAAAATCATCGAATACATGAACCGTAACCCCGGCATTCTGGAGCTTTGCTACGGCTCGGTCAAATTGTTCGCGTGCACGAAGTGACACTTCTTTGGAGCCGTTTTCAGCAACTGTCTGGAATGCGTTGTCAGCGGCTGTTTGCGGGTTTGAGCAAAATTTGTGAGGCCGGATCATGATGACGGCTTCAGGGGCTTGTGGCGAAGTCATGAGAAGCTCCTTGTCGGGCGGTCAAGTACTTTTCGGCCAAGCAGGCTGGCGCACAAGTCCACCATGAGGCTTGCGGTGCGTCCCCGTTCATCCAGAAATGGATTGAGTTCCACAAGATCCAGGGATGTCACGAGACCGCTGTCGTACAGGGTTTCCATGATAAGATGCGCCTCGCGAAATGTAGCGCCGCCGGGAACCGTCGTGCCAACCGCCGGAGCGATTTCCGGATCGAGAAAATCCACATCCAGACTGACATGCAATGCGCCGCCGCACATGCGCATGTTTTCCAGGAACACGCGCAAGGGTGCGATTATTCCATGTTCATCGATTGAACGCATGTCGTGCACTGTGATTTCTGAACTGGCCAGAAACCGGTTTTCATGTGGGTCGACGGAACGAATTCCCATCATGCAGACATTGCGTGCCGGTACCTGCACATCAAGGCTGGGGTAATACCCTTCAAAGCCTTCTTTACCCGTGAAATAGGCAACCGGCGTGCCGTGCAGATTGCCGCTTTCGGTCGTATCCAGCGTGTGAATATCCGGGTGTGCATCAAGCCATAGGACAAACTGTTCCTGACCTTTTTCACTTGAATTTCTTGTGACACCGGCAACGGTTCCGGCAGAAAGACTGTGATCACCACCCAAAAAGATTGGAAAATCGAATTGCTTTGCCGCTTCGTAGGCGCGGGTGGCCAACTGTCTGGTCCAGCAGATGGTTTCTGCCAGATGCTTTACCGATGCATTGGGGTGGCAAACAGCTTCCGGATGGCTGTGATTAACGTTGCCAAGGTCGCTTACCTGATGGCCGAGATTTTGGATGGTTTGTATGATACCGGCGGTGCGTAACGCATCCGGTCCCATCAGGCATCCAGCCTGGCTCGCGCCGGTTTGGATAGGCGCGCCCAGAACTGCGCAATTCAGTTCTTTCATGTGCAAACCTGTCTGCATACGATGTTGTTATACCTCTCCCTCAATTCAAATCATGTCAGATTTGAAATTGAACAAAAAGTTGAAAAATTGCCTTGAATATTCTAAGATTTGACAGATTGATAGATAAAAAAGACAAATTATAAAAAATGATTAGCCTAAATGAAAATGATCGAAAGCTGATATCAGCTTTAAAAAAAGATTCTCGGGCTTCTGTCACCACACTGGCGGGGACGCTGGGTCTTTCACGGGCAACCGTGCAGATGCGCCTGGACAGACTGATTTCGAATGGCGTGATCCGGCATTTTACAATCGATCTTGCACCCGAAGCGCAAGGCAGCATGATCCGGGCGGTGATGACCATTGAAATTCAGGGGAGTAATTCTGAAACGATTATACGTTCGCTCAATCAGATCCTGGAAATCGCGGCCTTGTATACAACCAATGGTGCCTGGGATTTGGTGGCACATATAGAAACCTCGAGCCTGGTCGACTTTGACCGTGTTTTACGTCAAATCCGAGAGGTGAAGGGGATACTCAATAGCGAGACAAGCATTCTTCTGGGAGTTGCCTAGTCATAAATTCCGAATTGGGAGAAGGGTATGAACTCAACGATGTCGCCTTCGTGAACCTCGGTTCGTTCCTCGGAAATCTCTATAAATCCCGATGCGGCCTGCAATCCGCTAATCAGACCGGAACCATCACGGCTAAATTTTTGAACACAAAGGCTGCCATCGGTACCGGAAACTGTAAACCCGCGCAGAAACTCCCGGCGATCCGGTTTGGACTTAATGGCAAAACCGGCCGGCATGGGGAAACGCGTGGGCTCGTTCCAGCCACCGCCGCCCAGGCAAATGAGTGACGGACGAACATAAAGCAGGAAACAGACAAAGGCTGCAACCGGATTGCCGGGCAGGGTGAAACAGGGCGTGTTTTCAAGTTGGCCGAAACTCATGGGACGGCCCGGTTTGATAGCCAGTTGCAAAAGATGGCACTTGCCCAGACGCTCGAGTGCTTCAACAAAATGGTCTTCCTCACCCTTCGATGCGCCACCGGTTGAAAGAATGGCGTCACAAGTTTGCGATGCTTCTTTTAAAAGTGCTGAAAGCGCCTCACGGTCATCGGGACACACACCAAGATCGATCAGTTCCACATTCTGGTTTTGCAGCAGGCCCTCAAGCATGAAACGGTTGGTATCGTAGACCCCGCCGGCTTCGTACGGTTCCCCGGGCCTCAGGATTTCGTCACCGCTTGAGATCAGCGCGACTTTCAGTTTGCGGAAGACCGCAATATTCGGAGTGCCTGTCGATGCAATGGCTGCGAGATCTTGCGGCCGTAATGTCTGTCCCGCACCGGCAACCGGGCTTCCCGCAGAAACATCTTCGCCCGCAAGGCGGCAATTTGCGCCCGGCTTCAGTCCGGGTGGAATTGCAACAAATGAGGTGCTGTCCTGCTCATGAGGTTCGCAGTCCTCCTGCATCGCAACTGTGTCGGAACCGGCGGGCATGCGGGCCCCGGTAAAAATGCGTGCTGCGGAACTCGGGGGCAATTCGATATCTGCAGAATGACCCGCAGGAATACGTGCAGCGATCGGAAAAAATCCACCCGTACCGGCATAGTCATCTGACGAATACGCGTAACCGTCCACTGCAGAATTATCGAAAGCCGGGATGTCCCGGGGTGCAACAATCGCTTCTGCCAGAATTCGTCCGGCTGCCTGTTCCAGTGCGATGTCCTCAGTCGTTGCTATGGTGGACATTCGACTGCGCAAAATGCCAACCGCCTCTTCATGCCGCATGCGGTCCTTGTCATGAACAAAACAGTCATCGCTAAGCTTCTTCATGCGTGTATCCCGGAAAATTTCAGAATAAAGTCAGCGATTTCAATAGTTTGACGACGCGTAAAATGAGGAAGGTGACAATTATCAAGGATGGAATCGCAGGCGACGGCTTTGATATTCGGGTCGTTCGGCCACAGTTGGTCTCGATTGTCATCCGGTCCTATAATTTCGATCTTCGGGATAGGTTCACGCTTGTATCCCTCAACCAGAATGAGATCGCACGGTGCGGTGCGTCCAAGAACCTCCCCGAAACTTGGTTCTTCATCGTCCCGCAATTCGTGCTGGATTGCCCACCTGTTTGCGGATACGAGCACCACTTCTTTCGCGCCAGCCTCGCGATGTGCAAAGCTATCTGTGCCGGGTTGATCCAGATCAAAATTGTGATGGGCGTGCTTGATGGTTGAGACAACAAGTCCGCGGCTGGTAATATCGCTCACCAATGCTGCTACCAGTGAAGTCTTTCCGGAATTTTTCCAGCCGGCGATGCCAAAACACTTTGGACTGCTCATGGTGCCCTTTGCCCCGAAACAATGGTTGTTGCCAAATCCATATCATCCGGCGTGTTGATGTTAAAGAAGGGGTCAGGATCCGTGCCAGCAAAATCCACCATGCAGTTGGTATAGCGTTCGACAAACAGCATCACCTTGCGACCTTCCTCATCCACCAGAAACCGTTCCAGCGGATCTGCAAGGTCTATCGCCCACAGGCCGAACACCGGATGGCGACGACCGTTTGAGGATGCAAGTGCAATCCGGCCGTTGTTTGCCACTGTTTCCGCAGTCATCCGTTCGGCATAATCTGCGGGGAAAAAGGGAGTGTCCGATGCTGCAGTGAGGATATGAGTTGCATTCGAGTTATTTTCGGCCCAGCGCATACCGGCCAGTACACCGGCCAGGGGACCTGCAAATCCACCGACGGTATCTGGCATTACCGGACGTTGCAGAAAGGAAAACCGTTCCGGATCGCCATTTGCATTGATAATGACCGTCCGAACCTGGCTGTTCAGCCGATCAGCAACACGGGAGATGATGGTTTTTCCGTCGAGTTCCAGGAGGCTTTTTTCCGGCCCTTCCATGCGCCGGGAGAGACCGCCAGCAAGGACAACTCCAAGAACCTCATTCACCGGCTGCTGCCTTGCGTTGATGTTTGCCAGCTTCTTCAGAGATGCTTTCCGGGTCCATGTCAAACTCAATGCGGTCTTCACCCGCCAGTGCCATAAACCGTTTGCCGCGTGCTCTTCCGATCAGGGTGAGGCCGGCGCGCCGGGCCAGTTCAACGCCGCTTGCAGTAAAACCGGAACGGGAAACCAATATGGGAATACCCATCATGACCGTTTTGATTACCATTTCGGATGTGAGCCTGCCGGTAGTGTAAAAAATCTTGTTATCAGGACTGCAATTGTTGCGAAGCATCCAGCCGGCTATTTTGTCCACTGCATTGTGACGGCCGACATCTTCCATATAGACAAGGGGGCGGTCTTCTTGGCAAAGGACACAGCCGTGGATGGCGCCAGCCTCCAGATACAGACTGGGTACGGTGTTTATTTTCCGGGTGAGGGCATAAAGCCAACTGGTCTTCAGTCTTGCATCGCCAGATAGTCTTACCTGCTCGAAGCTTTCCATAATGTCAGCAAAAATCGTGCCCTGAGCGCAACCGGACGTTCGCACCTTCTTTTTCATTTTTTCTTCGAAATCAGTTTCGGATTCGGTACGGACCACAACGACCTGTAAATCTTCATCAAAGTCGATACCTGTGATTTCCTCGTTTGCCCGCAGCATGTTCTGGTTCACCAGATAACCGATAGCCAGCAGTTCGGGATGATCGCCAATAGTCATCATGGTGACCACTTCCTGCGCATTCAGAAAAAGCGTGAGGGCGCGTTCCTGCACCACACGGATTTCAGCGCGGTTCCCGTCGTGATCAATTCCGCCGACAGGAACAGTAAGGTAGGGGTCTTCCGGTTCCGGCTTTATCAGAAATTCATCGTCCTGATCGGTCAATTGCGTTGGCTTTCCTGCTGTCTCAGTTTTTCTATATGGATAACATAAATGGTTGAGACAATTGCACATATAATTGAAATGATCATAACCGCCAACAGGTAGGACGGGCCGCTCTCAAATCCGACATAATAGCCGGTAAATGCCGCAAGGGCTGCACCCCCGCCAATTTGCAGGCTTGTGCCGAGCCCGGATGCTGCACCGGCGATTTTCGGGCGCACATTTACGATACCAGCATTTGCGTTGGGCAGGGTGATTCCATTACCAAGGCCGACGAAAAATACCAGTCCGAAAAAGAACAGTGCCACGCCTTCGATGATGTTCGACAGGACGAGGGACGTCAGCAGCCCTCCCAGCACGGCGATATTTCCCCATAACATCATGCGGTTGAGGCCAATGCGTTTGGAAAATCTGCCTGCAAGAAAATTGCCGATGAGGTAACCCAGTGCAATGAAAATGTGATAAATGCCGAAGGTGGTCGGGCTAAGTTTGTAATACTGAATGGCGAGCAATGGCCCACCGCCCAAAAACGCAAAATAGGCGCCCGAAGAGAACGCTGTCGTTGCCGAATATCCCAAAAACCGCTTAGACGTCATGAGTTCCGGGAAAGAACGGAATTGCTGGGCGAAACTGCCGCCCTTGTATTTGTTGGTCTCGGGTAAATCTACCCATACAACTGTAATGATTGTTGCTGTCACGATGAATATCATCCAAAACGTTGCCTGCCAGCTGAAATATTCCTCCAGCAAGCCACCAATAGCCGGGCCCAGCATGGGTGCCAGGGTCATCCCCATGGTGACATAGGCAATCATGCTGGCGGCATCATCGCTTTTCACGATGTCACGCACAACTGCACGCGACAAAACGATGCCCGCCGCAGAGCCGGCCTGGATTACCCGTCCCAGCAGAAACATTTCAATGGTGGTCGCATGGATGCAGATCAGGGTTGCCAGCAGCATCATGGTGAGAAACGTGAGGAGAACCGGTCTCCTGCCGTATTTGTCTGAAAGTGGTCCGATGATAAGTTGCAAAACAGCGGTAGACGCAAGGTAAAGCGAGACTGCCAGCTGCGCGGTAGCCGCCGTCGTGCTGAAATAGGTCTGGATGCTGGGCAGCGATGGCAAAAATACATTCATCGCCAAGGGACCGATGTCTGCAACCAGGGCAAGCGTTGCAATATTAGGTCGTCTGGAGCCGGTTGTATTCATGGCCGCATCGCCTTCAGCCTGGCAAGCCGGCGTTCCCGGTAAATGGTGTAGATGCCACTGCAAACGACAATGATGGAGCCGGTAATCGTTAGCGAATCCGGTATCTCATCAAAGAAAATGATCCCGATGATCACCGAAAAGAGCAACACCGAATAGCGAAAAGGCGTAACCACCCCCACTTCGCCGACACGCATGGCGGATATGATGTAAAAGAATCCGCTCATCAGGAAAATCGACGCGAATCCAAGCGCAGCGATATCTCCCCCGCTTGCAGTTTGCCAGGGTTGCAGCAGGCTCAAACCCAACCCAAACACAATAATGATTACAACCGTTACCAGACTTACAAACAAGGCTGGCAGATCGGCATCAAGCTTGCGGGTGGCAAGATCTCGGAGCGTAGTGGCAAAAATTGCTACCAGACAATAAATTGAATAGGAATTGAAGCCTTCCAATCCGGGTTGGACAATCAAAAGTACTCCGACAAATCCGACCAGAATTGCAGCGATCCGACGCCAGCCGATTGCCTCTCCGAAGAAAAACGCGGCACCCAGACTGACTGCCAGCGGTAATGCCTGAAGGATCGCGGAAGCATTGGCAAGTGGCATGTTGAACAGGGCTGTCAGGAAAAATCCGGTCGCGAATACCTCGCCGGTCAGGCGCAGCAGAAACGCCTGATTCAATACACGCTTCAAGGGGCGCATCTGACCCAGAAAAAGGGTTGCAGCGAGCAGCAAGACTGACGCAAAGCTTCCCGGATTACCAAAATCTGTGACAGTGGCAGGTGATCGCTCACATGTTTGAGGATGGCATCCCCAACCGCAAAACTTGCCATTGCGAGCAACATGTATATGCAACCGCGAAAGTTTTCTGCAGCAGTGTAAGGTTTGACGGACATGAGGTCGACCGGAGGCACTCGGACTTTGAGAGGATTGGTTATATGCGCAGGCTTTCACACGGTTATTGCGAAAGCAATCGGTAATTCTACTGTTAGCAGTTTTTTCTTCTTTATTAACCAAGCTGTCCGAAATTGCCGTTGGGTCAAGCCGGATGCGGCTGTATTTAACGAATTCTTGGCGCTCGCTTGGTAAGTTCATTCGGTGGACAGTAGGGAGCGGGGTTTATCTCCGGATGGGTAGCTTATAATGGGCAGCCTGATTGAAAGAATGGGTGGAATCCATTTTCGGGTTCTTTTGCTGGTGACGGGACTGGCCGCTACACTGATGGCTGCGCAGCTTGTTACAGATACAGCAATTGAGGTCCGTGAATCCCACAAAGAACGACTGGCAGAAGCCCAATCCCTGACGAACGTCGTTGCTCGGAGCCTCGAAAAACAATTTGATTATTTCGAACTGTCGGAAATCGAAGGTATTCTTGCCTCCGTTCTGGCAAGAAAGAATGCCCCCGTGCCATTCCGAAGTGCACCAGTGAAAACGGCAGCGTGATGAGCATTCTTCCTTGCGGGCGGGCCAGGCGATGGCGAGAATCTTGTAGAAGGAGATTCGCCTATGCCTCGCGGCTACCACCACCTGACCCAAGATGAACGTTGCCAGATTTGGGGGTTGAAGAAAAGCGGCCTCTCGCAGAGAGACATTGGGCGTGAGCTCGGACGCCATCACACGACAATCCGTCGAGAGATGCAGCGCAACAGCGGCGGCCGGGGCTACCGGTACAAACAGGCCCATAACAAGGCGACAGAGCGCCGCCACAGGGCGTCATCGGTGCCAAGGAAGATGACACCCGCCCTGTGGCAATTGGTCGAGGAGAAGTTGGCGGCTGGCTGGAGCCCAGAGCAAATTTCGGGTCGGTTTCGTCGGGAAGGCCAAGCCATGGTGGGGCGGATGCGGATCTACGAATACGTCCGCGCGGACCGCAGGGCCGGTGGCAGCCTTTACAAACGTCTGCGGCGGCGTGGGAAGAAACCGAATTGGCGCGGCGGCCGGCACGCCGGGCGAGGACGCATTCCCGGTCGTGTCGATATCAGTGAGCGGCCCGCGATCGTCGAACAGAAGTTGCGGATCGGTGACTGGGAGGTGGACACGATCGTTGGAGCGGGTCAAAGCGGCGCAGTGGTTTCGGCGGTGGACCGCGCCTCGAAGATGACCCGACTGGTACGGCTCGACAGGAAAACGGCCGAAGATGTCGGAGCTGCGCTCAGACGCCGGCTGGAGGCAGATCGGCACCTGGTTCACACGATCACTGCGGACAACGGTAAGGAATTCGCTGGCCACAGCAGCCTGTCCAAGGCGCTTGATGCCAAGTTCTATTTTGCCCGGCCCTACCACTCATGGGAGCGCGGGCTGAATGAACACACCAATGGACTGGTCCGCCAGTATTTGCCGAAAGGCACGGATTTCCGGTCTGTGACCGATGCCGAGGTCCAGGCGGTGGAGGATCTGCTCAACGCACGGCCGCGCAAGGCACTCGGCTTCCGGACGCCGGAGGAGGTGTTCAGAGATGCGCAGGCACCGCCATGACCGCTCTCAAACCTCTGGGAAGCGCACAGCGTGAAATCTCTCTTCGGCACAGTCTGTTCGAAGAGGCGATTGCGCTTGTGCGCAATTCTGCGGTAGGGGTATTGGTAACGGCAATTCAAGTCATCGCAGGCTCCGCCTGGCGGTGGTGCACCTCGGAGCGGAAACGGCGATGTCAAACAGGTTGTTGCTGTCGATCGTGACAAAACGTTCTATCTTGATGGTGATGTTTTGACGCCGGCATTGCTTGGTGTTGTTGACATTGCGGAGCAAACCAAATCACTGGAAACTGGAGAAGCCTCTTATTCGGTTGTCGGAAACACGATTACTGTCGCTGAACCTCTGTTGCGCGATGGGCGGGTGATCGGTTCTGTCGCTGTTCGCTATCACAATCCTGAATTTGCGGCGGTTGTTGTTCCCATCGTTTTGTCGAACCTGTATTTTTCAATTCCCATTCTATTGCTGGGTGTAGTGTTTTCAACGCTGCTGGTTCGCCAGATCACAGGCCCGCTCAAGCGCCTGTCCGATTCCACCCAATCAGTCACTGCGGGTGATCTGGATTGCGATGTGCCAATTGAAGGGCCGCGCGAAATAAAGCAGCTGGGAGCGGCATTCTCGGAAATGATCGCCAAACTGAAACACAACATCGAACAGGTCTATGAACTGGCCTATGTCGACAAAACCACTCAATTGCCGAACCGTGAGTATTTCCGCAAGGAGTTGGGCCGGGCAATCAAACGTTCCATCCGACAAAAGTCTACTGGTGCGCTGTTGTTTGTTGATCTGGACGGTTTCAAAAAGGTCAATGACACACATGGTCATGACTGTGGTGATGAACTTCTGGGACAGTTCTCAGATCGTCTCGCAAATGTGCTGCGTGCGGAAGACCTTATTGCATTCAAAGTCGCGAACGCCATGTCGGAGGAAGAAAATCAGGAACAAACAGCTGACGGCAAAAACCGGCAGATGCTGGCCAGACTGGGGGGTGACGAGTTCACAGTGCTGCTTTCTGACCTGCGGGAGGCGACAGATGCGGCGACTGTTTCGCAACGCATTATCGATGCAGTTTCGCAACCTTTTGTTGTTAATGGTACCGAAGTCAGAATTGGCGCATCAATCGGCATTGCGATATTCCCGCGTGATGGTTCGGACTATCAGACCATTTTGAAAAGCGCTGATATGGCGATGTATCAGGCCAAGGAAGAAGGTAAAAATACCTATCGCTATTATTCTGAGGAATTGAACCGGGAAGCCTACCGTCGCATGGAAATCGATCGTGATCTGCGTGTGGCGCTGGAAAAGGATGATCAACTCGAGTTGTATTATCAGCCAAAAATCGAAACCCGTTCCGGCAACCCGAGTTCTGCTGAAGCCCTGATCCGCTGGAATCATCCCGAAAAAGGTATGATCCAGCCCCTTGAGTTCATCAATGTCGCGGAAGACTGCGGACTGATCCTGCCACTTGGGGAATGGATTTTGGAAGAAGCTTGTAATCAGATCAATCGATTTGAAGAGCTGGGAATGGATATGTCGATTGCCGTAAATATCTCGACTGCCCAGTTCAGCGGAGGCGATCTTTCACGGGTTGTCCGAAACGTTATTGCCAGGACAGGCGCAAATCCGAACAAGCTGGAACTTGAACTGACGGAAAGCATGGCGATGCAAAACCCGGAAATGGCTCTGCATCACATTAAGTCGTTGAAGGAGCTTGGTATTCGCTTTGCTATCGATGATTTCGGAACCGGATACTCAAACCTTTCGCAACTGTCGCAGCTGCCCTTTGATGTCTTCAAGATCGATCGTTCATTCGTGGAAATGCTGACGGACAAGAACGATGAACACGGCCGGGTAATTGTCCGTACCATTCTGGCGATGGCCAACAGTCTGAATTATGAAACGGTTGCAGAGGGTGTCGAAACCATTGGCCAACTGGAGTTCATGGCTGAATACGGCTGCACATTCGCGCAAGGGTATTACTTTGCGAAGCCAATGCCGGAAGAGGAGTTCGTCGTCTGGTTCAGCGAATGGAAGGCTCAGGAACTGCATGAGCTTGCTGCCAAGCTGCGCCAGGGTGTTGCTGCTTAATCTTCAGCGATAATCTTATTGATGGCATTTTCCAGCGCATCAAAATGATCAATGATTTGCGTCGCACCCAATTCCTCAATCGGTTGATCACTATAGCCGAAAGTCACCGCAACCGACGGGATTCCCGCATTTTTGGCCGCGTTAATGTCGGTGGCTGAATCGCCAATCATAATGGCCGATTGCAGGCTGCGCCCCATCAGTTTTGCAGTCTCTCCCAGATGTCGTGCATCAGGCTTGCGAAATGCAAACGTGTCACCACCGGTTATCGCCTTGAACCGGTATGTAATCTCCAGTTCATCGAGCAGAATGCGGGCAAGGTGTTCTGTCTTGTTGGTGCAAACCGCAAACGAGAAGCCCGAGGCATGCAGGGATTCCATTGCCTCACTAAGCCCGCTGAACAGTACCGTCTCGTTGGCAATGTTCGCGGCGTAGTCTTCCAGAAACTCGGCAAACAACTTTTCATGCAGTTCCCTTGGGAGCGGTACGGCGCTTATCTCGAAGGATTTGAGGATCATGGCTTTGGCGCCATGTCCGACGATTTGTCCAACCTGATCCAGGCCTACCGGCTTCAGGCCGTGGGATCCGGTGATGCGATTAAGCGTGCCTATCAGGTCCGGGGCGGTATCGGCCAGCGTCCCGTCAAGGTCAAATATCAGAGTGTCTTTGGGCATTGAGCATTAGGGCTTGTTGAATGTAAAAAAAATCAGTAGTTCGGTGCAAAACCTAATGTCACCGTTACCACCTCGGGGAAAGGGTAACCATAGTATTATGAGCAGGGAACTGAAAATAGAAGCCGCACGGGCAGCGCTGGAACTGGTCAAAGATGGCATGCGCCTGGGTATTGGTAGCGGCTCTACGGCAGATGAGTTCACACGGCTTTTGGCTGAGCGGGTGGCTGACGGACTTGAAATCACCGGTGTGCCGACTTCTGTCAGGACAATGGAACTGTGTCAGGAACTGGGTGTGCCGCTGGCTACACTGGAAGAATTGCCCGAACTTGATCTGGTTGTGGACGGGGCGGACGAGGTGGACAATGCCCTGCAGCTGATCAAGGGTGGCGGTGGGGCGCTGTTACGTGAAAAAATCTTCGCCAATGCCTCATCTGCCATGGTCGTCATTGCCGATGACAGTAAATTGGTGAATACATTGGGTAGCTTTCCGCTGCCTATCGAAGTCAATCCGTTCGGGCTGAAGGCAACAGGTATTGCCATCGAAAAGGCTACGCGGGAATTGGGCCTTTCTGGCGAGATCAAATTGCGTGGCGGAAGCGACGAGCCATTTGTCACAGATGGTGGACATTTCATTCTGGATGCTTCTTTTGGCCACATTCACGATGCAAATGCGCTTTCGAATAGTTTGCATTCCATCCCCGGAGTGGTTGAACACGGCTTGTTTTTGGGTTGCGCCAATGTCGTGTTTCTGGCTGGAGCTAGGGGAATTAGCCAAATTGGCGAACTGTAACCGTCAGACTTAAACAAACATATTAAGGTTCTAGGAGAACAAGCCATATGAAAACTGGTAAGCGTATAGTAACGGCCTGTAGGGCTTTGATCCTAATTGCTTTTGCAAGTGTCATGTCCGTAAGTGCAAGCCAAGCACAGTATATAACACCGGAACATACCGCTGCTGCAAAGGCGGCAATGGTTGCTACTGGTGCAAGCAGCAGACTGGATAAGATTCTTCCGGAGCTGGCAGCCTTTATCAAGGCAGGATTGATAACCAATCGCCCGGATATTGAGACGGAAATATCGGAAATTGTTGATGAAACCGCTATTTCACTAGCACCGCGCAGAGGGCCGCTAGAGGATGAGGTGGCTGCGATCTATGTCAAGCTGTTCACTGAAGAAGAACTTCGGACAATCGAAACGTTTTTCACCAGCGAGGCTGGCTTAAAATTTCTGAACATTACGCCGACGCTGTTCCAGGAAGTTGACCGGATCGCAAAGGTGTGGCGCAACGGTGTGACACGGGATATGCAAGAGCAGGTTCAGCAAAAGTTGAAAGAAGCCGGCTTGCAATAGGTTTACAATATAATATCTATACAAAACCCGGCTGCGTCCGGGTTTTATTTTTTGATGCGATTTTCCTGCAATCTGACCGAGATGCAAGGAAAGCACTTTACGGCAGCGGGTTTTCGATGAGCAGATACGACTATGATTTCTTTGTAATTGGCGGGGGTTCTGGTGGTGTCAGGGCTGGCAGACTGGTGGCCGGTATGGGAAAACGGGTCGGCATTGCCGAAGAATACCGCTGGGGTGGTACCTGTGTTATTCGGGGCTGTGTTCCCAAAAAACTAATGGTCTATGCCTCCAGCTTCTCAGAAGAATTTGAGGCTGCAGCCGGGTTTGGCTGGACTGTCGGTGAAACAGTGTTTGACTGGAATACTTTGATCACCAACAAAGATTCAGAAATTGCAAGGCTTGAGGGTCTTTACCGCAAAGGACTGGACCTCAATGGCGCGGAGATATTTGATTCCCGTGCTGAACTTAAAGGCCCAAACGAGGTGTATCTGAAAGCCCTCGACAAAACCGTTACTGCTGAACGCATTCTTGTTGCCGTGGGCGGCACGCCGAGCCGGGATCCGAGGCTGGAGGGTGGTGAGTTATGCATCACATCCGATGATGTTTTCCACCTGGAAGAACTGCCGGAAGAAATTGTGGTTGCTGGCGGCGGTTACATTGCGGTCGAATTTGCCTGCATTTTTGCCGGTCTCGGGAGCAGGGTTTCGCTGATTTATCGCGGCGAGGAAATATTACGCGGCTTTGATGGTGACTTGCGAACATTGCTGCATCAGGAAATGGCTTCTCGTGGTATTAATGTCATATGCGGTGAAGTCTTCACAAAAATCGAGAAGTCCGAAGCGGGCAAGCTGCTTGCCCATACCAGCGGCGGGCAGGAACTTCCGGCAGACCAGGTGATGCTTGCTATTGGCCGCGGCCCTTCAACGCAGGGACTTGGACTTGAATTGGCCGGGGTTGAAACCGATGAGCGCGGCTTTATCCGGGTTGATGCCTATTCAAAAACCACCGCGGAGAATATTTGGGCTGTTGGAGATGTAACCAATCGTGTTGCTCTGACACCGGTTGCCATCCATGAATCCATGTGTCTCATTGAAACCGAGTTCAAAGGCAATCCTACTGCTCCGGATCATGAACTGATCGCCACAGCGGTATTCTCACAGCCGGAAATCGGTACGATTGGACTGGGCGAGGAAAGTGCGGCGGAGAAATACAAGGAAATCGAGGTTTACCGCGCCCATTTCAGACCTATGAAAAACACACTCTCCGGTGCGACTGACAAAATGCTGATGAAAATCATTGTTAATGCTGCAACGGATCGGGTGATTGGCCTGCACGTCATGGGGCATGGCGCAGGAGAAATGGCGCAGGCGTTGGGAGTTGCGATAAAGATGGGGGCCACAAAAGCTGATTTCGACAATACCATGGCGGTTCATCCGACTGCCGCGGAGGAATTGGTCACCATGTATTCACCGAGTTATCGCATAGTTGACGGGGAACGCCAGGACGCATGAGTATCCGGGAAAAAGAGCTGGTCGGCTATTTCGGGTTTGGTTCGCTGGTAAACAAACACACCCTGCGCACCAGTTATGTCGATATTGTGCCGGCCACGTTGAGGGGATGGTGCCGCCACTGGCAGGCGCGCACCCATACGCTTGAAGAAGATGTCGCGCTGCTTTCTATCCATCGCGATGAAACCAGCTCCATTCGCGGGATGTTGGTGGTGGATCTCGCTGAAAACCTGCCGCTGGTTGATGAGCGTGAAGTGGGCTACTCCAGGCACACACTTGAGCTTGGCCATCTTGAACTGCCGCCGGCATTTGAGGCGCCTGAAAATCTCTATGTCTATGTCGCCAATGAAGCGGTGGATGTGGAGGATACCGGGGCTTTGCTGCAATCCTACATGGACGCGGTGCTACAGGGTTTCCGCAATGAATATGGCGACGCAGGCGTCAGCCATTTCATGGAAACCACCAAGGGATTCGAGCGGCGAATACTGTTCGATCGCGATACCCCGCTCTATCCCCGGCATGTATCTCTGGAAGATGCTGAACGCGCCTTGTACGATCAGGTCCTCGCATCGGCAGGTGCGGGACCTGCAATCCTGCCCGATCCTGCGTAAATTAATCCACGTTCAATAATGAGGTGGTAATCTTTCAATGCTGGCGTTATAACGCCAGTTCCGGCAGCAATGAGTAGTTTGGCCGGGAGTATTAATGCGTAACAACAGGCAAGAACCAATGGCACAGAAATGGACACCGAATTCCTGGAGATCAAAACCAATCATCCAGGTGCCGGAATATCCGGACAAGGAGGCACTAAACGTAGTAGAAGACCGTTTGGCTTCGTATCCGCCATTGGTATTTGCAGGTGAGGCGAGGGCGTTAAAGCGTCAGCTTGCTGATGTTGCTGAGGGCCGCGCATTTCTTTTGCAGGGCGGTGATTGCGCCGAGAGCTTTGCAGAACACGGGGCGGATAACATCCGTGATTTCTTCCGGGTGTTTCTTCAGATGTCAGTCGTCCTGACTTATGCTGCTGCCAAGCCGGTGGTAAAAGTAGGCCGCATTGCGGGGCAGTTTGCCAAACCGCGTTCATCCGACACAGAAACCAAGGATGACGTCACGTTGCCGAGTTACCGTGGTGATATCATCAATGGTATCGAGTTTACCGAATCTTCCCGCGTTCCGGATCCGGAGCGTCAGATTATGGCATACCGGCAATCTGCTGCGACGCTCAATCTGTTGCGCGCCTTTGCGCAGGGGGGATATGCAAATCTGGAGCATGTTCATGAGTGGACGTTGGGATTCGTCAAGGACAACCCGGCAACCGAAAAATATCAGGAACTGGCTGACCGGATTGATGAAACCCTTCAGTTCATGCGTGCTATCGGCTTTTCCGCCGAGCGCCATCAGCGTTTGCGTGAAACCGAATTCTACACCAGCCACGAGGCACTGTTGCTTGGTTATGAAGAAGCATTGACGCGTACCGATTCAACATCCGGCGATTGGTATACGACCTCGGGGCATATGGTATGGATCGGCGATCGAACCCGCCAGCCGGATCATGCTCACGTGGAATTTTTCAAGGGTATCAAAAACCCGATTGGTCTGAAATGCGGTCCATCCATGACGGAAGACGGGCTTCTTGAGTTGTGTGACATACTCAACCCGGAAAACGAACCTGGGCGCCTTACGCTCATTAACCGGTTTGGCCATGAGAAAGTCGGCGACCATTTGCCCGGACTTATTCGCGCCGTTGAACGCGAAGGCAAAAAGGTGGTGTGGTCCTGCGATCCGATGCACGGCAACACGATATCAGCAGGTGGTTTCAAGACCCGTCCGTTCGATTACGTCTTGTCTGAGGTTCAGAACTTCTTTGCCATTCACAAGGCGGAAGGGACCCATGCCGGTGGCGTTCACTTCGAGATGACCGGCAAGGACGTTACAGAATGTACCGGCGGTGCAAGGGAGGTTACCGAAGACGATCTCGGTTCACGTTACCATACCCATTGTGATCCACGGTTGAACGCAAGCCAGTCATTGGAGTTGGCGTTTCTGATAGCTGAATTGCTGAAAGAAGACCGGCATACAGGTGACACAAAGATTGCTGCTACCGCCTAACTGAAGGTACAGTCCAATCTTATTAGAGGCACCGTAGTCTTGCGGTGCCTTTTTTGTTTGGAGCGATTTATGGCGGAAGTTTTTTTGTTGGTCTTTATGTTTTGCGCTGTGCCTCTTCATTTGGTGGGACTCGTCGTTTCCTACCTCTACTGGCTGGACGAAACTGTTAGAGACGGCAGTTGGGTCAGGTTTCTGGAAAAACTGGCATTAGTGGGTTTTTTTGCCGCGCCGTTTCCGCTCCGAGGTGCACCACCGCCAGGCCCTTTTTGAAATGAGGGCGCAAGCCCGAATGCAAAAAAGGGCCTGGCGGTGAAAAATTTCGACAGGCGGAGCCTGCGATGACTTGAATTGCCGTTACCAATACCCCTACCGCAGAATTGCG
Source organism: Rhizobiaceae bacterium (assembly GCA_965198665.1). Lineage (GTDB taxonomy): Bacteria > Pseudomonadota > Alphaproteobacteria > Rhizobiales > Rhizobiaceae > JAALLB01. The sequence continues at coordinate 56,005 of CBDAPT010000007.1, read as the reverse complement.
CACAAGCGCAATCGCCTCTTCGAACAGACTGTGCCGAAGAGAGATTTCACGCTGTGCGCTTCCCAGAGGTTTGAGAGCGGTCATGGCGGTGCCTGCGCATCTCTGAACACCTCCTCCGGCGTCCGGAAGCCGAGTGCCTTGCGCGGCCGTGCGTTGAGCAGATCCTCCACCGCCTGGACCTCGGCATCGGTCACAGACCGGAAATCCGTGCCTTTCGGCAAATACTGGCGGACCAGTCCATTGGTGTGTTCATTCAGCCCGCGCTCCCATGAGTGGTAGGGCCGGGCAAAATAGAACTTGGCATCAAGCGCCTTGGACAGGCTGCTGTGGCCAGCGAATTCCTTACCGTTGTCCGCAGTGATCGTGTGAACCAGGTGCCGATCTGCCTCCAGCCGGCGTCTGAGCGCAGCTCCGACATCTTCGGCCGTTTTCCTGTCGAGCCGTACCAGTCGGGTCATCTTCCTTGGCACCGATGACGCCCTGTGGCGGCGCTCTGTCGCCTTGTTATGGGCCTGTTTGTACCGGTAGCCCCGGCCGCCGCTGTTGCGCTGCATCTCTCGACGGATTGTCGTGTGATGGCGTCCGAGCTCACGCCCAATGTCTCTCTGCGAGAGGCCGCTTTTCTTCAACCCCCAAATCTGGCAACGTTCATCTTGGGTCAGGTGGTGGTAGCCGCGAGGCATAGGCGAATCTCCTTCTACAAGATTCTCGCCATCGCCTGGCCCGCCCGCAAGGAAGAATGCTCATCACGCTGCCGTTTTCACTGGTGCACTTAGGAATGGCACGGGGGTTGTAACTCTGGTGATTGGAATAAGCACATTGAATTCTGTTCTGGGTACTCCGTTGGGCGGATTTCTGATTGTGTTGCAGGTTTATTTTAACCTCGTTTTTGAGACGTTCGGGGTCTTGTTTGCTGTAACATTTTTCTGTGCAGTGTTTGCCGGACGATATTTTGGCAGGTAAAAGACCTGAAGTTGCCAGCGTAGTACGTGACGCGGCGCCTGATTTGCAAGATTGGATAAACGGAGGATCACATGACCAGAACCACCAAGGGTTCCTGTAATTGCGGAGGCGTGCAGTGGGAAGCACAGGGGGAGTTGCGTGGCATTCTCGTCTGTCATTGTGGACAATGTCGCAAGCAGACCGGTACTTTTTATGCCGCAACTAATGTGGCTGACAAAGGGAATTACATACTTGACTATGCATTGGGATCAGTCACCAACGCCAAGATCAAGTCGCAAAACTCTCCAATCTCGTTCAGTTGATCGGGTCGCTTCGTCAGCTTGTAGGACGCATTGGCCCCTTTTTCCATTGACACCAGCGCACCCGCGCTACCAGTCGCCACGTCCGCTTTCGACCACGCCCCAACGTGAATGCTGGAAGGCGCGATGCCGACACAAAGCAAGGCGTCGTACGGACGATGATAGCGGATGTGGTTGAACTGGAACGCACCGGACACGTCTTCGCTGGCAGTCTTCAACTCGAACGCTTTGCCTTCGATCCGGATGTCCCACGGGCTTTGGCGCAGCCGTGTGCCGTCGTCTTTCTCGGGGAAGGTGCATTCCAGTCCGCATTCGCGGCAAAGCACTTCAACGAAATCTTGCCCCACGTCCCCAACCTTGGTGTTGGGGATGCGCCGGATGTGCTCGAACGGCTGCCCGGTCCACTTGTCCGCGTCAGCGTATGTTGCGAGCACCTCCCGCAAAAGGTCGCTAGGGTCACGTTGCATCAACGAACCCCGCTTCGACCAGCGTGGCGCGAATGTGTTCCATGCTGATGTGTCGGCAGTTGTGCGCGGCAAGGTTCGAGTGCGTTACCCAATCGGCCTTACGCAATGCGGTCGTCACGCGCCGCTTGTGCTTCTTGATGATGATGCCGTAACCGCACCCGTATTTCACGTCTGCGAAGTCGGTCACGAGCTTGGGTGGGTCGCCGTAGAAGGTGCGCTGCAACAGCCAGTCCGCTTCGGGCAGCCTGTCCTGCCCGCAAAGGCGTTCCTTCCGATGGTCCACCGTGAACAGTTCAACCCAATCGTCGCAGGTCGGTATGGGGTCGCGGTTGTTCACCCCGCGCCGCCAGACCTGCCAAAGCGCGTTTACCTGAACGGTCTTGCCATCTGGCGACATGAAGGCGTCTTTCGGCAGGGGCATGGTACTTACCAGTTGCGCACCCTGAACCCGGAATTTCGGGCTGCCCTTGCCGTTTGACTGGAAGCCCATCGGCAGGATCATCCCGATGTAGTCCGCGAAAGTCGCGGCGTGATTGACGAAGGCAAGCGCAAGCCATGCGCGATATCCGAACGGCGGGTTGCCGATCACGGCATAGCGAAGCCTGTTCCTGTGCGGTGCCCACTCAAGGAAATCCTGACATTCGAATTCGAGACGACCCGGAACCAGTTCGATGCCGACCCGCCGATCTTTCGGCAACAGGTCGTAGAACGCGCCTTCTCCTGCAGACGGGTCCACGAACTTGTATTGGTGCGTGTCCGCATGGTCTTCGGCCATCGTCTGGAGCAAGGCTTCGTGGCATTTCCTGGCAACGCCTGGCCGCGTAAAAAAACGATCCAGGCCCACCGTCTCCGGATCCACCCAATCCGGTATCATCGGATTGCCATCCCAGCCCGCGTTGCGGGCTTCGCGCACCTTGTTGAGAATGTCCGGCCTTTGCGGTCGCGGCGGGAACAAGGCCCGCGCCACGTCTTCGGCCTTCGCGTCGATCGGGGGCAATGCGATGCTTGCGTTCATGCTTTCTATCCTCTCTTTCAGCCTGCAACCAGTTCGGCGTAGGTCAGTCGCTTGCCCGTCATTCGCGCCACGGTTTCCGCCATGATCGCTTCCGTGTCCTGCGGACGGAGATTGTGGCGGGTCGCGAACTCGTTGACGTAGCGGTGCAGGTGCTTCGCCGAAATGTGATGGAATGTGCCGTGAAAACTGCGCTTCAGAAGTGCCCAGAACGACTCGATTCCATTCGTGTGCGCCATGTCGCTGACATACTGCGAAACGGAGTGATTGACGAAATCGTGGTCGTAATCGGCCATGCCTTTGTAGGCTGCCGCTTCATCCGTGTAGAGTTGCGATCCGGCTTCCACGCTGTCACGGATGAACCCCTGCAAGGTTGGCTTGTCGGTATTGGCTACGACCTTTGCAGTCACCTTGCCGCTTTCACGATCCTTGATGCCGACAACGGCGGTCTTGCCGACCGGACCCGGGCCCGTGTCCTTCAGTTCGCGCCGCTTGGCGTTGCTCATGTTCTTGCGACGACCACCGAAATAGGACTCGTCTATCTCGCACGGACCTTCCATGCCGTCTTCAGCACCGGACCATGCTTCGCGCAGACGCTGCGCCATAAAGTATGCGGACTTCTGGGTGATCTCCAAGTCGCGGTGCAGACGCATGGACGAAACGCCTTTCAGGGACACGGCCCACAGATACGTCGCGATTGCCCACTTCTGCAAACCGATGTGCGAACGATGCATGACGGTGCCGGTCTTGACGCTGAAGTTGCGGCGGCAGTCGCCGCACCAGTAAGGCAGGGGCTTCCGTGACGGCACTGGCCTGATCCTGTCGGCGCAGCCGCACATGGGGCAATGGTCCGGCTTTCCGGCTTCGCTCCAAAGCTGTTCCTCAAACCAGCGTTCGGCGGTTGCGTCATCCGGGAACTTCTTGAAAAGCTGGATGAGTGACATTCCTTCGCGGTAGGACTTGCCGGGTGCCTTTGTCATGGTGATTCGCCTCCTGATGCCACCAATCTAGTCATTTCCGGATGCATAGGCAAGTATATAATTCCCCAAAATACTGGCCGCGACGCAATTGAATGACGAACGGCTTTTGTTTGTAGACCCATTCGGCTCAGTCGAATCCAGAGGTCAGACCCGGACTTCTATTGCCAAGGCATTGCGCCACGTTAGGGACGGGGGCGATCTTGCGCTCTTCCCCGGGCGGATCTGCTCTCATCTCAAAACGACCGATTGGACGATATCCGATTTGGCCTGGACAGATCAGGTAAGAAAATTTGTTGAGGCGGGAGGCGGCGATTTGGTGCCGTTGTATATTACCGGCCGAAATTCCATGTTGTTCAACCTGTCCGGCCTGATCCACCCGCGTATTCGCACTTATATGTTGCTCAGGTATGTTGCTCAGGGAATTTCTCCGCGGTGGACATGATTTCACTTTTACCATTGGAGATCCGGTGTCTGTCGATCAACTGCAAAAGGTTTCGCGCAGCATGTCGGTTGGCAATTTTGCCCGCAGCCTGGTCTATTCGTTAAAGACCGGCAGTAACAAGGTTCCCGATTTGCCGCAACTGATCGAACCGGAACTGCGAACCGTTCAGGAAATAGAACATATCGCGCGAAGCCCGACAGCCATTCGGGGACCTCACGTCAAGAAGGTTCTGGACAGGCATGAAGTCCTTGTCAGACAAAACGGTTATTCCATTTTCCGGGCGGGGCCTGATATTCCGGACGAAATTCTGGACATTATCTGCGAAGTGCGTTTCCAGGCCTATGCATCAGAAACCAATGTTCACAACCCTTCGGAACTCAGGGACCATTATGATGATTTTTATCATCATCTGATATTATGGGGCGAGGCAGCGGAAACAGTGGCGGGTGTGTATCGCTATACGTTGCCGGACCTTAAACTACGGGCAGCCACGCCCGAAAATCTTGTCACCAGCAGTATATTTGATCTTTCGCCGGAATTTCAAAATCTGTTGCCCAAGGCGATGGAACTTGGTCGGGCTGCTATTCTACCGGAATATCAGAAGAGTTTTTCGCCTTTGTTGCTGCTTTGGCGCGGATTTCTGGAAATTCCCAACCGCGACAAGGAAATCAAATATCTGTTCGGCCCGGTCACGATGGGGCGTACTTTCAACCCGATTTCCCGTGAACTGCTTCGTCGCTTTGTCATGCAGAATTGCGGTGATGACAAAATGGAAAGTCTCGTCAGTCCACGCCGGGAGCTTGTTCTGGATATCCCCAAAGAAGTGGAAATAGAAAAACTGGCCGAAGCCTGTGGTTCGTTCTCTCAATTGGGCAACCTGATCAGTGGTATAGAAGGCGGCAAACGCAGTCTTCCGGTTCTGTTTCGTCACTATGCAAATTGTGGGTGCAAGTTTGCCGGATTTGGTGAATGGCGCGAACTGGATCACGCAACTGCCGGGTTGACCGTTCTCGACCTGAAAGACGGCAGTAAGGCATTTATTCAGCGGTATTTTGGTAAAGAGGGCGCAGAAGCATTTTTCGCGGGCAGATAAATCAGGCTGGGACGGCGAGAAAAAGGGGACAATAAACCAAATTTTTTCCGACCGGACATCTTGTAAATTAAGCCCTTAGTCAGCATTTGCCAATCTGGTTCGAAAAAGTTTGCCCGGCCTCTTGCGCTTTGCCGATTCAAACGATAAATACACCTCATCGAACACAAAGGGTGTGCATGATGGGGTAATCCGTTATGTGCACGCGTTTGTTTGGGTTTGCAAACGAATGGATGGTTTGCGGGCGTTCGGTTTCAGTAAAATTAAATCGGTAATATTCCGCAAATTTCAGGCAATTCTTATGGCTGCTAGAACAAATCCTTTTACCTTCCTGCAGCAGGTGCGAACGGAAGTTTCCAAGGTTACATGGCCCACCAGACGTGAAACGCTGGTGAGTTCAATCATGGTTTTCGTGATGGTGTTTCTTGCAGGACTGTTCTTTTTCACTATTGATCAGTTGCTTAGCTGGTTTGTCGGAGTGTTGTTGAGCTTTGGCGGCTGAGGCTGTCTGAGGAACTAACGAGGAACGGCACGGATATGGCGCATCGGTGGTATATTGTTCACGCTTACTCGAATTTCGAGAAGAAAGTGGCGGAATCCATTGAGGAAAAAGTTAAGCAGAAGGGGTTGGAGCACCTCTTTGAATCAATCATGGTGCCGACGGAAAAAGTCGTCGAAGTGCGTCGTGGTCGAAAGGTTGATGCTGAACGGAAGTTTTTCCCGGGCTATGTGCTTGTGAAGATGGAGATGACTGATGAAGCGTTTCACCTGATCAAGGACACGCCAAAAGTCACCGGTTTCCTGGGTGCCGACAACAAGCCAAAGCCGATTACCGATCGCGAAGCAGAGCGGATTTTGAACCAGGTGCAGGAAGGTGTTGATCGTCCTAAGCCATCCGTCATGTTCGACGTGGGCGAGAGTATCCGCGTATCGGATGGTCCGTTTGCATCCTTCAACGGAATTGTTCAGGAGGTGGACGAGGAGCGTGCACGCCTGAAAGTGGAAGTGTCAATTTTCGGCCGGGCAACACCGGTTGATCTGGAATATGGACAGGTAGAGAAACTCTGACCAGTCCGAAGCTGGGTGATGCGTTGCTTAATGTATTGCCCAACAAAACCGTCAAGTCGCATGTGCTTACGCGCAAGATTTGACAAAACAGTCAAGTCGCACGTGTTTACGCGCAAGATTTGACAAAAAAAGTGTGTGGGAGATCGCTAAGGCTGGCCGCCTTTGACGGTTGCACCACGCAAACTGCAACCCGCCGGATTTTTCGGCACAAATAGAAGGCAGTCATATTTATGGCCAAGAAAATAGAAGGATATCTGAAACTTCAGGTTCCCGCAGGCAATGCTTCACCTTCGCCACCAATTGGGCCGGCACTGGGGCAGCGTGGTCTCAACATTATGGAATTCTGCAAGGCATTCAACGCAAAAACCCAGGAAATGGAGAAGAATTCTCCTGTTCCGGTTGAAATCACAATTTTTGCAGACAAGTCGTTCACATTCGAGATGAAGCAGCCGCCAATGTCTTACTTCATCAAGAAGGCATTGAACCTGCAGTCCGGCTCCAAGGAGCCAGGCCGGGAGTCAGCTGGCACGTTGAAGCGTGATCAGGTGCGCGAAATTGCTGAAAAGAAAATGCCGGACCTGAATGCCGGTGATATCGAAGCTGCAATGCGTATTGTCGAAGGATCTGCCCGTTCAATGGGTATCGAGGTGGAGGGCTGATCATGGCTGGAAAACGTATCAAAAATGCCGTTGAGGGCATTGATCGCAAGCACCTTTACTCTTTGACCGAAGCCGTGAGCATGGTTAAGGAACGCGCTTCTGCAAAATTCGACGAAACAATCGAAGTTGCGATGAACCTCGGGGTGGACCCGCGTCATGCAGATCAGATGGTTCGTGGTGTTGTCAATCTGCCTAACGGTACTGGCCGTTCGGTCCGCGTTGCCGTGTTTGCAAAAGACGCAAAGGCCGATGAAGCAAAAGAAGCCGGTGCAGACATCGTTGGTGCTGAAGACCTGATGGAAACAGTCCAGAAGGGTGAAATCAACTTTGACCGCTGCATTGCAACCCCTGACATGATGCCGCTGGTTGGTCGTCTGGGCAAGGTGCTCGGACCCCGTAACCTGATGCCGAACCCGAAAACCGGTACTGTCACCCCCGATGTCGCCGCCGCTGTGCAGGCTGCAAAAGGTGGTGCCGTAGATTTTCGCGTCGAAAAGGCTGGCATCATTCACGCTGGCGTTGGCAAGGCGTCTTTCGATGCCGCCAAGCTAGAAGAAAACATTCGCGCATTTGCCGATGCAGTCCAAAAGGCAAAGCCTTCTGGCGCCAAGGGCACATTCGTCAAGCGCGTAGCTATTTCGTCCACCATGGGCCCAGGTGTCAAAATTGACCCTGCGAGCTTCGTGGAAGCGTAAGGTTCAGATCGGTAACTGGCGCTTGTAAAAAGCGCAGGGAAACAGATTTGAACAACTGAGAATTCGGATCCGGTTCGCCGGATCTGATCGCATCAACTGAATTTCAGATGGTGCACCTGTCCGAGACTGTAGGCGACCTTCGGGTCTTAATAATCGGGCGGCACAATAAAGTTTATTGTGATGCCCAACGACCGGATCGAACGTGTTCAGGCACAAGTTCTGGTTATTTGAAAAGCCTGCAATAGACGGGAGTGAGAATGGAATTTTGAGATGGGCGACCATCGAAGGGTTTCAGTTCAAACTCGCAAGCCTAGCCGGATGAGAGAAATCTCGCGTTTCGGCCTGGGACAGGACCTTGAGCCGTCGGATGCTTGAAAGTTCTGTCTTTCAGGTCTCCGGCAAAAGCAACCGGGAATACGGGGCAACCTGATTTCCCAAATGGAGAGAGACTGTGGAAAGAGCGGAAAAACGTGAGTTTGTAGCTTCCATGAACGAGGTGTTTTCGAACGCTGGCGCTGTGGTGGTTGCACACTATTCCGGTATCACCGTTGCTGAAATGAGTAAATTTCGTACTCAGATGAAGGCCGCCGGTGGCACTGTCAAAGTCGCGAAGAACCGTCTTGCCAAACTTGCTCTTGAAGGCACGAAAGTAGAACACATGAAGGATCTGTTCCAGGGACAAACTTTGGTTTGTTATTCTGATGATCCTGTGTCTGCTCCAAAGGTAGCTGTTGATTTTGCGAAGGGTAACGAAAATCTCGTGATCCTCGGCGGAGCAATGGGTGCCACCAACCTCGATCCAGCTGGTGTCAAGGCGCTCGCGTCTCTGCCGTCACTGGATGAACTGCGCGGTAAAATTGTCGGACTGCTTCAAGCACCTGCCGGCAAGATTGCTCAAGTGGTCAATGCACCTGTAGGTCAGCTTGCTCGTGTAATCGGGGCTTACGGCCAGAAAGACGAGGCTGCGTAAGCACGCTTCTCGTAAACAACTCAAAAGTTTGAACTGAACTAAAAGGAACTAAAAAATGGCTGATCTCGAAAAGATCGTGGACGACCTGTCCAACCTGACTGTTCTGGAAGCTGCTGAGCTTTCAAAACTTCTCGAAGAAAAATGGGGCGTTTCTGCTGCTGCACCGGTTGCAGTTGCTGCAATGCCAGGCGCAGGTGGCGGTGACGCCGCTGCTGCAGAAGAAAAAGACGAGTTTGACGTCATTCTTGCTGAGGCAGGCGCAAGCAAAATCAATGTCATCAAGGAAGTTCGCGGCATCACAGGTCTTGGCCTGAAAGAAGCCAAAGACCTCGTTGAGGGCGCGCCAAAAGCTGTTAAGGAAGGTGCTTCCAAGGCTGAGGCAGAAGAAATCAAGGAAAAACTCGAAGCTGCTGGCGCAAAGGTCGAGCTCAAGTAATTCCTTTTGGGTGCGGAATGTCGCATCCGTCAAAGATTTGGACCCCGGATCCGTCCGGGGTTTCCTTGCATGAAAGACCGGCAGCATGGGTCTTCTTTGGCAAGGTTGTGTGAGTAGGGCATCTCCTGGATCGTTTGCCCGCGATCCCACAACGCAATTGACAGTCTGTCGCGGCGTTAGCGTTTTTTGAAAGCCGAAGGGATGGGCTTTCCAAGAACGAAAACCGGCGAAAGCTGCCTAAAGAGACACAAGGTGCGATAAATGGCTAAAAACCATGTTTTTAATGGTCGTAAACGCGTAAGAAAATTTTTCGGCAATATTACTGAAGTGGCAGAAATGCCAAACCTCATTGAGGTTCAAAAACAATCCTATGATCAATTCCTGATGGTTGAAGAGCCGGAAGGCGGCCGTGGAGACGAAGGTCTGCAGGCCGTGTTCAATTCGGTTTTTCCAATCAGTGATTTCTCCGGAGCATCTATGCTCGAATTCGTCAGCTACAAATTCGATCCGCCAAAGTATGACGTGGAGGAATGCCGCCAGCGCGACATGACCTACGCTGCACCGCTCAAGGTTACCCTTCGACTGATCGTATTTGATATCGATGAGGACACCGGGGCCAAATCTGTCAAGGATATCAAGGAGCAGGACGTCTACATGGGCGACATGCCATTGATGACCAACAATGGCACATTCATCGTGAACGGTACGGAACGGGTTATCGTTTCACAAATGCACCGTTCGCCTGGCGTATTCTTTGATCACGACAAGGGCAAAACCCATTCATCCGGCAAGCTGCTTTTTGCAGCCCGTGTCATCCCTTACCGCGGTTCATGGCTGGACATCGAGTTTGACGCCAAGGATATCGTGCATGCAAGGATCGACCGCCGCAGAAAAATCCCGGTTACATCCCTGCTGATGGCGCTTGGCCTTGATCAGGAAGAAGTCCTGTCAAAGTTCTATACATCTTCCAAGGTAAGCCGCGACGGTGACGGCTGGAAAGTGCCATTTGACGGGGACTCCCTGAAGGGCAGCAAGGCCGATGCAGATCTGATAGACGCAGATAGTGGTGAAGTGGTCGTGGAAGTTGGCAAGAAAATTACTGCCCGCACCATCAAGCAACTCGCTGAAAAGGGCGTCAAAAGCCTGAAGATGACCAACGAGCAGCTCTACGGCAAATACGTCGCAGAAGACATCGTCAACACCAAAACCGGCGAAATCTATATGGAAGCCGGCGATGAAGTTGACGAAAAGGCTATCGAAATTCTCGATGAGGCCAAGGTCAAGAGCATTCCGGTCCTCAACATCGACTACGTGAACATCGGCGGTTATATCCGCAACACGCTGGCGGTAGACAAAAATGAAAGCCGTCAGGACGCACTGTTTGATATTTATCGCGTGATGCGTCCGGGTGAACCACCGACCATGGAAACCGCCGAGGCGATGTTCAATTCATTGTTCTTTGATTCTGAGCGTTACGACCTTTCGGCCGTAGGGCGGGTCAAGATGAACATCCGTCTGGAACTGGATGCGGAAGACACAGTTCGGGTATTGCGCAAAGAAGACATTCTGGAATTGGTGAAAACCCTCGTCGACCTTCGCGATGGCAAGGGCGACATCGATGACATCGACAACCTCGGCAACCGCCGGGTCCGCTCAGTCGGCGAGTTGATGGAAAACCAGTACCGCATCGGTCTGCTGCGTATGGAGCGTGCCATCAAAGAGCGCATGTCTTCGATTGAAGTTGACACAGTCATGCCTCAGGACCTCATCAATGCGAAGCCGGCTGCCGCAGCAGTGCGCGAGTTCTTTGGCTCGTCTCAGCTTTCGCAGTTCATGGACCAGACTAACCCGCTTTCAGAGATTACGCACAAGCGCCGCCTTTCGGCACTTGGACCCGGCGGTCTCACCCGCGAGCGTGCGGGCTTCGAGGTTCGTGACGTGCATCCAACCCACTATGGCCGGATTTGCCCGATTGAAACCCCTGAGGGTCCGAATATCGGATTGATCAACTCGCTGGCAACCTTTGCCCGGGTGAACAAGTATGGCTTTATCGAAAGTCCATACCGCAAGGTGGTGAACTCCAAGGTCACGGATGAGGTTATTTACCTCTCCGCCATGGAAGAGGCCCGCTACAATGTGGCACAGGCCAACGCCTCGCTGGACGGCAGCAACAAGTTCGAGAACGAATTTGTGACTTGCCGCAAGGCCGGGGAAGTCATGATGGTGCCACGTGAAAACGTGGAACTGATGGATGTATCTCCAAAACAGCTCGTATCCGTTGCGTCATCGCTGATTCCGTTCCTGGAAAACGACGATGCGAACCGTGCTCTCATGGGTTCAAACATGATGCGTCAGGCCGTGCCATTGGTTCGCGCTGAAGCGCCTTATGTCGGTACCGGCATGGAATCCGTGGTTGCGCGCGATTCCGGTGCTGCGATTGCTGCCCGCCGGACTGGCGTTGTCGATCAGGTGGATGCAACGCGTATCGTCATCCGTGCAACGGAAGATCTCGACCCCGCAAAACCAGGTGTCGATATTTACCGTCTTCAGAAATATCAGCGTTCCAACCAGTCTACCTGCATCAACCAGCGTCCGCTGGTTACTGTCGGAGATCGGATCTCGAAAGGCGACATTATCGCTGACGGTCCGTCAACAGAACTCGGTGATCTGGCGCTTGGTCGCAACGTGCTCGTGGCGTTCATGCCCTGGAATGGTTACAACTACGAAGATTCCATCCTTCTGTCAGAACGTATCGTGCGCGACGACGTGTTCACATCGATCCATATCGAGGAATACGAGGTGATGGCTCGGGACACCAAGCTTGGGCCGGAAGAAATCACTCGCGATATCCCGAACGTTTCAGAAGAAGCGCTTAAGAATCTTGACGAGGCAGGCATTACCTATATCGGTGCCGAAGTCGGTCCGGGCGATATCCTGGTTGGCAAGATCACGCCAAAAGGCGAAAGCCCGATGACACCGGAGGAAAAACTCCTGCGGGCGATTTTTGGCGAAAAGGCTTCTGACGTTCGCGATACTTCGCTGCGCATGCCGCCGGGCGGTTTTGGAACCGTCGTTGAGGTTCGGGTCTTCAACCGTCATGGTATCGAGAAAGACGAGCGCGCGATGTCTATCGAGCGTGAGGAAATCGAGGCACTTGCAAAAGACCGCGACGATGAGCAGGCCATTCTTGATCGTAACGTCTACGGGCGTTTGGCAGACATGCTGAAGAACAAGGAAGCCGTTGCCGGACCGAAAGGTTTCAAGAAGGGTGCAAAAATTTCCGCTGAAATCATGGATGAATATCCACGCTCACAGTGGCGGCAGTTTGCCCTTGGCAATGAAAAGCAGCAATCCCAGATTGAGGCGCTTCAGGCTCAGTACGATGATTCCAAATCACTGCTTGAGCAGCGTTTCATGGACAAGGTTGAAAAGCTTCAGCGCGGTGACGAACTGATGCCGGGCGTCATGAAGATGGTCAAAGTCTTCGTTGCGGTTAAGCGCAAGCTTCAGCCGGGCGACAAGATGGCTGGCCGTCACGGCAACAAGGGTGTTGTTTCACGCATCATGCCGGTAGAAGACATGCCGTTCCTGGAAGACGGAACTCATGCGGATATCGTGCTTAACCCGCTGGGTGTGCCATCACGTATGAACGTGGGTCAGATTCTTGAAACCCATCTGGGCTGGGCATGTGCTGGCATGGGCCGCAAGATTGGTGAATTGATAGATGCTTACAAGGAAAGCGGCGATGCAAAGCCATTGCGTGACCAGTTGGAAACCGTTTTCGGTGACAATGAGCGTAATGAACCGGTCAAGGATTATGATGAAGAGTCAGTCCTGCGCCTGGCCGATCAGTCAAGACGGGGTGTCTCTATTGCCACACCGGTCTTTGACGGTGCCAATGAGGCCGATATCGTCGAACTTCTGGAAGAGGCCGGACTGCATTCATCCGGGCAATCCACGGTTTATGATGGACGTACTGGAGAGCAGTTCGACCGCCAGGTGACCATGGGCTACATTTACATGCTCAAGCTGCATCACCTTGTGGACGACAAAATCCACGCCCGTTCAATCGGACCTTACTCTCTTGTTACTCAGCAGCCGCTGGGTGGTAAGGCACAGTTTGGTGGCCAACGCTTTGGTGAGATGGAGGTCTGGGCTCTGGAAGCATACGGTGCTGCGTATACGCTACAGGAAATGCTCACAGTCAAATCAGACGATGTTGCCGGTCGTACCAAAGTGTATGAAGCCATCGTGCGTGGCGATGATACGTTTGAAGCCGGTATACCGGAGAGCTTCAACGTTCTCGTCAAGGAGATGAGATCACTGGGTCTGAGTGTCGATCTTGAAAACACCAAACTTCCGGCTATTGACCCTGAAGAAGGTGATGGCGAGGACGACGATCTGCTGCCTGATGCTGCCGAATAGGAGTTACAGGGCAGGGGGCGGCAATCTGCACCCTGCCTCAATTGCGTAAGCGAAACTGAATTCCGGTTCTGGTGACAGTCGACAAGTCCAGGACCAAAACAGGGGAAACCCCCGAAGGAACCGAGTACCGTGAATCAAGAAATCATGAATCTCTTCAACAATCCTGCTGCATCCCAGAATTTCGATTCCATCCGGATTTCGATTGCGGCGCCGGAGAAAATCCTTTCCTGGTCCTATGGCGAGATAAAAAAGCCCGAGACTATCAATTATCGTACGTTCAAGCCTGAGCGTGACGGCCTGTTCTGCGCGCGGATTTTCGGACCGGTAAAAGACTACGAATGTCTGTGTGGCAAGTATAAGCGGATGAAGTACAAGGGCATCATCTGCGAAAAATGCGGTGTGGAAGTCACTCTCTCTCGCGTTCGCCGTGAGCGTATGGGCCATATCGAGCTGGCCGCTCCTGTTGCCCACATCTGGTTTTTGAAATCCCTGCCATCCCGGATCGGGCTGCTGCTTAACATGACCCTGAAGGATTTGGAGCGCATCCTGTATTTCGAGAATTTCGTGGTTACCGAGCCTGGCCTCACATCTCTTACCGAGTACCAGCTGCTCTCGGAAGAAGAGTACATGAACGCGATTGACGAGTTCGGTGAAGACACCTTTACCGCGATGATTGGCGCGGAAGCGATCCACGAAATCCTCGCATCCATGGACCTGGAAAAGATTGCCGGCGAGATTCGGGTGGAACTTGCTGAAACAACTTCTGAGTTGAAGACTACGAAACTTGCCAAGCGCTTGAAGGTAGTGGAAGCGTTCATCGAATCCGGCAACCGTCCGGAATGGATGATCATGAAGATCATTCCGGTTATTCCGCCCGATCTGCGCCCGTTGGTGCCACTGGATGGCGGCCGGTTCGCAACCTCGGATCTGAACGACCTCTACCGTCGTGTGATCAACCGTAACAACCGTCTGCGTAGACTGGTTGAACTGCGTGCACCGGATATCATCATCTGCAACGAAAAACGCATGCTGCAAGAATCCGTCGATGCACTGTTCGACAATGGTCGCCGCGGCCGTACCATCACTGGTGCCAACAAGCGTCCATTGAAGTCTTTGTCAGACATGCTGAAAGGCAAGCAGGGCCGCTTCCGTCAGAACCTGCTCGGAAAGCGTGTTGACTACTCCGGTCGTTCCGTGATCGTGACAGGCCCCGAACTCCTGCTTCACCAATGCGGCCTGCCGAAGAAAATGGCGCTCGAACTGTTCAAGCCGTTTATCTATGCCCGTCTCGACGCGAAAGGCTACTCCTCTACCGTCAAACAGGCAAAGAAGCTGGTTGAAAAGGAAAAGCCTGAAGTCTGGGATATTCTGGACGAGGTAATCCGCGAGCATCCGGTTCTGCTGAACCGGGCACCAACACTTCACCGTCTGGGTATTCAGGCGTTTGAGCCGGTGTTGATCGAAGGAAAGGCCATTCAGCTTCATCCGCTGGTCTGTGCTGCATTCAACGCTGACTTCGATGGCGACCAGATGGCGGTTCACGTACCACTTTCTCTGGAATCCCAGCTCGAAGCCCGTGTTCTAATGATGTCCACGAACAATATTCTGCATCCGGCCAATGGTCAGCCTATCATCGTTCCTTCCCAGGATATGGTGCTGGGGCTGTTTTATCTGTGCATTGTTTCCGAAAACGAGCCGGGCGAAGGCATGATTCTTGGCGACATGGGTGAACTGCATCATGCAATCGATACCGGTATTGTAACCCTGCACACAAAAATTTGCGGCCGTTTCAAAACCGTTGATGCAGAGGGTAATTCGGTAAGTCAGATTCATGAGACCACCCCTGGCCGCATGATCCTTGGCGAATTGCTGCCGCGTCATCCAAAAATCAGCTTCGACATCGTCAACACCGAGATGACGAAGAAAAACATCTCCAAAATGATCGATACGGTTTACCGTCACTCCGGTCAGAAAGAGACCGTGATTTTCTGTGACCGCATCATGCAACTGGGCTTCAGCCATGCCTGTAAGGCCGGCATCTCGTTCGGCAAGGACGATATGGTCATTCCCGAAACCAAAGCCGGACTGGTCGAGCAGACACAGGCTCTGACAAAAGAGTATGAACAACAGTACAATGACGGTCTGATCACACAGGGCGAGAAATACAACAAGGTTGTTGATGCCTGGGCGAAGTGTGGTGACAAGGTTGCTGATGAAATGATGGATCGCATTAAGGCGGTCAATTATGATGAGGAATCCAAGCGCCAGCTGCCGATGAACTCAATCTTCATGATGAGTCATTCCGGTGCCCGTGGTTCGCCAACCCAGATGAAACAGCTTGCAGGCATGCGCGGACTGATGGCCAAGCCTTCGGGTGAGATCATCGAGAGCCCGATCATCTCCAACTTTAAGGAAGGTCTGACTGTTCTGGAATACTTCAACTCCACCCACGGTGCCCGTAAAGGGCTTGCCGATACGGCGTTGAAGACAGCGAACTCAGGTTACCTTACCCGCCGTCTGGTGGATGTGGCTCAGGACTGCATCGTGACCATGGAGGATTGTGGAACGACAAACGGTCTCACCATGCAGGCTGTCGTCGATGCGGGCCAGGTTGTTGCGTCTCTCGGTATGCGTATTCTCGGCCGTACAACTGCCGAAGAAATTACCCATCCGGAAACCGGTGATGTCATTCTTCCCGTCAATCATCTTATAAGTGAAGAAGATGTTGACGCGGTAGAGGCCGCCGGTTTCAAAACCGTGCTGATCCGTTCGGCACTTACCTGTGAAGCGCAAAATGGTATCTGCGGTGCATGTTACGGTCGTGACCTTGCACGTGGTACACCGGTCAACATGGGCGAGGCGGTCGGTGTTATTGCTGCCCAGTCCATCGGAGAGCCTGGCACGCAGCTTACCATGCGGACTTTCCACATCGGTGGTACCGCACAGGTGGTTGACTCTTCCTTCCTGGAAGCCTCCTACGAAGGAACCATCCGCATCCGCAACTCCAACATTGCCAAAGATACAGAGGGCCGTAACGTTGTTATGGGTCGTAACGTGGCAATCGTGATCGAAGACGAAAAAGGCGTTGAACGCGCTTCTCACCGGGTGAATTACGGTGCCCGTCTTTTGGTTGCTGAAGGTGATCAGATCAAACAGAGCCAGCGTATGGCCGAGTGGGATCCGTACACCCGCCCAATGATGACCGAAGTCGATGGTACTATTGAGTTCGAGGATGTGGTCGATGGCCTTTCCGTACAGGAAAACGCGGACGAATCCACCGGTATTACCAAACGTGTCGTGGTGGATTGGCGTGCCAACCCGCGTGGTTCTGATCTCAAACCTGCAATTGTCATCAAGGACAAGAAAGGCAATGTTGCCAAGCTCAAGCGAGGCGGCGAGGCCCGTATCCTGCTTTCAGTGGATGCTATTCTGTCTGTCGAGCCGGGCACGCAAGTCAAGGCCGGTGACGTCCTTGCACGTATCCCGACCGAGAGTGCGAAGACCAAGGACATTACCGGTGGTCTGCCAAGGGTTGCGGAACTGTTTGAAGCACGGCGTCCGAAAGACCATGCGGTAATTGCAACCATCGATGGCACAATTCGCTATGGACGGGATTACAAGAACAAGCGCCGCATCTCGATTGAACCAAACGATTCAACTTTGGAGCCAGCGGAATACCTTATTCCAAAATCCAAGCCGTTCCATTTGCAGGATGGTGATCCGATCGAGAAAGGTGATTACATTCTTGATGGCAATCCGGCACCTCACGACATTCTCGCAATTCGGGGTGTAGAGGCGCTTGCATCTTACCTCGTTAACGAGATCCAGGAAGTTTACCGCCTTCAGGGTGTTGTGATCAACGACAAACATATTGAAGTGATTGTCCGCCAGATGCTCCAGAAAGTTGAAATCACTGAACCCGGTGAAACCGGCCTTCTTGTCGGTGAGCAGATGGATCGCATTGAAATGGAAATCCTCAACGAGCGCATGGTGGAAGAAGGTAAAAAGCCTGCCGAAGGTGACCCGGTTCTGTTGGGTATCACCAAAGCGAGCCTGCAGACCCGTTCATTCATCTCAGCTGCATCTTTCCAGGAAACCACACGTGTTCTCACCGAGGCATCCGTTGCCGGCAAGTCAGACACACTGGAAGGTCTGAAAGAGAATGTGATTGTCGGTCGTCTAATTCCTGCCGGTACCGGTGGTGTGATGTCCCGCATTCGCCGCCTCGCTGGTCAGCGTGATGACATGATCATCGAAGAAAAACAGAAAATGGCAGATGCCGATGCTCTCCTTACAGACATGAGCGGAGAGGGTGCTGCAGCCGAGTAATTCGGCTCAGTACGAGCCATGCGATCGTTTGGTTCAGATCTGAGTTAGCAAGCCATAGAGGTCGCCTTCGGGCGGCCTTTTTTTGTTTTTTTGATAAAAGTTACCCTTGGTAAAGTTTTGTAACCTATGGTCCGGTGCTGACGCAGGAGAGTGCCTTTGAAACGGACCTATTTGAGGTTTCTGAAGTTTCTGGATGCCGGCAGCATGCTGGCTTCAGACAGTGAAATCACCGGGAAAATAAAAGCTGAACAGGTGAGGGCTATCGCTGATGCCAGTCAAACGACACTGCTTGCAAACATTGTATGCGCGGAAGTCATTCTATACTCGACTTATCAACCGGAACTTGCCTGGTTTTTGATACCCTGGGTAATCGCAATCAGCGGACTTGCTGGTTGGGGCTTGTATCAAAGTCGTTCCAAACAGCGTCAGCAAAACAGACCGAGACCTTCCAGATCCGTCAGAACGCATCACAAGGCGGTTCGTGCCAGCGGATTGATGGCAGGAATGTGGGGAATCCTGCCGATTGTCGTTTATCCATCGATTTCCATGACACAGCAGGTAACGGTGATCGCCATCATGGCAGGCATGCTGGGCGGCGGCGCTTTGACCTTTTATGTCATTCCGCGGGTAATGTTTGTATGGTTGCTGTTGATTACCTCCGGTTCATCCGTCGCGCTGCTGCTGGAAGGTTCGACAACCAGCTACAGCCTGTTGGTGTTGATACTTGTTTATGCAGTACCGCTTTTTAAAGCAGGACGAACGATATCCAAGATTTTCATTCAGGCACAGATTGCAAGATTTGAGGTTAGTCAACAATCCGATACGATTGGAATTCTGCTGAGGGAATTTTCGGAAAATGTGAGCGACTGGCTCTGGGAACTGTCACCAAACGGAACTCTGACCCGTGGTAAATATGAGTTCGAGGACGCGCTTCAGGCACGGTTCAGTTCACTAAGTCCAGACGAGGACGTTGTTGACGGCAGCAGCGCAACCCCGGCCAAACTCAATCAACGCTCTCTGGAGCCTTTGCGACGTGCATTTGTAGACCGGCAGGGTTTTAGGGATGTGGTAATTCATTCCAATGCAGCAGAGACAAGTAACTGGGTGATGCTGTCCGGCAAGCCAATTTTTAACTCATCGGGATACTTTACCGGATTTCGGGGCGTTGCAAGCGATATTACGCAACGCAAACTGGCAGAAGACCGCATAGCATTCCTGGCGCACAATGATGCGCTCACGGGCCTGGTAAATCGGGAAAATTTTTCCCGCGCACTGGAATCCAAATTTTCCGAATCCGATGGTCATCACTGGTCGGTATTCTATCTGGATCTGGATGGCTTCAAGGCAATAAACGACCAGGAGGGCCATGGTACGGGTGATTTGCTGTTAGGTGCTGTTGCCGCTCGCCTAAAGGAGCATATTTCTGATCGGGATGTCGTTGCACGTCTGGGGGGTGATGAATTTGCCATCCTCAGCAATTCGGCAGATACCATCCAATCTGTTGGCAACCTTGCAGAACTGTTAGAGCGTGTTTGTGTCGAGTAGATTCAGTTTCTTTCCGTGCGCGAATATGATTCTGATTGGGGTGACCTGATTCGGTTCGAAGCCAAGGATTTTCAATGCCCAAGCCCCATCCGATTGAATTGCGTAAACGTGTTGTAGCTCATGTAGAAGAAGGCCACACTCATCGTGGAACGGCTGCCCATTTCAAAGTCTCCGTCAAATTTGTGAATGATATGGTGAAGTTGAAACGTGAAACTGGCTCGCTTGCTCCAAAACATAACCCGGGAAAAACAGGCCATGGCAAGCTTTCACCCTATAAAGACTGGCTTCGAAAACGGGTTGATGAACAAAAGGACATTACAATCCGTAAGCTTTGTGCGGAGCTGAACGAAAAATTCAACCTCAATGTCCATCATTCGCCTGTCTGGCATGTTGTGCGCAGTTTCGGGTTGTCGCATAAAAAAAGACTATTTATGCCAAGGAGCAACACCGCATCGACGTGAAAAAAGACCGCGAACTCTGGAAGACAAGGCGTGTTCCGTTTTTGAATCGGTCGATTGAAAAACTTGTCTTCATTGATGAGACGTCCACAAACACCAAAATGGCCAAGCAAACTGGATGGGCCCCAACAGGAGAGCGCCTCATAGATTTTGTCCCTCATGGCCACTGGAAGAAGCAGACACTTATCGCAGGCCTGCGCAGTCATGGACTGGTTGCGCCCTGGGTTATTGACCGGGCCATGACCAAAGAAATCTTTGAGATTTATGTTGAGACACAGTTGGCGCCAGAACTGGAAAAGAGAGATGTCGTAATCCTTGACCACCTAGCCGCTCACAAGAGCGAAAAAGCCGAGCAGATCTTGCGAGATATCGGCGCATGGTTTTTGTTCCTGCCGAAATATTCCCCAGATCTCAATGCCATTGAAATGGCCTTTTCGAAGCTCAAGGCTCATCTGAGGAAGGCAGGCGCCAGAACCTTCGATGATGTCTGGAAGGCAATCGGAGAGGTCTGCCATATGTTCACGCCAATGGAGTGCCGGAATTTCTTCAGGGCAGTCGGCTGTGAATTCACGTGATGCGAACACGCTCTAATCGAGGAACTGTCCAAACCCTATATCTGCGAGGGAGTTGCACTTGAAGTTGGAGTCTCTATCGGAATTGCCATGGGGCCTAGAGACGGCCGAGATGTTTACTCCATGCTCAACAATGCGGACCTTGCTCTTTATCGCGCCAAAGCGGAAGGGAACTTACCGCTTCTTTGAACTTGGCATGGACGAAGTCGCAAAAGAAAGGCGAAATCTGGAGGCGGATTTGCGCCAGGCATTGCGAAATGATGAACTGTCGATCTGCTATCAGCCAATTGTTTCGGCACATGACAACAGTACCACCGGTTTTGAGGCGTTAACCCGATGGAACCATCCCGAAAGGGGAAATATTCCACCTTCCGACTTCATTCCTGTGGCAGAGCGTTTGGGTATTATTCCGGAAATCGGAGAATGGGTCTTGAAAAACGCCTGCCAGGCTGCAGTAAGCTGGCCAGAAAATCTCGCAGTGGCAGTCAACCTGTCACCCCAACAGTTCCATGCGAACAAGATCATTCAAAGTACCATTGAAGCACTTACGGAGTCGGGGCTGGATCCGTCTCGGCTGGAACTGGAAATTACCGAAAGCCTGTTTATGGACAACACGGATGAGGTTCTTTATGTCCTCCGCGAGCTCAAATCCATGGGCGTGCAAATTGCCATGGACGATTTCGGGACCGGTTATTCGAGCCTCTCATACATTATGAAATTCCCGTTCGACAAACTGAAGCCCCCGTGCCATTCCGAAGTGCACCAGTGAAAACGGCAGCGTGATGAGCATTCTTCCTTGCGGGCGGGCCAGGCGATGGCGAGAATCTTGTAGAAGGAGATTCGCCTATGCCTCGCGGCTACCACCACCTGATCCAAGATGAACGTTGCCAGATTTGGGGGTTGAAGAAAAGCGGCCTCTCGCAGAGAGACATTGGGCGTGAGCTCGGACGCCATCACACGACAATCCGTCGAGAGATGCAGCGCAACAGCGGCGGCCGGGGCTACCGGTACAAACAGGCCCATAACAAGGCGACAGAGCGCCGCCACAGGGCGTCATCGGTGCCAAGGAAGATGACACCCGCCCTGTGGCAATTGGTCGAGGAGAAGTTGGCGGCTGGCTGGAGCCCAGAGCAAATTTAGGGTCGGTTTCGTCGGGAAGGCCAAGCCATGGTGGGGCGGATGCGGATCTACGAATACGTCCGCGCGGACCGCAGGGCCGGTGGCAGCCTTTACAAACGTCTGCGGCGGCGTGGGAAGAAACCGAATTGGCGCGGCGGCCGGCACGCCGGGCGAGGACGCATTCCCGGTCGTGTCGATATCAGTGAGCGGCCCGCGATCGTCGAACAGAAGTTGCGGATCGGTGACTGGGAGGTGGACACGATCGTTGGAGCGGGTCAAAGCGGCGCAGTGGTTTCGGCGGTGGACCGCGCCTCGAAGATGACCCGACTGGTACGGCTCGACAGGAAAACGGCCGAAGATGTCGGAGCTGCGCTCAGACGCCGGCTGGAGGCAGATCGGCACCTGGTTCACACGATCACTGCGGACAACGGTAAGGAATTCGCTGGCCACAGCAGCCTGTCCAAGGCGCTTGATGCCAAGTTCTATTTTGCCCGGCCCTACCACTCATGGGAGCGCGGGCTGAATGAACACACCAATGGACTGGTCCGCCAGTATTTGCCGAAAGGCACGGATTTCCGGTCTGTGACCGATGCCGAGGTCCAGGCGGTGGAGGATCTGCTCAACGCACGGCCGCGCAAGGCACTCGGCTTCCGGACGCCGGAGGAGGTGTTCAGAGATGCGCAGGCACCGCCATGACCGCTCTCAAACCTCTGGGAAGCGCACAGCGTGAAATCTCTCTTCGGCACAGTCTGTTCGAAGAGGCGATTGCGCTTGTGCGCAATTCTGCGGTAGGGGTATTGGTAACGGCAATTCAAGTCATCGCAGGCTCCGCCTGGCGGTGGTGCACCTCGGAGCGGAAACGGCGGTCTATTGCATTGCTGCCATGCGAAATTTCTTCGTTTTGACAACCCTTTGGTCTTGACGCGGCATGGTCATTTCCTTATACCCGCGCCAACAAGCCGATGTGAGCCATCGTTTGTTCGGCACGTCTCGTTCTGAAGTAGGGCTCAAACAAGGTTTGAAAACGCTATATCGAAATGATGCATGACCTTTTGGTCCTCTGCTTTTTTGAGGGGTTCACCGCCAGGAATTTTCTTGGGATCGGATGAACCTTTCTTGCATGGGAAATGCCTCGGCGTACTCGCACGGCATTTCTGAACGAAACATGTTTGGCCTCAGGGTCAATAGAAGAAAAGGTCCGGATTGTATGCCTACAATCAACCAATTGGTAAGAAACCCGCGCAAGCCGCAAATAAAGCGCAGCAAAGTACCTGCAATGGAGGCTTGCCCTCAAAAGCGTGGGGTTTGTACCCGCGTTTACACAACAACCCCAAAGAAGCCTAACTCAGCGCTTCGCAAGGTTGCGAAAATCCGTTTGACCAACGGGTTTGAGGTGATTGGTTATATCCCGGGTGAAGGGCACAATCTGCAGGAACACTCAGTGGTCATGATCCGCGGCGGGCGGGTCAAGGACTTGCCAGGTGTTCGTTATCATATTATCCGCGGTGTTCTGGATACCCAGGGCGTTAAAGACCGCAAGCAGCGCCGTTCGAAATATGGCGCCAAGCGTCCGAAGTAAGGGTATCAGATTATGTCTCGTCGTCACCGCGCAGAAAAACGTGAAGTTAACCCGGATCCAAAATTTGGTGATGTGGTACTTTCAAAATTCATGAACTCCATCATGCTTGATGGAAAAAAATCAGTTGCTGAGCGCATCGTTTATGGTGCGCTTGATGAAGTTGAGCAGAAAGCAAAAGCTGATCCGGTGGAAACATTCCATTCGGCACTTGAAAACGTTGCTCCTTCTGTTGAAGTTCGGTCCCGCCGTGTTGGTGGTGCCACCTATCAGGTTCCGGTCGAAGTTCGCACAGAACGCCGTCAGGCACTGGCTATTCGCTGGATGATTTCTGCTGCACGCAAGCGCATTGAAACCACCATGATTGCCCGTCTTTCCGGTGAGATCATGGACGCGGCAAACAACCGTGGCGCGGCGGTCAAGAAACGTGAAGACACACACAAGATGGCAGACGCGAACAAGGCGTTCTCTCATTATCGTTGGTAAGAAATTTGGAGTTGTTTGAGTAGTAACAGTTTCCACACTGTTGAGCTAAACACAGAGGTTAAGGCAAATGGCCCGCGAATACGAAATTAAAGATTACCGCAATTTTGGCATCATGGCACACATCGATGCCGGTAAGACTACAACCACAGAACGCATTCTGTATTACACAGGCAAAAGCCACAAAATTGGTGAAGTGCACGATGGTGCAGCTACCATGGACTGGATGGAGCAGGAGCAGGAGCGTGGTATTACGATTACGTCTGCTGCAACAACCACTTTCTGGGAAGGCCGCGATGGCACCAAGAAGCGTTTCAACATCATCGACACACCAGGACACGTGGACTTCACTATTGAGGTAGAGCGTTCGCTTCGGGTGCTTGATGGTGCGATTGCCCTGTTGGATGCGAACGCCGGTGTTGAGCCGCAGACCGAAACTGTTTGGCGTCAGGCTGACAAATACAATGTGCCCCGCATGATCTTCGTCAACAAGATGGACAAGATCGGTGCAGACTATTACCGCTCAGTCGAAATGATTAAAGAGCGTCTGGGCGGCAAGCCCCTGGTGCTTCAGATTCCGATTGGTGCTGAAAGTGAATTTGCCGGCCTTGTCGATCTCATTGAGATGAAGGCCCTTATCTGGAACGGTGAAGAGCTGGGTGCGACCTGGGAAGTTACAGAAATTCCGGCTGACCTGGTCGAGACTGCAAACAAATACCGTGAAGAAATGGTAGAAACTGCAGTCGAAAACGACGAAGCGGCTATGGAAGCTTATCTGGAAGGTGAAGAGCCTACGGCCGAAAAACTTCGCGAGCTTATCCGGATCGGCACAATTGCAGCTGAGTATTTCCCTGTAATGTGTGGCTCTGCATTCAAGAACAAAGGTGTTCAGCCTCTGCTTGATGCGGTTGTGGACTTCCTGCCGTCCCCCCTCGATATCCCAGCGATCAAGGGTATTGATGTCAAAACGGAACAGGAAACAGAACGCAAGGCATCTGATGAAGAGCCGCTCGGTATTCTCGCATTCAAAATCATGAATGACCCGTTTGTTGGCTCCCTTACATTCTGCCGCATTTATTCCGGAAAGATCGAAACCGGTTCTTCTGTAATGAATACGGTTAAAGACAAGCGTGAGCGCGTTGGCCGTATGTTGCTGATGCATTCAAACGACCGTGAAGATATCAAAGAAGCCTATGCGGGCGATATCGTTGCGATTGCCGGCCTCAAGGAAACCACAACTGGGGACACCCTGAGTGATCCGCTGAAGCCTGTCATTCTGGAGCGCATGGAATTCCCCGATCCGGTTATCCAAATCGCGATTGAGCCAAAGACCAAAGGCGACCAGGAGAAAATGGGTATTGCCCTTAACCGTCTGGCTGCTGAGGATCCGTCATTCCGCGTGAAATCCGACGACGAATCCGGTCAGACCATTATCGCGGGCATGGGTGAACTGCACCTGGATATTCTTGTTGACCGCATGAAGCGTGAATTCAAGGTCGAGGCGAATGTTGGTGAGCCGCAGGTGGCTTTCCGCGAAACAATCACAAAGGCATACGAAGCCGATTATACCCACAAGAAACAGTCTGGTGGTTCTGGTCAGTTTGCGCGTGTTAAAATCTTGTTTGAGCCCAATACCGAGTCTGAAGACTTCGAATTCGATAGCAAGATTGTCGGTGGTAATGTTCCCAAAGAATACATCCCAGGCGTTAAGAAGGGTATTGAAAGCGTTATGTCTTCCGGTCCTCTGGCTGGTTTCCCGATGCTTGGTGTTAAAGCCACGCTGATGGACGGTGCATATCACGACGTTGACTCTTCAGTTCTCGCGTTTGAGATTGCTGCGCGTGCTTGCTTCCGTGAAAATAAGAACCTGCTGGGCGCACAGCTTCTGGAACCCATCATGGCGGTTGAAGTTGTTACTCCGGAGGAATATCTGGGTGACATCATCGGTAACCTGAACTCTCGCCGTGGCATGATCCAGGGACAAGAAATCCGCGATATCGCAACGGTTGTAAACGCCCATGTGCCGCTGATGAACATGTTCAAGTACGTCGATAATCTGCGTTCCATGTCACAGGGCCGTGCCCAGTACTCAATGCAGTTTGATCATTATGCTCCGGTGCCTACCGCGGTTTCCAAGGAAATCCAGGAAAAGTATACCGGCTAACAAATTAACGAAATTAACCTGATGCGTGGATGAAGGTGCCACGCCAACGGATGGAGAAGCCAGATGGCAAAAGAAAAGTTTGAGCGCAACAAGCCTCACTGTAACATTGGCACGATTGGTCACGTTGACCACGGCAAGACGACGTTGACAGCGGCGATCACGAAGTACTTTGGGGACTTCAAGGCTTACGACCAGATTGATGGAGCGCCAGAAGAGCGTGCTCGTGGCATCACGATTTCAACGGCTCACGTTGAGTATGAGACGGAGAACCGTCACTATGCGCACGTTGACTGTCCAGGCCATGCTGACTACGTGAAGAACATGATCACGGGTGCCGCACAGATGGACGGTGCCATTCTGGTTTGTTCGGCTGCTGATGGTCCTATGCCTCAGACGCGCGAGCACATTCTTCTTGCCCGTCAGGTTGGTGTTCCTGCGATTGTTGTTTTCCTTAACAAGGTTGACCAGGTTGATGACGAGGAACTTCTTGAGCTTGTTGACATGGAGGTTCGCGAGCTTCTTTCTTCTTATGAGTTCCCAGGCGACGACACGCCGATCATCAAGGGTTCAGCTTTGGCTGCGATGGAAGGTCGTGACCCTGAGATTGGCGAGAATGCCATTCGTGAGCTTATGGAGCAGGTTGATACGTTCATTCCTCAGCCTGAGCGTCCTGTTGACCAGCCGTTCCTGATGCCGATTGAGGATGTGTTCTCAATCTCTGGTCGTGGTACGGTTGTTACCGGTCGTGTTGAGCGCGGCATTGTCAAGGTTGGTGACGAGATTGAGATCATCGGCATCAAGGAGACACAGAAGACTACCTGTACGGGTGTTGAGATGTTCCGCAAGCTGCTTGACAGTGGTGAGGCTGGCGACAACATCGGTGCATTGATCCGTGGTATTGACCGTGACCAGGTTGAGCGTGGTCAGGTGCTTGCCAAGCCCGGTTCTGTTACTCCGCATACGAAGTTCAAGGCGGAGGCCTATATTCTGACGAAGGATGAAGGTGGTCGTCACACGCCATTCTTCACCAACTACCGTCCGCAGTTCTACTTCCGTACGACTGATGTGACCGGTGTGTGTCAGCTTCCTGCGGGAACCGAGATGGTTATGCCTGGTGACAATGTTGAGATGGAAGTCGAACTGATCGTGCCGATCGCGATGGAAGAGCGCCTGCGCTTTGCGATCCGCGAAGGTGGCCGTACCGTCGGCGCCGGTATCGTATCTGCAATCATCGAGTAACACATTATTTCGGGGTGAGGGCGAGAGCCTTCACCCCGGTCTTTTAAGGAAGATAACTTATGAACGGCCAAAATATCCGCATTCGCCTCAAGGCGTTTGACCACCGTATCCTGGATACTTCTACCAAGGAGATCGTCTCCACGGCGAAGCGGACAGGTGCCCAGGTGAAAGGACCGGTACCCCTTCCGACCCGTATCGAAAGGTATACCGTCAACCGTTCGCCACACGTTAACAAGAAAAGCCGCGAGCAGTTTGAAATGCGTACGCACAAACGGCTCCTGGACATCGTTGATCCGACCCCCCAGACAGTGGATGCGCTGATGAAGCTCGATCTTTGTGCCGGTGTGGATGTCGAGATCAAACTCTAATTAACCGCCGCTACCCGGATTTCGTAATTCAACGGTGACGGGCGGAAACAAAAATGAAATCGGGAACTCTGGGCCAAGGCCTACTTCCCATAAGGAAACAGAACAATGCGTTCAGGTTTGATTGCACAGAAGCTGGGGATGACCCGCATCTACAATGATGCCGGTGAGCAAGTCCCTGTGACTGTTCTGAAGGTAGACAACCTTCAGGTAGTAGCCCAGCGTACTGAAGAAAAGAACGGTTATTCAGCCGTCCAGCTTGGTGCTGGTCTGGCGAAGGTCAAAAACACAACAAAGCCAATGCGCGGACATTTTGCGGCTGCAAAAGTTGAGCCAAAGCGCAAGATGGCTGAATTCCGGGTTTCGCCGGACAACTTGCTTGATGTGGGTGTAGAACTATCTGCAGAGCATTTTGTCGAAGGCCAGAAAGTCGATGTGACAGGCACTTCTATCGGTAAAGGATTTGCCGGTGCCATGAAGCGTCACAACTTTGGCGGTCTGCGAGCTTCTCACGGTGTGTCAATTTCCCACCGTTCGCACGGTTCGACCGGTCAGTGTCAGGATCCGGGTAAGGTGTTTAAAGGCAAGAAAATGGCCGGTCACATGGGCGCGACCCGTGTCACCACGCAAAACCTTGAAGTTGTTCGCACCGATGCGGACCGCGGCCTGTTGCTGATCAAGGGTGCAGTTCCCGGTTCAAAGGGTTCCTGGATCACAATCAAGGACTCGGTGAAAAAGGGCATGCCTGAAAACGCCCCGCTGCCTGCGGCCCTGAAAGGTGCTGCTGCAAAAGCCGAGGAAGCCCCTGCAGAGGCAGAAGCAAGCGAGGGAGCTGAATAATGGATATCAAGGTAACAACCCTCGACGGCAAGGCATCCGGCAAGGTTTCCGTTTCGGATGCTGTGTTCGGACTTGAGCCGCGCCAGGACATTCTTCACCGCATGGTTCGCTATCAGCTGGCAAAACGCCGTGCCGGTACCCATGATGTGAAAAACCGGGCTGAAATCACCGCTACAACCAAGAAGATGTACAAGCAGAAGGGCACCGGTAGTGCTCGTCACTCGACCAAAAAAGCTCCACAGTTCCGTGGTGGCGGTCGGGCTTTCGGACCTACGCCACGTGATCATTCTCACGATCTTCCCAAAAAGGTCCGTGCACTGGCATTGAAACATGCTTTGTCTGCGAAACAGGCTTCCGAGCAGATTGTTGTTGTTGACGATCTCGCTGTTAAGGACGCCAAGACAAGCGCTCTGCGCGGTCAGCTTAATAAGCTTGGCCTGGACAACGCACTGTTTATCGGTGGCGCGGAACTGGACAAGAATTTCGCTTTGGCAGCGCGCAACGTACCACACGTTGATGTGCTTCCGGTTCAGGGCATAAACGTTTATGACATTCTGCGCCGTGAAAAACTGGTGCTGTCAAAGTCTGCAGTAGAGGCACTCGAGGAGCGGTTCAAATGACGGACATTCGCCATTATCATGTGATCGTTTCCCCGGTCATTACAGAAAAATCGACCATGGCTTCTGAAGCAAATCAGGTCATGTTCAATGTTGCGGCCAACGCAACCAAGCCGGAAATCAAGGGAGCCGTTGAGGCGTTGTTCAACGTCAAGGTGAAAGCGGTTAATACCCTGGTTCGCAAAGGCAAGGTCAAGCGGTTCCGCGGCACAATCGGCAAACAGAACGACGTGAAAAAAGCAATTGTGACACTGAAAGATGGCGAATCCATCGACGTGACCACAGGGCTTTAAGGATACAGGACCATGGCACTCAAGAAGTTTAATCCACGGACACCGGGCCAGCGTCAGCTGGTAATCGTTGACCGATCCGGTCTCTGGAAGGGCAAACCTGTCAAATCACTGACTGAAGGCCTTTCGAAGACAGGCGGACGCAACAATGCCGGTCGCATGACCGCACGCCACCGTGGTGGTGGGCACAAGCGGACATACCGCAAGATCGATTTCAAGCGTACAAAGCGCGATATTGAAGCAACCGTTGAACGTATCGAATACGATCCAAACCGGACCGCTTTCATTGCATTGATCAAGTATGCGGATGGCGAATTGGCCTATATCATTGCGCCGCAGCGTCTGGCAGCAGGTGACAAGGTGATCTCTGCGGAATCCGCTGACGTGAAACCAGGCAATGCCATGCCGATGCGTTCAA
The DNA here is from genome assembly GCA_965198665.1 of Rhizobiaceae bacterium. Classification (GTDB taxonomy): domain Bacteria; phylum Pseudomonadota; class Alphaproteobacteria; order Rhizobiales; family Rhizobiaceae; genus JAALLB01. Next base: position 26,484 of record CBDAPT010000007.1, on the reverse strand, counting down.
TTCCTGTGGGTACAATCATCCACAATGTGGAAATGAAGCCGGGCAAAGGTGCACAGATCGCCCGTTCCGCAGGTAGTTACGTTCAACTGGTCGGTCGTGATGGTCCTTACGCAATCCTTCGACTGAATTCCGGCGAACAGCGTCTGGTTCACGGCGATTGCATGGCCACCATTGGTGCGGTTTCCAATCCGGACAATTCCAACACCAACAAGGGTAAGGCGGGCCGCAACCGCTGGCTAGGCCGTCGTCCACATGTTCGTGGTGTTGCAATGAACCCGGTCGATCACCCGCACGGTGGTGGTGAAGGACGCACTTCCGGGGGACGCCATCCGGTGACCCCATGGGGCAAGCCAACAAAAGGCAAGCGTACCCGCGCCAAAGCAAAAGCATCAGACAAACTCATCATGCGCACACGTCATCAGCGCAAGAAACGATAGGGAATAAATACGTGGCTCGTTCAATTTGGAAAGGTCCTTTTGTCGATGGCTATCTCCTGAAGAAAGCCGACAAGGTCCGTGAAAGTGGAAGAAGCGAAGTGATCAAGACCTGGAGCAGGCGTTCAACAATCCTGCCTCAGTTCGTGGGCCTGACCTTCGGTGTCTACAATGGTCAAAAACATGTTCCTGTTTCCGTGACAGAAGACATGATCGGTCACAAATTTGGTGAGTTTTCACCGAGCCGCACCTATTACGGTCACGGCGCGGACAAGAAAGCGAAGAGGAAGTAACAATGGGCAAGCCAAAGCGCGAACGCGTGCTGAAAGACAATGAGGCTCGTGCTGTTGCTCGCACGATCCGCACCAGCCCGCAGAAACTCAACGACGTCGCAGCGATGATCCGCGGCAAGAAGGCCAGCAAGGCGCTTGCCGATCTGGAATTCTCCCAGCGGCGCATTGCAGGAACCGTGAAGAAAACACTGGAATCCGCAATCGCTAATGCAGAGAACAATCATGATCTGGATGTAGATAGCCTGATCGTCGCAGAAGCCTATGTCGGCAAGTCAATCACAATGAAACGTTTCCGGGTTCGTGGCCGCGGTCGCTCCAGCCGGATTTTGAAACCCTTCTCACACCTGACCATCGTGGTGCGTGAAGTGGAAGAGGAGGCCGCATAATGGGTCAGAAAGTCAATCCAATCGGCCTGCGCCTTGGCATCAACCGGACATGGGATTCCCGTTGGTTTGCGTCAAAGGGAGAGTATGGAAACCTGCTTCATGAAGATATCGCAATCCGCGAATATCTTGAAAAGGAGCTTGCCGCAGCCTCAATTGCAAAAATTGTGATCGAGCGTCCGCACAAGAAGTGCCGCGTGACCATTCACTCTGCACGCCCGGGCATTATCATCGGTAAGAAGGGTGCGGATATCGAGAAACTTCGCCGCAAGCTCGGCACCATGACCGACTCTGAGGTGCACATCAATATCAACGAAGTGCGCAAGCCCGAGATTGATGCGACCATCGTTGCACAGTCAATCGCCCAACAGCTTGAGCGCCGGGTTGCCTTCCGCCGCGCCATGAAGCGTTCGGTGCAGTCTGCCATGCGCCTTGGCGCCCTCGGCATCCGCATCAACTGTTCCGGTCGTCTTGGCGGCGCTGAAATTGCTCGCATGGAATGGTACCGCGAAGGTCGCGTGCCGCTTCACACATTGCGCGCCGATATCGACTACGGTGTTGCTTCCGCATCAACCGCTTACGGTATTTGCGGTATCAAGGTTTGGATTTTCAAAGGCGAAATCTTTGAACACGATCCATACGCATCCGAACGCCGTGGAAATGAATCACAAGAGCAGGGTGGGGGTCATCAGGGCCGTCGCCAGAACGCTTGAACCAGTTAAACGGGATTAAAGAACAATGTTGCAGCCAAAGCGCACAAAATTCCGCAAACAGCACAAGGGCCGTATTCACGGCAATGCAAAGGGCGGTACATCACTGACTTTTGGTGCTTACGGCATCAAGGCGGTTGAGCCTGAGCGTATTACAGCGCGTCAGATCGAGGCCGCTCGTCGTGCCATTACCCGCCACATGAAGCGTGCCGGGCGTGTATGGATCCGCATTTTCCCGGATGTGCCTGTATCCTCAAAACCAACCGAGGTGCGGATGGGTAAAGGTAAAGGTTCTCCGGATTACTGGGCATGCCGGGTTAAACCGGGCCGTATCATGTTCGAGATCGACGGTGTTTCAGAAGAAATAGCACGTGAAGCGCTGCGCCTGGGTGGCCGCAAGCTTCCTATCAAGACACGCTTTGTCCAGCGTATTGCTGACTAAAGCCGCAGAACCAAGAGAGGGTTGAGCCATGAAGGCCAGCGAATTGAAACATAAAACCGCTGACGAGCTCGTAGACGAGCTTGAAAGTCTGAAAAAAGAGCAGTTCAACCTGCGCTTCCAACAGGCAACCGGTCAGTTGGAAAACACCGCACGCATGCGTCAGGTTCGCCGTGACATTGCACGCATCCAAACCGTTGCTGCTGAAAAGCAGACTGCAGAAGCCAAGGCGTGATTGCCTTAAATAAGAGAGAAGTAAGACATGCCAAAACGCGTTTTGCAGGGCACTGTTGTAAGTGACAAGAACGACAAGACAGTCGTTGTCAAAGTTGAGCGCCGGTTCATCCATCCGCTCTTCAAGAAAACAGTGCGCCGTTCGAAGAATTACAAGGCCCATGATGAGGGCAATGTGAAAAAGGTCGGGGATCAGGTGTTTATCGAGGAATGCCGTCCGATTTCAAAAGACAAGCGTTGGGTCATCGTAGAAGGCCAGGCGTAGGGTATTGGCAACACCGGGGCGCATTGGTGCAAGCCGGGGATAAGAAAAAAGAAGGTAGCCAGTCATGATTCAGATGCAAACAAATCTCGATGTCGCCGACAATTCCGGTGCGCGTCGTGTTATGTGCATCAAGGTTCTGGGCGGTTCCAAACGGAAATACGCCTCAGTTGGTGACATTATTGTGGTTTCTGTAAAAGAAGCCATTCCACGTGGCCGGGTCAAAAAAGGTCAGGTGATGAAGGCGGTTGTCGTGCGTACGGCCAAAGACATCAAGCGGGCAGATGGTTCTGTCATCCGCTTTGATGGCAATGCGGCTGTTCTCGTGGACAACAAAAGCGAGCCTGTTGGAACTCGTATCTTTGGGCCGGTCCCACGCGAATTGCGTGCCAAGCGGCACATGAAGATCATCTCACTGGCACCAGAAGTGCTGTAGGAGCGACGATTATGCAAAAGCTTAGAAAAGGCGATAACGTGGTCGTGCTGACAGGCAAGGACAAGGGCCGCACTGGTGAAATCATCCAGGTTATGCCGAAAGAGGGCAAGGCTCTCGTGCAGGGCATCAACATGGTGAAACGCCATCAGCGCCAGTCTGCCAGCCAGGAAGCCGGCATCATCAACCGTGAAGCAGCAATTCAGGTTTCAAACCTGGCATTGGCCGATCCAAAAGACGGAAAAGCAACACGGGTTGGATTTAAAATCATGGACGATGGACGCAAGGTCCGCGTCGCCAAGCGTTCCGGAGAAGTGATCGATGGCTGAAGCAAGTTACGAACCGCGCCTGCGCAAGCACTACAACGATTCTGTGCGCGGCAAAATGGTCGAAAAATTCGGCTATAACAATCCTATGGAAGTCCCGAAGATCGAAAAGATTGTCATCAATATGGGTATTGGTGAAACCACTCAGGATTCCAAAAAAGCACAGGTTGCCGCTGATGATCTCACCTTGATCGCCGGCCAGAAGGCTCAGGTAACCCATGCACGTAAATCCATCGCGACCTTTAAGGTGCGTGAAGGCATGCCACTGGGGGCAAAAGTCACCCTTCGTGGTCCTCGCATGTATGACTTTATCGACCGCCTGGTCACAATTGCACTGCCACGTGTGCGTGACTTCCGCGGCCTGAACCCAAAAAGCTTTGATGGACGCGGCAACTTTGCCATGGGCATCAAGGAACACATCGTGTTTCCGGAAATCAACTACGACAAGGTAGATCAGATCTGGGGCATGGACGTCATTGTTTGTACGACTGCGAAGACGGATGATGAAGCTCGGGCATTGCTGAGCGAATTCAACTTCCCGTTTCCTTAGTAACGGCTAACGTGAATCGAAAGGAAATTGAATTAAATGGCTAAAGTTAGCGCATTTACCAAAAACAAACGCCGCGAAAAGAAAGTCGCCGGGGCTGCCAATAAACGTGCCGCTCTCAAGGCGATTATCATGAATCGCGAATTGCCAATCGAAGAACGCTTCAAGGCGCAGCTCAAACTTAATGAGATGCCCCGGGATGGTTCAAAAATTCGTCTGCGCAATCGTTGTGAGGTGTCCGGTCGTCCACGCGGTTACTACCGCAAACTCAAAATGTCCCGTATCGCGCTTCGCGAATTGGGCAATTACGGCCGCATTCCCGGCCTCGTGAAATCAAGCTGGTAAAGGGAGTTCGCTATGTCAGGAATTACAGATCCTCTCGGCGATATGCTGACTCGCATCCGTAACGGTTTGATGCGTAATAAATCGAAAGTATCAAGCCCGTCTTCCAAGCTTCGCGCCAACGTCTGCGAAGTTCTGAAGTCTGAAGGATACATTCGCGATTATTCCACTGTCGAGTATGGCAGCGGCAAATCGGAAATCGAAATCGAGTTGAAATACTACGAAGGTGCGCCGGTGATCCGTGAAATTTCTCGCGTTTCCCGTCCTGGTCTTCGGGTGTATTCATCGGTCAAATCCATCCCGAATGTGGCGAATGGTTTGGGCATCAACATTCTTTCAACACCAAAAGGTGTTATGGCGGACCATAAAGCCCGTGAAGAGAATGTTGGCGGCGAAATCCTCTGCCGCGTATTTTAATGGAATATGGTGAAGCAAGATGTCTCGCATAGGTAAAAAACCGGTCGCTATTCCCGAGGGAGTAACGGCGACAGTCGACGGCCAGACGGTTACCGCCAAAGGCCCGAAGGGTGAGCTTCAGTTCGTTGTGAACAAGGAAGTTCTGGTAAAGATGGAAGAAGGTTCAATCATTGTTGACCCTCGCGACGCGACAAAGGATGCCCATTCCAAATGGGGCATGTCCCGCACCATGGTTTCCAACATCATAGAAGGTGTGAAGGACGGCTTTGAGAAGAAACTCGAAATCAACGGCGTTGGTTATCGTGCAGCGATGCAGGGCAAGGACATTCAACTGTCTCTGGGGTTCAGCCATGAGGTTGTCTACAAGGTGCCTGAAGGTGTAACAGTCGCCTGTCCAAAGCCAACCGAGATTGTTGTATCCGGCATAGACAAACAGAAGGTCGGCCAGGTTGCTGCAGAAATCCGCAGTTACCGTCCTCCAGAGCCATATAAAGGCAAGGGTGTGAAATACGCCGATGAAACCATCTTCCGCAAGGAAGGCAAGAAGAAGTAAGGCTGACGCGTTATGGCAAAGAAACTCACTACCGAGCAACGCCGCACTCAAAGAGTGCGCCGTCAGCTCAAGAAAGTCGCAAATGGCCGTCCACGTCTCAGCGTTTACCGGTCTTCGCAAAACATTTATGCCCAGGTCATCGATGATGCCGCCGGGCACACACTGGCTGCTGCCTCTACCCTCGACAAGTCATTCAAGGGTAAGAAGGGCAGTGACGTTGCTGCAGCATCAGAAGTTGGCAAACTGGTTGCAGAACGTGCTTCCAAAGCCGGTGTCAAGGATGTCATCTTCGATCGGGGTGGATACATTTACCACGGTCGAGTAAAAGCTTTGGCTGAAGCTGCCCGCGAAGGCGGATTGCAGTTCTAGCCAGTTTCGAGTGCTACCGGAAAAGAACAAGGAATTAGGATAATGGCACAAAAAGAAAACTCCCGCGGTAGGGATCGCGAAGAGCGCGACAGCGAGTTTGTCGACAAGCTCGTTCACATCAACCGCGTTGCAAAGGTTGTTAAAGGTGGCCGCCGCTTCGGTTTTGCTACCCTGGTGGTTGTCGGTGACCAGAAAGGCCGTGTTGGCTTTGGTCATGGTAAGGCCCGTGAAGTACCTGAGGCCATCCGCAAGGCAACTGAATCGGCAAAGCGTGACATGATTTTCGTGCCACTGCGCTCTGGCCGTACCCTGCATCACGATGTTCATGGCCGTCACGGCGCTGGCAAGGTTCTGCTGCGTGCAGCCCCTCCAGGTACCGGAATTATTGCCGGTGGTCCGATGCGCGCGGTTTTCGAAACTCTCGGCATCCAGGATATTGTTGCAAAATCGCTAGGTTCTTCAAATGCATACAACATGGTTCGCGCAACATTTGATGCCTTGAAAAACCAGATGCATCCAAAGGAAATCGCTGCCCAGCGCGGCATCAAGTATTCTACACTTCAGGAGCGTCGTCGCGACCTGATTGGTGCTGACGACTAAGGACTGGATCAATGGCTGACAAAAAAACGATAACTGTCGAACAGACCGGAAGCCCGCTTCGCCGCCCGGCGGATCAGCGCGCGACTCTGGTTGGTCTGGGATTGAACAAAATCAACCGCCGTTCAACACTCGAAGATACGCCTGCTGTGCGTGGCATGATCCGCAAGGTTAGCCACATGGTCCGTATCGTCGAAGAAGACGCTTGAACGATCAGGAGTTGGAATCATGAAACTGAATGAAATCACTGATAACGCAGGCTCATCCAAATCACGCAGGCTCGTGGGCCGGGGTATCGGATCAAGCAAAGGCAAAACGGCCGGTCGCGGTGTCAAGGGTCAAAAGTCCCGTTCAGGCGTCGCAATCAACGGTTATGAAGGCGGGCAGATGCCAATTTATATGCGTCTGCCAAAACGCGGTTTCAACAACACCAAGTTTGCGAAGAATTACAAAACCGTATCGCTTGGCCGTCTACAGATGGCTGTAGATGCGAAGAAACTTGATGCAAAAGCAACCGTCACAGCAGAAACACTCATCGAGGCAGGCGTTCTGCGCCGTGCAGGCGATGGCGTACGTGTGCTGGCGGATGGTGAATTGAAAGCAAAACTGACCCTCGAGGTTGCCGGCGCTTCCAAGGCAGTCGTTGAAAAGATCGAAAAGGCTGGTGGTAAAGTCACCATCCTTGCAAAACCTGCCGCTTCAGAACCTGAAACTGCTGAAGACGCATAAAATTGATCCCATGAACGGGTTTCGGGTCTCGTAATTGAGTTCCGGAACCCTTATGTTTCCGCGGTAACGGGAATCATTGCCAACCTATTGGGGTCACGGGAGACAGACATGGCATCAGCCGCAGAACAACTCGCTGCCAATCTCAATTTTTCTTCTTTTGCAAAAGCGGAAGAACTTAAAAAGCGTCTATGGTTTACCCTCGGTGCCCTGATAGTTTACCGGCTTGGGACCTATATACCGCTTCCTGGAATCAACTTCACTGCTTACGCGCAGGCATTTGGCAACCAAAGCCAGGGTGCTCTGGGGCTGTTGAATGTATTCAACGGTGGTGCCGTCGAGCGACTTGCGATTTTTGCGTTGGGCATCATGCCGTATATTTCGGCCTCGATTATCATGCAGCTGATGACATCGGTTGTACCGACCCTCGAACATCTCAAAAAAGAGGGGGAACAGGGGCGAAAAGTCATCAACCAGTATACCCGGTATGGAACTGTTGTTTTGGCCACATTACAAGCCTACGGGATAGCTGTGGGGCTGGAATCAAGCCCGGGAATCGTTGAGGATCCGGGCTGGTTCTTCCGTCTCTCGGCAGTCCTGACACTGGTGGGTGGTACGATGTTCCTGATGTGGCTTGGTGAACAGGTAACCGCTCGCGGTATCGGTAACGGTATTTCTCTCATTATCTTCGCGGGTATTGTGGCAGCAATGCCATCCGCCATTGCTCAACTGTTGGAACAGGGCAGGCAGGGGATTATTTCCACACCGACCATGCTGTTGGTTCTGGTTGTGGCAATAGCGCTCGTATTCCTGATTGTGTTCGTTGAACGGGCGCAACGGCGTTTGCTCATTCAGTACCCAAAGCGGCAGGTGGGCAACCGGGTGTTCCAGGGTGATTTCTCTCATTTACCACTGAAATTGAACACTGCCGGGGTTATTCCGGCAATCTTTGCCTCATCGCTGTTACTTCTGCCGCTTACCGCTGCTGGCTTTTCAGGCACTCAAAACCTTCCTGATTGGCTGACATTCATTACCAGTACCCTGGGGCGTGGCCAGCCGATGTATCTGCTTACCTATGGCGCTTTGATTGCGTTCTTTGCGTTTTTCTATACCGCGATTGTGTTCAATCCTCAGGACACTGCCGAAAACCTCAAAAACCAGGGAGGCTTCATTCCCGGTGTACGGCCCGGCGAAAGAACTGCCGCACATATAGACTATGTGCTGACTCGCGTTACTGTTGTCGGTGCTGTTTATTTGGTATTCGTCTGTCTGGTACCGGAAGTATTCATGAGCAATGCCGGTATTTCAGCATTCCTTGGTGGCACATCGCTTCTTATTATGGTCAGTGTCACTATGGATACTGTGGCTCAGATTCAGGGTCATTTGCTGGCGCATCAGTACGAGGGGCTGGTCAAGAAATCCAACCTGCGCGGCGGTAAACGCAGAAGAGGAAAACAAAGATGAGGCTGATTTTGCTGGGACCGCCAGGGGCGGGCAAGGGGACGCAAGCAAAGCTGATTGTAGACAGATTCAACATTCCACAATTGTCGACGGGAGACATGTTGCGAGATGCAGTCGCCTCCGGTTCCAAAATCGGCCTGCGGGCCAAGGCGGTAATGGAAGCAGGCAAACTTGTTTCGGATGACATTGTTATCGGTATCGTCTCTGACCGGGTTGACCAGGAAGACTGTGCCAATGGCTTCATTCTGGACGGATTTCCCAGAACTCTTCAACAGGCTGATGCCTTACAGGCGATGTTCGAGGAAAAGGGACTGGAACTCTCCGCTGTTGTAGAGTTGCAGGTGGATGATGACGCGCTTGTAGAACGGGTTGCAGGGCGATTTACCTGTGCAAGTTGTGGTGAGGGCTATCATGACAAGTTCAAACTTCCGGCAAAGCCGAATCAATGTGACCGCTGCGGTTCCGGCGAGTTCCTGCGGCGGGCGGATGATAACGAGGAAACCATGCGTACCCGCCTGCGGGCCTATTATAAGGAAACGGCACCACTGGTCGGATATTACTATGCAAAAGGGAATTTGAGAGGTGTGGAAGGCATGGGCAGTATCGCCAAAATAGCCGCCCAAATCGAGCAGGTTCTGAAATCTGCGTAGGTTTTGAAAATATTGCATGAATTAGACGTATTTACACTTGACGCCGGGTATTGTTGGGCGTAATTGAAGGCAATTCGCGACAAGGTTTAGCGGTCAGTTCTGATTTCCTGTTATTGGGGTATCAGGTACTGGCTTTTTTGTATTTTTAGCGAATTTACACTGTTCCGCATGGGCCGGCCTCCACCGGACGCAGATTAACTAACTAAGATGGAGTAAATAGTATGGCCCGTATCGCTGGCGTCAACATTCCTACAGGCAAGCGTGTTGTAATTTCTTTGCAATATATCCATGGCATCGGCCCCAAGGTTGCTGGGGAAATCATTCAGAAAACCAACATCGACGAAGCCCGTCGTGTACATGAACTTACAGATGCTGAAGTTCTGCAAATCCGTGAAGTGATTGATCGGGATTACATGGTGGAAGGCGATCTGCGTCGCGAAACATCCATGAACATCAAGCGCCTGATGGATTTGGGTTGTTATCGTGGTCTGCGTCATCGTCGCGGTCTGCCGGTTCGCGGTCAGCGCACCAGCACCAACGCACGCACCCGCAAGGGACCTGCCAAGGCAATTGCTGGCAAGAAGAAGTAATTAATCGCCGGTATTGCCGGCAAACGAATTGGGATCTGCAAGGCAGATTCTGGTGGAGCCGCCGGAACTACGGCGGTGTTGAGATCGAAGAGAGGTTGTTAAATGGCAAAAGACGCCACCCGTGTTCGCCGTCGTGAACGCAAGAATATCACATCAGGCATGGCCCATGTGAATTCAACATTCAACAATACAATGGTTACCATCACAGATGCGCAGGGCAATGCAATATCCTGGTCATCTGCGGGAGCGCAAGGTTTCAAAGGCTCACGCAAGTCTACCCCATATGCTGCTCAGGTTGCAGCTGAGGATGCGGCGAAGAAAGCTCAGGAACATGGCATGAAAACACTTGAGGTAGAAGTTCGCGGTCCGGGTTCAGGGCGTGAATCAGCTCTGCGTGCGCTTCAGGCTGCAGGCTTCACCATCACATCTATCCGCGATGTGACATCTATTCCGCATAATGGTTGCCGTCCAAAAAAGAGACGTCGCGTTTAGTGGAAAAGGGGTTCGCCTGCAACAAATCCACATTGCGGGTCGAGGATTGGAATATGCCACGAAGGGATGGTGGCAGAACACCAAGGATACTTTAGATGATTCAGAAAAACTGGCAGGAACTGATCAAGCCCACAAAACTTGATGTAAACACAGTTTCACCTTCAAAATCAGTAATTGTGGCAGAACCGCTGGAACGCGGCTTTGGCCTGACACTCGGAAACGGCCTGCGCCGTGTTCTGTTATCTTCGCTGCAGGGTGCAGCGGTTACCGCCGTGCAGATCGATGGCGTTTTGCATGAATTCTCGTCAATTCCCGGCGTGCGCGAGGATGTCACTGATATCGTCCTTAACGTCAAGGAAATTGCACTTCGCATGGAAGGTGAGGGTCCAAAGCGTATGGTTATCCGCATGGAAGGCCCTGCCGTGGTAACAGCAGCAGATATCCAGACAGTGGGTGACGTTGAAATCCTGAACCCGGAGCATCAGATTTGTACGCTTGATGAGGGCGCAGAAATCCGCATGGAGCTTACCGTCAACACCGGCAAGGGCTATGTGCCGGCAGAACGCAACCGCGCGGAAGACGCACCGATTGGATTGATCCCGGTGGACAGCCTGTATTCTCCGGTTCGCAAGGTTTCCTACAAAATCGACAAGACACGTGAAGGTCAGGTTCTCGACTATGACAAACTGACTTTGACAGTTGAAACGGACGGATCTGTGACTGCTGACGATGCGGTTGCCTTTGCTGCCCGTATTCTGCAGGATCAGCTTTCCATCTTTGTCAATTTCGAGGAGCCACACAAAGAGGAAGTTCAGGAAGAAGTTGCAGAACTGGCGTTCAACCCGGCCCTGCTCAAAAAAGTGGACGAGCTGGAACTCTCTGTTCGCTCTGCAAACTGCCTGAAGAACGACAACATCGTTTACATCGGCGACCTTATCCAAAAAACAGAAGCAGAGATGCTGCGGACACCAAACTTCGGCCGCAAGTCGCTGAACGAGATCAAGGAAGTTCTCGCAGGAATGGGACTGCATCTGGGTATGGAAATTCCAGCCTGGCCACCGGAAAACATCGAAGATCTCGCAAAACGCTACGAGGATCAGTACTGATATCCGGATGCGCAGCCCGGCAAATTCTGGCAGCGCATCCGACAACATCACCGGAATGAGCCGGGGATGAAACCAAAAGAGCGGTCTTAAGAGCCAGGCTGCTCACAGAACAAAGGGGAGCTATCATGCGCCACCGTAAACAAGGCCGTAAACTCAATCGTACCGCAAGCCATCGCAAGGCGATGTTTGCCAACATGGCTGCATCTCTGATTGAGCACGAGCAAATCATTACAACACTTCCAAAAGCCAAAGAACTGCGTGCAGTTGCTGACAAACTGATCACGCTGGGCAAGCGTGGAGATTTGCATGCACGCCGTCAGGCAATTTCCCGCATTCGTAACGTGGAACAAGTGAAAAAGCTTTTTGACGTTCTCGGACCGCGTTACAAGGAACGTAACGGTGGCTACACCCGTGTCCTGAAAGCCGGATTCCGTTATGGCGACAACGCACCACTTGCAGTTATTGAACTGGTAGACCGCGACGTTGAAGCCAAGGGTGCCGCTGATCGCGCACGCATGGAGGCTGTGGAAGCAGAAACAGCTGAGGCTTAAGCTCGCTTTTATCAGGAATATCCTGGTGTGAACGCCGGCAGATTACAAAAAACGAGTTACAACGCCACCATACCCGTTAAATCGAGTAGCGGTGGCGCTTGAGTATGCGCCAACTTCGATAAAGCGCACTGTATCTCCTTCAGCCATGTTTGCTGGCAGGCGCAACTTGAACGGCAACACGTCGAGGGGATCGCAGGTAGGCCCAAAGACAGTCCAATCCTTTTGCTGGGCTGTATCCTGACAGATGCGGTCGCTTTCATGGCGTGGTTTCATTTCCGGAAATTGAGACACTTCAAGTAATCCCCCATAGATGCCGTCATTGAGAAACAGTTCTGCCTGTTCGCTGCGCACCGCCTTCACAGTTGTTACAAGATCGCCTGCCGGAGAGACCAGCGCGCGCCCGGGCTCACATTCCAGACGCAGTTGATTGCCGCGAAAGGAATTGTTGGCGGCGGCAACAATGTCTTCAAAAAACTGCTGCAGCACAGGTGCATCCGTCTTGTCATACTGCACTGGAAATCCGCCGCCGACATTCAAGAAAGAGATCGGAACCCCCGTCGCTGCCATGATTTGAGCCGCCTTTTTGCAATGATCCACATAAGGGGTGGGAGTGCGTGTTTGTGATCCCGGATGAAACGTTAACCCGACGCAAAAGCCCATTTTCCGGGCCATGAGGACAATCTCACCCGCCTGACACGCATCGGCTCCGAATTTACTGTTGAAGGCTTGCACGGCATCTGACCTGGTTTTACAGCGGAACCGTACCGCTATCTCAACCGAGGCTGGTTTGGTGATCAGACGATGTATCTTCTCAAGTTCACACGTTGAATCCACCGCGAATCGACGACATCCATGGTCAAAATAGGCAGCCGCGACTTCCTCCGTCGAACGGATCGGATTGTGATAGTGAATTTGAGCACCGGGAACTGTTTCACGAACCAGTTGTGTTTCTGCTATCGAGGCAACATCGAAAGTTCGAATGCCGCATTCGTAAAACACCTTTAGGATAACCGGATGAGCATTCGCTTTTACAGCATAGGAGGTTTCACCCTTGAAACCACCTGTAAACAGGTTTGCCTGTTCTCGTAGCCGGGAAACGGAAAACTGTAATTCGGGACATTGAGCAGTATTGTGTGTTGTAATCCGCCTGTTGCCAGGGTGTGAAGTGCTTACATATCCCATAATGCCTCCCAATATTCGAACATGGCCCACTTTGAGCCGACCCCCGTGCCATTCCGAAGTGCACCAGTGAAAACGGCAGCGTGATGAGCATTCTTCCTTGCGGGCGGGCCAGGCGATGGCGAGAATCTTGTAGAAGGAGATTCGCCTATGCCTCGCGGCTACCACCACCTGACCCAAGATGAACGTTGCCAGATTTGGGGGTTGAAGAAAAGCGGCCTCTCGCAGAGAGACATTGGGCGTGAGCTCGGACGCCATCACACGACAATCCGTCGAGAGATGCAGCGCAACAGCGGCGGCCGGGGCTACCGGTACAAACAGGCCCATAACAAGGCGACAGAGCGCCGCCACAGGGCGTCATCGGTGCCAAGGAAGATGACACCCGCCCTGTGGCAATTGGTCGAGGAGAAGTTGGCGGCTGGCTGGAGCCCAGAGCAAATTTCGGGTCGGTTTCGTCGGGAAGGCCAAGCCATGGTGGGGCGGATGCGGATCTACGAATACGTCCGCGCGGACCGCAGGGCCGGTGGCAGCCTTTACAAACGTCTGCGGCGGCGTGGGAAGAAACCGAATTGGCGCGGCGGCCGGCACGCCGGGCGAGGACGCATTCCCGGTCGTGTCGATATCAGTGAGCGGCCCGCGATCGTCGAACAGAAGTTGCGGATCGGTGACTGGGAGGTGGACACGATCGTTGGAGCGGGTCAAAGCGGCGCAGTGGTTTCGGCGGTGGACCGCGCCTCGAAGATGACCCGACTGGTACGGCTCGACAGGAAAACGGCCGAAGATGTCGGAGCTGCGCTCAGACGCCGGCTGGAGGCAGATCGGCACCTGGTTCACACGATCACTGCGGACAACGGTAAGGAATTCGCTGGCCACAGCAGCCTGTCCAAGGCGCTTGATGCCAAGTTCTATTTTGCCCGGCCCTACCACTCATGGGAGCGCGGGCTGAATGAACACACCAATGGACTGGTCCGCCAGTATTTGCCGAAAGGCACGGATTTCCGGTCTGTGACCGATGCCGAGGTCCAGGCGGTGGAGGATCTGCTCAACGCACGGCCGCGCAAGGCACTCGGCTTCCGGACGCCGGAGGAGGTGTTCAGAGATGCGCAGGCACCGCCATGACCGCTCTCAAACCTCTGGGAAGCGCACAGCGTGAAATCTCTCTTCGGCACAGTCTGTTCGAAGAGGCGATTGCGCTTGTGCGCAATTCTGCGGTAGGGGTATTGGTAACGGCAATTCAAGTCATCGCAGGCTCCGCCTGTCGAAATTTTTCACCGCCAGGCCCTTTTTTGCATTCGGGCTTGCGCCCTCATTTCAAAAAGGGCCTGGCGGTGGTGCACCTCGGAGCGGAAACGGCGCGACTAAACTGAATCAATTTTTGGTCATTATTGTCGCGACAATGGAAAATGGATCCTATATGTGAAGTATCGGCAAATTGGCGAATTGATAGCAAAATCACGGAAGCGTCGTTATTTTGATGGATAATCTGGATAATCTTATTTTGGGCATGCTTAGACTGAACGCCCGCCAGTCGGTTTCAGCAATTGCGGATCAGGTCAAAACCTCACGATCAACCGTGCAGGACCGATTAAGTAAAATGGAGAAAAGCGGCATTATTCGCGGTTACTCCGTTGAATTGGGTGATAAAGCGGAACAGTCCCGAATTCGCGCCATCATCACCCTTTCGATAGAGCCTCAGAAATCCACGATGATAATTTCTGAATTGAAAACTATACGACAGGTAAACACGATTCACACGGTTAGCGGTAAATTCGATCTTGTGGTCGAGATAGGAACGGCCGATACCGGGGAAATGGACGGACTTTTGGACAGACTCGGCGAAATTCCCGGTGTCATTCGAACCGAAACTTCGATAGTGCTATCAACCAAGTTGCAAAGGTGAGAATTGCTCTGATGAAAACAAAAATACTCGCAACCGTTCTGATGGCGGTTATGGTCGTCTTACCGGCAAATGCGCAAAGTAGCGGTAATGCTTTTGAACAAGCTCTGGAGCAACTGCTTGCCGGCCAAACACGGGATGATCGGGTTGTTGATCAGATCCCGGAAAATCCGGTGGAAATTCAGCTTTCATTTGCACCGCTGGTTAAAAAGGTCGCAAAATCCGTAGTGAATGTATACGCGGCCCGTCGTGCTGTTACGACATCTCCGTTCGCCGGTGATCCTTTCTTTGAGCGTTTTTTTGGAGGGTTTGGCAGACCCCGAAACCAGAACTCGCTGGGCTCTGGCGTCATTGTTTCGGAAACCGGCATAGTAGTTACCAATCACCACGTCATCAAAGGGGCGGATGAAATCAAGATAGCGCTTGCAGATGGGAGAGAATACGCTGCGCAGATCATCCTCAAGGACGAAGCCTCCGATCTGGCCATCCTTCAGGTAAGCGAGCAAGAGGTGTTTCCGGCCATTGAGATTTCTGATTCTGAAAATGCAGAGGTGGGCGATCTGGTGCTGGCAATCGGTAACCCGTTTGGCGTCGGGCAGACCGTGACAAGCGGTATTATTTCCGCTGTAGCCCGCTCAACAAGTGGCGTGAGTGACTTCGGCTTTTTTATTCAGACCGACGCGGCAATCAATCCGGGAAACTCAGGCGGCGCACTCATCGATATGCAGGGAAGATTAATTGGCATCAATACAGCCATCTATTCACGTTCTGGAGGGTCAAACGGCATTGGATTTGCAATTCCCTCCAACATGGTTCAGGTGGCCATTCAGTCAGCGGCAACCGGTGACGCGCTGGCAAGACCATGGATTGGTGCTACTTTCCAGGAGGTAACAGCAGAAATAGCACAAAGTCTCGGCATGGGACGTCCGCGTGGAGCAATGGTGGTGGGACTTGCGAAAAATGGTCCCGCGGCCCGTGCCGGCATAGAAATCGGGGATGTGTTGTTGGCTATCAACGGGAACCGCATCCCCCATATCAATGCGCTGGATTATCGACTGACAACCGTCGGTATTGGCAATGTGGCGGATTTTCTGATCCTTAATCGTGGTGAGATTATCCGAAAGGAAATAAGCCTGATGGTTGCCCCCGAAACAGTACCCGCCAATGAAACCGAATTGCCGCGACTTTCTGCACTGGGTGGTGCAACGATTGCCAATCTGTCACCGGCATTAGCCCAGAAAATCAAAGTTGCGCCCGACAAAGAGGGAGTAATCGTGCTTCGGGTCCAGCGCCGTTCACCTGCTGCGGCCAACCGGATTCAGCCTGGGGATATTATCCGCGAAATTAACGATCAGCCGATCAGTCGTGTGCGCGATGTAGAGCCGTTGTTGAAAGAACAACTACGTCGGTGGGTTTTCGTTGTAGAGCGGCGCGGACGGGAATATGTTATGGACCGCGATGGCGGCTTCTTCCGCCAATACACACGGTAAACCGGCATATTCAGGGATCAGTGACTTGGGTGATTTGTTTGCAACAGATGCAGAAAGTAACAAGGCACTTTCTCCGCTTGCAGAACAATTACGTCCGGAAAATCTTTCCGAGGTGGTGGGACAGCCCCATTTGACAGGGCCGGACGGCACAATCACACGAATGCTGGAATCCAAAACCCTGGGCAGTATGATCTTCTGGGGCCCACCGGGAACCGGGAAGACGACGGTTGCAAGGCTGCTGGCGGGAGAAGCCGAATTGGCTTTCGAACAGGTGTCCGCAATATTCTCAGGGGTTGCCGACCTCAAGAAAGTGTTCGAAACAGCCAAAATGCGGCGCATGAATGATAACAAGACACTGCTATTTGTTGATGAAATTCATCGTTTCAACAAGGCGCAATTAGACAGTTTCCTGCCCGTCATGGAGGACGGTACGATTGTCCTCGTAGGGGCAACCACCGAAAATCCTTCGTTTGAACTCAATGCTGCTTTGCTGTCACGATCAACCGTTCTTACGTTCAAGTCACATGATGAGGAAAGCCTGACAGCACTGGTTGCGCGTGCTGAGGAACATCGCGGAATGCAATTGCCGCTTGCCGAAGATGCGCGCGCGTCCCTGGTTCGCATGGCCGACGGGGACGGGCGAGCCATAATCTCACTGGCCGAGGAAATCTGGCGTGTTGCCAAGGAAGGCGAATTGCTTGATGCGGACACACTTCAAGAAGTCCTACAGCCCCGGGCGCCAATCTATGACAAGGGGCAGAACGGGCACTACAACCTCATCAGTGCCTTGCATAAATCCGTTCGCGGTTCTGATCCTGATGCGGCGCTCTACTACCTCGCCCGCATGATGGAAGCAGGCGAAGACAGGCGGTTCATTGGCCGCCGGTTGGTTGTCATGGCCAGTGAGGATATAGGCAACGCTGATCCCCATGCCCTTCCATTGACCATGGCTGCGGTCCAGGCTTTCGATTTCCTTGGAGCAGAGGAGGGGGATCGCGCACTGGCACAGGCATGTGCCTACCTTGCCACCGCTCCAAAATCAAACGCGGTCCATATAGCAATCAAAAAGGCCAAATCATCCGCCCGCGAAAATGGATCACTTCTGCCACCCCGGCATATATTGAACGCGGCCACAAAACTTATGAAAGAACAGGGTTACGGTGACGGGTATCTGTATGACCACGATCAGCCGGATGCATTTTCCGGGCAGGATTACTTTCCGGAAGATATGACGCGTGAAACCTACTATGAACCTGTCGAGAGAGGGTTCGAGCGCGATATTCGCAAACGGCTCGACTACTGGAAGAAGCTTCGTCAGGAAAGGCAACGCAAATGACAAACCTCCTTCTGGTTGCAGCTGGCGGGGCAATTGGTGCTTCATTCCGGCATTTATCAGGCATTGCCGCTTTACGGTTGATGGGCCCCGCATTTCCGTGGGGCACACTGTTTGTCAATGTAATCGGTTCTCTGATCATGGGCCTGTTTATTGCCTGGCTCACCAAGAAAAGCGGAGTATCCAACGAAATCAGGTTGTTTTTCGCAACCGGCATTCTCGGTGGGTTCACCACGTTTTCTGCATTTTCGCTTGATGTGGCAAACCTTGTCGAACGCGGCGAAATGTCGAGCGCAGTGGTTTATGGCCTTGCGAGTGTATTGCTTTCTGTCGCAGCCGTCTTTGCAGGGCTATGGTTTGGTCGCGCGATGTTGTAAGGCATTTTTATGAGCACCGTACAAAACAAAGTTGTTGATACTGATGAAGCCGGCATGCGGCTGGACCGATGGTTCAAGTTGCATTATCCCGGCCTTGCGTTCGGCCAGTTGCAGAAACTGCTGCGCTCCGGGCAAATCCGGCTGGATGGTGCGCGGGCAAAGTCAGATACCCGCATAGCCTCCGGCCAAAGTGTCAGGCTGCCGCCACAAATCACTTTGATGAATGTTGCACAGCCGCTTACAAAAAATACCATTCGGGATCGTGGCGATCACGACGTATTGCAGTCGATGCTGCTTTATGAAGACAAAAAAGTTCTGGTTTTCAACAAGCCTGCCGGTCTTGCGGTTCAGGGGGGTTCCGGTGTCAACCGTCATGTGGATTCCATGCTTGAATCCATGCGCAGCCAGAAGGGCGAAAAGCCAAGGCTGGTACACCGCATAGACCGGGATACGTCAGGGGTGCTGGTTGTTGCACGAACCCGAGGAGCTGCAGCTGACTTGACAGCTGCTTTCCGTCATCGTGATACGGAAAAAACCTATTGGGCAATCTGCAAAGGCGTGCCCCGAAAACGCGAAGGACAGATCTCTACCTTTCTGGTGAAGGAACGCACACCGGATGGTGATAAGATGAGGATTGCCCGGCACGGTGAGCCGGATGCTGATCACGCGGTTTCCAGGTATCGAGTCATTGATCAGGCCGGGCAAAATCTGTCATGGGTGGAACTGCAGCCGATTACCGGTCGAACCCATCAGCTTCGGGTCCACACCAAACATCTTGGCAATCCGATTATTGGTGATCCAAAGTATTTTGATATTGAAAACTGGGAGTTTCCCGGCGGCATACAGAAAAAACTGCATCTTCATGCAAGACGGATTCGAATTCCAAATCCGTCCGGTGGAATTTTGGATGTAAAAGCGCCTTTGCCTCCCCATATGGTTCAGACATTCAACCTGCTGGCTCTGGATGAATCTGATGCTGAACAGGATGGAATAAATGATTGATTTGACTCCAAAACTTCGGAGCGTAGGCAATGCGTGAAATTCTGGAAGATGCAGAGGGTGCCGCCGAACGCGGTGACGTTGGTCCAGGTAAGGCAAATCGGGGCCAGGACAAACCCTCATTCCCCAAGCGATTTTACAAATCGGTAGCGGTCAGCCAAGAGAGCGAATTTTTCACCATTGAACTGGATGGCAAAACCGTAAAAACTCCTGGAAAACAAACACTGATACTGCCCGGCGAAGCTTGTGCGAAACTTGTGGCGAATGAATGGGAGAACATCGAGACGGAAATCAATCCGCTGCTGATGCCGGTAACAAGACTGGCAAATACCGCAGCCGATGGTGTGGCAAATGAAATGCAGGCGGTAATGGAAGATATTGTCCGTTATGCCTCTTCTGACCTGCTGGTTTATCGGGCCGACAGCCCGCAGGGACTTGTAGACAATCAGAACAAACACTGGGATCCGGTGCTGGACTGGGCCGCGGAAGAACTTGGTGCAGTGTTTGAAACCGGGCAGGGCATCATTCATGTGCCACAGACCCGTGAAGCAATTGCAGCTTTCGGCAAACGCCTGGAAACCCATGCAGAACCGTTCAAACTGGCCTGCATTCACACCTTCACGTCATTGTCCGGTTCAGCTTTGCTGGCATTGGCACTGGCGGAGCGTAACCTGGATGCCGAAGAAGTCTGGGCGGCTGCTCATGTGGATGAAGACTGGAACAACAGCCAGTGGGGTGAGGATTACGAGGCAGCGGAACGTCGCAAACAACGTTGGACAGACTTTAAGGCTGCGGATGACTTGTTCCATTCGGTTCTGCAGGACAAGTCGTGACCTTGCCTCGGTTCCTGCAGCGGGAGCAGTTCCCGGTATGGATATCCGTCACGCTGTTCGGAGCCCTGTTTGGCTATGTTTACACCTCTCTGACATATTTGCAGCAGCCGGATTCTGTTGGTTCACCATGGCTGGGAATTGCCACAGGCCTGATGATTGGCGGATTTACCGCTGCCTTTGAGATTTCCTTTGTCAATGCTCCCAATTCCTATTTCCGACGGTTGGCTTTTCTTCCAGCGCTTTTGTGGCGGAGCCTCGTTCATTTGTTTCTGATATTCTTCTCACTGACGTTCTGCCAATATGTCTATTTCTGGATAACCGGCTATGACGTCACCTTGTTCACCAATGATTGGAAATCAACTCTGGTTGATATTGCAGTTTCGTTTGCGGTGTTGACCGCAATAGTCACGTTTTTTCAATTCAGGATGTTCATTGGCGGCAGACAGCTTACCAATCTAATTCTGGGTAAATATCACAAGGCAATTGCAGAAGAGCGGGTCTTCGTTTTTGTGGACATAGTGGGTTCTACCGTGGCGGCGCAGACACTTGGAGATGTCCAGTTCCACAAATACCTCAATCGCCTGTTCATGTTGCTGGATGAACCGATCACGCGTTTTGGCGGCGAAGTCCATTCCTATGTGGGCGATGCCATCATTGCAGTCTGGCCCTTTTACAGCGATCCGCAGAAGAACCGCAGGGTTCTATCGGCGGTGTCTTCGATGCAGGAGATTTGCAGCAAACACTCAACAGCGATCGAACAGGAGTTTGGTATAAAACCACAAGTGCGAATTGCCTTGCATGCCGGCCCTGTAATTGTAGGTGAAACGGGCAGCAGCAAGCGGCAGATTACTTATCTCGGTAATACGGTCAATGTGACAGCCCGCATAGAAGCCAAGTCGAAAGAGCTTGAAAAATCAGTGTTGTCCAGCGATGAGTTCCTTTCCAGATGTGCCTTGCCGGATCACACAGCCGTCAAACCCCTGGGCGAGCATAGATTTAAGGGCGTGAATGCTCCTATCGCATTGTCATCGCTTGAATTTCAGTCATAATGGTTCGTCTGCTGCAGATGGAATCACATAATGTCGCCCGCATCCCATCCAAGATCTCAGGTAGTCCGTGCAATGATAATAATGGTGGGTGCCATGTTGTTTGCGCCGGTCATGGATGCAATCGCCAAAATTCTTGCAACGCAGCATGCTGTAAGTCCGGCAATGGTCACCTTCAGTCGTTTTACCGTACAATCAGTGTTCCTGTTTGTTTTTCTGGGGGTCGCTTGGCGTAACGGCATTCTCCCCATGTATTTTTCAGCGCTCAATGTCATCCGCGGCATGTTGATGGGACTTGCGGCCATGCTGTTTTTTACAGCCGTCAAATATATGCCGCTTGCCGATGCGATTTCGATATTTTTCGTGGAACCGATCATTGTGATGTTGATGTCAGTCGTCTTTCTGGGAGAAACGGTAGGTTGGCGCAGATTGCTTGCAGCAGTAATTGGATTTGCCGGTGCTATCATCGTAATCCGCCCAAGCTACGAGTTGTTTGGCCTGGTTTCACTCTTGCCGCTTTGCACCGCATTTCTCTTTTCGGTGTATCTAATACTGACCAGAAAGTCCGGTAGCAGCGATGATCCGCTGATCATGCAATTTTTTGCCGGAATTGGCGGCGTCATCCTGTGTTCTTCGGTGATGCTGCTGGGAACATTGCTGGGATCGGAAGACTTTGCCCTTACTATCCCCGATAATTCACAGGCATGGTCGCTGTTGCTGGGTATTGGCTTTTTTGGAATAGCCTCGCATCTGCTGATAGTCATTGCATTTTCCATGGCACCTGCTTCTGTTCTGGCGCCCTTTCAACATGTCGAAATCGTAAGCGCAACCATCCTCGGCTACCTGATTTTCAACGAATTTCCGGATATGGTGAAGTGGCTGGGGATCTCGATAATCATCGGATCCGGTTTCTACATTTTCTATCGCGAGCAAAAGGTTGAGGAAGAAGCGTTAACCGTCCGCTAACCATAACCATTGGGCATTTATCAAAACTCCGTTGGTAGGCTGTGTGCGAATGGGGTTTTAAAAGGACGTGAGTATGAATTTCAGGTATTTTCTGAAGGACGCCTCGAAAATCGATGCCGATGATGTCATCATGTATCGTCGTGAAGTGTTTGACGACATGATTGTGAGCCGGGCGGAAGCCGAAGCTGTCTTTGCGCTAAATGATGAAGTTTCTGAAACCTGCCCCGAGTGGGATCAGTTTTTCCTGGAAGTCATGACCGATTATGTCATCAATCAGTCCCGGCCTGAAGGATATGTCAGCGAGACGAATGCCGAGTGGTTGATCAAACGAGTTTCCCACGATGGTCATGTGCAGGCAGATTCTGAACTGCAGCTGCTGGTGAGGATCATCGAGCGTGGAAAACACGTACCCGACAGTCTCTGCGCATATGCGCTCAAGGAAGTTGCGCATGCGGTGCTTGAGGGCAACGGAAAACTGATTGGCAATGAAACCCTGCAACCCGGTGTAATCGGTGCGCCGGAAGCCAAACTGATCCGTCGTGTAATGTATGGCCCGGGTGAGGGTGGGCGGGTTGCCATTTCCCGGGAAGAAGTCGAAGTACTGTTCGATCTCAACGATCTGACCGTGGAAGTTGAAAATCACCCGGAATGGAACGATGTCTTCGTAAAGGCGGTCGCAGCTCATCTGATGATGGCCAGCGGGTACCAGTCTCTGCCACCAGAGGAAATCCTGCGTCGCGAAGCGTGGCTGGACGATACAACCACCGACACTGCCGGCATGCTGTCCAAGACGTTGTCCTCCTTTGGTAAGGTGATGAGCGGGCATGGTTGGCAGGAAGCTTTTACAAGCGATCATGCAGCGCAGGAACAAGCCTGGCGTCAACGCAACCGTATGCAGGAGCTTGACAGTATTCGCTCAGAGCCGGTGGATCATTGCGAAGCGACATGGCTTGTCGAAAGAATAGGCCGGGACGGTGTTCTGCATGAAAACGAAAAGGCATTGATTGAATATCTTCGAAACGAGAGCCCAGTCCTGAACAAGGCACTTGAATCTCTGCTCGAGCAAGTTGCCTGAAGTCATTCAAACGACTCAGAGAATCCGGTTCCAAGGCGCCTAACTGGCGCCTTGCTACATGCAGTCAGTCAGTTGGGCCAAAGAGTTTTTCGAATTCCTGACGAAGAGCTAAATCGACATCATCCGAAGTTACCGGCAAGCCCAGATCGACCAGGCTTGTCACGCCGTGCCCCTCCACCCCGCATGGGACAATTCCAGAATAATGCTCAAGTTCAGGTTCCACGTTCAATGAGATTCCGTGAAACGTTACCCAGCGGCGAATACGAATGCCAATGGCTGCAATCTTGTCTTCGCGCGGGGCCCCATTGGGCAGCGGTGGTTTATCAGGCCTCGTAACCCACACACCGACCCGGTCTTCGCGGCGTTCACCTCTGACATTGAACTGGTCGAGTGTATTGATCACCCATTGTTCCAGCCTGGAAACGAAAAACCTTACATCCTGTTTGCGTGTTGCCAGGTCCAGCATTACATAGGCTATCCGTTGTCCCGGCCCATGATAGGTATATTCACCGCCGCGTCCGGTCCGGTATACCGGAAAACGCTGGCTGTCCAGCAAATCACTGCTTTGTGCGCTGGTGCCCGCCGTATAAAGTGCAGGGTGCTCCAGGAGCCAGACCAGTTCGTTCTCGGTGCCCGAATGAATATCCGCTACATGTTGTTCCATGCGTTGCGTGGCATCACTGTAGTCGATCGGTCGATCAGAAACTTCCCACGAAACGGGTTTGTTGTCTGCACGACCTATGTCGGCTGTCAGGTCGGATCGTTGGGTCCATTTGGGCTTCATGAGATTTATGTGCCTCAGACAAGCTGGTGATGCAAGCGCTGAAAATATATGCCGCAATGGGGGAATATTACTTGTCACTGCGGTGGTGATTTGTTACATCCGCGAAGCTGAATTTTCAGCGCCTTTCCTCTGCGGCCGTGGCGGAATTGGTAGACGCGCAGCGTTGAGGTCGCTGTGGGGTAACTCCCGTGGAAGTTCGAGTCTTCTCGGCCGCACCAGATATACATTTATTGTTTTGAATATGCGTTAAGACTATGATTGGTAAAGACATTTTGGGAGTTCTATGACCTTCATTCCGGCAGTATTTTAGATGGTCTGCGAAAGCCAGTCTGAGCAGCATATTTCGATGCCCCCGTGCCATTCCGAAGTGCACCAGTGAAAACGGCAGCGTGATGAGCATTCTTCCTTGCGGGCGGGCCAGGCGATGGCGAGAATCTTGTAGAAGGAGATTCGCCTATGCCTCGCGGCTACCACCACCTGACCCAAGATGAACGTTGCCAGATTTGGGGGTTGAAGAAAAGCGGCCTCTCGCAGAGAGACATTGGGCGTGAGCTCGGACGCCATCACACGACAATCCGTCGAGAGATGCAGCGCAACAGCGGCGGCCGGGGCTACCGGTACAAACAGGCCCATAACAAGGCGACAGAGCGCCGCCACAGGGCGTCATCGGTGCCAAGGAAGATGACACCCGCCCTGTGGCAATTGGTCGAGGAGAAGTTGGCGGCTGGCTGGAGCCCAGAGCAAATTTAGGGTCGGTTTCGTCGGGAAGGCCAAGCCATGGTGGGGCGGATGCGGATCTACGAATACGTCCGCGCGGACCGCAGGGCCGGTGGCAGCCTTTACAAACGTCTGCGGCGGCGTGGGAAGAAACCGAATTGGCGCGGCGGCCGGCACGCCGGGCGAGGACGCATTCCCGGTCGTGTCGATATCAGTGAGCGGCCCGCGATCGTCGAACAGAAGTTGCGGATCGGTGACTGGGAGGTGGACACGATCGTTGGAGCGGGTCAAAGCGGCGCAGTGGTTTCGGCGGTGGACCGCGCCTCGAAGATGACCCGACTGGTACGGCTCGACAGGAAAACGGCCGAAGATGTCGGAGCTGCGCTCAGACGCCGGCTGGAGGCAGATCGGCACCTGGTTCACACGATCACTGCGGACAACGGTAAGGAATTCGCTGGCCACAGCAGCCTGTCCAAGGCGCTTGATGCCAAGTTCTATTTTGCCCGGCCCTACCACTCATGGGAGCGCGGGCTGAATGAACACACCAATGGACTGGTCCGCCAGTATTTGCCGAAAGGCACGGATTTCCGGTCTGTGACCGATGCCGAGGTCCAGGCGGTGGAGGATCTGCTCAACGCACGGCCGCGCAAGGCACTCGGCTTCCGGACGCCGGAGGAGGTGTTCAGAGATGCGCAGGCACCGCCATGACCGCTCTCAAACCTCTGGGAAGCGCACAGCGTGAAATCTCTCTTCGGCACAGTCTGTTCGAAGAGGCGATTGCGCTTGTGCGCAATTCTGCGGTAGGGGTATTGGTAACGGCAATTCAAGTCATCGCAGGCTCCGCCTGTCGAAATTTTTCACCGCCAGGCCCTTTTTTGCATTCGGGCTTGCGCCCTCATTTCAAAAAGGGCCTGGCGGTGGTGCACCTCGGAGCGGAAACGGCGATGCAATAAGCAGGCTGCTTAAACAAAAATAAACTGATGGGCCAGATACTCGCCTAACTTAAGTAATAATCTGTCCAGAAATCCCTGACGACGGACAATCCGCTATTGAAAGCCTGTTTCATAAATCAAAACCGTAATCATAGGCGCTGTTCGGCCGAATGATCATTTTTCAGAGATCTATCAAGTTTTTTAGAAAAAGATATATTAATATTTATTAAAATAATTAATAAAAAAAATAAATAATAAATTACGATAGACAAATATTTATAATAATAATAAATATATTTTAATTTAAATGTAATATTAAATTAATGATCAGAAAATATCAAGTTTTTTTTATTAGCCTTTAAATATCAACGTTTAGTTGCTATTTAATTGTTTAATGATTCGCATTTTCTCTTGTGTTCACGGATCGGTTGTTTCAGTTTAACTATGCAAGCTGGGAAGGGACGTAAACATGGCGTTAACAAATTTCTGCGACAATGTAATCTTGGATTATCCTAAACCCGAGGAAGTCGTAGAAATGTCAGTTGTCGAAAATAGGTGGAGTTCGTTCCGGAGCGGGGATGGTACAATTGTAAATTGCCTATTGAACGGAGACTTACTTGAATTGGTCGTGCTCGAAACTCCAGATGGGCCTTCTGTTGATGTTGACCCGGAGTATGTTGACCTTGAAGTGATAAGAGCAGGTCTCAATAACAAGGATATTAAAATCCACTAGTTAACGAGCGCGTGAATTTATATTGCCGCACATTTCGTGTGGCAATTTTTATTGGGGGCTGGATTGTGCCGTTCAGTATGGAGGAATTCAAGGAGGTTTGTCATAGACGTGCTATGACACCAGCCATCCTATCAATGGACGTGGAGCCTATTACTGCCACTCTTATAACAGAACACAATGCTTCATTCCCGAGACACGACGACACCGA